>ONDE01000022.1 GCA_900316515.1 uncultured Bacteroidales bacterium | reverse complement strand
ATATGACGTTGATATTGTGCGGAGTTGGTTGCTCTGCGAAGGTGGTGCCTGTAGGCAAGGAAGAGCTTTCTTATTGTTATGTGTTTTGGCTCTCCCTGCGGAGGCTCCCTTCTTTTTTAGGCTCCGCCGGAGCGTGCGGAGCATCCTTGGGTGAATCACAGAAACGTTTTCGTAATTCTTCCGTTGTTTACGTAATATTTTTGTAATGTAAAACCTATTGCAGTATCAGCTTGCGCGAGGCGGTGCCCATTGGGGTGTGTATGCGGACGATGTAGGTGCCGCGGGGCAGGGTGGCGACGTCGAGTTTGGCCGTGAGGCCCGAGGCCCTCTTCTCCATAACGCGTGAGCCTGCCATGTCAAATACCTCGATTACTGACAGCCCAAAGCTTGACAGAACTGTCGCCTCAGTGGAAGCTGGGTTTGGTTGCAGACTAACATAGCGTTCCCAAACATTCATTTGAATTGAGATTTGTGTGCTGTCGTCAGGCTCATAGAACGACGAATCGGGGTTTGGCGTCAGGATGGGGAAAAGCCATATCCATTGCTCTCCAGCCTTTTCTTCCCAGCGGTCTTCATTCCTCCAATAGATTACCCTGCGTTGCAAGACGGTGCCGTTGTCGATGCTTACTCCCGAAAACCAGATTGCCGGATATTTCCCATTGCCGTGTATGCATTCAGCATCAGAATGGTTGTCACCGACTAGATAGAATTTCTCAGATACCACGGGGGGTTTTTTGAAATATTTCTCATATACGGGAAGTGTCTTGCATGTGAATGGCCATTGATATCTGTCGGTCAATTCCTGATTGAGATAGTATGACACGGTGTCGAATTTCATGTGTAGTCGGGCTTTGTCGCTTACTTGGTTCACACTGACATGCCCAATGTTCATTATATAAAAATCCATGTATGATTCATTCAACGATGAGTCGCCAATCAAATGCCACTCTCCGAAACTGTCATAATATCCGTTGGGGTTGTTGCCAACCCAACAATGTCTTACCGAGTCCCATGTCCAATCGTTGAAACACATTGACGGGTATTTCAAGTCGACGGCAACGGCGACACCGTGGATTGTGATTGGCTCAGGAGTGTTGTACACGAGGCCGTGCAGGTTGACGCTGTCCCATTCAACAGGAATGTCGCAAATCACAGTGTCCCCGAGATTAATGTTGTGCCAGTACGGGTGGTAGTAGTTGTCAAAAGGCTGTGTCGTGTGGATGGTATCCTGTGCGCACGTGGCCGACCATATTGTCGCTGCCACTAATAGTAATAATGTCTTTTTCATATCAGTTGATATTAAGGGTTATTCACATATGGTTATTATTGCAGTCTTTTTCTCGATTGGAAGTGCTGTTATATCTGGGTGGAAGATTACTTCATATGTTTTTTGGCCATCGTTTTTAGGTCTTCTATCGATGTCTCTCGCATTGCGGTATATCATTTCGGAACACTCATGGTTTGTGTTTTTGTAACGGTAAATATTTAAACCCGTGTGATCGCTTATATCCACACCAGAACCGATGAAATGCTCACTATTGTACGACTGAGTTATAAGTGAGTTGATTTTGTGTCCGAGATAAGAACGACCTATTACTGAGGTCCAAGGTAGGGTTGCTTGGGTTAGTGTGTAAATACGGCTGTCGCTAGATGTGGCATTGTTGTATTGTACAAGAAGTTCTGTCTTTTTCTTTGACTTGTCGTAACTTAAATCCCTCAATGTTTCATGGTCTATTTCTTCCACAAGTCGGATGGTCTCTATGTTGTTAGGATAATTAAAACCGTAAACGTGTATGCCTGGAGAAAGGGAATTATCAATTTCTTTGTATGCCAAGGCGGCTGCAACGCAGGCGTTGCCCTCACATGCAGTGAGTCTAAGCTGCTTTGTGGGTTCTACGTATGGTATGGAAAAATATTCTTGAAATGTCAAAAAATGGACATATGGGGGAGTCGGTTTTTTTATATACCAAACGTAACCCGTTCCATATGTAGACGGAGATGGGGTCTCTGGAGATTGTTGCTCTGAATTGTGCGATGCCAAAACAGCATATTTGTCGAGCAGGTCGATATCATCGTGAAACACGGTGTGGCCATCTTTTGTACGCAATGTGATGTAACAGGTATTCCAGCCCCCACTTATAACCGACATGGCATCAACAAAGATACCCGTGTTGTTTTTTTTACCCAGCATTAATACATGAATTGTCGTACTTTTGGGAGGAAATAAATAGGTGTCCCAGACTTTAATTGCAGTCAGAGTATCGACACCCGTTATCTCACTATAGTGTATCGTGGTACTTGGGAAGGCATATAAGAAAAACTTGCCCATCACCGGCACTCCACTATGTAGCATACCGCAGAAATATACATGATTGTCTAAAATTGTAAAGTCAGAAACTGATTTAAACTCTTTAGGTAGGAAAATAAAATCCACGAGGGGGTTACCATCCTCCACAACAGAGAATGACGGACTGTCAAGCTCGCTATACACCACCCACTTTGTTTGACTCAATTCACGAATAATTGAATTCTCACTATACATGGCATACAACTGGTCTGTTCTCTCTTGGCTATGAATATGGAAAAGAGGGATGAACACTATTGATATAAATATTAATGCTTTTTTCATGGTGTTGTTTTTTGTTGGTTTGTCATTGTTGTTTTACCGACACACCTGCTGCACAATAATAACGATATGACGTTGATATTGTGCGGAGTTGGTTGCTCTGCGAAGGTGGTGCCTGTAGGCAAGGAAGAGCTTTCTTATTGTTATGTGTTTTGGCTCTCCCTGCAAGGGCACCATCCTTTTTTGATTATTCACTTGACGGCTATGCAGGTATAAGTCCCTGTTTCTTCGTCAAAAATAATCTCGACCTCGTATCCTTGTTGTATCATTTTGTCTGCCCAAGAAGCAGCTTCCTCTGGAGATGTTGTTGTAAAGGTAACCTTTTCCTTTGAGGTGCGAGTGATGGTGGTGTTGCCGTCGGCAATGCTGATGTTGTATCCTTCTCCGGCAAGCGCCACTAGACGCCGAATGAAAGCAAGACGCTCGGCATTGCTATGGAAAACAGTGTGGTGGGAGGCCCCGTCAATGGTGTAGCTCAAAGAAAAGTTTGTGACATCGCTGGCATCCATAGGTACTAATTCAGTAAAGTTTTCCTTTTGGCACGAAACGGCCATCATGCTCAGTAGAGCAAAAAGTGTGATGAAATTTTTCTTCATGACTTCATTGTTTTAAATTTGGGTTTAACTTTTTTGTGTTTTTGGTTATTATTGAACGGGAATTTGTTTTGTTGTTTAAATGGAATATGCTGATTGTCTGTATTCCATCGTCAGTTACTATTAAGTCGTTGTTTCCTGCCACAGTGTCTATTTGTCTGTCGGAATGTCCTTTCTTTGCCAAACGGAAAAATACATGATTGGAACTGCCAGTAAGGGACTCCCGTCTAATCATAAAGTCGGATATGAGCATCTCCCACCCTGCGGAGTCTGTAGCCTGCAGCAGTGTGACGTCGACGTAGACGGTGTCGTTGACATGGAAGTCTTTGATGAAGGTGGCATCGATTCCCTCTGTGTCGGCATAGCGGAGGTATAGCTCGCTGACGTCGCCGTTGCGGAATATTGTTGCGCGGTATTTCCATACCACCACGGCGGCGACGCACAGCAGGGTTGCGAGACAGAAGGGAAGGATGCGGCGTTTCATGCTTTGGCGAGTATTAAGTCTACATGCTGGCAGGCGACGGTGGCCGACGTGGAGCCTTCAACAAATGCGTAGCGCGGCTGGGGCACGATGACCGCGGTGGTCGCTGTGATGCCGGCCAGCGCGAGGATGGCGGCGAGGGCGCGCCAGCGCCTTACGCTGCGACCCCAGCGGCGGTAGCCGCCGATGGCATCGAGCAGACGCGAGTCGGCCGGTCGCGGCTGCTGCCGACGCAGGCTCTCGAGGAGGAGGGTGATTTCTTGCTCGTTCATTGTATGTGGGTGTTATAAAGTTTTTCGTATGTGGCGCGCATCTTGCCGACGATGCGGTGCATGCGCTGGCGCACGGCGTCGGCCTTGATGCCGAGGATGATGGCTATCTCGTCGTTGGAGAAACCGTCGAGGTGGAGCTGCAGCAGCTGGTGTTCGTCGTCGTCGAGGTAGGCGGCCAGTTCGTCGACCAGCTCGTGCCGACGGCGGTAGCCGTCGTCCTCGGCATGGTCGTGTTTTGCGGTCAGAGGCACTGTGGGTACCACAGGACGTCGGCTCAGATGGTTGAGCACATTGCGTGTGGCTGTGCGTAGCCATGCACGCTCCACCCTGGGGCTGGCGTCGGGCGGCAGCTGCGGGTGGCAGCGGCTCAGCACGGCGAAGACCTCCTGCACCAGGTCGCCGCCATAGGCCACCTCGCCAAGGGCATGACGCAGGCAGAGCCACCAGATGAAGTGTCGGTGGCGCAGCAGCATGTCGACGGTGCTGTCGGCGGTGTGTATGTCGGTCTTCGGCATGAGGAAGTGTGTGCCTCTATATAATAGAGTACCATTTTTTTGTCGAAATGTGACAAAAGCCCCCAAATTTTAACATTTCAAGGGCTTTTTTCTTGTTTCGCCTGCACGCCTTCGGCTCGCGGAATCTTGTAAATCTTATAAATTTTTTCCGCCTGCGGCGGTAAGAAGCAAACCATTACGCGAAGCGCAATAATTTACTAGATTTACTAGATTTCTGCCGCGTCAGCGGCAAGGCGATTTATCTCAGCCTTCGCGGTGGTGACTACGTCTTCCCCGCTACGCTTCGGGATAGTGAACGAGTTCCCTCTCCGCTCAGCCTTCGCGGTGGTGACTGCGTCTTCCCCGCTGCGCTTCGGGATAGTGAACGAGTTCCCTCTCCGCTCAGCCTTCGCGGTGCTCTTTTCTTAATAGGTCGTTGACGGTCTTGACGGGGTTGAAGGTGGCCACGGGGACCTCGACGAAGAGGGTGATCCAGTCGGCCATGGCGCCGTTCCAGAGGCCCGGCAGCTCCTGCGACTTGAGGGTGACGGCCCCTTTGGTTTTCTTGCTGATGAAGCCGGTCTTGGGGTCGACATAGCGGCGGAGGTCGAAGTAGCGGCCACGGTAGTTGCGGGTGCAGCAGACGAGGTCGACGGGGTTGAAGTGGGTGGAGCCTTGGAAGAGTGCTTCCTGCTGCGGGTCGTTGTGGTTGACCTGGGCGGACTCGACGATCTGGAGCGAGCGGCGGCCGCGGGTGTCGATGGTGTAGAAGGGACCGCCGCCAGGCTCGCCGAGGTTCTTGACCATGCCGCAGATGCGCATGGGCCGGTTGAGGAGGTCGTGGAGCTGGCGGGCGGTGCAGCCGTCGGGGACGGCGATGTTGAGTTCCTTGGCGGCGAAGGCGGCCAGCTTGCTGACGGTCTTGTCGTCGGGACGGGCGTCGAGGGTGCGCATGGCGTCGTCGACCTTGGCCTTGAGTTCGAGGAGCATGCCGGCGAGGACCTGCTTGTAGATGACGGTGGTGTGCTTCATCCAGTCGGGCACCACATTGTCGATGTTCTTGATGAAGATGAGGTCGGCGTGCTGCTCGTTGAGGTTTTCTATCAGGGCGCCGTGGCCGCCGGGGCGGAAGACG
Organism: uncultured Bacteroidales bacterium; assembly: GCA_900316515.1. Classification (GTDB taxonomy): domain Bacteria; phylum Bacteroidota; class Bacteroidia; order Bacteroidales; family P3; genus Colimorpha. Next base: position 27,271 of record ONDE01000022.1, on the reverse strand, counting down.
AGGCGGCCGTCGTCGTCGCGCACGGGGTTGTTCTGCTCGTCGACGGCAATGATGTCGGTGTAGTGTTTCTGCTCGGAGAAGGTGATTTTGAGCTTGATGCCGAAGGTGGACTCATAGTAGTGCTTCACCTCGGCGACCTTGCGGCGGAAAGCGGCACGGTGTTCGGGCGAGATGGTGAAATGGAGGTTCACGGTGCCGTCGGCGTTGCGTGCGTAGAGGGCACCCTCGACGATATGCTCCTCGATGGGTGTGCGCTGCACCTCGCCGTAGCGGTGGAATTTGAGCAGCCCTTTGGGCAGGCTGCCATAGCCGAGGTACTGCTCCTTGAGGAGGAAGTTGATGATGGTGCTGTAGTCGCCGCGCTGGAGGTAGTCCTCGATGTCGAGGTCGGCAGCGGCCATGCAGGCCTTGAGGTCGTTCCAGAAGGCGAAGGAGCGTATGTTTTCGAGGAAGAGCTTGACCTCGGGGAACTCCTTGTCGAAGTTGGCAGCCACACCGTAGTAGGTGGAGGCGAAGGCATAGAGGTCTTTGAACATGCGCGTAGCAGCGCCTGAGGCGGGGACGAATTTCAGCAGTTTCTTGTCGCGTCCGAGGGTGCGGTATTGACGCTCGTAGCGTGTGATCTCCTTGTCGTCGAGCACGCGTATGCCGCCGTTGGCGGGGGTGGCTGGGGCGTCGAGGTGGCTTTTGGGAAAGCCTTCGCGGAAGTTGTCGATCTGTGTCTGGACACGTTCAATGGTAAGACCAAGACCTTCGAGCTGTGCGAGGTCTTGGCCGGTGGGCTTAAATATCATGGTCTATGATGTTTGGCTATTTGTAAAATATGTCGGACGACAGGGTGACGATGGCTGTGACAGTCTCGCCGTCGGCGGTGCGCACGGTGGTGCTGCCGATGCGGTAGCCGTTGTTCTCGACATCGGCGAGGAGTCTTGCGTTGACGGTGAGGATGGCGGGGGCAGGGAAGTGGGTGGAATACTTTCCTTTGATGTCGGTCTCACCTTCGTCGTGGATGTCGCCGGTCTCCTGTGTAATCTCGATTTTTACGTTCGAAACGGGCGTACGCGTGCCTTCTTCGACCACCAGAACATCCAAATAGCAGTTGGTGTCCTTGTCGCAAGACGAAAAAATGGGTGCTGTTAAGAGGCTGAAAAACAGCAGTGCAGGGAACAGGATGTGTTTTTTGTTCATAAAAGTATGTTTTTTTGTCGCTTTATGTCTGTTTTTATTCTTACTTTTGCAGTTGCAAAATTAGTAAAAATAATTGAGATAGGATGAAAAAGTTCACTTTTCTTGCATTTTTTTTGTTGGCGGCAACGATGTTGTTGGCACAAACGGCTGACAAACATGACGGTGCGAAACGTGATGGCGTGACTGTGCATATGAGCACCAGCGAGGGCGATATAGTGCTTTTGCTCTATAACGACACACCTAAACACCGCGACAACTTTGTGAAATTGGTCAAGGAGGGCACCTATAACGGCCTGCTTTTCCACCGTGTGATAAGGAATTTCATGATTCAGGGCGGCGACCCCAAGTCGCGCGATGCCAAACCCGGCCAGCCGCTGGGTGACGGCACTCTTGGCTACACGGTGCCCGCCGAGTTCCGTGCCAACCATATCCACAAGAAGGGCGCCCTGTGCGCTGCCCGCCAAGGCGATGACGTGAACCCAAGGAAGGAGTCGTCGGCATCGCAGTTCTATATTGTCCAAGGCAATGTGTGGGACAACAAGACCCTCGACATGATGGAGGTCCGCTTCGGCAAGAAGTTCACTGCCGAGCAGCGCAGGGTGTACACCACCGTGGGCGGCACGCCGCACCTCGACGGCGAGTATACCGTGTTCGGCGAGGTGGTGAAAGGTCTGGAGGTCGTGGACAGGATCGCCGCCGTGGAATGCGACCGTATGGACCGCCCGGTGAAGGATGTCAAGATTCTGAAGGTGAAAATAGAAAAATAACAAGGACATAGATATTATGAAAAGCCAGATAGCACAATATATTGAAGAGATTAAGGCTGCACGTATAGAGGACTTTAAAGACCGTGCCGCCGGCGTGGAGCAGTTCCGTGTCCGTTTCTTGGGCCGCAAGGGAATATTGGCCGACCTCTTTGAGCAGTTCAAGAGTCTGCCCAACGACCAGAAGAAGGAGATGGGCGTGGCACTTAACCAGTTGAAGACTGCCGCACAGGCCAAGATTGAGGAATGGAAGAACTTCGTGGAGCAGTCGGCCGAGCTGAACGACACCCACGACCTCACCATGCCGGCCGATTTCAGCCAACGCGGTTCGCGTCATGTGCTGTCGGTGACTATGAACGAGATTGCCGAGATATTCGCACGCATAGGCTTCACAGTGGAAGAGAGCGTGGAGATAGAGGACGACTGGCACCTCTTCTCGGCACTCAATTTCCCGCCCGACCATCCGGCACGCGATATGCAGGATACCTTCTTCGTACAGAAAGAGGAGGGCAAGACGGACATAGCATTGCGGACCCACACATCGTCGGTGCAGGTGCGTGTGATGGAGACCCACAAGCCCCCCATCCGCATTATTGCCCCGGGCCGTGTGTTCCGCAACGAGGCTATCAGTGCCCGCGCACATTGTATCTTCCACCAGGTGGAGGCTCTGTATGTGGACAAGAAAGTGACCTTTGCCGACCTGAAGCAGACACTGCTATATTTTGCCAAGGAGATGTTCGGCGAACAGACCCAGATACGTCTGCGCCCCAGCTACTTCCCGTTTACCGAGCCCAGTGCCGAGATGGATATCTCGTGCAATATATGTGGCGGCAAGGGCTGCAACATCTGCAAGGGTACCGGGTGGTTGGAGATCCTGGGTTGCGGTATGGTGGACCCCAACGTGCTGGAGGCTTGTGGCATAGACAGCAAGGAATACAGCGGTTTTGCCCTCGGTATGGGCGTGGAACGTATGGCCATGCTGAAGTATCAGATACGTGACTTGCGCCTGTATTTCGAGAACGACCTACGCTTCCTGCACCAGTTTGACAATATCATTTAGTGAATGGTGAATAGTGAATGGTGAATAGTGAATGGTGAATAGTGAATAGTGAATGGTGATTTATGGGTAGGATTGACATAAACGGGATGCGTTTTTATGCTCATCACGGCTGTTTCGAGCAGGAGCGAGCCATAGGCACCCATTTCCGTGTCGACCTGACATTTACGACCGACACTTCGCGGGCAGAGGTGTCTGATAACATAGGGGATACGGTGAGTTACCTGGATGTTTATCAGGTGGTGAAATCCGAGATGGAAAAGCCGTCGAACCTGCTGGAGAATGTGGCCCGCAGGGTGGGGGATGCTGTGATGGCGCAATTTGCTGCCGTGGAGAATGTTAGGGTGAAGGTGTATAAGTTGAATCCGCCACTGGGCGGACAGATGGACTCGGTGAGCGTGGAAGTAGCCATTGCCCGCTAGACGAGACCGTTGTCATGGAAACTGAAGTAGTCGGGCCTTCCGTCGAGGCCGATGGCTATGATCAGATGTTCTTCGAGTTTGATTCCTAATAGGTTGCCTGCTTCGCAGATGCGGCGGGTAAGTGCCTTGTCGGCACTGCTAGGGCGCAACGAGCCGGAGGGATGGTTGTGTGCCACCGAGATGATGGTGGCCTTATGCTCCAAAGCCCCGCGGAAGAGGATGCGAAGGTCGACATTGGTGTCGCTTTGGCCACCCATGGAAATGCGCTGGCGTCCAAGTATTTTGTGTGAGTTGTTCAGGTACACGGCCCAGAATTCTTCGTGGTCGAGGTCGACCAGTGCGGGCAGCAGGTAGTTGTATAGCCCGGTGCTGTTTTCGATCACCACTTTGTGTTCGGCGGCCAGCTCGCTCTGCATACGCCACCCCAATTCGAGGGCTGCCATGAGGGTGGCTGTTTTGGCCAAAGCCATACCGTGTATGCTTTTGAAGTGTTGGGCGTCGGCCTGCGAAAGGGCTGTCAGACTGTTGCCTGCCGAGGCTAGAACCTCCTGGGCCATGGCTATGGCGCTCTTGCCTTGCACACCGGTGCGCAGAAGGATTGCAATCAGTTCGGCAGTAGACAGTTGCTTCTTGCCTTGAGACATCAGTTTCTCGCGTGGTTTGTCCTCGTCGGGAAGGTCTTTGAGCGTTAGTTTTTTGGGGACTTCCATATCTGGCTGTGTTTCTTTAATTTTTGTGCAAAAATACATGTTTTTTTTAAATTTTCGTTGCTATGTCAATAAAATTTATTATTTTTGCACATTCAAAGTGAATATAATAAAATACAAAATTTATACATAAACTATGCAGAATAAAGGACTTATCAGATTTTTAGCATGGGCTTTCGCGCTGGTATGTTTGTTCCAGTTGTCGTTTACGTTTGCAACAACAAGCGTTCAGCGCAAAGCAAAGAAGGCTGCCGAAGCTTACGTTTCAACTGACCAAGCGAAGCAAATCGTTTCCAATCGCACTACCGACGCTCTTGTGGCAAAAGACATCGAGGATTCGCTCCGCAACGTGTATGAGAGCCACTACCTCGATTCGCTGGCCGACCAGAAGGTTTACCTCGGATTCACCTATCGTCAGTGCCAGGCTCGTGAAATCAACCTCGGCCTTGACCTTAAGGGCGGTATGAATGTTATGCTCGAGGTTTCCACTGTCGATGTTGTTCGTGCTCTTGCCGATAATACGTCGGACACCCTTTTCAACCACGCCATTGACCTCGCCCTGAGCCGTCAGAAGAACACTACAAACCGTGACTTCGTATCGTTGTTCTACAACGCCATTACCGAGCTTGACCCCGATGTCTCGCTCGCTTCCTATTTCGGCAATCAGTTGCGTGACAGTATCTCGCTGGGAACTCCCAACGACAAGGTCTACAAGATTGTCCGCGACCGTGCTTCCGGTGCCTATGACCAGGCCTACCAGGTGTTGAGCCGCCGTATCGACAAGTTCGGCGTGGCCCAGCCCACCATACAGAAACTTCCCGCATCGGAGCGTATCCTTGTCGAGCTGCCCGGTGTGAAAGATCCCGAGCGCGTCCGCAAACTCCTGCAGGGTACTGCACAGCTTGACTTCTGGCTCTGCTACGACAACCCTGAGGCTATGAAGTATCTGTTCGACGCTAATTCGTACCTTGCCTCTATCAGCAATACTGCCGAGGAGACCGAGGTTGCCGAAGAGGCAGAAGTGGCTGAGGCTGTCGACAGTGTCGACGCCTTGGTTGACAAACTGTCTGCCGACAATGCCGGTAGCGTTGCCAGTGCCGGTGACCGTGCCGCCTTTGCCAAGGAGAACCCCCTCTTTAACCTGCTGAGCCCCTATGTTGACAGAAGCGGCCAGCCTGTGCCCGGCACTCCCATTGTCGGTATTGCCGCCGGCAAGGATCTCGCAGCCATCAACGACATGTTGGCTACGGCAGCTGCCAAGAAGGTGTTCGACACCCGTTCGGTCAAATTCCTGTGGTCGGCTAAACCCGAGAAGGATTTTGGCGACAACTATGTTCTCTATGCCATCAAGATTACCAGCCGTGACGGTTCTTCGCAGTTGAGCGGTAAGTATGTTACCGATGCCCGACAGGACTTCTCGAATATCGGTGGCAACGAGATATCCATGACCATGGATGCCTATGGTGCCAACGAGTGGAAGAAACTCACCGGTGCCAATGTTGGCAGTTGCGTGGCCATCGTGCTCGACGACCAAGTGTATTCCGCCCCGCGTGTCAATGGCGAGATTGCCGGTGGCCGTTCCTCCATTACCGGTAACTTCACCCTCGAAGAGGCCAAGGACCTTGCCAACATTCTGAAGAGCGGTCGCCTTGAGGCTCCTGTTGTCATCGTGCAGGAAGCCGTGGTGGGTCCCTCGCTCGGTCAGGAGTCCATCCGCAACGGTCTCATCTCGTTCATCCTCGCCTTTATCGTGGTGCTCATCTACATGGTGATATTCTACAACCGTGCCGGTTGGGTGTCGGTTGCTGCACTTATTACTAATGTATTCCTTCTTATAGGAGTGCTCGCCTCGATAGGTGCCGTGCTCACGTTGCCCGGTATCGCCGGTATCGTGCTTACGATGGCTATGGCTGTCGATGGTAACGTTATCATATATGAGCGTATCAAAGAAGAGCTGCGCGCCGGGTCGAGTCTGTCCAACGCCGTGGAGAACGGTTTCAAGAATGCTTATTCGGCCATTATCGACGGACAGGTGACCACCTTCCTCCTTGGTCTGGTGCTCATCATGTTCGGTTCGGGTGCCGTCCAGGGCTTCGCTGTGACACTCTGCATCGGTATTGTCACCTCGCTCTTCACTTCTATCTTCATCACCCGCCTCATCATTGACAGCAACCTGCAGCACAAGCGCAACATGACCTTCTCGTTCCCCTTCTCGGAGAACTTCCTGCGCGACGTGCATTTCGACTTCCTTGGCAAGCGCAAAGTGTTCTACATTATCGCCGGCGCCGCCATCGTTATCTGCATTGCCAGCTTCTCCTTCAAGGGTCTGAGCTTCGGTATCGATTTCACCGGTGGCCGTACCTATGTGGTGCGCTTCGACCAGCCTGTCAATGCCGTCGAGGTGGCCGGTGACCTGCGCGAACAGTTCGGCGAGGCTCCCGAGGTGAAGACCTACGGTCGCAACAACCAGTTGAAGATCACGACCAAATACAAAGCTGAAGAGGATAACGACGCTGTAAAGAACGAGATTGTGGAGAAGCTGTATGCCGGCACCAAGGATCTCTTCAAGCAGCCCGTCTCAATAGAGGAGTTCAAGTCGACAGAGACCAATCCTCTGGGTATTATACAGGCCGACCAGTTCGGCAAGGGCGTTGCCCACGACAATCTGGTGCACTCCATCTGGGCTGTGCTCGGTGGTCTGCTTGTGATGTTCGCATATATCGGTCTGCGTTTCCGCAGCTGGCGCTTCGGTATAGGTTCGGTGGCAGCCCTGACCCACGATACCATATTGGTTATCGGCGTCTTCTCGCTGCTCCATGGCCTGCTGCCTTTCAACCTCGAGGTTGACCAGTATTTCATATCGGCAGTGCTGACGGTTATCGGTTACTCCATCAATGCCACGGTGGTTATCTTCGACCGTGTGCGTGAGTATCGCAAACTGTATCCCAAGCGCACCTTACGCGCCCATATCAACGACGCTATCAACTCCACTTTGGCCCGTACGGTCAACACGTCGGGTACCACCTTCGTTACCTTGCTCATGATGTTCATCTTCGGCGGTGAGGTTATCCGTGGATTCATCTTCGCCCTGTTGGTCGGCCTGTTGGTCGGTGTCTTCTCGTCGCTCGGCATAGCAAGTGCCGTGGTGTATGAGATCTCGGGCAAGAAGAAAACCGAAGAGGTCAAGGAGATTGCATAAAGATTGTATTGTAGTCAGAACAGTATAGAAAGTAATTGATGAATTGGCTTTGGATCATAGCACTTGTGTTGATCACCTTTGTACCGTCGCTTGCGGCGCGCAAGAAGGTAGCCCAGGCTGCAGCCAACGATATGCAAGATGCATACGGTGACAGCGGTGAGAGCGATGATCAGGAGGACGACTTCTTCAACTTCGGTGATACCGAGGCTGAAGAAGTTGCCCCCGAGCCGGAGCCCTATTTTACATATGAGGCTCCGCAGGCCGAGGTGGACCATGTCGACCAGGTTGTGGTGGCCCCTGTGGAGGAATCCGCGGCCCCGGCGTTCGATTTGCGTAGAGCCATCATCTATCAAACTGTTTTGACGAACAAATATACATCTAATGAAAATTAAAATAATCAATATGTAAACGCAATGAGAATGTTTAGAAAAGTACTATTGACATTCGGACTCTTGCTGCTGGCAGAGATGACTGCCCTGGCACAAGGCACGATGAAGGGTACGGTCACCGATGCCAAATCGAAGGAACCTATGCCTTTCGTCAATGTTATCGCCAAGCAAGATGGCAAACAGGTGCTTGTCGGTGTTACCGACTTTGATGGTATCTTCACCATCAAGCCGCTCCCCGTCGGCAAGTATGACCTCGAAGTGAAGTTCGTGGGTTATGCCACTTATGTCCGCACTGGTATCAACGTTACCGCTTCGGGTTTCACCGTTGTGGACGTCGAACTTAACCCCTCGGCCACTGTGCTCGAAGCTGTCGAGATTGTGGAAGAGAAGGTGCCCGTTATCGAAATCGGTACACCTGAGTCGGGTTCCCGTATCTCGAGCGATGATATTGCCCGTATGCCGGGTAACTCGGTCGAGAGCATCGTCGCCGCTGTCGGTGGCGTGGGCTACGATGACGGTGGTTCGGGTTCGGCCCGTGGTGAGGACAACATGGTCACCATGCAGGGTAACGTCCGTAAACGTACCGGCGTCTCGGTGCCTAAGGATGCTATCGCTGAGATTCAGGTTATTCTCGGTGGTACGCCCGCCAGCATCGGTGAGGCTATCGGTGGTACGCAGATTATCACCCTCAAACCGCCGACCAGCCAGTTCAAAGGCTTGGTGCGTTGGGAGGGCTATCTGGACTATCGTCTGCTCAACACTCTCGTTGTCTATTTGACGGGTCCCGTTATCAAGAAGAATATCAAGAATGAGGATGGCTCCTCGTTGGAGCGTACGCTCGTTGGCTTCCGTCTTACCGGTCAGGCCAACTATCGTCACAACAGTTTCTACCGTCCCAGAGGCTATCGCTACCTTGTGGTCGACGACGCCAAGGTGCAGCAGTTGGAACAGAGACCGTTGGCATATGATCCGCAGAGTTACTCCATCAACTATGCTGCCGAGACGCAGCTGAGAGGCAGTGACTTCCATGAGATTACGATGCCCACCAAGAAGGACTTCAGTGGTGACGCTTCGCGCGTGCCCAACCTGCACTATTACAGTGTCGGTCTTGAGGGAGCTTTGGATTTCCGCTTTTCGGACTATGCCACTTTGACCCTCACCGGTGAGTTCAGTGCCGTGCATTCGCCCAGCAACAGCATTTCGCCGTTGAACATGACCAATTCCGGCTCCTCGGTCACCGAGAGCCGTAACATGGTCTTGACAGTCGACTTCACGCAACGTTTCCGTGATGCAGAAGCATCGAATGAGGATGAGGCAAAGGCTTCGTCGCCCATCAAGAACGTGATGTACAACATCACCGGTATGTATAACAACTATAGTGCAAAGGCTTATAATGAGAATTTCGGTAGCAGTCTGGATGATGTGTTCAAATATGGTTATATTGGTAAATTCATCACGAACAAGGAACGTAGCTATGAGCAGAGGACGATAGATTATATGGGTGTCACCCAGAATGCGCTTGTGCAGAACGACTGGATTGATGTTGTCGAGTATGTACCCGGCAGTGGTTCTAATACCCCCAACTGGATTCTCGCCAACTACAACGAGCAGTTGTTCACCAGCGACGAATTCCGTGATATCCGTGGCGCTTTGACCACGATAGACTACATCCGCCAGTTCAAGGGCCTCTATAACGGTGACAGCCCCTCGAACATCTACGGCTTGCTTTCAAACGTCGGTGTGCAGGGTACCAGCATCAGCATGGCCAACAACGATTACCTCTATTTACAGGCCAAGGCTTCGGCCGATGTGCTCGGTCATGAAATCGAGATTGGTTTCCAGTATGACCAGATGTGGGAGTCGTCATATTCGTTGAATGCTCACGGTCTCTGGAACCTTATGCGTCAGAATGCCAACCGCCATATCTCGCAGTTGGATAAAGAGAACCCGATATATCGTTCGGAAGGTTCGTACCTTTATGTGGACTACAACCGTCTGCTCAATGCAGAACAGCAGACTCCGTTCGATGCCGCTTTCCGTAGTTACCTGATGGGTAAAGGTGAGGCCATTGACGAGCGTACATGGATGGATATCGACCGCTATATGCCCGAAGACTTTGTCGCCGCTGGCGGTCTGAATATGTTCTCGGCCAATGAGCTGTTCAACAGCGGTGTGCCTTATGTCTCTTTCAGTGGTTACGACCATACCGGTAAGAGATACAACGGTGCCAACTGGTCGCTCGAGGAGTTCTTCAACCCTGGTGACAGCAAATATCAGTACCTGCCTTCGTTCTCGCCCATCTACATGGCTGGTTATATCCAGGATAAGTTCTACTTCCAGGATCTTATCTTCAACGTCGGTGTCCGTGTCGACTACTTCGACGGTAACCAGTATGTAATGAAGGACCCCTATCTGTTGTATGAATCGTACACTGTGGGCCAGCTGCGTGAGAAAATTAACAGTGGCAACGTTATGTCGACCAATGCCATCTATTCCGGCGCTGGTGATGACTGGGTGCCTTATGTCGACTTTGTGCCGGATGAGAGCAATCCTTTCACTCCCACCATCAAGGGTTACCGTGATGCTACTGGCAAGTGGTATGATGCCAGTGGTGTCGAGGTTGCATCTCCTAACAATGTCAGCGGTATTTCCGGTAAACCCACACCTTATCGTACCGCTGCCGGTCAGAAGTCTGTCGCCGACGGTACCGTCCATGTGGATGGTGTGTTCGAGCGCTACAAACCGCAGATTGTGGCTATGCCCCGTATCGCATTCTCCTTCCCCATTGGCGACAAGTCGCAGTTCAAAGCGAGCTACGACATTATTGCCCGTCGTCCTTCTTCGGGATGGGAAGCCAGTTATCTTAGCTACCTCTACATGAGCCAGATTTCAACAATCAGCAATCCCAACTTGAAGCCCGAACGTATTACCAACTATGAGTTGGGCTTCCAGCAGGCTCTCAACCAGTCGTCGGCTGTCAGCGCATCTGCATACTACAAGGAGACGCGTGACCTTATCCAGTTGGTCCAGTATGCCGGTGCCGACCCCAACAACAACTACTACAGCTACGACAACAAGGACTTCAAGACCATCAAGGGTCTCACCTTGTCGTATGACCTCCGTCAGACCAAGAATATCCGTATCAATGCCAACTATACCCTCCAGTATGCTGAGGGTACCGGCCTTTCGTCGACTACGATGACCGAGCTTATCAAGGAAGGTTATACCACATTGAAGATGCTCAACCCCATCAGCGACGACCGTCGCCACGAGTTCAAGGCCAACGTTGACTTCCGCTACGCCAGCGGTGCCAAGTACAATGGTCCGACCATCACTCGCGTTGTTACTGACAAGGAAACTGGTGAGAAACGTAAGAAAGAGGTGAAACTGCTGGAGAACTTCGGTATTAACTTCATGGCCGTTGCCCAGTCGGGTCGTCCTTACACCCGTGCATTCTCCAATGCCCAGCAGACCATCGTTGGTGGTTACCGTGGTGCCCGTCTGCCTTGGGGCTTCTACTTTAATGTTGTTGTCGACAAAGTTTGGCCCGTCAAGGTTGGCAAGCGTGACACCTACATCACTACCGCTGTCACGATCAACAACCTCTTCAATATCCGTAACGTTACGGGAGTGTTCTCCGTCACTGGTAACCCCGAGGACAACGGCTACCTGACCGACCCCGAGTCGCAGCAGAACATCAACAGCCAGTTGAATCCTGACGCCTACCGCGAATTCTACGGAATTTACCTTAACAACTCCTACTGGAACTATTCCAGCCCTCGTACTATCAGACTGTCTCTCTCCTATAACTTCTAATCTTAACGCGATAAATAATTATGAAGATGAAAAGTATATACAGCAAAATTGTAGTGGTGTCCTTGTTGCTCGCCACGGTCTCCGGGTCTGTGATGGCCCGCGAGTGCACCGAGTGCAAGAAGACCAACACGAAGAATGCCGCTGTTCAGACCAAGGCTGCCGTCTGTAAGCGTGCGCAGAGCACAGCTGAGTTGAATATCAACAATGTGCGTGCCTTGATTAACGGCTATGGCAATATGTGGTACGACGGCAGTGTGACGCAGTATCATATCCCGAAGAACAGCAATACCAGTCCTCTGTACTGCGCTGCACTGTGGATTGGTGGTACTGACGTCAACGACCAGTTGCGTCTTGCCGCTCTCCGTTTCGGTTCGGAGGGTGACGACTATTGGCCCGGTCCCCTGAAAATTAACGGAACGGCTTCGGTAGACCTGCCCATATGCAATGCATATGACAAGCACTGGATTATCACCAAGGCTGAGGTTCTCGATCTTAAGTCGTATTTCGAATATGACGAAGAGGAGCACACTGTCACACTGAGAGGCGACAATCCCCCAGAGAATGTGTTCACCGATGCTATTCTTAACTGGCCTGCCAAGGGTGATGGCGACGACTTGTCGAGTTTCTTGGCTCCTTTCTATGATGCCGACGGTGACTTGGAGTACAATCCCCGCAATGGTGACTATCCTTATTATGATTTCGAGAATAAATTGTGCCCCAAGACTCTTAAAGCCAATCTGGCCCCCGGTGAGTTATACGTGACCCTCCCCACAATGGAGACAGAGGCAAACATCGTTCACGGTGGTATTCTTTCGGATCAAGTGCTCAAGGGAGACCAGACTATTTGGTGGATCTTCAATGATATGGGTAACACCCATACCGAGTCGGGCGGACAGCCTATAGGCCTCGAAATTCGTGCCCAGGCTTTTGCTTTCGCCACCAACGACGAGATCAACAATATGACCTTCTATTCGTATGAGATTATCAACCGTTCGACTTATGAACTCCGTGAGACTTACTTCAGCCAGTGGGTTGACCCGGATCTTGGTAATGCATATGACGACTATGTGGGTTGCGATGTTCGCCGCGGTCTTGGCTACTGCTACAATGGTAACGATAACGATGCTTCGGGTGCCGGTAGCTATTCCGGCAATCCCCCGGCAGTCGGTATCGACTTCTTCCAGGGCCCGTACATGGATCCTGACGGTAAGGATAATCCCAAGATTAATATTGCTTATATCCTTAATAGTTCCAATCAGCCTCTGAAGTCGCAGTTGGAGAAATACAAGATCACCCATCCTGTGACTGGTCAGCCTTGCTATGATACTATAGGTCTGTCGGACGATGCTGATATTTTCTTTGCTCTGGATCCCATGAGTTGGTATTTCGTTCCTGGCGACTTTACCGGTAACTGCGCAATCAACGGTGTGAACTTTGGTAACAACATTGTTGATGACGAACGTTTCGGTATGCGCCGCTTCGTGTATTATAACAATTCAACCTCCGGTATCAACTGTGAGCCCCGTAAGGCTACCGACTATTATAACTATCTGCGTGGATATTGGAACGATAACTCGCGCATGAAGTTCGGCGGCAATGCCCTTTCTGGCAATGTCGAGTGCGACTTCATGTTCCCTGGCGACAGTGACCCGTGGCATTGGGGTACCAATGGCGTGGTTCCGGAGGAAAACGCAGACGACTGGACTGAGTTCACCGCTCCCAACCAGCCTGGCGACCGCCGTTTCATGCAGTCTGCAGGTCCCTTCACTTTGAAACCTGGTGCATTGAACTATATCACTGTCGGTATTCCTTTCGCACAGGCTTCTTCTGGCGGCCCTCGTGCATCGGTTGACCTGCTTCGTCAGATTGACGATGTTTGTCAGGCTTTGTTCGAGAATTGCTTTAAAGTTCTTGATGGCCCTGATGCCCCCACGCTCACCTGCCAGGAACTTAACAATGAGGTTATCCTGTATCTCACCTATGAGAACAAGGAATCGAACAACTACGGTGAGAAATACTCGGAAATTGATCCTTCTATTGTCAAATCGTACATGGTTACAACCATCAAGGATACAACGTATAGAGTTGTGAATTCCAATGGTGAGATTGAACAGGTTACCATGCCTATTACCAAGACTGAGTTGAAGTCTTATTCCGATGACGACCGTAGCTACAAGTTTGAAGGCTATCAGATCTATCAGTTGAAAGATGCCTCGGTTTCGATTGCTGATATCGGAGACGTGACTAAGGCTCGTCTTGTGGCTCAGTGTGACCTTGAAAACTATTATGATGAGGCACATGCTCTACCTATCGGTACCCTAACCAACTTCACAACGAATACTGCTACGGGTCTTCTTACGGGTGAGGTAATGGTTACTGGTGCTAATAAGGGTATACAGCATGTGTTCCGTGTGCAGAACGACCAGTTTGCTGCAGGTACCAATACCCGCCTTGTCAACAATCGCGAGTACTATTTTGTGGCAATTGCTTATGCACAGAACCGTTACAAGGAGTATTCTCAGACAGATGCTGAATTCCTCGATGGTCAGAAGGAGCCTTACCTTGCAGGCCGTAAGAATGAGCGCGGTGGTAGTATTGCCCCGATTACCGCCATTCCCCATAGCCCGTTGGCTGAAGATGGTGGTAAGGTTGCTCAGTCTGAGTTTGGCATGTGCCCCAACATTATCCGTATAGAAGGTTATGGCAATGGCAGTTCTATACTCCGTCTTACAGAGAATTCCATCGCCGAGCTTATGGGTGCCCCCAACAGCCCCGCCAAGGAACCTGGTGTATTCGTGTCGAATGTGACCACCCAGGCCGACCAATCGCATATGGAGAACCCCTGCATTATTGCCCATCCGCAGTATGAGGAGAACTTCGGACCTATCAATGTCCGTGTCATCGATCCTTTGAAGATTCATGCGGGTAACTACAATATCTTATTCCGCAACCCCAACAACAATGCTGACGACGGTGTCAATGACAACACTCGTTGGCGCATTGTGTCGGCCGATGGTGGTAAGATACCCGTCAACGAAGGTGGCGAAGTGGTTTATAAGGATATGGTAGAATCCGACTTCTCTATATCTCGTTACAATGAGCAACTCTTCTTGGAGCTTGGTCTTGCCGTTACCTTGTTCAACCCTGATGCTGTTTCGTCTGACCTTACTGACCCCGCGTACAACAACAACCGTGCATCGTTATACTATCAGGGCTTTGTCAAGAGTGGCGCTCTGCTTGGTTCCCGTATGTCATATGCCGATGAGAATCTCCGTTGGTTGAGTGGTATTGCAGACAACGATTCATATCTCTATCGTAACTGGATTCGTTCTGGTGCGCAGTATGCCGCCAATAGCTACAATAGTTTCCAGCTTGGCACTACACCATATAATATCAATGAGGCTTATCTCGACGAAGACTATTTTAAGACCTATCAGGCTCAGAATGGAAACCCGCAGTCTGAAGCAATTGATAAGGATCAAATCTTCGAGGATGTTGTTGGTGGTCTGTGGGCACCTTATGCGCTTGTCTCCACCATGCCGTTCCATCCGGGCTTCAATTATTCGTATTATATGACTGACAAGAAAGTTCAGGACAGCTTGTACAATCTTAGCCAGACGAAAGCCGGTGGTAACGAGTTGGAACGTCAGTTGATGACTAACTTCACCAACCAGTCTCTCAACCTTAATGACCTTACACAGTTGCCCAGTGTTCGTATCGTCTTCACGTCAGATACCACCAAGTGGACCCGTTGCCCTGTTATTGAGATGTGCGATGACTACACTCAGTCAGAAGGTAATGCCCGTAGGTTCAGTCCGCGTCGTCACGCCTCTGTTGACAAACTCGGTCGCTTCATAGGTGGCGAGGGAGACTATGCTTATACTGGTGCTGCCGATGTTAACGACCCGGCTAATCCCGCATACATCAGCGCCGAAGGTATGGGCTGGTTCCCTGGTTACGCTATCAACACCGTCACTGGCGAACGTTTGAACATTATGTTCGGCGAGGATTCCCGCTATGTACAGTACAACGGACGTGACATGCTTTGGAATCCTGTATATACTGAGATGGATGGAACCCAGAACTATGTCATGGGTGGCCGTCACTTCATTTACGTGATGAACGCTGGTTCACAGCCGTTCTTCAACCTAAAGGCCGACAATTCCAGAAATATTGTTAGATTCCGTACTCCGTCGTATGACGCTGGTCGTTGGGCAATGAAGATGCTCAGTTCCATCGATAACGTATTCAACCTTGTCAAGAAGGATGCTGGTTTCTATAAACTGTATCATGGTATCTCTGCTTCGGAGAGCTCTATGCAGCATTCTGTACGCGACTCTATCGCCATGCTGTACTCCTCAGTTGCATGGGTCAATATGCCTCTTGTCCCGAGCCGCTACACCTTCAAGTATCCTGGTGATAATCCAACCCTCAATGCAGAATCTGAGAGCAATGGTATACCTTGCGATGTGACCATCGACATCGATGTGCGCGCACCGTATGGCCGCTATATGTCGCACAATGGTACGACTAACGTTAGTTGTGGTCAATCCAATATCAACGACAATATGCCTGCCTATCAGTTCCGCCTCTCTGAAAGCGATGCTGTTCTTGAGAATATGGCTACTGCTGGTAATGACGCCAAGAGTTTTGCAGACTCGTTGCTCGGCCTCATCAATGTTGTCCCCAACCCCTACTACAGCTATTCAAAGTATGAAACCGCCAGTCAGCTTGAGACCAAGGTTAGGATTATCAATCTGCCCACTGGTGTTAATGAGAGTGGCGAAAAGGAAGGCTGCTACATCCGAATATACACCGTTGATGGAACACTGGTCCGTGCTATAGGTCCCACGCCTGTCAACAGTACTACTGCCGATTGGGATCTGCACAATCATACTGGTATTCCCATTGCTGGTGGTATGTATCTCATCCACGTCTCTGTGCCTGGCATCGGCGAACGCGTGATTAAGTGGTTTGGCACAATGCGTCCGGTCGACCTCAATTCGTACCAATTCTAAATGTGTAAGTAACCTCTAAAAATATCACAGAAATGAAGAATATATTAAAGATATTTGCAGTAGTTGCGATTCTGTCGGTCGTTTCGGTACAATCGGTATGGGCCGGTAATGACGAACGCCGCGGAACGGCTGGCGCATCCGAGTTGCTCATTAACCCATGGGCACGCAGCAATGGTTGGGGTGGTGTTAACTATGCCAACATTCGTGGCGTCGAGTCTATGTTCTCCAATGTTGCTGGTCTGGCTTTCGTAAAAAACATCGAGGTGGCTTACACCAACACTATTCTCTATGGAGGGAAGAGCGGTCTAAGCAGCGGTGCATCCATCAACACCTTTGGCCTTGGTGTCCGCGTTTTTGAGGCAGGTGTTTTGGGTGTTTATGTATCCGCAATCAGCTTTGGTGAACTTGAAGTTACTACATTCGATAGCCCAGAGCCTGGTACCAATGGCACCTTTGCTCCCAGCTATATGAATATCAATGTGGCATACGCCCATAGTTTCACCAATACTATCCATGGCGGTGTTGTCTTCAAGCTTGCCACCGAGTCTACCGACAATGTTTCTGGTTCCGGTTTCGCAATCGATGCCGGTATCCAGTACGTGACTGGTGAGAACGATGAGTTGAAGTTTGGTATCTCTCTAAAGAACTGGGGTCCCTCGATGAAGTTCGGCGGAACAGGTCATTCCCTCACGATGACTAACCATGCCGGTAACACCTTCACTGTTGAAACTCGTGCAGCAGAGATGGAGCTTCCCACCTGCCTCAACATCGGTGTTTCCTATGACTTCCTCTTTGAGAAGTGGGAACAGCGCATCACTGTTGCTGGTAGTTTCACCTCCAATGCCTTCTTGCGCGACAACTTCTCCCTCGGCCTTGAATATGGTTTGCTGAACATCCTGCAGCTTCGTGCAGGTTATGTCTTCCAGTCTGGCCTGCTCACTGGCGATGTGGCCACGGCTAACAGTGGCATCTGCGCTGGTGCCTCGGTTGATGTGCCACTCAGCAAGAAAGAAGATTCCAACATTGGTTTAACCATCGACTACTCTTACCGCACTGCTTCGCCGCTCAAAGGCACTCATGCCATTGGCGCCAGCTTCCGCTTCTAAGAGTTTGACAAAAAACATATTCCGAATTTGGGAAAGGCTTATTCCACGAGCCTTTCCCACTTTTTAAACGTCTCAAAAAAACAATACTATTGTTATGGCAGAAATAAAATATTACAGCGAAGATGGCCTTCAGAAACTGAAAGACGAACTGCATCACCTCATAGCTGTTGAACGTCCTGCAGCTTCGGCTGCCATTGCCGAGGCTCGCGACAAAGGTGACTTGTCAGAGAACGCAGAATATGATGCCGCTAAGGAAGCTCAGGGCCACCTGGAGGCTCGTATCTCTAAACTTCAAGAGCTTGTGGCCAACGCACGTCTGCTCGATGAAAGCAAGATTGACACGTCCAAAGTACTGCTACTCTCGATCATCACCATCCGCAACACTAAGAACAAGATGGTTCAGAAATATACCATTGTTCCAGAGAGTGAGGCTAACCTCAAGCAAGGCAAGATCAGCATTACGTCGCCCTTCGCTTCGGCTTTCCTTGGTCATAAGGTTGGCGACATCGTTGAGGTGAATGTGCCTGCAGGCAAGATGACCTTTGAACTTACCAAAATAGAAAGATAATATGGCAACTATATTCAGCAAGATAGTCGCAGGAGAGATTCCCTGCTATAAAGTGGCCGAAACTGAGCATTGCTTTGCTTTCCTGGACATCAATCCCGTTGTCAAGGGACATGTTCTCTGCATTCCTAAGAAAGAAGTTGACTATATCTTCGACCTCGATGACGAACTGTTCACCGAACTGCATCTTTTTGCCAAGCGTGTTGCTAAGGGACTTAAGAAGGTTTGCCCCTGTGTTAAAGTTGGCGAGGCTGTTGTCGGTATTGATGTGCCTCATGTGCATATTCATCTTATGCCCCTCAACAATCCTGGCGACCTCAATTTTGCTCATCATGTGGAGATGACGTCCGATGAGTTGAAGGAACTGGCATCAAAAATAGCTGCGGCAATATAAAATGGTCTATATTTGTACTTCGAACATTCCTAATAAGTGTTAAAAGTTGCAAATATGGCGATTTTTTTTTGCCAGAATAAAAAAAGTGTGTATTTTTGCAGTCGAAATCAAGAACGAAAAAAGAGAAATAAAACAACGTAACACGTTATGTATCTGACAAAAGAAAAGAAAGAAGAGATTTTTGCCCAGTACGGTAAATCCACAAAAGACACTGGTAGTGCTGAAGGACAGATAGCCCTTTTCACATATCGTATCCAACACCTCACCGAGCTTATGAAGGAACATAAGAAAGATCAGGTGAGTGAACGTGCTCTTGTTGGTCTCGTTGGTAAGCGTCGTAAGATGCTTGACTATCTGAAAGAGACCGATATCGAGCGTTATCGTACCATTGTCAAACAGCTTGGCCTGCGTAAATAACCGCGCACCAAGTTGTCCTCAAACAAGAAAAGTTTTTCATATTTATTTGGTTATGGTTGGGATCCCCCGCAGTCTGTGGGGGGTCCTTTTTTATTCTGTTTTTAAATTTATTTTCTGTATATCAGAAAATTATTGTATCTTTGCACTTTCTTTTTGCCGGTCTTTAGATGCCCGACGATGGAGATAGAACTTTGAATATTAACACTTTTATGGGTCTCGGGGACGGTCCCCGAGGCTGCGGTAAAGTAATAGAAAACAATAAAAAACAAAATGAACGAACACATCATCACTAAGCGTTTCGACCTCGGCGACGGCCGCATGATCGAAATCGAGACCGGCAAGCTGGCCAAACAGGCCGACGGCGCTGCCGTGGTCCGCATGAACGACACGATGCTTCTGGCCACCGTCTGCTCGAAGAAGGAGGTGGGCGAGAACGTCGACTTCATGCCCCTCACCGTTGACTATCAGGAAAAATACGCCGCCATGGGTCGCTTCCCCGGCGGTTTCTTCAAGCGCGAGGCCCGTCCCTCGGAGCATGAGATCCTCATCGCCCGCCTGGTCGACCGTGCCCTGCGTCCCCTCTTCCCCGACAATTTCCACGCCGAGGTGCAGGTCAGCATCACCCTCATCAGCGGCGATAAAGACACCATGCCCGACCAGCTGGCAGCTCTGGCTGCCGCTTCGGCCCTCGCCGTCAGCGACATCCCCTTCAACGGCCCCGTCAGCGAGGTGCGCGTGAGCTACCTCGACGGCAAGTATGTCATCAACACCCCCATGGAGGACATCGAGCGCGCCGACCTCGACCTCATCGTGGCCGCCACCGCCGACAACATCATGATGGTGGAAGGCGAGATGAAGGAAGTGGGCGAAGAGGTGATGCTCAACGCCCTCAAGGCCGCCCACGAGGCCATCAAGATTCAGTGCCGCGTACTCGACGAACTCACCGTCGAAGCCGGCAAGACCGAGAAACGCGAATATTGCCACGAGGTGAACGACGAGGAGCTGCGCCAGCGTGTGCGCGACGCCGTCTACCAGAAGTGCTACGACTTCAGCAAGCAGGGCATCGCCAACAAGCACCAGCGCGAGGACGGCTTCGCCGCCATCAAACAGGAGTTCATCGATGCCAACTATACCGAGGAGACTCTCACCGACGAGATCAAGTTCATGATCGACCGTTACTATCACGACACCGAGCGCGAGGCCATGCGCGACATGGTGCTCAACGAGCGCACCCGTCTCGACGGCCGTCAGCTCGACGAGATTCGCCCCATCTGGTGCGAGACCGACTACCTGCCTTCGGCCCACGGTAGCGCCATCTTCACCCGCGGCGAGACCCAGTCCCTCAGCACCTGCACCCTTGGCACCAAGCTCGACGAGCAGAAGATCGACGGCGCCGTCATCGAGGGCATGCGTCGCTTCCTGCTGCACTACAACTTCCCCGGCTTCGCCACCGGCGAGGTCAAGCGCAGTGGCAGCACCAGCCGCCGCGAGGTGGGTCACGGCCACCTGGCTTGGCGCGCCCTCAAGGAGGTCCTGCCCACCGAGGAGGAGTGCCCCTACACCATCCGCGTGGTCAGCGACATCCTAGAATCCAATGGCTCCAGCTCCATGGCTACCGTCTGCGCCGGCTGCATGGCGCTGATGGATGCCGGCGTCAAGCTGCGCAAGCCCGTGGCCGGTATCGCCATGGGTCTCATCTCGAAGGGTGACAAGTGGGCCGTGCTGAGCGACATCCTCGGCGACGAGGACCACCTCGGCGACATGGACTTCAAGGTCTGCGGCACTCGCGACGGTATCACCGCCTGCCAGATGGATATCAAGGTCGACGGCCTCAGCTACGACGTGCTGGCCAAGGCCCTCGAGCAGGCCCGTCAGGGTCGTCTCTACATCCTCGACAAGATTCTCGAGACCATCCCCGAGCCTCGTCAGGACTATAAGGACTTCGTGCCCCGCATCGAGCAGATCAAGATTCCGAAAGACTTCATCGGTGCCGTCATCGGCAAGGGTGGCGAGGTCATCCAGAAGATTCAGGCCGAGACCAACACCATCATCAATATCGAAGAGGAAGGCGAGTTCGGCATCGTCGACGTCGCCTCGTCGAACAAGGACGACATCGCTGCCGCCCTCAAGTGGATCAAAGATATCTGCACTGTCCCCGAGGTGGGTGATATCTTCAATGCCAAGGTCGTCTCGATTGTCGAGTTCGGCGCCTTCATGGAGTTCCTGCCCGGCAAGGAAGGCTTGATGCACATCAGCGAGTACGAGTGGGGCCATCCCGCCACCCTCGAAGGCCTCATCAAGGAAGGCGACGAGTTCCAAGTGAAGGTCATTGCCTTCGACGAGAAGAACGGCAAGATCAAGCTCAGCCGCAAGGCCCTCCTGCCCAAGCCCGAAGGCTATGTCGAGGAGAAGCCCGCCCGTGGCCCGCGCCGCGAAGGTGGCGACCGTGGTCCCCGCAAGGACGGCGACCGTGGTGGCCATGGCCGTCGCGAAGGCGGTAATGGTGGCGAGCGCCGCTCCAGCGGCAACGGCGATGGCCGTCGTCGCTAATCCCAAAGCTAAAATTATTACAGAAGAGGATGTCCAAGCGGGCATCCTCTTTTTGTTTTGACTTGTTCTACTTGGACTTATTGTCGTATGGTGATTACAACAAAATTATTTTGTCAGAAGTCAAAAAATGATTACTTTTGCACTTGGATAATGATAGGAGTGGGTTCTGGTGGTTTTGATAAGATAGTTAACAATCAGATGTATGTGTCTATGAAGAAGGTACTGTTCGCTATATTGATGGTGGTCGTCGGGATGGTTCCCTTGGCGGCGCAGGTGGATTCGGCGTTGACGGAAGGGTGGGAGAGTGGCGACTTCACGGGGCTGTCGTGGGAGCGTCCCGGGACGCAATACCGGTGGGAGGTCACCAGCGAGGGCGCCCACAGCGGCCGCTACTGCGTCCGCAGCGGCAACTACTACACGTTGAACACCGAGTCGGTGCTGCAACTGGCGGTGTACCTGATGGATTCCGGCACCCTTTCCTATTACCGCAGGGTCTTCTCGGCCGAAGGCAGCGGCGGCTTCCTCTTCTGGCTCGACGGCGAGTTGCGCGACTCGCTGGCTGGATATGTCGAATGGAGCGAGTTCCAATGCCCCGTCTCCGCGGGCTTCCACACCCTGAAGTTCTGCTACACAAAGAACCAGACGAAGAGCAGAGGCTCCGACTGCGTGTGGATTGACGACATCAGCATGCCCAGCGGCATCACGGCAACACCTACACCGGGTGACAGCACCGGCAACACCGAGGTGGTGATCACCGACGATGTGGAAGGTCATGTGTATGGCACGGTGAACTCGCCCGGAACGGTGGGTTGGAGCTATATCGACGGCGACGCAGCCCCCACGGCCACCTACAACCTCTTGGATTTCCCCAACGAGGGCACGCCGATGGCGTATGTCGTGCTCGACGACTATCTCCTTGTCGGCAACTACTATAACGTCACGGCCCATTCGGGCAACAAGTTCTTTGGAAGCCCTTACCGCCCCGGCGCTACCAACGACGACTGGATAGTGAGCCCCGAGCTCGCTTTCGACGAGCCTTTCACCTTCTCCTTCTTTGCCCGCAGCTTTGCCGACCGCTTCCCCGACGAGAAGTTTGTGGCGGCCTATTCGCTCACCAACGCCGCTGCCGGGAGTTTCATCCCCCTGCATTGCGACACCATCACGACGACCGCCGCGTGGACGGAATACTCCTTCACGGTGCCAGCCGCTGCCAAGTATGTGGCGGTGCATTGCGTGTCGCACGACCAGTATATGTTCTGCCTCGACGACCTTATCATCCGTGGACGGAGGGCTATACAACCTGACGAGACGCCTATGGCCTCCCAGATGGCGGAACCGGCAATCATCGACCGTTACGGTGTTACGGAACAAGCAAGTGCCGAAGTGCCCGAGGTGTTGGAACCCATGAGCAAGGATGTCAGCGATAGCCACATGGCCACCACGCTGGAGGAGATGCTGCGGTGGAACAAATACCCGACCTACGAGGTATATAACCAGTTGCTGCAGCATTTCCAGACCTCTTTCCCTAACCTCTGCCAGATAGACACCATCCTCGACACCACGCCGCATCCCGACCTGCACCATTCCATCTATGCCATCCATATCAGCAACACGCTGGGACAGGCCACCACCAAGCCTGCCTTCCTCTACTCGTCGACGATTCACGGCTGGGAAGTGGTGTGCTACTACACGATGCTGCGCCTGGCCGACTATATCCTTAACAACGCCACCACCGACAGCGCCGTGCAGCGGCTGCTCGACAACGTGGACCTTTATATCTGTCCGCTCGAGAATCCCGACGGCACCTATCATCTGTCCAACGGCCTGATTCTGAAAGACGGCGTCCACTCCTCCTACAACAATTACAACGGCGTGCAGATGAACCGCAACTATCCGGTCCTGCCGGGATTGACCGACACCGTGAACATCCAACCCGAGACGCAGGCCATCATCGACTGGGTGACGCCGCGCCATTTCGTAATGTCGGTGAACTTCCATTGCGGTGCCGAGATTGTGAACTACCCGTGGGATGCATGGACGACGGCGCAGCGTGAGCATGCCGACGCCGACTGGTTCCGCTACACTGGTCAGAACTATGCCTCGCTCTGTCAGACCGTCGACACCGCCTATCTCTACGGCGACTATCGCGGGCGTTCGGTCATCGAGGGCGCCGACTGGAGCCCGCTCGTCGGCGGCCGTCAGGATTACATGACCTACTACCAGCGTTGCCGCGAGGTGACCATCGAGATGAGCTACCAGTCGGTGATTACCGACACCTTGGTGCTGCCCACCTTCTGGGACAAGAGCAAAGACGCCCTGCTGAGCTACGCCCTGGAGTGCAGCTACGGCTTCTGGGGTACGGTGACCGATGCTGTTACCGGCGAGCCGCTGGAGGCGATGGTCAGGGTCGTCGGCCACGACCGCTTCCATTCCGAGGTCTTATCCCACCTGCCGCTGGGCGACTACCACCGTCCCATCATGGCCGGCACCTACACCGTCGAGGTCTCCGCCCCCTGCTACCAGACGGCTACCTTCACCGTCACCACACGTCCCGGGGTGGGCCTCCGTCATGATGTGCAGCTGATGCCGCAGACGGTCGAGCCCGTGGCCTTCGACCAGTATATCCTTGCCGGCATGCAGACAACCGTCGTGGCCCTCTCGGCAGGCGAGGTGTGGTGGTACGACAGCGACACCGCTGCGGTGCCCATCGCAACAGGCAACCACTTCACCACCCCCGTGCTCTACGACACCACCACCTACTACCTCGAAGCCCGCTATCAGGACGACACGTCGCTCTGCGTCAGCCCTCGCACCGCCGTCACCGTCTACGTCATCGACACCGCTACCCTCGCCATTCCAAACACTCAACCATTCACGCATTCACACATTCACACATTCACGCTCCGTCCCAACCCCGCGGAGGACAATATGACCATAGACGCCGAGGACGACGCCCCCCTCTGGCTGGAGATATATGACATCAAGGGCCTTCTCGTCAAGAAAGATATGATAATATGCCCGGCAAGGCTGGATATCGCCCAGCTGAATCCCGGCATCTATTTCCTCCGAGCGACACACAGCGACGGCCGCCGTGAGGTCGTCGAGTTCGTGAAGGCCCGCGATTAATTTGGTTGTTTTGAGAACGCGTGTCTCGACACGCTGGGGGGGTGTCTACTTTACAGTCCCCACACTGCAAGTGCGGGGTTATTGA
Organism: uncultured Bacteroidales bacterium; assembly: GCA_900316515.1. Taxonomy (GTDB): domain Bacteria; phylum Bacteroidota; class Bacteroidia; order Bacteroidales; family P3; genus Colimorpha. The sequence continues at coordinate 2,468 of ONDE01000022.1, read as the reverse complement.
GGGTGTGCCTCTTCGAGGCAATCGTTTCTCTCGGCTATTTCCGAATAAACCGCTCGTCTGCCTCCGGTTGGTCGGCGGGGGTGTAGCGGGTGACGGTCATGTGGAGGTCGTACTTCTCGCGGAGGGCGGCGATGGTGGCCATCATGGGGGTGGCGTGGTGGCGGTCTATGGCTTCCTGGCTGGCCCAGCTGTCGATGAGCAGGACGGTCTCGGGGTCGTCGAGCGACTGGTAATACTCGTAGCGCAGGTTGCCCTTCTCGGCGCGGATGGCGGCGACGGTGCCGCTGGCGGTCATCTCCTCGGCGAACTTCAGCGCGTTGCCGTCAACGCCGGTATACTTTATGTTTACTGTTATCGGCATCTCTTTCTCTTTGTTGTCTCCACAGCAGCTGGCCAGCAAGACCGCCACCAGGAGGGTTGTCAGAATATGTTTCATAGTTCTTCCGTGTGTTGTATCGACAGAGGCATGTCCTTCTGCGAGAGGTAGAACATGTAGAGGACGGCGGGTTTGGTGCCGCGGTTCTCGCCGTGGTGGACGGTGCCGACCATCTCGACCACCGCTTCGCCCTCGTGGACCACCTTCTCGGTGCCGTCCTGGGCGACGATGGTCAGCTCGCCCTGCGTCAGCACGCCGAAGTTCATCACCTCGTGGTGGTGCCACCCTAGCTTGCAGCCAGCGGGGAACACATACTTCAAGGCCACCAGCTCGGGACGCCCACGAAGATAGTCGGGCAGCTCCGCGCCGTCCCAGCTCTGCGAGGTGCGGAAAAACTGGGTAGTCTCCACTTGATTTGCTTTCTCTTCCATATAATGTATTACAATTCTTTTATAAAGCTCCAGCTGCCCATCTTGTGGCCGCGGCAGACAAGCTCCTGGTAGTCGGCGACCTCGAAGCCCAGATGCTGGTAGAATGCCAGGTTGCTCTCGCTGTTGGTGAAGAAGCAGAGGCGTGTGCCGCCATTGGTGCGTACATACGGGATGACGCAATCCATCAGCATCTCGCGTCCGAAGCCCTTCCCCTGACAATCGGGGCGGACGGTGAGCGAGCTCAGATACCATGTGGTGCTGCCGAGCAGCGTGTGGCAGTAGTGGCCCGCTGCGGTGTCCATCGCGAGCCACTCCTTGATGATGTCTTGCTTGGGCAGCCGCAGCACCTTGCCCCAGCCGTGGAGCATATACTGCAGGTCGCCGGGTTTCTTCCAGTCGGGAGGGAAGAGGTCGGCCACGGCGGCCAGCATGCCCTCATGGCGTGCGGCCAGGAACCGTGCGCGGCGACGGGTGGTGCGGTACTCGCTGTGGATCATGGCGCGCATGAAGGCCAGCCGCTCCTGCTCGTCGGGGAAGAAATGGGTGAAATACTCATAGTCGGCGAAGGCCTGCACCGAGAGCTCGGCGCATTCGCCGGTCTCGTTCCGCCGCATGGGCGCTATGGTCAGGTGTTTGGTCGTCATAATCTTATTTGCTGAGTATCTCCTGCAGGGCGCCAGTCTCGGAGTCGATGATGAATCCACGCACCGTGACATCGCGTGGCACCAGCGGGTGGGTGCGGATGATCTCCACTGTCTTGCGCACCGACTCCTCGGTGTCCTTGAAGCCTTCGAGCCAGTGGTTGAGGTCGATGCCGCACTTGCGTATGGTGTCGAGGGTCTGGTCGGTGACGCCGCGCGCCAGCATCTCGTCGTGGAAGTGGCTGTAGCTCATGTGGCAGGCGCCGCAGTGGGAGTGGGCCACCACCATGATGCTGTCGACGCCCAGCTCGTAGATGGCCACTATCAGGCTGCGGATGGCTGAGTCGAAGGGGGTGATGACCAAGCCGCCGGCGTTCTTGATGATCTTGGCGTCGCCGTTGCGCAGGCCGAGGGCTGCTGGCAGCAACTCGGTGAGGCGGGTGTCCATGCACGACAGCACGGCGAGTTTCTTGTCGGGGTACTTGTCGGTGACATACTTCTCGTAGCCCTTCTCGGCCACGAACTTCCTGTTGTATTCTAATATCTGGTCGATCATAGCAGTGTACGAAATCGGGTGCAAAGATACGAAATAATTGTGAATGGTGATTAGTGATTGTAAGGTCTCCTGCTCGCCTGCGGCTCGCGAAATCTTGTAAATCTTGTAGATTATGCGCCTGCGGCGTAGGGCTGCCGCCCATTTCGAGTAATTCGCCAGCAATTTTTACCCCAAATAATTCGTTTAATTCGCCGTTAAAAAAGGGGAAAACGCCGTTAAAAAGAAGTATTTTGTCGGTTGCAAGTCCGCTGTAAACCAGCCTTTAGCGGAGACCATGTCTTACTCAACGCCTACTCATCGACTTGTCAACGACTTGTCAAAAACTACTTGAGTAGGCAATAATATGCCGAAGACAACGTTATGACAGGTGAATGACAACTAAAAAGTAGCGAATCATGGCAAGACAGATGGCAGGATACATGGGGCCGTTCAGCGGAACGCTCGGCACGGCAATAGGTTACATG
>ONDE01000021.1 GCA_900316515.1 uncultured Bacteroidales bacterium | reverse complement strand
TATGTATAAATAAATTTGTATATTTGCACTTATAATCATTATTGATTATAGAGTGTTGCGTTGTTATAATCAACTGGGTATTAGTCAATTACCCCCCCCACTACGGATACTCCCCCTTACTATTTTGCTAAAAAACACTTTTAAAGTGTGAAATGTTTTTCTGCTCAAGGCAGTTTAATATAAATGAAATAGAATAATTGGAGACATAGTTATGAAAAGAATATTGTTGTCTTTTGTCTTGGTATTGTTGACATCGTTGGTGACGCAGGCGCAGTCGGGGTGCGAGACCATCAACAGCCTTCCTTATTATAATGATTTTGAGAACGAGCCCCACTACTCGATAGGCGGGACGTCGATGTGGAATGCATTCCCAGGATGCTGGACACGCATCAACGATGGCACGTCAAGCGCCTATTATCCATATATTACCAACGAGATAGAGAATGTTATCAATGGCAGCAAGAGTATGAGTTTTCAGCATTACAGCTCCAGTAACTATGCGCGCAATGAGTACGCCGTGCTGCCACCTGTCGAGACGAACTTACTCGGCCCGATTGCTAACCTTCACATCTCATTTTACGCAAAGGGGTCGGTTTTGTCGGCACCTTTTCCCATGTTTATCGTTGGTGTGATGGGCTCTCCTGACGACACATCATCTTTCGTGCCCGTTGATACTGTCTTTCTTACCCTGAATGCCTCGTTATATTCTGTCAGTTTCGCCAGCTATACAGATACGGGCAGGTATATCGCTTTCCGCTGTCCGCGCATCCCTTCACAATTCGGTGCGTTTCTCGACGATGTCTATCTGACCGATCAATGGTGCGAACCTCCGGCAAACCTGTCAGCCATCGCCTCTCACAACAAGGTATCGTTGAGCTGGGAAGGGAACGGAGGCAGCAGTTTCACCATCGTGCTAAACAACAATACGGTCGCTGGGGTTACCGACACATTCTATACCTTTTCGGGTCTTACGGAAAACACAGTGTACGAATATTCTGTAGCTGCCGAATGTGATGGGCCGACCAGCCCTTGGTTGAGAGGCAGCATACGGACCGAATGCCGCCCGCTCGGCTATGTGGACCTACCTTACACCGAGGACTTCGAGGCATACAGTTACGGCTACCATGTTTATGACATCAGCCCCTGCTGGCGCAAAGGCGACTCCCGCCCGACGGTCAACTATCCATACCCTGTAAATTGCGTGGTCGACAACGACACTGTGGGTCTGAGTATGGGCTCCTCGAGCACAGTCTACGAGTGGGCCGCATTGCAGCGGGTCGACGACTCGGTCGATGTCTCCAATCTGGAACTCGACTTCCTCATCGTACGCAGTACCCAGACAAACACCATAAGCCGTCTCGTTGTGGGCGTCGTCTCCGACATACTGGCCCTCGAACAATCCGGTTTACAGACATTCGTCCCCGTCGATACGATAGATGTCAGCAACGCGGCAATCAACTCCATACACCCTGTCGCCGTCAGGTTCGCTAACTACACCGGCAGCGGCAAATACATCACTTTCCTCGCACCACAGCTGCCCGACAGCCTCTCGACATCGATCAGCAACAGTTTCATCATTGACAATGTCGTCCTAAAGGTGGCGAACCCCTGCCCGACACCGCAGCACGTCAGGGTGACCCACTTGTCTCACAACAGCGTCTCGGCCACATGGGAAGGCGTCGACCAGGCCGACAGCAACCTTGTGTTGATCGGCACACCCGGGGCGGATATCAGTACATTCACCCCGCATTATGTACACGGCAACAGCATCACTGTCAACGGTCTCAACCCCAACACCGACTACGAACTGCTGGTGGAAGCCGACTGCGAAAGCGGTTTGAGCGACCCCTCCTATCCTGTGCGGTTCCACACGCTGTGCGCCCCTCTCAACAGTCTGCCTTTTACAGAGGACTTCGAAGACGTCGTGGGCATCGACGGCAACTACTCGAGGGTCAACAATCTGCCTCCCTGCTGGCTGTACTACAATACCGGCTACCCCTTAAACGTCAGCGGCGGTCCTATTGTGTACACCGATAATCCCTACACTGTGTACGCCGATCAGTCGTATGTATACGGCGGCCTCAACTCGATGTTATTCAGCGGTATGAACCAATACGCCATCATGCCGCTTACCAACGCATACACATATCCTCTGTCCTATTTGCAGGTGTCGTTTTGGGCAAAGAGTCTCCGCGTCAACAACTCACCACGCGTAGCGTATGTCACAGTAGGCGTGATGAGCGATCCTACAGACACCAGCACCTTTGTGCCGATAAGGCGCGTCACCATCTCCGGGTCTATGCTCTTTGAGCGTTTCACGATAGGATTTGCCAATTACGACGGGCCTCACGGCCACGTGGCGCTCAAGTCGGAGTCGTCCAACATGTTCGTTGTCGACGACATCGTCCTCGAGGAGATACCCAACCGATGCCCTTCTATCAGCGCCATACACACCATAGTTACCGCCTCGGCAGCACGTCTGACGTGGGATTACAACACAGAATTCGGCACTCCCACAAGCTTCGAGATTAACTACCGCAATGTCGAAGACACCACACTCACCACCGTCGTCACCTACGAGCCGGCGTTGCTGATCACAGGCCTTGTCCCCGACAGCTCCTATTGGGTTTCGGTCGCCGCCGAATGCGGAGGGCTGAATGGCGAGGCAGACACCATTGTCATCAGAACCCAGGAACTGCCTTGCATCAGCTGGGATACCGCCGCTCGGGCGGTCGACACCATTGTGCTGGGCAATCCCGGGACAGAGACCAGCGCCATGTATCCTGTCTACGCAGGTGCTCCGTTCTCTATAGTGCAACATCTTTTCCTGGCGTCGGAGATCCCCGCCACGGGCCCGACAACGATAACCGGCATCGGCTTCGACTATGCCGATAATCAGCCATACCAGCTCGGCAACTGCGCAATCTATCTGTCTCACAGCCCAAACACCGATTTGTCGGGTGTCACCAACCCTAACCTTATCGGCGGAGGAGAGTTGGTCTTCACCGGCACTCTTAGTTTTACCACCGAAGGCTGGAACTACATCCCATTCAACCAGGGAGCCTTCGAATACGACGGCACCAGCAACCTTAGTGTGACAATTACCAGAAGCAGCGGTGTGGCTGTCCCTTCGCCACGCCCCTTCCGCCAGGAGAGCACTCCTGATCGTATTATGACCAGATGGGCCACCCGCCCTAATAACTATGTATCATACGGGTTGGGTACTTTCGACCTCGATAAGCGCAGCAACACACGCCTCATCACCGGCGGCCAAGATGTATATTGCACCGGTAGGGCCACCTGCATTCCTCCAGTCACACTTGTCGACACAAGCGTCACGGGCATCGTCAGGCTTTTGTGGATTCCCGGCTATCATGAAGCGTCATGGGATGTCGACTATCGCCTAGTCAATCCTGCCGACACTGGCGAGTGGGTCAATGTCGCCACCGAGACCACCGTCACCGAGCATCTCTTCTCCATTGCCGACCTGGAACCGGGATCTATCTACGAGTACCGTGTCACGGCCAACTGCACCGACACCCTACTGTCCTCGTCGGTCACCATCACCACCCCTTGCATACCCCTCAGCATCCCCTTCCATTACGGTTTTGAAGGCCAGCCCGTCGGCGGCGGCTCAGTGCCTGCCAACATACATTGCTGGCACCATCTCAACGACGTCTCCTTCCAACACGCCCACCCCGTCATCTCATCCGGCGCCCACACTGGTAACCGGGGACTGGGCTTCGGTGTCTCCGTAGCCACCCAATTCTGCAACTACCAGGCCATTGTCCTTCCTCCAGTAGATACCGGCATAGATGCTATCAACGCATTGTATCTCAACTTCTGGGCGAGGTCTTCTACCCGCAATGACGACCCGGTTCTCATTGTGGGCGTGATGACCAACCCGAATGACATCAACACCTTCCAGGCGGTCGACTCCGTCTTCATCGACCCCGCCGTTCGTGTATGGGACAGGTATGAAGTCTCGTTCGAGAACTACAACGGCGACGGGCAGTATATCGCCATCCGTGCCAACCGTCCCTCGTTGGCCGATTGGACTGCCACCATCGATGATATCACCATCAGCTATGAGCCGATGTGCCGCCGTGTGGACAATATCCGGTTCCGCGACGTCACCACCGACAGCGCCACCGTCTACTGGACAAGAGGTGGCAGCGAGTCGGCGTGGGAACTCACCATAGGCGACAGCATATACTATCTCACCGACACCCTGTTTAATATCCACGGACTTGAAGCCGACACGGTGTATACCGTCAGCATCCGTGCCATCTGCGGCGTAGGCGACACCAGCAGCTATTGGTCATCGTCGTTCCATACCCCCTGCTACCTTCTCAGCACGCTGCCTCTCATCAACGACTTCGAAAATACACCTTACTACTCTCTACACAACACCTCCTATGTCGAGGCCTTCCCCGACTGCTGGAGGCGTGTAAACGACCTTCCCTCCAACAATAGTTACAACGGCCGCCCCTACAACAGGCATAACGGCACCAGCGGCATCCACGGCGACAACAGTATGTATTGGGAGTTGACCACCGAATATAAAAACTTATACGTTGTGCTGCCTCCGGTCGACAAGGGTGCCTACAATATCCACGACCTCTACCTGATGTTCTACGCCCGGACATTGAGCAACAGCGACATAAGGGGTTCATATATCATCGGTGTGATGGACCACGACGGCGACACCGCAAACTTTGTGGCGGTCGACACCATCACTCCCACATTCGACGCTGCGCTCTATACGGTCAGCTTTGCCAATTATAGCGGCACGGGCAACTATATTGCCATTCGCGGTTCTGTACCCAGCTACGGTCGCGAGCTGCTGCTCGACGATGTGGTGCTCACCAACCAGCTGTGCTACCCCATCTCGCACCTGAGAGCCTCGTGTACAGACACCTCGGTGACACTTGTGTGGAGCCCTGAGGGCAACAGCAGTTTCACCGCCGTCCTCGGCAACGACACCGTGCGGGGAATCACCGACACCTTCTACACCTACCATCCCCTCGCCAGCAACACCCTCTACAACTATGCCGTCGCTGCCGAGTGCATAGGGTTCACCGGCATCTTCCAGACAGGAAGCATAAAGACAGAGTGTCCGCCGCTGACAATGGACGACATTCCCTACTTCGAGGACTTCGAGAGCTACGAGTACGGATACCAAAACTCCATCAGTCCCTGCTGGCGCCGAGGATCTGTGCCAGCCACCGCCTCAAGTATTCCACACGCCACACATTTATATATCGGAGAGGATACCGTAGGACTTGTATTCTCGTCCTCGTCGCACAACTACCGCTGGGCAGCCTTGCCACGACTGGATAACTCGATTGACATCACCCAGTTGGAGTTGAACTTCCTTATCCAGCGTCCCGGAAGCGGCTATTCTCCGATACCCAGCACCCACTTAATTGTCGGTGTTGCAGAGGATGTCACCTGGTATTCTGGCGACCTGCCTGCGGCAAGTATGGAAATCACAGTCCCCTCTTACTCCTACACCTATTCCGGCTTGGTGCCTGTCGACACCATCGACCTCAGCGATGAACCGGTCTCTTCGCTTCATTCCATCTCGGTGCGTTTCGAGAACTATAATGGCAGCGGCCGATACATCGTATTCTATACCCCTTCGCCAGAAAGCGGAATGCCCAACAATGGTTTCTACCTCGACAACATCACGTTGAGAATGGCGGTTACATGTCCCACGGTGCAAAATGTCCGTGTGACAGGAACTACGGCCGACAGCGTCTTTGCCACTTGGAGCGGTACTGCTGGTGCCGACAGCTGGATGGTGTATATAGGCGAACCTGGATTCGAAATCGGCAGCGTTCCCCCTCACGTTGTGAACGACACCATGGCTCGCATCGGCGGCCTCAATCCCAACACAGATTATGAGGTGATTGTCGTTGCCAGCTGTGGCGGCAACGAGGGATATCCCTCTTACCCCGAACAGTTCCACACCCTTTGTAGCCCCCTCACCACATTGCCTTTTGTCGAAGGATTCGAGAGCGTAGAGGGCATCCCGTCGTATAGTACATATTCCAGCGAGAACACGCTGCCTGAATGCTGGCTGCGACACAACACCGGCTGGGCTGGCGAGTACGGCGGCGCCCCTCTTGTCCACAACGATTCCACCTACGCCCACAGCGGCAGCAAAGCCATGCGGTTCCACACCGCCAACATCTCACCAGAATGTTCCGACCAGTATGCCATCATGCCGCTCACCGATTCAACGCTATTCCCCGTGTCGAGCCTGCAGGTGTCGTTCTGGATGCGTACGGCCCACTTCTACTATAACTCGTTCATCGTGGTGGGAGTGATGAGCGACCCCACCGACACCAATACATTTATCGCCGTCGACACTGCCCGCATCGCATCATTGAGTGACTACTCCCACCACACCGTCCGGCTGAACCGCTACGTCGGTCCCCACGGCCATGTGGCTTTCAAAGCACCTTATCATTCTCCTGTGAATCGACCCTACATCGACGACATTGTCCTTGACGAGCTGCCTTGTGCCCCAGCAGAAGAGTTGCATGCCGTATATGCGAGCCTTGACAGTCTCACCGTCGCATGGAGCGACACCAGCCGGAACAGCACCCTTTGGCATATAGAATACGACACCGTCGACTTCATCCCCGGCACCTCCAGCCGCTCGGGAGCCGGCGGTATGGTGACCGTAGGATGCGGCGAAGGCGAGATTGACAGTTCTATGCTTGTCAGACATCATACGTCGCTTACCTTGACAGGACTCACCTCGGGTACTGCCTACTACATCTACGTCTATCCCAGCTGCTTCGATTCGGTCATTGCTAGGTGTGTAGTAGCGGCCACGCTTTCCGTCGCCCCCGACACGCTGCCATGCTCCGGCGGGTTCGATGGCGACAATTCTGATGGCTGGACTCTCATCAATGGCGACCAGCGCAACTACTGGATGATAGGAAGCGCCACGGGTCATCCCGGACGCTCGCTCTACATCACCGACAACGGTTCCAGCAACAACTACAGCGGCCAATCCTCCACGGTTTTTGCTACCTATACTATCCGCTTCGACACCGTGGGTGACTATTCCTACAGTTTCGACTGGAAGTGCAATGGAGAATTACACTACGACTACTTCCGTGTTGCCATTGTGCCGGCATACACCGTCCTGACTCCTGGCAGCCAAAGCGGCTTCGACGATGTCGATGTGCCGGAAGGCGGCATAGCCCTCGACAACAATAACAGCCTCAGCCAGAGCACTACCTGGCAGAACATGTCGGGTACATTCCATATTGCCGATCCTGGCAATTACCTGTTGGTCTTCATGTGGCACAACAACCTGGGTGGCTACCACCAGGCCCCCGCAGCCGTCGACAACATCGTCATAGAGCCAAGTGGCAGCCTGCCGCCACCTCCGCGCCACGTCGTTGCCGTCACGGTAAACGACGCCGAATACGGCACCGTTACGGGTGGTGGTCTCTACAATTACGGCGACACTGCCATATTGACCGCGACACCCTACGAGGACTATCTCTTTACGCAATGGAGCGACGGCGACACCACCAATCCGAGAAGTCTGGTTGTCACTGGCGACACTTTGCTGATGGCAATCTTCCAGCAGAGAGAAGGCATCGATGTGGTGGGTATGGAAGATTGTATGGTTTATCCGAACCCGACTAATGGGAAACTCACAATCGTCACTGCCGACCGCCTAGTTGCCGCATATCTCACCGACATGTTGGGACGCCGTGAAGAAGTCCCGTTGTCCGATACAGGCAATGGCGGCTATTCCATTGACATCACATCCTGTCCCAATGCAGTATATTTACTAACCATCGTTACCGCTGACGGAGGCCAACATACCGTCCGCCTGCTGAAACATAATAATAAAAAATAGGGAACATTAATATGTTCCTGCTGGGTACTTGGTGCCGACTTGGTGCCGACTTCCGTGGAACATTTATATGGGGGAACTGCAGGAATGTGGTTTCCTTTATGGTTTTGGTGGCTATGGAGTGAGTGTTCACCTCTTCCCATTTCGAACAGAGAAGTTAAGCCTCACATCGCCGATGATACTGCACTTGTTTGTGGAAAAGTAGGTCGCCGCCAATTTTTATAAGGGAACCGAATATTCGGTTCCCTTTTTTGTTTGTCCTCCTGCCCGCCGGGCGGGCGAATACACTCCTTCATCTCGACATAGTTCAAGTGAACTTGACTCTGTGCTCGACTTCCGGAGCTCCGTAAATCTTGTAGATTATTGCCGCCTGCGGCGTATTACCCCGTAGGGGTTTGCGTTTAATAGCAAGGTCGCAGCCATCCTTTATAAGGAGTTCCGAAATGAACTCCATTTTTGTTGTCCATAATACCCTAGCATGACCATTTTTATGCTTATTTTGAAAAAAAAGTGTACTTTTGCACCGCAATTATGGATATTATTAACGAAGGCCATGAACAAGGTTTTTACTGTGATGTTTTTGCTTTGCGCCTTAACCAGTTGGGCGCAACAACCTCTTCTTACCACAAGGTGGACGCAGGAATCTCCCTACAATCAGCTTTGCCCGGCCGATCCGCTGGAGAACAACAAGCACTGTTATGCCGGATGTCCGGCCGTTGTCATGGGGCAGATCCTCAACCACCTCCGCACGACGCATGGCACGCGCTTCGACGATGGCGACGACTACTTCACTGGCAATTATTTCGGTCGTGAATTTTATATAGACGATGATTGGAATACTTATTCGTTCCCGTCTTTCCTACAGCTTAATGCAATGCTGGATTCCGTCGATGCCCGATTCCAGCGCGGCGAGGAATTGCTCGACTCGTTGAAGGCCGCCATGGTCTTTGCCTGCGGCGTGGCCTGTAAGCAGGTCTATTCCGCGTCAGACTCCTATGGCTCAGGTACCTTTTCTGTTAATCAGGCGTTTGAGGCCTACCAGCGCTTTGGCTTTGAGAATTGTCAATTGCTAGGGGAACTCGACTCGGCCGCCCGCGCAATCCTGATCTCCAATATACAAGTTGGTTATCCAGTCCATCTGGCCATTGAAAACCCCGCCGGCACATCCGGCCACAATGTCGTCGTCGACGGCTATCGCGAAAGTGACGGCAAATTCCACCTCAACTTTGGTTGGGGCGGTTACAAGGACAACTGGTACAATCTTCCTGACCCGGGTGGGTTCTCTTACGGATGGACAAAGGTGGAAGGCATTATCGTGAATATCATCCCCACGTCGTCTCAGGCCGTAGACGAGGCCGCCGGCAGGCAACCATTTGAGTTGTTTCCCAACCCGACCTCTGATATCCTCTATTTAAAAGGTATTCCTTTTGAAGCAGTGGAATATACCATTTACAATGTTATGGGCAAACAGGTGGCATCAGGATACTCCAATGGGACCATTCCAGTTTCTGAATTGGGGAAGGGTGTTTACATGCTGTGTGTTGAAGTTGACAAGTGCATGGAAACAATCAAGTTTGTTGTGAAATAACGTCTTGTTTGGCCATTGACCTTGGTGCCTACATGGTGCCGAATTCCGTGCACTTTTGTGTGGATGGTTTAGTAATAAAACCTCGTTTAGAGGCTTTCAATTGGAAATGGCAGTGTGGACACTTTATTGTACGGAGAGCACTTCGGTGGCGACATACTGGCTGTTGCCGCGCCAGGGGAGGGTGGCCATATAGCGTTTCCAGCGGAGTTCGACGTGCTTGCCGGAGCAGCGCATGAGGGTGTCGGCAAGGGCGTCGTCGGTGACGGAGAACTTGAATTCGTTGCTGTGCAGGCCGTCGATGTTGCTGCCCGACTTGAAGCCGCTTTGAATCATCTTGCCCTCGTAGGTTTTGAAGAGGACGCCTTCGCGCTGGAAATAGTTGATGTCGCCGGCGTTGACGCCGCTGCTGTAGACGAAGAAGAAGCGGAAGTAGACAAAGATTGTGAGTGCCAGGAGAAGGACGAGGCTGACGATGGAGATGATTTTCGTTTTGCGTGATATTTCCATAATGGGGTTGTTTTATTGTTCGTGGTTTTGCGCTGCAAAAGTACTAATTTTTTCGGACATCGGAGGGGAGGGTGATATTTTTTTTCGTGGAATCGAAAATAATTCATTATATTTGCAGTAGTGACTGAGGAGAGGGGTTTGTGTGTAAGTGGCTGTGGATTAGAGGGATTGTGAGGTAGGAGTGGTTGTGGCGTGGGTGAGAACAACGAAAAGAGACAAAACAAAATAAAACACAAGAATATGGCAAAGCTTACAAATCTTATCAGCAAAGACGGTTACGACTGGAAGTTCAGCACCGTAGGCGGTGTGACACGCGTGAACATAGAGAGCGGCGAGGACATAGCGCACCTCGACGTGCTCGACCAGAAGCTGTGGACGGTGCTCAGCTGTCCGGTGAAGGGATTGGAGTTTGACGAGCGCACGTTGTCGCTGATGGACACCGACAAAGACGGGAAGATACGAGTGCACGAGGTTGTGGCGGCGTCGCAGTGGCTGAAGAAGGTGCTTGTGGATATGGATTACCTTGTAGAGGGCAACGACCATATCGAGTTTTCGGCTGTCAACGGCAGCACCGAGGAGGGCAAGCAGGCCCTGGAGGCGGCGAAGATGATACTGGGCAAGCTGGATGTGAAGAAGGAGGAGATATCGCTGGCGGACGTGAACGCGTATATGGCGGTGTACGAGGAGAAATGCAAGGCTGAGTACAGTGCCGGCGAGACGGAGCCCTACGAGCCGCCCTACGGTGAAGGCAGCGACGATGCCGAGGCGGCGGTGAATGCGGTGCGGACGAAGATAGCCGACTGGTATATGCGTTGCAAGCTTGTGCAATTCGACGAGGATGCCGCGGGTGCCCTCGACGTGCAGGTGGAGAAGATTGCCGCCATCAGCGACGGCGACCTGAACGCCAATGTTGCCGAGATATCGGCCTATCCGCTTGCGCGACCGCGCAAGGACGGGCAGTTGCCGTTGGCTGCGGGGCTGAACCCTGCCTGGCAGGCCCAGATGGCAGCCGTTGTCGCCGCGGTGCCCGAGTTGCAGGGCAAGGAGAGCGTAGGCGAGGAAGAGTGGAATGCCGTGGTGGCCAAGATAGACGCCTATGCCGCGTGGAAGACTGCCGGCGAGACGGCCATGAACGAGGCCATAGCCGCGCAGGTTGGCGAGCATGCCGCCGCCATAGAGCCTGTGGAGCGCCTGCTGCGCTACTGCCGCGACTATTACCGCCTACTGCACAACTATGTTGTGTTCAAAGACTTTTACCGTAGGGACGAGAAGTTCCTTGCCGTCTTCCAGGCTGGCAAGCTGTATATCGACCAGCGATGCTGCGACCTCTGCGTGAAGGTGAGCGACATGGGCAAGAGCACGGCCACTGCCGGCAAGAGCGGGATGTACCTGCTGTACTGCCACTGTGTGGCGAAGAACGGCGGAGCCCAGATGGACATTGTGGCTGCGCTGACGGACGGTGAGATCGGCGGGTTGCACGAGGGCAAGAACGCCATCTTCTACGACCGCACGGGACAGGACTGGGATGCCACCATCACCAAGATTGTGGACAATCCCATCAGTGTGCGCCAGGCTTTCTGGAGCCCCTACCGCAAGTTCGGCAACTGGATAACGGAGAAGATTACCAAGAGTGCTTCGGAGAAAGAGAGCAAGCAATTTGACGAGATGACCTCGAAGGCCGACAGCGCCAGCACGAACCTGACCGCCAAGCCCGAGGAGGGCGCCGCTGCCGAGAAGAAGCCTGCAGCGCCGTTCGACATAGCCAAGTTTGCCGGTATCTTTGCCGCCATCGGCTTGGCCTTCGGTGCCATTGGAGCGGCGTTGGGTATGCTGGGAGGATTCATAGTGGCCAAGTGGTACAACGTCATCATCCTTGTTGCGGCGGTGGTGCTCCTCATCAGCGGTCCCTCGATGTTGCTGGCGTGGCTTAAGCTGCGCAAGCGCAACCTCGGTCCGGTGCTGAACGCCAACGGCTGGGCCATCAACAGCGATGTGAAGGTGAACACCACCTTCGGCAAGACGCTGACGTCGATGGCCAAGTACCCGAAGGTTGTGGCCAAAGACCCCTTTGCCGACAAGAAGACGCCGCTGTGGCGCAAGATACTCTACTGGGTGCTGATTCTCGGCATAGCCTTCCTGCTGGTGTTCCGCCTGACGCAGCACCGCTGGGTGTGGCAGCCGAAGCCCGCAGAGGTGGTAGAAGTTGTTGAGGCGCCTGCCGCCGAAGCCCCTGTGGCCGAAGAGGCGCCGGCCCCGGTCGAGGCAGTGGCCGAGGAGACGCCCGCCGAATAAAGTCCATGACCCGAATTGCCACGAATTGTCCATTGATTGAGAGAAATTATGGGTGATTTGTGGCAATTCGTATCCAGAACCATAGTTGTTGCGATACTGATGTTGACGACGGCTGCATCGGCACAAGAGACATTCACCGCCGCGTGGTGGAACGTGGAGAACCTTTTTGACACGCGCGACGACCCGCACACCAACGACGACGAGTTTACGCCGCAGGGCGACCTGCGATGGACGCGCCGGAAGCTCAAGGTGAAGCTGCAGGGCATACACAAGACCCTGACGCTGATGGACCTGCCGGACGTTGTAGGGCTGGCCGAGGTGGAGAACAAGTATGTGCTGCGCGAGCTGTGCCAGAGCACGCCGTTGGCGCAGGTGCCGTATAGGTATGTGCACTATGACTCGCCCGACCGGCGCGGCATCGACTGTGCGTTGATATACCGCGCCGACCGTTTCAGCGTGACTGCGAGTCGGCGTGTGGGCGTCAGCGACAGCGCTGCCGGCTTCTTCACGCGTGACATCCTAGTTGTAGAGGGTGTCACCGCCGGTGGCGACACAGTGTGCCTGCTGCTCAACCACTGGCCCTCGAAGCGCGGAGGTGACGAGGCCGAGGCACAGCGGCTGCGAGTGGCCGACACCTTGCGGCGGCTGATGGTAGAGCTGTATTCCAAGCACCCCGATGCCGCGGTGATAGCCATGGGCGACCTGAACTCGACCGTGGAGGAGGCGCCCATAGTGCAGGGTATGGGTTTCGGTGCCGACAGCATCAATCCCGATGGTATACGCAACCTGACCCGGCGGCTGCCCAAGGAGTGGGGGTCGCACAAATACCAGGGGCAATGGAGCTATATCGACCAGGTGTTTCTTTTGGCCGGGGACAGATGGCTGGTGGGGGACCTAAAGGTGATGCGGTTCGACCACTTGCTCACCGCCGAGAAACGCCACCCGGGTCAGCGTCCGAAGCGCACCAATTCGGGCTTGCGCTATGAGGGAGGCCTGAGCGACCATCTGCCGCTGAGGCTGCGGCTTAGGACAAGGTGATATTTTCTTTGTGGTAGAGCACGAAGCGCATGCCGCAGCGGCGTGCACTCTCGCCGTCGGTGTCGTCGCGGTCGCCGATGAGTAGTGTTTCGGTTGGAGCGACGCCGAGGTCGGAGCATATTTTCAAGGCCGACTCGCGGCAGGGTTTCAGTCCGCCGAGCGATGGTGCGTCGGCGATTACATCAACCCATCGGCAGTCGAATCCGAGGGCCTCGAGGCGTTCGCGGACGCAACCGTAGTCGGAGTATACGGCGGTTTTGATGCCGCGGCTGCGCAGGTCGTGCAATACCTCGGGCACCCAGGGTTCGAGACGGTAGTGGCGGTGCAAGATGCGTTGCATAGTGGGCATATAAAGTTCCTCGTACCAGTGGTGGGCGTATTCCGGGGTGCAGTGGCTCATTTCGGCGATGCGGACGAAGAGAGCCGAGTAGTAGGCGTCGGCGCTGCCGAAGAAATGGCCTTTCAGTTCGGCGCGGGCCTTGCGTTCGTTGCCGAGGATGAACATGTGGCGTATGTCGGCGCAAATAAGCCTGAGCGGCAAGCCGGGCTTGAGGTAGAGGGTGCCGTCGAGGTCGAAGATGACAGCTTTTATGTTGTCGAGAGGGAGCTTCATGTGCGGTTATTTAAGAACGAGTTGTTTGAATTTGGTGTGGCGTGATTCGTCCTGCAGCAGCAGCTGGAGTTTGAACTGGCCGTCGCGGGCGCCTTCGGCGTGGCACTGGCCTTTGTAGGCCTCGAATGCCGCCGGTTGGAGGCGGAAGGTTTCGGGGAGCGGCAAGCGCAGCGAGTCGCGTTTGGTCTTATATTCTATATTAATAGACATGAGTGCCTCGTCGACGGCAGCGGTGAACTGTTCGGCTTGCTGCTGAGAGACGGCGGGGTTGGAGAATTCGTAGTAGAAGCGATAGCCTTTGATGGCCAGGTCGGCGAAGCCGATGAAGAAGTTGGTCTTGAGGCCTGTGGTTTGCTCTGCGCGGCGAACGGCTTCGATGAACTGCTGCTCGTGGAGTTTTTCGCCGGTGATGGTCACTATGCCGTGCAGTTTCTGTATCATGTGCACCGTCGGAGTCTTCTTGAAGCAGGGGCCAGCCTCGAGGAGGTCGCTCATGTTGTAGCGGTAGAAGCCGGTGGTGTTGGTGATGTACATGCAGTAGCGTTTGCCCTGCTGGAGCTCGTAAACCTGCAGGAAGTGCGGGTCGGGGCTATCCACCTCGGATTCCTCGACGAACTCGTAGTAGTGGTAGTGCGGGAAGAGTACGGTGTTGAGCGAGTCGTCGAGCACGAGGCCGAAGCGGCATTCGGAGGCGAAGTAGCCGAACTCCTGGTGCAGCATGCCCTTGGGGAACCAGTCTTTGAACTTGTCGAGGTATATGCGGGTGTTGCCGCAACGCCAGGTGTTGAGGATTTGCAGGTTGGGCCAATAGTGTTTGGGGAGAATCTCGCCGAATTTGGCTTTCAAGGCGCGCAGTTCGGCGGCGCGTTTGGGGTTGGGCTTGAGCATAGGCTCCAGCTCGGCGCGGATCTCGGGTTCAATCTTGAGGTCGGCCTTGAGGGTGCCGTGCTCAATATCGTCGACATAGTCGTCGAAGTATTTCTCCACGTTGTTCTGGAGTTCGACGATAGAAGAGGGGTTGGCGGCAATGATTAGTGCCACATCCTGCTCGATGCCGCGGCGCATCAGCACATAATAGCGGGAGTCGTAGTCGGCGATACCCGAGACACAGGGCGGGTTGGCATAGATGACCTTCAGGAAGTCGGGGCAGGTGCCTTGGGTGTAGCCGGAGAGGGAGCCCAGCACGGTGCCGTCGGGGGCATAGCCTTCGACCAGTTTGCCGATGACCGAGAAGACTTTGCCGCTGAACACTTTGGGGCGGTTCTTGATGAAGTTGTAGAGCCACACCTTGGTCATCTTGCCGTAGATGTTGTAAAGATACTCGGGTGTTATGGGTATCCATTTAGGCTTCGAGGTGGTGCCGCTGGTGGTGGTGTAGAGCACCGGTTTGCCGGGGAAGAGCACATTCTCCTCGCCGTTTTTGTGGCGTTCGACCAGAGGGCGCAGGTCCTCGTAGTTGCACACGGGCACTTTCTCGCGGTAGCGACGATAGAGTTCGTTGTCGTCCTTGGCTTGCAGGATATAGGCGAAGTCGTGTTTTCTGCCGAACTCGCTGTCTTTGGCGTAGGACAGGATATGGCGCAAGCCGCTCTCGGCAGCCTTGCGAGGATGCCGAGAGGCGCGGCGAAGCTTGCTATAGTATAATTCGCCAACCATGCTCAGGAGCGTGTTGGCGATGATCATTGTCTTGGTTTCCACCCTATTTCAGAATCAGGTCGTTGAATTTGGCGTGGCGCACCTCGTCCTGGAGGAGCAGGTTGAGTTTGAACTGGCCGTCGCGGGCGCCCTCCTTGATGCAGCGCTCCTTGAAGTGCTCGAAGCTTTCGAACTGCAGGCGGTAGGTGACGGCGTCCTTGAGGCGCAGCGACTCGCGCTTGGCCTTGTACTCCATGTTGATGTCCATCAGAGCGGCGTCGACGGCCTTGGTGAACTGTTCGGCCTGCTCTTGGGAGGTGTTGAGGTCGGCGAACTCGTAGTAGAAGTTGTAGCGGCTTTCGGGCAGTTCGGCGAAGCCGATGAAGAAGCGGGTCTTGAGGCCTGTCACCTCCTCGGCCTTGTGGACGGCTTCGATGAACTGGCGCTCGTAGAGTTTTTCGCCGGTCATGGTGACGATGCCGTGGGTCTTCTGGATCATGTGCACGGTGGGGGTGTTGCGGAATTTGGGTCCCACCTCGAGCAGGTCGTTCATGTTGTAGCGGTAGAGGCCGGCGAAGGTGCTCACATATGGGCAGTAGCGCTGGCCCTCCACGAGTTCGTGCAGCTGGTAGAAGGTGGGGTTGGGGCTGTCCATCTCCTCCTCCTTCACAAACTCGTAGTAGTGCATGTGAGGGAACATCACGCTGTTGATGGTGTCGTCCATTACGAGGCCGAAGCGGCATTCGGAGGCGAAGTAGCCGAATTCCTGATGCAGCATACCTTTGGGGAACGAGTCTTTGAACTTGTCGAGGTATACCTTGGTGTTGCCGCACTTCCAGGTGTTGAGGATCTGCAGGTTGGGCCAGTAGTGCTTGGGCAGCACGTTGCCGTACTGTTTTTTGAGGGCGCGCAGTTCGGCGGCGCGTTTGGGGTTGGGCTTGAGGCAAGCCTCGAGTTCCTTGCGGATTTCGGGGTCGATGTCGAGGTCGGCCTTGAGGGTGCCGTGCTCGATGTCGTTCACATACTCGTCGTAGTAGCGGTTGACGTTGTTCTGCAGCTCCACGATGGTCGAGGGGTTGGCGGTGACGATGAGAGTGATGTCCTGTTCGATGCCCATGCGCATGAGCACATAGTAGCGGGCGGTGTAGTCGGCGATGCTGTAGACGCACTGCGGGTTGCTGTAGAGTTTCTTGACGAAGCCAGGGCAGTCCCTCTGCGTCACGCCGCTCACCGAGCCGTACACTGTGCCGTCGGGGGCGTAGCCTTCGACCACCTTGCCGACGATAGAGAGGATCTTGCCGGCGAACACCTTGTGGCGGTTCTGGATGAAGTTGTAGAGCCACACCTTGGTCATCTTGCCGTAGATGGTCTTCAGGTAGCGTTCGGTGATGGGGATCCATTTGGGTTCGGCCGTGGAGCCGCTGGTGGTGGCGTAGAGCACCGGCTTGCCGGGGAAGAGGATGTCGGCCTCGCCGTGTTTGTGGCGTTCCACATAGGGGCGCAGGTCTTCGTACTCGTTGGCATGGACGTTTTCGCGGTAGCGTTTGTAGAGCTCGGTGTCGTCCTGAGCCTCCAGAATATATTCGAACTTGTGTTCTTTTCCGTAGACGGTGTCCTTGGCGTAGGTCAGAATGTCGCGCAGGGTCTTTTCGCTGGCTTTGCGGGGGTTCTTCGTGGCCTTCAACAGGGCGCGGTACTGGATGCCGCCTGCCATTCCGAGGAGCAGGTTCGGCACAATCATATTGCTTGTCTTCATAGTATTGTGTTTATTATTTGTTTTGCTGTTATATTATTTTTGAAGATGGTGGTGTTCCATTTCAGTTTTCGGTTTTTCCTTTTTCGTCGTCGGGCACGGCGTCCCAGGGGTTAACCTTGATGCCGGCTAGTTCCACGATACGGCGGTGTGCCTCGGTGCGCAGGCGTTCCAGCTCGTCGCGACGGGGCTTTGTGTTGTCGGGCATGATGGGTTCGCCCACGTGGATGGTTACCGTAGGCACATCTTTTTTGCCGAAGAGGCGGTAGAGGCCTTTGCGCCGGCGGTAGGTTATGGCCATGGGCACCACGGGGCAGCCCCAGCGGTAGGCCATGGTGAAGGCGCCCTTGCGGAAGGGGCGTATGGGCGTGTACCAGTTCCAGCGCACCGCTTCGGGAAACACCAGCACGTCCTGGCCGCTGCGGTGATAGTGGTCGAAAGCCTCGTCGAACTTGCGCATGCCGCTGCGTTTCTCGGGCACCGGTATGCCGCCCACATAGCGCACAAACCAGTATTGGCTGCCGTTGAAGTGCTTGGCGTACATCGGTATCCAGATGTGGCGCCACGGGCACAGAGCCTGTTTCACGGCCACGGCGTCGAACTCGTAAACGTGGTTGCACACTGCCACCGCGCCTTTCTTCAGCTCTTTGCGCCATGCTCTGAGATTCTTGCGACCTTCAATCTTGAGGCCGAAATGCAGCAGGTTGCGCAGGTAAATCACCGTCCAAAGGAACGGTATGCCCAGCACGTTGCGGTTGAACCAATAGCCAAACGAGCGGTCGAGGTATGGGTAAGTCTCGTCGAACGCGAACTGGCGTGCGCCGGCCCTGGGGGCCTTCACCTCTACCAGGTGCGCCTGGGCATCGTCGGTGGGGAACTCCTTTTTGGGGTCGCGGGGAATGTATACCCCCTCATTTACCTCTAGATAACCGTACATATTTTCCTAATTTCAAAATGCAAAGATACGACGTTTTTATAAATTATTAACAATACGCTCGCACAATTTATCAACATAATAGACAACAGCCAATGTCTTTCAGTAGATTGGCGGATAGATAATTGCTTGGCGCTACAAGTTATGGACACAGGTGGATGCTGGTTCTATGACCCACAAAAACAGAAGAGCCGGCGTTGAGTATTGGTTGTAAGAATGGAATAGTGGGTTACAAAAACAGAAAGAGCCCTGAATAATCGGGGCTCTTTTGTTGTCCTACCTGGATTCGAACCAAGACAAGCTGATCCAGAGTCAGATGTGCTACCGTTACACCATAGGACAATCTTATCTTTTTATCACGCTTTTTCTCTCGAAAGCGGGTGCAAAAGTACTAACTTTCTACAAACTGACAAAACTTTTTTTGATTAAAAATTCAGAATTAAGAATTAAGAATTGATTTGCAGTGCTTTGCATTTTAAAGATTTTAATTCTTAATTCTTAATTCTTAACTCTTACAGGGTGTCGCCAGACTCGCTGTCGCCCTCTTTTGCGTTGCGTTCGAGTTCCATCTTGCCGAAGCGGAGGGTGATGCCGGCGCTGATATATCTGCTGTTCAGCATCTTGTTGGTGTTGCTGCTCCAGTAGTAGGGGTTGGTGTTCTCGGAGCCGGAGCCGATGCGGGCGCCCCAGTTGAAGAGGTCCTGGATGTTGACGAACACGGAGAGCTTGCGCTTGAAGAAGTCGCTGCGGGCACCGATGTTGAACCAGTAGCGGGCCTTGCTCTCGCTCATAAGGCTCAGGGTGGGGGAGGTCCAGTTGAAGGACATCGTTATCTGGTACTGGTCGAAGACCTTGGCCCACATGTTGATGCGGGTGCTCCACGACCATTTGTCGCGTTGGTCTATCTGGTGTGTGACGTTGCCGAATTCGTCCTTGCGGTCGTATTCCATGCGGTAGCCGTAGTCGTAGACGTTGGCGTAGAGGCGCACGTTGAAGAAGCCCGTGGGGCGGTAGGTCATGTTGAGGCTTGCGCCGTAGCGCCACGAGGTGCCCATGTTGTAGGGTATGGAGTAGCTTACGATGCGCTCAAGTATATCGTCGTATTCGGCGTCGGTGAGCGAGCTTATCTCGTTGGTCGAGAGGCGTCCGTAGCCCTCGATGCCGAGGTTGCCGAAGCGCTCGAAGAACTTCTGCCAGCCGGCCTCCATCGAGTGGGTGTAGCCGGGCTTGAGGCCGTCGGGGTTACCGGTGCGGTAGCTCTCGTCGCCGTAGATGCGGAAGCTGGTGAGGTTCTCCTCGTCGGGGTGCGACATGCGCATCGAGTAGTTGAGCTTGAAGTTGTGCATGCTCTCGGTGCGGTAGGTGAGGTGGATGGAGGGGCGCAGCGAGTGGGTGAGGTAGGTGCTGTCGTCGGCCATGGGGTTGTCGGTGTAGCTGTAGTAGGTGCGGCCGAGGCCGTAGCCGAGGCCGCTGCTCAGCGTGAAGCCGCCCCAGCGGTGCGTCCAGTTGATGTCGGCGTTCATGCCTGTCTCGGCGCCGTTGAAGTGGTAGGTGCGCAGGGTGTCGACCACCGTGCCTTCGCTGTCGTTGTAGCGGCGGTAGTCGTTGTTGCTCTGCTGGTGGTCGGCGCGCAGGCCGTAGCTAAGCTCGCCGTCCTTAGAATAGGGGCGGTTGTAGCGCACGTCGAGGCTGCCGCCGTAGTTGTAGTTGTCGGTAAGCAGGTAGCGGTGCTCGTCCATGCCGGTGTAGACGGTGTAGAGGCGGTCGTACCACTGCTCGCTGGCGTTGTGCGAGAGGCGTGTGTTGACGCCTATGCGCAGGTTGTGGCCCTCGTTGTCGAATTTCTTCGTGTAGTCGGCGCCCAGGTGGCCGAACATCGACTGGCTGCCGCTGTTGCTGTAGGTGAAGTCGGTCATCGGCGAGATGCTGTCGGGGGCGTAGAAGTAGTAGTTCTGGTGCATCGAGCGTATCTGGTCGTTGCCGTTGTAGTTGTAGAAGCCGCCGCCGTCGACCGATATGTCGCTCATCGAGTCGATCTCGTAGTTTAGGCTCATGAAGATGTTGCCGCTGTAGCTGCGGTTGTGGCTGCCCTGTGCCACGGTGTCGTCCCAGGTCAGGGTGTCCTGCTCGCGGTCGCGGAAGCGTTTGGCGTAGCTCTCGCTGGCGTTCTGGCGGTTCGAGTAGCGGCCGCTGGCAAAGAGGTTGAAGCTCAACTTCTCCTTGGCCCACATATAGCTCACCCACGGCGATACGAAGGGCTGGTTCGAGCCGTTCACGCCGAAGCTCACGAACTGGTTGCTCTTGATGTGCGCCTCGGTGACTATGTTGATCACCGCCTCGGCGTCGGTGGCATACTTGGCCGAGGGGTTGGTGATGGTCTCGATGCGTGCCAGTGCGTTGGCCGGCAAGGTCTGCAGGTAGGTCTTCAGGTTCTCCTCGGTGAGCTTCGAGGGCTTGTCGTTCACCCATATCTCGACGCTCGACACTCCGCGCAGCGTGATGTTGCCCTCCACGTCGACCTCCACGCCCGGGGCGTTCTGCAGGGCGTCTTCGGTGGTGCCTGTCTGTATCGACGGGTCTTCGCTGACGTTGTAGATAAGCTTCTCGCCGTCCATGGCGTAGATGGGCTTCTCGGCGGTGATTTCGACGGCGTCGAGGGTTGTGGCGCCGGGCTTGACCTTGAGGGTGCCGAGGGCGGTGTTGTTATCCACGCGGAAGGGCACGAGGCGGTTCTGGTAGCCTATGGCCGTGATGCGCAGCAGGTAGGCGCCGGCGGGGATGCCCTGTATCTCGAAGAGGCCGTCGAAATTGGTGGCGGCACCTTTGATGAAGGTGGAGTCGGCCGAGTCGAGCACGGCGACGTTGACGAAAGCCAGGAACTCGCCGCTCACCGAATCGCGCAGCGAACCCACCACCTTGAAGGTGTCGCCTTCCTTCACTTTCTTCTTCTTTTTCACTTGCTGGGCATTCTGGTCGTTGCCCATCTGGTTCCAGTCGCGGTTGCCCATCGGTGGGCGTCCGCCGGGACGGCCGCCTGGGTATCCGCCGCCGGGCCGGCCGCCAGGACCGCCGGGCTGTGCTTCGCAGTAGGATGCAGAAAGAATAATGCTGACAACAAAGGCCAGTATTTTCAGTAGGTTATGCCTTTTCATTGTGTATGATTGGTGTGTTTATAAATTGAACTTATTTAACGCGAAAGAGTCTGATATATTGCGTATAGACGAAAAAAAACTCTCAGCACATGGCTGTTACTCTTTCACTTTTAGCTGTGTGAGAGGTTGTCGCCGCTGTTGTCACTCCGGCGCCTCCGCCATGGCCGCGCCAGCCGATTCTTCACTCTTCATTCTTAGTTCTTCACTCCCAGCGGCTGCGCCAGCCGATTCTTCATTCTTCACTCTTAACTCTTCACTCCCAACGGCTTTTTTAAATATTTGCGCGTATGTTACTTTTTTTGTGTATCTTTGCACTTTATTATGCCGATGGTAGAATATAGGAAGCATATATTAGACAATGGGTTGACGGTGTTGACGCACGAGGTTTGGGACACGCCCCTGGCCACGGTGAACACGCTGTACAATGTGGGCTCGCGCGACGAGGACCCGCAACGTACCGGCTTCGCCCATTTGTTTGAGCACCTGATGTTCGGCGGCACCGAACGCGTGCCAGACTTCGACAGGGTGGTGAATTCGTTGGGTGGCGACGACAATGCCTATACCAACTGCGACTTCACGAACTATTACATCACCGTGCCTGTGGACGGGCTGGCTACGGCCCTGATGCTCGAGGCCGACCGTATGACGGGGCTCGACATAAGCCAGAAGGCCCTCGAGGTGCAGCAGAAGGTGGTGACCGAGGAGTATAACCAACGCTATATGAACCGACCTTACGGCGACGTGTGGCTGCTGCTGCGGCCGCTGTGCTACAAGGTGCACCCCTACCGCTGGGCAACCATCGGGGCCGACATAAGGCACGTCGGCGAAGCCACGTTGGAGGACGTGCGCGCCTTCCACGACCGCTACTATCGTCCGGACAACGCCATAGTTGCCGTTGCGGCACCCTTGAAGCACGAGGAGATGCTGCGGATGGTGTGCGAGGCCTTCGGGGCACAGGGCGTGCAGGGAGCGCAGGGTGTTCTGGGCGAGCATGGATTACCGTTGGAACCGGAACAGAGGGAGCGGCGTGAGTTCAGGGTGAAGAGGCGTGTGCCGACATCGATGGTGTATATGGCATGGCCGATGTGGGACCACGGCGACCGGCGCTTCCGCATCTGCGACCTGATAAGCGACTTGCTGGGCAACGGCACGAGCAGCCGTCTGCACCAGCGGCTGGTGAGGGAACGTGGCCTTTTTGTTGAGGCCGACGCCTGCATCAGCGGCGACGCCGGCCCCGGCCTGATGGTGATGAGCGGCAAGGTGGCCGAGGGTGTGGGCTTGGAGGAGGCTGTGTCGGCCTTGAGGGAAGAGGCGCAGAGGCTTGCCGTAGAGGGGGTGTCGGGCTACGAGCTGCAGAAGGTGCAGAACAAGTACGAGAATACCTTTGTGTACAGCCAGTATAAAGCTTCTGACAGGGCGCAGGCACTGTGTTATTACACCTGGATGGGCGACACCGAGCTGGTGAACCGTGAGCCCGAGGAATACCGCCGCATAACGGCGGACGACATACAAAAGACGGCGCGGGAACTGTTTGTGCCGCAGAAGGAGAATATTCTTTACTATGAAGCTGAAAGATAGGATAGCAAATGCTTTTGGCAGGCTGCGTGACCGGTTGGGGAATGTCAACTGGAAGCAGTACGGACGTCGGACGGCGAAGTTCGTCAACCGCGTGATGCACAAGATACTGTTCGAGTGGCTGATGCCCAAGAAGTACCGTGGATTGAAGAAACGCGAGATATTCGATATAATCTTCAAGAGCGACACGCCGGCTGGCAAGAAGTTCGACGTGTGGCTGCTGGTGGCCATAGTGGCCAATATTGTGGTGCTGATAGTTGACAGCCTGCTGGGCACCACGAGCACGATGACCAGCGGCCTCAACCGGTCGTGGGGCTGGTGGATCATCAAGGTGCTGGAGTGGGGCTTCACGCTGCTGTTCACCTTCGAGTACTACCTGCGCGTCTATTGTCTGAAGCATCCGTTGAAGTATGTCTTCTCGTTCTGGGGTATCATCGATTTCCTGTCGATTTTCCCGGCCTACCTGAGCCTTTTGATTCCCACCACGCAGGCCTTGACGGTGTTGCGGTTGCTGAGGGTGATGCGCATATTCCGTATCTTCAAGATGAGCCGTTTCCAGATAGAGGCCTACCACCTGCTGTCGGCCTTGAAGAACAGCGCTATAAAGATTATTATCTTTATGCTGTTCATGCTTGTGGCCGCCGTTATCCTCGGCACCATGATGTACAGTTTCGAGGGTAACGTTAATCAGAGTTTCGACAGTGTTCTTACCGGTGTCTATTGGGCTGTGGTGACCATCACTACGGTGGGCTACGGCGATGTGGCGCCGGTGACCGGTGCCGGTCGTTTCCTGGCAGTGTTGGTGATGCTCCTCGGCTACTCGATAATAGCGGTGCCCACGGGCATAGTGGTTGGCGAGACGATAGCCGAGCGCAAGCGTCCCGACCGTGAGCCGAGACTCACTGCAGCGCAGCGCGACTACGACGACGACGACGATGAGGACGAGGCGATAATGAATTGAGGAGGAGTTAAGAAGTTAAGGAGTTAAGAAGTTAAGGAATGTTTGAATATGAAGTTTAGATTTTTGATATTGCTATTGTTGGTTTTCACCTTTCACCTTTCACCTTTCACCTTGCAGGCGCAGACGGTGAGTGGTACGGTGACGGACAAAGGCACCGGCGAGACGCTGATAGGCGCCACGGTGTTGGATATGGCCACCGGCAAGGGTACTGTGACCAATGCCTACGGACGCTATACGCTGACGCTGAAATCGGACGCCGCCGACCTGAAGGTGAGTTTTATCGGCTACTCGCCGCAATATTTCCGTGTGGACCTGAAGAACGATGTGAAGCTCAACGTGGCCCTGGAGTCGGCTTTGGAGCTCGAGGAGGTGACCATCACCGCCGAGCGTATCAGCAGCCCGAAGGTGAGCCAGATGAGCGCCATCGAGGTGCCTGTGGAGCAGATAAAGCTGGTGCCTGTGATGTTCGGCGAGGCCGATGTGCTGAAGGCCATACAGCTGCTGCCGGGTGTGCAGAGCGGCACCGAGGGCACCAGCGGCATCTATGTGCGCGGCGGCGGCCCCGACGAGAACCTGTTCCTGCTCGACGGCATACCGCTGTACAACGTCAACCACCTGGGTGGTTTCTTCTCGGCGTTCAACAGCGATGCCTTGAAGAACGTGACGCTCTACAAGGGCAGTTTTCCGGCGCACTTCACGGGCCGTATCTCGAGTGTGCTCGACATCACGACCAACAACGGCAACGACAAAGAGTGGCACGGAAGTGGATCGATAGGTCTGCTGGCAGCCAAGCTGAGTGTGGAAGGCCCCATCGTCAAGGAAAAGACCACGGTGAGTCTGTCGGCCCGCCGTACCTATGGCGACGCCCTTATCCAGCCCACCCTGATGCTGGCAGCCACGCAGGTGGACGGTATGAAACGCCTCAATGCCGGATACTACTTCTACGACCTCAATGCCAAGTTGACGCACCGCTTCAGCGACCGCAGTCGCCTGTATGGCACCTTCTATATGGGCGACGACAAGGTGTATCTGCGCACCAAGATTGGCGGAAGTGGCGACGACAGCTTCAGCGAGTGGTTTAAACTGGGCTACAACTGGGGCAACCTGGCCACCGCCGTGCGGTGGAACTACGAGTTGACGCCCAAGCTGTTCATGAACCTCTCGGGCTCATATACGCGCTACCGCAACGACCTTGACCTGGGGTCGGAGATGGAGATGCACTATGGCTACCACAACAGCCTGACAGAGACGCAGGAGATAGACATGAGTTACAACAGCGGCATACACGACCTCTCGTTGCGTGCCGACTTCGACTATGCACCCACGCCGGAGCACAGCATACGCTTTGGCGGCACCTTCACGCACCATATCTTCACCCCCGAGGTGATGGGCGCCAAGGTGGCATACAGCGATGCCGACACGGCAGTGAGCCAGGACACCACTTTCGGCGAGAGCAAGGTGAGAGCGCAGGAGATATCGCTGTATGTGGAGGACGACTGGTCGATAACCGAGGCCTTGAAGGTCAACGCCGGTGTGGCGCTGAGCGGTTTCGCCGTTCAAGGGACCTTCTACCCCTCGGTGCAGCCGAGGTTGAGCGGCCGTTTCATGGTGACCGACGACATATCGGTGAAGGCCGGCTACAGCTATATGACGCAATATCTGCACCTGCTGTCGAGCAGCAACATCAGTCTGCCCACCGACCTGTGGGTGCCTGTGACGGCGAGGATAGCCCCGATGAACAGCCATCAGGTGGCCATGGGAGTGTTCTACTCGTGGAAGAGCTTGGTGGACTTCAGCCTGGAGGGTTACTACAAGAGCATGGACAATCTGATGGAATACAGGCCCGGCAGTTCGTTTTTCGGCACCAGCGCAAACTGGGAGGACAAGGTGTGCATGGGGCGCGGATGGGCCTATGGTGTTGAGTTCCTGGCACAGAAGAGTGTGGGTAAGATTACAGGATGGCTGGGTTATACCTGGAGCCGCACATGGCGTCAGTTCGACGAGTTGAACGGCGGCGAGCGTTTCCCTGCCAAGTACGACCGCATACACGATGTGTCGCTGACGCTGCAGTACCGTCCGAACGAGAGGTTCGACGTTGGCCTGACATGGGTATACAGTACCGGCAACACGGCCACGCTGGCTTTCCATCGCATGGAGACGAATGCCGATGTATACAGCTATTATGACATCAACTCGGTCGACTTTGTGGAGCAACGCAACAACTACCGTCTGCCGGCCTACCACAGGATGGATGTGAGCTTCAACTTCCACCGCAAGTTCACCCACGGCAGCCGTACTATCAACATCAGCGTTTACAATGCCTACAACCGCCAGAACCCCTTCGTCATTTATCCCAGCACCAACTACTCCACGAGCGACGGCAGCTACAAGACGGTGCTTATGCAGCGGTCGCTCTTCCCGTTGCTGCCATCGATAGCGTACACCTATAAATTCTGAAAGCCATGAGAAACAAGATATACCTGATGCTCGTCGCTGCCATGCTGGCAGTGGGTTGCGAGAAAGAGATACCCCTCGACACCGAAGGTGTGGAGCCCAAGGTCGTTGTCAACGGCAGCGTTGTCGCAGGTGAGGCGCTGACCATGCACCTCACCTACAGCCGTCTCATCTTCGGCTGGCACGACGCATATGAAGACTACTTCTTCGAGGGGATCGACAATGCAACGGTGAGCCTGAAAGCCAATGGCGTGGCAGTAGTCGGCGCCTTGCGCGACAGTGGCTACTATGAGTTCGGCTATGTGCCGCAAGAGGGCGACAAACTGGAGGTCAAGGTCAGCGTGCCTGGCCACGATGAACTGTCGGCCGCCACAGTGGTGCCGCACCGACCTGTGCTGGCTGACATGCGCTCGTCGTCGCGCAGCACTGGCGAGGATGAAACGGAAGTGCATATCGATGTGCGTTTCAAACTCAAAGACAATGAGGGCGAGGACAACTACTATCGGCTGAGGGTGTTCTTGTATGACACATCGGTATACCGGTATGTAGACAACAATGGCGACACCGTGACCGAAATGTATGGCGACGAACCGGAACAGATGTATTTCTCGTGCAACGACGCTGCGATAAATCCGTTTGGCATTTCGGACGTCAGCATAGACGAAGAGGTGACATACAATTCACTGTACTTTACCGACAATGCCTTTAGCGGCGAGAGCCACGAGGTGCACCTGACTTTCTCGCAGTGGACAGGAATGTATTATGAAGAGACGGGCAGTACGACGAAGAAATATGTGGAGGTTGAGGTGGTGGCGATGTCGCGCGACCGCTTCCTCTACGAGCAGAGCGTCCAGGCCAGTCGCGAGAGCGACGACCTGGGACTCTTCCAGGAGCCCGTGCCTGTGCACAGCAACATCAAGAACGGCATAGGTATCTTTGCCGGTACGGCACCGTGCAGGCTGAAAGCGGAGGTGGCGGAATGACCAAGGTGCTTATAGCCGACCGCACGCACAGCGTGCTCGAAGAACGGCTCAGGGAAGCCGGTTTCGAGGTGCGCGTAGAACCCGACCACGACTATGAGAGTCTGGCGCAGGCTGTGCAGGGTTGTGAGGGCTTGGTGGTGCGCAGCAAGGTGATTATAGACAAAGAGTTTATAGACCGTGCGCCGAAGCTGAGATGTATAGGCAGGGTAGGGGCTGGAATGGAGACCATAGATGTGGAATATGCAGAGGGGAAAGGTGTCCGTTGCCTGAACAGCCCAGAGGGCAACCGCGACGCCGTGGGTGAGCATACCGTTGGACTGCTGCTGTCGTTGCTCAATAACATAGCCCGTGCCGACAGCGAGGTGCGGCGAGGACTGTGGCAACGGGAGGCCAATAGGGGCTGCGAGCTCGGCCCGTTGACGGTGGGCATCATAGGCTACGGCAACATGGGACAGTCCTTTGCCAAACGGCTTGACGGCTTTGGGTGCAGGACTGTGGTGTACGACAAGTACAAGGAGATAGGCAGTCTGGAAGAGGTGTGGAATGAGGCCGACGTTGTGAGTTTCCACGTGCCGCTGACCGACGAGACGCACCATTATCTGGATGAGCAGTTCATAGCAAATATGAGTAAGCCGTTCTTCCTCCTCAACACCTCGCGTGGCGCTGTGGTAGACACAGCGGCATTGGTGCAGGGCCTGGAGAGCGGCAAGGTGCGTGGTGCAGCCCTCGATGTGCTGGAATACGAGAATATGCAGGTCGATGGACTTGGCGACGTTCCGGAGCCAATGCGATACCTGATGCAATCGCCGCACACGGTGCTCACGCCGCATGTGGCGGGATGGACAGTGGAGTCGAAGTATAAGCTGGCAGCGGTGCTGGCAGAAAAGATAATTGACGTGTTGAAATGATAATAGTAGGAAACAGCATAGTGAGCGACGATATCGCCGACAAATGTTTCGGCTGTGACCTTGCGGTGTGCAAGGGCGCCTGCTGTGTCGACGGTGACAGCGGAGCCCCGCTGCTTGAGGAAGAGGTGGCAAAGATTGAGGCTGTGCTGCCTGACGTTCTGCCGAAGATGACCGCCGAAGGACGTGCCGCAGTAGAGGTTCAAGGAGTGGCAGTGCGCGACATAGACGGCGACCTCGGCACGCCGCTCATTGACGGCGGTGCCTGCGCATATATAACCTATGATGCCGACGGTTGTGCGCTGTGTGCTCTGCAGGGCCATTACAAGCCTGTC
Organism: uncultured Bacteroidales bacterium; assembly: GCA_900316515.1. GTDB lineage: Bacteria > Bacteroidota > Bacteroidia > Bacteroidales > P3 > Colimorpha. Next base: position 12,065 of record ONDE01000021.1, on the reverse strand, counting down.
AGCTGCCATCTGTACCCGATACGGGTTGAGGACTATGGCGAGTTCACTGCCGTCAACTACCACGAGTGGGACATCTGCCGTTGTGCCAGAGGCAAGGGTGAGCCGCTGTACAGATACCTCAAAGAACCGCTGGTACGCCGTTTCGGCAGCGAGTGGTACGAAGAATTGTTAGAACAGATTAAAATGAGAGAAACAAATGGATAAGAAGAAAAAGACGTTGCTGGCCATTATTGTGGTGGCCGCCATTGTGGTGGTGGATCAGGTGGTGAAGATACTTGTGAAGACCAACATGCAGATTGGCGAGGATATTCCGCTCATCGGCGAGTGGTGCCGCCTGCATTTCATAGAGAACGAAGGCTTTGCATTCGGAACCCATTTCGGCGGTGTGGTCGGCAAGTACATATTGACGTCGATACGTCTGGTGGCCTCGGGATTTATTATTTGGTATATCTGTCGCATGATAAAGCAAGGTGTGCGTACGTCGCTCATCATGGCCTTCGCGTTGGTGCTTGCAGGCGCTATGGGCAACTTGATCGACAGCCTTTTCTATGGCTTGATTTTCAATGAGAGTTATTATAGTGTCGCCACACTTTTCCCACCCGAAGGTGGGTATGCACCACTTTTCTTGGGGAAGGTGGTCGATATGTTCTATTTCCCTCTGTTTGAGTTTGATTGGCCAAACTGGATGCCTGTCGTCGGTGGAGAGCACTTCGAATTCTTCAATGCTATCTTCAATGTGGCCGATTCTGCCGTCACTATTGGCGTTGTATGGCTCATGGTGGAATATTTTTTAGTTGATTCAAAGCACTCAAAATCAACAAAGACGGGAAAAGAAGACGCCGTAAAGTGAAAAAATATTTTGTCAGTTTGCAAAATGTTTGTAATTTTGCACTCCGAAATAAGCGATGGCGTCGTAGCTCAGTTGGTAGAGCGAAGGACTGAAAATCCTTGCGTCACTGGTTCAAATCCAGTCGATGCCACCACAAAGAAGGAGACTCGAACGAGTCTCCTTTCTTGTTTATTGTTTCACCACGGTGGCTGTCTTGCCACCAGAGCGCAGGAGATAGATACCTGTTGGCAGGCCGTGTAGGTCGATGGTGATTGTTTGGTTGCTTGCTTGGGTGTTGACCAAGCGGCCGGCGACATCATATAGTTCGACAGTGCCGTCGGTCCCCTTGACGATGATATGGTTTGTGGCAGGGTTGGGGTATACCGATAGGGGTTGCGTCCCTTCGACATCGGCAATGCGCTCTGTGCCGCCGGGTAGCGTGTGTATTTCCTCGATATAGTTCACCAGCGAGTGTTGGAGGAAGTTCCAGTAGGCGGGCAGTTGGCTTGTGCTCAGTTTTTTTGTTGTCGACACTTCCATCGTAAGTTCCAGGCAGCCGTTATAGTAGTTGAAATAGTCCTGTCGACCGCCAGTGATGACGTACCAGTCGCCGCCAGCGGTGTAGCCGCAGTTGTAGGTGTCATTGAAGTGGTTTGGACTGTAGGTTCGGCTAGTGTCGACGAAGCGTTTGCACACCTCCTGCCACCATGCAGCCTGTGGGTGCGGGTTCTGGAGAGAAGTATAGCTGTCCCATGGATAGTTCATCACTTCGGCACCGCCATGCAGGTTGGCGCTGAGGCGGAAATTGTGGGCGTCGAAATAGTCGATCATCGCCTGGTTCTCCTGCTGGACGGCAGGTTTGGCGCCACCGAAGGGGTTGGGGTAGTTGCGGTTTAGGTCAACATTGTTGGCATTGTAGCGCACAGCGCCCTGCACGGTGTTGTCGCCGCCGTAGTAGGTACCGTCGGGGTTGGCCAGTGGATTAATGCTGATGCGGGTGCGGTTGATGAGGTCGGTGTACTGCGGGTTGTTGCCATAGCCGTGGAGCAGGGTGTCGATGAGGCGTAGCATCATCACGTAGCCGGTCAGCTCGTCTCCATGGATGGTTGAACTATAGAAGAACTCCGGACGATATAGGTCGTCGTCGGTTTGAGGCTGGATGTACATGCTCAATATCAGGCGTCCGTTGACGGAGGTACCTATGGTGTCGACATGACAGAGGTGAGGGAACTCGTCGGCCCAGCGTTGCATCATCTCCAGATATACGGCGTAGGTAGGGTAGCGGTTCCACAAAGCCATCTGTTCGACCGTGGTGGCCATCGTAAGAGCCTTGGCCTCGGCTTCCTCGACAGGAGGGAAGGCGTCGGGCCGAGGCTTCAACTGGGCGTGGGAAAAAGAGAATTGAGAATAGAGAATAGTGATTAGCGCTGCTATAAACAGATGTTTCTTCATTGTTATATCCATTAAAATAGACTGCAAAAGTACTAAAAATAATTCATATGGCAATATTTTTAGTATTCTGTCGTTAAAAAAAATATGACACGGATATTGGTTGTCGACGACGAAGAAGACCTCTGCGAGATACTGCGCTTCAATTTTGAGGCGGAGGGTTACGCAGTCGATACAGCGCACAGTGCCGAGGAGGCGTTGCCGCTGTGCAACGGCTGCCGCTACGACCTGTTGTTGCTGGATGTGATGATGGGCCGCATGTCGGGTTTCGAGATGGCGCAGAAGCTGCGTGCCGACGGCAACAACACACCGATAATATTCCTTACCGCCCGCGACACCCATGACGACCAGCTGCAGGGTTTCGATGTGGGTGCCGACGATTATATCTCCAAGCCGTTCTCGTTCGACACGGTATTGGCGCGTGTCAAGGCCGTGCTGCGACGATCGGAGAACGGAGATCGGAGAACGGAAAACGGAGAGTGGAGAGGTGGCGGTATGTCCAATTTGACCAAGAGGGAACACCTCATACTCGAGTTATTCCGGCAGCAACCGGGGCGTTTCTTTACACGCGAAGAGATTCTGGAGGCTGTATGGCCCGACAATACGCTGGTCGGCGAACGGTCGGTGGATGTGCATATAGCCCGGCTGCGCAAGAAACTGGGTCCCGAGGGACAACGTATAGTGAACAAAACAGGCTTTGGCTATGGACTTGTCTGACGTTATTTTGCTTATCCTTACGGCTGTAATTATGGTGCTATATGTCCGCCTGATGCTTAAGAACAAGCGTCTGCGACAGATGGCCGACGAGGCTACACGGCTGCGCCTAGAAGCTTCGGAAGCCGAGCGGCGGAACCGCCAGCTAAAGCAGGAAATGACCTCTAACATAGCACATGAGTTGAAGACCCCGGTGAGTTCCATCCGCGGCTACCTCGAGATATTGCTCAGCGACAAGCCTGTCGACGAAGAGCGCAGGCGCCATTATATAGAGCGCAGCTACAACCAGACATTGCGCCTCTCTGACCTTATAAAGGATGTGTCGCTGATAAACAAACTGGAAGAGAGCGCCGACCTTTTCCCCCGCGACGGGGTCGATGTGCGGCAGGTGGCGCAAGAAGCTGCCGACGAGATGGCCGACAAGGCCGCCGTTGCAGGAGTGGCTATAGAGAATAAACTGCCGACAATGCCTATGCTGGGCAACCACGAACTGCTCTATGCTGTATTCCGCAACCTTATGGAAAACTCTGTCGCCTATGCCGGCAAGGGTGCCAGGATTGTGTTGGAAACTTACAAAGAACATCCTGACCACTACTTTATCCATTATTACGACACAGGGCGTGGTGTTCCTGACGAGTATCTTCTCCGACTTTTCGACCGTTTTGTGCGTATCGGCGAGGGCCGTTCGCGCTCGGAGGGGGGTACTGGCCTGGGCCTCTCTATCGTCAAGCATGCTGTCCTCTTTCACGGTGGTGAGATATATGCCAAAAATCGCTCGGAAGGTGGTCTCGAATTCTTCTTCTCACTGAAAAAACAATAACCCTATGCATAAGACACCGATACAGATACGCTTCAACGACGTAGACCAGATGGGACACGTCAACAATGCCGTAATCATGGAGTATTTCGACCTCGGCAAGGATGCTTTCTTCTCTTCTCATGGCGTGCCGCCCACCAAGGGCGACTTCACCATCATGGTGGTCCACTATGAGGTCGACTTTAAATCGCAGATACGTTACCACGACCAGATAGAGGTCACCACCGAGGTGGAGAAGATAGGCAACAAGAGCCTCACTATCATGCAACGCGTCATCAACACTGATGCCAACACGGTATGTGTCGAATGCCGCACCGTGATGGCTGGCTACCGTCGCTCCACAAACAGTTCCGAGGTTATTCCGCCGGAAGTCCGTGAATGGCTTACACGTTAACAACGGCATAAAATGGACATTCTCTCTAAGTTGGCACTCGTCTTCACGGACGGCCTTGGCAACGCATCCATTCGCCGTCTTGTCGACCTATATCCAGACCAGGATATCTTCGCCCTTCCTGCATCCGAGTTGAAGGAGGCTTTTGGCACACACAAAGGTATTATTGAGAATATCCGTGGCAAGAGCGCTTTTATACGTGCCGAGGAAGAACTGCGTTTCTGTGAGAGCAACCATGTCCGTCCGCTTTTCTTCACCGACCCAGGCTATCCGATGCGGATGAACAGCCCAGAGACTGACGATTGCCCGGTGTTGCTGTATTGTCTAGGTACCACCGACCTCAATCCCGAGCGTTCTGTTGCTATCGTAGGTACCCGCCGCGCTACCGCCATTGGTCGCGACAACACCAACCTGTTTGTCGGCGAACTGAAGAACTACAACCCGCATATCGTCAGCGGCCTCGCCTACGGTATCGATTCTGCCGCCCATACTGCAGCTCTCGACTTCGGGTTGCCTACCGTCGCTGTTCTTGGGCATGGGTTGGACCGCATCTATCCTGCCGCCAACCGCCCGTTGGCCAAGCGTATACTTGAAAACGGAGGTGCCTTGGTTACCGAATATCCGTCGGGCACAGCCATCAATCCGCGCTATTTCCCGGCACGCAACCGCATCATAGCTGGCATGTCCGATGCAACGTTGGTCATGGAGGCTTCGGAGAAGGGCGGAGCCCTCATTACGGCTGCCATAGCCAACAGTTATCATCGCGATGTGTTTGCCATTCCGGGACGGCTCGGCGATACCTATTCCAAGGGTACCAACAATCTTATTGCTACCAACCGGGCCCTGCTGGTGCGTGGGGCGCGCGATATGGCGTTCCAGCTTGGCTGGCCCGTCGAAGGCGAGCAGCTGGCACTCGGCGAGATGAAATCGGAAGAGCCTTTGTCGCGTGACGAGCAGCGTGTCGTCGATTGCCTGAAAGAGAATGACCACATGACCCTCGACGAATTGGCGTCCGAGGTCGGATTCTCGCTAGCCAAGACGGCCTCGATACTCTTCAACCTAGAGATGATGAGCCGCATACATACCCTGCCAGGGCATAGCTACCAGCTGACTGGTCGGTAGCCCATTGTACATACGCGATGCGTCTGTATTTACTTTGACATCGCGTCCAGTTCTGCTTTGAGGTATTGTCCTGTGAAGTTTTCTTTCTGTTTTGCCAAGTCTTCGGGGGTGCCGCAGAAGGTAATCTGACCGCCGGCACGACCGCCGTCGGGGCCGAGGTCGATGACCCAGTCGGCCACCTTGATGACATCCATGTTGTGCTCGATGACCAGCACGCTGTTGCCCTTGTCGACGAGCTTCTGCAGCACGCCAAGGAGAATGCTGATGTCCTTGAAGTGGAGACCCGTGGTGGGTTCATCCAATATATATAATGTCTTGCCGGTGTCGGTGCGCGAGAGTTCGGTGGCGAGTTTCACGCGCTGCGCCTCGCCGCCGCTGAGGGTGGTGCTCTGCTGGCCGAGGGTGATGTATCCGAGGCCAACGTCCTGCAGCGCCAGCAGTTTGCGGCGCAGCTTGGGGTAGGCGTCGAAGAACTCCACGGCCTCGTTGACTGTCATGTCGAGCACATCGGCTATGGACTTGCCCTTGTAGCGTATCTCCAGCGTCTCGCGGTTGTAGCGTTTGCCGCCACAGACCTCGCATTGCACGTATACGTCGGGCAGGAAGTTCATCTCTATAGTGCGCAGACCGGCACCCTTGCAGTGCTCGCAGCGGCCGCCGCTGACGTTGAAGGAGAAGCGTCCCGGCTTGTATCCGCGTATGCGCGCCGACGGCAGTTCGGCGAAGAGCCGCCGTATGTCGTCGAAGAAGCCCGCGTAGGTGGCGGGGTTCGAGCGCGGCGTGCGGCCGATGGGACTCTGGTCTATCTGTATGACCTTGTCGATATGCTCGATGCCCTCGACGCTGCTGTAGGGCAGCGGTGCGCGTAGCGAGTGGTAGAAGTGCTGGCTGAGGATGGGCTGCAGGGTGTCGTTGATGAGGCTCGACTTGCCAGAGCCCGAGACGCCCGTCACACAGACGAACATGCCGAGCGGCAGGTCGAGGTCCACGCCCTTGAGGTTGTTGCCGGTGGCGCCTTTCAATAATATATGCTCGCGGCCGACGTTGGGCCGTCTCTCCGGTAGCGCTATGTCGCTCTTGCGCGACAGGTAGTCGAGAGTGACGCTTGGCTTGTGTTTCGCCAACACCTTGTCGGTTACCTCGCCGGCGAAGAGTATCTTGCCGCCGTGTATGCCGGCTCCGGGGCCTATGTCGACCAGGTAGTCGGCGGCGAGCATCATGTCGCGGTCGTGCTCGACGACGATGATGCTGTTGCCGAGGTCGCGCAGCTGCTTCAGGCTCTCGATGAGGCGCTGGTTGTCGCGCTGGTGCAGGCCTATGCTGGGCTCGTCGAGGATGTAGAGCACGTTTGTCAGCTGCGAGCCTATCTGTGTGGCCAGACGTATACGCTGTGCCTCGCCGCCGGAGAGCGACTTGGCGCTGCGGTTCATGCTGAGGTAGCCCACGCCCACATTGTTGAGGAACGAGAGGCGCTTCAGTATCTCCACCAGCACCTCGTGTGCCACCTTGCGGTCGCGCTCGTCGAGCTGCGGCTCCAGTGCGCGCAGCCATTCCTCCAGCTCCAGCAAATCCATGTCGGCCAGCTCGCCGATGTTCTTGTCGAGTATTCGGAAAGCGAGGCTTTCGGCCTTCAGGCGGTGACCGTGACATTCGGGACATGGCACGGTGTTCATGAAGCTCGCAGCCCATTTCTGCAGGCTGGCGGGGCTCTCGTCGCCCGCCATCTCGGTGATGTAGTTCACTATGCCCTGGAACTCGCTGAGGTAGCCTGGGTCCTCGGGGTCCTCGATGCCGGCAAAGTGGTTGCTGCCGTAGAGTATGGCGTTGAGGGCCTCCTCGCTGAGGTCACTGACGGGTGTGTCAAGGGTGAAGTCGTAGTGCTTGCCCATCAGCTCCAGCTTGCGGTACACGTAGTTGGTGGGCGAATATTTCCCCAACACCTCGATGGCTCCGTCACGGATGCTCTTCTTGGAGTTGGGAATGAGTTTCTGCATGTCTATCTGTGCCACCTCGCCCAGACCGTTGCAATGCGGACAGGCACCGTAGGGCGAGTTGAACGAGAAGGTGTTGGGCTCCGGCTCGGGGTAGGAGAGACCGCTGTCGGGGTCCATCAGCATGCGGCTGAAATAGCGTATGCTGCCATCCTCGTTGTTCAGTATCATCAGTATGCCCTTACCCTGTCGGAAGGCTGTCTGCACCGCCTCGCGGAGGCGTGTGGCGTTGCGGCTTGCACGTAGTCGGTCGACCACCAGCTCGATGTCGTGCACCTTGTAGCGGTCCACTTGCATCTTGTAGGTTATCTCCTTAACCTCGCCGTCGACACGCACCTTGAGGAATCCTTTCTTCGCCACCTGCTCGAAGAATTCGCGGTAGTGACCCTTGCGGCCCTTGACAAGCGGCGCCAGCACCATGATGTCGCGGCTGCCGTATTCGGTGGTGATGATCTCAAGTATCTTGTCCTCGCTGTACTTCACCATGGGCTTGCCGCTGACGATGCTGTAGGCTTTGCCGATGCGGGCATAGAGCAGTCGCAGCAGGTCATAGGTGTCGGTCAACGTGCCCACCGTAGAGCGCGGGTTGTTGTTGGTGCTCTTCTGTTCGATGGATATGACGGGCGAGAGGCCCTCAATGAGGTCAACATCGGGACGCTCCATATTGCCGATGAAATGGCGGGCGTAGGCCGAGAAGGTCTCCATATATCGGCGTTGCCCTTCGGCGTGGATGGTGTCGAAGGCCAGCGACGACTTTCCGCTGCCGCTCAATCCGGTGAACACCACCAGCTTATTGCGTGGTATCTCCAAGTCCACGTTCTGCAGGTTGTGCTCCCGAGCACCTAATATCTTTATCTTCTCGTCGTCCATCAAATGCTCTCTATTACCGTGGTGTCGTGCTTGCCACGGACTATGGTGTTGTATTCGGTGCCTTTCTTGGTGGGAATCTTCACCGTGTAGGTGTTGCCGTTCTTGTTCTTCAGTTTGTCGGTGGTAATCCAAGGGTTCAGCGTGCGCACCATCTTGTAGCTGGTGCCGTTGTCCTTGGCGAATTGCACGAGGTCTACATCCTTGCCGTTGAGCATCACCTCGGTGGTGGGCACTTCGGGGTAGGTGTCGCAACGGCGCACGTGGTAGCCGTAGTCCTGCGGATGCTGCATGATGAGCTTGAGGGCGAGGATGCGGTAGACGTAGCGTTGGGTCTCGCGGTTGAGGTAGAGGTCGTAGTAGCTGCGCTGCTGCTGGTTGGTGAGACGGCGGTCGAGACCGTTCTCGCCGCAGTTGTAGGCCGCTGCCGCCTCAGTCCATCCGCCGAATTGCGCCCGGAGGGCTTTCAAGTAGCGGCAGGCGGCGCGTGTCGAGGCTTCCAGATGGTTGCGCATGTCAACCTCGTCGCTTATCTCGAGGCCGTACTTCTGTCCGGTGCTCTTCATGAACTGCCAGTAGCCGCTGGCGCCAGCCGGCGAGGTGACGCACTGCAGGCCGCTCTCGATGACGCAGAGGTACTTCATGTCTGCGGGCACACCCTCCTCCTTTAGAATGCGTTCGATGGTCGGGAAGTAGCGTGTGGCGCGTTTGATGTTGAAGAGGGTGTTCGATTGGTAGTACATGTTGGAGACCAGCTCACGGTCGAGCCCTTCGCGCACGTAGTAGATGTTTAGCGGCACCCGTTCGCCGCAGAACGAGAGGGTGTCGGGAACCGAGGGGGCGTAGATGCGGTAGTCGGCGCGGATGGCACGGGCGTGCAACTCTTCGCTCTCCTCCTTGCGTGTGGCGAAAATAAAGGCTTCCCCGGCGATAGCCAACGAAGCCAGTATGATGGCGATGATAGACAGTTTCTTCATTGTTGTGTGTCCTTCAGGGCTGTTGCCTCGACTATCAGCTGTGCCACCTCCTTTTTGCTCATCAGGGGGCTCTCTTTGCGGCTGCCGTCGCGGCCGATGATGGTCACCTTGTTGGTGTCCACACCAAAGCCGGCACCCTTGTCGCGCAGCGAGTTGAGGACTATGTAGTCGAGGTTCTTCTTATCCAGTTTGCGCTGGGCGTTGGCCTCCTCGTTGTCGGTCTCGAGGGCGAAGCCCACCAAGGTCTGCCCTTCACGTTTCATGCTGCCTAGGGTGGCCAGTATGTCGGGGTTCTGCACCAGGTCGAGGTGCATGCCTTCGTTGCCGTTTTTCTTGAGTTTGTGGTCGGCGCACTCCGACGGGCGGTAGTCGGCCACAGCAGCCGAGAGGATAGCGCCGTTGCATGTGGGGAACGCCGCTGTGGCGGCGGCATACATCTCGCGGGCGCTCTCCACGCGGGTCACTCTCACCCGAGGATGTTCAATCGTCAGGGCTGTGGGTCCTGTTACCAACTCCACGTCGGCACCGGCGTCGGCCAGAACCTGTGCAAGCGCAAAGCCCATCTTGCCGCTGCTGTAGTTGCCAATGAAGCGCACGCTGTCGATGCGTTCGTAGGTGGGGCCTGCGGTGACAAGCCACTTCTGTGTTGAAAGTTGAGAGTCGTGAGTTGAAAGAGAAGCTATGTAGGCGGCAATCTGTTCGGGTTCGGCCATGCGGCCCACGCCGCTGACGCCGCAGGCCAGCTCGCCGCTCTCGGGCCCTACCATGCGGATGCCCCAGCCCTTGAGGGTCTCTATGTTGTGCTGCACGGCGGGGTGCGCCCACATCTCGCAGTTCATGGCGGGGGCCATGACTACGGGTTTGCCCGAGAAGGCCAGCAGGAGGGTGCTGAGGGCGTCGTCGGCAATGCCGTTGGCCACCTTGCCTATGATGTTGGCAGTAGCAGGAGCCACAACCAGCAGGTCGCCCCAGTCTTTGAGCGACACATGCTCGGTACGCCCCGAGGCAAAGAGGTCGCTGTAGAGCGCGTTGCCCGAGACAGTCTCGAGGGTGACGCGGGTTACGAACTCGAGCGCATGTTCTGTGGCGGCGCAGCGCACCTCGTGGCCAGCCTTTACCAGCTGGCGCACCAACTCCGGCGCCTTGTAGGCCGCTATGCCTCCCGTTATGCCGACAATAACTTTCATTGACCTAAATATTCCAGCATTAACACATTAATGCATTCCCAATTCACGAATTCTCTTTGATGACCTCTTCTTCGAGGGCCTCGAACTTCTGGGCCTGCTTGTCCTCCTTGGCGGGGTTGCGGTAGTAGATCTTGCCTTCGAGGTATTCCTCGGTGGCCTCAAGCGTCGGCTTGGGCTGCTGCTCGTAGCGGCGCACAATCTCTATTTGCTCGCGGTTCTCGAACATCTCGTCGAGCGAGTCGGAGCCACCCTTGAAGTCGTCAATCTTGTTGTGCAGCTCACGCTTTTCCTCGGCGGCAATCTGGTTGGCGCGTTTGGTGAGCATGGCCACGGTCTCGTAGATGTTGTCGGTCTGCTTGTCGAAATCAGCAGTGTTGCGTGTGATAGTGGTTGTGATAACCTTTTTCTTTTCTTCCATTTGTATATTCTTTGTTTTTTTTGTTTTTTCAATTCTTTTTGTCTGCCTGTTCCATCTTGGCAAGTGCAGCGCGCGCCTTGGTGTAGATGTCCTGTGCCTCGCTGAGGTATTTCGAGTTGCTGAAGCTGCTGCTGAAGCGGTCAAAGTCGTTGACCACCTGCTGCATGCGTTCCTTCTGCTTTTCCTCGCGGCTGTTGGCGGCAAAGCGGTAGCCCGACCGCAGCATGTAGAACATGGCATCCTCGCGCATCGGCGCCTCGGGGTAGAGGTTCAGGAAGTTCTTCAGGCTTTCGTAGGCGGCGCTGTACTCCTCGATGAAGTAGTAGCCGTAGGCAATCTCGTAGTCCTTCTTCATCAGCTTCTCGCGCATCTCGTCCAGGTATTTGTTCACCTCGGGCATGTGGTTGCTGCGGGGCCAGCGCTCGGCGAAGTTCTCGAACTCCTCGATGGCCAGCTTGGTCTGGCTCTGATCAAGGCTGTAGGAGGGCGAGTCGTTGTATTTGCAGTAGGCCGACAGGAAAGCGGCTTCCTCGACGCGTTCACTGTAGGGGAACTGGCGGGCAAAGCGCTTGAACTGGTAGCCTGCGGTGTAGTAGTCTTTCTCTTTCAAGAGCGCCTGGGCATAGTACCAGCCGATGTTCTCGGCGTTCTCCTTGCCACGATAGTAGAGGGTCAGATTTTCGAACAGTTGTATGGCCTTCGAGTAGCTGTTGTTCTCGTAGTAACGCATCGCTGCGGCATACTTTGCCTCATAATCGTTACTCTTGAGTAACTTGTCGTAATTGGTGCAACTTGCTGTAATGAAACACAATACAGCAGTAATCGCGATAAATTTCACGGTTTTCATAGTCTGCAAAAATACAACTTTTTTTTGATTCGCACGCAAGAATTATAAAATTGCGAAAACCGTTACTGCACCAGGAGGCGGCGGGTGGCGGTGCCGAGGGGTGTGCTTACGCGCACCATGTAGACGCCTGCGGCGAGGCCCTTGAGGTCGAGGAGGTATTCGTCCTGGTGCAGGCCGTCGCGACGCATGATGACGGTGCCGTCGACGGCCAGCAGCTCGACGCTCTGCATCCCGATGGCCGAGACGGTGACGCACTCGGTGGCTGGGTTGGGGGTGATGGTGATGTCGGGGGCGGGGGCGTCGATGCCGTCGATGCTGTTGCCGCCGTTGAGGCTGAAGGCCAGGGGGACGCTCCAAGGGCCGTATTCGTAGCGGGCGAACTTGCAGCGGGCGCGGACGTAGGCTACATAGTGCGAGTCGGGGTCGAGGGTGACGAGGCTGCTGCTTGTGTTCGCG
>ONDE01000020.1 GCA_900316515.1 uncultured Bacteroidales bacterium | reverse complement strand
CGTCTGCCCCGCCAAGGAGAAAGCCCTCGTGATGAAACCCTTCGAGAGCCAGCTCCACGAGGCCGCCAACTGGGACTACGCCCAGAAGTGCGTCACCTATAAGGACAACCTCATCGACAAGAAAGCCAATGTCAAGAACAGCCAGTTCGCACAGCCCCTGTTCGAGTTCAGCGGCGCCTGCGCCGGCTGCGGCGAGACCCCGTACCTGAAGTGCATCACCCAGCTCTTCGGCGAGCAGATGATGGTGGCCAACGCCACGGGCTGCTCCTCTATCTACGGCGGTTCGGCTCCTGCCACCCCCTACTGCAAGAACTACCGCAGCGGCTTCGGTCCCGCCTGGGCCAACTCGCTCTTCGAGGACAACGCTGAGTTCGGTCTCGGTATGGCCACCGCCACCCGTCAGATGCGCGACCGCGTGGAGCGCATCATGAAGGAAGGCCTCGCCTGCGACTGCTGCAGCGCCGAAATCAAGGCCCTCTTCACCGAGTGGATCGCCAACCGCGAATGCACCCTCAAGACCAAGGAGATTGCCGACCGTCTCATCCCGCTGATGGAGGCCTGCGGCTGCGACATCTGCAAGCAGCTCCTCGAGCTCCGTCACAGCCTCGTCAAGAAGAGCCAGTGGATCTTCGGCGGCGACGGTTGGGGCTATGATATCGGATTCGGCGGCCTCGACCACGTCCTGGCCAGCGGCGAGGATGTCAACGTCGTCGTGGTGGACACCGAGGTGTACTCCAACACCGGCGGACAGAGCTCGAAGGCTACTCCCGCAGGTGCCGTCGCCAAGTTCGCCACCAGCGGCAAGAAAATCCGCAAGAAAGACCTCGGCATGATTGCCAAGAGCTACGGCTACGTCTATGTCGCCCAGGTCGCCATGGGAGCTTCGCAGGCCCAGTACTTCAACGTCATCAAGGAGGCCGAGGCCTACCACGGCCCGTCGCTCATCATCTGCTACGCACCCTGCATCAACCACGGTATCAAGATTGGTATGGGCCGCACGCAGAACGAGGAGAAGAAAGCCGTCGAGTGCGGCTACTGGCACCTCTGGCACTTCAACCCTGCCGAGGAAGAAGAAGGAAAGAACGGTTTCCACTTGGATTCCAAGGAGCCCGACTGGAGCAAGTTCCGCGACTTCATCATGGGCGAGGTGCGCTACAACTCGCTGATGAAAACCTTCCCCCAGGAGGCCGAAGAACTCTTCGTCGCCACCGAGCGCAACGCCAAGCTGCGCTACGAGGGCTACAAGAAACTCGCGGAGATGTAATTAAAATAATCTCCAACGCAACCAGGGCCGCCCGGAGGGCGGCCCTGGTTCTATTATTATGCTGACACAATCGGCGAGTGCGACATTCTTGCCGTGTCGCGATTTTTTCGTATCTTTGCAGCAGAATAGAAAAACAAATAACTACTGTGAACAATCTAATCAATAGCAACTAATGAGTAAGAATACGATAGGACGATGGCTGAAAAACGCCCGAGTGGGGGCCACTATGCAGAGTCTGATGCCCTCGGTGGTGGCGGTGGTTACCGCTATAGGAGCGGAGGGGTTCTCGTGGTGGCTGGCCCTGGTGGCTGTGGCCGGAGTGTGGTGCGCCCATCTGGCGTGCAACCTGATTGACGACTATTTCGACTACAAAGCCGACATGCTGAAAGACCGGCAGGAGGTGGTGCGCAAGGGCATCAAGGCCTTCACGGCCAAATATCCGTATATGACCGACGGGTCGGCAACCCTGGGAAGCTTGAGAGGGGCGATAGCGATATTCGTATTGTTGGCTGCGGCCTGCGGCCTGGTGGTCGGCTGGCAGCGCGATTGGGCGATACTGCTGATAGCGCTGGCGGCAGGTCTGCTGGGGTTCTTCTATTCGGCGCCGCCAATAAAATTCTGCTACTGGGGTATGGGCGAGGTGGTGACCGGCCTGATTTTCGGCCCGCTGCTGATGGCGGGCGTCTATTGGGCTGCGTCGGGAGTGATGGACCTGAAGGTGCTGGCAGTGTCGGTGCCGATAGGTCTGCTGGTGGTGAACATCCTCTATACCCACAGCATGATAGACCTGGAAGGCGATGCCGCCTCGGACAAGCTGACATTGGCCGGAGTGATGAAGTACGGCTGGGCAAAACTGGCGATGAGCTGGGTGATCAACTTCGTCCCCTACCTATGCGTGGTAGTTGCGGTGGCTATGGGATGGCTGCATTGGGCCTACCTGGCGGTGCTGCTGGTGCTGCCCCGTTCGATATGGCTCTACTGGTCGCTGGTGAAGTTCATTAAAGGCTCCGACTTCGAGAAGGAGCTGGAGCACCCGCGCAGGATGCTCGGGCCAATGCCCAAAAACTGGGAGGGAATACGCAAGGCGGGGCTGGACTGGTTCCTGATACGCTGGATGACGGCCCGCAACATCGTCAGCGGCTTCTGCCTGATGTTCATCGTGGTTAAGATTGTATTGTTATTTTAATTCGTCAATGTGTTAATTCGTTAATCTTTGATGCCCCAAGGACTAACACATTCACACATTCTCACATTTACACATTCTCACAATGGCCAACAAGTTTTCGCAGATGTGCTATCTGGCACAATGGTTCGTACGGGCGCGGTTCTTCGGCCGCAGGGCGCCGATGCAGAGCGTGCTGTTCATCACTGACAGGTGCAACCTCTCGTGCAAACATTGTTCCGTCTACAACCACACCAACCCCACCAGCAAGAGCTACGAGCAGATACGCGAGGAGCTGAAATACTGCCATTCGCTAGGGTCGCGATTCGTCGACTTCGAGGGTGGCGAACCCCTCCTGTGGCGCGACGGCGACAAGACGGTCAACGACCTGTGCGACCTTGCCCACGCGCTGGGATTCTATTCCTGCACCATCACCACCAACGCGCAGCTTCCCTTTGCCGGCTGCAGGGCCGACAGCATCTGGGTGAGCCTCGACGGCATAGGGAAATACCACGAGGCTGTGAGGGGCGAGGGCACCTTTGCCCGTCTGGAGGAGAACGTGGCCGGCTGCGGCCACAAGGCGCTGTCGGTGTCGATGTCGGTGAACACCCTCAACTGCGACTGCGTCACGCAGGTGCTCGACTATGTGAAGGCGAGCCCATACATCAAGTCGATATCGTTCAACTTCCACACCCCCTTCCCCGGCACCGAGAGCCTGACCCTGCCGCAGGATAAGCGCGAAGAGGTCATCGACACCATCATCCGCTACAAGAAGAAGGGCTACCCCGTGATGAACACCCGGGCGGGCCTGACCCGTATGAAGCGGCTCAACTTCAAGAAACGCTGCTGGATAACCAACTATGTGCTCCCCGACGGCTCGAAGCACCAGATACCGGTATGCGGCGAGGCGGGCGGCTGCGAGCAATGCGGCTTCTCGATGGCGGGCGAGATGGACGCCGTGTTCCATTTCTGCCCCGAGACCATCCTCGCCGGCCTCGACCTGAGGGTCTGAAAAGTTTACCGTTTACGGTTTATGGTTTACTGTTTATAGAGGACAGACGCAGTGTTCATTACCAGCAGAGCGATGGAGAGTTTCCCCCAGCGGGCAGTGTGGCATATATTATACCACTTACACACGAAAACATGAACATTTACGTTATTTGATACAATAAGATTTGATTCTTTGTATTATGCTATTAAAAACAAATAACAACAATAACATGAAACGTATTGTCATTTCGTTTGCTATTTTGGCAGCTTTGTTTTTCACCTCATGTGCCACCTCGAAATTCTACTCGCAGGACGCCGCTACGGTCCGTCCGCTGGCTCTTGTGCAGCCCTGCAGCTATCTTACCGACGCCGTCGGTGATTTTCCCACAGACTATTATGAACCGGTGGCGAAAGTCAACAACGCCATCCTTATGGAAACAATTCCCACGCTGGGCTTGCCCATCGAGAAGGTGGTTCCTTTTGAATACAACTGTGCCGACAAATCGGACGCCACCGTCCGCTGGATGCGCCGTCTGGCCGATGTCAATGCCAGTGGTGCCAAGAACATGACAGTCCCCACCGACTTCATCGAGGTGGTCAAGGGCAGCGGATGCCGCTATGGAATGGTGCTTGCCGATATAGGATATGTGAAAAATGCCCGCCAGTATAATATCGAGAAAGCCATAGAGACGGGTATAAAGATTGCGGATGCGCTCATCAATAACCACATAGAAATCTCGGACGACACCGAGGCTTATCTCAATGGCCTGTTTTCGGTGATTTTCGATGCCCAGACGGGCGAAGTGGTGTGGTTTGGCACTGCTCCCCGCAGCTACAAATTCAACCCGTTGGACGGCGTGGATATGAAGAAACAGCTCGCCAAGCTATACAAAGCCTTCCTGTAAGCTTGCAGCCTAAATAGCATTATCTGACAATATGGCACTACTGAAATTCCATTTTGCACAGCCGAAGGAGCGGTCGGTGGAGAATAGGCAGGAGGCCAAAGAGTACGGCGAAACAGGTGAACAGATAGCCACGCGATATCTGGAAGACCACGGTTACGTCATCCTGGATCGCAACTACCGCCGCGGGCACAAGGAAGTCGACATCATTGCACTGGACCACGGTGAGATAGCCATCGTCGAGGTAAAGACACGCACGAACGAAGAATACCTATCCGCCGAGCAGGCTGTCGACCATCAAAAACGGTTGAATATTATCCGCGTGGCCGACAATTACGTCCGCCGCTACCATCGTACCGAACCAGTACGATTCGACATCATCGCCATCGTCGGCAATGGAGAAGACATCAAAATCCGCCATACCAAAAAAGCGTTCAACGTGATGAGCTTTTAAACAGGAGATGTGTCATATACCACATCACGCCGAAACAAGATACACGAAGAGGCTGCCCTGACGGGTAGCCTCTCTCGCTGTGAATATGTGTGCTTGCTTAGAAAAAGATTGCTTGATTTATGAGCATTTGCTCCATCCGCATTGCGGACAACTCTTACAGCCACCGGTATAGATAAGCTTGCTGCCACAGTCGGGGCAGGTCTCTCCGGTCTCAGTACCATCCTTTATATAACGTTTCAAAGCACGAGCCACACCGTTGCTCCAGGTGGTGATACTGTCGGTGTCGAAATTAAGTTTGCCAATGAGTTCCACCACATTGGGTATGGGCATACCATGACGCAGGATACCAGAGATAAGTTTGGCATAGTTCCAATACTCTTTACGGAACATGCGCGAAAGACCCTCTATGGTGATATGGTAGCCGTCCTGGTCGGAGAACTGGAAGTCATAACGTGCGTGCTCCTGACCTTTCTCCTTGACTCGTATGACCCACCCTTTCTCCACCGTCTTGGGAAGAAGGAAACTCTCGGCTCGACCGGTGAAAATCTCGTATGGACGGCCTTCGTACATGCCAACAACGGCTATCCAATCCTCCTTTTCGTTCTTGAAACGCACCACTTCGGCCTCTAGTTTCTTGGGGCGCTTGGGGGCTTTACTCTCGCCAAAGCAGGGATTTTCTTTCTTGTTCTCGTTATTACTGACCAATACTCCGGTACGCGAGCCATCGCGGTATATGGTGCATCCCTTGCATCCACTCTCCCAGGCTGTTTCGTATATCTTGCTGACAACTTCCTTTGTCGTCTCTTTAGGAATGTTGACAGTGACAGAGATGGAGTGGTCTACCCACTTCTGTATGTCGCCTTGCATACGCACCTTGGCAACCCAGTCGATATCGGCGCTGGTGGCATGGTAGTAGGGGCTCTGCTCGATGAGTTTCTGCAGTTCGGCATCACCCATATGTTTCACCTCTTCGACATCGTGGCCATTGATTCGGGCCCAGTCGAGGAACTTGGGATGGAAGACATTGTACTCCTCAAAATAGTCGCCATTCTCGTCTTTGATTATGTTATGGTTGCCAGATGCAGGATTTGTCGGGTCACCCGAATCCGGACGGTTTATCTTCTTGCGACGCTTATAACTGACCAGGAACACCGGTTCAATGCCCGAGGTGGTCTGTGTGCAGATACTGACAGTCCCCGTGGGAGCTATGGTGAGAAGGGCTATATTGCGGCGGCCGTACTTGACCATGTTCTTGTATAGGTCCGGGGCAACTTCGGCGATGCGACGTATGATAGGGTTATTCTCCTCGCGTTTGGCATTATAGATGGGAAATGCGCCACGCTCGCGAGCCATCTCGACACTCGAGCCATAGGCGGCGCAGAGCAGCGTCTGCTGCACCTTGACAGCGAAAGCCGTAGCCTCAGGAGTGCCATATTGCAAACCTAGAGCAGCCAGCATATCACCCTCTGCCGTGATGCCAAATCCGCTACGACGGCCTTCAAGGCATTTCATCTTGATGTTCAGCCACAGGTTATGCTCTACAGACTTGATCTCATCGCTCTCGGGGTCGGCCTCTATCTTCTTCAGTATCTGGTCAACCTTCTCAAGCTCAAGGTCAATAAGGTCGTCCATCAGACGCTGTCCCTTGCGGACATGCTCGCGGAAAAGTTCAAAATTGAACTTGGCATTCTTGGTGAATGGATTGTCCACATAGCTGTAAAGGTTGATGGCCTGCAGACGGCAACTATCGTAGGGGCACAAGGGTATCTCGCCACAAGGATTGGTGCTTACTGTGCGATAGCCGAAGTCGGCATAGCAGTCAGGCACGCTCTCACGGATTATAGTATCCCAGAAGAGCACACCCGGCTCTGCACTCTGCCAAGCATTGGCTATAATTTTATTCCACAGGGCGCGGGCGTCGATGGTCTTGGTGTAGGTGGGGTTGGGCGAGTCAATCGGATACTGCTGCACGAAGGGCTTGCCCTCCATGGCACAGCGCATAAACTCATCGGTAATCTTAACACTCACATTGGCACCGGTAATCTTGCCTTGTTCGAGCTTTGCATCAATGAACTTCTCCGAGTCGGGGTGCTTGATGCTTATCGAGAGCATCAAGGCTCCACGACGGCCACCCTGTGCCACCTCGCGTGTGGTATTGCTGTAACGCTCCATGAAAGGTACGATGCCCGTAGAAGTGAGGGCTGCGTTCTTCACCGGACTACCGCCAGGACGTATGTGACTGAGGTCGTGACCAACACCGCCACGACGTTTCATCAGTTGCACCTGTTCCTGATCTATCTTCATTATGCCACCGTAGGAATCGCTGCTGCCCGAGTTGCCAATGACAAAACAATTGGAAAGTGACACCACCTGGAAGTTGTTGCCAATGCCACTCATAGGGCTGCCCTGCGGAACAATATACTTGAAGTCCTTGAGCAGCTGGTAGATTTCCTCTTCACCGAGGGGGTTGGGATACTTATGCTCGATGCGCGCATACTCCCTGGCCAGACGACGGTGCATCATGTCGGGGTTAAGCTCGTAGATCTGGTCGTCATCACGCAGGGCATACTTGTTCATCCACACATTGGCGGCCAATTCGTCGCCATGGAAATACTCCACCGACGAACGCATGATTTCGTCCGTGGTATAACATTTCATCTCTTTGGGTTCCTCTTTGACGGGGAGCTCGGAAAACAAGTCGCCTTGCATGACTTAAATAATTTATATGTTACACTTTTATAACACGTTGCCCACAATATGCGGGCCCGAATTGTTTTGCTAAATTACCCTAAAAAAACGAGCCGCATGTAAATAGTTTTCAACAAAAAATCCCCTTGCCCACATAAGACATTGAAAAGGCAAGCAGTTTGGAAGTTGATAAGTAAAAATAGAGCTATCTAATGGCCATCGCAACCAGGTTCACTTTCTCCTCCATGGACAGCGAGCCATCAATCCAATGTATGTCCACACCGTTACGTTCCATTCGGCGGAACCATGTCATCTGTCGCTTGGCAAAACGGCGTATATCGGTGAAAAGGTCACGGAACATCTCTTCTTCTGTGCACTGTCCCAGCAGGTAACGCGTCACATGACGGTATTCGAGGCCGAACTTCATCAGTCGCTCAGCACTGACTCCTTCCTCCAGCAACCGCTGCACCTCGTCGGTCATACCCTCATCGAGACGCCGCCGCAGGCGCCTCTCTATGCGAGCGATAATCTCCTCGCGCGGAAAACTGACGCCAAAGACGCAGTGTTCCATCTCGGGCATATGTATATAGGCCTCGGGGTGCCGCTGGGCGAATTCCTGTATCTCCAATGCGCGCACCAACCTATCGCGGGTCTCAGTGTCGGTATGGTTGTGCAGACTGATGTACGACGCCAGACGTTCGGTAAGTTCCTCGTCGCTACATTCGGCAATACTCGCTCTATATTCCTCGTCAACGGGAGCATCGGCCAAGTGATAACCTCGTATCACCGCGTCGAGGTACATGCCAGTTCCGCCGCACATGATAGGTACACGCCCGCGCGATACTATACTATTGTATGCTTCTAAAAAGTCGCCCATGAAACGATAGGCGTTGTACTCCTCCGCAGGGTCACAGATGTCGATAACATGATAGGGCACTTCCGCACCATGGACTGTATAGTCTGCCAAGTCCTTGCCTGTTCCAAGATCCATACCTCGGAACACCTGACGCGAGTCGGCACTGATCACCTCACCGCCAAGACGATAGGCCACCTCGGCAGCCAAAGCAGTCTTGCCAGTCGCCGTAGGGCCTAAAATAGTGATGAGTTTATTCATCAAAGAAAATCAGCTTCGAGCGCTGCTTGTCGAACTCATAGTCGCCGAACTGGCGCAAGCCTGTGCGGTTGATGATGAACTTGTAGTCGACATTCTTCACCACCACAACTTCGACGTTCTGCTTGCGCTGTTCGCCGATCTGCATCTCCTTGAAGATGATAATCTCTTTGTCGATAATATTGCCTTCGGCATCGAAGGAGAGGTCGCGGCGCGGGAAGTCATCCTTGGTAATACGGCCCTGATATAGGAAGTTCATAGCCTCCTCCCACGAAATGGCCACGGGCTCCACAAAGCGCTCGTCGATGAGCATGGGCACCTGCGAGCCGTTGACAATGCAAGCCACCTCGCCACGGGTCGAATTGACCATTGTGACGGGCACCACACTCTCGTCGTGAACAATCATGGGTTTCTCGCCACTGTCGGCCTCGTCGTCCACCGGACGGTTCACAAGGTCTATCACCTTGCCATCCTCGGTCTGCTTGGCCACCGGCGTCGCTGACGCCATATTCTCCACCAGACGGCGCGATACATAGTCATTTCTCAGCACCAGGAATTCAAGCCTACGGTTGAGCGAATGGGCAGCCTGCTGGCGCTCGGGATCGAGAGTGGCAATATAGTCGCAGGTCATCTCAGTGCCGGCGTAGAAGGGATACTGCTTGCCGTTGTAAGTAACCACAACATCCTCGTCGAGCACACGCGGCACACGGTCGGCATACCCCTTGGCCACAAGACGCTCGCGTTCTATACCGCGGTCAACCAGATAGTCGACCACCGTCTGGGCACGACGCTGCGAGAGGGTGTCGTTGGTGAGGCCTATGTAAGGCTGACAGTCGGTATGCGAACGTATCTCGACCACAATACCGGGGTTATTGTCCATCACTATATAGAGGTCCATCAACGAGTCCATAAACTCGCCCTTGAGCTCGGTACGAGCCAGGTCGAAGCGGATCTCCGGCAACACCACTGGACGGTTGGGCACAGGATCCATGCGGAAGTCGTGGACCAAGGTCTTGTTGGTGTTGTAACCCTTGGTGCTTTCCGAACCTTCGATGCTGAAGTAATCCTTCTTCGAGAGGTACATCTTATAAACCACATCGCGACGCACCTGTGTACTGTCGAAACGGTAGAAACCTTTCTTGTTAGTGAGGGTCTCCTGCTGCGAGCCGTCGGAACCCACCATGCGGATACGCACACCCTCGAGCAACTGCATCGACTTCTCGCTGCGTACGGTGCCTTCAATGGCATAGTTCAACCCCGGCAGGGCAAAATAGAAGATGTCGTTGTTGATAGGAGGCGTCTGGTTCTTCGACTGGTTGGCCAACTGACGGTTGTGCAGGTCGGCGAAGGGACGGTTCGACGAGAAATATCCACGTTCCACAATATTAGTAGGATTGGTGGCGTCGGGATAGAAGATTATCGACATCTCGTCGTGCGACGAGTTGATGGGGATGCCGAGGTTTTCGGGAGTGGTCCACTTGCCGTTGGCACGCAACGAGCTCTTGAAGAGGTCGTAACCGCCAACACCTGGGTGACCGTCGCTCGAAAAGTACATCAACGAGTCGTTGCGCAACACGGGGAACACCTCCTTGCCGCGGGTATTGACAATCGAGGTGAGGTTCACCGGACGGCCGAAGTCGTCGGCCACACTTTTTCGCGTTGCCTTCCACAGGTCGTAGTCACCAAAACCGCCTGGCATATCGCTCGAGAAGTAGAGCGTCAAACCATCGCTGCTGATAGCGGGGTACAGGTAGTTGTAGGCCGTGTCGCCAAGATATATGACCGTGGGCTCGTTCCATTCGCCGGGCTTCACCTCGCTGTTTTCGGCTGCAGCCTCAGCAATATTCTGTGCCATGCCCCACGGGGTCATGTTAGAGTGTTTCTGCTTCTTGTTCTTGCTCTGGGTCTTCTTGCCCTTCTTCTTGTCCAACTCCTCGGGCTTGCGCGTAGCCATATAAATGCGTCCGTGCGATGTCTCGTTGTCCACAATATCGAAACGCGAGAAGTAGACGGTGTTGCCGTCGGGCGAGAAACAGGCCTCACCTTCGTTGACATTGGTGTTTATCCTGCCGGTCTTGTCCCAAGGTTCGGGAAGCGAGTTCCAGTTGCCATTGCGGTCCTGGAACACAGTGTACATATCTGAGAATGCCTGGTTAGTCCAAGGGTCCTTGTCTACGTCGTCACCTTCGGCATAACGCGAGGTTGTGAACACTATCTTTGTGGTGTCGTCGCCATAGAAGCGCGGCGCCCAGTCGTTATAGTCCGAGCACCAGTCCTCCATCTTGGTAATCTCGTGACGGGTGCGGGCATCGGCAAGTTGGCTGGCATATATAAGCGAAGCCTTGCGCTTGACGGCATAGCTGTCGCCGGGAGCCACCTGCAGGTACTTGTCATAAAACTCGTCCGACTTTGCCAAGTACTGCTTGTAGTTGTGTGACTCGGCCAGGAAGCGGTACATCTCAGCCAGATAGAAGTAAAGCATCGGCTCCGACTGCTGATAGCCGTCGTTGGCCAGACGCTCATAAATGCGGCGAGCCTTGTCGTACTCGTACATCAGACGGTAGCACTCGGCCAACTGAAAATAGACGCGGTTCTTCTCGGCCTTGTTGTCCTTGATCTTCTCGTAGGCTTTCTCGTACTGTTCTGCAGCTTCATAGAAACGATACTGGTCAAACAGATCGTCGGCTTTCTGGGCTATGCTTTTCTTCTGCGCCGACGCTCCGGCAATGCAAAACATGGCTGCAAAGAGCAGTAAAAGACCTTTTTTGAGTGTTTTCATATATATGTCTACTTTTTTCTTCTAGTTTTATATATATCATAATCAACTCATTGGATGGCCACATATAGCCTTCCCAATGCGTTGTTTCAAGGTGCTAAATTACAACTTTTTTCCGATACGGCCAAAAAAACTTTTTCCTTCCCGCAAAATCACAGTTTCATCTTGGCCTCGGCCACCTCGCAGGTGACGGTGTATGTGCTCCCCTTTTCCATCTGCGGCAGGTCGAACATCAGGTCGGTCATGATGCCTTCCATTATCGAGCGCAAGCCACGGGCACCAAGGTGGTATTCCACCGCGCGGTCCACCACCAAATCAAGGGCTTCTGGGGTAAAATGCAACTCCACCTCGTCCATCTTGAACAGCTCCACATACTGCTTCACCAGGGCGTTCTTGGGCTCGGTGAGTATGCGGCGCAAGGCTTCGCGGTCGAGGGGTTGCAGATAGGTGAGCACCGGGAAGCGGCCCACCAGCTCAGGTATGAGGCCGAACTTCTTGAGGTCCATGGGCTGCACATACTGCAGCATATTCTCGCGGTCGAGCTGCTGGCGGGTCTCGTCGCCCTTGAAACCTATCACATTGCTGTTTAGGCGTGCGCCTATAGCCCGTTCGATGCCGTCGAATGCACCACCACAGATAAACAGTATGTTGCGGGTGTTTATCTTTATCAGTTTCTGCTCGGGGTGCTTGCGACCACCCTCGGGCGGCACATTGACTTCGGCGCCTTCGAGCAGCTTGAGTAGGGCCTGCTGCACGCCCTCGCCGCTCACATCACGTGTGATGCTGGGGTTCTCGCTCTTGCGCGCTATTTTGTCTATCTCGTCTATGAACACTATGCCGCGTTCGCACGAGGCCACGTCGTATTCGGCGGCCTGCAGCAGGCGTACCAATACGTTTTCCACGTCGTCTCCCACATATCCAGCTTCGGTAAGCGTGGTGGCGTCGGCAATGCAGAAGGGAACCTTGAGCAACCGCGCTATGGTACGCGCCAACAGGGTCTTGCCTGTACCCGTCTCGCCGACCATCACTATGTTCGACTTCTCAATCTCCACATCATTCTTGTCGCCATGTTCACTATTGTATTTCAGGCGCTTGTAGTGGTTATATACAGCCACCGACAACACTCGCTTGGCGTCGTCCTGACCAATTACATATTGGTCAAGGAAGGCCTTTATCTCCGCAGGTCGCGGTATGTCGCCTTGCTGCAGCACAAAGTCTTGCGAAGCCTTTTTCCCATGTTCAGCAAAAATCTGGCCTGCCTGTCTGGCACAATCGGCACAGATATATCCGTTTAGTCCGCTGAGCAGCATACCACTCTGCGACGCCGGACGGCCACAGAAGGAGCAATGTTCTTCGTTGGTGGGTTTCTTAGCCATTATAACAATTGATTTTTTGACGCATCTTGACGTATGAATATGAACAGCAGCATGGTGAATGCCAACAGCGACGAACCACCGTAGCTGAAGAAGGGCAACGGAATGCCGATGACGGGCACCAAGCCCAGCACCATGCCAATGTTGACAAAGAGGTGCATGAACAATATGCTGGCCACCGAGTAGCCGTAGAACCGCGAGAAACGACTCCTTTGCCGCTCTGCCATGTTCACCAACCTAATCAGCAGCCACACGTAGGCAGCCACCAGCAGCGACGCGCCCAGCCAACCCCACTCCTCTCCTACTGTGCAGAAAATAAAGTCAGTGTGCTGCTCTGGCACAAAATCGGCCTTGGTCACCGTGCCGTGCAGAAAACCCTTGCCCACAATGCCGCCACTGCCTATGGCTATCTTCGACTGGTGCACGTTGTAACCCGCCCCCTGCAGGTCCTCGCTCTTGCCAAGCAGCACATCGATACGCTCGCGCTGATGCGATTCAAGGACGTGGTTGAACACAAAGTCGACCGAAAAGACAAACACCGCACAGCAGGCCAGCACCGCAGCCACACGCCAGTAATCGCGCGCCGACCGCTTGTTGAGCCACACATAAAGATAAAGTACGGCAAGCACCACCAGGATGCCCAGCAGTATGTATTTGTTCACCAGCAGCGCCAACACAAAGAGCGCTATGGCCACCAGCCCAATTATCAGTATTATACCCGACAGCCCCTCGCGGAACAAGGGCAGAACGAAAGCTGTGAACACCAACGCCGACCCAGTGTCGTGCTGCAGAAACACCAGCACGGCAGGTATACCTATGATTATCAGCGACGCCACCTTGGTGCGCGTCTGCTTCCACTCCACGTCTATGGCACTCATGTATTTGGCCAGCGCCAACGCCGTGGCGAACTTGGCAAACTCCGACGGCTGCAACTTGAAGGGACCCAGGTTAATCCACGATGTGGCGCCTTTGGTGACGGTGGCTATAAACAACGTCACCACCAGCAGCGCCAACACGGCGCCATAGATAATATAGGCTGTATTGGAGAAGAAGCGCGGCTCGGTGAGAACCACCACCAATGCTATTACCGCAGCAGCAAGTGCCCACACCAGCTGTTTGCCGTGGAAGGTGTTGAAATCGAACACCGCCGCCTGGCTCTCGCTGTAGGTGGCGGCATAGATGTTCACCCAGCCGAACACCACTAGGAAAGCCCACAGCCCCACAGTAACCCAGTCTATTTTCAGTTTCTCTTGGTACATTCTACTCAAACATTAACGCATTCACACATTCACGCATTATTTCTTCTTCTTCGTCACCCTGTATAGCGGCAATTTCTGGCAGGGCTCCACTTCCTTGTAGTATTTCTCGACATCCTTGCGTTTCACCTCTCCGTTGCAGTATTTCTCCGCCAGCAGTCCCGCTATGGGCGCTGCCCAGGTGCCGCCGCCGCCGCGGGCATTCTCCACATACACCGCTATAGCTATCTTCGGGTCGTTCTTCGGCGCGAAACAGATGAACACCGAATGGTCCTCACCATAGTTCTGCGCCGTACCCGTCTTTCCGCATACGTCCAGGCCCTCCACACGCGCCCTGCGCGCCGTGCCGCCAGCCACATGCACCACATCGTACATGCCGTCGGCCGCTATCTCGAACAACTCTCGCCGTATACCTGTCTCGTGGCGCTCCAGGTATTTCTCGTTCCGCACCGAGTCGGGGCCGTAGAAACGCACCACATGCGGCGTTATATAATAGCCTCTGTTGGCGACAATGGCCGCCAGGTTCGCCATCTGTATGGGCACCACGGTCACCTCGCCCTGTCCTATCGAGTTCGAGTAGATGGTCGAGAAAGCCCACCTCTCTTTGCCATACCAGCGGTTATAGTAGGCCGTGTCGGGTATGTTGCCCTTCGACAGGCCGGTCTTCGGCAGGTCGATGTCGAGCTTCTGCCCGAAACCGAAACGCATCATATAGTCGTGCCACACCGTCAATCCGTACTGCGAGTCCTTGTATATGTTCTTGTACTTACCCTGCTGTATCACACGGCGGTAGACCTGGTAGAAGTATGGATTGCAGCTCATCTTGATGGCCTCGCGCACACAGGTCGCCGACGGGTGGTTGTGGCAACCCACAAGGCTCTTGTCGCACACAAAGCCGCTACCGGGATTGATAACTCCGAGGTCGAGGGCCGTCATAGCCTGCGCCACCTTGAATATCGAGCCCGGCGGATACTGCCCCATCAGGGCTCGGTTGAGCATAGGCTTCGCGATGTCGGCGTTCAGCTTCTTGTAGTTCTCGCCGCGTATACGCCCCACCAGCAGGTTGGGGTCGTAGGTCGGCGCACTCACCATAGCCAGCACCTCGCCCGTCGACGGCTCCAAGGCCACCACACAGCCGCGCTTGTTGGCCATCAGCTCCTCGGCATACTGCTGCAGGTCGGCGTCCAAAGTAGTATACAGGTTGCAACCCTCCTGCGGCAACGTGTCGAAAGCTCCGTTCTGGTATGGGCCTATCTCGCGGTTGTGCACGTCCACATGCATCACCTTCTTGCCCTTCACGCCGCGCACCACCTCCTCGTAACTCTTCTCCAACCCGCTCTTGCCTATGTAGTCGCCCTGCTTGTAGTAAGGGTCGCGGTCCAGGTCGGCCTGATCCACCTCACCCACATACCCCAGCACCTGCGCCGCTATCGGACGGTCGTAGATGCGCAACGTACGCTGCGAGATGTAGAAACCCTTGAAACGGAACATCTTGTTCTCGAACTTCGCATACTCCTCCTTCGACACCTGCTTCATAAATATCGATGCCGAATAGGGCGAATATTTGCGTGCCTTCTTCATACGATCGTCAAAGTCAGCCCGTGTTATACCCAGACTCTCACAGAAATAAGCCGTATCAAGGTCTTTCACCATGCGCGGTATCACCATCAGGTCATACACCGCCTCGTTGTGCACCAGCAACTCGCCGTGGCGGTCATAGATGAAACCACGCGCCGGATACTGCGTCACATTCCTAAGCGACTGGCGCTTAGCCAGTTCCCTGTACTCGGGGTCGAACAGCTGCAGCATGGCCAGGCGCCCAATAAAAATGGCACCCACCACAATGAAGATAGCCTTCACCACACGACTCCTATCCGAATACTTATCCGACATAATTTTTATTTAACGCCGTTTAGTCCTCCTTATTGCCCAACACCGCACTTTTTTGTACAAACTTCCAATCACCGCCCTATCCCCCCTCCCTCTCACCTTCCTCTCACATTACTCTCACATACTACTCACATACTACTCACTTACTACCCACATACTCCCCCCCTCTTAAAACTCACAGCTTAAAACTAAATTGCCATTCTTATCACCATGCTGCTGTGCCTCGCCACCACACGCGCCCAGCACGACACGTTGCCATACTATGTTGGTATTCCTCAGTTCTTTATGGAGCAATCAATTTACGACGAGACCTATGACATTTTCGCAGAGCACCGCAGCCAAACAGCTGCTTGTGCAGTAAGGAGTATTGCTAAAAAAACAAAAAAAAAGACATTTTTATTCATATATTAAAAAAAAGGTGTATCTTTGCACCCGAATTCATGTTGAACTAAACTACAGGTTATCGAAGCATATCTATCAGTTTTAATCCTTAAAATCAAAAGGAAATGACGGACGTAAAGACCAGACAACTGACAGACAACGAACTTATCACCCGCTACCAAGAGGGCGATACTTCGTGCTTCGAAGCACTCCTTGAACGCTACCAAGCCAAGGTGTACGGCTACATCTTCTCGGTAGTAAAAGACAAGGAAACGGCCGACGACATCTTCCAAGACACCTTCTACAAGGTGGTGCTGACCATCAAGAGCGGCCAGTACAAGGACGAAAACAAGTTCGTCCATTGGGTGATGCGCATTGCCCACAACCTCATTGTGGACCACTTCCGCCGCAACAACAAGATGCCCATGGTGCCCAACCGCCCTGAAAGCGACGTGCTCGACAACCTGAAGATTCCCGACGACAACGCCGAGCATGCCATCATGCGCAAGCAAACGGGCCAGAACATCCGCAAGCTCGTCAAAATGCTGCCTCCCGAACAGCGCCGCGTTGTCATCCTCCGCCACTACGGCAAGTGCGACTTCAAAGACATCGCCGCGCGTACCGGCGTGAGCATCAACACCGCCCTCGGCCGTATGCGCTACGCCATCATCAACCTCCGCCGCCTCGCTCAGGAGAACAACATGTACATCGAGCTGTAAGCCCGACCTCCCCAAAACAGCAAAACACCCCTGCCCAAACGACCTGTTGCAATAGGTCTATTACTGTATTTCCACAAATATCATTACACAACAACTAACTATCTTACAGAACATTATCGCACAACAAAATAATAAAAACGAAAAATATTTTGTCAGTTTGAAAAATGTTCGTACTTTTGCACCGCTTTTCGAGAGAGAAAAAGCGGTGCTTTTTAGTCAAATCGAAAACCACGGAGAGGTGGGTGAGTGGCTGAAACCAACAGTTTGCTAAACTGTCGTACTCGATTAGGGTACCGGGGGTTCGAATCCCCCCTTCTCCGCCAAAAGACGCCCCATAAGGCGTCTTTTTTAATAACAACAGTCTCGGGGCATAGCGAAGCCCGGTTATCGCGCCTGCTTTGGGAGCAGGAGATCCCCAGTTCGAATCTGGGTGCCCCGACAGTTGGCCCTGTAGCTCAGCTGGATAGAGCGAGAGTCTTCTAAACTCTAGGTCCTGCGTTCGAGTCGCAGCAGGGTCACAAAAAGAAAAGGTGCGGCAGCCGAATGGCTGCCGCACCTTTTCTTTTTTACTGCAGGATAACCCGACAGGCAGCAGTGCCACCTCCTGTGTCAATCCGCAGCAGGTATGTGCCCTTGGGCAGCGACGACAGGTCTATGCCCGTCACATCGCAACTGCGGCGCAACAGCCGACCAGACATATCCAGGACATCCACCTTATCCACCCTCTCGCTGAAGTTCACCACACCCGTTGTCGGCGTCGGATAGACGCTCACACTTGCACCGTCAACACCGTCAATACCCTCGTGGCCGCCATACACCGTAAGCAACATCGTGACAATGCTGTCGCAGCCATAGACGGTGGCTAGGTACTGCTTGTACACACCCGACTGGGTATACACCGAGTCGTTCCATGTGTAGCTGCCATTATAAGCGGTATCGAACACTGTGGCATAGGTAGTGTGATGAATGGTCAGGTGAAGCCGCGAAGTGGAGTCGCAGCCATAAATATCGGTCAACTGATTGGTGAAATCGGCCGAAGCCGTGTAGTCGGTACCGTTCCACTCATAGTGTTCGCAGGCGTGGATGGTATCATATGTCACACTCAGCGGATGCACCGTGAGGGCAAGCACATAGAGCGAGTCACATCCAGCGGTGATAGGCACCGTGTCGGCATAGGTGGCAGTGGCAGTGTAGGTGTTGCCGTGCCACTGGTAGCTGCCGCACACCTCGGCGGTGTCATAGTGAACGCCCGAAGGCTGCAGCACATAGTTGTAGAACACCACTGTGTTGCCATTCACCGCAACGGCGGGATAGCCGGTGGTGTCGGCGCTGCAGAGTATCTGGTCGACGAACGACGTGGTGCGCGACGCATGGGGCAGCACAACATTGTCAACCCAAGCGCAGTCGCTGCCATTGTTGACACTATAGTCTTTGGCATAGCGGAATGTAAGAGTGTGGCTCCCTGCAGTCAGCGGGAATGCGGCACGCGTCCAATCCACCTCGCCCGATGCATTCATCTGCGACTCGTTGTCGACAAGGAAGTGGAACTTGTCGTAGTTGCTCTCCGACGAGACACGATAGTAGAAACTCACACTGTCGGCCGAAGCCACATTGACACTTATGGACATCTCGGAAACCATATTGGAGCTGGTATATTGCACCGAACGCAGGCAATAGGAGCCCTCATAGGGCTGATCCGTGCTGACACTCCAGGGATATGACGCCGGAGCTGTCCAACCGGCCAGGTGGGTATTGCCGCCCTCGAAGGTCTCCATGAACGGCTGTCCGACGAACACTGGCAGGCTTCCACTGACAGCACCAAAAGTATAGTTTACTGGCAGAGTGACATCGGCAGGCAACTGGGCGTCGGCATGGAGTGTCAGGCTGACGGTGTGCTGGCCTTCGGCAGCCACCGAGAAGGGAGCCGTCGAACTTGGACTCGCTGTGAACAGATTGGTGGGCGTAGAGAACAGCATCTGTCCTGTACGCGAAGGGGCATGGCCGACATTGCGCAGCGTGGCGGTGACGGTCGTATTGCCGCCAGGCAGAATGCTCGGGCTATCGTTAGAGAAAGTCATTTCGAGCACCGGGGCATAGAGCATCAGGCGCAGGCTGCTGGTGCCGGCAACGGTGCTGCCCGTCCAACTGGAACTCGTTGCCACATCGGCAAAGGTGTTGTCCGAGGCAGTGGGCGACACATAGGCCGTTACCGCGGCGTTCAAGTCGGTGCTGGCACCTGCGGCAAGGCTGGCTATGGTGACCGAAGGGGCGGAGAACGTCAGATTGGGGTTACTGCTGGCAAGAGAGATGACGATGTTGTTGGCCGCCGCATTGCCGGGGTTCTCCACATGCAGTGTCAGCGCCACAGTGTCGCCGGCATTGAGAGGCGCCGACGTGATGGAGGTGACTATGGGGAAGGCACCGTTGGGCTGTATCACCCTGATGGTGCGGAACGAAGTGCGGTATTGCTGTGCCGACGCGGCAAGCTGGTAGTAACCCACCGGGAGAGTGGCGGGGAGTGTGAACGTGGCAGTACCGCTGCCACTGGCATAGACAGCGTCTATAAGGGTTTCGGTGACAGTGTCGACAAGGGCTACATAAGCATACGGGGCTGCTGTGACACTGAGCGATGTGGTACCGTAGGTGATTATCGGCGTCACGGCAACGGTCATCGTGTCGGCCTGGGTCATATACGGCATCACGGCAGGATCGCCCATCAGGTGGTATATCTCCCAGTAATAGAGTTTTCGGCTCGAAGTGGATGCCTGAACAGCCATATTGCCCTGCATCACAATGGCGCCCTGGGTGATGGCCCACTGTGAGTAAGCCTCGTTGTGGGTATGGAACACACGGTCGTAGACACCTAGGTTGGAGGCATTGTAGGCCATGGACATCGAAGGTCCTATACTGCTACGGATACCTACCGCCCAATAGAAGTCCTCGTACCAGTAAGTACTGTTGCTGCCTCCGATGTAACCCACGGCACCTGCATAGTTGCCCTTGCGGAGCAGGGCTTCACCGAAACAGGTACTCTCCTCGAACTTGTTTGTCAGACAGCAGTTGCCTATCATCAGACCAAACTTCTGGTTGTTGGTCATCTGGTTGACATGGGTGTTACCGAAGTTGGGCGTACCCCATCCGTCGGAGCCGCCGTGGGCGCTGTAGTTTATGAATCCCGCACCCTGGTTGTAATAGCTGCGCACAGTGGCCGAATTGCTGGAAGCGCTGCTGCCGACAGTGACGTTGGTGGTTACCGACGGCACTATGGAGGTGTTGTTCTTGAAATACATCACCTGCGTCCAGCCGTGGTTGCCGTTCACATAGTTGGTGATGGCATAGTCCATGGCGGGGTCGGCGTGGGTATAGCCGTAGTCGCCGCTGCTGCCGCCATCGACACCAGCCACCATCACGGCTCGGTCGAGGAACGACGGGTCGGCAAAGGTATACCGCTCATACATCAAAGTCTTCTGCACCTGCGGCGTAAGCTGTGCCACCGTCTGTGCCGAGAAGCGGCCGTAGTGGCAGTCGGGGAGGTTGTCGCCCGTGGTCCAGGTCATGTAGTACAGGTCGGTGACATGATCCGACGCCGTAGTGCCGGTGAAGGCCGGGATCTGCGCCACGTCGCCGACAAGCAGCACATAGGTAGGTGCAGGATTGGCGGTGGTGGCATTGGTATACTGGCTCTTGATATAGTTCGATATCGAGGTCGTCGTGGTTCCCACGGCGGCGTTGTCGGTATAGACGATGTCTGTCAGGAAACCTTTGAGACGTTTCCAGCGCACAAACTCGTCGAGCTGCTCACGGAACATACTGTTGGCAACTATCAGGTAGCGCACCGGCGCCGTGGTGCGCACGGCTTTGGGGTAAAGGTCGTTGATGGCATCGGCGCCGCTGTTGAAGGCAGGCGAATAGTAGCGTTCGAATTGTTCCATGGAAGCCTGCTTGTCGCCACCGATGTATTTGACGGTCACCGTGGCATGGCGGCAAACAATGTATTCTCCGCTAACAGGATTGTACCGCACCGGCGAGAACTGCAGTCGGGCCAGACGGCGATCACGTGCCACACCCACAGCCTCGACCATAGCATCGCGCTGACCGACGAAGGCATTCCACGAATAAACCTCCGAACTGATATACAGTTTCTGGGCGGTAGTGTCGCTCTTTCGCCGCGGCAACTGCACAGGCATCAATCGATATTCGAGCGGCTCCAGCGTGTCGTACTGTGCATCGCTCACCGTCACCTCGAACTCGGCACCCATGGGCACCTCAATAAGGCGCGAGAAGGTGGGCAACGCGGGACAGCCGTAATTCGCCAGCGGCTGCTGGTATCCATCGATGGCGAGGGTCGAGAAGGTCTGTCCGTCGATAACGGTCTTGCCAATAGTGAGGTCGCCGACGGTGAATGTCACCTGCAGGTGCTGCCAGTCATCGGCGGTGACGGCAAAGGATTTGTCTTGGGCAGCACAGTGCATTGCGCCGCCAAAAGCCATAATAAAGGCTACTGATAGAGCCAGTTTTTTCATTTGTTTGTGATTGTTCTTTTACTGTTTAACGGTCATCTCAGCGATGAGATTGTGGGCGCCGGCATACTTGTCGATGATAAACAGGCAATAGCGTATGTCGAGACTGATGTTGCGGCAGAAGGTGGGATCGTAGTAGAGGTCGCTCATGGTGCCCTCCCAGCAGCGGTCGAAGTTGATGCCTACAAGCTGACCATCGGCATTGAGCACCGGCGAACCGCTGTTGCCACCTGTGGTGTGGTTGGTTGCGATGAAGGCCACGGGCAGTTCTCCCTTGGCATTGGCATAAGGACCATAGTCTTTGGTGTGACACAGACGGCGCAGGGTGCGGTCGACGTTATAGTCGTAGATGGCGGGGTTGGCCTTCTCAATCACACCGTCAAGGGTGGTATAAGGCGTGTAGTAGACGCCGTCTTTCGGCTTGAAGCCTTTGACGTGGCCATAGGTAACACGAAGGGTGAGGTTGGCATCGGGGAAGAAGTTGCTGTCGGGATACATCTCCATCAAACCCTTGACATACACACGCATCAAACTCTGTATATTTGCCGATATCTCGTTGTAGTCGGCACGTTTCTTCTCGCCGAGGGCGAACCTGTAAGCCTTGTTGTATAGTTCGATGGCAGGATCGTTGATAGCAACAATACTCTCCTTGACCTTGGCTATCGGTTGCGACAGCAGTTCTTCGAGCTTGTTCTGGTTGTTGAGCACCGAGTTCTTGTACACGGAAATCAGATGCAGAGCCAATTCTGTCTCGGTCTGGGCTATGGTATTCATATAGGGCATATAGCCATGCTGCCATGCATAGGCGGCTGTCTCGACGAAGATGGGCTGGTCGACATCGGAATGGGCGTCGAAGTCCTCGAAGTACTCGCGACTGTCTGCCAGAAAGCGTCCAACGGCGACGGCGGCTTCTTTGTCGCTGAGGTCGGCAATGCGGGCCAACTGGCGGACGCGGTTCATAAAGTCAGATGCCATGATGGCTTCGGAATACACCACACGGTCCATCTCTATCTCGCGCAACTTTGCGTAATTGTCCTCGAGTTGGTAGAGCACCTCTTTGTACTGGGGCTTGTCTTTGGCCCACTCTTTGAACTTGTTTTCCTGGTCGTCTTTCAGGCGCACAACACGGAGACGCTCTATGCCCAGATTCTCGCCCTGCCACTTCTTCCAGCCGTTGGCGATAGAAGCCACTCGCGAAGCATACTTCAGACGTTGGGCCGGCGACTTGGCCATGGCGGCGTTGTAGCGATCGAGGCGTATCTGTCGCAGGTCGATGCGCACCGGGTTCTCGGTGTTGGCAACCATGTCGACATAGTCGTGCGTGGCATAACGATGGGTGGTGCCAGGATAGCCAAAGACGAAAGTGAAGTCACCCTCATTGACACCCTTGAGGCTTATCTCAAGGTGCTTCAGGGGCACATAGGGGACATTCTCTTCGCTGAAATCGGCAGGCTTGTTGTTCTTGCCAGCATAGACACGGAACATGGAGAAGTCACCAGTGTGACGGGGCCACATCCAGTTGTCAGTGTCGCCACCGAACTTGCCGATGCTCGACGGCGGTGCACCCACCATTCGCACGTCGGTGAAAATCTCATTGACATACATGAAGTACTGGTTGCCGTAATAGAAAGGCTTGACAACAGCTTTGTAATGAGTACCCTTGACAGCCTTGGCAGTGATTTTCTCGATGTTCTTGTCGATAACCTTTGTACGGTCGGCTTCAGACATTTCGTCAGTGACGCCCTGCATAACCTGCGAAGTGACATCCTCCATACGCACAAGACGTGTGACGGTCAAGCCTGGGCAAGGAATCTCTTCCTCGCGGGTCTTGGCCCAGAAGCCATTGGTCAGGTAGTCGTGCTCGACAGTGCTGTTGCGGACAATGAAGCTGTAACCGCAGTGGTGGTTGGTGAGCACCAAACCCTCGGGACTTACAAATTCGCCAGTGCAGCCGCTGCCGAAAAGCATTACGGCATCTTTGAGGCATGCGTTGTTCACATCATAGATGTCTTTGGCCGAGATATGCATACCGGCCTTCTTCATGGCAGCCTCGTTGCGACCCAGAAGCATGGGAATCCACATACCTTCGTCGGCCCATGCCATCGTGGGCAGGGCAAGCATTGCAATTGCAAGCAGTGTAAAGATTTTCTTCATGGCTATTACTTTTTTTGATTTATTTCATTTCTGTTTTCTTTCTTGTTAAAAGCGCGCACGCCTGACTGTAAGCACTACGCAGAGAGTGCTGATGGACATCACCAGTAGGAAGGTGGCAAGGAAGTCGGTGGCACGCATGGCAACAGGGAAAGCACTGACAACAAAGTTGCCGTCGCCCATACGCACTATGCCGAACTGTTGTTGCAGGAAGCAGATGATGAACCCTAGCAACAATCCCGCAGCAACAGCCACCGCACATATCAGCACACCCTCGGTGGTGAAAGCCCGACGTATGCGGCGTTGCGTCATGCCCATGCTCTTGAGGATGAAAATATCCTTGCTTTTGTTGATGACCAGCAAAGAAAGCGACGCCACAAGACTGAGGGTTGAGATAAGCACTATCAGCGAGAGGATGAGGTAGATGCCCAGCCGCTCGGTACGGAATATCTTGAAATAGAGGGGCTGCTGGTCGTAACGGTCCTTGATGGTGATCGTTTGGGTATTGAGCTTCGTATTCAACAGTTTCTTCACCTTGCTGACACTGGCTCCCGCTTGCAATTTGACGGCCAGGCCAGTCACCTCATCGGGTGCATAGTCCATCATGCCTCGCACAAAGTCTATGTCAGTCACCACATAGCGTCTGTCGATGTCTTGTTGGATAAAGAAGTAGGCCACTGGGTAGGCATAGCCTATGTTGAATGCCTCGTCCATGGTATTGCCCATCGTGAGGGTTCCACGTCGAGGAATATGCACCGCAGCAGGTACATTGGAGTGCAACCGCATACCTAGGTCTCCATATATTTCCCCACCCACGATAAGCGCCGGACTGTCGCCAAGCATTAGCCGATATTCGCCTTCTGTCAACAGGGTGTCGAGGCCTATAAGACTACGGTAGACACCATCTACCCCACGCAAGGTGACGATGGCTTGGTTGTCGCCATAGGTCAGCCATGCCGTCTCGACAACCATCTGCGACACCTGCTCCACCCCATCGGTGCTGCACAGGCCTCGATAGTCGATGTCGGAGGTTTTGAAAGTTTTGCCTTCGGCAGGTTCTATGACAAGTTCGGGGTCGAACGTATTGAAGAGGTTCTTGGTTATCTCGCCGATACCATTGTAGACCGACAGCACAACTATTAGCGCCGCCGTGCTCACCAGCAGGCCGATGAGGGATATCCACGATATCACCGTCACCACCGACTTGTGCCCATGGGAGAAAAGGTAACGTACAGCTATGAGCCCTTCGAGTTTCACTGCTTCAGCAGACGGTTGATGTTTTCAATATAGTCCAACGTGTCGTCGACATAGAACTCCAGCTGCGGAATGATGCGCAGCTGTTTGCCCTCGCGCATGCCTAGCCTACGACGCAGGTCGGCGGTGTTGGCGCGTATCAAGGCCATGACACCATCCACAGTGCCGCCGCCGATAATCATGATGGAAAGGTAAATACGGGCAATGGAAAGGTCGGGCGTGATGCGTACCTCTGTCACTGTTATGAGCGACCTCCGCAACGACTCAAAGTCAGTCTCGTTGTCGTGCGGCCACTGGCAATTCTTCACCTCTCGCAGGAAGATGTCTCCCATGTCCTGCTGTATCAGGCGGCATATCTTGTTTTGCCGTGTGTTTTGCATGTCTGTAGTATTTGTCTGTTATTTACCAGCGCCAACCCACGCGGATAGGCAGGAACACTGTCTGCTGCATATAGGCCACTCCAAGGGTCGCATAGAGCGAGTGCCAGATACGGGTCTTGTTGCGCATGCCGCGGGCCTTCTGCTGGCCATAGTACCAGTTGATGCCGCCATAGGCCTCGGCCAGCGGGGTGAACAACATCTGGTCGGCAAAGAGCATGCTGCCACCGGCACGCACACCCATCAGAGGTGCCCAGTTGATGGAAGTGGGCTGATAGTCGACACCCATGACTGCTTTCCAGATGGGACGGAAGTCGAGGTCGACGAAAACATTGGCACCGAACATAGGCTCCGCACCCTGCTGCTTGAGGCTGAAATAGTAGTTGCCACCCACACCACCGCCAAGGAACCAGTCCTGGCTGATGTTCATGCCAGCCATAACGTTGACGCCGACATTACTCTCGTAGTGGCTCAGGTTATAGCCGTTCTCACCTGCTTTGCCAGCATTGCCCATGAAAGGGCCAAAACCAGCCTCGACTTTCAGCATAAACTCATTCTTGGGACCAAGCTGCGAATACTGTGCGTTGGCCTGAAACGCCAATGCCGTCATAACGACAGCAATCAGAATACGAAATGTATTTTTCATCATGATGTAACTGTTTTTCTATAATTGGATTAATTTTGACTGCAAAGAAACCTGTTTGTTGTCAACGCGGACGGTATAGGTGCCTGCCGCCAGCCCAAGCTGCAGTTTCTGCCCGTTGACTACATTGTCGCGGTGCCATACAAGACGACCCGCGCTGTCATATATACGCACGCTATAGGGGGCTTCCACTGGAGCCACCACTGTCAAGGCTTCGCCACGACGGAGCGGGTTGGGAAAGAGTTGTGTGGCGGTAGCACCACTGGCATCGGGAGCCACAATGCCCACAATGTTGCTGTCGACAACGGCAATGGTATATTCACCAGCCTGGATATTGTCAACCACAAAGAAACTCTCCTGGTTGTTGTCAAGCCGCACATGCGATACCGCCCTCCACGGCTGGTCGGCGCTGGGACGGTAAAGTACCACTGCCGAATCTATCGAGTTGGAGAGCAGGCGTCCCCTGTCCAGATGGGGATAAGAGCCTGCCACATAGTTGTTGCACACAAAGCGGAACATTCCTTGCACATCACGCAGCGGTATAGTCGTGTTGACCACCCAGTATCGGTTGATGCTGCTGGTCACTCCTGCCATAGTGTCTACGTCATACGGCTTGCCCCAATGGTGTTCAACGTATATTGTCACATTATCCGTCTGTGCCTGGTTGGCTTTGGTACGCATATGAGCAACCTCGGCGCTGCGCTGCACCATGCCTTTGAAGGTCAACTCGCCATTGGTGGCGGCATCGCTTATCTCACGGTCAAGGTCGAGCACACAGAATGCTGGTCTAAAAGGCAGGTGAACGGTCTCTTGGCAGATTCCACCGTCGAATTCAAACCAGCGCTTGCAACTTGTGCTGTCCCACCCGTCGCCATCGGCGAAGAATGTCACAGGCACCCTGTTCGACCGCATCGTGGCATTGGTGCCGACACCTTGCTGCCGTATTTTCACCACCACCTCATTCTCTATACATCCGCCACGCTCCATCTCCACATGGTAGTCCACAAATCCGGGGTTGAAGACATGGAAGTCGAAGAAGTCTGTCAAATCCACACCAGTGTAAAGACTCAACGAGTCACGCACCGCATAGGCATCTACGTTGCCGAAAGCCTTGTTTTGCATCAGGCGGCTCATAGCGTTGTAGAACACCTCCTCGCCGAGGTATCCACGCAGGTAGTGCCACATCATCCAACCCTTCTCGTAGGTCGTCGAGCCATAGGTGATGCTGTGCGGCATTCCATGCAGGGCATAGTATCCATTGTCGGTGACATGATTTGCGCGAATCACACCTTCCAAGTAACGCTGATAGTAGTCGTTCGACGCCCTGCGTCCCTTCACCGACTCCATGGCCACCTCGCTGGTAAACGAGGCACCCCCCTCGTTGAACCACATATCACCCTCTGTGCTGCAGGTTACAAGATTGCCAAACCATGCGTGACCCAACTCGTGGGCTATAGTAGTCTGTGCCGGCTCGTCCATCGAGGCAACAAACGAATTGACCAACGCTATGTTATTCACACTCTCCATCGACCCTTGATGTGTGGCTATGTATCCTATGCGGCCCCATCGGTATGGGCCGAAGCAGCGTTCATACATCGGAACAACGCTGTCCAGCTCTGCAAACGCCTGTCGTACAAGGTCGGCATTCTGCGTGGTGTATCCGATAGAGAGTGGGTATGTATCATATTCCGATTGGATATTTCGCTCTATGCGGTTCCATGCAGCCTGGCTCACCGAGACCAGATACACCGGAGTCTCCTGGGCAATGCGCCACACCGAACTCTCTGTATTGTCAGCGTTCACCTCGCGGCTCTGGCATATTCCACCACACTCGGCAGTCCAACCGGCCTTTGTCCTCATCCTTATGGTGTACGTAGCCTTGTCGGTGAAATTCTCACGGCAGGGGAACATTGTGCGAGCAACCGAATGAGGATCTTCATTGAATGCGACACCAAGGTTATAACTCATATCTGCATCGAAATGGAAACCTCCCCACCCATAACTCTCAACGTAACCATTACCATGATACCATACCGTCACCGTGAATGGTGTTCCGACGGCAATCCCGGGCAGCACAATGCTGTCTATGTCATAACTCAGCCCCTCGCGCCCCGACACCTTAATCGAGTCTACAGTTCCTATAAGCTGCAGCCCTATCGTGTTGCAGGGCGACAGCAACTGCATTGTCAGCACTGTCTTACCTCTAAAAGGGGCCCCGTTGCTGAGGTCGAGTGTTAAGTCATAATCCAACACATCCACCGTGTCGGACTGTGCCCTGGCCACACCGACAGAAGCCATCAAAACCAGAGTTGCAAATAGTATATTTAGACGTTTCATTTCACTCCATTTTTGAAGTGCAAATATACTAATAAAAACACAATGTGCGCGCGTTTAATTGTAAAAAGATTGTAACCATCTGATTTTTCGGAACCTCTATAAACAAAAAAGGACACCGTCAGTGTCCTTTGTGGAGTAGATGGGACTCGAACCCACTACCTTTTGATTGCGAACCAAATGCTCTACCAGATGAGCTACTACCCCATTCTGTTTCTATCAAAAAAGGGCCGTTTTAGCGACCCTCTTTTGTGGAGTATATCGGAGTCGAACCGATGACCTCTTGCATGCCATGCAAGCGCTCTAGCCTACTGAGCTAATACCCCGCGCTGATTCTCTTTCTCTGTTGAAAATCGGGTGCAAAAGTACAACCTTTTTTCAAACTGACCAAATTTTTTTTGAAAATAAATTACACTTCATTGATTATCAAACATCCCACATAAAGCCATCGAAGGGATGCAGGCGGTCAAAGCCTTGTTCTCTCGACCGCTCCTGCATCCTTTTTATGCGTTTCAGGCCCTTACGCCATAGTCTGATGTCGAATATAATGAATACCGCGAAGAGTATCAGACAGATAACAGCATTCAGCGAATCACCGCCACCCAGATTGTCAGACACCATCAGCAGGGCATCGTATGTGCCGTGGAGCAACATCGGATAGAGGAATGCTTTGAACAACAGGCTCCCTTTATGCTCGGGATCAAACTTGGCCAGCGACACATAGTAACCCATGGTGACAGCAAAGAGGAAGTGTGCAGGCACCGCCAGCAGGCCGCGGAACAGTGCTGTCATCAGTTGGTCGCCTCCCGACATCACATAGCCTATATTCTCCACGCATGCAAAGCCCAGCGAGAGGTATGCGGCATACACTATGCCGTCGAAGAACTCGTCAAAATGCGGACTCTTCCATATCACCAGCAGCAACAACAGCAGTTTGCAGAGCTCTTCGCTCAGTCCGGCAACAAGGTATCCATTGAACATACCATTGAGCACAGGCATATATTCGGCCGACGGCGCCGCCATCATAATCACACTCTCCATCAATACAGCTGGAATGACACTCAGGCATCCCACAAAGAATGTCAGTATCAGCTTGCCTAGTGGTTCCGGCTGGTATTTGTCTTTCTTGTAGATGAAAAACAACAACACAATCACCGGCACCACAGCCGAGATAAACGCTATGCTCATGGTGCTTTTTTATTATTCTGCCGAATGGGCGTTTGCCTCGGGATCCACACGCTTCACCATGCCCTGCAGCGCTGTGCCGGGACCAACTTCAATGAATTCAGTGGCACCATCCTTCATCATATTCTGCACGGTGTATGTCCAGCGAACTGGCGAGGTGAGCTGCATCAGCAGGTTCTTCTTTATCTCGGCGGGGTCACTGTGCGGCAGTGCATCCACGTTCTGGTAGCAGGGGCATACGGGCTTGTGGAACTCGGTGCGCTCGATGGCCTCGGCCAGCTCCACACGTGCTGGCTCCATCAGGGGGCTGTGGAAAGCACCGCCCACTGCCAACGGCAGGGCCTTGCCCTTCACCTCTTTCACCTTCTCGCAGGCTCGCGCCACACCCTCGTTGGTGCCGCTGATAACAAGCTGGCCGGGGCAGTTGTAGTTGGCGGGAACCACCACCTCGCCCTCAACCGAGGCACAGATGTCCTCCACAGTCTTGTCGTCGAGTTTCAGCACGGCAGCCATGGTCGACGGGGTCTTCTCACAGCATTTCTGCATGGCGTTGGCACGGGCAATAACAAGCCTGAAACCATCCTCGAAACTCATGGCGCCGGCGGCGACCAAAGCCGAGAACTCGCCAAGCGAGTGGCCACCAACCATGTCGGGCTTGAACTGCTCACCCATATATTTGGCAAGGATTACCGAATGCAGGAAGATGGCGGGCTGCGTCACCTTGGTCTGCTTCAGGTCCTCGGGCGTGCCCGCGAACATCAGGTCGGTAATACGGAAACCGATAATCTCATTGGCTTTCTCAAACATGGCACGGCACTCGTCGTTGCCGTCATAGAGGTTTTTGCCCATGCCCACAAACTGGGCTCCCTGGCCAGGGAATACGTATGCTTTCATTGATCTATTCTTTGTTGTTTGTTTTTAACAATAACGTTATCTCTCTGTAAATATTGTGCGGTGCAGGCACGAGGAATGCCCTTGTCGGCAGACGGAACAGCCTTATGGCCACCACCAGCTGTGCCAGCGCCATGAAACTCTGGGCGGTGAGGCTCGCCCATGCCGAACCTGTGGCGCCAAACCTTGGAATAAGCAACAGATTGACTATCACATTCAGCACCAATGTGGTGGCAGCGAAGATATTCAGCTGCCGCAGGTGTCCGCCAGCGGTGAGCAGCGTCCCGAAGATATAGGTCAACCCAATGGGTATGATACCGAAGATAACCACTCGGAACACCGGCACATAGGGCTCATAGTTTTCGTGATATAGCAACCGCATCAGCGGCTCGGCAAACACGGCGCACAGCACCGCAGCGCCCACCGCGAAAAGCATCATTGGCCAGAAAACAATCCTCAGCACCTCCGTCACCCCCTTTTTCTCGGCACACAGCCTCGAGAATACAGGCAGCAGCGGCACACTCACAAGGTAGGCCACCATAGTGAGAGCATCGAGCAAGCGGAAAGCGCCGGCATAGACGCCAGCATCGGCATCACACGCCAACCTTCGCAGCAGTATGGGGTCGATACGGTTATACGAAGCCATCAGCAGCACCAGCAGCGCGAAAGGTGCACTCTTGCGCAGTACTACCAGAAAGAATCGCCAATCCCACCGCAGCCTCTTGAAATGCGCCTTGCGAGCTATGACCACAAAGGCCAGCAGCGCCGTAATACCATAGGCCACCACCTGCGCATAGACGAAATGGTAAATCGTAAATTGGCAATCGAAAATCGAAAATCTAGGACCCCACAGCAGGAAACCGCAAATGACAATCATCAGCACACGGTCTAGTACCGAAAATAGACTGTCCCATTTGAAAAGCAACAGCCCCTCGAAGTTGCTGCGCAGGTATAGCACCAACGAGTTGAGAAACTGCGCCACAGTGAGCCATGCCAGCAAGCCGAACTCCCTACTGCCGTAGCCAAGCAGAGCACCCACGGTGAAAGTCACCACCAGGTATAGGGCCAAC
Source organism: uncultured Bacteroidales bacterium (assembly GCA_900316515.1). Lineage (GTDB taxonomy): Bacteria > Bacteroidota > Bacteroidia > Bacteroidales > P3 > Colimorpha. The sequence goes on along the minus strand of ONDE01000020.1, from coordinate 11,176 downwards.
AGGCACAGCTTGATACCCAGTATACCGCTCAGATGCTTGCCTATGAGCTGCGGATGCTGCGCTATGTTGCGCGTATTGAAGTTGGTGATACCCAGATCTAGCAGTATATTGAAGATGTAGGCCAGATTGAATATCGAGAAGTAAAAGCCGTACACCTCGTTGCCCACGGCATTCTGCACACCCACCTCGATACCGAGAAGCCACAGCGGCTTGACTATGAGGTTGGCCAGCAGTATCCAGAACAGTCCCGAGAGAAGCTTCTTCTGCATAGTCGTCTATTGGTTGTCTTTCACGCCCCTGCGCCCTCGCTTCGCACCATGGGCACCGCTGTCCGTGTCCATCTTTGTCTCCTCCACCTCCTCGACTGTCCATCTCTCTTCCATCTCCCATTTCTCTCGCAGCTGGAGGGTCTTGCCGTAAAGTATGAAACTCTCTGGCTGCCGCTGCTGCAGGTAGTCGCCCGTGGTCCACCGACCATCGCCGTCTCTGTCCACCACAGCACGAAGCCGGTATTCGGCAGCGGGCAGGTGCACAAAACGCAACGTCCCCGAGGCGCCTTCAACAATCTGACTTTGAAGCACGGTATCTTTGCTGTCGAGCACTTCCACCACCAGCTGACATCCCATAGTGTTGGTCACATGCACCGTCAGCGTCCCATAGTCCTTGGGGGTTAAATTGAACGACAAGCTGTCGTACGAATGACCGTAGATGTCGGTGAAGAGGCTGTCGCGCAGCGTCATCTTGTACTGTTTGCCCGAGACAAGCGAAGCCTCGACACGCGCCACCAGGCCGCTGCTGTCAAGCGTTATCGGACATCTCTGCACACTGCTGTCCTTTACAAGCATCACCTCGGCCATGGCGCTGTCGCGCAGCGTCGTCACAGGCACACGGAAGGCAAGCCGAAGGTCGTCATAGAAACCGTTGCTGCCCTGACACAGGGGCCTGATGTCAGGCTCTTTATTGGGCGTCGTCTCGCGCTGGCGTCGGCGCGAAGAGGCACGCTGCGGCGCACGGTAGCGCAACTTGATGGTGTCACGCAATTCCATAGGACTGTCGCTGACCACCAGCACCGTCGAGTCGCATTTCTCGTTTATGCACCACACCGTCATCGTGTCGCGCCGCTCATTGAGGCGCCACACCACATCCTCTCCCGCCACCTGCGGCGTCTGCATGGGCAGCAGGGTGACAATCCTGATGATGCCTCGCTCGGCGAACTCCGACTTCAACACTCGCTGCTGGCGGCGGTCGGGAGCCGACACACGCAGGGTGACCATGGCACTGCTGTCGACACTGTCAACGGCTGCCAGAAAACTCGTGTCGAAAGCCACAGCTTCGCTGTTGCCGACACGCAAATTGCGGTCTTTGTCCTCAAGAGCCACCAAACGGTAGCGTCCGCCGGGGATATAGTGGAATGCAAACCAGCCATCCTTGTCGCAACGGGTCACCAAATCGGGCTGCTGCGACAACGCCATGGTGTCTGTCGGACAATTCTCCTGGCGATAGGCCATCACCGTGAGGGTCTCTTTCCACGGCTTGCCGTCGCGGGCGCCAAGCACACGGCCGGCAAGCATCATGGTGTCCATGGCGTCGCCCGTCGAGAAGACATACTCGAAGCTCGGCAACACATTGCCCTCGTTGTAGTCGGCTATGGCCTCCTTGAACTGGAAGAGGTAGGTGGTGTTCTCCTGCAGGGTGTCTTTTATCTTCACCTGCACACCGTGCCCCTTGGTGCTGTACTCGGCCTTGTTCTTCAACGGCGGCGACACCAGCACGTTGTTGTCGGCATCCTTGAGCACCACATATTCGTCAAACTCGACATAGAACTGTTTGCGGTCGAAGTTGCGGGTCTCGTTCTGCGGCTTGCAGCCCACGCTCTTCGGTGCCTCGGTGTCCTTGGGGCCACCGCTGGGGTACCCCTGCTTGGCGCACGATGAGACAAGAAGTATAGCAAAGAAGAATAGGATGTTAAGGCAACACCACAACTTTGGCATTTGTCTTAACTCCTGTCTCCTTAACTCCTTTACTCCCTTCATATCATCCAAACAGTTCGTGCAGTTCGTCGTGCATGGCCTCCAACGCACCATCCACCGGCGAGCGGTCGGCCGACGAGGCAAAGATGGTGGCAGCCAATCGCGTGGGATCATTGGTGTCGGGCAGCGACACGGCGGCCGAGTTCACCAGGTTCACCATCTCGTCCTTGGCCTCGCGGATACGTGCCCACAGACCCGGGGTGAGGTACACCTGCTGCGAAAGGTTGTGCTCCCACTCGTCGCGTATGTTCTTGGTCATCACGCCCTGCAGCAACCGCAAGTCCATGCCAGGCTGCCAGCAGCGCAGCACCAGCGAATTGGGACTTATACGCTCCAGAAACAACGCCATGCGCTCATAGGCCTGCAGCCGTATCGGGGTGACCACCTTGAGCGTCTCGTTGCGCTCGTCGAGCTTCATCTGCAGCAGACGCTCTTTCTGCTGGTTGTCGAAATAGCGCTTCACCAGCAAGTACACTATGCCGCCCGTCACCGCCACAGCGGCCAGCACGGCGAGAACCAGAATCGCAATAAAAACAATAATTCTCATTGGCATCTTTTTTTAAGACAAAATAGACAACACCGACAACTGACAAAGCGCACATGCGCTCTGTCCTGCCGACCACAAGTCGGCTATGTTGTTTCTGTTGTCTTTAACCATTAATATCAGTCTGTTGTATTCATTAGTTTGTCGACCAGCTGGGTCACACCTTTCGTGGCCACCTCCTTGATGAAGGTCACCTGCCTGCTGACAGGCACCTCCTTGGGGTCCACCACATAGCATTCGGCCGTCCGCGGCACATAGTGGATCAATCCCGCCGCGGGATACACAGCCATCGACGTACCCACCACAATGAATATATCTGCCTCCTCGCACAACGCCGCCGCCGGCTCTATGTTCGGCACCGCTTCGCCAAACCACACTATGTGCGGCCTCAGCTGCGTGCCGTCGGGAGCCTTGTCGCCAAGCTTGATGTCGCGGTCGCCAATCTCCACAATCATATCGGGATGCACATCTGAACGTCCTTTGGTCAACTCACCGTGCAGGTGCAGCACATTCTTCGACCCCGCACGCTCGTGCAGGTCGTCGATGTTCTGCGTCACTATCCGCACATCGTATTTCTCCTCCAGGCGCACCAGCTGGCGATGCGCCTCGTTAGGCTGCGCCTCGAAGAGTTGGCGGCGACGCTCGTTGTAGAAATTCAGCACCAATTCGGGATTACGCTCATATGCCTCGTGGGTCGCCACGTCCTCCACGCGGTAGTGCTCCCACAGACCGTCCGAGTCGCGGAAGGTCGAGATACCACTCTCGGCGCTTATCCCTGCGCCTGTCAATACTACTATCTTCTTCATACCTTTATAACGCCCCGACCGTTTTTATATTGTGTAACCAAAACAAAAAGGCTTACATCATACATCTTACATCTTCCATCATACATCTTACTTCAGCGGCGTCAGGGTGGTGCGGCGGTTCTTGGCGCGTCCTTCGGGGGTGTCGTTGTCCGCCACCGGTCGGCTCTCGCCGTAGCCGCGATAAGCAAGGCGGTCGGCATTCACGCCCCTGAGTATCAGGTAGTCGTACACAGCCTTGGCACGGCGTTCACTGAGCACCAGGTTATCCTCGTCGCTGCCCACGGCATCGGTGTGGCCGCCAACCTCGAGGCGCAGTTTCGGATGCCTCTGCAACGCTTCGGCCAGTCGGTCGAGCTCGGCCAGCGAGGTCTCGTAGAGCTCCGCACTGGCGGTGTGGAAGAAGATATTTCTCAGCGTGACGGTATCGCCCAGCGTGAGCAGGTTCTCGGCCTGCCGCACAGGGTCTATGAAGGTGATGCGCTCCGGGCGTGCCGGCGCAGGCATCACAAACGAGTAGATATCCTGCTGGCCGTAGCCGTCGGCGCGGTCACTGCTGAAGAGGGCCGTGCGGCCGTCGGGCGCCACTATGAGGTTGTTCTCGTCGTCGGGGGTGTTGATGGGGTAGCCAAGGTTCACAGGCGTGCTCCATGTACTGTCGTTCAGACGCTTAACCATGTAAAGGTCAGAACCGCCCATACCCATACGCCCGTCCGAGGCAAAGTACAGCGTCTTGTCGTCGAAATGGATATAGGGCGCCGTCTCGTTACCCTTGGTGTTCACCGTGGGACCCATATTCCTGGGCTTGCTCCAGCGCCCCTCCTCGAGGGTGCAGTACCATATGTCGGTGCCGCCGTAGCCACCGCTGCGGTTGCTGGCGAAATAGAGGGTGTAGCCGTCGATGCTGAGCGAGGGGAACGACTCCCAATAGACCGAGTTCACCGGTGCGCCGAGGTTCCGGGGCTTGCCCCAGCGGTCGCCACTGCGCACACTCATATAAAGGTCGCAACCCGTAGGCTCGTTGTTGCGCCCGCAGCCCGTGAAGATGACTATCCTGCCGTCGTGCGAGATTGTCTGCGCCCCCTCGTTGCCGTGGCTGTTCAGCGGCTCGGGCATGCGCTCGGCCGGCCCGAACACCAGCTCCATGGTGTCGTATAGCGAGATATAGAAATCCTCCTCCTGCGGCAGACCCCGCTGGGTCATGGCGTTGCGCGGCGAGCGGCGCGTGAAGACCAGCGTGCGGTAGTCAGCCGTCAGGGCCGGCATATACTCGTCGTCCGCAGTGTTTATGTTGGGCCCGAGGTTTATCGGGTGGTACGGCACCGGGTTCTCCACGGCATGCTTGCGCCACTCGGCAGTGCGGATGCCGTCGTGCGCCTCCTGCTGCCAACGGCTGCTCTTGGGGTTGAGGTCGAGACACTGCTGGTAGCACTCCCGCGCCTTGGCATACTCCATCAGCGCCATGTGCTGGTTGCCCAGCAGCAGGTAGGCCTCGGCATAGCCGGGGTCTATATCGATAGCCTTATGCAGCAGCTTGATTGCCTCCTCGTATTGTCCCACCACCGATTTCTCCACCGCCCGCTCGAACAGCGGCTCGCTCTTGGGGGTCTGCCCCTTGGACACCAGCGGCAGCAGCAAGAGCAGTATGGTCAGGTATCTTTTCATGATGTATAAATAACGAAGCCCCACCATACTTTATTGTACGGTGGGGCTTGGGGTGCCTCGTAGGCCTTATTTCACCAACGCGTAGGTGTCGCTGGCTATGACGTATTCCTCGTCGGTGGTGACGACGACGACGGCCATCTTCGAGTCGGGGGTCGAGAGGATGATGTCCTCGCCCATCACGTTGTCGTTCTTCGAGAAGTCGATCTTGATGCCGAGGCATTCCATATTCTCGAGGATAGGACGGCGCATGAACCAGGCGTTCTCACCGATACCGCCCGTGAAGAGCAGCAGGTCGCAGCCGCCCATCTCGGCCATGTAGCCGCCGATGTAGCGCTTCACACGCTGGGCGAACATATCGAAAGCATAGGTGGCACGCTTGTCGCCTGCATCGCGACCGGCGCGGATGTCGCGCATATCCTGCTTGTCGCCACTGATGCCGATAAGACCGCTCTGCTTGTTCAGTATCTTGGTGATATCTTTCCAGTCCTTGCCGTTCTCGACAATCTCTTTCTTGATGATGAACTCGATGACGCCGGGGTCGACATCGCCGGGACGCGAACCCATCAGCAGTCCCTCGAGGGGGGTCATACCCATGGTGGTGTCGAAGCTCTTGCCGTGGTCGATGGCGCAAATCGAGGCACCGCTGCCAAGGTGGCAGGAGATAATCTTCAGGTCGTTCCAGTCTTTGCCAATCATCTTGGCGGCCTTCTCGGCCACGAACTTGTGGCTGGTGCCGTGGAAACCGTAGCGGCGCACGCCGTATTTCTCATAGTACTCGTAGGGCAGACCGTAGAGGTAGCTCTTCGGGGGCATGGTGCTGTGGAAGGCGGTGTCGAACACAGCCACCTGCGGCACGCCGGGCAGCACCTCGCGCATGGCATAGATACCAGCCAGGTTACCGGGGGTGTGCAGCGGGGCCAGCGGCGTGAGAGCCTTGATCTTCTCGATCACCTCGTCAGTCACCACGACGCTCTTGTCGAAGGTCTCGCCACCATGGGCCACGCGGTTGCCGACGGCGCCAATCTCCTTGAAGTCCTTGATGACACCCATCTTGGGGTCGATAAGGGCGTTGAGGACAATCTTGATACCGGCGGTGTGGTCGGGGATGGGCACCTGCTCGTAGTGCTTCTGGCCATTCCACTTGTGGGTGAACTCACCCATCTCCAATCCGATACGCTCCAGCAGACCCTTGGCCATCACCTGGGCGTTGTTTGCCATGTCGACCAGCTGATACTTAATCGACGAACTTCCGCAGTTGAGAACTAAAATCTTCATCTTTTATGTATTTGTTTGATTTATACTTTCTTTACAACAAACTCTCCATTCTTGGAGAGTTCAAAGATACGAAAAAAATCTTTACCGCCAAACACTTTTTGCTATCCACGCCACGATGTCAGCACACAGGGGTATTCTATGCCGCGAAGGAATTCATAGGCCCCTTCGGTCTTCAGCAGGTCGTCGGGAGCGTGGGCGTCGGTGCTCACTATCAGCGGTATGCGCCACTGCTTCATCTGCTGTATCAAACGCCGCGAGGGGTAGTAGTCGGGGTGGCGCCCTTTGTAGATGCCTCGGGTGTTTACTTCGCAGATGAGCCCCAGCTCATGCACCAGCGACAGGGTCTCCAAGGCCAGCTCCTCGTACCACGGCTCGTCTTCATGGAAGTAGCGGTCGCGGTTGTGCATGGCTATCTTGTCGGGGTGGCCAAGGATGGTGGGGCGGTTCTTCTCCAGCATGGCATTCTCTTGATGGAAATAGGCACGCACGCCGCGGCGTATGTCGCCATGGTAGTGCTTCATCAATCCCTCGTCGTAGGTCTCGTAGCGGCTGCCGTCAATCATCCACAGGTCTTCGTTGCCCCGAGGCTTGATGTCCGGCGCCGGTATAAGATGCACGCTGCCGATGGTGTATTCCAAGCCTCCCTGCTCTATCAGCGGCGCGAAGTCCTCGAGCATGTCGGGGACATAGTCTATCTCCAACCCCAGGCTTATCTCTATGCGGTCCTTGAATTCCTCTTTCAAGGCCCGCACCTCACGGCAGTAGCCATCGTAGTCGGTGATGGAGTAGGTGTTCTCGAAGGGCAGCGGACAGTGGCCGCTGAAGCCCAACGCCGTGAAGCCATGCGCGACGGCAAACTCCACCATCTCGCGCAGGGTGGCCTTGCCGTCGCAGTAGTTAGAGTGTGTATGATAATTGGTCAGGCTCAAGGTAAAGGTTAAAGGTTCGTGGTTATAGATATTCCCCGTAGGGGATTACGCTTAATAGCTATTAAACAATAATGCCTACGGCATATTTCCCCCAGGGAATTTCTTTTAGAACGCATAGACCACACTCAATGAAAGTCGTAGGTTGTCCACAGGGTCGGCATATCCTGCCATGGTGTATTCCGCCTCGGCGGTGAAGTCGAGACCCTTGAGGGTCTTGTAGGTGAGGCGGGGCTGCACGCGCCAGAGGTAGTCGATGTCGTGGCCGCGACCAAAGATAGTCAACCCCGCATGGTTGCCGTAGTCGATGTTCTTGGCATATCCGATGAATACTCCGGGGCGCCAATGACCGGTGTTGCGCTCCGCATCAAACCACACGGTGTTGAAGTGCCAATCCTCGAAGGTGCCGTCGGCCAGCATCAGGTAGCCGCCAAGCGAGCAGCCTTCGTAGAGGTTGTTGTTGAGCAGCGTCTGTGCTCTAAAGGTGACACCCCTGAGCGTCAGACTGCCAAAGACAGAATAACTCAACGAGGTGTACAAACCACCATCGGCTGCCATGCCTGTAGTGTTCACCACCGGCTGTATGGTCTTGGCATTGACGGCAGCACCGACAAAGATTTTACCGCTATGATAACGTATCTGTGCGTTGAGTTCGGGCACCAGGCTGTGGCGTGCGAAGAGTGTGCTGCTGGCAGGGGCGCCGTTGAGCAAGCCCTGGCTCATGTTGTCGAGCTGCCACTGTGCCACAGCCAGCAGTTCCCAGTTGCCTGTAGGGAAGTAGCTGTAGCGAACCTGTGGCTGACGGGCGTAGCAGTGGAACGGCGCACCCATGTTCAACGGGTTGGTCATGGGCATTATCTCATGGACGACCATGGCATACCAATATTGGCCTACGGTAAGTTCATGACTGTCCCAATACAGCCTAAAGTAGGCGTGACGTAGGCGCAGGTTGTTGATGGTGGCATTGGTCGAGCCGGTAAAGTCGCCTTCGATATATGCCATAGTGTTGGCACCAAGCATCTCTGGACCAACAACCTTAAGTCCCAGGCGGGCCGTGATGGCCAGCATATTGGCCTGCCAGCCGTCGTTGATGTCGTGGCCGAGGCTGTCGCGCACTATGGGCTTGGGGTAGAAGAGCATCATGTCCTCGCGCCCGCCCACTACCGAACGGCTGTCGGCATAGTAGTGCGGGTTGACGAAGCCATGCCACTGGAGGCTGAAGGGCGACTGGGCATAAGCCACGCCCATCAAGCCCATCAGCCCCATTATACCTATCAGCAGTCTCTTCATTTCTTGATGGCAAGGATGAGTCCGAGGGCCACGCCCAGCAGGGCTGCGAAGAGCACCTGCAGATTCGGAGGCAGGATGAAGGTGATGGTGTGCGCCGGGAACCAGAAGAGTGGTATGGTCTTCTTGATGACGAAGTTCCATTGCATGTCCCAGTTGACCTTCTTGCTGACAATCTCGCGCATCTTCATAGGCTTCAATAGGCCCGCCACGGTGCCGCCATTGTCGGTGATGTGTATGTCGGTGCACTTGTGGAAAGTCATCATAACAGGTGCGAAGATGCTGTTCATAAGCACCGATACGGCGAAAGCCACACCCACCTTACCCCACGTGAGCTGGGAGGCGGCGAATACGGCAGCAGCATCCTTCCATCCGAGCGAGCCGAGGAATGCCGGCACGCCGGTCTTGAAGATAACCATGGCCATGGCTATGCACATGCCCAGGAAGCCCCACACCATCATGCGCGGCAGCACACCGAAGCCCTTCTTGTTGTATACTCCCTCGCGGATGCGCAGCGCCAGCATCTCGCCCAGCGTGGCGAGGATGGCGAACTTGAAGAAAGCCATGATGTAGGGGTGGTTGGCCGTAGCCCAGTTGAAGCCCTCGGCCGCATGGGTCTGCGGGATGGCGAAGAGCGCCGCCACCACGGCGACACATGCGATGAGTATCCAGTCTCCTTTTTTCATAATCTATTTTTTTGAGTAGTTAAGTAGATAAGTAGTTATCGCTTCGCTCGCCCTGCGGGCAGTAGTTAAGACAAATGTTTCGTCGATGTGTTGTTGATGTTACTATTGTCTTAACTTCTTAACTCCTGTCTCCTTAACTACTAAATCTAAAAGCTGTACGTTGCTCCGTCTTTGCCGTCCTTGACGGTGACACCGGCTTCCTTGAGGGCATCGCGTATCTTGTCGCTGGTGGCCCAGTCCTTGTTGGCTTTGGCGGTGGCACGGATGTCGAGGATTATGTGCATCAGCCCGTCGATCAAGGCGGTGTTGTCGCTAGCAGCCTCGTCCTTCATGCCAAGGATGTCGAAGAGGAAGGTGTCGAAGACCCACTTCAGCTCGTCGATGTCGGCCTGCGTGAGCTTCACCTTGCCGTCGGCGGCGCCGTTGATGGTCTTGGCGGCCTCGAAGAGGTGGCTGATGACCGTCGGCGTGGCAAAGTCGTCGTTCATGGCGTCGTAGCAGTTCTGACGCAGCTGCTTCACATCGGCAGTGCTCTCCTTGGCGGGCTGTATGCGGCCGATGGCCTTGTAGGCTTCCATAAGCTTTGAAAAACCTTTCTCGGCGGCCTGCAAGGCTGCGTTGCTGAAGTCGACAGTGCTGCGGTAGTGTGCCTGCAGGATGAAGAAGCGGATGGTCATGGGGCTGTAGGGCTGCTCAAGCATCTCCTTGCCGTCCTTGTCTTTGTGGCTCCCGCTGAAGAACTCATCGAGTGTGATGAAGTTGCCAAGGCTCTTGCCCATCTTCTGTCCTTCGATGGTAATCATGTTGTTGTGCATCCAGTAGCGACAGGGCTCATGGCCTGTCGAGGCCACGCACTGCGCTATCTCGCTCTCGTGGTGCGGGAAGACGAGGTCCATGCCGCCACCGTGGATATCGAAAGGCGAGCCGAGGTATTTGGCGCCCATGGCGGTGCACTCGGCATGCCAGCCCGGGAAGCCGTCGCTCCACGGCGAAGGCCACCGCATGATATGCTCGGGGGCGGCTTTCTTCCACAGGGCGAAGTCGCCGCTGAAGCGCTTCTCGTCCTGTCCGTCGAGCTCGCGCGTGGTGGCCAGCATCTCGTCGATGACACGGCCGCTCAGACGCCCGTATTTATGCGTGTCCTCTTGATATTTTCGCACGTCAAAGTATACCGAGCCGTTCGAGACATAGGCGTAGCCGGCGTCTAGTATCTGCTGCACCAGCGCTATCTGCTCTATGATATGGCCGCTGGCATGAGGCTCTATGCTGGGGGGCAGCACATTGAGTTTCTCCATGGCGGCATGGTAGCGGTTGGTGTAGTACTGCGCCACCTCCATGGGTTCCAGCTGCTCCAGACGGGCCTTCTTGGCTATCTTGTCCTCACCCTCGTCGGCATCGTGCTCCAGGTGACCCACATCGGTGATGTTGCGCACATAGCGCACCTTGTAGCCCAGATGCGTCAGGTAGCGGTATACCACATCGAAGGTGATGGCGGGGCGCGCATGACCCAGGTGACCGTCGCCGTAAACCGTCGGGCCGCAGACATACATGCCCACCCTACCCTCAGTCAGCGGACGGAAGAGTTCCTTCTGGCGACTTAAAGTATTGTATATTAACAGTTGTTGTTCCATAATCATATATATATTATTTTGCAAAAATACAAAAAAATACCGAACCTAGTGCAAAAAAGTATAGTAGCCCTGTTCTTCAGTTGTTCTTCAGTCGTTCTTCGGTCGTTCTTCGGTGGATGACTGAAGAAATACTGAAGAAATACTGAAGAAATACCGAAGAAATGGGGGAGTAAACAGGAGGGGGGGCAGTAAAAGAGGCGGGGCGGCTCCGTTTGGAGCCGCCCCGCCCTGGGTTTGCTATGCGGAGGCTTGGTGAGCCTAAGGAGTCTTGAGGTCTCGTGGTATGCCGTCGGCTTGGCCGACAAGTCTTGAAGTCTCGAAGACTCGAC
>ONDE01000015.1 GCA_900316515.1 uncultured Bacteroidales bacterium | reverse complement strand
GGTATGTTTACTGCCGTAAGATAATAGCAGTAGTAAAAGGCCCTTATACCAATTTCAGTGACGGTGGTTGGAACTGTAACCGACGTTAGTCCACCACATTCGTAAAAGGTATATTCGTCGATACTAGTGACGTTGTAGGTGGTTCCATTGTAAGTGACACTGGAGGGAATGGTCAAAGCACCTGTGGGTTTTGTATACCCATACCATGCTTCATTATAGTCCGAGGGACTAGGGTAGGTGACGGTGGCGTTGGTGCCGTTGATTTTGTAGTAGAGCGTCTGGCCGGTGGGGGCTGCGAGAGAGAAGTCGTAGCTCTGCGACATGGCTGGGGCTATGGCCAGCAGGACGGCGAAAAGCATCAGTATTTGTTTCTGCATATTCGTATGTTTTTATTTTTCAATGAGGTAAAAGAAATTACAGGCCGTATCGTACGAAACGGCGGTGCAAAGATACGAATAGTTTGTGAATTGGCAAAAAAAAACTTTGCTCGGGAGGTAGGAGGTCGGTAGTATGTGAGTAGTATGTGAGTAGTATGTGAGCAGTAAGTGATGGTGGATGATGGTGAAGAAAAAGAGTTTTCTTTTGCGAGATTTAAGATTTTTTCGTAACTTTGCAGCGAAATCAAAACCGTTACTCGAATGTAGAATATTGGTCCACAAGTGGTTCCACTTAAGAAAGGAGGTGTAAAATGATAGAAACCATCCAGTACAAGACCCTAAAGTGGCTTGACATCACTAACCCCACGGAGGCTGACTATGACGTACTGCTCGAGCAGTACCACTTCCACCCCCTCGACATAGAGGACTGCCGCGGAACCACCCAGCGACCAAAGATTGACGAGTACGACGACTATTATTTCCTAATACTGCATTTCCCCTATTTCGACAAGGACAATAAGAATATCCGTATCCGCGAGGTGAAGATATTCTGGGGCAGGGATTATATCATCACCGTCGGCAAGGCCCACTGGGTGGTGAAGAAGTTTTTCGACGAGGTGCAGGAAGACCTGGCGGAGAACGACGAGGAGACGCAGGAGATGATGGCCACGAGCGACCAGCTGCTGTACCACATACTGAACCGCCTGATGCTCGAGACCAACACCCTGGTGCAGCGTGTGGGCGCCGAGGTGGACTTGATAAACTACGATATTTTCAACCGCCGTGCGCGTACCATCATCGAGCAGATATCGGTGACAAGGCGCAACATTATCTTGCTGAACACCACGTTCAAGCCACAGCTGCGAGTGCTGCACATGTTTGAGAGCGGTGGCATCAAGGGCTTTGTGGACCCCGAGTTGATAGACATGGAAGACTACTGGGGCAATATACTTGACCAGTACCAGAAGATGTTCGACTCGATTGAGGATTTCGGCGAGTTGATCGAGGGTTTGTCGCATACGTTCGATTCGTTGCTGACGAACCGCACGAACCAGATTATGCGAGTGCTGACGTATTTCAGCACTATCATGCTGCCACTGACTGTGGTTACAGGTTTCTTCGGCATGAACATCGAGTTCCCGTTTGTGGCCAACACCACGGCCTTCTGGGTTGTGCTGGGGTCGCTTGTGCTGCTGACGGTTGTCATTATCCTCTACTTCCGCAGGATTGGAAGGTGATAGTGGTTAGTGGGGAGTGATTAGTGGGTAGTGGTTAGTGGGGGTGATAGTTATATAAAAAAGAGCTGCTCGGTGGAGCAGCTCTTTTTATTGTTTATGATTGTGTAGTGTTACTTCTTGTCTTTGCCTGCTTTGCTGGCGTTGTAGAAGATTTTCAGAGCACCTGCCATACGCAGTTCCTGTTTGATGTCCGAGATCATACCCATACGCACCAGTTTGTCGGCCTTGATGGCGGTGGTGATGAAGGGCCGGTCGGCTTCGGGACGGGCCGAGCGCTCGAGCTCGCAGAAGGTCATGATGTCCGAGATTTCGGAGATCTGGTCGTTGAGCTGGATACGTGGTTCGGTACCGTACTTTTTCTGCTGGTCGGGCAGAGGCACACCAACATTGATGTAGCTCACGAGGCTTTTCTTCTCGAGTTTGGCGACTTCGCTACCCTGCGGCGGGATGATTTTCACATAGAGTGAGCTTTCGCGCATGGTGGTGATGACCATGAAGAAGAAGAGCAGCATGAAGATAATGTCACTCATCGAGCCCATGTTCAGTTCGGGTGTCGATTTGGCTTTTTTTCCAGTAAAACGTGCCATTATTTACCTCCTCCTATGTTAGTGGGTTCGGCCTCCGAGATAGCCACGGGGATGGCCTGCTCGATGGCGCTGCGTTGAGCTTCGGTGATGTCGGCAAACTTCTTGCCGAAACGAGCAACAGACATTTCGTCGCGCATTTCTTTGATAGCAGCGGTCAACTCGTTCTGCACTTTGAGGTACATGTCGTACGATGTGCCGCGGTCGTTTCTCAGCGAGATGACGCCTTTCGAGACGTTGACTGTACCAAGCAGTTCTATCTCGGTGGGCACTTTCTCGGGGAGGTTGGGCAGGTCGTTGGGATTGCCGAGGAATTCCTTGGCGCGATCCTTCAGATCTTCAATTCGACCACGTACGCCGTTGAACATAACCCAGTCGTACTTGTTGACCATGACTACGAAGATATTACGCTCGCGAACATCTGGAGCCTCCGCATCCTCCGGGAGGGGAGGAGGGAGCTTACGGGCAATACCCATATCGGTGTTGATGTTACTGACCATGAGGAAGAAGGCCAGCAGCAGGAACGAGATATCGGACATTGCGCCAGTGTTGAGTCCGGGAGTCTTTCTTGCCATAGTTCTTTACTTTTTAAGCGATTTTAATGCCGTAGTGACAATAATTGATAAAGTTGCCACTGCAACAAGAATATAGACCATGATGCATGCTGCTCCAATCAGTTTCGAAGCAAATAATGAGACTTCATGCTTTTCCATCAAAGCAGTACTTACATCATTGCCACGGGAAATCAGAAATGCCACAAGGCACACCGCTAAGATTGCGCCCAAAAGAATGAAGAACTTGGCTATGTAGCCTGGAGTTTCCTTGAAGTTCTTGGCCAGTTTCTTGCACAGGAACACTATAATACCGCCAATAGAAATAATCAACAAGCAAAGCAACAGGTAGAATGTTGCGTCAAACATATCGAACACTACACCTTTGTCTTTGTTAATTGTACGCACTTCGTATTTTGTTTTTTCTTTTTTGTCAAAAGAAAGTGCTTTTTCGGTGTATTCAATAACGGCATCATCAACATGTCCATCGTGGTTTTCTTGAACTTTGATGATGCTCTTTTCAAGGTTTTTCTTTTTCACACCCTGGTCAAGGGTGTCAATCTCGACGAGTACTACATCAGTGACTCTGTATTTAGAATATTCTGATTTAAAGAGATTCCTTATACCGCCAAGAACAGTGTCTTCTTTAATATATTCGCCAAACCCATTCTCAACGGTAGAAATAAGAGCTTTAGATTTTTCGCTGTTAGGATTGACAATTAGAATGTTCTTGCCATACTTGATGGTTTTGTTAGAATTGTCATTAAAAGCAGTTATTTGGGTCTCGTTTACCTTGACGACAGCCATATTGTACTTGTTGAGGGCGAATATAATCGCCAGCAGGGTGCACAATATTGCCACACCAAGGCCGATCCACATGATTAATTTACGAGTTGATTCTTTCATAATGGTTTCTTTTTTAATTTTAAGTTTTAAGTATTAAACTTTAAGTGACTGCGTAGCTACTTACTACTTACAGCTTACAGCTCACAGCTTAAAAACCATTATTATTTGTGGTACTTCACGAGGATGTCCATGAAGCTGATGCTGCCGTCTTCCATTTGGTCGACGAGGCTCTCGATCTTGGTGAGGATGTAGTTGTAGAAAATCTGAAGGATGATAGCGGTGATGAGACCGAAGATGGTCGTCAACAGAGCGACTTTCATACCACCAGCCACGACGGTCGGGCTGATATCACCGGCGGTCTCGATGTCGTCGAAGGCCTGGACCATACCGACGACGGTGCCGAGGAATCCGAAGGAGGGAGCAAGGGCGATGAACAGGCCAATCCAGGTCATGTTGTTCTCGAGGCGGGCCATCTGTACGCCACCGTAGCTGGTGACAGCTTTCTCAACATTCTCAAGACCCTGATCGAGACGGTCGAGACCTTGTACGAAGATGCTGGCCACAGGGCCGCGGGTGTTGGCGCAGAGTTCACGGGCACCGGCCCAGTTGCCGTTCTTGGCATTGTCCTCAATGCCGTCGAGGAGTTGCTTCACATTGGTGGTAGCCATGTTCAGGTAGATTATGCGCTCGATGATGAGAGCCATACCGAAAATGAGGCAGAGGAGCACGGGGGTCATCCAGCCGGCACCACCCTGGATGTACTTCTCTTTCAGCATCTGGTGGAACGACTTGGTGTCGCCAGTCTCGTTGACGGAGACCTTTTTCTCATCGGCGGTAGTCTCTTCAGCTGCGACGGCCTCGGGGGCGGCATTCTCGTCGGCGGCTACCTGTTCAGTTGCTTCGGGGGCGGGGGCATCCTGGGCCATCACGCCGTTGAAGTTGGCAAATGTCAACATTGCGAACATTGACATCAAAGCAAATACTTTTTTCATGATGTTGTTAGTGTGTTGATTATTAATTTATTGTTTGTTATTTACCTATTCTGGTTCGTAGTGCAAATATACACCTTTTTTCTAATACAGCCAAAAAATATTATTTTTTTCTGCCGTTGAGCGTGTCCATGAGTTCCCTCAAAGGTAGTTTGAGCGGTTCGTCGGCTTGTATGTCGTCGAGCGTCCTGGCAGCTTTCTGGAATTCGTCGGCGATGGCTTTCTCCACCTCGCCTTTCAGTCCCACCTCGTCGTACAGTGCCATCACACGGCGCACCTTTTCTTCTTCGTCCATGTTGTCCTTGGTGGCGAAGAGCCTTTGAAGTTCATTCTGTTGTGCGGCATTGCACAGCTGCAAAGCCCTCAGAGGCAGATAGGTCTTCTTGTTGTCGCGGATGTCCTGTCCGGTTTTTTTGCCGAAGACGGCGGTGTCGCCATAGCCGTCGAGTAGGTCGTCCTGGAGCTGGAAGGCGAGGCCGAGGTGGATGCCGAAACTGTAGAGTTTCTCGACCTCGGTGTCGGGGGCACCGGCGTAGAGAGCGCCTATCTTGAGTGCTCCAGCCAGCAGCACGGCAGTCTTTTGGCGTATCATGTCCATATAGTCGTCGATGGAGACCTCGCTGGAACGCTCGAAGTTCATATCCTTCTGTTGTCCTTCGCACACTTCGATGCCTGTCTCGTTGAAGCATTGCAGTATGGCGTGCAGCCTAGGCGAGGGCTGACGGAGGAAGTAGCGCCAGGCGAGTGCGTACATTGTGTCGCCACTCAGTATGGCGGTGTTCTCGTCCCATTTGCAATAAACGGTGGGCTGGCCACGTCTAAGAGGCGAGCGATCCATGAGGTCGTCGTGCAGCAGTGTGAAATTGTGGAATGTCTCGATGCCGAGAGCGGCACCTTTGGCCTCGTCGATATTGCCGCCGAAGAGTGCGTCGGCAGCCAGCAGCAGGGTGGGACGTATGCGCTTGCCGCCAAGCCGCAGAGTGTATTCTATCGGCTCGTAGAGTTCCTTCGGTTCAGCCACAAACACCTCTTTTGCGAAGATCTCCTCCACCTCTTTCAAATAGTATTTCAGGTCTTTCATTATATTATTATGTGTAATATTATCATTTATTTTACCCTCTGTAATCACAACTCACTATCAATAAGTCACACCATGTTTGGTGCACCATTGCTGGGCCTCTTTGTGGCCGAGGCGTGCGGCGCGGCGGTAGTTGCTTTTTTCCTTGGCCGACTGTTTCTGCTTGGCAGCAAGCTCGGCGATGCGGCAGTAGGTCTCGGCGTCGTTCTTGTTTATTTCCACCGCCTTCTGGTAGTTGAAGATGGCCTTGCCCGTGTTGCCCATTTCGGCGTAGGTGCGACCGAGCAGGCGGTAGGCTTCGCTGAGTTTGGGCGCTATGCCGATGGCTTTGCGGTACTGCTCTATGGCACTGTTGTATTCGTTGCGACTGAAGTATATGTCGCCCATGCGGTTATAGGCGTTTACATAGCCAGAGTCTAGTTTGAGAACCTCGTTGAGGCATTCGATGGCTTTCTCGCCGTTGTCCTTGAGCATGTAGGCCCAACCGAGACAGTAGAGCAGTTTAACACTCTGACGGTTCTCCTTGAGACCTTTGCGGAGGGTGGAGATGGCGAGGTCGGGGTTGTTTCGGTAGCAGTACACCGAGCCGAGGTTGAAGTAGGCGTCGGTGCCGTGGGGGTCGGCCTTCATTGCATCGCGGAAGTAGCGCAGGGCGTTGTTCTCGTCGTTGCGACGGAAATATACGATACCAGTGACGTTCATGGCGCGTGCCGACTGTGGGTCGCTTTTCGTGGCTTTGTTGGCCCAAGCGAGGGCGTTGTTGAGGTTGTCCTGTTCGCAGTAGACCAACGCCAGGGTGCCTTGTGCCGAAGCAAGCACTTCGTGGTCGTCGTCTGCGGCCAGCTCGATGGCTTTTTCGGCGCTCTGCTTGGCGGCGGACCATTCGCGTATTTCGGACTGGGCGGCTGCTAGGTGGGCCATCGCCGTCGCTCCGCTGTCGGCCTGCGAGAGCCAAGAGATGGCCTCGCGGTAGTGCTCGTGGCGTTCGAGCAGAAGCCCCAGCCGCAGGCGTGCCGCGATGCTTGTGTCGGCAGCCTCGCGGTAGTAGCCCTCTGCCAGGTCGTCCAATCCCTTGGCTTCGGCGCTGATGCCCTTGTCGAGCAGCCCTTGCGCCGCAGCGCCCAGACACAGTGTCAGAGCTATAAAGGCGGTTGATATTTTTTTCATCATGATATATATAACGTCTTCCGTTTTGTTTTATTGCGTGAAGTCTTTATGGTCACAAAACCAGAATCACAGTCTCACGGCTTAACCAGAACGAATAGCCAATAATGGTTACTTCCCGTGTGACAGATTTTGTGTATTTTTGCATCGTGAATTATTGATGTCATGAATCCGCTAATTATCGGAATACTACTGCCTTTGGCTGGCACAATGCTGGGAGCATCCTTCGTGTTTTTCATGAAGAAGGAGATTCCCGACAGACTCCAGAAGACATTGCTGGGCTTTGCCAGCGGTGTCATGGTGGCTGCCAGTGTGTGGTCGCTGTTGATACCGTCGATCGAGATGTCGCGAGCCAGTGTCATCCCTGCCGCTGTGGGTTTCATGGCGGGTATTGTCTTCCTGCTGCTTATCGATGAGTTGACGCCGCATCTGCATGTCGGCGCCCAGAAAGCCGAGGGACCCAGGTCGCGGCTGTCGCGCACGGCGATGTTGGCGCTGGCTGTGACCATCCACAACCTGCCCGAAGGAATGGCCGTGGGTGTGGTCTTTGCCGGCGAGGAACATGGGCTGTCGTTGAGTGCAGCCCTGGCGGTGAGCATAGGCATCGCCATACAGAACATCCCTGAGGGGGCCATTATATCGATGCCCATGCACGCCGAGGGTAACTCGCGGTTCAAATCGTTTATTATCGGTACGTTGAGTGGCGTGGTGGAACCCATCGGTTCGGTGGCTATCCTATTGTTGGCATCGGCATTGGGTGTGGCGCTGCCCTATCTGCTGGCTTTTGCAGCCGGCGCTATGATGTATGTGGTGGTCGAGGAGCTCATCCCCGAGACTGCTCAAGGCCGCCACACCAATCTCTCTACCATAGGGTTTGCCGTGGGATTTGTGGTGATGATGGTGATGGATGTACTGCTTGGATAAAAAGTTACATCCACGGCAGAGTGACCTTGCCCTCGTTAGATATTGTGTGTTTTTTAGGGATTTATATACTTGTTGACAGCAAAACGTCAATTAGATGACGCAGCCAGGCAACCATCAGGGAAAAGGAGTAGATGCCAGGATTCCATAATCATAAATCCCCCCTATATAGTCTCCCTTTTCTTCGGTATTTCTTCGGTATTTCTTCAGTGTTTCTTCAGTGGATGACCGAAGAAACACTGAAGAAATACCGGTAAACAATTGAAAATGAGGGGTGCTTTCCGGCGCCATGGCATGCGTCAGATTGCATTGCTTGTCGCTTGCGGTGCATTTAATTGAGATGCGCACATCTCCTTTCGGCGGCTCTGGACGCACCCCGACAGTGTCAACATGTATATAGTTTCCTTTTTTTATTTTGCCAGTTTTGAAAAATGTCGTATCTTTGCATTCCGAAAGAGAGATGACGATTGCAGGCTATGGCCTGTATATCATAGGATTGGGCAAGTCTTATACGGCCAGCTCCCATTGAATCCCCCAGGGTAGGAATACAGCAAGGGTGTTTGGTTGTAGCGGCGCGATATAAATAGCTTGCCCTTTTTTTGTGTAACAAAGAATGATTGGAGCATATATTGCGATAGTTCTGGGCGTGGCCGTATGGGCAGCTTTGGTGCCGACAGGGAAACGGCTCCCCGACAACGTGATGCGTGGCATCACCGTTTTTGGCGGTGCATTTTTATTGGCAGTTTGCTTCTTGGATCTTGTGCCCGAGATGACCGAAACCGGTTCGGTGCTGCCATGCGTGGCGGTGCTGGTGGGTTTTGTTGTGCAGCAGTTGCTCGAAGGTCTGTCGGCACATGCCGAGCATGGCCATGTCGAGGGTCGGACGGCAATTGTGGGTTTAATGGTAGGCCTGTCGTTGCACGCTTTCCTCGAAGGTATGCCCCTTGTCTATGTTGACGGTGTCGTCAATCGCGGTCTCCTGTTTGGTATTTTGATTCACAACATACCTGTGGCACTGATACTTGTTGGAGTTATGCTCGGCAAGAACTTTGGGTTCTGGCGTGTGCTGGCGTTGTTGGTACTGTTCGGTGTCATGTCGCCTCTAGGTTCGTTGGTCAACCTTTATGTTGTGCAACCCGACGAACAAATGCAGCATTTCATTATGGGCTTGGTTGTTGGCGTACTGCTTCATGTCAGCAGCAGTATACTCTTCGACCACAAGCAGCACGATGCTTTGTGGCTTAACCTAGGCCTTTGCATAGCTGCATTTGCATTGGCGTTTCTAACTGTCCACTAAACACTGATTATGACAAATCAAGAGATAATAAAAGACCTAGTCGCGCGCAAGGACGCACTGAAGAAATTCCTCGACATCGAGAAGACACAGGCATGGATTGCCGAAGAGGAGAAGAAGACCGAAGCCCCCGACTTCTGGAACGACCCCAAAGAAGCCCAGAAGGTTGTGAAGGGTATCAATGCCAAGAAGACATGGGTTACAGCCTTCAAGGATGTCGACACCTCGTGCGGCGACCTCGAGGTTATGGGCGAGTTCTTCGATGCCGGTGATGCCACCGAAGAGGAACTTGTGGCTCAGATAGCCGTCACACAGAAAAAGGTGGAAGACTTGGAATTCAAGAATATGCTCCGTAACGACAGCGACCGTCTCGACGCGGTGCTCTCCATCAACGCCGGTGCCGGCGGCGTGGAGGCTCAGGATTGGGCCGAGATGTTGATGCGCATGTACATACGTTATGCCGAGACCCACGGATACAAGGTTGTGGTCAGCAATTCGCTTGACGGTGACGGTGCCGGTATCAAGAGCTGCACACTGCAGATTGAAGGCGACTTTGCCTATGGCTACCTCAAGAGCGAGACGGGTGTGCATCGTCTGGTGCGTGTGTCGCCCTTCAATGCCCAAGGCAAGCGCATGACAAGTTTTACAAGTGTCAGCGTCACCCCACTGGTCGACGATTCGATAGAGGTGGTGGTGGATATGTCCAAATTGAGTTGGGATACCTTCCGCAGCGGCGGTGCCGGCGGACAGAATGTCAACAAGGTGGAGTCAGGTGTGCGTCTGCGCTACCAATATAAGGACCCCTATACGGGTGAAGAGGAGGAGATTCTCATCGAGAACACCGAGACCCGCGACCAGCCCAAGAACAAGGAAAATGCCATGCGTTTGTTGCGCAGTCAGTTGTATGACCGCGAGTTGAAGCACCGCATGGAGGAAAAGGATAAGATAAAGGCCAACCAGAAGAAGATCGAGTGGGGTAGCCAGATACGCAGCTATGTGATGGACGACCGTCGCGTGAAGGACCACCGTACCAACTACCAGACTTCGGACGTGGCCGGTGTGCTTGATGGCAAAAT
Source organism: uncultured Bacteroidales bacterium (assembly GCA_900316515.1). Lineage (GTDB taxonomy): Bacteria > Bacteroidota > Bacteroidia > Bacteroidales > P3 > Colimorpha. The sequence continues at coordinate 50,102 of ONDE01000015.1, read as the reverse complement.
CGATGAGTTCATCAAAGCTTATTTGATGGAGTTCGGCGCCGAAGGTTGAACGGCGACATTAATGAATTGAGCGGACGTTACGAGCTGCAGGCTATTTAATCTATTTTTACGTAACGGAGGTCGAGCGTGTTCATTGCATTAGACCGTAGGCCGTGTACATTCTTGTGTGTGAAGTGCAGTATTTGGTCGTAGTATAGAACCACGACGGGAGCTTCCTGCATCACCAATCGGTCCATATCCCTGTAAAGTTGCAACCTGCTATCAGGATCGGTCTCGCTGCGCGCGGCGCGGTATAGTTTGTCGTAGTTCTTGTTTACGAAGCGTGTGTAGTTGGGTCCGGCGGGTGCTTTATTCTCGCTAAAGAAGAGAGAGAGATAGTTTTCGGCATCGGGATAGTCGGCCACCCAGGAGCCGCGGAACCACCCTACTTTACCTTGGGCTATCTGTTCGCGAAGAGCCGCTGGCGGGTTTACGTCGACTTGTACATCGACACCCAACAGACCTAGTTGTTGCTGCAGGTATTTGCAGAGGTCCAGATAATTGGCGGTGGTGCCTAGTTTCAGGCGTGGCAGTCCTTTGCCGTCGGGATATCCGGCCTCGGCCAGCAGGGCTTTTGCGCGTTCTGGGTTGTATTCATAGTATGGTTCTTCGGCGTTGCCAGGCAGGCCGCGCGGCACAAAGCCGTAGACACCTGGCTCGCCGATATTGTTGCGCAGGTAGCGCATCATCTTGCGGCGGTCGAAGCCCAGGTTGATGGCCTGACGGATGCGGCGGTCTTTCAGAGGAGAGTCATCGCCGTCCATGTTGAATCCTAGGTATTCGGTATTCAGGTAAGGCGTAGAGACCATGTCGATACGGTCGGCATATTTGGCTTTTAGGGTGCCGTCTTGGTTGAGCACCTCGTCCTTATAGCTGGCGTCGAGCGAGTTCATGAAGTCTAGGTTGCCTTTGACGAACTCCAGGAATACAGTCTGTCGGTCGACGATAAAGGTTACGGCAACCGCATCAAGATAAGGGAGCCCGGTCTCGAAGTACAACGGATTTTTGCGCATCACCAGTTTCACGCCCTCTTTCCAATACTGGAACTGGAATGGACCGGTGCCGCAAGGGTGGTTGCGAAAGTCTTTGCCGTAGTGTTCCACTACTTCGTGTGGCACCACTGAGCAGTAGACCATGCCCAATTGCGAGAGGAAGGGGGCGAAGGGACGTTTGAGACGGATGACGAAAGTGCTGTCGTTGGGTGCCGAAAAGCCCTCGACATCGTTGAATATCCATACTCCAGGCGATGCCACCGAGGGGTCGAGTATACGGTTGAAACTATATACAAAGTCTCCGGCGACAACCTTTCGAGTGCTGTCGACTGTGTTGAACAATACGTTTCTGTGGAAACAGACATCGTCGCGCAGGATGAATGTGTATGTTAGGCCATCGTCGCTGATGGTCCAGCATTTGGCCACCGAAGGCTGCACCTGTAGGTTTGAGTCGAGTTCTATCAATCCGTTGTATAGTTGGCGACAAGGCCATATTATGCTCTGGTCTTTTGCGAAAGCGGGGTCAAGAGTTGCAATGCCAGCCGACTCGTTATAGCGGAATATCTGCTTGTCGCTATGGTTGTGGCGGTTGCACCCAACCAGAAGCGATATCCCCAATACTATATATATTATATGTTTCATAAATAAATATTGTCTTTCACTCACCTGCATTCCTTCCTGTATGTCACTTTCCCATTCACCATAGTCATTTTCACGCTGTCACCGTGTGAGGCGTACACCAGGTCAGAAAGACTCTTTACATCGGCGAGGAACAGGCATGCAGACTGTCCGGCGGCAATGGTGCGTCCCAAGGTGGCAATGCTCAGTATCTGCTGTGCAGGTACCACGGTGGGGTCGCCACGCCAGCCTTTCTGTAATAGTGCAGCGGTCTTCATTACCTCTATCATGTCTAGATTGTTGCTCGATGCCGATCCGTCGGTGCCGAGGGTTACACGGACTCCGGCTTCGAGGAGTTCAAGCATCGGGAAACGGTATCCGCTACCAAGTTTGAGGTTGGAGTTGGGACAGTGGACGGCGGTGATGTGGTGTCTTCCCATGAGGCGTATCTCGTTGTCGGACAGGTAGAGACAGTGTGCGGCGATGATGTTGCCGTCCATAATATCGAGCACTCCGAGTTTTTCCAGTAGCTCCCAGGGGCGGCAACCGTAATGGGCTATACAGTCGGTGACCTCTTTCTGGGTCTCGTTCATGTGTATGTGCATCGGCAACCCCATCTGTCGGCATATCTCGGCCGATTTCCGCAGGCCTTTCTCGCTTACGGTGTATACTGAATGTGGAGCAATGCTATAAGAAACATTGCAGCCACCTTGGGATAGTAGGTCTCTCACTGCAGGGTCGTCCAGGTCGTCGCCGTCGCCGAAGACGTTGTAGCCCAAGCGACCGATGATGCCGCTTTCCTCAACGGCTTTCGCCATTGCCGGCAGGCGGAAATACATGTCGTTGAAGGCTGTGGTCCCCGAGGCCAGCATTTCGCGGCATGCCTGTAGCGTGCCCTCATACACCGTCTCGTCGGTGAGGCGTTGCTCGGCGGGCCATATATATTTGTTCAGCCAGATGTCCAGCGGTTGGTCGTCGCCGAGACCACGGAAGAGGGTCATGGGTGCATGCGAGTGCATGTTGCACAATCCGGGGAAAACAGAAAGTCCATGCGCGTCGATGTCGACTGCGCATGGACTATGTGGCGTAACGCTTTCGATGATTGAACCGTTGATGACGATGTCAACGCTCTTTCCGTCGAGCAGTGCGTTACCGATGGTCATTGCACAAGTATCAGCAAGTCGTTCTGCTGGCCTTTCACCACGCCGCCACGGATGTCGAAGGTCTTCTCGCCGTCTGCGGTGACGATGCGGAGCGTGCCTTTGGCGAGCGACGAGATGATGGGGGCGTGGTTGTTGAGCACCTCGAACAGGCCGCCCGTGCCGGGCAGCTGCACCAACGACGCTTCGCCGTCGTACAACGTGCTGTCGGGTTTTGTTATCTTTACTTTCATTTCGTTTCAGCTAAAATCTTCTCGCCTTTTTCAATGGCTTCCTCGATGGTGCCGACCATCAGGAAGGCCTGCTCGGGCAGGTAGTCGACTTCGCCGTCGAGGATCATCTTGAAGCCCTTGATGGTGTCTTCGATGTTGACGAACTTACCCTCCAAGCCGGTGAAGGCCTCGGCCACGAAGAAGGGCTGCGACAGGAAGCGTTGCACGCGGCGGGCGCGGCTCACGACGAGTTTGTCCTGCTCGCCGAGTTCCTCCATACCGAGGATGGCGATGATGTCCTGCAGTTCGTTGTAGCGCTGCAGCATCTGCTTCACGCGCTGGGCGGTGTTGTAGTGCTCCTCGCCGACGATGTCAGGCGAGAGGATGCGCGAGGTGGAATCCAGCGGGTCGACGGCAGGGTAGATGCCGAGTTCGGAAATCTTACGCGAAAGCACGGTCTGGGCATCCAGGTGGGCGAAGGTGGTGGCGGGGGCGGGGTCTGTCAAGTCGTCGGCAGGCACGTAGACGGCCTGCACCGAGGTGATGGAGCCTCGTTTGGTGGAGGTGATACGCTCCTGCATCAAGCCCATCTCGGTGGCCAGTGTGGGCTGGTAACCCACAGCCGACGGCATACGGCCCAGCAGGGCCGACACCTCGGAACCAGCCTGGGTGAAACGGAAGATATTGTCGATGAACAGCAGGATGTCGCGGCCGCCGGTCTTCTCGTCGCCGTCACGGTAGTACTCGGCGAGCGTCAGGCCTGCCAGTGCTACGCGGGCACGGGCGCCGGGGGTCTCGTTCATCTGACCGAACACCATGGTGCACTTCGAGTCCTTGAGGGCTTCGGGGTCTATCTTGCTGAGGTCCCAGCTGCCTTCTTCCATGCTCTTGACGAATTCGTCGCCATATTTGATAACGCCAGCCTCAATCATCTCGCGCAGCAGGTCGTTACCCTCGCGGGTACGCTCGCCGACACCAGTGAATACGCTCATGCCGGAGTATTTCTTTGCGATATTGTTGATAAGCTCCTGGATAAGCACGGTCTTGCCCACGCCGGCGCCGCCGAAGAGACCAATCTTACCGCCCTTCAAGAAGGGCTGGATGAGGTCGATGACCTTGATGCCGGTGTAGAGGATTTCTTGACTGGTGCTAAGGTTTTCGAACTTGGGAGGATCGCGATGAATCGAATAGCGCTTTTCGCAGACAGGGGCGGGCATACCGTCGATAGCTTCGCCGATGACGTTGAATAGACGGCCGTTGATGTTCTCACCCACGGGCATCGAGATTGGACCGCCGAGGGAAAGCACATCCATGCCGCGTTCCAGACCGTCGGTGGAGTCCATAGCGATGCAACGCATGGTGTTCTCGCCGATGTCCTGCTGGCATTCGAGGATGATGTCGGTGCCGTCGGGACGGCGGACGCTCAATGCGGTGTAGATGTCGGGCAATGCTTCGCCGTCGGGGAAAGTAACGTCAACGACAGCGCCAATGATTTGCGATATTTTACCTTTCAATTCCATAAATTTATATATCAAAATGCGGTGCAAAGTTACAAAAAAATATCAATACATTGAAAAAAAAAGTTTGAGCGGTTCTTTTTTAACATTTTGGTACAATATTAATCACCCATTAGGAGGTATTGTCCAAGGTGCTGAACTTTAGGCATTGTTGTCGGTATGGCAATGCGCAGGATATTGAGCTAAAAAAAACTCTTCACCATATGCAAAAAAAGTCATATCTTTGCAGTTTGAATACAGTGAGTGTTTATTGATGATAATAATCTGATACATATATGAATATATCTTTTGATTGGCTTAAAGAGTATGTGGATATTGAGGATATGACTCCTCAGGAACTGGACGACCTGCTGACTTTCTCCGGCTTGGAGGTGGACAGCATGGAGAAGGTGGAGACCATCAAGGGCGGTCTGGAGCATGTGGTGATTGCGCAGGTGCTGACCTGCGAGCCGCACCCCGACAGCGACCACCTGCACCTGACCACCGTCGATGTAGGCGGCGAGCGTCCGCTGAACATCGTCTGCGGCGCCCCCAACGTGGCCGCCGGCCAGAAGGTGGTGTGCGCCCAGATAGGCACCAAGATATACACCTCGGACACCGAATACTACGAGATTAAGAAAGGCAAGCTGCGCGGCGCCGTCAGCGAGGGTATGCTCTGCGCTGCCGACGAGCTGCAGCTCGGCACCGACCACGCAGGCATCATGGTGCTGCCCGACGACGCCCCCGTGGGAATGCCCGCCAAAGAGTATTTCCACGTGAAGGACGACTGCCTGCTCGAGGTGGCCATCACCGCCAACCGCATGGACGCCATCTCGCATATCGGCGTGGCCCGCGACGTGGTGGCTGTCCGCAATACCCGCGAAGGGAAACAGCTGAAGATTAAATGGCCGGAGGTGGCTGCCGACCTTAACCCCAAAGCCACAGGCGAGGCCATCAAGGTGACCGTCGAGGAGCCCGACCTCTGCCCGCGCTATACCGGCATCACGCTGCGCAATGTGAAGGTAGGGGAGAGCCCCGAGTGGCTGCAGAACCGCCTGCGCACCGTGGGCCTGCGCCCCATCAACAACGTGGTGGACGTGACCAACTTCGTCATGATGGAAGTGGGCCAGCCGCTGCACGCCTTCGATGCCGACCAGATTGCCGGCGGCCACGTCATCGTGAAGCGCTTGCCGCAGGGCACCAAGTTCGTCACCCTCGACGGCGTGGAACGCACCCTCGACGCCCGCGACCTGATGATCTGCAATGAGCAGGAAGGCATGTGCATAGCTGGTGTCTTCGGCGGCCTGAAGAGCGGCACCACCATGGAGACCAAGAACGTCTTCCTTGAGAGCGCCTTCTTCAACCCCGTGAGCATCCGCAAGACCAGCCAGCGCCACACGCTGAAGACCGACGCCAGCTACCGCTACGAGCGCACCTGCGACCCCAACATCACCGAGTGGGCTCTGCGCCGCGCCGTGAAACTCATCCAGGAGCTCTCCGGCGGCGAGATCTGCGGTCAGATGGTTGACCTCTACCCGAAGCCCATCGAAAAGCCCGTCGTTGAGGTGAACTTCCGCCGCATGTTCGACCTCGTGGGTCAGGACATCCCGCTGGAGGCCGTCCGCACCGCCCTCACCTCGCTCGACATAGAGATAGTGAACGAGACCGCCGAGGGCATGACCCTGAAGGTGCCCACCTGCAAGGCCGACGTCACACGCGAGTGCGACATCGTGGAGGAAGTCATGCGCATCTACGGCTACAACAACATCCATATCGGCGAGACCGTCAACAGCTGCCTCTCCTACGGCAAGAAGCCTGACCCGCGCAAGCTGAAGAACGCCGTTAGCGACTACCTCACCGACAACGGATTCAGCGAGATTATGAACAACTCGCTGACCAAGAGCGAATACTACGACGAGAACCCCGACTTCCCCGCCGACCGCTGCATCCCCATCATCAACCCCCTCTCGAAGGAACTCAACGTCATGCGCCAGACGCTGCTTTACAGCGGTCTCGAGTGCATTGCCCGCAATATCAATTTCCGCATCCTCGACCAGAAGCTCTATGAGTATGGCCGCAGCTATGTGAAGACCGACGAGGCAGCCAATCAGGAGCTGCCGGTGACCAAGCGTTTTGCCGAGACCGAGCATGTCAGCATCTTCATGACCGGCAACATGACGCCCGAGAGCTGGAAGATGAAGCCCGCCGAGACCGATTTCTTCTACCTCAAGGCCTATGTCATGGACATCCTGCACCGCATGCGCGTCAATATGGGCCGCGTGGAGATGGTGCCGACGCAGTACAAGCTCTTCGCCGAAGGCCTCGACATCATCCAGCGCGACAGCAAGAAGCTGCTGGGCACCGTCGGCCGCATCGGCCGCGAGACGCTGAAGAAGATGGACATCAAGCAGCCCGTCTTCTATGCCGACCTCAACTGGACGCTGCTGCTGAAGCAGTACCCCACCAAGGAGGTGCTCTATCAGGAGGTTGCCAAGTTCCCCGAGGTGCGCCGCGACCTGGCCCTCATCCTGCGCAAGGACGTCACCTTCGCCCAGGTCGAGCAGGCCGCCCTGCAGTGCGAGAAGAAGCTGCTCAAGAGCGTCAGCCTCTTCGACGTATATGAGGGTAAAGGCATCACTGAGGGCTTCAAGTCCTACGCCGTCAGCTTCATCCTGCAGGACAAGGACAAGACCCTCAACGACAAACAGATTGAGTCCACTATGGCTAAGATCCAGAAGACCCTCGAGACCCAGCTGGGCGCGAAGATCCGCGGATAACAGGCCGACACAATATGAATGGGGCCCGCGACATCCGTCGCGGGCCCCATTTTGTTTTTATTGCCCTTGTCGCAAACTGCGAAACCGTGTTTTAATTTTGAAACAGCCTTGCGACACTCATTTTGGCCATTTTCAAAATCATTTGGGCCTTGCGACACTCATTTTGGCCGTTTTCAAAATCATTTGGGCCTGGCGACACTCATTTTTGCCGTTTTTAAAATCATTTGGGCCTGGTGACACTCTTTTGGGCCGTTTTCAAAATTGTTTGGGCCTTGCGACACTCATTTTAGCCATTATCAAAATCGTTTGGGCCTTGCGACACTCGTGGTTTTACTTCTTAAATATAATATAACAAACCAACACGGTGACAGCAATTAAAAGCACTCCCATTATTATGTATGCCCAAACAGGTATTCCACTTTTTTGTTGCGCTGGTGCAACCTGTAGTTGTTGTTTTGTTTCGGTAAGCATTCGCTTTAAATCCTCTTGGTCTCGCCTGCGTTGTTCCTCTTCTCTAATGCGCCGTTCTTCTTCCTCTTTTCTACGCCGTTCTTCCTCTTCTCTCCTACGTCGTTCTTCTTCTTCTCTTCTGCGGCGCTCTTCCTCCTCCCTTCTTTTTCGCTCCTCTTCTTCTCTTCTTTTGCGTTCTTGTTCTTCTTTCCATGCTTGTTCCCAAGCTTGGATATCTTTTCTGGCTTGGTATACACAGCCCTTGATTTCCTTGATTGTATCCTTTTTCATGGTGAAGAAACTTGTCTCTGCTTTGCTGATATTTGAAAGCATCGAGTAACTTACACTCCATTTGTGCTGAGCAGCGAAAAGATATGCCTTATTATACCATGAAAGGCATTGCAGGAAGAGTTGGTCGTCATCATTCACTTTATTGAAATGCTCCAAAGCTGCTTTTACATCCTTTTCATCAGGATTATCCCAATCAATTTGATTGTAGGCTTCAACGCCCTTGTTAAAATCATCAACATGAGCGGAATCGAACAGGCCACCAATGGCTGAACCTATAGCAGCACCTTCTTGTGCTGATGCAAGTATTTCTAATAGCATATTAACCTATCCTTTCAACATCTAAATAAGCCATATTCAAGGCCCCAATTTGACGAATATCTATTCCGTAGATGCGCATAAAAGCATCTGCGACAACCTGCCCGCCGTTTGTGATGACAGGATTGCTCATACTATTAGTTACTACATCAACACTCATTCCTCTTTCTACACGCATTCCACCTGTTAGTTTTGAATTTTTTACGGTTACGCGGTACACCATATTAATAAATTTTTTACGCCCTCCCGCGCCGCGTTGAGCATTAATAATAAAAGAAGCGTGGCGCCGTATGCCGCTTCCTGCAAAGAGGTCCTAGGAATAACCTTGAGATAAGAAGATGCAATAAGCCCACGCTATAACAGCGAAGACCATTACACATATCCTGTATCTCATCGGAGTTTCCTAGGTTCCTTTGCACAGAACGCGTATAACGCTTCACGATTTCCTTTGAAATCGACTGCAAAGATACTACAATTCTGCGAGGTGACAAAATTTATTTTCCGCAGAGGGTGTGAAAGAAGCAATATCCAACAGAAAATTACGTTAATTAACGAGAATATTTTACGATAATTAACGGTACATTTACGGCAATTAACGTTCAGGTAAGGCATGCAAGGCTTGGAACAATACGATGTGAAACTGCTGCTGGCGCTGGTGAAGAGTGTCGAGGGAAGGACCGACTTCTTCAAGGTGCTGGTGGAGGGGCCGCACCCCGAGCTGGCGGCTTTCAGCAACGCCATCCGTGGCGACGACGACGCCATGGTGTGGCTCTTCAAGCACGACTTCGCATGGCTGGCCATCCTCAGCAACGCCTGTGATGGCGACGAGAAGGCGCAGGAGTGGGTGCAGCGCAACCTCACCAAGGTGAACATGATGTATGCCCTCGCGGCGCGCCGCAACATCCCCGCCGTCAAGTGGCTCCTCACGCACCGCCTCGAGATATTCCTCATGCTGGCCCGTGAGACGGAGAAGTTCCTCGACTACCAGGACAAGGAATACGCCTGGCCTTACGTGATGCACTTCGGTGGCCACCACCGCGCCATCGAGGAACTGGAAGAATGGAAGTGCGCGACCGAAAGGGAGCGAACTGCTACTACGAAACAAAAAACAGACAACAATGATACAGAAGAAAGACAACAGCAGACCGACCAAGGAAAACAAGACAGAGAAGAAGCCCCGGACGACCAGGGCGACCAAAGAGACTAGAGAATCTAGAAGCTCTAAGGAAACTAGAAGTTCTAGTGAATCTAGATTCTCTAGAGATTCTAGAAGCACTAGGCCTGCCAGGGCAAGCCGTCCGGCCACCCGCAAACCTGTTGCTCCCCAAAAACCCAAGGAACCCCACGCCGAGGGAGCCGTGCGCCTCAACAAGTACATCGCACATGCGGGCATCTGCTCGCGCCGCGAGGCCGACGAACTGATTGCCGCCGGCAGCGTGAAGGTGAACGGCAAGGTGGTCACCGAGATGGGCTATCAGGTGATGCCCGGCGACGAGGTAAGCTACGGCGGCGAGAAGCTCCGCTCGGAGCGTCTGCGCTACTTCCTCCTCAACAAGCCCAAGGGCTTCATCACCACCACCGACGACCCGCAGGAGCGCCGCACGGTGATGATGCTCATGGACGGCTGCTGCGCCGAGCGCATCTATCCCGTCGGCCGTCTCGATCGCGCCACCACCGGCCTGCTGCTCTTCACCAACGACGGCGAGCTGGCCAAGAAGCTGACGCACCCCTCCACGCAGGTCTACAAGATCTACCAGGTGGAGCTCAACAAGCCCGTCACCAAGGAGGACATGAAGAAACTCCTTGAGGGCATAGAACTGGAGGATGGTCCCATGCATGTGGACGATATACAGTATGCCGCCGTCGGCAAGACTATCGACAAACGCATCGTGGGCGTCGAGCTGCACAGCGGCCGCAACCGCATTGTGCGCCGCTTGTTTGAAGCCCTCGGCTACGAGGTCCACAAGCTCGACCGCACCACCTTCGCCGGCCTCACCAAGAAAGACCTCCCCCGCGGCCGCTGGAGAGAACTGACTGAGAAAGAGGTGGGCTTCCTCAAAATGATATAATTAAGGAGAAAAGGAGTCAGGAGATAAGGAGATAAGACAATAGTTCTATTCTCCTATCAAGAAGACTGTATTTCTTTTGTGCAGGTTCACTTTCTCGCGCTCTTTTTGCCATCGGGCAGCGGAAAGAGCGCGGATGTACTGCGTCGGCAGCGTGAGGTCGCAGGCCACGCAGATCATGGTATTGGGCTGGAGCACAGAGCTCAGAGCCTCGAGCATCTGGTTGTTGCGGTAGGGGGCTTCTATGAATATCTGCGTCTGGTGCTCGCGGTGCAGGCGCTCCTCGAGGTGGCGGATGGCGGCGGCGCGTTTCGACTTGTCGACAGGCAGATAGCCGTTGAAGGCGAACGACTGTCCGTTGAAGCCGCTGGCCATCAGCGCCAGCATGAGCGACGATGGCCCCACGAGCGGCACCACCTCGATGCCACGCCGTTGCGCCACGCGGGTAATCATCGCCCCCGGGTCGGCCACACAGGGCAATCCGGCCTCGCTCAGCAGGCCGATGTTCTCGCCGCGCTCTATGGCATCCAGATAGTTGCCAATCTCTTCGTGTGAGGTATGCTCGTTGAGCTCAAAAAACTGTGTGTCGTCGATAGGGTAGGGGTAGCCTGCCTTCTTGAGGAAACGGCGCGCCGTGCGCAGCTCCTCGACTATGAAAGTGTGGCACGAGGCCAGCAATTCGCTGTTGGCAGAGGGTAGGGAAGAGGCAATATCTTCGGCGCCGATTGGAACGGGGAAAAGTATCAGTCGTCCATTCATAGAGTCCTTATATGTTGTAATTCATGTGCAAAAGTACAAACTTTTGGTAATGTGACAAAATATTTTTCCGTATGTCGCAAAAAAGCAGTATCTTTGCAGTCTAAAAACAATCGAATATGGCACAATTTGAAATAGGCGACAAAGTGAAGTTCCTCAACTCTGTGGGAGGGGGAATCGTAAAGAAGATACAGGGCGGGCAGGTGTTCGTTGAGGACGAGAGCGGCTTCGACATGCCGTTCGCGCCCAATGAACTTATCCGCATGGCCGACCAAGGCAAAGTGGGACAGGTGTTCAACGACGAGACCATCGGCCGGAGCGTGGAGCAGAAGGCGAAAGAAGAGCACCGTGAGCCGACGCAGTACGAGCTGATAGAGGAGAACCGCAAGCTCCGCAGCCAGAACGCCAACCTACAGGACCAGATAAAGCAGCTCAAGAGCCAAGTGCTGAGCCTGCAGAGAACCATCGCCCGCATATCGTAGCAAGGATGACACGGATGGGAGACATAGCCATGCAGGGATGCGGGAGGGGCATCGGGGCCGGTAAATGTGCCGCGCATATATGCGGGGTCATGAAACGGCCCAGTAAATGCGTCCCGCATATATGCGAGGTCAATTTTCAGCCGAGCAATGCTCTCCGCATCTATGCGGGGTCGATTTTCAGCCGAGTAATGCGCTCCGCATATATGCGCGGTCAATTTTCAGTCCGGAAGTGCCCCCCGCATATATGCGCGGTGAAATTGCATGAATGAAACAATGAATTGCACAACGACAACAAACAGACACAGACGATGAAGAAGTTATTGTTGATATACGCGGCGATATTGCGATAATTTCAATGCTTTATAAGGTGAATGACAATGGGGTACAATGGAAATAATAGAGGAAGAACTCACAGATGGAGTGGTGTCGGTGACAAAAGATACTACAACTGGGGGTTGAATCTAACTGCGAGGGCTTTGGTGGCTCCAATTGTTATTCTCGGAGAGCTAATAAAATTGGCAAATAATGTAGATACGAGCACTCCCAAATATTCACCATCATATAATACTAAATCACTACAACCACCAAAATCATTACCATCAGAACCTCATAATCTCATTAATTCTTTAATAGGATATTATCCAGAATTATCTCAAAGAATATCGATATTATCAAAACAGAAAAATGAGTTATCCTTGCTCAAAACAAAACTGAAATCTGTTCGCCACTATTTTTTACTATTAGGCAAAAGAAAGAGAATAATAAGTGCGTTAGAATATAAAATATTGAGGAAAGAGCAATTTATCTCATCATTCCATATTTTTGAAGAGAAAACCATTGGGAAGCCAATTGGTGGTAAAATAATTATTGGAAAAGCATTTGTCATTTTTTCGGACCAAACAAAAAGTGATACACTTCAGGAAGGTATTGTCCTTAGAAAACAAATGGCAAACTTCCACAAAGGACTTGAAAAACCACAGTCATTATCACTTAAGAGTAGTGGCATTGATTGGCAAGTGATTTTTTATAATAAGGGATTAGTACTAGAAGATAATAATCATATTTTGTACGTTCCATACAAAGACATCTCTGTCAAAGAAACGTGGGTTATCCATTATGCAGATTGGGATACTCGTGACTATGATATCGAGAGTTCGTCGTGGATGTACACAAGACTTGATGGAGGCCCAGACATGAGATATTCTTGTAATAATCGAGTTTATTATGTCCAACGATATCAAGTGGAAGTAAAATTTAAGAAACTGGAGAAAGATGCATCGTTTTTTTTGATTTTCCAAAAGAAAGAGGATGCTACAACTATGCATAAGATAATTGCTCCCAAATCTAAATATGACCCTGAAAAGATAAGAAAGGTAAAAAAATACGCACAATACACTCATAGATATTTCTAATATATTATATTCTTTCTTTAGATTAAACGATTAAGTATAAAAGTTAAGGAGAGTATAAACAAACAATAGTCCAATGAGCAGACAGATACATATAGGGAAACTGACGCTGGGCGGGGGAGCACCTGTCCGCGTGCAGAGCATGACGAATACCGACACGATTGACACCCGCGCCACCGTGGAGCAGGCGCTCCGCATGGTGGAGGCGGGCTGCGAGCTGGTGCGCATTACCGCACCCGACGTGAAGGCTGCCGAGAACCTCGGCCGCATCAAGGAGGAGCTGCTGAAGCGCGGCTGCGAGGTGCCGCTGGTGGCCGACATCCACTTCAACCCCCGTGCCGCCGAGGTGGCCGCCACGCTGGTGGAGAAGGTACGCGTCAACCCGGGCAACTACACCGACCGCAATACCGGCAAGCTGGAGTTCACCGAGCAGGAATACAACGACGAGCTGAAAAGGATAGGGGAGAGGATGGCCACCCTGATTGACATCTGCAAGGCGCACCACACCGCCATGCGTATCGGCACCAATCACGGTTCGCTCTCCGAGCGCATCATGAGCCGCTACGGCAACACGCCCGAGGGTATGGCGCAGAGCGCCATCGAGTTCGCCCGCGTCTGCGAAGAGCAGGACTACCACGACCTCGTCTTCTCGATGAAGGCCAGCAACGTGAAGGTGATGGTCGATAGCACGCGCCTCTTCGTGCAGAAGATGCACGCTCTCGGCATGGATTACCCGATACACCTCGGCGTCACCGAGGCGGGCGACGGCATGCAGGGCCGCCTCAAATCAGCCGCCGGCATCGGCGCCCTGCTGCTCGACGGCATCGGCGACACCGTGCGCGTCTCCCTCACCGAGGACCCCGAGGCCGAGATGCCCATTGCCTACGACATCCTGCAGGCCGTCGGCGCCCGCATCACGCAGCCCGAATACATCGCCTGCCCCTCGTGCGGCCGTACGCAGTACGACATACAAACGGCGTTGCGTGAGATAAAAGAAAAGACGAAGCACCTGGTGGGCGTGAAGATAGGCGTGATGGGCTGCATAGTCAACGGCCCCGGCGAGATGGCCGACGCCGACTACGGCTACGTGGGTTCCGGCCATGGGAAGATCACCCTCTACAAAGGCAAAGAAATCGTCAAGCGCGACATCGACCAGAGAGATGCCGTCGACGAATTAGTCAAATTCATAGAAAACGATAGAAAGATATGAGGTGGAGTTACATTCTTTTCCTGCCCGCTTTGATATCGGCGGTATGGGCGCTGGTGACGACCGTCTTTAAACGTCGTCCAACAAGGGCACAGGTTGTGCTGAGCTTGATGTTGTTGATTGAGGCTACTGCTATGACGGTCCTTGCCATCTTCTTCCGTGGCCGTGAGGGACAGTTGTTCATCTACGACTTCATGTTTGAGGTGCTCTCGTTGGTTTGTGCACCGATGTATTATGTCGGTATATGCACACACACCGAGGCTCGCGGTGCCACACTGGAACAGCGGCGTATATTCATTATACCGCTGCTGTTCATCATAGGCCTTACCATTGGCGCTTTCTGGCTGGGCCCGCGTCGTTATGAGGAGATGTGCTATGCTATTATCGAAGGCAACGTATCATGGATTGCCGGCGACAGAGCATGGAACTACATGCTCTTCTGGGACCACTGGCTTTTCCCCGCACTGCTGGTCATCATGTCGTTTATCCTCGTCCTTATTGCCAGCTTCAAGATGCGCAACTACCAGAGGCGTTATAATAACTACTATGCCGAGAATATGAACACCCCCTTCTTCAACAGCCGAGGTTTCAACATCCTCGCATGGATGTTCTTGCCTTTGGCTGCCATTGCATTCATAGCTATCGACTTCAGACCGTACTACTATAAATATTGGCTCATAGTATGCTCTATGCTGCTCACCGTTTTGCAGTTTATTACGGGGCGCTTTATCTATCGCATGAACTATGATGCACGAATGTTGGCTGAATATATACGTACTAAAAACATCGAATCATGACACCGATAGCATTGATTTATTTTCTTTTGGGCCTATCTTCGCTCTATTGGCCCTTTGTGACGCTCTTGTTCAAGCGCCGCGTTTTGGGGGCCCAGTGGCTCATCATGGCAGCCCTGCTGGCCATGTCGCTGTCGGTCATCATCTACAGTACTTTCTTCAACACTTTCCTTAAAGGGGAATTCCTGCTTGTCATCATCTTCATGGTGCTGTCAATGTTCACCCCGCCGCTCATCCTGGCCGCTGTCACCACCCTGACCGAGACTGGAGAAAAACGTCCAAAGCTGACCAGGCTCCACGTACTCGTTATACCTGCTTGTGTCGTGGTGGCCCTAATGGCTGCGTCGATCATCATCGGCGGTGCCGACATGTATCGTTTGTGGATTATCCGTGGCAGTGATGGTATCGCCCATCGCTTCTACGAGGGCAGCTGGCGCTACAACCTCATCGTCTCTGTCCACTACTACCTTTATTGGTTCCTCATTGTTGCCGAAACCACCTTCGTAGGCATATACAGCCTCATACGCATCAACCGCTTCAGCCGCTTGCTCGACGAGTACTACTCCGTCAACCGTGTGCATCGTTCCGACCTGCTTGGCACATACCTCTTTGTTGCGTTCAACTGTTTCTTTGTCGTATTCAGTTATGTGGTATACCCCTTCAACACACCGCGCCCTGTCCTTGGTGTCGCCGTAGGCGCTGTACTCCAGGCTGTCGTCATGTTCTTCATCGGCTACTATGCATTCCGCACCCCTGTCGGTGTAGAAGTCCTCAATGAACACAGGAAGCGCCTGGGTGTGAATTCGCGCCGCGGTCTGGCCTCGCTCGGCCACAACCTCACCGAGTATGTCACCGACTCCAAGGCCTTCCTCGACCCCGACCTGTCGGTCTACCTGTTGGCCGACCATTTCCGCGTCTCCGAGGACGAGATTATCGATGCCGTACACAGCACTCATGGCATCACTTTCTCCGATTATATAGACACTCTCCGCATCGAACATGCCATCAAACTTCTCGACGAACAGAAAGAACACTTCCGTACCGACGACCAGGACGATATGTCGCGCCTGGCGCACCAATGCGGATACCTCGAGCGTTCAGTGTTCGAGCGCTCATTCCAAAAGGTAATGCAGACTTCGTTGAAAGACTACCGTCAGTAGCCGTATTTCCCGCCCCAGCGCTGGCGCAGGGTGTTGCGCGTCTCGTTCTCGCGCGGCGTGTTGCCAGGTTCGTAGAACTTGGTGCCCTCCAGCCCCTGTGGCAGGTATTCCTGCTCGGCAAAGCCGCCGAGGGCCGAGCCATTGTAGTCATGGGCATACTTGTAGCCTTCGTGGTAGCCCAGTTGCTTCATTAACTTAGTGGGGGCGTTTCTTATGTGCAGTGGCACCGGCAGGTCGCCCGTGCGGCGTATCATGCTTGTAGCGTTCTCCAGCGCCATGTAAGTGGCGTTGCTCTTGGCCGAGCAAGCCAGGTAGCAGGCGCACTGCGACAGGTTGATGCGGCACTCCGGATAGCCAATCTTGCTCACCGCGTCGAACGTCGCGTTGGCCAGCAGCAGGGCGTTCGGGTTGGCGTTGCCGATATCTTCCGAGGCAAAAATCAACATGCGGCGTGCGATAAACAACGGATCCTCGCCGCCCTCTATCATCCTCGCCAGCCAGTAGACGGCTCCGTTCGGGTCGCTCCCACGCATGCTCTTGATAAAGGCCGAGATGATGTCGTAGTGCATCTCCCCCTGCTTGTCGTAGAAGGCCAGGTTCTGCTGCACCACATCCGTGGCCCTCTTGTTGTCTATCACTATGTTGTTGCCGCCAATGCGGTTCACCACCAGCTCTATGGCCCCCAGCAGCTTCCTCGCGTCGCCTCCGCTGATACGCATCAAGGCCTCGTATTCCTTCACCTCCAGGGTTATGCCCTGCGAGGCGTAGTGGCGCACGGCGCTGTCTATCAACTGCCGCATGTCCTGCTCGTCAAATTCTTTGAGCACATACACCTGGCAGCGGCTCAGCAAAGCGCTGATCACCTCAAAGCTTGGATTCTCCGTCGTGGCGCCTATCAGCGTGATGATTCCGCGCTCCACAGCTCCCAGCAGCGAGTCCTGCTGTGCCTTGTTGAAACGGTGTATTTCGTCAATGAACAGTATGCTTCCCTCTTCCTGTTGCGCCTGGTTTATCACCTCACGCACCTCCTTCACTCCGCTGCTGATGGCGCTGAGCGTGTGGAACGGACGGTGCAGCGTGTTGCTGATAATCATAGCCAGCGTCGTCTTCCCGATGCCCGGAGGCCCCCAGAAAATCATGCTGGGGATATTGCCGCTCTCTATCAATGTGCGAAGAACAGCACCCTGTCCCACAAGGTGCTGTTGTCCTATATACTCGTCCAGGCTCTTAGGCCTCAATATCTCCGCCAGCGGAACCATCGTCTTAACTCCTTAACTCCTTAACTCCTTAACTCCTTAACTCCTTAACTCCTGTCTCCTTGACTACTAGACAATCAGCATTGCATCGCCGTAGGTCGAGAAGCGGTACTTTTCTTTTATGGCCGTCTGGTATGCTTCCATGGCCAATTCGGGTCCCATGAAGGCGCTTACCATGATGAACTGTGTGCTCATCGGGTGGTGGAAATTGGTGACCATCATGTCGGCAATCGTAAAGTCGTAAGGTGGATAGATGAACTTGTTAGTCCATCCGTCATAGGGGAACACCTTGCCCGGTATTGTCACCGCGCTCTCCAGGGCTCGCATCGTTGTCGTACCTACGGCACAAATCTTATGTCCGTTGTCTTTAGCCTTCTGAATCCTGTCGCACACATCGGCGCTAAGGTGCATCTCCTCGGCGTCGGCACGGTGCTTGCTCAAGTCCTCCACCTCTATGGCTTTGAACTCACCCATTCCGCAGTGCACCGTCAGTTCGGCCCAATCCACACCTTTGATCTCCATGCGTTTCAGCAATTCGCGGCTGAAATGCAGGCCCGCTATGGGGGCGGCGATGGAACCCTCCACCTTGGCGTAGATGGTCTGGTAGTCGTCGGCGTCGCGTTTCTCGATGTCGCGCAGCCTCCTCAACTCGTCAGGCAGTGGCGTACGACCCATGCCTTTGATAATCTTGATGAACTCGTCGTGCTCGCCGTCGAACAGGAATCGGATCGTCCTTCCGCGGCTCGTCGTGTTGTCCACCACCTCGGCCACCAGCGCGTCGTTGGTGCCGAAATATAGCTTGTTGCCTATCCTTATCTTACGAGCAGGATCAACCAGCACATCCCACAGCCGCATCTCCTCGTTCAACTCCCGGAGCAGCAGCACCTCGATCCTGGCGCCGGTCTTCTCCTTTTCACCCTCCAGCAGAGCGGGAAACACCCTGGTATTGTTGGCTACAACAACATCGCCCTCGTCGACATAACCTATGAAATCCTTGAATACATGGTGCTCCACAGTGCCTGCGGCGCGGTTCACCACCATCATCCGAGCCTCGTCACGGTTGCGCACGGGCTTTTCTGCGATAAGATCTTTTGGCAGGTTGAAACGGAATTGAGACAGTTTCATTTATAAAGGCTTTTTGTTATTTTCGTTCAATAAAACTTATCCTATAAACGGAAAAAAATACAATTATTGTATAGTGTCAAAAAAAAACTTTCACTACCATATCCCGTACATCCACCAGCCCCCCTCCTCATCACCAATTGTTTGCCAGTTGTACAACTGAAAAACAGAGTTCTTTGACAGACCGCAGCCGTTTGCCCCTTTTTATACCCCGTAACCCGTAACCCGTAACCCGTAACCCGTAACCCGCAAACCGTAAACTGTAAACTGTAAACTGTAAACCAATTTTTTTTAACCTTAATATACTATATTTGTTTTTCCTTCGTTATAAAACGAAATTGTCCATGAAAATGAACCGTCAGTATATCATCACATTCATATTGCTAATCTTTGCGGCTCTGCCCATGCAGGCTCAGGAGTTCCACCCAGCCAGCGATGCCGAACTTATGGCTTCGCGCTATGTGCAGGCCTACGATTCACTCCTCGACAACTACTACCTCCGTCGTCATGCGCATCATAACCTACGCTCACATCGCGAGTTCTCGCTCGACGAGTTCGACGCCATCCCCGACAGTGTCATCGTTCGTCGCCTCAACTCCATTCATACCGTCATCCCACTAACCTACAACGACGAGGTCCGCTCATTCATACGTTTCTATCTCAAGCACATGTCTACCCGTCTCGATGTGATGCTTACCCTCTGCGAGTTCTACCACCCCCTCTTCGAGGAAACCCTCAACCGCTATTCCGTTCCCGAGGAACTCAAATACCTCTCCATTGTTGAGAGCGCCATGAACCCCCAGGCTACTTCGCGCGTCGGCGCTGCTGGTCTATGGCAGTTCATGTACTCCACTGGCAAGCTCTACGACCTCGAGGTCAACTCCGTCGTCGACGACCGCCGCGACCCATACAAATCCACCGTCGCCGCCGCTCGCCACCTCCACGACCTATACACCGTTTTCGGTGACTGGCAGCTTGCCATTGCCGCCTACAACTGTGGCGCAGGTAACGTGAATAAAGCGATTGCACGATCCGGTGGCCAGCGCAACTTCTGGCAAATCTACCCCTACCTTCCTCGCGAAACACGAGGCTATGTCCCTGCTTTCATTGCCGTCGTCTATGTAATGAACAACTACACCCACCATGGTCTCCGCCCCTCGCGCGTCAACCTCCCCATACGTACTGATACCGTCAACCTCCACTCAGACATACTCCTCCCGGTCGTATCCCAGTACACTGGAGTCGACCCCGACGAACTACAGACACTCAACCCACAATACCGTGCATCCCTCATCCCGGCATCCTCCGGCTCCTACTCCATTTGCCTCCCCTCATCCAAAGTCGAACTCTTCCTCTCCAATCAAGACTCCATCGCCGCTCGTTCTGCCGACAGCCTTGCTCGCCGCCCAGTCAAGATTGAACCCGCACGTGGCAAGAAGGGACATGTTGCATCTTCGGGCTCTGGTGGTAAATACTACACCGTCCGCCGCGGCGACACACTCTACAAGGTGGCTTCCAAGCACGGAATCTCCGTCTCCAAACTTAAAAAACTCAATGGCCTCCGTAGCGATAAAATACGTGTCGGGCAAAAACTCAAAGTCAGATGAACCTTTCTGATATAAAAAACATCAAAGGCCTGAAATATATCGTCGCCACACTCGTTTTTGTCGCCCTGATCCTTTTCATCGACGACTACAGTCTCCGTGTTTCATCCCGCCTCTCCCGCCAGGTACGCGAACTCCACGATCAGGAACGAGAACTCTCCCAGGCTATCCTTCAGGACTCCTCTGCCAATGCCCAACTTCGCGACAACCTCGACGCCAAAGAACACTACGGTCGCGAACATTACTACATGAAACGCCCCAACGAAGATATATTTGTCATCAAATAATTAATAATTAAGAATGGCCTGTCGAAGCAAATATATGCTGCATGGTAAGCTTGCGCGATGCGTAAGCAAATTCTTCATTCTTAATTCTTCATTCTTCATTTTATTATCCTCCTGCACCAGTGTCAAGTCTTTCATGTCGCGCGACCTCGACGACGAGGACTTCGTCATCGGGCAACTCTATGCAGACGAGCGCTACGACGAGACTCCTGTTATCGCCGAACCCGTCGACGCCAAACCCCAGCGTCTCCCCGATGGCTCAGACTGCAACAACGCCCTGGGCCTTAAATGTAACTCCTCAGACAACGAACAGCTATACAAATCTGTCAACTCCTGGCTTGGTGTTCCCTATCGCTATGGTGGCACCGACCGCAACGGCATCGACTGCTCCGCCTTTGTCGGCGCCGTCTTCCGCGAGGTATACGGACGCAACCTCCATCGCACCGCCAACGACATGCTCCAGGATGTCACCCTCGTTCAAAAAAACCAGCTCCGCGAAGGCGACCTCCTCTTCTTCACAAACTCAAAAGGCAAAGTCTCACACGTCGGCATCTACCTAAAAGACGGACTTTTTGCCCACAGCTCTACCTCTGCCGGAGTCTGCGTCTCACGTCTCGACGACACCTACTGGTCGCGCCACTTCTACCGTGGCGGTCGCGTAAAATAATGATACGCAGGCTGCCAGCCTGCGGCGAAAGAAAGACTACTTGCTGTTTGTATAACCCAGCTTCAGGAGGGTTGTCACAACCTTCTCTCGCTGTTCCCCTTGCACTATGATCTCTCCATCTTTGGCCGATCCGCCAACTCCGCAGGCGGTCTTCAAGCGTTTCCCAAGTTCCTGCAGGTCGGCGTCAGTGCCCACAAAACCCGTTACCAACGTCACCGTCTTGCCTCCACGGTGGTTTCGCTCAATACGTACACGCAACTTCTGGCTCTGTGGTGCCAATGTCTCTTCCTCCGGTACGTCGTCGTACTGGTACTGGAAATCGGGGTTGGTGCTGTAGACTACTCCAACAGCATTGTGCTTCTTGCTCATATCTGTGTTGGGTCGATGATGATTTTACCCAGATTGGGTGCTATCTCTCGCAGAGGGTATTTCAAATCGCGGGCGTATATCTTCACCGAGTTGGGATGCATTGTGAAATGCACGCTTGTGCCTATATTCTCGCCTTCGCCGTCAAGATTTACCCATCTGTCCGCATTGCCCTCGATGAGCACGTCTTTGGCACGGAACATTTCCACGTGTTGCGAGAGGTCGAGGTGGTTGGTGAAGGCCAATGGTGCCGTAATGCCAAGGTGGTCGATGGGCACCTTGTCGAGTATGCTGATGTCCATAAGACCGTCGTTGAGCTTCGCCTTCGGGGCTACAGCAAGGTTGTAGCCATACTGGCGGCTGTTGGCTACGGCAATGAACCATGCATTGCGGTAGTAGGTGTTGCCGTCGACGGTGATACGGTAGTCTGAGTTTTTGTAGCGTGTGTATTCACGCAATATCAGGTTCGTGTATGCGGGGAGTCCGCGAGTCTTTGCTGCGTGCATAAGCCGCGCTATGTAGGCGTCGAAGCCGCATCCGGCGGCGTTTACCACTATCCATCGGTCGTTGACCACTATGCTGTCGATGGTCTGCTCATATTGCTGGTTAAGCACCCGTATGGCTAACCACGGCTGCAGCGGCAGGCGCAGGCTTCGGGCCAGTCCGTTGCCCGAACCGCAGGGAATGATTCCGAGCCTCGTGTTGGTATCCTTGATACCTTGCACTACGTCGTTCACCGACCCGTCGCCCCCAACGGCCACCACACAGTCGTAGCCTTTGTCGGCGGCCTCGCGGGCTATCTCGGTGCCGTGGTGTATATGCTCTGTATAGCGCACCTCATAGTCGAAGAGGTCTTGGTTCAGGTGCTGCTTCAGCAGTGTCTCTATCCTTTTCTGGCGGCCCACACCAGAGATGGGATTCACCACGATAAGCGTCTTGGTCTTCATAGTTTGTTGTTTATAATTCGGTAGTTGTATTGTTGTATCAACGCTTTCAAGTATTTGATGTCGTCGTACTTGCCGATGGCTCGGTTGCCCATGATGACCGTGATGTTGTGTCGCGATGGGGTCTCGTTGTTGTTGCTCACCATCACGTGGTAGCCGTTGCCATAATATACCTGGCGTCCGAACTCGGGTTGGCGTAAGGCGCTCTCGCCGAAGCCCGGAACCGTTTCTTTGCAGCCTAAGCCCAACATGTCCACCAGGGTGGGGAAGAGGTCGATTTGCTGCATGATGCGTGTCGAGCGGACAGCGCTGTCCTGCTGTGGGTCAAACACCATCATCGGTATGCGGTACCAACCGTCATAGTCGTTGTATTCCGGTGTCAGCCCGTGGCCGCTGTGGTCGCCGCAGATGATAAACAGAGTGTTTTCATACCAAGGCTGCTCCTTGGCAGTTGCGAAGAAACGCCGCAGGGCATAGTCGGTATATTCCACGCACTTCAGTATCGGATGGCGCCCTTCCTTGAACTCGCCTTTGTGCTCCTCGGGTATTGGGAAGGGATGGTGCGACGTTACGGTAAATATTTCGGCCATGAAAGGCTCGCTGTAGGTGCCGATACGTTTGGCGGTGTATTGCAGGAAAGGCTCGTCGAAGATGCCCCACACGCCGTCGTAGTCGCTCTCTTTGGACATTTCGTCGGCGTTGTATTCGTCCATTCCGAGATACTCGTCGAAACCAATCTTCTTGCATGTGCGGTCGAAATCCATCACCCCGTTGTAGCTGCCGTGGAAGAAGGCTGTGCGGTAGCCGTGTTTCTTAAGCATTGCCGGCAGCCCGGTGAAGTCGTCGTCGCTGTAGGCCGAGTTGGTCAGCGGTATGCTCATCAGGTTTGGAATGCCTGTGTTGATGGCAGTGATACCCTCGATGCTCTTCTTGCCATTCGAGCGTCCGTCGTAGAGGGTGCTGTGCTTGGCTAGCGAGTCCAGGAAAGGCGTGCGGGTGTCGGCGTCTTCCTGAGTGTTATAGCAGCCCATGAATTCCTGCCCGAAACTTTCAAGCACTATCAGCACCACATTGCGCTGCTGTATGCTGTCGGACGATAGCAGTAAGCTGTCAGCTGTTGACGGTGAGCCATATCTGAATACTTTTGCAGCCTCGTTGGCACCCATGTATTCTTTTTCCTCAAGGTCGGGAGTGAAACAGGTGCGGAATATGTTGTATGCGTCGTTGTTCACCAGAGCGCTGTTCTTTGGCTGGCACCAGCGGCCGGCATCCTCGAGTTGAATGGGGCGTGTCACTCCACCGCGCGCCATCAACACCAACACACCGGTTCCAATCAAAAAGGCTATGATGTCCTTCGGCAGGTGGTTGAAGAACTTGTTACGGTCGCGGAAATGCAGTCGGCTGTTGACAAAGAGGAAGATTACGGCGATCACCAGCGGCATCACCCATGCATACCAATAGTCTACGGCGAAATGCGGTGCCAGCGACCCCATCTGTCCGCTGATGCCGAGGTAAGAGAATATCTCGTCGCTCAGCAGTCGGTAGGTGTATTGGTAGTAGGCAGTGTTGGCACCTCGCGGGATGAGGATCAGCAGCACGGGCACTATGTAAAGCACTTCGGCCACTGTGCGGTACCACCGCTTCCAACGGAAGTCGAAAGGCAACAGCATCATCAGGTAATAGGGTGCCAGGAACGTGGCCACAGTGGCCGCGCCGAACCATATATTGCCCAGCAGTATCCCTGCTACCTCCGACAAACCGGATATGTGGAAGATACGCAGGTTGAAGAGGTAGAACACCAGCTGCGCCGCAGCCAAAACGCCACATGCAAGCAGCCCTTTCAGCAGCAGATACACATATATCTTAATACCTTTCTTCTTTTGCATAAACATTGTTATTTAAGTGGTTATTGTTCAGCCGATCATTCTTCACTCTTCACGGTCTCCAAGCCGATTCTGTCAGTATTTTCTGGCTGTCGGTCTCGTCAAATAGTTGTTGCATCGTTGCACCGCTTTTTTTCATGTAGCGGCGCACTATCTGCCAGCCGATGTAGTCTGTGGTGCGCGGAGCGCTGTTGTCGCCGAAGGCGTTGGTTTTGGGAGCCTCGTCGCAGATGTTCTGGAACTGGTTGCGGTCTTTGCTGTAGAGCATCTTGTTCTGTATCAGCCAGGCCCACACGTTGGCCACGCTGTGTTCCATCCATTCCATCTGCTCGCCGGTGTAGCGCAGCAGGGTGGTGTCGGCCAGTTGGGGCATGGTCTGCTCAATGAAGTACAGCACCTTGCCTTCGATAATTGCATAGTCCAGCAGCGTCAGTTCGCCGTCGGGCCGTTCGCATAGCAGGCCGCCCAGGGTGTGCATGCAGTCGGCGGCAATATGCTCTTTGGTCATTGTGCGCACAATGTATTGCGGCAGGCCGAAGTATTGGTATTTCTCCATGGCCCCCAGCGCGTACATGTCGAGGGCCACACAGAGGTCGGAGCCATTGCTGTAGATACGGTATGCGTAGTTGAAATCGCCGGTGACCATTGTGTAAAGATGTTCGACGCGTGGCATTTCGGGGCAGAGTTTGTAGGCTTGTGCCAGAGCCCGTCCCAGCTGGCGTTCCACATCGGACAGATCGTGGTAGAGGCTGTCGGTGATGTGGAAGATGTCGAGCATCACGGGGTCGGCAACAAATTCCTTTGTCATCTGTACAAAGTCCGGCTCCTCGGGGTAGAAAACCAACAGTTCGGACGAGTATTCTTTCCGGTGGGCTTTCATAGCCTGTTCCAGCTGGTCGGCCGGAGTGGTGAACAGCAGCTGGTCGAGACGGCTGAACTTCACCGTTTCACCTCGGTTGCAGGCGACAATGAGCAGTAGCATTGCAACGGCACAGAGACACGTAGCTACGTGTCTCTGTGCTGTTTGGTTGTTATGCACTTTGTTATTCGGCATTCTTTTCCTCTTTTTCTTTTTTCTCGGTTTCGTTGAGGATGCGCAGTTTGGCCTGCAGGAGTGCTATCTGCTGGCGGGCACCTTGCATTTTCTTTTCGAACTCGGCCTTCAGCAGGTCGGCTTGTTTGCTGGAGGCCAGGAAGCCGAGGTTGTTTTCCCAGAGGTTGAGGTCGCTGCGGAGCTTTTCGATTTTTTCCTGCAGTTCCTGTTTCTCGCTCTGCACGAAGCGTTTGGCGTCGCCGCCGATGTTCTGGAGACGTTCGCGGTAGGCGGTCTCTTCGGCTTCGCGGGCGCTGATTTTGAGGCGCTCGAAGATGGCGTCGATCTCGGCGCGGAACTCCTTGTGCAGTCTTTCCTTCTGGGCCATGGGCACAAAGCCAGCTTCGGCCCATCGGCGCTGGAAGTCTTTGATGACGGAGAGGTTCTCCTCACGGTTGTCGCCGAACTGGTGGGCCTTGAGTTCGGCGAGGATGGTTTCTTTCTTGGCCAGGTTTTCGCTCTCTTCGGTGCGGCGTTCTTTGAAGAATTCACCTTTCTTGGCGAAGAACTGGTCGCAGGCGCTGCGGAAGCGCTGCCAAACTTTCTCGCTCACCTTGCGGTTGGTGGCGCCGATGGTTTTCCATTCCTGCTGCAGCTGGAGCAGTTCTTCGGTGGCTTTCTTCCAGTCTTCGCGCTGTGCTATGGCTTCGGCTTTAAGGCAGAGTTCTATTTTCTTTTGGTAGTTGAGGTTCTGTTCGTCGCGTATGGTGCCGAAGTATTCCTTCTTCTCCTCATAGTGTTTGTCGATCATGCCTTTGAACTTGCCCCAGATTTCTTCGTTCACCTCGCGGGGGACGGCGCCGATGGTTTTCCACACTTTGAGCAGTTCGTCGAGTGCAGCGGTGGTGTCGTTCCATTCCTTGGTGCTTGCGGGTTGTTTGGCGGTGAGTTCGGCGGCCTTGTCGACGAGGGCCTGTTTGGCGAGGAGGTTGTTGTCCATCTCCTCCTTGCGGCTGTCGTAGTATTCCTTGCGGCGCTGGTCGATCTGAGTGGCGGCAGCCTGGAAGCGCTGCCATATCTCCTCGTTCTGTTCGACGGGTACGGGACCGGTCTCTTTCCAGCGGGCGCGCAGGTCCTGCAGGCCTTTGAAGGCTTTGGTCACGGAGGTTTCCATGATGAGTTCCTCGGCCTGCTCGCAGAGCTGGATTTTCTGTTCGAGGTTGCGCTTCTGGTCGAGGGCGCGCAGTTCGCGGTTAATCTTCAGTTTGTTGAAGAACTGTTCTATCTGGAAGTGGTAGTTCTGCCAGAGGTCGTTCATCTGCTCGCGGGGCACGTCGCCGATGGCTTTCCAACGTTCCTGGATGTCGTTGAAGCGGTCCATCACGGTGCGCATCTGCTCCTCGTCGGAGTCGACGAGGGTGCGCAGTTCCTCGATGAGTGCCTGTTTGGCCTCGAGGTTTTTCTTTTTCTGAGCCTCGATGGCGTCGAGCATCTGCTGGCGCTTGTTGCGGTATTGGGTGTATAGGTTGTTGAACGTGTCGGCAACGGCATCGTTCTTTTCTTCGTATTCATCTTTGTTGCCGCCATCGGCGAGGAACGCCTCGAAGGCTTTTTTCTGCATCTCGCGGTTGAGTTCGTTGAAACGGTTGCGGATGGCGGTGGCGTTGTGGCGCATCTGCTGGATGTCGCCTTTGAGCAGTTGGGCCAATGCGTCGCAGAGTTCTTCGCGCGAGAGGGTGCTGTAGTCCACAGCGGGTTCTGCAGGCTGTTCGTCGGCCGTGGGTTCGTCGGCGATGGGTTGCGCTGTTTGAGGTTCGTCGGCGATGGGTTGCACGGCGGGTTCGTTGTTGATTGTTTCGGTCTGGACGACAGGTTCCATGGCCTCGGGGGTCTGCTGCAGCTGCTGGTCGGCGGTGGGCTGCATGGTGGTGTTTTCTTCCATGTTCAGAAGTGTTTTTTGTTGTTCAGTATTACTGTTGCCAGATGGTTGAAGTGTCTGGGCGACAGGTTGTTTTACATAATTCACCTAATGGTGGAGAATTGCAAATATAAGAAAATTATTTTAATTAAAACTCTGTGGTTAGTGATTAGTTGTCCATCGGTGTGCCCAAGTCGATACCCACTTTGATGCCTATGCGGAGCAGGTGGAGCGATGGATTGCCTGCAGCGGCGAAGGTGCCGTAGTAGTCTATCCGCGAAGGGTCGTCGGGATTGATGGCCAGCATGGTGCCGGTGCTTTGGTTTTTGTCGAGGATGCTGCCAAGCCCATAGGAGCCGAAGAGGCCAATGTAGAGACCGCCGCTGTAGTTCAGAGGCAGGTGCAGGCCGACATCGGCGATGATGCTGAAGCTGTGTTTGAAGTCGGCGATGCTTGCGTCGAAGGTCTCTTCGTAGGTGCTGAAGCCGTGTTCAGGCATGTCGCTTACTGTGTGCGGACCGCCGACAGGGAAAAGACCCGTGGTGGTGTAGCTGCCTTTGCCGGCTTTGTATTTGCCTTTCATAGGCATCTCGAACTGTAGGCCCAAGCCGGTGAAGATATGGCGCCCATTTCCCATGCGGATACGATAGAAGGCCTCGAGAGGCAGGCAGAGCATGGTGATTTGCTGCCGCTCGTGCCAGTCGTTGAAGCGTGTCGTCAGGTCGTAGTGGGCATAGGGATTGTTGGCATGGGTGAGCCCATGGCTTGTCTCTTCGTTGTTGTATACGGCACTTCCCCCGACAGAGGCCAGGTGTATGCCCACGCCCATTCCGATGCCGGAGAAGAAGTGTGTGTAGTTGAGCCCGAGGTCCAGACATAGGCCTGGCGAGGCTTTGCCCGCCGGGTTGTCGTAGAGCATGGCGTTAAGTCCGCCACCGAAGGTGATGCCGAGGTGGCCGAAGGGGCGGTTGTAATAGTAGTCGACAGGCTGCGCCTTCAAAAGTGAAAAGTGAAAAGTGAAAAGTGAAATTAGTGCTGCTATAAAAAGTATCTTTTTCATAATTCTTAGTTTCTTAACTTCTTAACTTCTTAACTACTTAACTACTAGTTCTTGACAATTCTTACTATCAGTCCATCGACGCTGACGATGTAGCTGCCGCTTTGCCAATGGCTCATCTCTATCGTCGTCGTGTTTCCGTCGAAGGTGCGACGCTCCATCTCCACGCCCGTGGTGTTGACGACACGGAGCAGGTGGGACTGTGAGCCTGGGTCGGTGAGTTCGATGGTGACCGTGTTGGTCGTCGGGTTCGGGTGTGCGCTGATGGTGGGTGCGGCGGGGTGTTCGTCACGGACCAGGGTGACGAGGTCGCTCTGCGGACAGGTGTAGGTCTCCACGCCGTTCATCTTCACCTTGGCGAAGTATTCGCCAGTGAGACCTGCTACCTGGCGGTAGTTGTAGTCGTTGGCACCAGGTATGGCGGCCCACTCGCCACCCACCTCGCGGTGGTACCACTGCACGTCGGTGATGCATTCGCAGGTGTCGATGAGAATGATGACGTTGTAGAAGAGCGGCTTGGTGTAGGAGGCTGGCAGGTTGACATGGATAGTGAGGGCCATGGGTGCGCTCTCGATCCATGTGTAGCTGCTGTTGCGGAAGGTGACGGACATGCTGTAGTCGCCCATGGGTAACCCCTCGGGAATGTCGATACTTATCGTGCCGTCAGGTTCTGTCGTGGCCAGGTTTGTCCAGTCGACGTCGGATATCCTGCTGTCGGCAAAGTCTATCTTGTATTGGTCGGGACTGCCTGCCGAGAGGTGGTATCCGATGGCGCCGCTGCCCGTGCAGTAGCCATATTCGGCCAGGTCGAAGGTGTGCTGCGGGTCGGGCTCAATCGGGTCGACGATGGCGCCGAGGGTGGAGTAGACCTCCGTGGTGCGTTGCAGTGTATAGTTGCTTAGCAGGTCTGCGTCTCCATGCAGCGTGTAGGTGAGGGTGATGGTCTTGTCCTGTCCCACGGTGGCATCGCTGAATTCGGCGGTGGTGGTGTGCGTCAGGGGGTCGCTGCCCTGTATGTTGTTCAGGACGCCGGGGTCTATCACCTCGGCGGTGGTGGTGCCATCGATGACTTTGGCTGTGCGCACCACGGCGCCGCTTACCGATACCGTGGCGGGCAGGATGGTAAGTGTTGTCGTGGCCGCGCTAAGCGAGTCGACGGGCAGCATCGGACGAGCCACTACGGCCCATACACCCGCGCCCACAGGATAGTTCGGCGTGCTGATGACCTCCGTGCCGTTGGTGAAGGTGAGGGCTGCCTGCTGCACTCGGCCCGTGTCGTCAACATAGGTGGCGCTGATGACGTTCTGCGGCTGCGAGTTGTAGGTCACCGTGGTGGCTCCACTCCAGCTGGTGGTGAAGAGGGCATAGCGCAGGTGCAGCGTCACCGTGCTGTCGCAACCCCAGCGGTTGCTGCCGGCGAAGGTGTGCTGCACGTTCTGTGTGCTGCCCATATTCGTGTGTTCATACCAAGTAAACGGCTCGTAAGTCACCGCCGAGGTGTCGCCAGTGTTCTGGTAGTTCACTGTCAGATGCAGCGTCACCGTGCTGTCGCAGCCCCATTGGTTGGCACCCACCAGGCGGTGGGTCTTGTTGTTGCTACTGGAGGTCAGGTTCTGATGCTCGTACCAGCTGAAGAGGTCGCACTCCACAGCTGTGGTGTCGCCTGTGTTGCTGTAGTTCACCGTGAGGTGCAGCGTCACCGTGCTGTCGCAGCCCCATTGGTTGGCGCCGACGAAGCGGTGCGTGCGGTTGTCGCTGCTGGTGCTGAGGTTATGGTGCTGGTACCATGTGAAGTGGTCGCACTCCACTGCCGTGGTGTCGCCCGTGTTCTGGTAGTTGACTGTCAGGTGCAGTGTCGTCGTGCTGTCGCAACCCCAGCGGTTGCCGCCCACGAACAGGTGCTTCAGAGTGTCTACCGATGCCGTGAGGCCCGTGTGCTCGTACCACGAGTATTGGTCGCAGGCCACTATTGTCGTGTCGCCGGTGTTCTTGTAGTTCACAGTCAGATTAAGCGTAACGGTACTGTCGCAGCCCCACTGGTTGGCACCCTGGAACAGGTGCGTCAGTGTGTTGCTGCTCGCTGTCAGGCTATCATGTTCATACCAGCTGAACTGGTCGCATTCCACGGCCGTCGTGTCGCCGGTATTTTGATAGTTTATGGTGAGGTGGAGGGTGCGGGTGCTGTCGCATCCCACGGCGTTGGTGTAGTGGCGTTCGGGTTCACCACTGGCGGTATAGGTGGTGCCGTTCCAGGCAAACTGGTCGCATTCCACAGCCGTGGTGTCGCTCGTGCTGCTGTAGTTCACCGTCAGGCTCAGCGTCACGGTGCTGTCGCAGCCCCACTGGTTGGCAAACACATGTGTGGGTGCGGCGGTGAGGGTGTAGGTGCTGTCGTACCACACCAGGCTGTCGCACACCACCGCGGCGGTGTCGCCGGTGTTGCTGTAGTTCACCGTGAGGTGCAGCGTCACGGTGCTGTCGCAGCCCCACTGGTTGGCGCCGACGAAGAGGTGCGTGCGCGTGCTGTCGCTGGCCGTCATGTTCTGGTGCTCGTACCAGCTGAACTGGTCGCACTCCACCGCTGTCGTATCGCCAGTGTTCTGGTAGTTGACGGTGAGGTGGAGTGTGACGGTGCTGTCGCAGCCCCACTGGTTGGCGCCGGCGAAGAGGTGCGTGCGGGTGCTGTCGCTGGCCGTCATGTTCTGGTGCTCGTACCAGCTGAATTGGTCGCACTCCATAGCAGCGGTGTCGCCGGTATTTTGATAGTTAACTGTCAGGTGCAGCGTCACCGTGCTGTCGCAGCCCCACTGGTTGGCGCTGGCGAAGAGGTGCGTAAGCGTGTCGGTCGATGCCGTTACCCTCGTATGCTCGTACCATGTGAACTGGTCGCACTCCACGGCAGCGGTGTCGCCGCTGTTCTGGTAGTTGACGGTGAGGTGCAGCGTCACCGTGCTGTCGCAGCCCCACTGGTTGGCGAGGAGGTGCGTCAGCGTGTCGGTCGATGCCGTAAGGCCCTGGTGCTCGTACCAACTGAAGTGGTCGCACTCCACGGCGGTGGTGTCGCCGCTGTTTTGATAGTTCACCGTAAGGTGGAGGATGACCGTGCTGTCGCAGCCCCACTGGTTGGCGGCTTCCATGAAGTGCGTCAGCGAGTCGTTGGAGGCGGTGTAGGTGTCGCCGTACCAGGCAAAGCTGTCGCAGACGACGGCAACGGTGTCGCCGGTGTTCTTGTAGTTGACTGTCAGGTTGAGGGTCACCGTACTGTCGCATCCCACGGCATTGGCGAAGCGGTGGGTGGGGGCAGAGGTGGCGGTGTATATGGAGTCGTACCACATGAACAGGTCGCACACCACAGCGGTGGTGTCGCCGGTGCTGCTGTACTTCACCGTGAGGTGCAGCGTCACCGTGCTGTCGCACCCTTCGGCGGTCAGCAGGTTGTGGGTCGCCGTGTCGGTGGCGGTATAGGCGGTGCCGAACCAAACGAGGCTGTCGCAGACAACGGCGGTCGTGTCGCCGAGCAGCGGCAGGTTGCGCTCGAAGTGTGCGATATAGAAGCTGGTGTCGGTGGCCTGCAGTTCGATGATCGACTCCGAGGCCACGGTGTCGGCGCCCTTGGTCCAGCAGACGAAGTGGTAGCAGGGGTTGGCGGTGGCTTCGAGGATGAATGTCGAATCGGGGAGCACGGGCAGGGTGGCGGCGACAGAGTCGTTGTAGATTACCACTGCGCTGCCCATGGCGGTATCGACGGCCATTGCGCTTATCTGGTAGGCGTCGTGCTCGAAGATGGCCGTGAGGGTCATCGAGCCGTTAACCGTAAGGGTGTCGGTGCCAGCGGCGTTGACGGCGGCGCCGTCACTCCAACTGGCGAGGTGGTGGCCAGGCTTCGCGGTGGCCTGCACCACGACCTGTCTGCCGCGCAGCACCTTGTAGCGGTCCCCGCCGAGGTCTATGACGGTGGAGGGCTCAAACTGGTTACCCGAGCCGTTGCCGCTGTAGCTGAATGGGTTGCTGACGTCGGTATAGCCCTGTCCAGCGACAATAATGGTGTCGAAGGTGCCTTGGAAGCCGGTGCCGATATTGGTGTCGGTGAGGTGTCCTTTGGAAGAGGTGACAAGGGTGACGGTGCTGTCGATGACAATCTCGCCGCAATGAGCGAATATACCGCCACCAATACCTGCGGCTCGCGTACCGCCCTGTGCAATGACGGTGCCACCGGTGATAATGATATGGTTCACCGTGCCTGTGTGGCCGGTGCCTACGCCGGCCTCGAAGTCGTTGCCAGTGGCTATGACTGTGCCACCCGTGATGGTGATGCTGTCGATTGTTTCACTGTCGCCGCCGCCGATGCTCGATGCATCGATATTGCCGCCGCGGATGGTGATGTTGCCGCAGGATTGCGCACGGTAGCCACCGCCGATACCGGCGGCATAGTAGCCGTGGGCGTGGATGGTGCCGCTTTCGATGACGATGTTGCCGTTGTCAATCTCGTATCCGCCGCCGATGGCTGCAGCCCGGCTGCAGGGCTGGGCCGTCAGTATGCCCACGCCGCGGATCGTGAGGGTGGAGCCTGCTGGCACGTGGATGCCGGGGTATCGGGAATGGTAGCCTTTGACGTAGCTGCTGTCGTCGAGGAAGAGGGTGGCGTCGCCGAGGAGCGACAGGCCCGCCCATGGGTGTTCGGCCGTGCTAATGCCGGGAATGATCATGCCTTTGAGCAGCACCGAGGCGCCAGCGGCGACAGATATCTTGTAGTCGTTAGTGAGGGTGCCTGTCAGCACTGTGCCGTCCTGCACCGTGTAGTCGCCCGTAAGTGTCGCGAGGTCGACGGTGTCGGTGGGCGTGAAGGCGCCCTCGATGGCAATGCTGCCCATCGAAGTGTCGTTGACGGCAAGAATCAGTGTGTCTACAGGATGTACTGCGAAGAAGGCTTTCATCGAACGTTCTCCCATGACGGTAATCACAGTGTCTGCTGAGAGGCTATAGGTTGTGTCGGCCTCCATCCAGCGTACAAAGATGTAGCCAATTTTGGGTGTTGCCGAAAGGGTGACCGTGGCACCGGTGTCGACAGTGACGCGTTGCTCCAGAACTGCCGCCGCTGTGGCGCCAGGTGTTGCGACCATCAGACCGGCGGTACCCATCGTCGTGTCGTCACTCTGGGCGGCAACGCTTATCATCGATGTGTGTCCCACGGCTCTGACTGCTCCTCCCAGATAACGTGCAGCTTCGTGCATGCTGAAGTTGCTGTTGTCCATGGTGGTCTTCCATGCGTTGATATTGTCGGAAGCAATGGTCGACGACCAATAGCGGCAGGACTGCCTGTTGTTCAGCCAGTAGTTATCCATGTAGCCGTTGGCAGGCAGGAAGATGGTGTTGCCGGCACAGGGACCCGTGAGGCGTGTTACGGTAAAGCCTCTGTTGCCCGTGTTGTTGTAGTTGTTGGTCCATTGCCAGCTGTAGTTGTTGGTGTTCATCAGCGTCTGCCATTCGTCGCGGGTCGCCATTCGCCAGCCGCGACCCCAGTTGGCGGTGGCGGCATCGTCCTCGGCGAGGAGCGTGTCGTAGTCGCTGCCGGTGTAGCGGGTGAAGTCGGTGTTGCTGCCGTTCGCGTTGAAACGATATGTGCTCCAGCTGTAGGAGTTCTTCGGCTCGGTCTCTCCCCAGGCGAAGTAGTCTCCAACGTCCCACTGATTGTCGGCACCGATGTTGTTAGTGGCCCAGCGCAGACCGTCGCCCATCTCGACGAAGGAGTGGCTGTCTTGTGCGAAGACTGCCGTGAAGCTTCGGTCGGCATTGACGACGACAAAGGTGTCGGCAGTGTGGCTATAGACGCTGTCGGCCTCCTCCCACTGCACGAAGTGGTAGCCGCGTTTGGGTGTCGCCGTAAGCATCAGCCACGAGTTGTATTCGGCTTGGACCGATGGCTGGTTTGCGGCCACGGGCCCTTGCATGTTGTTGTCGACAGCGGCGGTACCCATGGTAGTGTCGGCGGTGTAGGTGGATATGGTGTAGATATTGGGCTCGAAGTAGGCGTAGAACAAGCGGTCGCCGGTAACGCGTACCGAGGTGTCGGCTGTATGGCTGTAGAGGGTGAAGTTGTACATCGTGTCCACTTCCTCCCAGCGGTCGAAGTGGTAGCCGTACTTCGCTGTCGCCGAGATGGCGACCACGGCGTTGGTATCTGTACCGACGGGGAGACTGATGGCGGCGGAGTCGTTGTAGATCACCACGGCGTTGCCGCTGTTAGTGTCGAGCACCGCGACGTTGACGATGTATGGGTCGTGTTCGAAGAATGCCGTGATTGTTACCGAACCGTTTGTGGAGATGGTGTCGGTGCCAGAGGCGTTGACGGTGGCACCGTCGCTCCAGCTGGCGAGGTGGTGGTTTGCCTTAGGCGTAGCCTTGGCGACTACCTGCGTGCCGCGCAGCACTGTATAGCGGCCGTCGGGCAGGGGAGTGGCTGCGGTGATGTAGTGCTGGACGTTGTCGCTGCTGCCGGTGCCAGTGTAGGTGTAGGTTGAGGTGTCGGGGTCGGTATAAGGCTGGCCGCCGACGATGACGGTGTCGCAGGTGGCGCCGTCGCCGTGGCCGATATTATTTACGTTAGTGTTGTTTGTACCCTTTTGGGCAGTGACGCTGGTGACTGTGCTTGCAATAACGATTTCGCCACAATGGCCTAAACCGTTTCTGCCTTCGCCCGCGCCTATACCAGCACCGTTTTGGCCACCGGTAGCGGTAATGGTGCCGCCTGTGATAGTGATATGGTTGACTGTGGCACAATAACCACTGCCGATACCAGCGGCATACCTTCCGCCTGTGGCATTGATGGTGCCACCCGTTATGACGATATGGTTTACCGTACCGCCGCCGTCGCAGCCGATGCCCGCTTGCAAATCTTTTGCCGTTGCATTGACAATGCCGCCCGTGATGAGGATGCTGTCGATTGTGGCACTGTTGCCGCAGCCTATGCTGCTGGCGTTGACGGTGCCACCGTGGATAGCGATGTTGCCGCAGGCACCTCTATAGCCTCCACCA
Source organism: uncultured Bacteroidales bacterium (assembly GCA_900316515.1). Classification (GTDB taxonomy): domain Bacteria; phylum Bacteroidota; class Bacteroidia; order Bacteroidales; family P3; genus Colimorpha. The sequence continues at coordinate 14,712 of ONDE01000015.1, read as the reverse complement.
AGACTGGCGCCATAGCCGCCAATGGTGGTAATGGTGCCGCCTTCGACGACGATGTTGCCACAACTATTGTTATAGGCGCCTCCGATGCCGGGAGCCCACCAGGGGTCGTAAAGCTGGTCACCCTTGCCTGACTCGGAGGTCAGTTCGCCGCTGCCGCAGATGGTGAGGGTGGCGCCCCCTGGCACGTAGATGCCTGGGTATTGATAGTAGAAACCACGGATGTAGTTCGATGTATTGTCGTCGAGCACTATGGTGGCATCACCGAGGAGGGTGAGACCAGCCCATTTGAAGTTGCTGTTATCGACGCCGGTGATGTCCATATTGCTGAGCATGACGGTGGCTCCGGCAGCGACGCTTATCTTGCGATTGTCGGCACTGGGGTGGTTGGGGTTGGTGGAGTTGGTGCCGAGTGTGCCAGTGAGCACGGTGCCGTCCTGCACGGTGTAGTTGCTATGTATGGTGGAGAGGTCGACAGTGTCGAGCGGCGTGAATGCATAGAGCATCTTTATGCTGCCCATATTGGTGTCGTTGACGGCGAGGGTAATGGTGTCGATGTAGTCGAGTGTCAAGTGCAGGGTGGCTAGGCTGTCGCAGCCCTCTGCGGTGTATAGTCTGTCCTGGATGTCGCCGCCGGTGGTGTATTCGGTGCCGTTCCAGATATAATGGTTGACGGCATGGACGGTGGTGTCGCTGGTGTAGATGTCGCGCTGCAGGGTAGCGAGGAGGGGAGTGTTGGTGTATTGGTTTAATGAGGAATGAGGAATCAGGAATGCAGAATCGGTGGTGAGGACACTGTCGGCGGTGCTCCACGAGACGAAGTGGTGGCAGCTGATGGGTGTTGCTTTCGCCACTACGTTCTGGTTCTGCGCCACACGATAGCGGCCGTTGCCTATGGGGGTGATGAGCGAGGGATAGTTGATGCTTACAGGAGCGGGGTGGAGCAGGGGTTGGGTGCCGTAGAAGTCGGTGTCGGCCGTGAAGTTGTACGCTATGCCATCGCTGTTACCTATGGTGACATGTGCTCCATACGAGTCGCCAAACGCATAATTGTAAGTTGTATGCGAAACCATACGTGTGACGGTGTTGGCGACTACGATGTCGCCGCAGTGGCCGACGTTGGCACCGATGGCAACAGGGCCCGTTGCATCCACTGTGCCGCCTGCGATGAGGATATTGCCGCAGAAGCCTTCCGTGCCAGCACCTATGGCGGCCAAATCCCTATATGTTTGGGTTAAGGCTGTGATATTGCCACCCATTATCGTGATGTCGCCGCACACGCCGTTTTGGGCGTAAGGATCGCCAAGGCCTGTTCCTATGGCTGCACCGTAACCCCCACTGGTGGCCGAGACGGTGCCTCCGGTAATCAGTATATTGCCGCAGTAGCCGTAAGCGCCAGAGCCTATGGCGGCACCGCTGTTGAGTGAAGTGGCGTAGATGTTTCCGCCATGGATGGTGATGTCGCCGCAAGTGCCGGTGTAGCTGCCTATGCCGGAACCTTCCGAACAACGGGCAATGATGTTGCCGCCGTAGATGACGATGTTGCCGGAGGTTGTATGAATATTCATGCTTTCAGTTCCTCCGCCTATTCCGGCGCCGGAGGGCGAGGTGGCGTTGAGCCAGCCGGTGGAGCCGTAGATGGCGAGGGTGTTTCCTTGAGGTACGAAAATGCCAGCCCCAAACTCATAGGCATTTACTTTGTTCATCGTGCCGTCGGCAAGCAGCAGGGTGGCGTCGCCCAGACAGGTGATGCCGTTCCACACTTCATGGACCTGGATGTAGTCCCTTCCGGGAATGTCGATGCCCGCAAGGGTCACCGTGGCGCCGTCGGCAATGTAGATTCTGTGCTGTGCGCCGTCGTAGCGGCCCGTAAGCACTGCTCCGTCCTGCGCCGTGAAGTCGGCCGTCAGGGTGTCGAGGTGTATGGTGTCGGCCGCAAGCTCTATGCTGCCCATCGTAGTGTCGTTGATGAGGAGGGTGACGGTGTCGGTAGGTATCAGCATGAGGTGCAGCGTGACGGTGCTGTCGCATCCAGTCGCCGTCTGCATCGTCACCTGCGAGGAGAAGGTGGCTGTTTGCACTATGCGGAACTCATTGCCGCGCCAGTTGTAGCTGTCGAGTTCTATGGCGAAGGTGTCGATGCTGTAGCCGTGGTTGACCGTCAGGTCGAGCACCACTATCGAATCGCATTGGCCGCCGTTGTAGTTGGTGACGGCGCTGTATTCGTAAGTCCCGCTTTCGCGGTAGAGGTGGTTGTTGAGGGTCCATCGGAGGCTGTCGCACACGGTGTCGCTCACGTACTCGTAGGTGTTGCGCCACGGGAAGATGGTGCCTATGTTCAAGCCCGCCACATTGTTCGTGGCTATGGTGTCAGGCTGCGTGCTGTCGGTTCGCACCTCGAAGACCAAGCTGTCGCCCTCGCCGAGCGAGCAGAGATCCGACGTGAAGAAATAGTAGCTTAGCGACCTTGTCTCGCCGGCGGCAATGCTTCTTGCGCTCATCGCACAGTCGGCCACGGTATCGCCGCCAAGATAGTCTTTGTAGATTCTTATGCAGCACTCACCCGTCAGGTCTTCAGTGCCGTTGTTCGTCACATTGATAGTAAACTGCGGAACGTTGCTTGTGGCAACATCCAGATTCACATTCGTGATGGCCAGATCCACAGCGCTGATGTCGAACTCAGCCGTGAGGCTTCGGTCGGCAGTGACTACGACAAAGGTGTCCGCCGTGTGGCTGTATACGCTGTCGGCCTCTCTCCAGCAGACGAAGCGGTAGCCGGGTTTGGGCGTCGCCGTAAGCATCACCCACGAGTTGTATTCGGCCTCGACCGACGGCTGGCTTGTGGCCACCGGGCCTTGCATGTTGTTGTCCACTGCTGCGGTGCCCATGTTGGTGTCGGCCGTGTTGGTGGCGATGGTGTAGAGGTTGGGCTCGAAGAAAGCGTAGAACCAGCGGTCGCCGGTGGCGCTCACCGTGGTGTCGGCTGTGCGGCTGTAGATGGTGAAGTTGTACATCGTGTCCACCTCCTCCCAGCGGTCGAAGTGGTAGCCGTACTTCGCTGTCGCCGAAATAGTAATCACATTGTTGGTGTTGGGCTCCACCAGATGGCTTGAGGCTGCCGAGTCGTTGTATATCACTACGGCGTTGCCGCTGTTAGTGTCTATCACCGTGACATTGATAATCAAGGAGTCTTGGGCGAAGAATGCCGTGAGGGTCGTTGCACTGTTCACGGTAATGGTATCGGTGCCGGTGGTGTTGACCGCTGCGCCGTCGCTCCAGGCGTCGAGGTGGTATCCCTGCTTCGCGGTGGCCCTGGCCACTACCTGCTTGCCGCGCGGCGCCGAGTAGCGGCCGTCGGTCAGAGATATGGACATGGCTATCTTCTCTTGGACGCTGTTGTCGCCCGTGCCCGTGTATGTGGATACGTCGCTGTTGGGGTCGGTGTAGGGTTGTCCGCCAACTGTGATCGTGCCACCGGAACCATTATCGCCGTTACCTATGTTTTTGACGTCGTTGCCGCCCATGCCTTTTTTCGCGGTGACGCTGGCTACGGTGCTGGCAATGGTGATATTGTAACTATGTCCATATTCGCCCGATCCGATACCTGCGGCATATATTCCGCCTTCTGCAACGACTGTGCCGCCAGTGATTGTTATATCAGTGCAGGTTCCGTTCTGCCCACAGCCTATTCCGGCACCTTTTGCCCCACCTTTGGCGTTGACGGTGCCGCCGGTGATGAGTATGTGGCTTACAGTCCCTCCCGCGTCAGTGCCGATACCCGATTGCAGATTCTTGCCCACAGCATTGACAGTGCCACCCGTGATGATGATGCTGTCGATATAGGCGCCGTTGCCGCAGCCGATGCTGCTGGCGTTGACGATACCGCCATGGATCGCGATGTTGCCGCAGTCCGCATTGTAGCCGCTGCCAAGGCTGGCACCAATGGCGCCAATGGTGGTTATGGTGCCGCCGTTGATGACGATGTTGCCGCAACTTAAATTGTATCCGCCGCCGATGCCCGCAGCCCTCAACGAGTCGTTGATCGTACTATGGCTGTTGCCCGACTCGGCGGTTAACTCACCGCTACCGCAGATCGTCAGTGTGGCTCCCACAGGAACCAATATGCCCGGATCCTGTCTGTTGAACCCCCTTATGTAGTTCGCCGTCCCTCCATCCAGTACTATCGTGGCGTCGCCAAGCAGAGTCAGACCTGCCCAATGCGAACCATTGTCAGACATATGCACGCCCAAGATGGCCATATTGCTCAGCATAATCGATGCTCCGTCGGCGACACTTATCCTGCGGTTCCCGCCGAGGGTGCCCGTCAGCACTGTGCCGTCCTGCACCGTGTAGTCGCTCTGTATTGTCGACAGGTCGACGGTGTCGAGTGGCGTGAATTCATAGAGCATCTCTATGCTGCCCATCGTGGTGTCGTTCACCGCGAGGGTCATCGTGTCGCAGACGCTGACGAACACGGCTGTCAAGCTTCGGTTGCTCCTCACCGTGACCGTCGTGTCCGCAGTACGGCTGTATATGCTGACGCCCTCTCTCCAGCAAACGAAGTTGTAGCCCGCGTTCGCTGTGGCCACTATTTGCACCGTGGTGCCGTTGGTGACATTGTACAGGCCTGCGGTCGTCGAGCTGGCACTTATGCTCGAGGACAGATTGCCCACGCTTACGCTGCCTGCCATCTCGTTCACACTGGCGATGCTTAATGAACGTCTCTGTGCCGACACGGCCATGGTCATAGAAAACAGCAAAAGGGAAAGTAGTAGCTTTTTATACATAGGTGTGTTTTTTATACAACGTTGGGATTCTAAACGTTGGGATTCTATATGTTGTTTAGTGTTTATATATTAGTACGTTATTAAAAATAGTTGTTGATAAACTTGTTTGCAAATATAAGAAAAAAAACAAAAATTAATAAAAAAATCGACCTGTCCGCCCTAAGGACAAGTCTCTCCTAAGTCTCACTTAACTCTCACTTAACTCTCACCTCTTACATCCCACGTCCCTTTGTTTAGTCGCACAACACATAGAGGTCGTCCCTCTGGTTCAGCAGCAGGGTGGGAGTGCCAGTGCGGAGCAGTTTCAACTCGGGGTCGCCCAGCAGCCAGTCGCCCACGTCGCGGTCGCGGCGGTCCGTGGCCAATGCCAGCACCATGTCGGGCCGCAAGGCCTCCACGGCCACCACGTCCGACGGCGTCATCGCCGGCGCGGGGATAGTGGCTGTGCTATATGTGAGTCCTAACGTGGGAGCTATCTTCTCCAAGTAGCGTAGGTTGTTCTGCTGCTGCCCTCGCAAGCCCGCATCGCGGTAGTCGGGCAGCGCCACGGTGAGCTTCGCTCCAACGAACCGCACCAGATATGATGCCCAGATGAACTTCTCCTTGCTCTCTCGTCGGTGGTCGAGAACTATGGAGACACTAGAGGTGAGGGGAGTGCCGTTAGATGGGATGGGCACTGCTAGGTAGGCTATCTTGCAGTCACGGAACTGGCGCAGCATGGTGCGTGGGTTGGTGATGGAACGGTGTGGCGCCGTGGGGTCCACCGCAGTTACCGCCAGTATGCCGCCGAAGGCCGTAGGCAGCCCGTCGATGGCCGTCTTCCAGTCGCCACGCAATCCAACATACGGTATGCCGTATTGTTTGAGCCACTCGCTGTCGCCGTCGGCCGAGACAGCGAGCAACATGAGCCCCTTGCCATTAAGGCGCTGGGCGAAATGCTTCGCCCACGGGATAAGGAGCTCGGCTCCCTCGGGCGTCTCAACGCACGCTATCACATACTGGTCCTTCTTCATAGTTCTAACCACCATTCATCATTCATCATTCATCATTAACTATGAACTATTCACTTAATCAACGTAATGTCTCCTTTAAAGTCATTCTCTATATCTGCCAGGCAGCGGATGTGGCAGGTGTAGGTGTATACCCCTGCCAGGCACTGGTGGCCGCGGTAGGTGCCGTCCCAGCACTCGGTGGGGTCGTCGCTCTCGTACACCTTCTCGCCCCAGCGGTTGAAAATGGTGATGCTGAACTCTATGAGCTCGTCGCTGTTGAAGCAGATACGGTCGTTTATGCCGTCGGCGTTGGGGGTGAAGGCGTTGGGAATCACGAAGATCGGCGCGCCGCAGATCACCTCGGTGCCGTGTATGCATACCGAGTCGGTGGCTGTGCAGCCCGACGGGGCTGTCGCAACCACGGTATAGCAGGCCAGCGTGTCGGTCGGCGTCGCCAGCGGGTGCTGCGCCGTCGGGTCGTCTAGGTCGCCGGCGGGGCTCCAGCGGAAGCCTACGTCTGCAGCATCCGCGTCGAGTGTGGCATGCAGACGGACGCTCTCGCCCACGTAGACACGCTCGGCGTCGGCGTATGCCCGCAGGCTGTCCAGAAGGTGCTCGCGGACTATGACACTGGTGTCTGTCAGCGGACAGCCAAACGACGTGAGGGTAGTGATATAGCTGCCGGCACAGAGACCGCCGACGATGGTGTCGCGTGGCTCTATCTCGGGAACGGCCGAAAGGTCGTAGGTGAGATGTATCCACCCTCCGCAGCTGTCGTCGCACAGGGCCGGCGAGACCTCTTTCTCGTAGGCCGGCGGCTCGGGATTCGCGAGGGTGAAGGTGCGCGTCGTGGTGCATCCATATCCATCGATGGTCACCGTATAGCTGCCCGCTCCGAGACCGCTGAAAAGTATGGCGCTGTCGGTGAGTTGCGAGGCCGCCGAAGGTGTGATGGTGTAGGTGATGGAGTCGCTCGATATCTCAGCTCCGAGGGGCAACAGGGCACTGCCGTTGGCAGAGTCGTGGCAGTGGATGGCCGTAAGCAGTGGCTCGTCGACTATGGTATAGGTGCGGACGGTGAAAGTGTCGATCTGCACGCACCCGGCCACGACAGAGTGCAGCACATAGGTGCCTGCCTGGTTAACCCATGGATTGGAGACCGACGGATCGCTCACTGGATCACCTGTCCAGAAATAGGCTATACCGAGGGTCGGCGGTACTCCTATCTGTGTGCTCCCGCCGCATCCCACCAACGGTGTGTGCGAGAATTCGCTCGACGAGAGCACTTGCAGGGTGTGGTAGGTGGTGTCGAAGTCGGCGCAGCCGCCAGGCATCGCTGCTATCAGCCGTATGGTGTACACCCCTGGCGAGGTGAAGGTGTGCGTAGGACTCGTCTCTGTCGAGGTGCTGCCGTCGCCGAAATCCCATAGATAGGCGGTTCCGCGTCCGGTGTTCTGCAGGTGCACCGTGTAGGGAGCGCACCCCGAGGTGGGTGGTATGAACTCGGCCACTGGGAAGTCGTCGGTGACATTGAAACGGAAGATGGCGTTGTTGCAGTTGCTCGAGAGGTTGCTGTCGCTCCAGGCATTGGCGGTGGTGGGGAATCCCTGGGTGCCGCTGCACGAGCCGCAGACCGACTGGTAGAGTGTCGCCAGACGGTCGAAGCGCGACGTGCCGCCGTCAACATGGTCGCCTCCACCATAGCTGCTGCCGCTATTGCCGTGCAGCTCGCCGAAGAAGGTGGCATACTCCAGGTTGTTGGCGTCGGCATCGATCGAGATGAGATAGAAATCCTGTCCGTCGGTGGAATCCTGGAAGGCGTCGGTGGTGGTCTCCATGCCTGTGGTGCCGGCAGTATACCACTGCACCCCGTTGTAGTTCACAAAGTCGCGCCCCCAGCCGGCGGCGTAGACACGGTTGCAGATGTCGGCGGCAAAGGCTGTCGGCGAGAGGTTCACACGTCCCGGAGTGCCGAAGACGGTGCTCCACTGATCCGACAGCATGTCGGGTGTCATTCGCATCAGCAGCATGCCACCGCCAGGTACGCTGTAGCCGGCGTTGTGTATCATCGTCGAGCCCGTGGCTTTCGTCTGTCCGAAGAGGAACACCTCGTCCCGTCGGCCTGTACGCACGAAGTAGAGCTGGTCGTAGGCCGTCGAACCCACGTATGTCGAGGCTAGCAGCGTGCTGCCGTCGGCCGATATCTTGCTCACAAAACCGTCGGCAGTGCCACCCTGGTAGGTTGTGCGGTAAGCCCCCGCCGTTGTCGGGAAGTTGTAACTGTTGGTACCGCCGCACACCAGCAGGTTGTAGCTGGAGTCGAGGTCGATGGAGTAGACGGCGTCGTCATTTGTGCCGCCGATATAACTGCTCCATATCATATTGCGGAGGTTGTAGTCGAGTTTGAAAGCCACACCCTCCTGACGGGCGGCGTATGAAGGCAGGAAAGCCTCTGCTGTGGTGGGGAAGTCGGTACTCATGGTTGTGGAACCGACATATACATTGCCGAAGTTGTCGGAGATAATCTCGCCGCGTGCGCCGTCGCCATAGTTGTAGTACAGCGAGTCGTTGCCAGCCATGATGATCTGGTAGCTGCTGTTGAAGTAGTGCTTGTAGTTCAGACCGTCGTTGCCGGTGCCGCCTACATAGGTCGAGGCTTTCAGCTGTGTGCCGTCGGCGCTCAGGCGCGAGACGAAGATGTCGCTGCCCTCGGCGAAGTTGATGGTGCTGGAGCCTTCATAGTTTATGGTCTGACCGCCAGCGTGTGCCGATTGGAAGGCGCCGGCAGTCACGGGGAAGTTGTCGCTTCCGGTGGTGCCCATCACCAGCAGCTCGTCGAAGAGGTTGACGAACATGCTGTGCGGCATATCGGCAGCTGCACCGCCGAGGTAGGTGGCCCAGAGCCTCTGCGTGCCCGACGAGTCGAATTTGAAGATGCCTATGTCGGCATTGCCGTTGCTGTTCTCGTCGTAGGCCCCGATGCTTACGGGGTAGCCTATTCCGAACACCAAGCCTGCGGTGTACACGTTCTTGTGCGAGTCGTAGGCCGCTGTGGTGCCCCAGTTGTCGGCAGTAGACCCCGTGTAGGTCGAGAAGATGAGCGTCGGGTCGATGACCAGGTCTTTGGTGCTGTCGTAGCTTCCCACCTCGATGCCTATGCGGTATCCATCCTTGGTTCGCTCCACGCTCCAGTGGCTCTTGACCTCGACCTCTTTGTCGCCATGCATCTGAAAGACGTAAGGCCTCAACTCAACGACATCGTTCACGGTGGTCCGTACCCTCAGGTTGCCGTCGCGGTCGACATCAACGCCGTCGGTGCCTTCGTAGACGAGGGCGACCGTCTGCGGGTTTCCGCCAGGGTGGACTATCCAGTTGTATTTCAACGCCGCACTGGCGGTGTATATCTCAAGGTCGGTGTTGGGATACACCTCGGTGTAGCGGGCTACGGCGTAGTCCCGCACGCCACTGTGCCATCCGGCTGGACTGTTGCCGAGGAAGTAGTTGCTGTAGCCGTCTTGCTGGCCTTCGCCGCGAGGCTGTACCGACGAGTCCTCGAAGCGCATGCGGTATGCATGGCAATGCAGCACATGTGCACTGGGGTAGGGGTGGGAGGCTGGTTCGCGCAGCGCCACCACTATGCCGCCGTCCTCGAGGAAGAGGGCCGCGTTGTGCAGCTGTGCCGCATAGCGCACCAGGGAATTCCATTGGCCGGCGTTCTCGGTAAAAAGGACCTGCGTGCCCACACCGAGTGTGTCGCGGTGTGGCTTCGCCGCCGCCTCGTCAGTGGCACAAAGCCCTATGGCGAGAAACAGCCCGATGAGGAAAACCCTCCTTGCCGTATGTCCTGTCAGTTGTCCCATTCTTTATTGTAAGATGGTAAGAGTCAAAATGTAAAGATGCACTCTCCAATGTCAACTATCACATGCTCTCCCGCAGAATCTCCACCACCTCGTCGCGGGTCAGGGTGCGGTAGCCGACGGGCAGTATCTTTACGGCATCCGTCACGGCCTGCAGGTTCTTCTCGCTGACGCCCAGTTCGCTGCTGTGCATCACCACACCGATTTCCTTCATCCACGATTCGAGACATGACAGACCTTCATTGGCCACCTGCTCGTCGCTCTTGCCTTCGGGACGGACACCCCACACGTTTGTTGCAAAGCGCACGAATTGGTGCAGGCCGTCCTGCATCACATGACGGTAGTATGGCAGTGAGACGCTGGCAAGTGTCATGCCGTGTGTGGCGTCGGTCACCAGACCTATGGCGTGTCCTATCTGGTGCACCTCCCAGTCGCCGCCCTTGCCGCACTTCAGCAGCGTGTTCAATGCCCATGTGGCAGTCCACATGATGTTGGCACGGGCTTCGTAGTCTTGTGGATTCTTGGCGGCAATGCGACTGCTGTGAATCAGCGACCGCATCAGCCCCTCGATGAGGTAGTCGGTGGTGCAGTCGGCCTTGCCGGCGAAGTATTGCTCCATCAGGTGGCTCATGATGTCGAAGAAGCCTGCAACCATCTGGTACTGCGGCACAGTCATCGTGAACCTCGGGTTCAGTATCGTGAACTTGGGATATAGTGCGGGACCGAACACCTTGCCAAGCTTGAAGCCAGCCTTGCGGTTTGTTATCACGCTACCGCCGTTCATCTCGCTTCCGGTGCCAACCATCGTCAGCACCGAGCCCACGGCGACTGTCTGGCAGCTGGGCCATCCTTGCTTCACCCAGTATTTCTCCCATGCATCCTCCTCGCAGTATGCACTGGCGCTCACGGCTTTGGCATAGTCGATGGTGCTGCCGCCGCCCACGGCCAGTATGAGGTCCACCTTGTTGTCGCGCACCAGATGGCACCCCTCCATCACCTTCTCGTAGGTGGGATTGGGCATCACTCCCGGGTCTTCGACAATGGTCTTGCCGGTCTCCTTCAGGACGGCGACTACGGCGTCATATATGCCGTTCTTCTTTATCGAGCCGCCGCCGTAGCTGAGCATAACTACGGGGCCGTAGCCTTTAAGTTCGCCGGCCAGATGACTCATGGCCTCTTCGCCGAAATAAAGCTTGGTGGGATTGTGATAGGTGAAATTGCCTTGCATAATATCGATTGTTTTTATCGGTATAACGCGTGGGCGCGTACTTTATTGTGCGGTGGAAACAAAAAAGAGAGAACATCGCTGTTCTCTCTCTTCTTGGTGACTCCTGCAGGATTCAAACCTGCAACCTTCTGATCCGTAGTCAGATGCTCTATTCAGTTGAGCTAAGGAGCCATCTGCTGTTTTTGAGGCGTTCTCTCCTCGAAAGCGGGTGCAAAAGTACTAACTTTTTGAATACTGACCAAATTTTTTTTTAGTCGGAAGTCTTAGGTTGAAAGTTGATGCCTGTATGTCAGTTGGTTGCATAAATAAAAAATTTCCACCTTCAACTATCAACTATCATTTTACGCCGTACACTTCGCGGTATAAAAGGTCCCGAATTTCGGAAAATTCATCGTCGTCGAGTTCGTATTTCGACATAATGATCATTGGCACCGTGCGGTTGTCGTTGTGATATGAGGGCTGCACGTAGGGCTGTGGGTTCCGATAGAAGCCCATCGAGGCGTAGAACTCGAGTCTGTGGTCGGCCTCCTCGTTGTTGGGAAGCTCGATCTCCAGCACCACCTGGTCGTGCTGTTGCGACAGGAAGTTGAGAAACACAGCCTTGCCGAGTCCCTGGTTGCGAAGGTCTTCGTCTATGGCGAAGTGCTCCACATACACCAGTTCGTCGAAAGTCCAGTAGGTCAGGATGCCTACCGGGTCGTCGCCGTTTTCGGCCACTAGGAAATGGAATTTGCCGGCATCACGCTGCCGGAGACTAGAGAAGGGCGGGCGTTCCTGTTCGGGAAACGCCTCTTCAAACAATTCTTGCGCAAAATGCGGATGGTCGCTTTCTGCTAGTTCGGTAAATGTTATCATTTATAAGAAACTAAAATTATTCATTTCTATTCTTATGCCGAAGGCGTGCTGCCAGCCCCATTCCTTACGGTCGAGGAAGGCTATGCGGTCGTGGCGGCAGGTGTAGAAGAGCTTCAGTGCTCCTATGCCTCTGACTCGGTAGCCCATAGCCACGGTGGCGAAAAAGCCGTAGCCTATGCGTCCTTGGTTCTGGTAGTCGTATTCGGCGGTGTATGTCGACGGCATCTCGCCGTAGGTGCGGTCTAGGATGGAGTAGGTGGCGCCAGCAATCTCCATGGCGTTCTCTTCCACCTTGACATTCACCAGGCTTGCACCGATATTCAACTCTAGGTCCAACAGCTTGTTCAGTGCCACTGTGCGTGCTATGGCCAGGTCGATATTGTAGCGGCTCTCTTTGCCGAAGATGCCGCATGTGACGTATTGGTCGCTGCCTAGCAACGGCACACCGCCGGTGCCCAGGTTGAAACCTCCCTGTGCCACTAGCTTGGCCATGTCGAAACGCAGCAGCCAGCCGAAGCCGGAATTATAGTCATATCGTATGCCGAGACCTATCTGGTAGGCAAGGCGGTAGTCCATCTTGGGCGGGAACTCCTCCACCGTGAACTGGTCGTACTGCCCCACTGCCGACGGCGAGATGCGTCCGGCCTCGACAAGGCGGTTCCAGATCTGCGGACCGTAGCGGTCGCTATGTAGGATGTAGTTTATTTTGTTGGGATTCGCGTCACGCCCGCTGTAAAACTCGGCGGCGTTGGCGGCAGCGACATAGCCTGATGCATTGACAAAAACCGAGAGTCCCGTACTGGGAGGTTCGCCATCATCGGCAGCAGCCGATGTGGCAATCATCAATGCTGCAAGAATCAAGGCGGCGTGTTTCAAATCTCGCCTCCTTTCTTCTTCATTATGGCCGACAGCAACTCTTTGGCACGCAAGAGCCGTATCTTAACCGTGCCTATGGGTATGCGTAGCGTCTGCGCTATCTCCTCATAGGAGAGGTCTTCATAATAGCGCATGCGTATTATCTGGCGGTAAGGTTCTTTCAGCTGGTCCACAATCTGTTTCAGTACCTCGTCGCGCTGCATGCGTATCATGGCCTCTTCGGGGTTTGGCTGGCCCGAAGGTATTTGATATTCAATGATGTCGCCGTCGTTGTTGCGCTCTGTCTCGCTCAGCGGCACCGTCTCCAGACGGTTGCGGCGCAGATGGTCTATATAGGTGTTCACGCCTATGGTGTAGAGCCACGAGCCGAAGGTGGCTGTAGGGGCGTAGCGATGTAGCTGTAGGAAAGCCTTGCCGAAAGTCTCGATGGTGAGGTCGGCAGCGGTAGTGGTGTTGTGCGTCATGCGAAGGAGCAGCAGATACAACGGCTCACGATAGGTAGCCATAAGGTCCGAGTAGGCCTTGTGGTTGCCCTCGTCGCGTGCGGCGCACACGAGCTGGTAGTCGTGGCGCATCCGTTCCGTTGTCACTGTCGTTGCATTATCCATTCCCATTTCACTAACCACTAATCACTAACCACTATTTCTTAAACTTTCTATTGTTATGTAACGGCAAAAGTATTAATATAGTATTTGCTATGATAAAATATATTTCCAGCAGGGGTGCCGCGAGGTGCACGAACCCGCCGTCGAAACGCTTGGTAAGTCTTGAGAAACAGACTATTTGCCATGCCCATTTAATCACAGCGGCAGCTGCCACCACCGGCCAGGGCAGGGTGCCGCGGAGTACCAGCAGCACGCAGGCGGCATAGAAGACCACGTTGGCCAGGTAGGGCAGACTCTCGTGCAGGCGGCTGCCCAGCGAGTGGCGGTTGCGGGTGGCCACGCGATGGCGGCGCTCGTCGTGCCACAGGGCGAAGGTCTTCTTGGGTTCGGCGGTGAGGCATGCATCGCTGTCTATACAGATGGTTGTGTTCTTACTGTCGGCGTTCTGGTACACGAATAGGTCGTCCGAGCCGTCGGCCACATCGTAGTGGCTTATGAAGGCTCCGCGCTTGAAGAAGAACGAGCGGCGGTAGCTGAGGTTGCGTCCCGAGCCGGTGTAGGGGTGGCCGAGCAGGGCGCTGCCCAGATAGCTGGCGCCGTAGTACAGAGCGTCGTACTGCTGCAGCACGCCAAGCAGCGTCTTCGTGCGCTTCACGCCGCAGTAGCCCAGCACTATCTTGATAGCCTGGTTGCTGTTGGCCTTGTTGCCTGTTTGCTTGGCATCGTCGCCAAACGAGTAGCCCCTCACCATGCCGCGCAGCCAGTGCAGGTTCTTCGGTGTGCAGTCGGGGTCGGCGAGCATCAGTATGTCGTTCTTGGCGCTCTTGATACCTATTGAAAGGGGATATTTCTTACCCTGGAAGAGGTTCACGTCCTCCTTGAAAGGCACAATCTTCAAGTGTGGGTAGTAGTCCTTGAGGAGTTTGAGGACATAGGGAGTGTCGTCCTGCGACAGGTAGTCGACCACCACCACCTCGAAGTTGGGGTAGTCCTGTTCCAGCAGGTATACCAGGTTCTCGCGCAGCCATGTCGAGTCGTTGCGGGCCGTGAGCACCACGCTTACCGCCGGCAGCTTCTCCGGCGCCGGCTCCTCGCCGTTGTCGCCTTTCTTGCGTTTCAGGCCGTAGCGGCCGGTGCGGAAATGATACAATCCGTAATAGAGGCACAGATATACCAGTGCCACGAATATAATGCCCGAGAGAATAAGGGCGTAACTATCAGTTAGATATTGACTAAAATCGAACATCTATACACACTATTTTGAACGTACAAAAATACTAATTAAACTCCATGCCCCGTAACCATCGTGCGACAAAATATCAACACAATTTCAACACACAAAAAAACGGGACATAGCTGAAAACCATGTCCCGTAATGAGTTGCAGCGTGGTTATCTGGCCACCACAAGGCGTTTTGCGGTCTTGCCCTGGAGGGTCTCGATAGTCATCAGGTATTGCCCAGCGGGCCAGCCGTGGAGGTCGATGGTGGTGGCGCTGTAGCCTGCGGGCTCGCTG
>ONDE01000019.1 GCA_900316515.1 uncultured Bacteroidales bacterium | reverse complement strand
CTCGTCGATGCGGGCGATGGCGGGATAGGCGAAGAAGACGGGCTCGACGTTGGCGTTGGTGATGCGGACGTGTTTCATGCGGTCCTCTTCCTTGTCCTTGCGGGTCAGCTCGTGTTTCTTGATGACTTTGTTGACATAGTCCTCGCTGTAGGCGCAGGCCACGATGCCGTACTGCCACTTGGCGTCCTTGTCCTTGGGGTTCATGCTCTGGGCATAGATGTAGAGTTTCTCCTCCTCATCCTTCACCAGCCAGCCGTCAGCCTTGGTGACGTGCAGCAGGCTGTAGGGGTTGCCCTCGCATTCCACGCGGGCCTCTTCGCTGTTCAGTACGTCGTAGGGACGCGAAGCCAGTTTCTCGACGATGTCCACCGGGGGGCGGAATCCTTTAAAAGGTTTGATAACGCTCATATTGTGTCTGTTTTAATTGTTGATTTTTAACGTTATTTGTGGCTGCAAAGATACGCACTTTTTATAAACTGACCAAATTATTTCATTTTTCAGCTTTCACCTCGCACCGCACACCTTCCTATAGTGGCAGTTGATGGGCGACGTACCGTTGCCATGCCAGTTATGCATTCCGTTGCCGAGACAGTTCTTGAACACCTTGCAGTCTTTGCACAAACCCTGCCGTGCCCACTCGCGGTTGCGGAAAGGCTCGAAGCGCGTCTGCCACACCTCCCACAGGCTGTCGCTGTAGATGTTGCCTTGGGCGAAACGCTTGCGGTCGATGTTGGGACAGGCACAGATGGTGCCATCGATAAGCACAGAGGCGATATTGATGCCTGCGTGGCAGAAATATGGCGTCTGCCGCACCTTGCATTCGTACTGACCAAGATAACCTTCGCAGCTGAAGGTGACGTTCATCGGCGTGGGGCGCGTCTTGCGCTTGTCAGCGATAAAGTCCATCAAGCTGATGAACTGATTGTCACTGAGGTGCAACTCTGCTTCGTCGAGGGCTCGCCCGATGGGTATTATAGTGAAGATGCGCCACTGCCCAACGCCCAACGCCGCCAAGGTATCGTGTATCTCCTGCAGGTGAGGCAGGTTGCGCTGGTTGACGCAGGTGACCACGTCGAAGTTAAGTCGGGGCTGCCGTGCCGCAAGGGCTATGGCATTCAGGGCACGCTCATAGCTGCCTGCCCGTCCGCGCATCCAATCATGGTCATCCCGCATGCCGTCGAGACTGATGGTCAACGAGCCCATGCCCGCCGCCATCAGCCGCCGGTGCATCTCCTCGTCGTAGAGCCATCCGTTGCTGACCATTCCCCACCCCACGCCGCGTCTTCTCAAGGTCTTGCCAATCTCGGGCAGGTCGGGCCGCAGGGTCGGCTCGCCGCCGGTAATCACCACCGTGAAGTGCGGCGCCCGCTCATTGACGGGGATGGTGTCGAAGGCACGCAGGAAATCGTCGAAGGGCATATCCTTCTCGCCACTGCAGTCCTTGCAGTCGCTGCCACAGTGGCGGCAGTGCAGGTTGCAACGCGTGGTGCACTCCCAGAACAGGTAGTTCAACTCGTGCACCCGTGTCTCCATGGCACGGAAACGACGGAAGAGGAAATCGCGGACTTCGTGGGCCATCAGTCTAACTTGTGAAGTACGATTTCAACGGTATCGTATTTCGCAGGGTTGATAATGGTGTCAACCGGAACATACAGCGAGTCCTTGTCCTCAAACGAATAACGGATAATTTCATCGTATGTCCATACTGTGGCAAATCCATTCCCATCGGTATATTCGGCAATATGTCTCTGGTTACCAATATCCGCAGAATCACTATAGTTGAGTTCCTGAGCCCAAATACGGACGTCCTGCAACGGCTCGCCCGTATCCTCAGCAACAACATGGAATGTAACTTTGGTGTCGTAGTAATCCTCCATCGGGCCATAGCACGCCTGGAACACGAACATCGCTGCCGTCAGCGACACACCCTTCAGTATCTTTCTAACCCATTTCATATTTTCTGTTTTTTCGTTCTAACTGTATTAAACTACACAAAATGCAAAAAAGTGACACCTGGTGTAATTTATTTTTCTTCCACCCGGAAAATCTTGTAGCCCAGCATGGCGATGGTGATGGACATCAGGGGCGAGATGAGGTTGAAGAAGCAGTAGGGCAGGTAGGTGAGCGTGGGGACATGCAGCACCAGCGACTGCGTCATGCCGCAGGTGTTCCACGGCACCAGCACCGAGGTGACGGTGGCGGAGTCCTCGGTGGAGCGGCTCAGCAGGCGGCCTTCGTAGCCTTTCTCCTTGTAGAGATTCTTAAAGATGTTGCCGGTGAGCACGATGCTGAGGTATTGGTCGCCGGTGACCATGTTGGCCGTAAGGCCGGTGCCGACGGTGGAGGCCACCAACGAGCGGCGGCCGCTGACACCCTTGGCCAGCGCCGCGGTGAGGCTCTGCAACATACCGGCACCCGCCATCGCCCCCCCGAAAGCGGCGGCGCAGAAGATGAGGAACACCGTGCTGAGCATACCCCGCATGCCGCGCGTCTGCACCAGGCTGCTGAGCGCCTCGTTGCCCATGTCGAGCGACGTACCGCTGTAGTAGGTCAGCATCAGGCCACGGAAACTGTTGCCGCCGCCCACATGCTGCACGATGTCCGGCTGGGCGAAGAGCATCACCACTCCGGCGATGAAGGCCGAGAGGAACAGCACGATGGCAGCCGGCAGGCGCAAGGCGATGAACACCGCCGCAGCCACGGGCACCAGCAGCAGCCACGGGCTGATATTGAAGGCACTCTTCAGCCCTTCGGCAAACTGGGCCGACTGCACACCGCCCTGCTCGGCATGCACCAGACTTGCCACAAGAAAGATAATCAACGCTATGGTGAACGACGGCACGGTGGTGATGAGCATGTAGCGGATATGCTTGAACAGCGGCACCTCGCCCACCGACGAGGCCAGCACCGTGGTGTCGGAGAGGGGCGAAATCTTGTCGCCGAAGTAGGCGCCCGAGATGATGGCACCCGCCGTCCAGCCCACGCCGTAACCGTGCGCCGTGCCGATGCCCATCAGGGCGATGCCGATGGTGGCGATGGTGGTCCACGAGCTGCCCGTGACCAGCGACACCAACGCGCTGATGAGGCATGCGATGAAGAGGAACACCGACGGCGAGACCACCTGCATGCCGTAGTATATCATTGTCGGCACCACGCCGCTCAGCATCCAGCTGCCCGACACGGCTCCGATGAGGAACAGTATCAGTATGGCGCCGCCGATGGTGCGCACATTGTCCGAGATGGCGTGGTCGATGTCCTTCCACGGTACCTTGAAGAATATCATTCCCATGGCCACCGCCACGGCCGCCGCCACGAGCAACGCCGTCTGGCTCGCCCCGTCGAGGGCGTCCGAGCCGAATTCCCTGATTACAAGCACCTGCAACGCCACCAGAACCGCCATCGGTATCAGCGCCAAAGTCCAATGAATATGGTGACTTGACATAAAATTGTTGTTTTCCATCGCACTGCAAAAATACTCACTTTTTGCGACATGGAGAAATAATTTTTTGCCAAGTGAAAGAAAAGTTGTATTTTTGCAGTCGATTTCAACAGTGAAATCACGAAGCGTTGTATCTTCGTCTTGCGAGTAGAAACGTGAGAAACTTCTATGAAAAGCAAGAATGGTATGACGGCTTCGCGCGTATAGCGTGGGCTGTTTCCGTTTCTTCTTTTCAAGGTAATTCTCACGACCTCTACTCGGAGAAGTGGTACACGGCACCACGCTTCTTTTATTTTTGCTCAACGGGGTGCGGAAGAGCATAGAGTAAAAAAAACATACCATGTTCAAACAAATCAAAAAAGTGGCGATGCTGTTCTTTGTGGCAGCCACAATGTTCACCGCCTCGTCCTGCAGTAAGGATGATGGGTATTCCGAAAGCGACATCATCGGTGTCTGGTATTTCCCGACGAGTGTCGGCTATGACCAGCTGCGCGGTGCGAAACTCGACATCAAGGCCGACCACACCGTCACAATCAACGCTACCACTGGCACGATGACTTTCGATTGGACGTTCAAGGACAACCAGTTCACAGCCACCCGTACATCAGGGCAATACACTGGCGTTCTGTCATTCAACGTCAAGGAGGTTACCTCGGATTACATGACTGAGGAGGGAGACTACCGAATGAATGGTAATGTCCTCGGCAGCGTAAGTGGGACGATGCGGCATTCTTTGTAGTCCATCCCATTAAATAGAAGGAATAGAAAAGAGGCTTGTGCCTATTGGCGCAAGCCTCTTTCTTTTTCGAAACTTCAAAGATTAACCCTCGTAGAAGGGCATCTTGACGGTGACGGCCTTGAGGAGTTTCTCGCGGATCTTGATGTAGATCTCGGTGCCGGTCTTGGCATAGGCGGCCTCGATGAGGGCGGTGCCGATGTTTTTGCCGGTGCTGGGGCTGGGGCTGCCCGAGCGCACCTCACCGATCTTCTTGCCTTCGGCGTTGCAGACTTCGTAGCCGTTGCGGGCGATACCGCGGTCGACCATCTCGAAGCCAGCCACTTTGCGCTTGAAGCCGGCAGCCTTCTGGGCGAGGAGGAGCTCCTTGTTGATGAAGTTGTTGTTCTCGGCTTTCAGCTTGACGATGAAGGCCAGCGGAGCCTCGAGGGGGCTGACGGTGTCGTCCATCTCGTGGCCGTAGAGGGCGAAGCCTTTCTCCAGACGCAGGGTGTCGCGGCAGCCGAGACCGGCAGGCATGATGCCGAACTCTTTACCAGCCTCGAAGACCTTGTCCCACACCTCGAGGGCTTTCTCCTTGGGGATGTAGATTTCGCATCCGCCGGCGCCGGTGTAACCGGTGGTGGAGAGGATGATGTTGGGGATGCCAGCGAAGGTGAGGATCTTGAAGGTGTAGTACTCCATGTCCACGATGTTCTCGCTAGTCAGCTTCTGCATGGCCTTGAGGGCGTTGGGACCCTGGACGGCGAGCTGAGCCCACTGCTCGCTCTCGTTGACAAAGTCCTTGCCGAGCTCCATACCCATCTTGTCGGCAATCTGGCTCATCCAGTTCCAGTCCTTGTCGATGTTGGCGGCGTTGGGCACCATGAAGTACTCGTCGTCATGGACGCGGTAGACGAGCATGTCGTCGACGACGCCACCCTGTCCGTTGGGGAGGTCCTCGACGTTGTTGGTGGTGACATACTGCATGAAGTGCTTGGCGATGGGGCCTTTGGCGCGGAACTCGCCCATGTGGCTCACGTCGAACACGCCCACATTGTTGCGGACGTTGTTGTGCTCCTCGATGAGGGTGGTGTACTGGATGGGCATGTTGTAGCCTGCAAACTCTGCCATCTTGGCGCCGAGTTTGATGTGAAGGTCGGTGTACGGTGTGGTTTTCATTATGTTATTGTTTTTGTTATTATTATGATTCCTTTAAACCATATTAGTGAATTGCAAATATACGCACTTTATCCAATACTGCAAAATTATTTTTCCGCCAGCAGCGATTCTATTTTCTCCAACGCCATCTCGGGCGTGATGGCCCGCAGGCAGCGGTAGTCGCCGTAGCGGCAGGGCTTCTGGCCGAAGGCCGAGCAGGGCTGGCACTCGAGGTTGGCGCAGAGGGCGTTGGCGCGATCCTGACCGTAGCCGTAGAAGCCGAAGTCGGGATGCGTGGCACCCCAGATGCTCACTACCGGCGTGCCCATGGCCGAGGCAAAGTGCATGTTGGCCGAGTCCATCGAGACCATCAGCGACAAGCCTTTGATTATCTCCAGCTCGTCGCGGAACGCCTGACGGCCAGCCACCGAGCTAATGTTCTCGTGCCTGACGGCCAGCGCCTCCAGCTGCGGAGCCTCTTCCTTACTGCCGAAGAGCAGCACCTTGCGGCCCCGCTCGGCAAGCATCAGTACAAGCCTCTCTGTGTACTCCCACGGCCATATCTTGCCCTCATGCTGCGAGAAGGGAGCCACTCCGACGATTGCGCTATTGTGTGATTGCGTTATCGTGTCAGTGTTTGGCACGTCAACACTTACGCATTTACACATTAACGCATTATTGCATTTTAACCCCGCGTGACGGAACACGTCGTCGTAGCGCACATACTGCGGCTTGCGGGCCTTGCGCCACAAATGGTGCAGGTAGAACCACCGCGACACCTTGCCTTTGTGCAGGGCGAAGATGCGGAAGTGCGGGTTGAACAGATGGCGCAGACGCAGCGTGATGATGGCGAAGCCCACACGGTTCACCCGGTGCAGGTCAATCACGGTGTCGGCGCCCACGGCATTTAACGCCTTGTATATCTTGATGAAGCTCTGCTTCTTCTTGAGGCCCAGGTAGTGCACGTTCGCCTCGCCTTCGAACAGCGGCTCCAGCAGTGGCGGTCCGGCAACGGTGAAGGTCACGTCGCGGTTGGCCTCGGCATACGCCTTCACCAGCGGCGCCATGATGGCCACGTCGCCGAGGGCCGAAAGCCGTATAACCAGAACGTGTTTCATATCTTTGGAGTGGGTAGTGGATAGTGAGTAGTGGGTAGCACATTGCCTCGAATGCTCCCCACTATCCACTACACACTACACACTTTTTGGTATAACATCGGGTTCAGCGACGGGTCGTTGTACATCTTCATCTGGCGGTAGAGCTTCATCACGCGGCGACCGGCGGCAAGGTCATCCAGCAGCTGGTCGATGGCCGTGGTGAGGTCGGCGCGCTGGGTGAGCAGTGTGTCGAGCTTGGCCTGGCATTTGGCGCGGTGCTCCTCGTCTCCCCTACCCGCTTCGATGCCGAAATGGTATATCTTGAGTGCCAGTATCGACAGGCGGTCGACAGCCCACGCCGGCGTCTCGGTGTTGAGTTTGGCGTCAGCCATTGGCTTGACATCCTTGAACAAAACCATATAGTGGTCGTCGATGCGCTCCACCAGGTCGGTGCGGTGCTGGTTCGAGCGGTCGATGCGGCGCTTCAGCTGCAGGGCGTAGACGGGGTCCACGTCGTCGGGGCGCACCAGGTCCTCGAGGTGCCACTGTACGGTGTCCACCCACGACTTCTCCCACAGCACAGCCTCGAACGAGCCTGCACTATAGGGGTTCTTCAACTCGGCATCCACCGAGTCGGTCTTATGATATTCAGCGACTTGCCTCTCGAACAAGCCATACATGTCCATTGCTTTCATACATCATATAACGCCCTCATATAATATTTATTGCCCAAAGACCAAACAAAGTTTGCGGCGAGCGACAGAACTCAACTCTGGTCTAATACTGCGTGAATGTCCTCGGTGAAGGTGGCGAAGCGAGGAAGGTCATCAATGTATGGCTCGGGATTGTCGCGGTTGAAACGGATGAGGGTGGTGTGTGGAAAGCGCTGCGCCATCTGCTCGAAGGGGAGACGGATGATGCCGGGGGTATTGTAGCCGATGCCAAACTCAAGCAGCAGAAGATTGCCTTGCGAGACCTGCTGCAGGAAATCGGTGTAGCGACGCGCCTGCTGGTGCCACCGGAAGTCTTCGACGAAGGTGTCATCTATCCTCAGGTTCATGGCGGCGGGGCTGCCATCGGGCATGGTGGGAATCATCTCTGTGGGTATGCGGCAATCCTCGATGAGCGGCAGTACTCGCATCACCCACTCGTGGTTGTCAATCAATATTTTCGGGGTTCCGGACGCCGGCTGGAACCAGCGGTAGTCGCCTTGAGTGGCGAAGATTCGTTCCCCAGGGAAGCCCGCCAACTCGAATTGCCCGTCGACGTTGGTCGTCACCACAAAAGCCTCGGGGAAATGCATGAGGAGCATCTTGTATAGTTCGGTAGCCCCCGTGCGATAGCGGCTGAACCAGATATGCTTGGCCCAGTAGGCCCAGTATTCTTCCTGCGTCTCGAAAGGGTGGAACGACGAGGTATATAGGTCGGTGAAACCGTAGCGTTCAATCCAAGGGGCGAACTCGCGGCGGAACTCCTCGCCGGCGTAGTCGATACCAGCGGCGGTTGAAAGGCCGCTGCCCGCACCGATGATGATATGGTCGGCCTCATGTATCGCCCGACGGAGGAAGTCAACCCTTTCCGAGTAACTCGCGGTAGATGTCATAGTCTATGTCTTTGAAAATGTTGAATACCACTTTTATCGTAGCATCCTTGCAAGCCTCGACGGCGATTTCGGCGGCACGGCGGTTGGGGAAACGAAACTCACCGGTGGAGATACAGCAGAAGGCTATCGAGTGGCAACCGTTGGCTTCGGCCAATCCGAGGCAGTTTCGATAGCAGTTGGCCAGCTGACGTTCCTGATCTTTGGTAGGTACGCCATCGGAGATGATGGGTCCCACTGTATGGATGACATATTTCGCCGGCAGGTTGTACGCAGGCGTAATGATTGCTTCGCCTGTGTTAATCATTCCACCCTTGAGAATATCATTACATTTCTGGCGCAATTGCAGTCCTGCGGCAGAATGAATGGCATTGTCGATACAGGCATGCAACGGGTGCCAGCAGCCTAAACCACGACTGTTGGCGGCGTTGACGATGGCGTCGACCTTGAGCCGTGTGATGTCCCCCTGCCAGAGGTCGTCAGATATCTCAACAATCCCCTTTTCGGCCAGCTGAGCCTGCAATTCCGCGTTCTGAGCACGGAGGAATTCCTTGCTCAACGGTTGCGGCTCCCAGATGTTCATCAAGGCCCGCAACAGGCGTTGCTTCTCAGCCAATTCGGCTGGAATGTCGGCCTGTGTTTGGTTCTGTTCCAGCAGGTATCTGATGCAGAAGTCTATATTCTCAATCCTGTCCATGGTATTTCTCGCGGTCACTGACGATGTCGTGCAGGTTGTGGTAAGCCCAATCCATGAACTGGCGCATAACGGGGAGGAACGAACGGCCACGGTCGGTGAGGGCATATTCTACACGCGGCGGCATCTCGGGATAAACTGTGCGGCGCACGAGACCGTCAGCCTCCAGGCCGCGAAGGGTCTGTGTCAACATCTTCTGCGAGCAGTCGGGATTGGCCTTCTCTATATCCTTGAAACGCAGCGGTGTCTCGCTGCCGCCAAGCGTGTATAGGACAGCCAGCGCCCATTTGCTCCCGATGCGTGCCAACACGTTGCGGATGGGGCACTCCGGAAAGAAGGGGTCTTTGATGAAGTCTTTGTTCATATCGATGTTTTTGATGTGCAAAGATACGAATAAAATTGAAAAAAGAGAGCTGAAAGTTGAAATGCCTAATACAGCTGCCAACCTTCAACTCTCTTTCACAAATCCTAAACTTACCAAGTCAGCGTCTCGCTGAGGATGTTGCCGTCGGTCATCGGGCTGTCGGCCTCGGTGAAGGAGTTGGCCTTGTACTGTATGCAGAGCATCGTCAAGTTCTCACTGCCGGTGTTCTTCAGCGCACGCTTGCCTTCGGGCGACACACGGATGACCGAACCCTCACCGACGGGAAACACTTCGCCGTCCACCTGGTACTGGCCTTCGCCCTTGAGGATGAAATAGAGCTCCTCGTGTGTCTTGTGGGTGTGCAGGAAACCGCTGTCCTGACCCGGGACGAGCGTCTGGAACGACAGCTCGCTGCCGGTGGCGCCGACGGCCTGTCCTACGAACACCTTGCCTTTGATGGTGACATCGGGTCCCATCGGGAGCACGTGCTCGATAATCTCATTCATCTTTCCAACATTCACTGCAGCATAGTTCTTGCCGGTCTTGATTGTCTCAATCTGTTTCATGATTTCTGTGTTTTATTGTTTGACGGTGCAAAAGTACAATGCTTTCCGAAACCCTGCAAGAAGGTACCCGAAGGTTAGCCACAAACCTCGGGGTAAGTAATACGGTGAACAAAAGAAAGTAATAATCCATATTTAACAATCTTTAACTTTACAGATAATCACCAGGACACCCGCAAAATCATCATTATTGGTTATTGCCCAGGGAAAAATGAGTGTGTACTTTTGCAGCAGATTTCAATACAACACATCTGCTAACAAATAAACTGATTGTCATGAAAAAAGCATTCATTCTACTGCTGATGGCGATAGCCTATCTCGCCACATTCATCCTCGGTGCCGCCAGCGGCGCCATCCATCCGGCCTGCTATGCCTATGCCGGCGCAGTGCTGCCTCTGCTGACCGCACTCATTTACCTCTACACCACCACCCTACTCCGCAGCTTCGGCGCCGCGACGCTGCTCAACGGCTTCATCCTTGTGCTCTTCCTGATTGCCGGCGAGGCCAACCTGGCGTTTGTCATTGGCATAGTCGTCCTTACGGCTCTCGCCGAGTTCATCCGTTGGCGTTGCGGCTACGGCACCCAGAAGGATGTCCGCTGGAGTTTCCTGCCCTTCGCCTACTCGTTCTTCGCCTATACGGCCCACTGGTGGACCGACACCGAAGGCTCGCTCGAGGCGGCCCGCGAGGAGATGCCCGCAGGCTACGACCTGCTGATGCAGCCCGTCATCGACAACATACCCGTGCTTGTCGTCGTGCTGGTGCTCACCTTCCCCGTCGCCATCCTCGCCATGCGGCTGGCCGAGCGGCTGCTGAAGAAAAAACTATCTTGTTAACTCATAGAATGCCACTGCGGCGGCAGCGGCGACATTGAGGGAGTCGACGCCACGCTGCATCGGGATGCGGGCCACGTGGTCGCACTGGCGCAGCACGCTGTCGCTCAGGCCGTCGCCCTCGGTGCCGAGGATGATGGCCATACGGTCGATACCATGCAGCGAGGGGTCGTCAATGGACACCGAGCGGTCGGTCAATGCCATGGCCACGGTCTGAAAGCCACACGCCTTCAGCTGCATATAGTGGTCTAGGAAAGTCCACGGCAGCTGGAACACCGTGCCCATGCTCACACGGCAGGCACGGCGGTTCAACGGGTCGCAGCATGTGCGCGTAAGCAGCACGGCATCGATGCCCAAGGCCGCGGCGGCACGGAAGATGGCACCGGTATTCTCGCTATTCACCACCGAGTCGAGCACCGCCACCCGACGAGCATCCGCCGTCACCTCGTCGACATTCGGCAGCACAGGCCGCCGCATGGCGCACAGCACGCCACGGCTCAACTCATAGCCCGTCAGTCCTTTGAGTACCTCGCGCGGCGCCGTGTAGACCGGCACGTCACTCCCGCATTCACTCATTAAGACATTAACACATTCAAGAAATTTTTCTTCGCAGAGGAACGACACCGGCTGCATGCCGTGCTCCAACGCCACGCGTATCACCTTAATACTCTCGCAGATGAAGACGCCCTCCTCGGGGTGCAGACGGCTCTGCAACTGCCGCTCGGTGAGCCGCGCGTAAGGTTCGAGGGCTGGATCTTTAAGGTCGGTGATATGTATCGTCGGCATCGTGCTCATTTTTTATTTTGCAAAGATACGAAAAAAATCCTCGACTCCAATTCCACCGTCACCTCGCAGCCATGTACATCGCTTGCGATAGAATAAAAGTAGACTTAATCCACTAAAGGCTCCAATCTATCCTGAAATTGGGGGTACGCCACGGAAAAGTAACCTACGAAAAGCCACTGACACTGTATTTTACACATATCATCGACTAAAGATAACCTTATTATCTCTTACATAAGTAGGCGATGATAAGGAGATGACTAGGCGTTGAGTAGGCGTTGAGTAAGAGATGGTGGCTCTATACCCCTGTGTTACAGGCACTTAACCCTATGGCAACCATAGACACGTATAAAGTATTGATTTTACAATAATTAACCAATATTTAGCCATCACTGGGCAATGGGGCATAAAATTTTTGAGAAAAACAACATTTTTTCGCCAGAATTAAAAAAAGATGTATATTTGCATCGTGAACGATATAAAACACAAAAACAATAATAGATTAAATTAATGAGCATTACGGCAGGATTGCCAGTCCCGAAAAAAGGAAAAATTATGGCACACACATGCGAAAATTGCAAAATCAGGGCTCACTACGACCGCAAACCCAACTCGCCTATGGGTCGTTTCTGGCGATGGCACATCAATTTCTGCCCCGGCTGGCGAAACTATTTCACATCCCTTTCGCCCGAAGAGCAGCAGAAGCTGAGGGAGAAATATAATTTTACGAAGTATAATAATAAATAATAAAACACTATCATTATGGCAACGATTTACGATTACAAGGCCGTGGCAAGTAACGGCAAAGAGATTGACTTCAAACAGTTCGAGGGCAAAGTGCTGCTCATCATCAACACCGCCAGCAAGTGCGGCTTCACGCCCCAGTTCGACGGCCTCGAGACCCTGAACGAGAAGTACCGCGACCGCGGCCTGGTGTGCATAGGCTTCCCCTGCAACCAGTTCGCCAACCAGGACCCCGGCAGCGACAGCGAGATCGAGGGCTTCTGCCGCATGAACTATGGCGTCACATTCCAGATTATGAAGAAGGTCGACGTGAACGGCAAGGACGAACACCCCATCTTCACCTACCTCAAGGAGCAGGCTCCCACCGAGGAGTACAAGGGACTGAAGGCCAAGGCTGCCTCGGCAATGTTCAAGACCATCAGCAAGAGCGTGGAGAAGGACAGCGACATCAAGTGGAACTTCACCAAGTTCCTCATCTCGCGCGACGGCAGCAAGGTGATGCGCTTCGCCCCCACCACCGAGCCCAAAGACTTCGAGAAAGAGATAGAGACAATGCTCTAAATCAAGAGTTAAGAAGTTAAGGAGATTACTGATGTACGACCAACTGAAACTTGATAACCAACTCTGCTTCCGCCTCTACACCGCCTCGCGGCTCGTGACGCAGGCCTACCGCCCGCTGCTCGAGCCGCTGGGCCTCACCTACCCCCAGTATCTGGTGATGCTGGCACTGTGGGAAAAGGACAACCAGCTGGTGGGCGAACTGTGCCGCCGTCTGACCCTCGACACCAACACCCTCACGCCGCTGCTGCAACGCATGGAGAAAGAGGGCCTGGTGATACGCACACGCGGCATAGCCGACGGTCGTCAGACGCTGGTGAGCCTGACGAAAAAAGGCCTGCACCTTGAGGAGCAGGCCAAAGAGGTTCCTATGTGTCTGGCCCGTAGCTGGCAGAACGAGCCGGTGGATATGGACGAGATGCAGCGCTTCGTGGCAATGCTCGACACGATGATTGCCACACTGAAAGAGCCTACTGCTGGCCGGTGACAATCTTGTAGGTGTCGACGGCAATGGCCAGCTCCTCGTCGGTGAGCACCACGGCGGTGGTGACACGGGCACCGGGCTTGCTGATGACGGCGTCGACACCTGCTGTGCGATCGTTGAGGTCGAAGTCGATGTCGACACCCAGCCAGTCCATGTCTTTCAATATCTCGTGGCGCATGAACCAGGCGTTCTCGCCGATGCCGCCGGTGAAGATGAGCAGGTCGCAGCCGTTCATCTGAGCCATGAAGGCACCGATGTATTTCTTGCAACGCTGGGCGAAGACCTCGAAGGCGAGGGTGTTGCGCTTGTCGCCGCGCTGCACGCCGGCCCATATGTCGCGCATGTCGGGCGAGGCACCGGTGAGACCCACAAGGCCGCTCTTCTTATACAATATGTCGTTGATTTCCTTGGGACTGATATTGGCTTTATCCATCAGGTAGAGCAACGCGCCGACGTCGATGTCGCCACAACGCGAGCCCATGGTGAGTCCCTCCAACGAGGTCATACCCATTGAGTTGTTGACGCTCTTGCCGTGGTCGATGGCACAGATGCTGGCGCCGCTGCCGAGGTGGCAAGTGATGATTTTAAGGTCTTTCCAGTATTTGCCAATCATCTTGGCGCCGCGCTTGGCCACAAAGCGGTGGCTGGTGCCGTGGAAGCCGTAGCGGCGTATGCCGTACTGCTCGTAATACTCGTAGGGGATGCCGTAGAGGTAGTTCTTGGGTTCGATGGTGAGGTTGAAGGCGGTGTCGAACACAGCCACCTGCGGCACATCGGGCATCACGTTGTTGATGGCCTCGGCACCCATGATGTTGCCGGGGATGTGCAGCGGAGCCAGGTCGACGAGCGACTCCTCCTTGTTGATGACGTCGCGCGTAATCTCCACACTCTTGGTGAAGTACTCGCCGCCATGGGCAAAACGGTGACCCACGGCGCCCAGTTCCTTGATGCTGCCTATGACGCCCGTCTCGGGGTCGGTGAGGGCGTCCATCACCATGCGCAGACCCTCGGTGTGGTTGGGGATGGGGCACTCGGTGGTGTGCTTCTCGCCACGACTGGTGTAACTGAAAATACCCATCGGCAGGCCGATGCGTTCCAAAAGACCCTTGGTAAGGACAGTGCGGGTGTCGACATCGATAAGCTGGTACTTCAACGACGAACTGCCGCAATTGAGAACTAATATCTTCATACGTTCATAACATAAATTTCCTTAATAACGGCATAACACTCATTTTATTGTGTTTTGGAAAGAAAGATATCAAGAGCACTGTTGAAAAATATTTATAGCTGATATCTAACAACATACATTTGAAGCGTCATTTTTTTTCTTCCAATTGAAAAAATCTTCCTACTTTTGTATCCCGTATTTTTCATTTTTAATCAATATATATTAAATTATCATTATGAAATACGGATTTGACAACGAAAAGTATCTGCGGATACAGTCCGAACACATCAAAGAGCGCATCAGCAAGTTCGGAAACAAACTTTACCTTGAATTTGGCGGTAAACTATTCGACGACTACCACGCCAGTCGTGTGCTGCCCGGCTTTGAGCCCGACAGCAAGCTTAAGATGCTCACCCAGCTGAAGGATGACGCCGAGATTGTCATCGTCATCAGCGCCACCGACATCGAGAAAAACAAGAAGCGCGGCGACCTAGGCATCACCTACGACGAGGACGTGCTGCGTCTGCGCGAGGCCTTCATGGAGCGCGGCTTCATGGTCTCGGGCGTCGTCATCACCCACTACAGCGGCCAGGCCAGCGCCACCGCCTACCACGAGCGCCTACACCGCATGGGCATCAAGGCATACTATCATTATATGATCGAGGGCTACCCCACCAACGTGGAGCTCATCGACTCGGACGATGGCTTCGGCAAGAACGACTATGTCGAGACAACGCGTCCGCTGGTGGTCATCACCGCCCCCGGTCCCGGCAGCGGCAAGATGGCCGTATGCCTCAGCCAGCTCTACCAGGAGAACAAGCGCGGCATCAAGGCCGGCTACGCCAAGTTCGAGACCTTCCCCATCTGGAGCATCCCCTTGAAGCACCCAGTCAACATCGCCTACGAGGCCGCCACCGCCGACCTCAACGATGTGAACATGATCGATCCCTTCCACCTCGAAGCCTACGGCAAGACCGCCGTCAACTACAACCGCGACATCGAGATATTCCCCGTGCTCAACGCCATCTTCGACGGTATCTACGGCGAGAACCCCTACAAGTCGCCCACCGACATGGGTGTCAACATGGCAGGTTTCTGCATCTGCGACGACGACGTCTGCTGCCAGGCCTCCAAGGACGAGATTATACGCCGCTACTACACCGCCCTCTGCGACTATGCCAACGGCAAGGCCACCGACAGCGAGATCAACAAGATAGCCTTGCTCATGAAGCAGGCCAAGATCAGCACCGACGACCGTCGCGCCACCGTCGCCGCCAAGGAGCGCCGCGACCGTGAGGGAGCACCCTCCGCCGCCATCGAGCTGGCCGACGGCACCATCATCACCGCCACCACCAGCCCCCTGCTCGGCGCCTGCGCCGCCCTGCTGCTCAACGCCCTCAAGCACCTCGCAGGCATCGACCACAGCGTCAAACTCATCTCGCAAAAGATGATAGAGCCCATCCAGCACACCAAGGTCAACATGCTGCACGGCAGCAACCCGCGACTCCACACCGACGAGGTGCTCGTCACCCTCTCGATATTGAGCCTCCTCGACGACAACTGCCGCCGCGCCCTCGACTGTCTGCCCATGCTCGACGGCTGCCAGATGCACACCACCGTCATGACCAGCGAGGTCGACCGCAAAATCTTCAAGAAACTCGGCGTCGGCCTCACTAGCGAACCCGTCCGCAAAGACTGACACAACCACTTACGGATAACAAAACACCCGCCAGAAAACAACACCTAGCGGGAAATTCTATATTTTTGTCCAGAATAACATTGACAGAATCCGTTAATCAGCTATCCAAATTAATACCAATATATAACCATCATCTAAACAATGAGTAATCTTAGATTTAAAGTGCTGCAGGAAGCTTTCGCCAAGAAGGCGGTGGCCGTCCAACCTCCCGCAGGTATGGTCTCCGACTATTACGGCAACCATGTGTTTGGACGGAAACAGATGGCTCGATATCTCTCGGCCGAGACCTACAGGGCGTTCTGCAATGTGCTCGACAACGGGGCTCCCTTCAACCGCGAGATTGCCAACAATGTGGCTGTGGGCATGAAAAACTGGGCGCTGGACATGGGCGCAACGCACTACACCCACTGGTTCCAGCCGCTGACCGAGGGCACCGCCGAGAAACA
The DNA here is from genome assembly GCA_900316515.1 of uncultured Bacteroidales bacterium. Lineage (GTDB taxonomy): Bacteria > Bacteroidota > Bacteroidia > Bacteroidales > P3 > Colimorpha. Next base: position 33,625 of record ONDE01000019.1, on the reverse strand, counting down.
CGATGCCTTTATCGAGTATGCCGGACAACCGGGAAGCGACGTTATCGAAGAGTTCTCGGGCAAGCTGCTGGCGCAGCAGGAAGCCGACGGCTCCAGTTTCCCAAACGGCGGCATCCGCAATACCTTCGAAGCGCGTGGCTACACCGCCTGGGACACCTCGTCGCCAGCCTTTGTGGTCGACGACACCCTCTGCATCCCCACCGTGTTCGTCTCCTATACCGGTGAGGCCCTCGACTACAAGACACCACTGCTCAAGGCATTGCATGCCGTTGACTGCGCTGCCACCGACGTGTGCCACCTCTTCGACCCCGCCGTTCGCAAGGTCTATTCCTATCTGGGTTGGGAGCAGGAGTATTTCCTAGTCGACGAATCTATATATTCCGCCCGTCCCGACCTGCTGCTAACGGGACGCACCCTACTCGGTCACGAGTCGGCGAAGAACCAGCAACTCGAAGACCACTATTTCGGTTCCATCCCTGCCCGTGTGCAGTCCTTCATGAAGGAACTGGAATTCGAAGCCTACAAGTATGCCATCCCCTGCAAGACCCGTCACAACGAGGTGGCACCCAACCAGTTCGAACTAGCTCCCATCTACAACGAAACCAACTTGGCCGTCGACCAGAACCTGATACTCATGTCGCTGATGCACAAGGTGGCCAGTCGGCACGGCTTTAAGGTGCTGCTGCATGAGAAGCCCTTCGCCGGCGTCAACGGCTCGGGCAAGCATTGCAACTGGTCGCTAGGTACCGACACCGGCATCGGTCTCCTCACCCCCGGCAAAACGCCCGAGGAGAACCTCCGCTTCGTCACCTTCTTGGTCAACGTGATGATGGCCGTCAAGAAGCACAATGCCCTCCTGAAGGCCTCAATCATGACCGCCACCAACGCCCACCGTCTGGGTGCCCAGGAGGCACCACCCTCCATCATCAGCGTCTTCCTCGGCAGCCAGCTCTCGGCGGTGCTCGACCAGCTGGAAAATGCCGACAAGGAGCAGGCCATCTTCCTCGACGAGAAACGCCGTATGCAACTCGGCGTGGCACATATTCCCGAGGTGTTGGTCGACAACACCGACCGCAACCGCACCTCGCCCTTCGCCTTCACCGGCAACCGCTTCGAGTTCCGTGCCGTGGGTTCCTCGGCCAACTGCGGCTGCGCCATGATTGCCCTCAACACCGCCGTCGCCTCGCAGTTGAAGGAGTTCCGTCAGGAGGTGGACGCCCGCATGGCGGCAGGTGAGCAGAAGGAGCACGCCATCTTCGAAATGCTGCGTGAGTACATCCGCGAGTCGAAAGCCATCCGTTTCGACGGCAACGGCTACAGCGACGAATGGCGACAGGAGGCGCAGCGGCGTGGATTGGATTGCGAAAGCAACGTACCGCTCATCTATGACGCCTATACCTCACCCTCGTCGGTGCAGATGTTCGAGGCCACCGGTGTGATGAACCGCACCGAGCTGGCCGCCCGCAACGAGGTGAAATGGGACACCTATATCAAGAAGGTGCAGATCGAGGCGCGAGTGCTTGGCGACATCGTCCTCAACCACATCATCCCCGTGGCCACTCGCTACCAGTCGACGCTGCTCGACAACGTCTACAAGATGCGGCAGGTCTATGATGCCGAAAAGGCCCGATCCCTCTCTGCCCACGACGACTCGCTTATCGAGGAGCTCTCAGTGCACATCGCCTCCATCAAGCAGAATGTGGACAACATGGTAGAAGCCCGCAAGCAGGCAAATCACATTGCCAACGAGCGCCAACGCGCCATCGCCTACCACGACACCGTCCTGCCTTACTTCGACCCCATTCGCTACCATGTGGACAAACTCGAGTTGATTGTCGACGATGAGCTGTGGCCGTTGCCAAAATATAGGGAGATTCTCTTCTCGCACTAACCAATCCTGCCCGACCGCAGGAAGCGGCCTTGAGCACCGCTTAATTAAATCAAATTGGCGAAAAAGCAATCAAACAATAATATATATTTTTATCATCTTATGGACACAAAGTACATCTTCGTTACGGGCGGAGTGGTTTCCTCTCTTGGGAAGGGCATAATCTCCGCCAGCATCGGCCGTCTGCTGCAGGCACGCGGCTATAAGGTCACTATTCAAAAATTCGACCCCTACATCAACATCGACCCCGGCACCCTGAACCCCTACGAGCACGGCGAGTGCTACGTGACGGTGGACGGCATGGAGACCGACCTCGACCTCGGGCACTACGAGCGCTTCACGGGTATCCACACCACACGCAACAACAGCATCACCACCGGTCGCATATACAAGACGGTCATCGACCGCGAGCGCAAGGGCGACTACTTGGGCAAGACCATCCAGGTGGTGCCGCATATCACTGACGAAATCAAGCGTCGCATGCTGCGTGAGGACGAAAAGTACGAGCAACTGGACTTTGTCATCACCGAGGTGGGCGGCACCATCGGCGACATCGAGAGCGCCCCTTTCATGGAGGCCATCCGTCAGCTGCGCTGGCAGCTGGGTCGCAACGCCGTCTGTGTTCACCTCACCTATGTGCCTTATTTGAAGGCTGCCGACGAGCTGAAGACCAAGCCCACGCAGCACAGCGTAAAGGAATTGCAAAGCATGGGTATCCAGCCAGACATCCTCGTGCTCCGCACCGAGCGTCACCTCGACGACCACATGCGCATGAAGGTGGCGTCGTTCTGTAACGTGGACCTCGAATGTGTGGTGCAGAGCGAGGATATGCCGAGCATCTACGAGGTGCCGGTGAATATGCAGAAACAGGGATTGGATGCCGCCATCCTGCGCAAGATAGGCATCCCAGTGGGCGAGACTCCGGAGATGAAGGCTTGGCACGACTTCCTCGACAAGCAACGCAACGCCCAACGCGAGGTGCACATCGGGCTGGTGGGCAAGTACGACCTGCAGGACGCCTACAAGAGCATTCGCGAGAGCCTCAACCTGGCCGGCATCTACAACGACGTAAAAGCCAAACTGCACTTCGTGAACAGCGAGGAAATCACCCGGGAGAATGTGGGCGAGAAACTCGAAGGACTGGCGGGCATCGTCATCTGTCCGGGATTCGGCACACGCGGCATCGAGGGCAAGATCATCGCAGCCGAATATACACGCACGCACGACATCCCCACCTTCGGCATCTGCCTCGGCATGCAGATGATGGTCATCGAGTTCGCCCGCAACGTGCTGGGATATAAGGACGCCAACAGCCGCGAGATGGACGAGAAGACTCCCCATAATGTCATCGACATCATGGAGGAGCAGAAGAGCATCACCCAGATGGGCGGCACCATGCGACTGGGTGCCTACGACTGCCAGCTCAAAGAGGGAAGCCGCGTTTATGAGGCCTACGGCAAAGAAACGCTTATCAAGGAGCGCCACCGTCATCGCTACGAGTTCAACAATGCCTTCAAGAAGGAATATGAGGCAAAGGGTATGAAGTGTGTCGGTATCAACCCCGCCGCCGACCTGGTGGAGATAGTGGAGATACCTGAGAAACGCTGGTATATCGGCACGCAGTTCCACCCCGAATACAGCTCGTCGGTGCTGAATCCGCACCCGCTGTTCATGTCGTTCGTCAAAGCCTGCATCTGATATGGAACAGCTGAAGCATGAATGCGGCGTAGCGATGATACGCCTGCTGAAGCCGCTCGATTACTACGTCCAGAAGTACGGCACGTGGGCCTACGGATTCAACAAGCTCTATCTGATGATGGAGAAGCAGCACAACCGTGGTCAGGAGGGCGCCGGCATTGCCTCGGTGAGCCTGACCAACGAGCCCGGCACAGAGTATATGTTCCGCGAGAGAGCCGAGGGCAAGGACGCCATCACGGAGATTTTCTCCCATGTGACAGAGGAGATGTCCGGCGAATTGTTGATGGGCCATCTGCGCTATTCCACCACAGGCAAATGCGGATTGCAGTATGTGCATCCCTTCCTGCGCCGCAACAACTGGCGGGCCAAGAACCTCTGCCTCTGTGGCAACTTCAATATGACCAACATCGACGAGGTCTTCCAATTCCTCACCGCCCAAGGCCAGTCACCGCGTATCTACGGCGACTCGTACCTCACGCTTGAACTGATGGGACACCGCCTCGACCGCGAGGTGGAACGGCTCTTTGTGGAGGCAAAAGCCAAGGGTCTTGAAGGCATCGACATCACGAGTTATATCGACAACCATGTGGAGATGGCCAATGTGCTGCGCACCACGATGGAACACTACGACGGCGGCTATGTGATGTGCGGCCTCACGGGCAGCGGCGAGATGTTTTCCGTGCGCGACCCCTGGGGCATCCGTCCGGCGTTCTACTATCGCGACGACGAGATAGTGGCTGTGGCCAGCGAGCGCCCCGTGCTGCAAACAACTTTCAACCTCCAGTGCGACGATGTCCACGAACTGATGCCCGGCGAGGCCCTCATCGTGCGTCGCAACGGCGAAAGTCATTTGGAACAGATTATGCCTGCCAGGCAGCTGAGCGCCTGCAGTTTTGAACGCATCTACTTCAGCCGAGGCTCCGACCGCGACATCTACCAAGAACGCAAACGACTGGGAGAGCAGCTGACTCCCGCCATCCTGCGTGCCATCGATGGCGACATCGAGAACACCGTCTTCTCCTACATCCCCAACACCGCCGAGGTGGCCTACTACGGCATCACCGACGGCTTTCGTAAACTTCACGACGAGGTGAGGACGGAAAAGGTGGTGTGGAAAGACATCAAGATGCGTACCTTCATCGCTGACAACAGCGAGCGTAACGACCTCGCCGCCCACGTCTACGACATCAGCTACGGCTCCCTGCGGCCTTACGAGGACAACCTCGTCATCATCGACGACAGCATTGTGCGAGGCACCACGCTGCGCGAGAGCATCTTCAAGATCCTCGACCGGTTGCACCCCAAGAAAATCGTGATGGTCAGCAGCTCTCCGCAGATACGCTACCCCGACTACTACGGCATCGACATGCCGCGCCTGGAGGAGTTCTGTGCCTTCCGCGCCACGATGGCCCTCATCGAGGAACGAGGCATGCGACAACTGGTAGCCGACACCTACCAGGCCTGCAAAGAAGAGTTAAAGCGTCCTAATGAAGAGATGCAAAACCGCGTGCGAGCCATCTACGAGCCCTTCACCGTCGAGGAAATCAACCGTAAGATTGTGGAGATGCTCCGCCCCGAGGACATGCAGGCTCCCGTCGAGTTGGTCTTCCAAAGCATCGAAGGGCTGCACGAGGCTTGTCCCAACCACCCCGGCGACTGGTACTTTACCGGCCACTACCCCACCCCCGGCGGCACCCGCCTCGTCAACCTAGCCTTCGTAAACTATATCGACAAGTAGACATAACCAGCGAAATCAACCGAAAGATATCCAAGAAACTCGGTGTCGGCCTGACCAGTGAACCTGTTCAAAAGCCGAGCGGAGAGGCAACTCGTTGACTTTCCCGAGGCGCAGACAGGTGGACCGAAGGCCAGCCCGTACGCAAAGACTGAACACACCAATTCATACAAAAGAACAAGCAGGAGCCCAAGACTCCTGCTTGTTCTTTATAGATCATACCGTTTTTTGATGATTTAATGTTTCGGCACAATATATTCCAAAAGCCACTGGTGGAGATAGTCTCAAATCTCTAACTTGCAAAGCAAAAAAGTTCAAATCCGTAACGACCACATTCAAGGACTTTTAGTATTTGTGGCGGTTTTTATTTGCCACGATCGTCTTTATGGATTATGAACAAAATGCGATTTGTTTTGAAAAAATAGAAAACGTTACTATATTAATGGAGAAAAGAAATGAAGGATTAAGGTGGCAAGATGCTGGATATATTGTGTAACAGCGACTTGTGTTTTTAATTTAGGCTTACCGATATTAATTTGTAACTTTGCAATTCTTAATTAAAATTATATGGCAACATACGAAATCAAAAACGGAGAGGGTATCATACCCGAAGGGACAAAAGTAGTTAGAACGGATGTGTTCCGCGAGAGAACCGACCTGACGTCGGTAGTGCTCCCGGCATCGGTAAAGCAGATTGCCGCCGGAGTCTTTCTCGGATGCTCCAATTTGGAAATGGTAAAGCTGCCCAAGGGCACAGTCAGGTTGGAGTTCACCGATAGCCGTCGGACGTTCACTATCACCGAGGACTACCCATTCGAAACACTCACTCTCGAACCGTTAACAGTCAATGGCTTTATCACCAACATTATTCGAAATGATGATATAAACCCGTGGGAATAAATCTGAGAATGTCAGTAAAAAAATGATAGAACGGATTATTAATTCAATTAAACAGCTGACGCCGCCCGCCAATCGCTATTAGAGTACTGCAACCTCGATACCTGGGCAATGGTCAAAGTGTGGGACAAACTGATGCATGTCTAATATGAAAAAAGGAAACAAAGTAGAAAACGGGCTGAGCATCACCGACGAGGTGACCGTCGGCGAGTTCAGTCATTTCTTTGATTATCTTTTCGATGGGAAAGCCGAAGTGCGTATCATCCACAACAAGCGGCGCCAGCTCGACGAGGTGCCGCTGAAGGGATTCATTAACCCCGACCACGCTGCCGAGCTGATGCTCGACAGCAGTATGACGGTGGGCGAAGCCGAGAAGGCCCTCACCGACTGCTTCGTCGATGGCTGCTTCGTCGACATCTATCCCAGATATGGCAATTGTCGCATAACGAAGGATATGCAACTGAAAGACATCAAGCACATCGGCGGCAAGTTGCATGATTCGTTCGATTCAAAACTATGTGAGAAGTATTAAGATAATGAAAAAAGGATACAAAATAACAAATAACGGGTCGGGCTTCATACCCGAAGGAACGAAGGTGATTGCTGAAAAAGCCTTCAGCCAATGTACCGAACTTACATGGGTCATCATCCCCGATTCGGTAACGGAAATTGAGGCTCTCGCCTTCTCTGATTGCACCAATCTCACCGACATCATATTGCCCAACTCATTAAAGAAAATTGGCTGGTGCGCTTTCGTCGGTTGTACCGGCCTCACCGAAATTAAGATTCCCAACTCGGTCGAGACAATAGACGATCGCGCGTTCATTGACTGCACAGGCCTTACCAGCATCACTCTTCCCGATACAATTGAGGAACTTAAATCTTGGGCTTTCGCTGGCTGCACCGGCCTTACTAACATAGTAATCCCCAACTCAGTTAAAGTGATTGACAATGCTTTCTCGGGTTGCACTGGTCTTACACGCATTGTAATACCCGATTCAGTGAACCTCATCGACGATATCGCCTTCGAAGGATGCACGTCGCTGACTATTGCCGACTTTGAGGGTGCTGTGGAAGAGATAGGTGAAGGAATATTCTACGAATGCGACCGATTGGCCATGATATTGGTGCCAGAAGGGATGGCTGAACATTACAAGAAACGCCTTGACGAAGAGGTGCATCACCTAATTGTAGAGCGGACTCCTGCTGCTGGCACGAATAGAAACACCCACACACATTCACCATAAATAAAAAAAAAGGAGCCCTCCTCAGGGCTCCTTTTACATATTATCAAAGCGCTATTTCTTGAAATATTCTTTCTCGGCTTGGGCAATCACAGGTTTGAGCGCCTCGAAGTTCTCGTCGTTCTTGTCCAGCTGGTTTTTAAGACTCATATTATACCAGCCATTGTCAATTAAACTTCTTAAACCTCTTAAACCCTTTAAACCTCTTAAACCCTTTAAACCCATTTATACGCTTCCCTATGCATCAGCTCGCCTGTTTTGTTGTCGAATATCTCACAGGTGAAGCCGTGGGGGGATTGGCCATCGCGAGCCATACAGATAGACCAGCTGAAACCGCGCACCGTCTCCTCATAGTCGTTTGTATACCACTCTTTTCCATCCTCTACAACTTTATATTTCATCTCCTTGCAACACAGGTAGTCTTCCACAGCGGCCCAGTCGGGGAATTCCGGAGAGCCGAATGGGATCCACTTCCCCCTGAACTCGCTGGCGCCATTTTTGGGGCGGTCGTCTACAAGATACTCCCCTCGGAGCAATTCCTTGTGGTGACTGATGATGAGTCTCTTGTGTAATATGTCGTCTAGGTGCGTGGTCACCCACCGCACCTTGTCGGCCCATGCCGACGGATTGGCCCAAGGGGCGGTGGAGAGGATATAGCAGTCGTAATGTTCTTCAATCCTGTGCAGCGCCTCGATGGCTCCAGGCATCGGCTCCATCAGCCCGAAGATGCCGGGTATATTGTCCGGTTTATCCCCATAGGCCTGCTTCGTTGCATCGTCAACCTTGTCGAGCCCCGAACGGAAGTCGACGATGACATTGTCCATATCAAAATATACGCGTTTTTTCATCATAGATGTTTTATTATGGTTCTCTGTTTCTCAATCAATGCGACGGCCCTCCTTGACTTCGCCGTCGTCCACATAGCCATGCATGCGGCAGGCTTCAAATGGATCGTCATCGTCCTCAGGGGGGTCGTAGTAGTTATCTACGATGAAATCAACCTTGAGTTCCGACACAAGGCCTTTCATGGCAACAAACCATTGTGCTGGGTAATCCCACGCTGTTTCGATGTCGGTGTAGAATAGCCATCGATTATCCCTTTCCACAAGTTCGACATTCGTCAGCTCGAAATCCCACTTGGTGCCAAGTGTCAGACAGTTGTAGTCATACCACCCGACGGCGCCATACTTCTCTTGCTGTTCTTTGACCGCGTCGGGATACCTGTTCGGATGGTTGGTGGTGTCGTAGAGGATAAATGTCTCGGGTATCGGCAGAAACGTCCTCGCCGTCAGCCCTTTCGTCATAACAACCCTTTGCGCTTCTTTGTCCAATTCCGGCGACTTCCCTTCGGCCACAAGCAGGTTGAAATCTTGCCTCAGGTCTCCTGTAGACGGAAGTCCCGAATGCTCCAAACCGATTTTTATCAGCTTGTGGACAGCCTCTTCTGTGCCGCTGAATGTGGCGGATGAAAAAATCCAATTGGGCATATTGTACAGCGTGTAATGTCTATCGTTTTAAAGGTTTTATTTGCCATTCCTTTTCGCCGTCGAACATCTCGATGTGGTCGATGCTTTTGGGGGCAACGACTTCTTCAAGATTCATGCAGTAGTGGAATGCGTCGGGTGCTACACTTGTGACTGTGGCGGGTAGCACGATGCGGCGCAGGTTGCGGCAGTCGTAGAAGCAGGCGGCGGGAATCTCGTTGATGTTGTCGGGTAGTGTCACATCGCTCACGGCGCTGTCGTAGAACAACGCTTCGGGCAGAGCGGTGAGATTGCGGGGTAATACGACTTTCTGCAGTGCTAGCGTACCCTCGAAGGCACCTTTACCTATCTGTCTGACACTCTCGGGCAGCACGATGTCCTCGAGTTTGTCGCACAACCCGAAGGCCTCCTCCTCGATGGTGTGGAGATAAGCCGGCAGCACCACCTGGCGCAGTTTCGTGCACTCGTAGAACGCCTTCTTGCCTATCACCGCCACGCGGTAGCCTTCCACATGCGGCGGGATAACGATGCGTGCCTTCTCCTCCCGTCGCGGATAGAACCCCATAACCTTCACGTCGTGTTCGTTGATCACGCTGTACGACAATCCATTTTCATGAATAACCATAATTCTAATACTTTTGATTGTTATGGCACAAATATAAGCATTTTTTTCGATATAAATGTTAAAACGCCTTTATTTATATCAAAAATCCTTCTCGCTCTTTCTGCGAGTCGCCAGTGCTACTGTTACTTAGTTGTTTAACCAAACTTCTACTCGTGAAACAATTTCTTTTTGCCAACACTGACTTTCGTTAGTTGAATTGTTATTTTCAAAAACTTTGCAAGGCAAAAAAATCATATCGCAGCTTTTGTTGTCATTTTCAAAAAAGCCATATATATTTTCCCCTTCACCGGGATCGGGATATAGTAACGCCACTTTATTTACATCGCCATACTCATGTAGATAGACATACATTTGGTGTAGGTCTCCATCGGAAGGCACAATTTTACCATCATATCGTGGCATCTTCCATTTGGTATCCATAACAAAGGTTTTTTCTTCGTTGTTCTGTTTTTTCTTTATTATGATATCTGCCTTGATGGCCTTCTTGTTATTGTCGCTGCGCCATAAAAACCTGCTGCTCTGTGCCGTTACATCAGATTCATTTAATTGACGACGAAGGGAGATAAAGATGAATTCTTCCCATAATTTGTTCATATCGAACATCATGGTCCATACGTGGTTGCTGCCGTGATGCAGATCGGGGGAGTAGTTGAGCAGAATCATTTCGGCCAGTTTGACGGCATTGCGATAATCCTCGCTTTTGCGGTCGTAAACCAGTCGGGAGAAAAGTTCTGGAATAACAGGAATTTCTTCCAGTTCCGGAAAGTTAAACAGCATGGAAGTGGCACGCCCTTTTATATCGGAACTGTTTGTAATGTCTTGAATGGCCAGTAATGCTTGACGGATAATGCGGTTGAGTATGTGGTTATAGTCGTAGGTGGTATAACGCACATAGAATCGTTCCTGATGTGCGCAATTAACGACCATCTGCTTGTTGAACATCAGCTTGCCCTTTAAGGCATTGCGGTTGCCCTCGGTTTTTTGGTAGGTTTTGATGAGTCCCCGATTAAGAAGGACTGCCACCTCTTCCAAGAATTTTTTGAGGAAGATGTTAAGTAGCACATTAGGTCTCCATTGTAGGTTGGTGGGGGCTGTTGTCTGTACGTTGAGTTTATAGACCTGCGAGAGCATGTAAGTTAGTCGGTTTCTCCACAGATCTTCGTTGGCTCCTTCTTTTTCTTTGTCTGCTTTTGGCAATACATAGATGGTCAAATCTTTTACCACCACCACACCCACATACTGTTTGAACCGTATGCCGTTTTTACCCTTTTCGCGCGAAGATTCGAACAGATTCGTTTTCTGTTTTTTCAGTTTTTGCCCTTCAATGTATTTTTCCAGTAGGTTGAAATGGTTCTCGGTGAAACCATTCTCTCCTACTGGCAGAAAGCCGTGTTCGAATATATTAATGATTTTCATCGTGCGATGATTTCTGATGAAGGGTGGGATTTAACTCAATGTTTACTTTCTTCAGATTCTTCGCCTGTTTCTGATTCTTGTTTATCAGGTATACCGCTATCATTTTTTCTTTCGATTCCCATCAAGGTATTAACAGCCTCTCCAATCTGGATTTCATCACTTGATTTGATTTCATACCTTTGTGTTTTTTCGTCTATATCAAAATCGTCCCTAATATTAACAGCAAATATATTATCTTCGGAAACTATTTTTACAAATCCACCACCCAACACATAGTAAATCTTCTTGTAATCGCCATAGAAATACTCTTGTAGCAGTGGAATGATTTTATCTTTGAAGACGTTATTAAGCCATATTTCTGCTGCCTTTTCATCGTCAGGACAGTCCATAAAGTAACTATGACCGATTTGGTGTTCTCGGTCTTTCAAAGCGACAATGCGCTTGTTTATAGTTATTAACAACTCTTTTAGTTTTATATCCGCAACTTTAGTTTCTCCCAACAATTCCGGGTTCGGCATCATCTCCTCAAATGAAAAACGACGGCGCAATGCTGTATCCAGTGCCTCTACGCTGCGGTCGGCAGTGTTCATCGTGCCAATTATATAGAGATTGTCAGGTACTCCAAAAGATGTTTGAGAATATGGTAGTGTGACAGATAGCGCTTCTTTCTTGCCTATACGTTTGTCTTTTTCAATGAGTGTAATTAGTTCACCAAATATCTGCGACACATTACCTCGGTTGATTTCGTCAATGATAAGGACGTAATTGTCTTGTTTCTTTTCGTTGACCTCTCCTGTGATTATTTCATTTAAAACATCAACCTTGATTCCACCATTATTGACAATGCCATTCTTCTCCTTGTAAAAACCATAGATACTTTGCTGGCTCAAATTCTTGTCATAAAGTTTGGAAACAGGTATGTTGTCTCCTGTATATAACCATTTTACTCTCCTAAACTGATGCATATCTATAGATGGATCATCTCTGAATTCATATTCACCGGTCACTTGTGCTATGCCTTTAACTTCTTTTGTTCCATCAGATATAAGGACGATATCACCTTTTTTCATCCATTCTTTAAATATTTCAAGCGCTGCAGCTCCCCATGTTGAATCCAACTTTTGAAAATCGGCTCTTTTTTTACATTTGCTAAAGTTGATTGCTTTACCCCAGCCTAATGCAATAACATCGTTGTCTACACAATATCTGAAAATAGCGTCAGCGTCTTTATCCTTTTCACCCAATGACATCTTGAAAACTCTTGTCGTTTTGAAATCAACCTTTCCCATTGATTTGTTAGCGACCGATATTTTTTTCGCATTTTCACATATCTGCTTGAATATTCCTGGTTGCACCTCGTAGCTCACACTACCCATTTCTGTTTTCGGCTTTATTCCTTCAATGAAATCCTCATAGCTCATTGATTGATGGAATGTGGTGAAAACAATTTGCCCCTTCGACACCAAATTGTCAAAAATCGGTTTTAACTCTTCAAAAGTCTTGTCTTTGATTAAATCCTTCCCTTTGATAATCTCAAGTGCCTTATACAGTGTATTGTATGTTTTTCCAGTTCCTGGAGGACCGTATAGGATAAGATTAAGAGGAAGGCTTGTTGCGTCAGAGGATGGTGCCTTTTGTAACCGGTTTTTGTCAGAGCCTATTCCGTTATTCTGTTTGTCGTTTGTCGTAATCGTCTTTGCAGACAATACTCTTTTGTTAAAAAAACGATCATAATACTCATCAAACGAAGGGAATTCATAATAATCACCTTCACCTAACTTTTCATTTATTGTTCGAAATGTTTCTTTTACCTTATTAATATTTTTAGTACTTTTGAATTGCTCCAAAATATCCGGTAAACTTTTCCCTAACGATAAAGGTTGAGGACCTGCGTAATTTTCTATTCTATGAACTATATTATTTTTAACAATAATTATTCTGTCTTTACATGGTGACTTCGTAATCTTAGATTTGTAATTATCATCGACAATATAATACCTAACATATTTTTCCCCATTTATTTCATTAATTACATTTGGTACATCTATATCGGTCCAAAAAGGTCTAAAGGACATTCTCATTTTTGCGCCATTTATTTCAGGTTGAATCGCGTTGATGCGGTTAAAATCTTTTAATGGGATTTTAATACATTTGGCATTATTACAATGTAAGGTATAACTATTCCCATCCCATTTTTCAATATCCGCAAAAATAAAACCTTCACCATTAGCTAAACTGAAGATTGCCTTTTGACCCTGTTTAGCTTCACTGTAAGTTTTTAATCTTTTTTGACTTTCGTCACGATAATTAACTTCTTCATTTTTTTCATTCCACTGTGTAGTGTCGGACAACTTGATAATTATTGTTTTCATAATAATTGTAGTTTAAATGGAACTTCAACACCTGTTTTTAACAACATTCTTCATGCCCATCGGAGTCCGCCAATCTGGATATGAAGGTAAGGTATGTGTTCTTTTTTTGTTTTACACCAAACTTTTCAACTTCTCCCACACCTTCACCATTGCCCAGGTGTCGAGTTTGCAGTATTTGAGAAGTGATCTGCGGGTGGCGGCGGCTTCGGCGGGGGACATGTATTGTATCTGTGGGAAGATGGTCATCGCTTCGCCACCATTCTTCACTGTGCCGTTAAGGTTCTCGTAGTTCAGGGTCTTGTCGTTAGGAAACAAGGCGGGCAGCACTTTCTTGATGCTGAACGATCCTTTCATGGCAGGCAGATAGTAGTAGCCGTTACGGAAGGGGTCGATGAGGTCAACGATATGGTCGGCTATGTCAAGCAGATGGTCCGCATATTTGGGGAAGGCGGTGGCAAGCTCTCTCAGACGGCCACACTCGAAATTCTTGTTGTATGCTGTGGTGCATACTCCCATAGGAATATCTTCACAGAGCTGTTTGACCAGAAGGGGACGTGGGTCATAGACGTCGTTTGGGGCGAGGTAATAGCGATGCTCGAACTTGGCTTCGGCGCTTCTTTTGATGTGCAGCGAATACTGGAAGGTTATCTGCATGGAAGGATGTGTGCCCTCATACCGCGGTATCAGGTCCTGCATGGTCTCGAAGTCGAGGAAATAGAGAGGATAGCTCAACTTGTCGAGGAAACGACGTATGCCGTCAGGGTCGATATACGGTTTCTGTTCCACCTGCAGTCGCTGGATTCGTCCCAGAGGTTGGTCGACAAGCTGGTCATAAGACACACGGCCTGCTTGGTAGTGCTTGAGTTTTTCGTCAAAAAAGAAGCGGTCGGGACCTTTGCTATTCGTGTTGCCACCATAGACGTCAAACACCGAATGGTCTGGCAGGTGGCGGGTGCAGTATTTCCAGAACGAGCAACGGTAAGGTTTGTTGCAGTTTTTCGACAGGTCACGTTCGGGTTCCTGTTCCATCGCCAGTACCTGCATGGCTTTGGGTACTTGCAGAGGAACCTTTGCCAACTCTTTCTCTATAGCCTCACGCATGTCGATGATGGCGAACAACTGCTGAATGTCTAATTTATTATGATACACATAGTCGCTGTTGAGGCACACGAGATTGATGCCGGTGACGTTGATACCGCACTGTCGCAACAACCAGGTCTGATAGGCTATGTCGGGCAGGTATTTGTTCAGTTTTGCTTTCTTGCCATCCTCATCCTTGGTGGTGCTGCTCTTCACCTCGTAGAGAGCCCATCCGTCACCATCACGGCGCAGCAGGTCGACGGCGCAGTAGCAGCCGTCGTGGAAAAATGCCGCCTCGGCGATGCATTCAGTACCATTATCCATCAGATGGCGTGTCTTATCTATCATGGCGGCGATATCGAGACTGCCGTCGGAGTTGTGGGTGGTGACGTCAACAGTTCCAGGGAAGAGTTTCTTGGCATTGTTGCCCAACTCGACGCCTTGGTCAAAACGTGCCTGGGTCATGGAGTCCACCTCCAGAGCGTACTCCGGACGGTAGACTCCGAGCCACAGATTCTTCGGACACTGGCAGAAAGCCGTGTACCGCGATTTAGAGAGTTTGTTCATCTTACCACATGTAGTTGTATGCATACCAGATAGCGGCAAATTCGGCAATAGTGATAGGACCTTCAATTATCATGATTTGGTCACTGCTGTTGGTGTAGCGGCCCTTGTACACATTGCCATTCTCTACTTTTAATATCTGGTCACTGCTGTTGCTGTAGCGGCCTTTGTATACATTGCCGTTCTCAATCTTAAGTATTTGGTCACTACTGTTGGTGTAGCGGCCTTTGTATACATTGCCGTTCTCTACTTTTAGTATCTGGTCGCCGCTGTTGGTATATCGGCCTTTGTATACATTGCCGTTCTCTACTTTTAGTATCTGGTCGCTGCTGTTTGTATATCGGCCTTTGTATACATTGCCGTTCTCTATAGTGAAAATCTGGTCGCTACTGTTGGTATAACGTCCTTTGTAAACCTTTGCCATAATAAATATTGTTTTAAATTTCGCCTACTCTCTTTTAGGATTTTCGGCTGCTTCCTATTTTTCTATTATTACATCAAACTCTCCAAATCGCAGTTCACGATGTCGGCTTGGTAGTTGAAGCCTTCAGAACCCTCGCACGTACCGTGATACAAGGTGTTCCCATAAATGACAAACTCACACGACCTATCGGGCCAATGCTGGAACATCACCTCGCTCAGCCCGTTGCAGTCGTTCCATTCTTCGCAATTGAGGGTGTGGAGGTGTTCGGGATTGAAGTCACCGTCAACCGTTATATCGAAACTGTATTCGCAGCAGTTTGCTTCGCCGAACTGCAGAATAAATCTTGCCTCTTCGGGATTGTCAATCAAACCCTCTTCTGCCAGTTTCTCAGCCACCTGCCTCATGCGGCAGCAGATGGCATCCTTGATGATGTCCACATGCTCGTCGTCGACACCTTCGTTGTGTCGCGCCATGATATTATTGTAAAACTCGGTAGTGTCTTCGTCATTCCCCGCCTCCTTGGTCAGCTTGTCGATAAGCTTGAAGTTGTCATCAGGTTCAATCTCGTCTTCTTCAAACCAACCCTTATTGATATTTATTTCCAGGCTGTTCTCGTCAATGCCCTCGAGCGTGTCACCGTCGGCAGTCCATGTGGGACCTTCGTCGGACTTATAGAAGTCGTAACATAACCGATAATCGCCCAAATCGAGGCCACAAAGACTGCATTCAATGTCGTCGGCCATGCCATAATCCACTTCGCCATTACCAATCATCTCGTCGGCCATCTCGTTGCTCTCTTCGCCAACGATAGGAATTAGGTTAATACGATAGCAAGAATCCACTGAAAGGTTCAGCGTGAGTTTTTTATTGGTTGTTTCCATAGCTATACTATTTATTTGATTATTGTTATTTGTTTCTTGTTTTTGGTTGTCATTGGATTCTGATTCTCTCGGACTGCCTGCGGGCTTTTCCACTTTCTTCTTTACCTCACCACGGCCTACGGCACCAAGAGTCAGGCCGTTGTCAACAAGCTTCTTGTCGTCAGCGTCAGCCACCTGAACTTTGATACCAAACAATTCCTGCATTTTGTCCTCGAAGTTGCCCACCAGCATATTGGCGCGCAGGGTTAGTTCGCCACCTTTGCAGCCTTCGGCGCGGATGGCGGCGAGGGTGAGGTTGTCGTCGGCATAGTTCTGCCCTTTGTAGACGCGCAGCGAAGCGCCGAACACTTCCTTGAACTGCCTCTTGAAATTCTTGACCAGCATGCGGCCATTGATGTTCAGTTCTGCCATATAACTTATTGTTTGATTGTGTTATTGCTTGATTGTTTGAATAAAAGTGCCTATTTCTTCCAGTTAAAGCACATATAGGCCTCGCCGCGGAGGGTTTGTGTAACAGACACCTTGCCAGAGACCTGCTTTCCGTCGTAGAGGATGTGGTATGGGTCGTAGATGGCGTTCTCCACCATATCGCCCACCACCTTGCCATCCTCGGCAGCGTCAGGGTCGTAGGCGGTCATATAGCACTGATAGAAGCTGCCGTCCACAATGGTTTGCAGTTTCGTGAAGTCGAAGTCGCCTTTCTCAACCTCAACGGTGAAACTCACGTTCTTGGTAAACAAACCTCCGCCCTTGGGTTGGAAGCTCTGGATATAGTAGCGTTTGCCATTCTCCAGTTTCAGTTTGGCCTCCACCCAGTCTTTCTCCACCGCCTCGGGTTGTGTGACAATAGTCATCGACTTTTCTCCATCGGTAATGTCGGTCACCGCGACGAGTTTCATCGTGTCAGCAATGACGGTCTTGGTGGTCACTTTCGACAGATGGCCAAACTCCTGCTCGAAATCGATACGGCCGCCGAGGTCGTCGAATTCGGTGTTGTTAAGAATCTCGGCACATTCGGCGAGGGTGCATCGGCACTCGAATACCAATTTGTAGGACTTTTTCGGTGTGGCCGGCTTGGCGGCAGGCTTCTTCGCTGCAGGCTTCGCTTCGCCGCCTTCCTCAACGATGAGCCCACGGTACTTCTCGGGCACCAGTCCTGCATAGTAGTCGGCCTTTCCGGCAGGGACCTTGACGACTTTCAGTTTCGGGAAATTGTCCATCTCCTCGAAGTTGTCTGTCTTCTCGTTGTAATGATTGTCTCTGAAGAAACATTCGTCGAACTTCTTAATTCCAACACCAAATGTCAGTTCCTCCAATGCCGGGAACAGGTTTCCATCTTTCATATTATTGGCGGCACATAGTATGGAAAGGCTCTTCAGGGAGTTTAGTCCTTCGCCGATAACTTGGAATTTGCCGAGTTTCTTGACTTTCTTTGGAATGACAATGGATTGCAATGAAGAGCAGCCATTGAAAGGGGCTATCCCCATCTCTTCCAATGTGTCAGGTATAACAACTTTCTTCAGGTTTGTGCAATCCGAGAAGGCCTGGTTCCCGATTTTCACAACGGAGTTAGGTATTGTCACCTCGATAAGATCCGCACAACCGTCGAATCCATAATCGACAATTTCTTTGGCACCTTCGGGGATAATGCCAACCCCGTTCTTGATTTCGTATTCAGCCATGATATTTTGTTATTACTATATCCATTAACATTTACGCCACCTCTTCCCAGCCTTTTTTGACGTTGTCGGCGATCTCGGCGGCGAGCATCTCGCGGGCCTGCTGCTCGTCGCTGGTGTAGAGCATATCGCGCTTCAGCAGGTCTTTGCGGCCACTGCTATAGTCGGTATGGTAGACAACATAGGCAGGATAGCGGCCGCTCTGCTCCTTATTGGTCTTCCACAACAGGAACTTGTGGAGCATCACCTTCTCGCCACTCACCTTCTTGTACACCTTGCGCTCCAATAGGGTGCTCTTCTCCATCGCTCCGCCTGCCGCAGCCGTCTCTTCGAAGGGGCAGATGTCGGTCAGCTGGCTGACGCGGATGTCGCTCTCGGTGGGTTTCTTGTCCTTGCGCTCCTGCACAACGGTGAGCCCCAATGCCGACACACCCGAAACAATGCCTTGCAGCAGCCAGCCCTGCTGGTCGTCGAATTTGAGCAGCGGGTTGCGATTTATCGTGTCGTCATTCTTGCGAGCCACGAGTTCCAGCACACTGACCTCGAATACTATTTCGGGACGCACCATCTGATAGGCGATGCCGCGCGAATCGCTGAGCACATACTGCGACTCCACATGCATCGCCGAGAGACGCTCGGCCATCTGGCGGCGGTAGTCGTCGCTCATGCCGTTGCTGCCGCGTCCCCACATCTGATAGTCACCTTCAGGATGGCGTACGGCAAACAACAAATCCCTGATGCCGTCGACACCAGTGGTGTAGCCAATGACTGCGGCGTCAATGGTGTGGCGCGGCTTTACCTTCCACACCATAGGACTCTCGCTGTGCACTACCAGTCCTTCGGCGCCTTCTTCCACGACCCACTGGTCGTAGACCTCCTGCACTTCGTCGACCGAGGCGACGGTCTTCATCTCCACAGGCTTCACCATCTCGTCAGCGAAGAGCTCTGTGAGACGCTTGTGCGTGTCGGCATAGTGGGCGGGCTTCCACGCCTCGCCGTCTATCTCCACGATGTCGAAAGGAGCCAAACGCAGTTGGGCCTTCTTGGCGTTGTCGTCTAGCGCGGCGGGAACGTCGCCGCAACGCGGACGGCCGCCCTCGCGCGGCATATACAGCTCGGCGGCAACAACGGCACTCTTCAATCCCGCCTTCTTCATTGCCTCTGCGAAGGCATCGAGGCATTTCAGGTCATCGGCTTTCTCGTTGCCGCTGCTGTTGAGCATAGTCACTTTGCCATCCTTCCAGAAAAGAAGTTGCAGGTGTCCGTCAATCTTGCGGGTGACGCATATCTTCTCGCCCTCCACGCGCTGCTTCAACTTGGCGCCCTCCACCAGCACAAAGCGTCCAGCGATGTTCTTCTTGTAATCTATGGCTGTTTGTTTCATAATCTTGAATGTGTTATTGTGTTAATTCGTTAATGTGTCAGTATTTGATTGCGCAAGCGACTTACGCATTCACACATTTACACATTCACGCATTCTCTATTGCTTTCAATTCCATATTGGTGAGTCGCAGTATCAGCGCATATTTGTCGCCGTCCACGCGGCCTTCGAGGAAGGCGCGGTAAGGGGTGCCGTTGGCGGCCATCACCAGCGGCGCCACACCCTTGGGACCGCCGCCTACGAGCATCATCGAGTCGGCTTCGGCAAGCTTCTTGGCCATATCGTAGAGGAAGTCGTAGGTGAGGCCGTTGACGTGCTGCACCTGGTAACTCTTGGCGAACATGAACATACGCATGGCTTTGTCGCGCGGTATCATCTTGCCCGTCCAACGTATGGGCATCCCGTCGAGGGCTATGTTGGCATTGGTGCTGCTCTCGGGACGCACCTCCTTCTCGGTGCCGTCGGGCAGCATGATATGCTCGTTGAGGCTCACACCATAGGCTACCTTGCCCTTCTGCGTGAGGTAGACTTTCTTGAGACCCTCGACCTTCAGGCCGAACTGCTCCATATCCACTTCGGGGTCGCTGGCGACAAGGGCGTCGGCCAATCCGTCGCCATACTTCGCCACAAGGGCATCGGTATCGGTGGCCATCGTGGCTTTCACACGGCGCTCCGACTGGCTGCGCTGCCCGTCGGCTGTTTTATATATGGGCGATCTGCGACTGAAGGTGGTTCCAAAAGCCACCTCCGCATCGCGCTTGCTGTCATTGGAAAGATTTATTTTTCTCATACTTTTTCTACTTAACTACTTAACTTCTGTCTCCTTAACTACTGAGATTAGAACATACTGAAATCCAGCTCGTCGATCTCCTCTGCGGGTTCCTCCTCGTTGTCATCGATGGTGGTTTCCTCTTTCAGCGACACCAGCGGGAACTCCTGTTTGTCGCCGGCGAAGAGGAACAATCCCGCGGGCGTGTTGACCAGGTAAGCGTCGTTGTGGTTCACTCCACCACGATAGCTGAACTCGAACTTGTATATCTTGTCACCCACAGCCGCCGCAAGGTCGGCATTCATAATCTGGTATACCGACTCCCAGTCGTTGTCGAGGAACTCATCGATGGTGGCGGTGGCCGCGAGCGCTATCGGGGCGTCGAAGGCCGACGGCTGCAGGGGCAGCGGCTTGCCGTCCTCGCCATAGGCCGTCAGGGTGCTCTTCTCCACCCAGCAGCCTTTGTCGTCTACGGTACCCTGCTTCAAGCCGCCAGAGGGGATAATGAGCGCGTCGTCGGGCGAGAGGTAGGCCGACGCACATACTTCGCCATCCTTGGTGGTAGCCACAAGATCTGTCCAGCCGTAGATTTTCTTTCGTTCCAGCTTCACAGGCACCGCCGCATAGTCGGTGCCTCCAAGGGTGAATGTCAGTTCTTTTGCCATATTTTTGTATTATTAGATGCGCAAATATACGTTTTATTTTCGACTTAAATGTTAAAACGCCTTTTTTTATATCAAAAATCCTTCTCGCTCTTTCTGCGAGCCGTTGTATTCCATAAGCATCTGCTTGATGCGCTTGCAGTCGCTCTTGCTCAGACAGTAGGCCGTCACCGAGCCTCCTACCGCCTGTATCGTGATGTCGGCACCGATGAGGTGGGTGTCGATGCGGATATTGCGGATAAAACGGAACGAAAGCACCTCCTCATCCACGCCAATCAGATATTTGTTGCGCTTGCGCACGGTGACCGTCTCGGCATCGGTGTCCACAATAAGATGCCAAGGGGTGACAGCGTCGGCGATACGCCCGTTGGCAGCCAAGGCAGCCTCTGTCGATGTGGCTTCGTATCTCATACTTTCAGGCTTCAAAAACAGATGTGCAAATTTATGGAATATTATTAAAAATTCCAAATAAAAATTGCAAAACATTGTTTTACAGACAACAAAAAAACATCGCCAACGCCTTCTACAGGCAAAAATCGTCGGTGTCCACTAAAAAAATCGAACTTCCCCCCTGCCCGACTCCAGAGGAACGTTATTCGGATTGTCATGTGCAATTTTACACATACAAACACTTTAAAGCATTTTGTTGAATGCGCATTACCACTTGAATGTTTTTTATTTTGCAAAACCTATTCTCCGCTCGCTGCGGTGACTGTCAATGCGCTCGTTGGCACACAACTCCTCCAAAGCCCGCCCTGCGTCGGCGCTCTCGCCATGCAGTATGCAGCTGACAGCATACTTGCGGGCGATGTTCTCTATCTGGCCACCGCTGAAGTCGAACTTCTCGGCAAGGCTTGCTGTTACCGCTTCCGGCAGCTCGGGAATCATCGCCTGCCAGATTTTTGAGCGTACCGTTGCATCGGGCTTCTCAAAGCGTATCTTGTAAAGGAAGCGGCGCTCGAAAGCGCTGTCGAGGTTCTCCGTCAGGTTGGTGGTGGCGATAAGGATGCCGTCCAAGGTCTCCATCTCCTGCAGGATGATGTTCTGGATCGTGTTCTCCATCTTGTCAACGGCGTTCTGCGCCCCCTGCTTGCGGATGCCGATGATGGCGTCGGCTTCGTTGAAGAGTAGGATAGGGGCAACGTCGAATTTCTTCACCAGCGCACGGTAGCGGTCGAAGAGGGCTTTGATGTTCTTCTCGCTCTCGCCGACCCACTTGCTCTTGATCTGCGGCACATCGACCACCATCACCTGACGCCCCGTGCGGCGCGCCAGCTGGTACACCGTCTCGGTCTTGCCCGTTCCCGGTCCTCCGTGAAAGAGGCAGGTGAACCCCTGACGGAAGCCCCGCTGCTCCATGCGCTTGTGAATCTCCTTGTACTGCTCCACTCCCAGCAGCGAGGTCAGCTCCTCGACCTGACGGCCAACGTTTTCGCTGAAGAATAGCTCTTTGGCAGCGAGCCCCTCGGGCAGCAGCACATCGGCGAGTTTCTCGTCGGCGCCGCCGATATTGAACTCGCCCAGCAGCTCGCGCTTGGCCTCTTCGGTGAGCTTGTAGCGCGTGTTGTCGGCAATACCTTCAACACAGATGTGCTCTATCAGCTTGTTCTGCATCAACCGGTGGTCACCTCGGCGCAGGTTGCCTTTGGCGCGGTTGAGGTCGGCTTTGTCGAAGAAGAGGTCCTCCAGCTGGCCGAAGCGGATGTCGTTGTCGTTGTCGTTGATGAGCTTGTGGCAGAAGAAGAGCAGCAGCAGCAGATCCTCGTCACAGAGGTGGAGCGCACCGATTTTCTGCGCGAGGGCCACCTGCGGGTTCTCCTCAATCATAGCCGTCATCTCGTCCAGCAGCTCGCGGGGCGAGACGGCATCGTCGTTGAGGTCTTCGAACCACATATTCATGTATTCCAGCATGCTGCCGGCGTCGAGTCCCGTGCGTTTGGGCAGCTGGTACACCTCGTTGTGCTTGAGTGACTTGACAACTATGGGAGGCACGTCGAAAGAGTCTTCGTCGCTGGCGTCGCGGTAGCGCAGCAGGCGGCGGTGAACGAGGGCGTCGATGTCGCTGCCGTAGCTGAGGATGCGGATGGTGTTGAGGTCAAGGAACGAGGCCAGGTCATCGAAGTCGATGCGGCGGGGACCTCTCTCCATACAGGCGCAGAAGAGGGCCGCCTGACGGGGTGTGATGCCGTAGCTGTCGGCGAGGAACTTCAGCTCCGCCTTGCAGTTGATGAAGAACTGGTTGCACAGCTGCGAGTCTTTGGCGCCTTCGACCACGCGCTCGATGGCGGAGAGGAGAGTAAAGCGATTGCGTGATTGCGTGATTGCGTGGTTGCTTGAGTGGTGGCTGTTGTTGGTGACTTTTGGCTTTTCCATAATGCTTGATTTTTGGCTTTTCTCTATATAAATAGTGACGAATGCCCAAAACTTCAAGGCATTAACAGTTTTTAACTTTATATTACCCGAGAGGCTCCTCTTTCGGCAAAAACAAAGCCCGCCGAGCAGTCGGCTGCTCGGCGGGCTTTTTGTTGGGTAACCGAAGATTCTTACTTTTTCTTTTCGGCAGGCAGCTCCACGATGAGACTGTGCAGTTCCTCCGGCAGACGTTTTTTGTAGTATTCGGCCTTCTTGGCGGGAACATTGATGGTCTTCAGGGACGTACAGCCCTTGAAGACATCATAGCCAATGTCCTTGATACCCGCAGGAAGGGTTACCGTTTCAAGTAATGGACACTTCTCAAATGCGTTTACACCGATATTACTCGGACCGTTCAAAACGACAGTTTTCAGTTTAGCACAACTGGCAAAAGTGCAGAAATCTATTTTCTTTACTCCTGCTGGAATTTCAACTGCCGATATTTCTGTGTTACAGAAGGCACTTGCTCCAAGTTTAGTTAATGCTGAAGGCAAAATGACCGAGGTGAGTCCTGTCATTGCAAAAGCACCATTACCAATTTCCGTAACTCCTTCTGGAATGGCGACAGCTGTCAGTGATTTGCATGAAGCAAACGCGTGGTCACCTATGCGTTTTACGGTTTCAGGAATCTCTACGCTTTTCAGTGAACTGCAACCATTGAAAGTGTCATCGCTTATTTTTTCAAGTCCCTTGGGAAGCTTGATTTCGGGTAGCTTTTCACAGTATTTAAACACACTTCCCCAGATTATTTTTACAGTATCGGGAAACTCAACCTTTGTCAAATTCTTGCACCCTTCAAATGCCAGAGGTCCAACCTCTTGCACAGAATCAGGGATGCAAACGGATTGCAGCTCTAATGCATTGTCATTTATTTTTGCACTAAATGCACATGAGGACATGCTGGTTGTCCCCTCTGGGATGATGCCTATCCCATTTTTAACTTCATAACCCGCCATAGTTCTTTAATTAATATTCAATCAGTACTTTATTCGTATTATCTTTAACACAGAGAGTCTTTATCTCCGTATTCTCGCCCCATTCGCTCTGAAGTAAATCCTGTAGACAACATTGGAAATCATCAAGACCGAATTCATCTTCCAAATCCACTTCTTCTGGGTTGAGATATTTCAAGATTCTCTCTTCGTCAAATACCTCTCCGAGTGTAAAAAAATCCGTATTCAAATCATCATCACCACCCTCGTAGCACCAATCAGCAACGATATTCAATTGTTTCAGGTAGTCTATTGTAACCATGCTGCAATTACGATTCCCAATACATCGTGAGGTTCTATGTAATGTTTAAAGGTTTCTCGCTTTTTTAAGTGCAGATTCTTATTTCTTTGTCTTTTTCTCGGTGGGCAATTCCACGATAAGTCCATGCAGCTTCTCCGGCAGGCGCTGCTTGTAGTAGTCAGCCTTCTTGGCGGGGACATTGATGGTCTTCACATTAGAGATGCCCCCATCATCGATCTTTTTTATGCCAACCCCTAGCGTGAGGGTTTCCAGTGTGGAGCTTTCCACAATAATGTCGGTGATGTTGATAGGACACAGAAGGGTGATGGCATTCAATCCCTCACAATATCGGAAAGCACCGTAGCCAATTTTCTTCACCGATTTTGGAATGGTAACCTCACAGAGTCCCGAGGTATTGAAGGCACTTTTTCCAATCTCCGTCACCGAGTCAGGAATAACAACGCTCGTCAGGCTTGTGCAGAAGTGGAAGGCATACTCCCCAATCATCGTCACCGAGTTGCCGATGGCGACACTTGTCAAGCTCTTACAGTCATAGAAGGCATACTTCCCAATCTCCGTCACCGAGTTGCCGACAACAACACTCGTCAGGCCTGTACATTCATAGAAGGCATTCTTTCCAATCATTGTCACCGAGTCAGGAATGACAATGCTCATCAGTCCCGGGCGACCATAAAAAGCTTCCGCACCAATCTCAGTCACCGAGTCGGGAATGACGGTATTAGCGCTACCCACTATCAATTTGTTTGTCGCAGTTTCAATGATGGCATTGCAGTCGTTGCGTGAATCGTATTT
Source organism: uncultured Bacteroidales bacterium (assembly GCA_900316515.1). Taxonomy (GTDB): domain Bacteria; phylum Bacteroidota; class Bacteroidia; order Bacteroidales; family P3; genus Colimorpha. Next base: position 8,368 of record ONDE01000019.1, on the reverse strand, counting down.
CTTATTTCCCTCGGCCACTTTGATGCTGGTCAGGCCTGTGCAACCATCGAAAACTCTCTCTCCAATCTTCTCCACCGAGTCTGGGACGACGATGCTCTTCAAGCCCCAGCGGCGGTTAAAGGCAGACTTCTCAATCTCCGTCACCGAGTCGGGGATGATGGTTGTGGCACAACCCGTTACTAGTTTGTTAGTTGCAGTTTCAATAACGGCATTGCAGTTGTCGCGTGAATCGTATGTCTTATTGCCTTCTGACACTTTGATGGAGGCCAAGCCTGAACAGCCATAGAAGGCGTCATTCCCAATTTTCGCCACCGAGTCGGGGATAACGATGTCGACCAGTCCCGAGCAGTCTTTGAAAGCATACGTTCCAATCTCCGTCACCGAATTGCCGATGACGATGCTCGTCAAGCCAGTGCAGCCATTGAAGGCGGCAAATTCAATCTCCGTCACCGAGTCGGGGATGACGATACTGACAAGTTCCTTGTTATCCTTGAAGGCATTTTCTTCAATAATTGTTGTCCCCGCGGGAATAATTCCCACTCCGTCTCTAACTTCATACTTTGCCATAAGCCTAACAACGATTGCCTGTACATCGTGAGGTTTTTATGTTTATTATTGTCTATATTTCTCGAATCTCTTCCCACCATCCATCTTCGGTCTTTTCCATAATGAAGTCTGTGTAGCCATATTCGGAATATTCTTCATTCACCTCCGCTTCCACAAACTTGTCGCCATAGAAAATATGATAGGGGTCGGACATATAGTCATAGAACAACCCTTTCAGCTTCCGGTTGGACACGAACAACAGCTTGCTCGGGTCGAACTTCTCGTCCTCAACAACGAAGTTAAACCACACTCTTTGTGGCGAATGGCGGCGAACGGCGTATATTCCCGGCTCCTGTCCGTTGCCGTCTTCCGTCCAACGTTTCTCCCATACCGTTGTGGCGTTCTTGGGGTCGACCGATGTGGGGAAATCTTCGTCCTCGGTCACGTCCGACTGAACGATGAATCGAAAATCGCTAAAATCATTGCTTTTGAAGACCACCCGATCGTTCTCATTGTAGACTTTCAGCTCGAATCTCCCATCCCATTCATCTCCAAGACCGCATTGAACGATATACTCGCTATCGTTCATCAGGGCGTCGACATCTTCTTCCTTCATCTTGCCGATATCGTATTTTTCGCTGTCGATTGCCGCCACTTCAATCTCAAAGGTGCTATCTGCGAGAACTTCAACACTGAATTGTTTCTTTGCCATTTTTTAGGACGATAGCCTTTACATCGTGAGGTTTTATGATTTAATTATATCAAACGCAACGCAGAAGATGTTTGCCTGTTATCTTGATAATGAACGATTAGCGGCGATATTTGTTGCTTAACCAAACCATTGTCTTGCTTAATTTTTCGTCTTTTTCATCTTCGACGCGGATTGGTATAGCGATTCCTAATCGTTTGTCAATCCTTATTATGTCGCTGTTTTCTTCATCAAAAATAATGTCGTAATGATCTTCAAATTCAATGGCATACCCCTCGCAAGGAAGAAAATCATCGTCTTTGTAGTAAAATTCAATGGCGTTTCTTTCTACTCCATCAACTGTTTTGGTGCATTTCTTTAAGGTTTGTTCGTTCTTGTCATATAATCCATACTCAGAAATGAGACGTGTTCCATGCCCGTCGAAAAGTGTAATGAACTGAATTTTATTGTAACTGTTCAAAATTCCGTTTACGGTGTTTTCAAAGTTCGTCGCCACATTTACTATTTCGGGGAATGGAGGAAGTTCGCCCGAGAGCAGATAGTCGGAAAAATCAGGTTGCTGCTCCTCTTTACCCATCCAGTCGATGGCGATGCCTGTGAACTCGCCACTCTGGGCATCTTGGGCAAATGTCGTGCAGTTCTCTTTCAACCACGCCAAGTACACATCGTGTATCCTGTCGATAAGGGCCTCGCCCAGGATGAGATAATGCTTCTTGTAGTTCTGCACCCTGGGGTCGCCATAGCAAAACTCGCCTCGGCAATCCTCGAGCAGCCTTTCAAGGGCTTTTTCCTTGAGTCGCATCGTCACTTCCGCCTCGGTGAGGGGTGTAGTCAAATCGATCGAACTATTGCTCGACACCACTTCGCGTATATATTCATACCACACCAGACCATCCTGCTCCACGGGCTCGAGTTTACAATACACCTCAATGTCTTTCTCCAAAGTCTTCTTCCCACCGAAATATTCCTCGGTGCTCTCGTCGGCCACATAGGTGGCCACCTGCGCTGGGTATCCCGTTTCATAGGCCAAGGTCTCGGGATGCCCAAGTTCCTTGGTCATTCGCAGTTTCCGGGTGACAGTGTCGGCAAACCGCGTGTATTCAATCTCTTCCGAGAGAATCTCTGCTTTGGCGAATGCTGCCTTCTGATTGTTGGCGATGCAGATGGTGTCGCCCGAACGAAAAAGCGGTTTCACCTTGCTCTTGTCGCACACCACGGCCCACAGTTTGAATTTATCGTCACGGTTCTCCCTGTCTAGGAAATAATCGCATTTGTTCTTAATCGGCATCACATGGCAAAGCATCAGCCGCTCGCCGCCACGCAACACAGTGACGGAAAAGGTTAGATTGACTGATATCGGAGGATAGCCGCCACGATATTGCAAAGCTTCGAACTGTATCTCATAGCCCTTCTCTTCGAACGTCACCGTCTTGCTGTAATCGCCAGTGGCTTTCTTCTCGGCTTTCAGCCGGGTTACCGTCTTCGCCGCCAAGGCAAAAACCAACTCTATAATCTTTGATATCTCTTTCTTGTCCATTATACGACATCTTTAATCTTTAAACCTTAATCATTAACCTTTCTACCTGGCTCCGTAGGAGACACGGCCTGCGACCAACGTGGAGCAAACCATTACCCATTACCCACCAAACACAAATTCGAGTAATTCGCTTGTAATTGACCAGTTCCTGCTCCCCCTCTCTTTTTAGGAGAGGGGGCTGGGGGGTGAGGCTGTTCAATTCGTTAAATTCGCCGTTCATCATTCACCATTCCTCATTCATCATTAATCCCCCCCCGTTCATCATTCCTCATTCCTCATTCATCATTAATCCCCCCCCCGTTCATCATTCCTCATTCAACATTCATCATTAATCCCCCCCCCGTTCATCATTCCTCATTCAACATTCATCATTAGCCACTCCCTTTCACCTTTCACCTCGACCTCCGGGTACCCGAACGTCTGCTTGGCGAAGTCTTTGAGGTCGGCATCGAGCATGCCTTGTCCCTGCAACTGCCCGTTCAACACCTCGGCCATCCTATATAGCACAGCGTGAACCCTTGCGTCGAAACAGATGAGCTGACTCGACATCCTGATGGTAAAGGCATTCACATTGCATCCGTCTTTTTTGAGTTTGTATGCCAAATTACTGGGCAACAGCGGGTAACGCGTGGTCTGCACGGCCGACAACTGGAACTCGTTCTGCATCTTGGCGCGGAAGGCGTCGAAGAGGCTCTGGTAGGTGGCCGTATCCATCACCGTCGGGTCGGCGCCGTCCTTCTTCGTGTGGGAGAAATGAAAGTCGTCGGTGTTGTTCGAATTCTTTATGGCCGACAACAACATGATGCACCAACGGTTTTCTCCGCCGCACATACTTTCCAAATCCTTGAGAAATGCCTCTCTTCGTTCGTATTTAAGACGATATAACTTCAGCTCCTTGCCATAGAGTTTGGGATCTTTCTCAAGCTCCTCTTTGGTCATTCCGTCGACCTTGATCTGGTTGCCTATGGCATAGAACGAGTCTCCATCCTCGGGGTCGACTTCCAACTCCTTACTGATATAGTTGAAACCGCCCATTTTGGCCAGATAATAGGCAAACCAGCCGATACCCACCTCGTTGCGACTGGTCGTGCAGACAATGGTGATGTTCGACCCGCGGTCAACTTTGCATCCATAGTCGGTGTTCAGGGGGAAATGCTCTACTACCAGACGGTCGTCGGGATGCTCTTCCGTACTCATTGCCGAGGCCATATTCTTCAGGCGGAATTCAGGGAACTCGTTGACCACATCTATCACGTCCTCTTTTTTTATTCCCTTGACCTCCAACCTTGTGACGGGGATCATGTTGGGCACAAAATAGTATTTGTTGGTGCCATCGGGATTAACGGCCTCCTTCCCAAGATAAGCTCTGAAATCGTTCGAATGAATGCGCTTAAAAGCTTTCAGCAGGCGCAGACGGTAGTCTTTGAGTTCCTCGCTGCGCGAATCCTTCTCGATGGCCTCCGAGAAGCCCGAGCTCAGCAACCCGATGGGCACGGCGAAAATGGCAATGCCCATGATACCCACCAGGAACGAGATGATCCTTCCGCCCGTGGTCAGCAGAGGCTCGTCGACAATCTTGCCCGGGTCACCGATATATTTGGCGAACGACCACACGATAGAGCGCCAGCCGTCGCCCACCATCTCGGGGTTGGCACTGTGCTCCACCAGGAAGAGGATGAAGGAGAGGACGATGGTGACTATGATCAAGAACATCAGCGATACGAACATCTCGCGTTTCTTGCTGCTGACAGCCTCGCCAAGGAAGCGGAAGGCTTTCATGTAGCGGAACACACGGAACAGGCGGGCAACCCTCAGCACACGGAAGATCTGGAACAGCTTGGCCGGCATCAGCGGGAACGCCATCCCGAGCCATACGGGATAGGTGGCCAGGAAGTCGATGAGGCCGTAGAACGAGCAGCAGTAGCGCACACGGCCCCAGAATCCTTTGTATTTCGGGTCTATCAGGTCGGCACACCAGATGCGCAGCGACACCTCGACGGTGAAGAACGCCATCACCACCCAGTCGACGACCTTCAGCACCCGCTGCCAGGCAGGCGACAGTTCAAAGGTGCCCAGAAACACCGCTACCGTGCTGAGCACAATCATTGCGATAATCAGAATATCCGCCCAGTTGTGCCACTTAAGCGGCCTCGTGCTGAGGTCCTCGTCGAAGACCAGAGCGAGGTCCTCTTTTAAAGAGGATTTGCGGCAGAAAGCCGAGCAACGCGATTTCGAAAGTTCTTTCATATTTTTTCTTTTAATATCCCTTAGCCTTAATTCGCCTCGAAGCCTGCTGTTATGTCAAAATAATAGCTTTCCTCGGCGATGTCACCCGAGGGGCGTTCTACTCTGTAAGTCAGACAGTCAATCTTGCGATTTCCACAACGCATCAGCCGCTGACCGAGTAGGTGGAAACGGCACTGGCGGTTCGTCCACACGCCCAACAGACCCTCAGCAATGGCATACTCAATCTCCACATAGTCTTCAATATCATTGATCACGATGGGGTCATCTGCATGGCAGCCTTTGTGGCCGACATCGTATACTTCGGCATAGTCGGCGAGCACAATCTTATTCTCGTCCAGCAGACCGACATACCGCTGTAGGTCGTCGGGGGTCGTCGTCGGGGTGTCGTAGTTCTCGCCTAATGGTGCAGGCGACTTATCGAGACCCAGAGGATAATTGAATGTCACCCATCTCCCCGAGAAGTGCGTGGGCTTGGAGGCCACAGTCTTGGGCAGCTTAATCTTCGTCAGACTTTTGCAGCCTTTGAAGATATCCTTCCCTATAGTTTCCAACTCGGTGGGGAGTGCAAGACGGTACAGCTGTATGCAGCCCGCAAAAGCCCGCTCGCCAATATGAGCGACACTTTCCGGCAATATGAGCTCCTGAAGGTGCTCGCATCCTGCAAAAGCCCTTTCCCCGATGCGGCTCACCGAGTCGGGAATGACAAACCCCACCGCACCCAGCGCCTCATCCCCGTCGTCCCACGTGGTGTCGAAGGCCTCGTCCGTCACCTCCGTCGCCCCGTCGGGAATCTGCACTACATACTTCTCCGGCTGCGGCTCCATCTTGGCCAACTGTGCGGCCAAATCCTCTTTGTTCGCCGCCACAACGACGGGAAACTCCTTGTAAATATCCTCTTCCATAAATCTTCTAGTCGTCAACCATCGCCGAGATGTACTCTCTATCCAGCAAATCCCAGTATTGGCGGTATTCCTTGATACCGTCAACCACCGCTTTGGCCTCGTTGTATTTCATCTGCAACTCGTGGCGCTCGGCCTTTTCAGTACTTTTGTTGAGCAGTTGCTTGTACTTGCTCATCTCCTGTCTGGCGACTTTCATCATTTCCGACAACTCCTTGTCGCTCTTTCCTTCATATGGGCTTGTCATAGGCATAAAAGTTTAATAAGTTCGCACTAACCACTGACCACTAACTAAAATAGTCACTTTTCTGAAAATTTCAAAATTATTATCTTCCAACAGCTGATGCAGACAACGCTTAGTCATCTCCGCCATAGATGATATTGCCTACAGGGTCATAGCAGTATACCGTCACGGGCAATTGCACCGTTACGGTAGTGCCGCGTCGCACATTCTCTCCCACGACGGGCACCCGTTTGCTAACACATTGGCGCCTCTCGATCTTGGAGTCATAATCCTCGTTAAAGGCGAACTTCACGCCCTCTTCCACGCATTTCTGATACATTTCTGTGTATCCGCCAGGCATAATTCTCGGACGCACTGGTGCATCCATTTCTATATATGCATAATTCGCAACCGCGAAATCTTCGAACTCCTCGTCGTTGTCAAAGAGGAGAACCTTTCCATAACCAGTCATTATCTCTTTCATATCCTTGATATTGCAGTATTCTCACCCAATGCAATGTGGCATTAGGCTCTAAATGCGAGTGCAAAGATACGAAATATTTTTGAATTACGCAGCAAATCCTATTCTCCTCATCGCAGGCGAGCTTATCTTCTCTTTGCCACACAGCTCCTCGAGTGCACGCTGCGGGTCTTTCGCGTCGCCGTGCAGGATACAGCCGACGGCATATTGCTTTAAGTTTTCCATATTCATATATAATTCAGACTTCCGCCGCATGATGCATTAGCACCATGCGGCGGGATTGATTATTGCAGAAACCTTACTGTTTAGTCATCGTAAGGCCTGCTACCGTTGCCGCCTCCGCAGGCGACGGCCCAAAACTCTATAAAATTACCTTGTGCCGTTGTGACAACAGGTGTTGCTGGAAGTCGTAGTCAGCGCGTATCTTGTCAAGGATGAGTTTCACGGTGGTGTGTATCTCCGAGCCCTCCGTGTAGTCGGCCTTGCACACGAAGTTCACGCGGTTCTCCCGTATCAGGCGCTCGGCCACAGCCTTCTTCTTGCGGTTGCCATAGACGGCGATGGAGTGGCCGCCCTGCTCCTTGACAACGCTCATGCAGGGGACGTCCGTCTCCCCATCGCCCATGTATATCATCCGCTCGAAAGGTATGGGACGGTCCTCCTTGGCCACATACTCGTTGATCCTCTTGTTGTCGCTTATCTCCCGTATCCCCTTGTTGATCTTGAAGAGGAACTGCGTCTTCGTGGTGTAGTCCACCGCCACAGCAGGCCAGTAGGCGACGCCATCGACGTTGTAGAGGAACGAGCAGGCATAGATGTTCTCGAAGCGCTTGGCTATCGGGGTGCCCTCAATCATCTCCTTCAACCCCGACGAGTTGATGTAGTGCTTGATGTTTATGCCTTTCGACTTCCCATACTGGTTGATGAGCGCGAACCACTCCTCCACCCCCTTGAACAACTCCACCTCAGAGCCGAACTTGCGGAACGAGTCGCGCTTCAGCGAGATGCCGCAGGCCTTCGCCTCCTGAAGCATCAGGTACATGTAGCACAGTATTCCGCTGGCGTCGTTGCTGGTGGCCATCTCGACGGTCTTCTGCCAGAAAGCATCGGGGTTCTTGCCTATCGCCTGCACAAAGCCGAATTCCTGCATGTTGCCCGGCGAGAGCGTCCCGTCAAAGTCATAAATCAGTGCCACATCAATCTTTTTCTTGGTAGCCATACTTCAGTCTTTTTATGTTATAACTTTCGATTTGCAAAGTTACATATTATTTTTGAATTGACAAAAACGTTACAGCGTTTCAGTGTTACAGTGTTACAGTTGTTGTGACGCTATTCTATAGTGTCAAAATTACTCTTTATATTTATTATATATATAATATATTATATATATAATAAATATAAAAGTTTTTTTTTGGTTATTCGATACCATAAAAATGAACTGTAACACTGTAACACTGTAACACCGGCTCACATATACCACTCAATGGCAGACACTTAAATGTTTTTTAAGAAAAATTCGTAGACCGCAATGCAAAGGTTGTACTTTTGCATCGTGATTTCGACCACAAAAGCTCTTTGACATCTTAGATCCTCTCCCCCCCGTTCCTCATTCATCATTCATCATTCCTCATTCATCATTACCGATCCCGTTCCTCATTCATCATTCATCATTCCTCATTCATCATTACCGATCCCGTTCCTCATTCATCATTCATCATTCATCATT
>ONDE01000016.1 GCA_900316515.1 uncultured Bacteroidales bacterium | reverse complement strand
CTGCGCGACGCCATAGTGCCCAGCATGAGCGACATGGCGCGCCAGATGGGCATGACGAGCTACAACCTCTTCGTGAGCGTCAACCAGGGTGCTTTCAGCATGGTGGAGCGCGGCCGCAGTGGAGCGAACCAGCCCAGCGAAGTTGCGGGCGGTGTGTTCGAGGTGGACTGGTGGAGCCTGAGGCTGAGCATGGGCGACGTGGCGCCGGTGGAGTCGGCGCGGAGCGAGCTGAAGGAGCACAACGTGCTGGAGGTGAGATACGACAAGGGGCGCGGCTACAGCCACGACCTGGTGCGCCTGGTGGTGTATGCGCCGGGGCTGAGGCGGAGCCTGATGTCGAAGCCTGCCTTCCGCAAGGACAAGAAGGTGGCGGTGGCCCTGCCCGACAAGTTCGTGGGCGAGGAGCTGCAGATGTGGCTGCTGGTGCAGAGCCTCGACGGGCAGTGGAGCGAGAGCGTGTGGGTGCCCCTCGGCGGCGAAGCCGCTGGGAGTGAGGAGTTAAGAGTGAAGAGTGAAGGGCCGACTGGCGCAGCCGCTGAGAGTGAAGAGTTAAGAGTGAAGAGTGAAGAATCGGCTGGCGCGGCCATGGCGGAGGCGCCGCCGGAGTGAATACAATAATATCCGCGAGAAGGCGTTATTGGAAACAGAAAAATATTTTAAACTAGTTTAACAAATACTTTTACAGAATGAGAAAAAGTCTATTATTTGCTATTGCATTGTTGGCATTTGCCGTCGTGGGACGGGCGCAGTACCAACTGCCGAACCCGGGTTTTGAGCAGTGGGACGGCACGTCGATTACCGCTGAACCTACGCATTGGAATTCCTTTGCTACCAGCGACGGAAGCTTTGCCAGTCTGGCCAGCAGTCCGCACCACTACCATCGCAACGGCGGTCGTCCGGGCGCGGCAGGCAGCAGCTACCTGACCATCTATTCCACGTCTATTTTCGGCATTGTGGCCAACGGCAACATGACCACGGGGCGTGTGCATGCCGGCGGCATGTCGGCGTCGAGTTCGGAAAACTACAACTATACGCAGCGCGATAACAGCAGCCATTGCCAGCCCTTCACAGGCACACCCGACTCGATGTATGTGTGGGTGAGCTACTACGCTGCCAGTGCCAGCTCGCAGGGACAGGTCAAGGCCATAATACATGGCAACAATAATTTCCGTGCGCCCAACGACGAGAACAACCCCGCCTTGTATTGCGGCACGGCTACGGCGAACTTTGTGCGTACCACTTCGTCGGCCTCATCGATGCAGTGGCAGCAGGTGAAGGTGCCGTTCAGCTACAACGGTATCTCGACGGCCAACTACATACTGATAAACATCACCACCAATGGTGTTGCCGGCAGCGGCAGCGCCAACGACTCGCTCTCGATCGACGACATAGAGTTCATCTACAGTGCCTGGCTCACCGACATCACCCTCAACGGCACTACTGTTGACGGTTTCAACCGTGGGGTGCTCGACTATGACGTGGTCCTTGCCGACACTGCAGCCCTTTCGGCTGCCGTTGTCGCCGTGCAGACACAGGCCGCCGATGCCACGCCTGTCGTCGCCACCAGCCGCCTCACCGACAGCACGGCGCAGGTGACCATCACCGTCACTGCCGAGGACGGCGTCACCGTCAAGGTGTACCATGTGAACCTCAGCGCCCCGATGCCCGAACCTGCTCCCGGCCCCGTTGCCGACACCGTGCGCTACACCGTCGCTGTGCAGTGCGACACCACTATGGGCAGCGTGAGTCCTGCCGGCGAGACTGTTGTCGACAGTGCCGACATGTTCACCGTCACGGCCACTGCCGCCGAGGGCTACCATTTCGTCGGCTGGTCGGTCGTTCCCGGATATGCCAATATTGTCCCCAACAACCCCTTCACCTTCGCTGTCACTTCTGACGTCACTGTGACGGCCCACTTCGAGGCTGACAGCGTCGGAGACGACGACACGGTGTGGTATACCGTCACCGTGCTGTGCAACGACAGCACTATGGGCTCTGTGACAGGAAGCGGCCGGTACATGGCAAACAGTGTGGTGACCATAGAGGCTATTCCAACTGGCATGTACGTTTTTGAATGGTGGAACGACAATGTAGAGGACAACCCGCGTACGTTTGTCGTGACATCCGACACCACGTTCACCGCCATTTTCCATGTGCATGGCGGCATTGACGACCGCAACGTGCCTTCTGTCGCTGTCTATCCCAACCCGGCCACCGACCATCTGACCGTTGAGGCCGAGGGACGTGTGACGCTGAGCGACATCAGCGGCCGCGAACTGATGGCAGCCGAAGGTCCCGTGGTGTTCGACGTCAAGGCCCTGTCTGCGGGCGTCTACCTGTTGCAGTGCAACGGTGCCGTGCGGCGCATTGTGAAACAATAACTGCGCAGATGCGTAAAAAGAAAAGCCGGACTGCGAAGCCCGGCTTTTTTTTATGTGTTTGTGGTGATCGTTATTTCGTTACCTCGATTTCATCGAGTTCGTTGACGCGGTTGATGGCCGAAGTCATGTTGACGCGGCGGCTGGTGAAGTCGCCGTTGAAGGTGATGGTGGGCAGCTCGCTGGCGAGGGTGCGGGTGTTCCATTCGGCTGCGCCGAGGGCAATCATCTCGCGGAGCTTGTCGGTGGTGACATAGTAGGCCTTGACGTTGTTGAAGGTGCCTTCCACCATGTTGCCTTCGCTGCCGAAGGAGGTGACGGTCACAGAACCGCTGTAACCGATGTAGTACTCGTCACGCGTGGAGGCCACGGCGAAGAGGTTGAAGGGCAGGCTCTGGAAGGTGAGGCCAGTGGCGACGAGGCTGTTGATGCTGGTGGTGTCGAGGAAGTTCAGGAAAGCGAAGGTCTGTACGGGCAGGAAGAAGTGATAGGTTCCCACTGCGGTGTCGCGCAGGTTGAGGCCGAAGAGGGGCCAGTCGATGTTGGCGGTGTTCTCCATGACGTTCACGCCGTTGACACCGAGGATGATGGTGCCGGCATTGACGTTGAGCAGGGTGGTGTCGTAGTCCACGCCGAGGGTGTCGACATCGATGTGGATGTCGCGGTGGTTGATGTTGCACAGGCCCGACTTGAAGGTGATGGTGCTGTCGTCGGCGTAGAGCTGGTCGCCGTTGGCGGCTTGGCTGGTGGTGAGGGTGATGGTGCCGAGGGCGCCGGACTCCATGATGTCGCTGATGTCGCACGAAGTGAACATGGGCATGCAGAGGGCAGCAGCGAGAATGGTGAGTAATGTTTTCTTCATAACTTTTATTGTTTAATTTGTTGATTAATATTTCTTTGGGTTGTCTTTTCCAGTTGTGGTTGTTTTGCAAATATACGTATTTATTCGATACCATGGTAAATTATTTTTGCCAATCCATTAAAAGTTCGTAATTTTGCACCCGATTTCATACACTGAAAAACATGACTATGGACAAATACAACCAGCGTGGTGTTTCCGCCACGAAAGAGGATGTGCACAACGCCATCAAGAATATCGACAAAGGTCTTTATCCCAACGCTTTCTGCAAAATAATACCGGACCTTCTGGGCGGCGACGCGGAGTATTGCAACATTATGCATGCCGACGGTGCCGGCACCAAGAGCAGCCTGGCCTACATGTATTGGAAGGAGACCGGCGACTTGAGTGTGTGGAAAGGCATAGCCATTGATGCCATAGTGATGAACACCGACGACCTGCTGTGCGTCGGAGCCTTGGACCACATATTGCTCAGTTCAACCATAGGCCGCAACAAGCAGCTGGTGCCCGGCGAGGTGATCTCGGCCGTGATCAACGGCACCGAGGAGTTTTGCCAGACGATGCGCGACATGGGCATCGACATGGTGCTCACAGGCGGCGAGACGGCCGACGTGGGCGACCTGGTGCGCACCATCATCGTGGACAGCACGGTGACGGCCCGCATGCGTCGTGCCGACGTGGTTGACAATGCCAATATCAAGGCTGGCAATGTCATTGTGGGTCTTGCCTCGTTCGGCCAGGCCACATATGAGACCGCATACAACGGCGGTATGGGTTCGAATGGTCTCACCTCGGCGCGCCACGACGTCTTCTCGCATGTATATGCCGAGAAATACCCCATGTGCTACGACAAGAACTTGCCCGACAGTGTTGTCTTCTGCGGCTCGAAGCTGCTCACCGACCCCACCGAGGTGCCGGGTGTTGACGCAGGCCACATGGTGCTCTCGCCCACTAGAACCTATGCGCCCATTATCCGCAAGGTGCTCGACGAGTACCGTCCGAAGATTGACGGCATGATACACTGTAGTGGCGGAGCGCAGACCAAGGTGCTGCACTTCATCGGCGGTCGCCCGCTGCATGTGGTGAAGGACAACCTCTTCCCGGTGCCTCCGCTGTTCAAGATGATACACGACGAGAGCGGCACCGACTGGCAAGAGATGTACAAGGTGTTCAATATGGGACACCGTATGGAGCTCTACACCGACGAGGCCACGGCCCGTGGCATCATCGACATCGCCAAGAGCTTCGATGTCGACGCCCGCATTGTAGGCTGTGTCGAGGAGGGCCCCAAGGCGCAGGTGACTGTGGAGAGCGAGAACGGCAAGTACGAGTATGAATAGTGATTAGTGAATAGTGATTAGTGAATAGTGAGGGTTGAATCTAGGGGATATTTGAAAAAATAATTGGTGCCGCACAATAATAGTGTTGTGGCATCGTTATTAAACCGATTTTTTGGCACTCGACGTGTCTATGCGATAGTAGCTCAGTTGGCAGAGCGGCGGCTTCCCAAGCCGCAGGTCGCGGGTTCGAACCCCGTCTATCGCTCTTTTTTATTTTCCTAGTTTTTACTTATTTGAAAAAAAAGTGTAACTTTGCAGTTCGACCCCATAGTGGGGTGTGCTTTTTATGTATTAAATATCAACCTAATATGACAGAAACAATTATAAAAAAAGACTGGAAAAAAGAAGTGTGGTCCTACTGCCTGCTTATCGCCGGTAGTGCCTTGTTCGCCATTGGCGACGTGATGTTTGTGAACCCCTACCTGATGGCTCCCGGTGGCACCTATGGTCTCTCCAACGTGTTCAGCAGCCTGTGGGGTGGCCGTATTGCTCTCTATGCCATTTGCATGGATGTGCCTCTGCTGCTCATAGGCACCTGGATTCTCGGACCCAAGTTCGGATTGAAGACCATCATCTCCACGTTCCTTATCTTCGGCTTTACCTATCTGCTCGAGTTGGTGTGGGGCTACGTTCCTGTCATACATGACGGCGCTGTGCTTTTCTCTGAGCCCGCCAGCCTCGATGGCTTTGTGGCGCTGAAGGAACATGGCGTCTGGTTCAAGCCCGACTATATCCTCAACACCGTGGTGGCAGGCCTCATATATGGCGTGGCTATCGGCATGATTTTCCGTAGTGGTGCCACCAGTGGCGGCTCGGACATCATCTCGATGATTATCCACAAGTACACCAAGATCAGTCTCGGCACTCTGGTGATGATTGTCGACGGTATCATAACCATCAGCACCTTCATTGCCTTCGGCGACATCCGCCTGCCCATCTATTCCATCATCATCATCTACATCGAGGGCAAGGTCATCGACATGGTGGTCGATGGCATGAAGAGCTACAAGACCATGTTCATCGTCACCGATGAGATGGAGGCTGTGCGCAACTATATCCTCAACGACCTGCAGCGTGGCGGCACCTTGCTGGTGGGCACAGGCCTCTATCAAGGCAACGAACGCAAGATGATATATGTCACCCTCGACCGTGCCGACATGGTGAAGCTCAAGAGCAACCTGCATCGCCTTGACCCCAAGGCTTTCGTCAATATCATGGAAAGCAGTGAGATCCTCGGCTACGGCTTCAAAGCGCTGCCGAAAGAATAAAAAACAGTTGTGAGCTGTAAGTTTTAAGTTTTAAGTGGCTTGCGCATTACGAATGATTTCCACTCACAGCTTAAAACTCACAGCTTAAGACTTACAGCTTAAGACTCATGAAAGTCCTCCAGCTCTGCATAAAGCCCCCGTATCCGCCGGTTGACGGCGGCACGATGGCTATGGACAGCATCACACAAGGGTTGCTGCGCGAGGGCTGTGAGGTGAAGGTGCTGACGGTGGAGACCGACAAGCATCCGTTGCGGGCAGACCGGTTGCCAGAGGCCTACCGAGAGGCCACCGGTATCGAGTCGGTGTACGTGGACCTCGGTGTCAAGGCTGTGCCGGCAGGCGTGGCATTGCTCTGCGGCGAGTCGTACAACGTGAAGCGATATCGCAGTGAAGCCTTTGCGAAGAGGCTTCGCGAGGTGCTGCAGGCCGAGGCTTTCGACGTGGTGCATGTGGAGAGCATCTTCCTGACACCATATGTGCCACTGATACGCAGATATTCGCAAGCCAAGGTCGTGCTCCGAGCCCACAATGTGGAGCACCTCATATGGCGAGGAATGGCGGAGAGTATGAGTTTCGGTATGAAACGTTGGTACATCAAACATCTGGCGTTGACGTTGCGGGCCTACGAGCTGGAACATATTAACGACTACGATGGCGTTGTGTGTATCACCAAGAACGACGCCGACTATTTCCGTGGTAACGGCTGCCGGCGTCCCGTGGTGGTGGTTCCTTTTGGAATTACAACAGATACTCCCATCCAGGGCCCTGTTCACTCAGACCCTCAGACCCTCAGTCTTTATCACATTGGAGCGATGGACTGGATGCCGAATCAGGAAGGGGTGCGGTGGCTGCTGGAAGAGGTGTGGCCCGTGGTGCGGCGCGAGGTGCCGCAGGCACGGCTGTACCTTGCCGGACGCAAGATGCCCGAAACGCTCCTGAAGGCAGAGGTAGAAGGAGTGACTGTTGTCGGCGAGGTGCCCGATGCCCGGGAGTTCATTGCCGACAAGCAGATCAATGTTGTGCCGTTGCTCAGTGGCAGTGGCATGCGGGTGAAAATAATAGAAGCCATGTCGATGGGCAAGGCCGTGGTGACCACCACGGTGGGTGCCCAGGGCATCGATTATACCGATGGAGAGAACCTCCTTATTGCCGACAGCGCTGAGCAGTTTGCACGCCAGATTGGCCGCCTTGTGGCCGACGGCGACTACTGCCACAGGGTAGGGGAGGCTGCTGCCCGGCTGGTGGCTGAAGAATACGACGAGAGGAAGCTCTCGCGACTATTGATAAAGTTCTACCAAGAAATCACAGAGCGATGAAACGATACTTCAGAATCATTTTGACGGCCCTGTTGTTGGCCGTGCCTGTAGTGGCCAATGCCCAGATAGGCATCCCCGGCACGCAGGTGACCTTCCGCCTCAACGGCGACGATTGGCGCTATCTGCGCACCTTCCAACTGGAAGACGGTGCCGATGTGTACCTCTACTGTTATGTCGGACAGCTGTTGCTGGACGACGAAGGCGACACTGTATTGCCGTTCCTACGTATCTATGTCCATGAGGACTATGAGGGCGACATCTACGAATTGGCCTATGAGCGTTACATGCAGCAGCCTTTCCAGTCGCTCAACGAGTACACCCACGGTGCCGGCCTTCCCAAGCGTGGAGGACTGGGCTATGTGGGGGCCTATACCAACCCCTCGGACCAGAAGGACTACCAGTTCATGATGACCTATTTCAAGGACGGCGACGCCACTGTGGAGTTCCGTCTGGAGACCACCAAGGACACCTTCAAGGAGATGGAATTTGAATTTAATGACATTTTGGAATCAATAAAGTAGTCAGCTATGAAGAAACTATTGATGACTGTTATGGGTTGCTTGATGATGGCAACGGCAATGGCCCAGGTGACGCCCGAAGATGCCATGGGCGACTACGAGGACCGCTTCACACGGCTGAACAAGGCCTATGCCAAGGAGCCCGACAATGTGGAGAACCTGTACAACATGGCGCAGTTCTATTTCGACAACTCGCATCCCATGCGCAACCTGCCCATGGCCATGAAGTACATACAACGTGCCGAGGCACGTCATATAGTGCTGCTCGAAGAGGACCGTCTTGGCGAGCTCACCCGTCTGGCCCGCAAGAACATCACCCTCACCACCATACGCCAGACCAAGCAGGCTATCAGTGATGCTGCCTACAACACCCTAGAGGTGCGCACGGACATGAGCCGTGTGGAGCTTGACACATACCTTGACGCCTTCGGCATAGACATAGAGCTTGTGCGTCTGCTGCGCCAGCGCCGCATCAATCAGGTCTATGACGAAGATTTGCGCAAGGGCACTGCCGAGTCGTACTACCACTTCATCGACATATACCCCGGCACACGTGAGTCGGAACAGATGGAAGAGCGACTGTCGCGTCTTGCCCCTGGCCTCTTTGAGGGCATCACTTCCGAGTCGGGAGTGGACACTGTGGCCGCCAAGTTCCCGCTGAGTCCCTCGGTGCAGCGTGCCGCCGAGAAGCAGAAGAGCCGTCTGGCTTATGCCGACGCCTCGGGACGCAACACCATTGCCGGCTACAACGATTTCCTGCGCCGCTACCCGTCGAGCGATGAGCACTTGCAGGCCCGCGAGAAGCTGGCGTCGCTGCTGGAGGTAAAGTACAACTCGCTCCGCACGCCGCGTGAATATGCCGACTTTGTCGACTCCAATGCCGACAATGACCTGGCCGACCGCGCCCTCGCCCAGTTGCGCCGTCTTGTCAACGAAGAGCATAGCATCGAGGCTGCTCGTCTCTACCTCTCGCGCTTCAAGCTCGACCAATACTATAACGACGTCTACAACCGCTATTATTCGTGGCATGCCGAAGAGGGTAATGTGGCTCCCATCAAGGCTTTCAGCGACCAGAACCCCGACTTCCCATATCCGCGTGCCGTAGAGGCCGATATGCAGCGTGCCGAGAAGATTGACCGTATCAACCTGATGGAAGATTTCATCGAGGTGGACTACCCCAAATATGCCAACTATGTGCGCCAGATGACTGGCAAGCGCATCGCTTTTGTGCCGCTACAGCGCATGATACAGTCGCAGTTGGCGTTGCACAACTACAAGGGTGCATTGGACCGTGTGCGGCAGTTTGACCTGTGCTTCGACAAGGAGAGCCACAGCGAGTATGAGGAATTGAAGAATATCCTCGCCGCCGGTGCCACAGGACGTCGTCCCGTGCCGGTGCTCACGGCGACCTACAACATCAATAATCCATCGTACAACGCAACCGAAAACAGGATGTACTACACCCGTGTCAACGGCCCCAGCCGCCGCATCTGCTATGCTGTCAAGGACGGCGTCAACTGGCGTCCTGCCGGCGACGTGCGTTTCTCGAATACCGACAACGAGGGACTTACAATCTTCGGCTTCTATGCCGACGGCAAGCGCATGCTGCTGGGCAGTGCAGGCGATATATGGATTGCCGAGAAGGAGGGTGACGAGTGGCGCGTGACCGACATCCCGCCCTATCCTGTCAACAGCGATTACATTGAGACTGATGCCTACATGCTGCCTGACGGCAGTGGATTGCTGTTCGCCTCGGATCGTCCCAACGGACAGAACCTGCAGCCTTCGGGTGCCATCTTCCATGGCGACACCGCCATGGCTTCGGATATCTATTTTGTGCCCTATACCCAGAACGGCTGGGGTGCTGCCATCAACCTAGGCAAGGACATCAATACAGCATACAGCGAGCGTAGCCCCATACTTAGTCGAAACCTCAAGACCCTCTATTTTATCACAGACAGCCGCGGCCTTGGCTATGGCGACATCTACGTATCCACACGCAGCAGTGTCGAAGACTGGACTCATTGGAGCACCCCACGCAATCTCGGCAAGGAGGTGAATACCGGTTTTGCCGAAGCCAACGTGAGTTTCGGACAGGACGAGAAGACACTGGTCTATACCTCTAACTACAACCTTGGGCGTTTCTCGGCCTATTCGGTGCATGCCACCCACGATGCCGCCAACTCGTACCAGAGCTATTCACTGGACATTCTCGGCATGGAGGACTTCTTGTTCCGTGTGCGTGTGGCTGACCTCACGCAGCAGACCGTGACCCAGATTGTGGAGTATGTCGGCGAGGGCCATAGTGTAGACCTCAGCATCCACAAAGACAAACGTTATGCCGTTCTCGGCGATGCGGGCATCTATTTTGTGCCCGCTGTCATAATAGACCCCAAGTCGAAGACCAAGCAGCGCCTCAAGGGTTATACCTTCCCTGTGCTGGTGGCCATGGACAAGCCGTTGCCCCTGTTGGCAGTCGACTTCGAGCCGAAGTCGTCCAACCTACTGCCTGTCGGTGAGTTGCAGCTCCAGCAGTTGGCGCAGTTCATAAACCACACCAGTGACTGTGTGGTAGAACTTGTGGTCAATGTGGCTGGGCGTGATGACGAACTGAGTTACAACCTCTCTCTTGAACGTGGCCGTGTGATGCGCAGTGTGCTTACCACGGCAGGCGTAGATGCCTCGCGTATCACCGTGTCTGCCTACGGGAATGTCAATACCAAGAATGGAGCGACGCCGGGTGTCGCCGTGCGTTTCCGAGAGCGTTAGGCTTATTGTTAAGAGATATTAACAACAGGCGGCGGATTTCTTTTTGGAATCCGCTGCTTTCGTTTTAGTAAAAAGTAGTAATTTTGCCGCCAAATTATAACATTTTTTGACCATGGAACAACACCGCACCATCACTGTCGAAGGACGTACCATACACTACCGCGACGAAGGCCGCGACAACACGCATACACTTGTCTTGCTGCATGGTTTCCTGCAGAACCTTGATGTCTGGAGTTCCTATGTCTTGAGTTACCTCAACCGCTTCCGTGTTATCACTATAGACCTCCCCGGTCATGGGCTTTCCGACACTTTTTGTGATGTACATACCATGGACTTCATGGCTCGCATGGTCAAGGAGGTGCTAACCTCGGCCGGTGTTGACAGATGCGTCATGGTTGGTCATTCGATGGGCGGTTATGTTGCACTCTCGTTTGCGGAGCAGTACCCATACACGCTTCGTGGGCTAGGCCTGATAAGTTCGCATGCCATGGCCGACAGCGACACGCATCGCCGTTACCGTGAAGAGGCCTGCCGCGAGGCTGAAGTCAACCGCGCCAACTACATTCTTGGTTTCATTCCTCCGCTCTTCGATGACAGCCGTCGTGCAGCACTCTCGAAAGAAATCAAAGACTTGCAGGACCAGTGCCTCGACATCACCACGGCTTCCATCATCGCTGCACAGCGTGGTATGGCGCGTCGCGCGTCGCATATAAACACCCTGCAGAACCTTGACATCCCCGTGCTGTTTGTCTATGGCAAGAACGACCCCCGCATACCCCTCGAGGTGGCTGTCTCGCAGACAATGCTACCGCGTCGCTCGGAGAGCCTGTTGCTTGACGGTGTGGCACACATGCCTTTCATGGAAGAGCGTGAATACTTGAAGCCGCGTCTTGCCAACTTTGTGGACACCTGCTATTGACAACCAGCAGAGATGCCGGGACTCGAAGTCTTGAGGTCTCGAGCTCTCGAAGACTATAAGTTTGCCCGTTCAAATGTCACCAGGCAGTGAAAGGTGTTGCTTTTTACCAAGTTGTAAGTAGGTGTGCGGGTGTGAAATAATATAAATTTATTTAAAAAAATTTGGTGCATTTGAAAAAAGGTTGTACATTTGCCATACTGAAATAAAACAAATTAACCATTTAAAACACTGTATAACATGAAAGTAAAAGAAATCATGGCTAACCTGGAGGCCAAACATCCGGGCGAAAACGAGTACTTGCAGGCTGTTCGCGAGGTTCTGGAAACCATCGAGGAAGAGTACAACAAACATCCCGAGTTTGAGAAGGCCAAGATCGTCGAGCGCATTGTTGAGCCCGATCGTATCTTCACTTTCCGTGTGACCTGGGTGAACGACAAGGGCGAGGTTTGCACCAACCTCGGCTACCGCGTGCAGTTCAACGCCGCCCTCGGCGCCTACAAGGGCGGTCTCCGCTTCCACAAAGCTGTGAACGTCTCCATGCTCAAATTCTTGGGCTTCGAGCAGATCTTCAAGAACAGCCTCACCATGCTGCCTCTCGGCGGTGGTAAGGGTGGTTCCGATTTCGACCCCGTTGGAAAGAGCGATGCCGAAATCATGCGTTTCTGCCAGGCCTTCATGTATGAGCTGTGGCGCAACATCGGTCCCGATCAGGACAGCCCTGCCGGTGACGTGGGTGTTGGCGGTCGCGAGATTGGCTACATGTACGGCATGTACAAGAAACTGGCCCGCGAGCACTCGACTGGTGCTCTGACCGGCAAGAGCTACGGCTGGGGTGGTTCCCTCATCCGTCCCGAGGCTACCGGCTTCGGCGCCATCTACTATGTGGAGCGCATGGTCAAACAGCAGAAGGACACCATGAAGGGCAAGAAGATTGCTCTCTCGGGCTTCGGTAACGTTGCTTGGGGTGCTGCCACCAAGGCCACCGAGCTGGGTGCCAAGGTTGTCGCTATCAGCGGTCCCGACGGTGTCTGCGAGATTCCCGACGGTATCAACAAGAAGATGATTGACTATATGCTCGACATGCGTGCTTCGAACCGCAACAAAGTTGAGGATATGGCCAAGAAGTTCCCGAAACTCTGCAAATTCACCGCTGGCAAGAAGAGCTGGAGCGTGAAGTGCGACATCGCTATGCCCTGCGCTTTCCAGAACGAGCTCGACGAGAAGGATGCCAAGA
Source organism: uncultured Bacteroidales bacterium (assembly GCA_900316515.1). Lineage (GTDB taxonomy): Bacteria > Bacteroidota > Bacteroidia > Bacteroidales > P3 > Colimorpha. The sequence goes on along the minus strand of ONDE01000016.1, from coordinate 47,316 downwards.
TGCTTCTCAAGAACGGCGTGAAGTATGTTGCCGAGGTTTCGAACATGGGTTGCCAGCCCGCCGCTATCGCCGCCATCCAGAAGGCCAAAGTGCCCTTCGGTCCTGGTAAGGCCGTCAACGCTGGTGGTGTTGCCACCTCTGGCCTCGAGATCTGCCAGAACGCTGAGCACCGCAACTGGACTGCCGAAGAGGTCGACAAGAACCTCCACACCATCATGAACAACATCTATGACATGTGCGTTGCACACGGCAAGGAGAAAGACGGTACCATCAACTATGTGAAGGGTGCCAACATCGCCGGCTTCATGCGCGTCGCCAATGCCATGGTTGCTCAGGGTATCATCTAATCTTGCATTAGGTAACACCTAGATAAAGAAGGTCGCTCGTTAGAGCGGCCTTCTTGTTTTTATACAATATAATTGGTTCGGCCGCGTTATAAATACAAAACATACAATATGCTTAATATGGTTCTTTTGGATACAGTGACAGCACCGCAGGCTGGTTCGACGTTGATGTGGATTGTGTTCATTGTCCTCACTGTCGTCTCTATGATAGTGAGCAAGAATGTGGAACGCAGGTTCAAGAAATACTCGCATATCCGCACCGAGGGCGGCCTCACGGGCCGCGAGGTTGCCGAGATGATGCTGCGCGACCACGACATACACAATGTGCAGGTGCAGATGGTCAACGGCACCCTTACCGACCACTATAACCCCACCAACCGTACACTGAATCTGAGCCCCGACGTGTACAACGGCACCTCGGTGGCTGCCGCCGCTGTGGCTGCCCACGAGTGCGGCCATGCTATGCAGCATGCCGTGGGCTATGCCCCGCTGGGACTGCGTTCGGCACTGGTGCCGATAGTCAGTTTCGCTGGACGCTGGGTGTCGTGGGTGATACTTGCAGGCCTGTTGCTTGTAAGGGTCTTCCCGTCGCTGCTGCTCATCGGCATATTGCTTTTCGCCACAAGCACGCTCTTCTCCCTCGTAACACTTCCGGTGGAAATCAACGCTTCGGCGCGTGCACTGCAATGGATTCGCCAGCGCGACATCACCACGGCCAGCACACACCAGTATGCCGAAAAAGCCCTGCGGTCGGCAGCATACACATATGTGATGGCAGCCGTTACGTCGCTGGCGACGCTTGCCTATTACATAATGATATATCTTGACAGAAGATGAAGCATATAGAGATTGTCAACGGTCCCAACCTCAACCTCACAGGGAAGCGTGAACCGGAGGTCTATGGTACCACAACCATGGAGGAATGCATAGACGGGCTCCGCAAGATGTTCCCGCAGGTAGAGATTAGTTATTTCCAGAGCAATGTCGAGGGAGAGCTCATCGACCGCATCCAGCAAGTGGGCTTCCGCTACGACGGACTTATCGTCAACCTGGGCGGCTACAGCCACACCAGTGTGGCCTTGCGCGACGCCCTGCTGGCAGTACCGGCACCGAAGGTGGAGGTGCACCTGAGCAATATCTTCGCCCGCGAGGAATACCGCCACCATTCGTTGATTACCTCGGCCTGCCGCGGCATGGTCTGCGGCCTCGGCCTGCAGGGCTACGAGCTGGCGATAAGGGCATTGATATAGCTTTTCTTCTTTTTTCTCTAGAAATTCTAGATAATTCTAGAATTTCTAGATAATCTAGATTTTTTACCCCTTCATGTAAGATTTTGGTAGCTTCTACGACTACTAGGTATGAAACGTGACGAAGCAACCCAATTCAAGCACGACTACCTGCCTTTGCAGCCTGCCATGCAGCGTATGGCCGAAAGCCTGCTAGGCAACGAGGAGGACGCTGCTGACGTGGTGCAGGATTGTTTTGTCACCCTCTGGAACGACCGCGAGAAGCTGCGCCGTGTGGTCAACCGCGAGGCGTGGTGCATCATGCTGGTCAAGCGGCGTTGCGTTGACCTGCTACGCAAGCGCAAGCCTACGGTCGAGATTGACGAACGCACTTTGGCTATGGCCGAGGAACAGGTGCACTACGGCGAGGAGCGGCTGCGGCTGGCCATGGAACTCATAGATCGCCTTCCCGAGCGGCAGGCCGAGGCAGTGCGATTGAAGCATTTTGATGCCGCCGACACGCAGCATATCTCCGCCAAACTGCACATCAGCGAGGGCAATGTATACACGCTACTCTCGCGAGCCTATTCATCTTTGAAACAAATGATACAGCAATATGAACAACGATAAACATAAACTGGACCTTGAAGGTCTGCTGGCCGAAGTGGAGCATGCCGGACGCGACGCGCGCCGACAGGACGAGCTGGCCGCCATGGTCGACAGCATGGCTGGCGCCAACAGGCACGGATTCTGGTGGTGGGGAGCCCGGGTGGCTGCCGCAGCCTGCGTGCTGTTCTTCATCGGCACCGCCGTGCGCATCTGGTTCATCCCTACCGACAACACTGTGGATGACAACCTTGTGGCGCAAGCCGAAGTGCCGGAGGTGATACCTGTGGCCGCAGACACCGTGGCCGTTGCACCTGCTGTAACTCCTGCCGAGTCGCAGCCGGTACGCAAGCAGCGCCATGTTGTGTCTACGGAGGTAGTGGAGGAATATGTTGCCGAGGAGGTGCAGGCAGAGCCGGAATCCGAGAAAGCACCTGTTGTTGAGGAACGGGATACGGTGATAATCATAGAGGAGGCCGTCGTGCCCGAGCCTGCCCCCATAGTGCAGGCCGAACCGGTTGACGCTGTCGCCGCACCGATAGTGTCAGTCAGCAATACGTCAGAACAGCCTGTCGCCCCTGCCGAGGTGCGCAAGCCCAAGCGTGCGAGCATTTTTAAGAACATCTTCCGGCGCCACGAGCCTAGCAAGATGGACGGCACGATGTTGGCGCTGAATATTCTGTGAATATTAGGAGTTAAGAAGTTAAGGAGTTAAGAAGTTAAGACAATACCAAATATACATAAATGACATTGATATGAAACGTGTAATGATAATACTTGCCGCTGTTGTTCTCGCTACTGCTGCCAATGCGCAGCAGAGCGTGGTGGACGACACCGTGGCACGGTTGGACGAACAACACCGCACCATGCTGGTGCTGGGATTCTCGGCGGGCGTCAACCTATACACCACCGACAACCAGTTCTCGCCCTACTACTCCAAGTACGGATTAATGATGCAGGTGCCGCTGTTGTTACAATACGATGTGTCGCCCCATTGGCGCCTCTCCACAGGTGCGCGGCTTGACTTTACCTTCAATCCGCTGCACTACAACGTAGACTGGCATGAGGTCGATGACGGCAATGGTTACATCTATGCCAACGGGCTAGAGTTTTGTGAGACCTTCAATGGCAAGCAGCACTATTTCACATACTTCTTCCATTTGGGCATCCCTGTGCAGGCCACGTGGTACCCTTGGCCCCACGAGAAAAGACTGCTAGCCGTGACTGGCGACCTCTTTGCAGGCTATGCCTTAGGCAACAACTTATTCCTGAACAGGTCTTATGCTGAGCGCAACGACGGTGACGGTAGCATCGGCATTAACGATGTCAACCAGGTTAGCCACCATACCGAGTCGCTGCTACGGTGGAAGCTGGAAGTGGGCGTCACCTTTTCGACCGACGTGCTGGGCTTGATACACGGCGTGCGCTTCTTCGCCAACCTGTTGCCCTCCTACCGCGACCCGGTGACTGGCAGCGACCTCTACCTTGCCGGAATGACAGTATATTTGTAACAAATAGAAACAACTGATACTATGAAGACAATAAAGCACACCATTGCCGCTATCGTTTTCTTTGCCGCGACAACCCTGCTCGGCACAGCCCAGGCACAGATCAACCTCCTCGAGCCGCCGCAGGTGGCCGACACCAACCCGCTGCTCCGCACCACAGGACCAAACACCGTGGGCAAGGGCCATCTGCAGTTGAGCGGTGCGGCCACGTGGTATAAACTAAATATGTACGATCAAATCACTATAGGTACTTATGATTCCAAGGCAATGGAGCTTGTTATGGAGCATCATTTCTATCGTGAACTCGGTGGAGGCCTTACGCTGCGCTATGGTCTAGGCAACCGCTTCGAACTGATGGCAGGTCTGTCGGGTGCCGACATTCGATACCGCTATGATTTCTCTTCAGGTGTTGTATACTCTGATACTATGCCGATGCTCAACCCCATGCTGGGAGTGAAGATGCTGATATATGAGGGTGGCCTAGGCTGGGTGCCGCAGGTGTCGGCTAGTTTGGTATATAGCCATCAGCTGGTTAGATATTCTAATCACGGTTGGGACACTCCTGGTGGTGGCAAGTCAGTGGTGCTGGGCTTCCAGTTCCGCAACCATCTGGGCAGCCGTTGGGTGCTCGACTACGGATTGAGCTACGCTTTTGGGAAAGACCGCCTTCTGGGCACTAATACTGTCTATGCTAGGCAAAGCGACAAACCATTCCAGTTCAATATCATGGCCCGTTGGCTGGCCACCGATAAGCTGATGGTGAGCTTCGGCATGGAGAATGTCGGAGGCACCGCCGAGGTGCTGTGGCAGGCCACGCCCAACCTGCAGATTAAGGCACAGTGTGGATTGGCAGCCGGCTTCATCATGCAACAGAGCATGGGTACGCTGGAAACCAACGCCCTTGTGGGCTTCAACTGGATGCTGCGGTAAATAAGACACGATATGAAACGTTTTTTCATCTTCTTCGCCGCCGTGCTGGCGGTGGCCACGGCTGCTGCTCAGGGCGGCAACCCATGGCGCTTCACCTTCGGCGCTGAGATGGGCGTAAGCAGCTATTTCAATTATCCGCGCCTGTCGCTTGCCGGCGCCAACGACAGGGCGTTCATGGCACCCACGGCGGCGCTGTCGCTGGGCATGCGCGACAGCAGTCTGGAGTTGGGGCTGCGCTACAGCCTCACTGACATCCGTACCGGCGTGGCCGACGAGGACATCGCCATGCGCGACCTCTCGATAGTGGTGCGCCGTTCGGCCATGGTGGGGCCGCGCCTCGAGCTCTTCGGCGGCGTGGCCACCGGATTTGCCATACAGAGCAACCGCTTCAGCCATAACGGCAGCGACCTTGCTGCAACACAGTATGGCATCAGCGCTGCCTTCGAGGCGGGCATGCGCTACTATCTGAAAGATAATATGTTCCTCTCGCTCACCGCCCGTGTCGGCGGCGCCATGATGTTCGACCGCGACCTGGGACTGCCATCAGACATCGACCTCGGCAAGCACCACGGCATCACCTATGCCATGGCCTCCATCTGCGTGGGTTTCGGTATAGGCTTCCCGCCCAAGGTGAAGAAGATAAACATGCCTGCGGCCCTAATCGACCACGAAAACCGCTACCTGCTGGCCAGCTACCAGTAGACGCCCTCTGTTATTCAGTAAGTTACTAGTATTTCTTCAGTGTTTCTTCAGTGGATGACTGAAGAAACACTGAAGAAACACTGAAGAAATACCGAGGAAATAGGTGAGATGATAGCGTTCTAGGATTAGAACTTCACTATGTCTATCAGGCGTACGCCGTCGAGCCAGACGGCGATGCAGCCCACGGCACCGAGCTCGCCGGCTTCGTCCCAGTCGGCGATGGGTTGGAGGGTGATGGCGTCGACAATCTCGAAGTATTCGGGTTCGAACTTGAGGCCGTTGGGGCTGTCGTTAATCTCGTGGTAGGAGGCGAGGGTGTCGAGCACCCACTCCTTCACGTCGTCGACCTCCTCGTATTCGGCCATCTCGGCGGCCTGCTCGAGGGTGGCGTTGATGGCGGGGGCCATCTGGCGGGCGGCAGGGGAGAGGCGCATGTTGCGGCTGCTGAGGGCAAGGCCGTCGTCGGCACGCACGATGGGGCAGGGGACCAGTTCGATAGGATATTTTATCTGCTCCAGCAGGTTGCGGATGACGGCAATCTGCTGGTAGTCCTTCTCGCCGAAGTAGGCGCGGTGGGGCTGTGCGAGGTCGAACAGACGGCGCACCACCACGGCGACGCCGCTGAAGTGGCCCGGACGGCGCGGTCCTTCCATGACCTCCTCGATGGGCCCGAAATGGTAGACCTCCTTGGGTTCGCCGTCGGGATACATCTCGTTGACTGTGGGTGTGAAAGCCAGAAGTGCAGAGGCTTTGGCCTCATTCTTAATTCTTAATTCTAAATTCTTAATTAACTCCAGGTCGGCATCGATGGTGCGGGGGTACTTCTCGAGGTCTTCCTTGTTGTTGAACTGGATGGGATTGACGAAGAGAGAGACCACGACGAGGTCGTTCTCTTTCAGTGCACGCTCGATGAGCGAGAGGTGACCCTCGTGGAGGGCGCCCATGGTGGGTACGAGGCCTATCTCGAGGCCTTTATCTTTTGCTTCGTGCACGGCCTGTTGCAGGTCGGCGGCTTTCTGGATCTGTTTCATATTGTGTTAGTCTTTTATTTCTTCGTAGGGAGTGAAACCGTCGTCGTCGGTGTCGTCGTCTTGCTTTTCTTGGAGTTCCTTGCGGTTGAGGTATTTATTGGGTAGTTCGAGGAGGTAGTTGACGGCGGTAAGGATAAGGCTGAAGAGCAGGGCTGAACCGAAGTTGTCGACCTTGAATCCATCGACGATGGCCGAGGCCATTAGTATGATTACGGCATTGATTACAAAGAGGAATAGCCCGAGAGTGATGGCCGTGACAGGCAGGGTTACGACGATGAGGATTGGGCGCACAAGGTTGTCGAGCAGCGATATGACCACCGCGGTGAGCAGCACGGCCCAGAACGAGGATACACCTACACCCGGCAGGAGCCAAGCCCCCACCATGACAGCTATGGACAGCAATAACAGGCGGGTGAGGCACCCCGTATGTCCGTTGTAGAAACGGTCGCCGCTTTGGATGGTCAATCTCATAGGTCTATCACGCCTTTCCCTTGGCGTATTATTTCAATGCCGTCGCTGCAGTCGACCACCGTCGAGGGGTCGGCGTCGGCCAGTCCGCCGTCGATGACCATAGCCACTCGCGACCCGAAACGGTCGTGGATGAGGTCGGGATCGGTGTAGTTCTCTATTTCGCCATCCTCTTCACCGATTGGGCGCACCGAGGTGGCTATCAGAGGCATGCCCAGTTCCTCGATTATGGCGCGGGTGATGGCGCTGTCGGGCACGCGGATGCCGATGGTGTGGTTCTGGTGTTGGAAATTGCGCGGCACGCTGCCAGCGGCCTCCATGATGAAGGTGAATGGGCCAGGCAGACATTGCTTTAGCAGCGCGAAGGTATCGCGGTCGATGGTGCGGAAAAACTCAGAGGCTTGGCTCAGCGACGAGCAGAGCATCGAGTATTTTGCCTGCTTGAGTTTGAACCCTTTGAGCAGCGCTATCTCCTCGACAGCTTTCTTGTGCTCCATGCTGGCGGCGAAAGCGTAGAGTGTGTCGGTGGGCAGGATGACCACTTCGCCACTGCGCAGGGTGTCGGCTACACGCCTCACCTCCCGTATGTTAGGGTTGTCATTGTATAGTTTTACTATCATTGTTACGACACTTTTTCGGGGTGCAAAGGTACATAAAAAAACCTAAATAATGCGTTTTTGGCTTAAAAAATGTATTTAATGCAATAATTAACCGTGTGTGTCGTTAATAGAGGATATGAAAACAAGGATAATAGCAATATTGGTGCTGTTGTTGCTGCCTATGTCCTCCGGGGCTCAGCGTGTGTCGTTTGGAAAGTATTTCAGCGGTGGTACGTTGTGTATTGATTGTGTGCGAGAGGGGTCGGCTAAAGGTGACACGGTGTGGGTGACGCGCTGGGTAGACCGAGAAAATGCGTGGCATGGTTCGCATACACAATTGATAGACCCCTTTGATAACGGTGACTATCGTGTGGTGCTTCGTGATGCCCGCAGCGGAAAAGAGATTTATTCGCGTTGCTATAGCAATCTGTTTCGTGAATACAAAGATACGCCCAGGGGCAAGCAGGGAGTGAAGGCGTCGTTTGAAGAGACTTTGCTGGTGCCTATGCCCAAGCGTGCAGTGAAGGTGGCGTTGCAGAAACGAGACAAGCAGATGCATTTTGTAGATGCCACTGTGGTGGACTTCAATCCTTCTACGACCAAGTTAGAATACAACATGAAGGTTGGTGAGAACCGTACACTGGAAGTCCATGGCGATCCGGCGAAGAAAATCGATGTGGTCATAGTGGCCCAAGGCTACGGTGACGAGTTGCCCCAGAAGGTGGGTGTCGACTTCTACCGCATGAAAGAGATACTCTTCGGCAAGGAACCCTTCGCCAGTCACCGTCAGGACTTCAACGTTTACGGTGTGGTGGGCGATGTGGAGGCCGACTACAACACCTTTGGCATCGATCGCTACCTGATGACCTTCAGTGTACACCGTTTGCACGACCTCATAGGCATGACGCCATGCGACTTTATCATCATCATGGTGAACAACGAGACATATGGCGGCGGTGCTATTTATAATTTTTATGCTGTAAGTTCGATGCACCGTATGGCAGAGTATGTGCTTCCCCATGAGTTCGGCCACCATTTCGGTGGCCTTGCCGACGAATATGTCGACGAAGACCTCAGTTATGCTGACCTGCACCGCACCAGCTACGAGCCTTTGGAACCCAATATAACAAATCTGAAGGATTTCGACAGCAAATGGAAATCGATGTTGCCCCAGGGAACCCCAGTGCCTACACCGGATAATAAAGATGTACCCAAAGCCGAATGTGGTCCGCTTGGCGTCTATGAGGGTGCGGGTTACAGCGCCAAGGGTGTCTACCGGCCCACGATGCACTGTATGATGCGCGACTATGCGCCTTTCTGCCCAGTTTGTATGAAACGACTGGAAGAAATCTTCCGATTGTATACCAAATAACTGTTTATGCGCAGATTGTTGGCCATTCTTGTTGTCTCCACGATATTGCCGCTGTGCACAATGTCGTGTGTTAAGGATGGTTACGCCGACGAGAAATCGGTACGCCTTGAATTCTCGGCAGACACGGTCTGTTTCGACACTGTCTTTACAACGGTAGGCACCATCACTCAGCAGGTGAAAGTCTATAACCGCTCAACGAGCGACATAGAGCTTTCGGCCATTACCCTCAAGCAAGGCCGGCAGAGCCGTTTCCGTATAAATGTCGATGGAGATACCGCTATGGTGGCGCGACATGTGGAACTGCAGGCAGGAGACAGTCTTTTCATTTTCGTGCAGGCCAACATCAATCCTAACGACGATGCAGAGCCGTTCATTTGCACGGACTCCATACTTTTCAGCAATGGACAATACCTGCCGTTGGCAGCATGGGGGCGCAATGCTGTGTATCATCGGATAGCGGCTGACGACGACTCGTCGTGGTTTTGCCGCATAGATTGTGCCTCTTGGCGCCACGACCGTCCACATGTGTTCCTTGACCCTGCTGCGGTGCTTGATGGCAATACGCTAATCTTGCAGCCAGGAGACGAGTTGCATTTTGCCGATGGCGCCATGATTATTATTGACAGTAATGCCTCACTTGTGGCCAATGGAACTGCCGACCAGCCGATACTCCTCACATCGCTGCGTCACGACCCCTGGTACCGCAATATGCCGGGGCAGTGGCAGACGGTGTGGTTCTACAACTATAGTGTCGGCAATGTAGTAAACCATGCTGTGGTCGAGAATGCTGAAGGCGGTTTGCGTTGCTACCCTGGGTCGCAACTTGCAGTGAGTAACACCATTATACGAAACTGCTCAGATGCCGGCATTATAGGGCAGGATGCGACTATTACTGGCAACAACCTGTTGGTCTATGATTGCTTCAGTTCCATGGTGCTTATCGGTGGTGGTAATTATGGGTTTAGTTCCAGCACATTTGCCGATTACTGGAATTATCGCGACCATAGCCGCGACACTGCAGCAGTTATCGTGTCCAACTATTTCCTTCTTTCACCAACGGAGGCATATGCCAACCATATGCGTGCAGTGTTCAACAATTGCATCGTCTACGGTAGTTGGGCGCGCGGCGAAGTGGCAGTGACGCAAGTGGAGGGCTACGATATGGATGCGCAGTTTGTTCATAGCATAGTTCGTGGAGGCACTTGGGACGAAGATCCAATGTTTACCGACCCTTCTGCCGACGACTACACACTGCAAGATGGTTCGCCCGCGGAAGGGATAGGGTATAGTTTTGAATGAGAAATTCTGAATATTGAAGATATGTACGAATATATCAAAGGACAATTAGCATCGCTCGAGCCCACACAGGCGGTAATCGACTGCGGTGGAGTGGGATATCTGCTTGAAATAAGTCTTAACACCTATGAGGCGTTACGCCGGGCCGACGGCGATATGGTGAAACTTTATGCCCACCTCGTGGTGCGCGAAGATGCCCATCAACTGTTTGGATTCAGCGATATGGCAGAACGTGAAATGTTCCGTCTGCTGATATCTATCAGTGGTGTCGGCAACCAGACGGCACGTGTCATGCTGTCGTCGCTCACCGTCGATGAACTCCGCGTTGCCATACAGCAGCAGGATGTCAAGAAGGTGCAGCGAGTGAAGGGAATTGGTGCAAAGACGGCACAGCGGATAGTGCTTGAGTTGGCAGACAAGATGGGTCTTGTTGGAACACATGTGGTTGCGGGTGCCCAAGGTGTCCAGGTGAACCAAGCGCGTGATGAGGCCATGACTGCCCTCACCATGTTGGGCTTTGCCAAGCCTGCCGTGGAGAAACTACTCATGTCGAGTGACTGGAAGAATGCCGATGGCACCCCCATGACTGTCGAGGAAATCATCAAGGAAGGTCTGCAACGTCTGTAATAATCCTTAATAATTCAAAAATATTTCGCCATACGGTGCAATAAAACATGCCGTATGGCGTTTTTACTTGGATAAGTGTAAAAACGCCTTGAAAGTAAGATATATCATAACTGTTGTATTGATGCTTGTGTTTGGGTTCACGGCATGGGGTCAGGACGATAGCGTCCAGTTCACCCCCATGGGTAGTGGCTATACACCGGCCAGCATAACAACAAGCGTGGAATATGATGCATCGACGGGTGGATATGTGAAGGTGAGGAAAGTGGGCGATATGGTGTTGGGACGCGAGTATATGACTTTCGAGGAATATCAAGACTGGCAGATGGACCAGTTGATGGAGAAATACTGGAATGAAAAGAAGGAAGGTACTGTATTGGACAATGCTGACGGAGGTTTGCTGAGCAAGATACCTGGTTTTAGCCAGATAAGTGAAAAACTGGCCGGCTTGGATAAGTTGCCCGAGATAAAAATCACACCTAGTGGCAGTGTTGACTTGACATTCCAGTTGGTGAACAACTATCGCAACGATCCACAAATAGACCAAAGCCGTCGCAGTGTGTGGACGTTCGACTTCGACGAGAACATACAGATCAACCTCAATGCCAAGATAGGCGACTTGATAAACTTCGACATCAACGAGAATACCAAAGCCACCTTTGACTTCGAGAACAAGATCAAGCTCAAGTATGAAGGCAAAGAGGATGACATACTGCAGCTTTTCGAGGCTGCAGACATATCGTTTCCTCTGCAGACGACGCTCATAAAAGGCAGTCAGCAGCTGTTCGGCTTCCACACCAAGTTGAAATTCGGCAAACTCACGGTAGACGCTGTGTTGAGTCAGAAGGAGACCAGTACCGAGAATATGCAGGTTAAAGGTGGTGCCAGCAGTCACGAGTTTGAGATAAGAGCCGATGAGTACGAGGAGAACAGGCACTACTTCATTGCCCAGTATTTCTACGAGAATTACAACAAGGCCATGAGCACGTTGCCTGTGGTTGGAAGCAATGTCAAGATATTGCGTCTTGAAGTATGGCGAACTAATGTGGGCGCTGCGGTGACTCAGAACCGAAACGTTCTGGCCCTTACTGACCTTGGCGAGACAAATCCCAGCAACTATCGTGTGACTGGTGGCGGCGGAGCAATGCCGACCAACAGGAGCAACAACCTGCTGGAGTTGATAAATACCAGTGCTGTGAGAAGTGGTGGTTCGATATCCAGTTATATGCAGGGTTTGGGTTTGACGAGCGGAGTGGACTATGAGAAGGTTGAAAGCGCACGACTGTTGAACCAGAACGAGTATACCTTCAACAGCCAGTTGGGTTTCATAACGCTGAACCAACCTTTGAGCAACGACCAAGTGCTGGCTGTTGCTTTCCAATATCAGGTGATTGGCGATACCAATGTTTACCAGGTGGGCGAGCTGACCACCGACGGTGTGAACGACCCCAACACCCTTATAGTGAAATTGCTTAAGAGCACCAGTGTGAATACCCACGGCCCTCTGTGGAAGCTTATGATGAAGAATGTATACTTCCTGCGCAGCAGTCAGCTGAGCCGTGAGGGCTTCCGTCTGAATATTCTTTACGAGGACCCCGACGGTGGTGTAGGCATAGGTTTCTTCACCGATGGCCCACAACAGGGCAAACCCCTGATCGAGGTGTTTGGCATGGACCGTATGGACGCCAGCCAGAGTTATTATTATGCCGACGGAGTGTTCGACTGGTTCGACTCGGCAGCGTTCAAAGGAGGTCTGATACAAGCATCGACGGGCCGTATCTTCTTCCCCTACGTGGAACCATTTGGACGCGACTTGCGCGAGATACTGGGCGACGATGCTTTCGCCGACCAGTATTGCTTCGATTCGCTATACACTATGACGCAGACGCTGGCACGGCAATATGCCGACCGCAACAAGTTTTATCTAGAGGGTTACTATACCAGTAGCGTCAGTGGCGAGATAAGTCTGGGCTATAGTGTCACTCCTGGTAGTGTCACGGTGACGGCCGGAGGTATGCCATTGATAGAAAACGTAGATTATACTGTGGACTACACCATGGGTACGGTGAGGATAATCAACGAGAGCATCCTCTCGTCCAATACCCCAATCAGCGTCAGTTCGGAGAACAACTCGTTCAGCATGACCACCAAGCGCATGCTGGGCATGCATATCAACTATGAGTTCCAGCCCAACTTCAACCTTGGCGCCACGGTGATGAACCTGCACGAGAAGCCGATGACGCAAAAGAATAACTTCGGCGACGAGCCCACAAGCAATACCATCTGGGGTCTGGACCTTAATTACAGCCACGAAGCACCGTTCATCACCAAACTGGTAGACCTCCTGCCAGGTATCGAGACCAAAGCACCGAGCACGTTGACCCTGCAGGCCGAATTCGCCCATTTCATACCGGGAATGAGTAGCACCGGTAGTCAGGAAGGCAGTGTGAGTTATGTGGACGATTTCGAAGGCGCGGAGAGCTCGATAGACTTGAAGAGCGCCACGAGCTGGTTCCTCGCCAGCACACCGCAGGACTACGCCACAGCCATGCCTATGTTTCCCGAGACAGCGCCTACCAGCGGCCTCGCCTATGGTTTCAATCGAGCTAAGTTGGCATGGTATCGCATAAGCAACGATTTCTACAGCAGCGGCAGTTGCCCGGCAAACATCACAAAAGACGACCTCAGTGCACCATACGCCAGAAGAATCTACGAGCAGGAAGTGTTCCCGAATAAGGACCTTGCCGCAGGCCAGCCGACGAACATCTATGAGTTGAACCTTGCTTTCTATCCGAGCGAACGTGGCCCGTACAACTACGATGTGGCTCCCACGGGATACAGCGCTGGTATCAATGCTGATGGTAAGTTGGAAAACCCTGCCAGCCGATGGGGCGGTATAATGCGCAAGTTGGAATACACCGACTTCGAGACGCAGAACATCGAGACCATGGAGTTCTGGCTCATGGATCCTTTCATAGAGAACCCTACGCATAGCGGCGGTAAACTATATATCAACCTTGGCGACATAAGTGAGGATATACTTCGCGACGGTCGCAAGCAGTTTGAGAACGGTTTGCCGACAAGTGCCACCGTCGTAAATGTCGACACCACTATTTGGGGACGCGTGCCGACGACACAACCTATCGTAAATGCTTTCGACAACGACGAGTCGAGCCGTATGTATCAGGATGTGGGCTACGATGGCCTCAGCAGTACCCACGGACTCGATGACGAGCAGAGTTTCTTCTCCGCGTATATCGATGCCATAGCGCAGCGTTGGGGCGAGGGCAGTGCGGCTTACCAGCAGGCTGCTGCCGACCCCAGTGGCGACGATTTCCGATACTTCCGCAGCACCTACTACGACGACAACGACGTGAAGATAACCGACCGCTATAAGTATTATAACAATCCCGAAGGCAACTCGGCCGTTGACAGTGACAATGACGAGGACTATATGACCAGCGGTTCGTCGTATCCCAATGTGGAAGATATCAACAGGGACAACACCCTGAGCGAGGCCGAGAACTACTACCAGTATGTCATTGACTTGCGGCCAGAGCGCATGGTGATTGGCGAGAATCATATTGTCGACATCCAAGAGGCCCGCAATGTACAGCTTGCAAACGGTGAAACGACAACCTGCAAGTGGTACCAGTTCCGCATCCCCATTCGCGAGCCCGACCAAAAGGTTGGCAATATCAATGGCTACCAGTCGATACGCTTCATGCGTATGTTCTTGAACCAGTTCGAAGAACCTGTTATACTGCGTTTCGCAACTCTCGACCTTGTATATTCCACTTGGCGCAAGTATAGCGAAGAGTTGTTGCAACCTGGCGACTATCCTACCGGCGTAACGGCCAACACCTCGTTCAGTATTTCTACGGTGAATATCGAGGAGAACGGCAGCCGCCAACCGGTGCCCTATGTGTTGCCTCCTGGCATCCGTCGCGAAGAGTGGTTCTCCACAAGCAGTAGCTATACAAAGTTGAACGAACAATCTATAGCGCTTGATGTCGACGAGCTTACCAGTGGCGACGCACGTGCCATCTACCGTTCGTCGGGCTACGACTTGCGCTATTATGGACACTTGAAGATGTTTGTCCACGCCGAACAGAAATATGCCTCCGACTTGATGGAGGACGGCGACCTGTCGCTGTTCGTACGTTTGGGTAGCGACTACACCAATAACTACTACGAGTATGAGTTGCCGTTGCAGTTCACACCCTGGTATACGCCGAGCGATGACCCTTATGCCATCTGGCCTTTGGTAAACAACGTGGATATCGACTTGCAGCACTTGACAGAGATTAAGACCAACCGCAATGTGAAGATTCGTTCGCATGAGGGCGACTATTCTCCGTCGCTGCTTTACAGCGAGACGGTTGAGGGAAAGAAGTACACCGTGCTGGGCAATCCCAACCTTGGCAAGATAAAGGTCATCATGATTGGTGTACGCAACCCCAAGAAAGAAAGTCTTAACGATGGAAACAACATGCTGCCCAAGAGTGCCATTGTTTGGATTAACGAGTTGCGCCTCAGCGACTATATCAACAAGGGCGGCTGGGCAGCTATGGCTTTAGCGCGTACCAACCTGGCCGACCTCGGCAACTTGTCACTCTATGGCAGCTATACCACAGCCAACTTCGGTAATTTGGAAGACCCCTTGGTGAAAGAGGAATTGGTGAACACGTTTACCTTCCAGTCGACGCTCGACATGGAGTTGGGTAAGTTCCTGCCAGAGACATGGGGTATGCATATACCGCTGTACTTGGATTATAGTCGTGAGATAGGAAGCCCTGAGTACAACCCGATGAACCCCGATGTGCACCTGTACGACGACCTGAAGACCTATCGCACCAAGGAGGAACGCGACAGCGTGCGCAACATGACACAGTTGCGCAAGAGTGCCACAAACCTGACGTTGTCGAATGTCCGCAAGGATAGGGTTGGCAAGGGTGCCTTGAAACAGCATTTCTACGACATCGAGAACTTCTCTTTCTCCTATGCATACAGCCGCGAACGCACCTCCGACGACGAGACGGAACATTACAACAAAGACCAACACCGCGGTGGCTTTACCTACAATTACGCTGTTCAGGCCAAACAGGTGAAACCGTTCGAGAAATCCAAGCTCTTCAAAAGTAAGAACTGGAAGATAATAAAGGACTTGAACTTCTACTATCAGCCTAAGAACTTGACCTTCTCTACCGAGGTGTACCGTGATTTCGAGGAGACCTTGCTGCGGAACAAGAGCGCCGCACAGGTAATAATAAAGCCTACCTATTTCAAGCAGTTCACATGGCAGCGCAACTACGGCTTGCAGTACGACTTGTCGAGCAATTTCCATATCCAGTATTCGGCCAATGCCAACGCTCGCATCGATGAGCCTATAGGTCGTATCGAAACCACCACAGCCACCGACTCGATATGGCGCTCGATAGCCGAAGGCGGCACGATGCAACAGTTCCAGCAGTCGTTGAACGCCACCTACGATGTCCCTATCAACAAGCTGCCCTATCTGGACTTCCTGAAGTTGCCTCTGAGTTACCGCGCCAACCTCACTTACCAAGGTACCACCGACGCCTTGGCATCGATGGGCTCTGTGCTGCAGAACTCAACCGTTATGACGGCATCCGCCAACGCCAACTTCAGCACGCTCTATAACAAAGTGCCCCTGCTGAAGAAGGCCAACACACCACCCACCAACAAGAACAACGGCCGTCAGCCCCAAAAGGGCAAGGAGAAAACGAAGAAGCCTATGACGGCCCAGGATTCTGTGGCTATGGCCGATAGCTTGCGGCATGCCAAGTTTATGGACTTCCTGAAGGAGGCCGGCTATTTCGGATTGCGCCTTGTCACCGGCATCAAGAGTGTCAACGGACAGTTCAACCTAACCACCGGTTCGCGTCTGCCGGGCTATATGGGCGAGCCTGTCATCGTCGGTCTCGACCCGCGCAACTACTGGACTCCCGGCCCGGGATATATCCTCGGCTACAACCAGGATGTGGTTAACGACTTGTTGCGCTACGACCTGCTTAGCCGCGACTCGCTGTTCAACTCGCCGCACGAGATGACGGTGAACCGTACCATGAATTTCCAGGCGTCGTTGGAACCCATCAGGGATATGAAGATTGACCTTACCGCTATGGAAAATTACTCTTCGCGCGAGGAATACTACTACAAGTATCTCTCCGAGTGGGATCGTGTCGACGGACCGCTGTCGTATATCATGTCAGGCGCATATACCACCACCGTGTGGAGTTTCAATACAGCCTTCAACAACCGCGACGAGTTGTTCAACACTTTCTTGGCCAACCGCTCGGTCGTCGCCGGGCGTCTTGCCTCTGCCAATCCTGACCCATACAGCAGTCAGATGGTGCTCGACACCATGATTGGCGAGTACTATCCTGCTGGCTACAGCGCCAATTCGCAGACGGTGCTCCTCACCTCGTTCCTGGCTACCTATCTCGGCGACGACCCGTCGACCCGCTCGTTCTCGCCGTTCATGAAGATGCCGCTCCCCAACTGGAGCATCAACTACACCGGTCTCAACAAGGTGAAATTCCTCAAGAAGTGGTTCTCCAATATCTCCATCTCTCATAAGTATAACTCTACGTATAGCGTGGCTAATTTCTACACCGACGCAGCCTTGTCGGCGGCTGAGAACTACGACTATGGCACAGAATCCATGGTGAACAGCACCGGCGACTACATCCCGCCAGTGAGTATGGGCGGTGTACAGATAACCGAACAGTTCAACCCCCTGATACGTATCTCGGTGAATATGGTCAACAGTTTCCAGTTCAACTTCTCGCTCCAGAAGAACCGCACGCTGGCATTGTCGTTCAGCAACAACCAGCTCACCGAAACCACCCGCGACGGTATCACCTTCGGCGCCGGCTATCGCATCAAGGATGTGGCCTTCACCTTGAAGGTCGGCGAGAAACCTTTCGACATCAAGAGCGACGTTGTGTTGCAGCTCAACCTCACCTACAACAGCAACATGACCAACATCCGCAAGATAAACCAGAACATCAGCCAGATATCCTCTGGCAGCGAGGTGTGGATGGTGGAACTCAGCGCCGAGTATGCACTATCCACATCGCTCACTCTGCGTGCCTTCTTCCAGACAAATATCAACACACCTTATATCTCCAACGCCTACCCCAACTCCACCACCAAGGGAGGCTTGACAATACGCTTCTCTTTCTAATCCAATTTTAACACTGAACAGTAAACACTGATGAATAACGACCGCTTTACAGATTTCGACGACGAGGTTCGACAGTTGGTACTCGACTTTGAGAGGACAGTCCTCAATGGCGAGAACCAATTTTACGACGTCGACGAGCTGGAAATGATTATCGACTACTACCTCGAGGTGCAGGACAAGGAGCCCCTGATGACGGCTCTTATCTATGCCGAGCAGCTCTATCCCGAAAGCACCGAGATTAAGATTCGCCGTGCACATTGGTATATCGCGAACCGCCAGTTCGACCGCGCGCTCGAGATATTGCTGCGCCTCGAAGAGCAAGAGCCCGACAACACCGACATCGCCTATTCTCTCGGCGTCCTATATGGCGAGATGGAACAGAGCGAGAAAGCCATCGACTATTTCCTCCAGGCAGCCACCGACGGATGGCAGCTGGGACGCATCTATGCCAATATCGCTGAGGAATACTACAAGATGCACGACTACAACGAGGCCATACAGTATTACCTTAAGGCCTTCGGAACCGACAGCTACGATGTGCAGACTTTCTATAACTACCTTGATACCTGCCAGCAGGCAGGCATCTGCGACGAGGCTGTGCAGTTTTTTAAACTCTATGTCGAGAGCCATCCCTATGGCAAGGAAGGGTGGTATTGTCTCGGATGTGCCTATCGCGACTTGGGTATGTTCGACCGCGCCATCGATGCCGAGGAGTATGCAATAGCCATCGACAAGAGTTACGCTATGGCCTATTTCGAACTCTCCCGAGCACAGGAGGAGGGTGGCCATGCCGGCGACGCTGCAACCACACTCATACGCTACCTCGATGTGGCAGGCGACCGTGCCGAGGTCTACCGTGCCCTTGGCGACCTCTTCGTCCGACAGGATAATTTCGAAACGGCTATGCTCTACTACAAGAAAGCCGTCGTCGAGAACGAGGCCGACGCCTATGCACTGGCAGGCTTGGCTATGTGCTGTATGCATATGGGCGACCTCTCGATGGCTCTCAACTATGTGAAGAAAGCTCTTGCCGCCGATGCCGAAAACCCCGATGCCCTTTGCTGCGCCGCCATGATCTACGACAGCCGCGGCAACGTCGAGATGGCCAACGACTATTTCGACCGCTGCATCGTCTCCCCGCGCTGCACCGAGGCGCACTGCCGCTACTATGCCGTCTTCCTCTTCAACCGCGAGTTCTACGACACACTGATTGATTTCGCCGAGGAGTCGCTCGAGATATATCCACACGATATTTTCTACAGCACCTATCTCGCGGCGGCCTGCTTCTATACCAACCGCTACAACAAGCTCCGGCATGCCCTGCCCGATGTGCATCCCGTGATGTTGCGCGAGATGTGCCCCGCCATATGGGAGAATCCACGCCTGGCGCCTCTGTTGCCCGAGATGCGTTCCGATGATGAATTCAAAACACCCGAAAATAATGAATAGAAAAGTATTTCTTCTCTTGCTTATAGCCGTAATGGCACTCTCTCGGCCGCTTGCCGCACAGGGTACCGTCCATATCGCCGAGTCGGTCGACACCACGCGCACCGGCTGGGTGGCATCGGTGCTCCACTGGTACGACGAACACATGAACTATTATGCTGTCGGCGGTCTTATGACGCTCGAAAGTTCGTTCATACCTTTCCCTTCCGAGGTGGTCATACCTCCTGCGGTATATGTGGCCCTCGACGAGAAAAGCCAGAGCGGCATGAACTGGTGGCTGGTGGTACTCTTCGGCACCATCGGCGCACTGCTAGGCGCTCTCATCAACTACTACCTCTCCCGTTGGCTTGGTCGCCCCATCATCTATGCCTTCGCCAATAGCAAGCTGGGACACATGCTGCAACTCTCCAAGGAGAAAGTCGAGCGCGCCGAGGTCTACTTCAACGACCACGGCAATATGTCCACGCTGATTGGCCGCTTCATACCCGTCATCCGCCAGCTTATCTCCATTCCTGCCGGCCTCTCTAAGATGAATATCTGGGCCTTCATGTTCTTCACCACCATCGGCGCCGCGGCCTGGAATTTCGTCCTCGCCCTGCTGGGTTATCTTGCCCATAAGGCAGGCGACATCTCGGTGGTCGAACAGTACAGCCATGAGATAAGCATCGCCATCATAGGCATCGTCGTCCTCGTGGTGGCATTCTTCGTCGTCCGCTATTTCATCAAGAAACGTAAGAAATAAATCATGATACCCGACAATATCCGCTCCCAGTTCCCAATTCTCGACACCGAGGTCCACGGTCACCGCCTTGTCTATCTCGACAATGCCGCCACCACTCAGAAGCCCCTCTCTGTTGTCGAGGCTTTGGGCGACTACTACCTTCACCTCAACGCCAACATCCACCGTGGCGCCCACCATCTCGCCGCCGAGGCCACCGAGCGCTACGAGACAGTGCGCCGTCAGGTGCAGCTCTTCCTCAATGCACGCTATCATCACGAGATAGTATTCACCCGCGGCACCACCGAGAGCATCAACCTCGTGGCCGCCTCGTTTGGCAAGAAGAATATCGCTCCAGGCGACGAGGTGATTGTCTCGGGCATGGAACACCACAGCAACATCGTCCCTTGGCAGTTGGCTGGCGCCACCCTGCGCCCCGTACCTTTCAGCGACGATGGTGTCCTCGATATCTCAGCCTTTGAGCGCCTCTTCAGCGAGCGCACGCGTATCGTCGCGGTGACGCATGTCTCCAACACCCTCGGCACAGTGAACCCCATACGCCAAATTGTCGACATTGCCCACGCCCACGGCGTGCCCGTGCTTGTCGATGGCGCACAGGCCGTATCGCACATCGCCGTCGACGTGCAGGCTCTCGGCTGCGACTTTTACTGCCTCTCGGGCCACAAGATGTACGCCCCCATGGGTGTCGGCGTACTCTACGGCCGCGAAGAGATGCTCGGCAACCTGCCGCCATACCAGGGTGGGGGAGAGATGATAGAGACAGTAACCTTCGAACATACCACCTACAACGAGCTGCCTTTCCGCTTCGAGGCTGGCACACCATCGGTGGGCGACGTCATAGGCCTTGGCCGTGCCATCGAGTTCATGCAGGGCGTCGGAATGGACAATATTGCCGCCCATGAGGCCGACCTGCTGCGCTATGCCACCGAGCGTATCTTGGCTCTGCCTGGCATTCGCCTCTTCGGCACCGCGCCCGACAAGACCTCTGTGCTCTCTTTCCTCGTCGGCGATGCCCACCCCTACGATGTTGGCACTCTCCTCGACCAACTTGGCGTAGCTGTGCGCACCGGCCATCACTGCACCCAACCCGTCATGGACCGCTACGGTATCCCCGGCACCGTCCGCGCCTCCTTCGCCGTATACAACACGAAAGAGGAAGTGGATACGTTTATTGCCGCATTGGAGAGGGTGTTGCCGATGCTTGTTTAATGGGGAGTTAAGAGAAGTTAAGGGGAGTTAAAAGAAGTTAAGGGACAATACCGCAAATAATCAAAAAAAATGACAAACACGTTTGAAGAATTAATAGCATGGCAAAAAGCAAGGGTGTTTATCCTTCATGTATATAAGTTGACTAAAGGATATCCTGATGATGAGCGGTATGGATTGGTCTCACAATTCCGAAGGGCATCAGTTTCTATCGGAGCAAATATTGCTGAAGGATATAAGCGAGTAGGAAAGGACGACAAGTTACGATTCTTTAACTACGCACAGGCAAGCTTGGAGGAGTGTAGATGCTATATTATTCTTTCGTCTGACATAGGATATATCAATCAGAACGAAGCCACCACATTACTCAATGAAATAGAGATAACCAGTAAATTCATCAATTCATACGCAACTGCAATAGTGCAGCGAAAACAATGGAATGATTAATAATGCCGCAATAAAAACATTAGTCCTTTAACTTCCCCTAACTTCCCTTTAACTTCCCTTAACTTCCCTAAATATAAGAATTATGCTGATTACATTACACATAGAAAACTACGCCCTCATTCGCGAGTCCGACATTCACTTCGGCGCGGGTTTCGTGGCTATCACCGGCGAGACGGGTGCCGGCAAGAGCATCATGCTTGGCGCCCTCGGTCTCTTGCTGGGACAGAGGGCCGACACCGCTGTGCTGGCCGACAAAGAGCGCAAGTGTGTCGTCGAAGCCCAGTTCGACATCGCAGGTCTGCAGCTCGAAAGCCTCTTCGCCGAAGCCGATGTCGACTACGACGATCGACTCATCATCCGCCGCGAGATAACTCCTGCCGGCAAGAGCCGCGCCTTCGTCAACGACACACCCGTCCAACTGCCTTTTCTCAAAGCCCTGGGCTCCCATATCATCGACATCCACTCGCAGCATCAGACACTCACCCTCGCCGACAGCACCTTCCGTCTCTCGTTGTTAGATACGCTGAGCGCGAAACAGAACTCCCCAATCGCCACATACCGCACCCTCTATTCCGAATACACAGCCCTGAAGCGACAACTCGAGGAACTGACCGCCGCCGAGGCCCAGAACCGCCGCGACCAGGACTACCTGCAGTTCCAGTTCGACGAGCTCGCCGCCGCCGCCTTGGTGGCCGACGAGCAGGAATCGCTCGAGCAGGAGTCGCAACTCCTCGCCCATGCCGAAGCCGTCCGCGAGGGCCTTGCCACAGCCTCGCGTGCTGTCGACGACGACACCGACCAGTCGGTCCTCGCTCGTCTGCGTCAGGCCAAGACCGCACTTTCGCATATCGCTGCCTACCATACCGCCGCCGAGAGTCTCCTCGCTCGACTCGACTCGTCGCTCATCGAGCTCGACGACATCAATTCCGAGCTGCAGTCAGTGGCCGATGGCATCAGCTACAGCCCCGAGCGCCAGCAGCAGGTCGACGACCGCCTGGCTCTCATCTACCGCCTGCAGAAAAAGCATGGCGTCGACAGCGTCGAGGCGCTCATAGCCATCCGCGACGACCTCGACCTCCGCCTGCAATCCATCTCCACCCTCGACCTCCGCATCCACGATCTCATGGAACAGGTGGACAAAGCTTTCGCCAAACTGCAGGTTGCCGCCGATGCCCTCAGCGCTGCACGCCGCAAGGCCGGCGCCGAACTCGCCAAGAACATTCTCCCCACACTCCACGACCTCGGCATGCCCGAGGCTCGCTTCAGTGTCGAACTCACGCCGCTGCCCACTTTTGGCCCCATGGGGCACGATGCAGTGGCTTTCCTTTTCAACGCCAACCGTGGCGCCGACTTGCGCGACATCGCCAAGGTGGCCTCCGGTGGCGAACTCTCGCGCCTGATGCTCGCCGTCAAGAGCATGCTCACCAGCCGAAGCCTGCTGCCAACGGTGATTTTCGACGAGATTGACACCGGCGTCAGCGGTGATATCAGCGTCGCCGTGGGCCGTATCATGTGCCGTATGGCCGAACGGATGCAGGTGGTGGCCATCACCCACCTGCCGCAGATTGCCGCCCGTGCCTCGCAGCACCTCAAGGTTTACAAGGAAACCGATGCCGACCGCACCGTCTCGCGCATCCGCGAACTCACCTCGCAGGAACGCATCACCGAGGTAGCCACCATGCTTTCTTCCGACCCGCCGACCCCAGCAGCCATCCAAACAGCCAAAGAACTGATGGAACTATAAAATACTCCTGCCTACTTGAAAAAATGAAATACTACCTCGTGGGATATATGTACAGCGGCAAGTCTACCTTTGGACGCCGCCTGGCGGCCGAGAAGGGCCTCGACTTTCTCGACCTCGACCGCGCCTTCGAGCAGCGCTACCACTACACCGTTCCGCGTTTTTTCGCCGCCTTCGGCGAAGAGGCTTTCCGTCGCCTCGAAACCCAAGTGCTGCATTCCACCGCCGACCTCGACAATGTCGTCGTCTCCTGCGGCGGCGGCACACCCTGCTATGGCGACAATATGGATTTCATCCTTGCCCACGGCACCGCCATTTATCTGCGCATGAGCGTCGACGACCTCGTGGCACGCGCACTCCGCAGCCGCAACCCGCGGCCAGCCATGCACGGCTTGCCCGAGGATGTCCTGCGCACTAAGATCGAAGCACAGCTAAAAGAAAGGGAGCCCTTCTATGCAAAGGCCCCCATTGTCCTTGACGGAACAAATCCCCAGCTTTAATACGCAAACGCGCTGCCGCCCAGGAATTCGCGCATGATGCTGTTGTAGGGTATGAACTTGTCGTCTATCGGCAGTATCAGTTCCGAGAAGTTCAGCAACTGACGGGCGCTGGCATACTCCGTGCTGTCCTCGGGCACCTGCTTCAATAGCGGCTCGGCATAGCGTTTCAACACACCAAGCTCATAGAGCAGGGCCGAGTTGAACATCACGTTGGCATTCTCCTGGTAGGGGAAGATATGCTTGCGCTCGCCGCGCACCACATCGGGCCAGCGACGCAGGGTCTCGTAGGCGTTCCATCCGCGGAAATTGTTGTCTCTCACGATGCGGCGTACCAACCGGTTGTCGGTGCCGTGGATGATGTTCTGGTCGTCGACTGATAGCTGCGTCAGGGCACTGACATAAACCTTGAATTTCAGGCTTTCGTCGATTTCGGCCGTCAACTTCGGATTCAGGGCGTGGATGCCCTCTACCACCAATATGCTGCGGGGGCCAAGTTTCAGCGTCTTGCCGCTGTAGTATGGCTCTCCCTTGACGAAGTCGTAGGTGGGTATCTTCACCTCCTCGCCGCGGAACAGGGCGTTGAGGTGCTCGTTGAGCAACGGTATGTCGAGGGCTTCGACGCACTCGAAGTCGTATTCGCCGTTGGCTTGTTTGGGAGTGCGGTCGCGACCGAGGAAGTAGTCGTCGAGCGACATCTGGTTGACGTCATAGCCCAACACGGCCAGCTGCACGCTCAGTCGGCGGCACGACGTGGTCTTGCCCGAACTGCTCGGCCCGGCAAGCAACACCATCCGGGCTCCGCTTTGGCGCACCTGGTCGGCAATTTCGGCATACTTCTTCTCGTGCAGCGCCTCAGCCAGCAGTATCAGGTCCTGCCCGCCGCCGTCGTATACGATGCGGTTGTAGTCCGATATGGTCGACATATGCATGAGCTTTGTCCACTGGTAGTGCTCACGGAAGATGGCAAAGAGCTTCGGCGTCTCGGTGTAGAGCGACAGTTTGTCGGGGTGCTCGGGGTCGGCGCACATAAGCAGATAACCGTCTTCGTAGGTGCGGAAGTCCCACGTGGTGATGCACCCCGTCGATGGGGCCAACTTGTCGCCGATTTTGTGCACTGTGTCGCCGAGGAAGTTCATCTGTATGTAGAGTTGCCGCAGGTGCTCCAGGATGTCGAGCGTCTTCTCCATGTGGCGCGGACGGATGAGCTCTATGGCGTCCTTCAGCAGCATGGTCTTGCTGCTGAAGGCTATGTCTTGCTCCTGCAAGGCTATCATGCGGTCGCGCACCGCGCTGCACACCTCCATCTGGCTCGGCAGCTCGAAACCCTCCACCGCCGACTCGATGCGGCAGTAGAACCCGTTCTGCAGCGAGTGGTCGATGCTCATCTTCGCTTTGGGATAACAGTCGTGAACGGCTGTGTACAGCATGAAGCACAGCGAGTTGCGGTACATGCGGAAACCGTGGCGGCTCGCAATGTCCAGCAGCTGTATGTTCTTGGGATTATAGATGCGGTACTGCAAGGGCTCCACCTTGTTGTTCACCAAGGCCCCCAGCACCGGCCAGCGCAGCGGCTCGCCCTTCTCGGCTTGCTGTTTGGCATATTCCTCGGCCAGCTCGGCCACCGTCGTGCCCTGCGGCACCATCTTCCGCTCGCCCGTATTGGCAAGCACAATCTCTACGTCGGTCATCTTTTTATTTTGTAGTTAAGGAGGTAAGTAGTTAAGTAGTTAAGGCAAATGTTCCTGTTGTTGCTTATTCTTGCCATCCTTGTCTGTTCTTTATTGCAATAATATAACTATTCAATATTTTGCTTGTCTCTTCTATCTCATCCAGTAGTTTGTCGGCTTCGTCTGGGGAAATGTATTTGAAGTCACAAGACAAATAGATAAAACAACGGCATTCTTCCAAACTACCTTGAGAGTAGTTGTAGAATCGTAGTTTGTCGTCTTTGCCAATACGTTTGTAGCCTTCGGCAATGTTGGCGGCAATAGAAACTGCAGCACGCTGGAACTGCGATGTCAGTCCATACCGCTCATGTGATGGAAAGTCCTGCGTTACGTGATACACGTGGTTAATAAATACGCGTGCCTTCTGCCATGCAACTACGTCTTCAAAACGTGTGGTCATGCTGTATTTTTGTATACAAACGGTATTGTCTTAACTACTTAACTACTGTCTACTTAACTACTTAAGAAGCCATCGTCTCCTCGATTTCCTTCACCGTCTTGGGTATCGGCTTGCCGAGGACGCGGCAGCCGGTCTTGGTAACCAGCACATCGTCCTCGATGCGGATGCCGCCGAAGTCTTTCCACTTCTCCAACTCGCGGTAGTTGATAAACTCCTTGCATTTCCCCTCGGCTTTCCACTTGTCTATGAGGGCGGGTATGAAGTAGCATCCAGGCTCGTCAGTGATGACGAATCCCGGCTGCAGCTTCCGGCCGCAGCGCAGGCTGCCAAGGCCGAACTGCTCGCTGGGGCGCGTCTCCTTGTCGTAGCCCACGTTGATCTGGCCGTAGTTCTCCATGTCGTGCACGTCAAGGCCCATCATGTGGCCGAGGCCGTGAGGCATCAGCAGGCTGTGGGCGCCGGCCTCCACGATGTCGTCAACCTTGCCCTTCAGTATGCCGAGGCCCTTGTACCCCTCGGCCAGCTTGCGGCTCGCTGCCTGGTGCACCTCCTTGTAGGTGATGCCCGGTTTGGTAACCTTGATGGCCTCGAGGTTCGCCGAGAGCACTATCTCGTAGATGGCCTTCTGGCGGGCGTCGAACTTGCCGCCCACGGGCACCGAGCGTGTGATGTCCGAGCAGTAGTTCATGGCCGTCTCGGCACCGGCGTCCATCACCAGCATGCGGCCCTTGACGAGCTTGTTGTTGTGGCCGTGGTTGTGGAGCGTCTCGCCGTGGATGGTCATGATGACGGGGAAGGAGACGGGACCGTTGCCCTTCCAGGCCTCGCCCTCCATGAAGCCCGCCAGCTCATACTCGTAGCGGCCGGGCATAGCTAGTTTCATGGCGCCGACGTGCATGTTGTAGGCTGTCTCGATGGCCTTCTCTATCTCCTTGATTTCCTCGGCGCTCTTGATGCTGCGCTGCTTCACGCAGGCGAGGATGAGGTCGAGCGATGCATAGCGGTTCACAGCATTGTACTTGATGCCTAGCAACTCGCTCATCTGACGGGTGATGTCGGCGCGGTAGGGCGGCAGGTAGTGGAACTTCGCCGTAGCGTGGCTGTCCACAAACTTCTGCAGAGCCTTCAGGTTGCCCGTGTTGGCAACGCCCACGCTGGCAGCAAGCTCCTTCACGCTCGGCAGCGGACCCGTCCAGATGATGTCGTCGATGTCATAGTCGTTGGCGAAGATATAGTCCTTGCCGTTGTCGCAGTCAATCACGCCCACCAGATCTTCGCGCTGCAGCCCGAAGAAATAGAGGAACGTGCTGTCCTGGCGGAACCAGTAGGTGTTGTCCTTGTAGTTGCAAGGTGCCTCGTGGTTGCCCGGAATGATGATGATGCCGTGGCCCATGTCCTTGCGGAGCTGCTCGCGGCGTGCCATATAGGTCTCTTTCTTGAACATATTAGGATGTGTTTTTGATTATTGCGCGTGAAACTGATAATAGTAACGTGCCGCTGGCCGAAAAAGTATGCCGCGCTGCAAAAATACTTTCGTCGTATCATCATCATGGGGGAGGTGAGTCGGAGGTGAGTCGGAGGGGATCCGGAGGGGATGGGTGTTGTTCTTGATATTCAGGTTATTAGAAATGTTAAAACCGTGTAACTCTCTGACAACGTGCTGAGTATAGTGTGGAAAATGGCGTTGCTTTGGGTCCTTGTGACCCTAGATGGTGGCAAAAGTTAAAGTTGGTTTGTATTGGCGTTGACAATCAGTGTCATATATATATTAAATGTTAAACTATGTAGATAATTGTTTGTTGTATTGAAATATTTTCATACCTTTGCATACTAAACTACAGAGCGACCATGCGTATAACTGATACATTTTCAGCGCGTACGTAAATGGCGGCGGTGTAGACTGACAAAAAAGGAATAGGATATAAAGACAACAAAGACAACAAAATACAACGAGCCCCTGAGAATAAAGAGAAAAACAAATGTTTAACAAATTTCATATTAACCTTTTAAAACAAAACATCATGCAAAAGTTTCTACGAACTTTGATGCTCGCGGCAGTTATGCTCCTGCCGTTCGCATCGCAGGCGCAGACCACGCTGACCTTCGGTTTCGAAGACAACGCGATTCCTGCGGAATGGATCAATGATGCCACCTATCCTTGGGCGGTTACCAGTACCTCTGATGGTAACGGCCACACAGGCACTTACTGCATTAAAAGCAGTAATTCTGGCGTCAGTTCCTCGACTTCGGCTATCTCGGCGACCTTTACGTTCGCTGGCGATGGCTCCATCAGCTTCCTCGGCGGTATTTATGGCGAAGGTACCTCTACCGCTTGGGACAAGTGCATCTTCACAATCGATGGCGTGCAGCAGTTCGCCTACGGTGCACTAGCAGCTTGGTCGACCTACTCCTTTGAGGTTGAAGCTGGCACCCACACTTTCACCTGGTCGTACACAAAAGACGGCTCTGTAAACCCCACCGGCGATGCTTTCTACGTCGATGACGTTGTCGTCAACCTGGGCGTTGCCGCCTCTTGCGCCAGACCTACCGCTATCACTATCAACTCTGTGATGGACAACGCTGTCTCCTTTGCTTGGACTCCGGGCGGTAACGAAACCGCATGGAAAGTCTATCTCTATGATGAAGACGATGAACTCATCGCAGGTTATCCTGTCGATGTGACCAATAATTCGTACACTCTGACTGGCCTCACCGCTTCCACTTCCTACACTGTTGGTGTCAAGGCCAATTGTGGTGACGAACTCTCCACCGAGCGCACTGCAACCTTTACCACTGCTTGCGCCGCTATTACCTCCTTCCCCTATAGCCAAAACTTCGACAACCTTACCACCAGCACTACTGCTGCCACCGGCGTACAGGTTAACTGCTGGGACTTCACAATGACTGGAACTTCCACCTACCAGACGGCTACCTACCAGCCCCAAGTGTATTATAGCACTACCTATTCCAATAGCGGAAACTACTGCCTGCGTCTCTATGGTGTTTCCTACCTCTGCCTGCCTCCTATGGGCGAACCGCTCAGCAATTTGCAGCTTAACTTCAATGCCTACACCACTAGCACTGGATACAAATTGGCTGTAGGTGTGATGGAAGGCTCAACGTTTGTCCCTCTCGACACCGTCGACATAGCTACTAGCACTCATGCTCCCTATACCCTATATTTCTCTGGTTATAACGGCAATAGCCGCATTATAGCCTTCCGTAACTACAATACTACTTCCACCACATACTATAGCTACTACTACATTGACGATGTGGTGGTCGACTACCTCCCCTCTTGTTTCCCCGTCTCCAACGTCGCTGCTTCCGCTGTCACAAGCAACAGCATCACCCTCACATGGGATGACGCCTTTAACACCGGCGCCACCTACACCGTGGCCGACGCTCAGGGAACCATTGCCACAGGTATCTCTGGCAATACTTACACTGTTACCAACCTGAATTCCAATACGGAGTATACTTTCTATCTGATTGCCAACTGCTCGGCTACGGACAACGGTGATACTGTCACTTTCAGCGCCCGTACCGCCTGCGGTGTTATCGGACTGCCCTACACTTGTGGCTTCGAGGTCAACGAACTGCAGGGTAATAGCAGCAATGCCGAGCGCTTGCCCTGGTGCTGGACCCGTTACGCTTCGGGTACTGGCAGCTATACCTACTACCCCTATAGCAACACCAGCTATGTGCACGAAGGTAGCCGCGCCCTCTATTTCTACTGTGGCACATCTACCAGCTATCCTGACACACAGGTTGTCATCCTGCCTGAGGTCGACGTGCAGACCTATCCGATGAACGGCAATCGCGTAACCTTCTGGGCCCGTATGAGTAGTGCAAGTTACAGCAACACGGTATATGTGGGCACTGTGACCGACCCCACCGATCCTAGCACGTTCGTTCCTGTTGGAACTGTTCAGGTCAGTGGTAATGTGCACACCAAGTACGCGGTTCCTATGACCGCTGCTGCTGGCAGTGTTCTCGGTCCCTATGTGGCTATTGTTTCGTTGCGCAACACCACCGCCCAGGGTTACATGACCCTCGACGACTTGACCCTCGAGGAAATGCCTGCTTGCTTGGAGGTAAGTGATGTGGCCGCCTCTGATATTACCTCCAGTAGCATGAGCCTCACATGGAGTGCCAATGCGGATAATGCCAGCGCCACCTATACGGTGTACAATATGGCCGACACCAGCGTTGTGGCCTCTAACCTGTCTGGAACCACCTACACCGTGACCAACCTGACCCCCAATACTCAGTACACCTTTGGTGTGCAGGCCAACTGCCCCGCTGGTGACGCTGCTATTATGACTGTCAGTGGCCATACTACTTGCGGTGCCGAGGCATTGCCTTGGACCGAGGACTTTAGCAGCAGTCTCAGCAACGATATTTGCTGGCGCGGTGCCTCTGGAACCACTGCCGCCGATGTCTTCAACGGCGCTACCCTGTCCCTCACCTCACCCTCCAGCTGGACCTACGCTTCGTCGGTGAACAGCGGTATTGCTGCGGGTCACTATTACAAAAATATCTATGGTACCGGTTGTAAGTCTTGGCTTATTACTCCTGCTATCGATCTGACTACTGTCACTTCGGCCCAGCTTTCGTTTGATGTGGTCTTTACTGGTTATAATGCAGCCTCTCCTGCTTCCGGCACTCGCGAAGACGACAAGTTTATGGTTATCGTTTCCGCTGACGGTGGCAACACATGGCTTGAGGGCAACGCCACCAAGTGGCAAGCTTCCGATGGCGACTACACCTTTGCCTCGATAGATGGCACGAGTTACCAGAATGTTGTCATCAACCTCAACGCATATCTTGGCGATACTATCAAGATTGCCTTCTATGCTGAATCTACTGTTACCGGCAATGGCGATAACAACCTGCATATCGACAACATCGCTGTAACCGAGATGCCTAGCTGTCTCCCTGTCACGAATCTTACTATTGACAACATCACCGATATAGATGCCACTTTCAGCTGGCAGGGTAATGCTGACAGTTATAAGATTTATGATATGGCCGATACCTCTCTTCTCGCTACTACTACTACCAATACATTCTCCTTCTCCGGTCTCCTCCCCAATACCGTTTATGGCCTTGGCGTGGCTGCCGTTTGCGGCACCGACGACGAGTCCGAGATAGTCGCTATCCTGTTCCGCTCTGCTTGCGGTGCTGTGGCTCTGCCCTACACCGAGAGCTTCGAACTTACCAACACATACAACTGCTGGGACTTCGTCAGCAACAACACTGCCAACGATGTTAATAGCAGCGACGGTATGGGTCTTGTGGCCCTCGGTAACAGCATCGTCTGGCGTTTCAGCTCCTATAGCAGCGCCTCCGACTACAACCAGTATGGCTACTCGCCCGTCCTGGATGCCAGCACTCTGACCGGCGCCGACGTCATCCGTGCCCGCGTCCGCTATGCCACCTACGGCAGCAGCGACAAGCTGAACTTCGGTTACATCGAGGGTAACGACACCGTCTGGGATCCCACCGACTACACCACCAACGGCCAGAGCGACTTCCGCGAATATGAGGCCCTCATCCCGCTGACCGCCACCAAGGTCGCCATCCACTACTATGGTAGCTTCAGCTACTATGCCTGGATCGACACCGTCGAACTGACCGGCTTTACCATCCCCCCGTGCGCTGCTCCCACCAATGTCTCTTTCGTTGGTGCTGACACCAATATGATTGCCATCGCTTGGGAAGGCGACAGCACCGCACTCTATG
This sequence comes from uncultured Bacteroidales bacterium, assembly GCA_900316515.1. Taxonomy (GTDB): domain Bacteria; phylum Bacteroidota; class Bacteroidia; order Bacteroidales; family P3; genus Colimorpha. The sequence goes on along the minus strand of ONDE01000016.1, from coordinate 15,443 downwards.
CCATCTTCGACATGAGCGACACCAGCCTCCTTGGCACCATCACTGGCAACTCGGCTTATATTAACGGCCTTACCCCCTCCACACAGTACACCTTCGGTGTCGCCACCGTCTGCGATTACTCCATCAGCGACACTGTGACCGTGACCGCCAACACCGCCTGCGGCACTGTGGCTATCCCCTTCACCGAGGACTTCGAAGCCACCAGCAACACCCTCGGCTGCTGGACCATCGAGGGCAACAACAGCTGGAGCCTTGGCGTTGGTGACTACAGCACCTCTACCGGTGCCTTCCAGGGTGCTCAGAACGCCCGTATTACCCATGGTACCACCGGCGACGCCACCAAGCTTGTCTCGCCCGCCCTCAGCGGCGCTGAGAATGGCTTGCAGCTCACCTTCGCCCACGTCCAGCGCAGCTGGTCGGGTGATATCGACGAACTCCGTGTCTACTTCCGTACCGACACCGCCAGCGCTTGGCAGCAGTTGGTCGCCTACACCGACGCCGTCCCCACTTGGACCGTCGAAACCATCAATATCCCGAGCGCCGTTTATCAGGTGGCCTTCGAGTACACCGACAACTACGGTTACGGTGTTGGCCTCGACAGCGTCGTGTTCAACATGCCGCCTTCGTGCATGCCCGCCGCTGCCTTGACGGTCGACAGCGCCAACGCCACCAGCATCTCCCTGAGCTGGACCGGCAATGCCGCTTCCTACACTGTATATAATATGAGCGACACCACTGTCCTCGGAACAACTACCACCACATCCTTCACCGTTACTGGCCTTACCGCCATGACTGCCTACACCTTCGGCGTGGCTGCCAACTGCGGCAACGAGGTCTCGGAAATCGTTACCATCAATGCTGCTACCGCTTGCGGCGGCACCACCTGCAACATCTCCATCGTTGGTGCTGACAGTTACGGCGACGGTTGGAACGGCAATGCTATCAATGTGATGCAGGCTGGTGTCACTATCGGTACCTTCACCCTCACCAGTGGCGCCAGCTACACCGAGAGCTTCAGCGTCTGCAGCGGCACTCCTGTGGCCTTTGCTTGGGTCGAGGGCAACTATGCCGACGAGGCTAGCTTCCAGATCCTCGATGGTGGTAACACCACTGTACATTCTGTTGCCGACGGCAGCACCCTGGTCGACGGTGCCGTGTTCTACACCCTCACCGACGCCTGCCCCGCCTGTCTGCCCGCAGTTGTCACTGTTGACAATGTCGCTGAAACCAGCGTGACCATCAGCTGGACCGGCAACGCCGCCAGCTACGATGTCTACAACGGCACCACCTTCGTGACCAACACCACGGCTACCACCTACACCTTCACCGGCCTCACCGCCGCCACCAGCTACACCTTCGGTGTCCAGGCCATTTGCTCGGCCACCGATAGCGCGAGCATCGCCTCCGTCAACGTCATGACCGCCTGCGCCGACATCACCGCTCTCCCCTACACCGAGGGCTTCGAAAACGGCCTCGGCTGCTGGAGCACCGTCAACGGCAGCAGCGACGGTATGCCTTGGTTCACTACCAATAGCAGCTCTTCTCTGGTTGCCCACAGCGGCAATGCAATGGCTGCTTCCGTCTCTTACTACAACAGCGCTATGCATGCCAATGCATGGCTGATCTCGCCGAAGTTCGTCCTGCCCACCATCAACGCGGGCGACTCGCTGAACTTCGGTTGGTGGCACAAGGTTTCGTCATATTATCCCACCGAACTCTACGATGTGATGATCTCCACCACCACCAACGACACCGCCGCCTTCACCACCACTCTCCTTGCCGTCAACCCCGACAGCACTGACGATTGGGTCAACAACGTTGTGAACCTCAACGCCTATGCCGGCCAGAGCGTTTACATCGCCTTCCACCACCACGACAGCTATGACCAGAACTACCTGCTCATCGACGACATCACCCTTAGCGTCGGCGCTGCTCCCGTGCCCGTGCCCGACACTCTGACTGTGACCTTCGCTGTCGAGAACGCCACCATGGGTACCACCGTCCCCGCTCCCGGCACTTACCAGTACATCACTGGCGACACCGTGCGCTTCCAGGCCGTCCCCAACAATGGCTACCACTTCACTGGCTGGATTATGAGCGCTAACGGCGATAACGACACTCTTGGTGCAGAGTACATCAGCGCCTACGTCCCCGCCAACGTCGTTATGTCTTACGGCAGCATGACCCTGACCGCCCTCTTCGAGGCCGGCAACCCCGACAGCACTACCATCACCTATGCTGTGAACGATGCCACCATGGGTACCACCGTTCCCGCTCCCGGCACTCACACCATCTATGTTGGCAACACCATCCAGGCTACCGCAATACCCAACCCCGGCTACATGCTCAACGCTTGGGTGTTTGACATCCTCATTGCTGGCAATGTGGTCTCTTCGGATACCCTGTACTCCGACGATCCCGACTTTGCCAACCCGATGGTCTTCGGTTCCGTGCCGCAGTCGTATGTCACTACCTACAACGCCTCGTTTGGTGTTACCGCCATCTTCGATGTCGACACCAACGCCAGCACTGACGATATCACCGTCGTCCTCGCTGTCAACGATGCCACCATGGGTACCACCAACCCCGCTCCCGGCACCTACACCTTCGCCGTGGGCGACAGCGCCTCTGTCGCTGCCATCGCTAACAATGGTTACCACTTCGTGAACTGGACCATCTCCATGGGCGGTGTTGTCCTCGACAGCTCCCTCACCGAGGCTACCTACAGCATCGATGCTCTGCCCGCTATGCTCGCCGGTATGACCCTCAACGTCATGGCCAACTTCGCCGCCGACAGCACTCCTCAGCCCGTCTACTGGACTGTTAGCGTCAGCTCCGCCAACGATACCATGGGTACCGTGACCCCCGCTGGCGACACCCTCGTGCTCTCTGGCGACAGCATCACCGTGCACGCCATCGCTAACGAAGGCTTCCACTTCGCCTACTGGATGACCGGCAACAACCGCGTTACCGACCAGGCCGACTTCACCTTCGCAGTCGTCGCAAACACCGCACTCGTGGCTGTCTTCGAGTCCGACACCGTCGAACCCACACAGTACTACCACGTCACCGGTCTCTCGAACGACAATGCTATGGGTTATGTCGAACTCGTTGGCAGCGAAATCCCCAGCGCCCTTGTTGAGGATGGTGAGACTGTCACCCTCATTGCCCACGCCAACGACGGCTACCGCTTCGTCCGCTGGAGCACTGGCGAGACCACCGAAAGCATCAACATCACCGTCGACGGTGAGGATGTTACCGTGACCGCCTACTTCGAGCTCGTCACCGGTATCGAAGATGCCGACATGAACGATGTGACTATCTACAGCACCGACAGCAAGATTGTTGTCCGTGGTGCCGAAGGCAACACCGTCTACGTCTTCGACGTCAACGGCCGCCTCGTCAGCAACATGGCCAACGCCACCGAGACTGTCGAGTTCCGCATGGCCAACACCGGTGTCTACCTCGTCAAGGTTGGCGCCGCCCCCGCCAAGCGCGTCCTCGTGGTCCGCTAAGCGTGTGCTTACTCTCCGTGAAAAGCAGGCTGCCCTTGGGCGGCCTGCTTTTTTATATATGGTTATACAATAAATTATTGTCTTCCTCGTTGTACTTAAACCTATATTTTTAAAAACAACATATATCATGACTCAAGAACAACTCAAGTTCAACCCCAACCCTCTGGTGTCTTTCCTGGAAAAACCCATGTGCGAGTTCACCAAGGCCGATATCCTCAAGGTCATCGAGGAATTCCAAATCGAGATGATCAACTTCCGCTATATGGCGGACGACGGCAAGCTCCATACGCTTAACTTCGTCATCCAGAGCCTGGCTCACGCCGACGAGGTGCTCACCAGCGGCGAGCGCGTCGACGGTAGCTCCCTGTTCCCCTACATCGAGGCCGGCAACTCGGACCTCTATGTCATCCCGCGCTTCCGCACAGCATTCCTCGACCCCTTCACCGATGTGCCTACCCTCGACCTGCTCTGCTCGTTCTACACCAAAGACGGCGAACCCTTCGAGATGGCCCCCGAATACACGCTGCAGAAAGCCGACCGCGCTTTCCGCGAGGCTACGGGCGGCATGGAGTTCGAAGTGATGGGCGAACTAGAATACTACGCCATCGCCCCAAAGGAAGACCAGTATCTGCCCGAAGACCAGCATGGCTACCATGTGAGCATGCCCTTCTGCAAGTTCGAGGAGTTCCGCACCGAGGCTATGCGCATGATTGCTGCCGCCGGTGGCGAGATTAAATACGGCCACAGCGAGGTGGGCAACTTCACCCATGGCGACTTGATGTACGAACAGAACGAAATAGAGTTCCTGCCCACGCACCTCGAGGCTGCCGCCGACCAACTGGTGATAGCCAAATGGATGATGCGCGAGCTCGGCTACAAGTACGGCATCACCATCACCTTCGCACCCAAGATCACTGTCGGCAAGGCCGGCAGCGGCATGCACATACACACCCGCGTGAGCATGGACGGCAAGAATATGTATGTCGGCGAGAACGGCCTTAGCGATACCGCCATGAAGACTATGGCCGGCATCCTCAGCCTCGCCGGTTCGCTCACAGCCTTCGGCAACACCAACCCCACGAGCTACTTCCGTCTGGTGCCCCACCAGGAGGCCCCCACGAACATCTGCTGGGGCGACCGCAACCGCAGCGCCATGGTGCGTGTGCCACTGGGTTGGAGCAAGAGCAGCGGCAACATGATGGCCAGCGCCAACCCGCTCGAGAAGAACGACAAGGTCGACTTCTCCCACAAACAGACCATAGAACTGCGTACGCCCGACGGCTCGGCCAATATCTACCTGCTCCTGGCAGGCATGACAGTGGCTGCACGCCACGGCTTCGAAATGCAGAACGCTGTGCAATATGCCAAAGACCGCTACGTGAGCGTCAACATCTTCGAACACGAGGAAGTGCTTGCCAAACTCGATGTGTTGCCCGACAGCTGCGCCGCCAGCGCCGACCTCCTGGAACGCGACCGCAAAGTTTACGAGCAGGATGGCATCTTCGCCCCGCAGCTTATCGACGGTATCCTCAAAGGCCTGCGCTCCTTCAACGACCGCACCCTCCGTGCCGAAATTGGCAAGGACAGCGAGAAAACTCTCGCCCTCGTTGAGCGCTTTATCCATTGCGGATGATGAACAAAGTTGCTCTTCTCATTGGCGGCAATCAAGGCAATCGCCAGATGCTGATAGAACAAACGACCGTGCTGATACAGGAACGTATCGGTACGGTCGTTGCTGTTTCCAAAGTGTATGAGACAGAGCCCTGGGGCGAGTTTGAAGCGGAGAGTGGTGAGCAGAGGGTGGAGAACTTTATGAACCAGGCGTTGCTGGTGGCAACCTCACTCACAGCACATGAGGTGTTGCACGAAGCCCTGGCCATTGAAAAAGAACTAGGCCGTCAGCGCACGCAGCTTTCACCTCTCACCTCTCAACCTTCAACTCGAAAGTATCACTCCCGCCCGATGGATATCGATGTCATATTCTATAACGACGAGGTGATAGAAACCGCCGACCTCACAGTGCCGCATCCCAGGATGCACCTGCGCCGCTTTGTACTGGAGCCCTTGGCAGAGATTATGCCCGGCTACCGACATCCTATATTAGGAAAAACCGTGAAAGAAATGCTGGAAGAAGTGCAATGAAACGACTGCTTATTTTATTTTTGTTTTTGCCCTTTGTGGCGCTGGCGCAGAACTACACGCTCAGCGGCACCGTCACCGACTCCAAAAGCGGCGAAACTCTTATCGGCGCCACGGTGATAGACACACACAGTGGCAAAGGCACGGTGACCAACCCCTATGGACACTATTCGCTGACGCTGAAGAAAGGCACCGTGGAGGTGAAGGTCCAGTTCGTGGGTTATAAGCCACAGACCTTCACCATCGAGCTCGACCGCAACCGCGAGCTCAGCGTCAAACTGGTGCCGTCGCTCGAACTCGAAGAGGTGACCATCGTGGGCGAGAAGGTCGGCGACACACGCTCGTCGCAGATGAGCGCCACACAGATGTCGGTCGAGAAGATCAAGTCGGTGCCTGTAATGTTCGGCGAGGCCGACATCATCAAGGCCTTGCAGCTGATGCCAGGTGTACAGAGCGGTAGCGAAGGCAACAGCGGAATGTATGTGCGTGGTGGCGGCCCCGACGAGAACCTTTTCCTGCTCGACGGTGTGCCTCTCTACAACGTCTCGCACCTCGGTGGCTTCTTCTCGGCATTCAACACCGATGCGGTGAAGAATGTGACTCTCTATAAAGGCTCCTTCCCGGCACGCTTCGGCGGCCGACTGAGTTCGGTGCTCGACATCACGCAGAACAACGGCAACGACCAGGAACTGCACGGCAACGCCTCGATAGGATTGATATCGGCAAAAGTGAATCTCGAGGGACCTATAGTGAAGGAAAAGACCACCTTCAGCGTCTCGGCCCGTCGCACATACGCCGAGTTGCTGGTGATACCCACCATCATGTGGATTAACCGCGTGACCAGCGAGACCGACCTCGACGCCCCCGATGTGGTGGACAATGCCGAACTCGATGCCGGCTACTACTTCTACGACCTCAACGCCAAGGTGACGCACAAGTTCAACGACAAGAGCCGTATCTATGGCAGCTTCTATATGGGCGAGGACAAGGTGCACGGCAAGATAAACACCGTCAGCACACTCGGCGAGGATATCCGCATGGGTATGGAAAACCACTGGGGCAACCTGATTGGTGCGCTGCGGTGGAACTACGCCATCACGCCGAAGACCTTCGTCAATGTGTCGATGGCATATACGCAGTATACCAACAAGATTGTCGGCGGCATCGACAAGACCATCACCGACAACGACACCAACCCCTCGCACATGGAGGGTGACTACCGCTCCGGAATACAGGACCTGACAGGACGTATTGATTTCGACTATTCGCCCAACCCTTCGCACAACGTGAAGTATGGCGGCTATTTCACCAGGCACTGGTTCCGCCCCGAGGTGGCCAGTGGCAGGGTGGACTTCTACGATCAGGTGCAGATGAACGGCTCCTTCACTATGGACAGCACAATCATGAGCGAGATGGTACCAGCCAACGAGTTTGTGGCCTTTGTGGAGGACGACTGGTCGGTGAGCGAGGCAGTGAAACTCAATGCCGGTCTGCATTTCAGCGGCTTCAATGTGCAAAATTCATTCTACCCTTCGCTGCAGCCCCGCCTCAGCGGACGCGTGATGCTCAGCGACGACCTCTCCATCAAGGCAGGATATGCCTGGATGAAGCAGTACGTACACCTGCTCTCCACCAGCGGCATCAGTATGCCCACCGACCTCTGGGTGCCTGTCACCGACCGAGTGAAACCTATGGAGAGCCATCAGGTGGCCGGGGGCATATTCTACAGCCGCAGCGGCATTGCCGACTTTTCGATCGAGGGCTATTACAAGAAGATGACAAACCTGATAGAGTATAAGGATGGCGCAACATTCTTCGGCAGCAGCGAAAACTGGGAGAACCTCGTGGTGGCAGGCGACGGATGGAGCTACGGCGTGGAGTTCCTTGTGCAGCGCGATATCGGCAATCTCACCGGTTGGGTGGCCTATACCTGGAGCCGCACCATGCGCCAGTTCGACCGCGAAGGGCAGGTGCTCAACGGCGGCAAGCCGTTCCCGGCAAAATACGACCGCCGTCACGACCTCTCGATAGTGCTTTCGTACAAGATTAGCAAACGTTGCGATGTCAGTGCCACATGGGTATTCTCAACGGGCAATACCGCCACACTCAGCACCAAGCGCTACCCCGTGGCTTCTGACGACCCCGACGACTACGACGGCGAGAACAACATCTACTCCGAACTCTCGTATATGGAAGGCCGCAACAACTACCGCCTGCCCAACTACCACCGTCTCGATCTGGGTGTCAACTTCCACCGCCAGTTCAAGCGTTGCCACCGTACTATCAATGTCAGTGTCTACAATGTCTACAACCGGCAGAACCCCTACATGATTTACCAGAGCTCGACCAACAGCTATAATGGCTATCCGTCGGCGCTGATGCAGATGTCGCTCTTCCCTGTACTGCCGTCGGCAGCATATACGCTTTATTTTTAGGAGGCAAAGATATGAAATATAGTAAGTTTATAGTATTGTTCACTGCTGCGCTGGTGTGCCTTTTCTCCTCTTGCGAGAAGGTCCTTGATGTCGACGAAAGTGGCGCCGAAGATATGTTGGTGCTCAATGGTGTTCCCTCGGCAGGCAACAGGGCTTTTGTCTTTTTCAGCCACACCCATTTCTTCCTCGACAATGTATCGTCGCACCCCGTGGCCGGCGCTTCGCCGACCCTCACCGTCAACGGCGTCCCCTATATGCCTGATTCTGTCTCGGGCTGCAAATATTTCTTCCCATACATCTGCCAGCCTGGCGACAGCTTGACGATTGATGTCACCTCGCCCGAGGGTAATGTCCACGGCAGGACCTATGTGCCGCTTGAACCCGAGGTTACTGGTTTTAGTGTGAGGGAACTGGCTAGTCCTTCGTTCAACTTCTACTATGCTTCCTACAAGCTCCAGGACCATGCCGGCACCCCGGAGTATTACTACCTGAAGGTGGAAAAGCGCGACAGTGGTATGCGTTTCAACGAGTGGACCCGCCAATACGACACTATCGACACTGTGCGTTCCACATACTTCCTCTTGCCCAACAATCCCGAGATTACCTCGCACGAGGTGTCGCCCAATGAGGCCCTTGGCGGATACTTGTATAGCAGCCTGATGAGCACCGACCGCCAGATCGATGGACAGAACTATGAGGTAAACCTATATATCCTGCTGCTGAAGGACACTAATGAGGTTAACGATAGCCTGCATGTTTTCAAGCATCGGTATGATGTCACTATAGAGTCCATTACCCCTGCGCGGTGGCGCTACCTTATCAGTGTGTCGCAGAACCTCAACACAGTGTCGTTCTTTGCCGAACCCGTGCAACCGTATTCAAACCTTGATGGGGGTGTGGGCATCTTCGCAGGTTCGGCCAAGTGGAAGTTCTCCTTCGACCCCGATACCATACCCCGAGTCTCGATGACGCCGCCGCTGCCTATGGACGTTATCGAAACCGCAAGGCTTGGGGTGGCGAGGTGATGCGCTGAAAAATAAAAAAAACTCTGTTTATTATATTAAGTGAAATTAATTTGTATCTTTGCCCGCGAAGATGCAGAGTGTTTTATTATATAATGTATCTGAAAACAAATTAAATAAACAATAAACATACAACAAACATGAGAAAACATTTAACAATTGCAGCTCTGTTTATTGCATTGCTGCTACCGTCGTTGGCCAAAGCACAGCTGACAACAACTGTCGCTGACGGCACATCGACCAATGGCTATGTGCCAGTCTATGGCTACTATGCCGACGCTTACCTGCGCTGCCAAAGCGTCTATCCAGATACGATGTTGGCGGATCTGACTCCTGGCAGTCAAATTACGTCGCTCACATTCTTTTCCAGCTCGTCGAATGTGAGCTGGGGGGCCGCCTCCTTCGCTGTGAAGCTGGCTGAGGTCACTTCGCCCTCTATCTCAAATTTCTTTACAGGAGAAGCAACAACGGTTTATACTGGTTCGCTGTCTATCGATGCCAATGGGCAGATGTCTGTTGAGTTCACCACTCCGTATATCTATCAAGGCGGCAACCTGATGGTGGAGGTTGACAACACAGTAACAGGTTCCTATGTATCTTCTTCTTGGTATGGTATCAACCTCAGCGGTTCTTCTGTCCAAGGCTACAGCTACACAGATTTGCCCAGTGTTAGCCCCACCCAGCGCAACTTCCTTGCCAAGATGGAGATTGAATATGTCCCGGGCAGTGGCGATATATGCTATCGTGTGCGCAATGTCCAGGTCTCCTCTATCACCGACAACGGTTGCACTCTAACTTGGACCGACACCCTCAACACCGGTGCCTCCTACGCAATCTACGATATGTCCGACTCTTCCTTCCTCGGCACTGCGTACGACACCACCTACACCATCTCCGGCCTCAACCCCAATACAACCTATAATGTCGCTGTCGTGGCCGACTGCGGCTCTGGCTCGGTCTCTTCTTATGCAACAGCATCCTTCCGCACCGCTTGCGGCGGATACACCAATGTGCCTTACTTCAATGACTTCGAAGGTTACACCACCAACGACGTCCCCGAATGCTGGCTCCAGGTTATCACCGGCACCAACAGCGCTGGTGACCATGTCTACCCCTCGGTCTACAACTATAGCAACAATACCTATCATGGCAATGGTTACCTCGAGCTCGAGGCTGCTGCCAGCAGCTCGGACACCGAGTTGATCGCCCTGCCTGTCATGTATAACATCAGCGGCCTGGCTCTCAACATGTGGGTCGCCAACAGCTCCGACCTCCCTGGTATCCTTGAAGTCGGTGTGCTCGAGTCCGACAACAGCTTCACCCTCGTCGACAGCATCGAAATCGTCAGGTTCGCCGGTACAGGTGCCTGGAAACAGAACTACCACGAATTCAACACCTACTTTACCAATTATACCGGCAGTGGCGAGCGCATCGCCCTCCGTGCTCGTCGTGTGTCGGGCCAGTACACCATCTTCATCGACGACCTCACCGTCTCCGAGAACAACGGTTGCTACCCGCTCAGCAACCTCCACCTCGAGGCTGCCGACAGCGCCGAAATCACTATTGCCTGGAGCGACGAGCTGAACAGCGGCATCACCTACACAGTGTCCTACTGGAAAGACGGCGGCGACACCACCGAGGTGAGTGGCGTCAGCGACACCATCTACACTGCCTCCGGCCTCGACGCCAGCAGCAACTATAACTTCATAGTCGTTCCCAACTGCTCGACGGGCGACGGCACTCCTATCACCGGCACGTACCGCACCACCTGCGGCGTGTTGGTTGTCCCCTTCCTTGAGAGCTTCGAAAGCGCCGACGCCATCGAGTGCTGGAGCAAGGTGTCCTGCCACGGCTCTACCGGATATACCTCGGGCAACGCTCATAGCGGCAACGGCAGCTTCCGTTTCTACTATAATACCAATCCCCCGCAGTATTTCATCACTCCGCAGCTTGGCGGCACCGAATATGACGGAATCATGGTTTCCTTCTGGTACAAGAAATCCAGCGCCAACTATGTCGAGAACTTCAAGGTCGGTTACTCCACCACTGGCGACTCCCTTGGCGCCTTTGTATGGGGCAACGAGGTGAATCCCACCACCAGCTACGAAGAGTTCACCGCCGTTTATCCTGCCGGTGTCAAATACATCGCCATCCAGTACATGCAGAACAACGGCTACTATCTGTATATCGACGACTTCAATGTCAGCATCGACAACGGCTGCAACAAGCCCAACGATGTCTATATCGACAGTGTCGGTCCCTACACCGTCGATCTGCGCTGGACCAACGGCGGTTCCTCGGCATCGTCCTACAATGTCTATTATGGCACTCAGAACGACATTAGCGCTGCCACCATCGTCACCGGTGTCACCGACACCATTTACACTATTACCAACCTGATGCCGCAGACCACCTACTACGCTTGGGTGCGTACCGACTGCAGTGGCGACAGCTCCGACGCCAAACCCTTTGGCAGCTTCACCACCCAGCTGACCTGCGCTCCGCTCACAGGTGTTACCATGGGCGATGTCAGCTACACCGCCGCCGCCGTCAACTGGAGCTACAACACCTCCGTTGGTTTCCCGAGCAACGAGGTCGTCATCACCCTCGTCGACAACACCGATACCAACATTGCTCCTGTCATTGTCAACGTCACCGGCACCAGCTATACCTTCACTGGTCTTGAGGCCGGCCACGGCTACTCGGTGACCCTCCGCAATGTCTGCGATGCTATGGGCCAGTACGACACCGCTGCCAACAACACCATAAACTTCATGACCACTTCCTGCGCCGAAGTGTCTCAAACAAGCAGCAGCACATCCACCAATGTGCCCCTCAACTCTTACTATAACTATAGCTACACCCAGAGCATATATACCTCGGCCGAGATGCCGAACATCGATACCATTCACGGTATTGCCTTCTATTCCACTGCCAGCGACAACAAGACTGTCGAGGTCTATCTTGGACACACTTCGCTCAGCTCGTTGAGCACAACCAGCTATGTTTCTGCCGACAGCTTGGTGCAGATGGCATCGAACTACACCTATTCCTTCACTCCGGGTTGGAATGTGATTAACTTCGACAGCATCTTCGTTTACGACCAGACTTTGGGCAATCTTGTTGTGGCTGTGCGCAACGTTACCGGCTCATATACCAGCAATCGTAACTGGGCAACCCATGCCACCAATGGTAATCAATCGGTCTATTGGTATCAGGATGCTTCCAGCATTGATATGGCAGCACCGTCGGCCTCTAACAATGGAGCGCTTAATCAGGTTCCCGCCATCCGCTTCGTGGCCAACTGCGAGGTGCCTACCTGCTTCGCCCCGATGGTGACCGTTGACAATACCGACAGCGCCAGCATCAGCATCCACTGGACCATCGAAGGTATCGAGAACAGCTGGCAGGTCGGCATCAAAGCCGCCGGCGACGCCAACTACACCTTCAATCCCAACCCCGTCACCGACACCTTCTACACCTTCACCGGCCTCAACGCCGCCACCACCTATACTATTATGGTAAGCTCGCTCTGCATCGATACGCTGAGCACCACCACTACCGCTACCACCACTTGCGGCGTAGTGGCCATACCTTACTTCACCGACTTCGAAGGCCTCTCCACCGGCCAGATGCCCATCTGCTGGCAGCAGATCCAGACCGGCACCAGCAACTCCGGTACCTTCCCCTCGGCCTACAACTACAGCAGCAATGCCTACAATGGCAGCATCTATTTCGAGTTCGAAAGCAACAGCGGCCAGACCGAAGTGGCAGCCCTGCCGGCTATGAACAACATCAACACCCTGATGCTCTCCTTCTGGGCCTCGGTCATGAACACCAACTTCGTGCTCGAAGCCGGCGTTATGGAAGGCAATACCTTCGTGCCTGTCGACACCGTCAACCTCATAGCAGGCAGCGGTGGCAACTGGCATGGTTCGTACCACGAGTATGAAGTCTACTTCTCCAATTACACCGGCACCGGCAACCGTATGGCCCTGCGCGTCACCGCCAGCGGTAGCTACACCCTGATGATGGACGACTTTACCATTGCCCTCAACACCGGCTGCCCGCGTCCCGACCAGCCTGTCGTCACCAATGTGCTTGCCGACCAGATTAGCGTCAGCTTCAGCGGCAGCACCTCCGGCGACTATATGCTCTACATCACCGACGGCGCTTCCTATGTCGACAGCGCTTCTGTCATTGGCGACACCACCTACACCTTCACCGGCCTCACGCCCGTCACCACCTACACCATCGATGTGCATGCCGACTGTGGCACCTCCATCTCCAACCCGCGCTCGGTCATCGCTACCACCACCATGGTGGCCGACACGCTGCCCTACAGCAGCGGCTTCGAGGCTGGTCAGGATGTCAGCTGGATGCTCGTCAACGGCACCCAGACCAACAAGTGGGCCATCGACAGCGCGGCAAACAACGGCGGCACAAATGCCCTCTACATAAGCGACAACAACGGTGTCAGCAACAGCTATAATAACAGTTCCACTACCAATGTCTATGCTACCAAGCTCTTCAACTTCGCCTCTGCCGGCGACTATACCGTCAGCTACGACTGGCAGGCCAACGGCGAGAGTACCTGGGACTACCTCCGTGTGTTCCTTGTGCCCGGCACCGTCGATCTGGTCGCAGGCAATACCAGCGGTATCGGCACAACCACTACTCCCAGCGGCTGGATAGCCCTCGATGGCGGTAGCAAACTCAATGGTGTCAACACCTGGCAGAACTACAATGAGGTGTTCACCATCGCCAATGCCGGCAACTACCAGCTCGTCTTCTTCTGGCACAACGATGGCTCTGGAGGCTCTAATCCTCCTGCCGCTATCGACAATGTGCAGGTCAATGCCCTCAGCTGCCCGCAGCCTCAGAATGTCGTAGTCACTTCGGTGACCGATGTCACCGCCAACGTACAGTGGACTCCCGCTGGTACCGAGAGCGAATGGGCTGTCACCTGCAACGGCGTCACCACCGTCGTCAGCACTCCCACCACGGTAATCAGCGGCCTTGAGTCTGCTCACGTCTACACTGTGGAGGTGCGCGCCGTCTGCGGCATCGGCGACACCAGCTTTGTCGCCACCGCCACCTTCACCACCGACTTGTGTGGCTCGGCAGTGATCATGGAGAACTTCGACAGCACTATGAACACCGCTACCAGCAGCTATTCGCCCATCGGATATAGCTTCTACAAGTATAGCTACGTGCAGACCATCATCCCCGCTTCCCGCATGGATGCCACTGGTACAGAGATTACCGCCATGGCCTTCCTGCCAGCTTCGACCAGCGCGGGCACCTACTTCACTAATATGGACGTCTACATGGCCAATGTCAGCGAGAACGACCTCGGCAGCGCATTCATCATGCCCGACTCGGCTCACCAGTTTGTGCATGTGATTTCGGCTGCCAACTTCAGCTACACCACCACCGATTGGCAGGCTCACGCCTTCGACTCCACCTTCACCTGGGACGGTCAGAGCAATGTGCTCGTCGCCGTTACTCGTGGTCACGGCGCATGGACCAGTGGTTCGTCGTTCAATGCACACAATGATTCTGTAGAGCGTACGCGCTATGCCTATACCGACAATGCTACCTATGATATCCACACTGTTACTGGCGGCACCGCCAACAGCACCGTCGGCGACATCCGCCTCATCAGCTGTGGCGGCGGTTGCGCTGCTCCCGCCATTGTCTCGGTGACCCACGACTACGAGAGCGCCACCGTCACCGTCTCCGGCAACAACATCGGCTATGAACTCGAGTACGGCACCGACGTCAACAACCTCGGCAACCCGATGACCTCGACCACCGGCATCTTCAACCTCACAGGCCTCCAGCCCGCCACCCAGTACTTCTTCCATGTGCGCCAGAGCTGCGAGGAGAATATGACCAGCGACTGGCGACTGGGTGTCTTCACCACCGACTCGCTGCCTTGCATGGGTGTCAGCGACCTCACGCTTGTGGGCACCACCTTCAACAGCGTTAGCGTCAGCTGGACCGCCAATGGCGAGGAGACCGCTTGGGAGGTCAATGTGTTCAGCACCCTCGACGACACCACCGTTACTGTGACAACCACCGCCGCCACTGTGGGTGGCCTCGTGTCCGAGCGTCTCTACAACATCAGCGTGCGCCCGATGTGCGGCAGCAACCACAACATCGAGGGTCCGTGGAGCGACACCATCCAGGCTACCACCGACCAGTGCCAGCCTGTGACTGGCCTCACCGTGAGCAACATCGGCGCCACCATGGCCACCATCGGCTGGACGGCTCCCGCCGGTGCCGAGCACTTCCGCGTCATCTACGGTCTGCCGAACTTCGACCAG
>ONDE01000013.1 GCA_900316515.1 uncultured Bacteroidales bacterium | reverse complement strand
TCTACTTCAACATGCAGGTCAACCACGTCTCCTCGATGGTCGGCGCCGCCGGCCACGCTGTGGTCAACGGTGACTTCGTGAAGTTCGCCGACACCTATGCCGCCGTCAAAGCCGACAGCACCTGGATTGCCGACTGGAGCTACTGGGACTACACCTATGTGTGGCCCATGGAGATCCATCCCGTCAGCGTGCCGCAGCACCAGGGCATCACCGTCGCCGAGGGCATGAGCCTCAGCGTCTACCCCAACCCTGCCGTCAGCAGCGTCAAGGTCAGCTTCAACGCCCTTGAGAGTGCCAGCGACATCGAGCTCTATGACATGACCGGTCGCCGCGTGGCCGCCATGGCCGTGGCTGCCGGCAGCACCGAGGCTCAGATTGCCATCGACAACCTCGCCAACGGTGTCTACCTCCTCCGCATGGCCGACGCCACCGCCAAAGTGATTGTGCGCAAATAAACATTATACAACCCCGATATGAAGGCAAAACTCCTGACACTGGCCACAATGGTGCTGGCACTCGCAGCAGCCTGCAACAAGCCCGACGACCCCATAGGCCCCGAACCCCAGCCACGGCCCGAGCCCGTGGAGCCTACCTCCTTCTGCGGAGCCGTAGGCACCCCAGGATGCACAGCCATACGCTACGACAGCAACATCGTGGCAGGGTGGGCCACCGGCTGCGTGGTCGACCGCGGACTGGTCGACATTGCCAACCCCAACGGGCCCCGTGCCCAATACGGCGCCGACAGCGCAGGCACTGGCCCCGCCACCACCAACTCGATGTTGGCCGTGAGCCTCGGCGACGGCGGCAGCGCCACCTTGACCTTTGCCCAACCTATCCGCAACATCGAGGGTCCCGATTTCGCAGTGTTCGAGAACGGCATCGTCAGCGATGTCACAGGCAACGCATTCCTCGAGCTCGCCTTTGTCGAGGTGAGCACCGACGGCGTGAACTTCGTGCGTTTCCCCGCCACCTCGCTCACCCCGACCGAGACGCAGATGGGCGGCTTCGGCGAAGTCGACCCCACGATGATCAACAACCTGGCCGGCAAGTATCAGATAGGCTACGGCACCCCGTTCGACCTCGAGGAACTGCGCGACAGCACAGCCATTGATATCAACAACATCAACTATGTGCGCCTCGTCGACGTCGTCGGCACCATCGACCCGCAGTATGCATCTCGCGACAGCAAGGGCCGCATTGTCAACGACCCCTACCCCACCGCCTTCAACAGCTCGGGCTACGACCTCACCGGCGTGGCCGTGCTGCGATAGTCAGGGAAGTTAAAGAAAGACCACTGAGCATTTGCCCTATAGCTTCTAGCGAGCAAAGCGAGCGATAACTCCCTTTAACTTCTTTAACTACCCAAAAAAGAAAAAACAATACAATATCCAAAGTCCATCGCCGTTACTAATGGCGATGGACTTCTGTCTTAAATCCGACTTTGCGCCCATGGGCGACCAGCCGGAGGCCATCCGCCAGCTGGTGGAAGGCGTCCGTAGCGGCCAGCGTGCCCAGGTGCTGCAGGGCGTCACCGGCAGCGGCAAGACCTTCACCGTGGCCAACGTCATACAGCAGCTGCAGCGCCCCACCCTTGTGCTCAGCCACAACAAGACCCTCGCGGCACAGCTCTACGGCGAGTTCCGCCAGTTCTTCCCCGACAACGCCGTCGAATATTTCGTCTCCTACTACGACTACTACCAACCCGAGGCCTACATCCCGTCCACCAACACCTATATCGAGAAAGACCTGGCCATCAACGACGAGCTCGACAAGCTGCGCCTGCGCGCCAGCAGCGCCCTCCTCAGTGGCCGCCGCGACGTCATCGTCGTCTCCAGCGTCAGCTGCATCTACGGCATCGGCAACCCCGAGGAGTTCAAGCGCGGCACCGTCACCCTCCATGTCGGCGACCGCCTCCAACGCGACACCCTCCTCATGCAGCTCCTCGACGCACAGTATGTGCGCAACGAGATAGAGTTCGTCAACGGCCGCTTCCGCGTCAAGGGCGACACCGTCGACATCTTCCCCTCCTTCGCCGACTTCTGCTACCGTGTCTCCTTCTGGGACGACGAGATAGAGAGCCTCGAGAGCTTCGACCCCATCAGCGGGCAGCGCCTCGAACGCTTCGACGAGGTGGTCATCTACCCCGCCTCCAACTTCCTCACCTCCAAGGAGAACATGGGCGAAGCCCTCCTCCAGATACAGCGCGACATGTACGAGCGCCGCGACTACCTGAACGAGATAGGCAAGCACCTCGAAGCCAAGCGTCTCGAGGAGCGCGTCAACTACGACGTCGAGATGATTCAAGAGCTAGGCTACTGCTCCGGCATCGAGAACTACAGCCGCTACTTCGACGGCCGCGCCCCTGGCAGCCGTCCCTTCTGCCTCATCGACTATTTCCCCGACGACTTCCTGCTCGTCATCGACGAGAGCCACGTCACCGTGCCACAAATCGGTGCCATGTACGGCGGCGACCGCAGCCGCAAGACCTCGCTCGTGGAATACGGATTCCGCCTGCCCTCGGCACTCGACAACCGCCCACTCACCTACGACGAGTTCTACGCCCTCACGGGCCAGACGATATACATCTCCGCCACGCCGGCCGACTACGAGCTCGCCGAAGCCGAAGGCGTGGTCGTCGAGCAGGTCATCCGTCCCACAGGCCTCCTCGACCCTGTGGTCGAGGTGCGGCCCGCCGTCAGCCAGGTCGACGACCTCCTCGACGAAATCGAGAACACCGTGGACCGCGGCGAGCGCGTCCTCGTCACCACCCTCACCAAGCGCATGGCCGAAGAGCTCACATCCTACCTCACCAACCTCGGCATCCGCAGCAAATACATACACAGCGACGTCGACACCCTAGAACGTGTCGAGATCATGCGCGACCTGCGCATGGGCGTCTTCGACGTGCTCGTGGGCGTCAACCTGCTGCGCGAAGGCCTCGACCTCCCCGAGGTCAGCCTCGTGGCCATCCTCGACGCCGACAAGGAAGGCTTCCTCCGCTCCGACCGCGCCCTCATCCAGACCATCGGCCGTGCCGCCCGCAACGTGCGCAGCAAGGCCATCCTCTACGGCGACACCGTCACAGGCTCCATGCAACGCGCCATCGACATCACCAACCGCCACCGCGACAAACAGATACGCTACAATATGGAGCACGGCATCGTGCCACGTCAGATTGTCAAGAGCACCGAGGCCATCCTCGGCACCACCAGCGTCATCGAACGCGCCGCCGAAGAACGCGAGGGCGGTCCCACGGAGCACGCCCCCGTACGCCAATACTCCACGCCCGACGAAACGCCATCCTTGGCCGCCGAAGAGCCCATGGAGCCACCAAAAGCCAAAGGTCCAGACCCCAAATATTTGGCGATGAACAAAGAACAGCTCCGCAAGGAGATTCGCGATCGCCAGCGCAAGATGCAGCTCGCCGCCAAAGAACTCGACTTTATGGCCGCCGCCGCCTTCCGCGACGAGATAAAAGAACTCCAATCACTCCTCGACACCGCCCGCTAATATCTTTCCGGAACGTTTTTTTGTAATTCTTCTGTAATTATCCGTAATGAAAAAGGAAGCATCACAGAATTGTCATGCAATGCTTCCATATAGAATAGATTTTGCACGCTACCGAGCCACGACGAGGCGTTTGGCGGTCTTGCCCTGCGGGGTTTTGGACGGTGTTTTTTTTTAAACGGCGAATTATACAAATTAACTCGAATTAAATTAATAGCGAATTACTCGAATTGGGCTGCCGCCCCACGACGAGGCGTTTGGCAGTCTTGCCCTGCGGGGTTTCGATGGTCATCATATACTGTCCGGAGGTAAAAAAAAGAGATAAAAATGGAATTATTTTTCCCAGTATTAATTTTTTTTGTATTTTTGCAAACTCAAAAGGAGTGTAGAAATGTGCCGTAGCGATGACATGACGATAAGGTTTAGTGGCTTGAAACCAGGTAGATACAACTACCATTTCATGCTCGATGATGCCTTCTTCGGTGAGTTCGAAAACGACGAATTGTGCGGTGGAAACGTCGAAATCGCGGCAGAAATGGAGCGCTTGGAGCACTTGTTGATGTTCCATTTCGACCTGAAAGGCGAACTGACAACATGGTGCGACCGATGCCTCGGAGAGCTGAGGGTGCCGGTGGAGGGTGAAGAGAAACTCTGCGTGAGGTTCAGCGACAGCGAAGTGTGCGAGGACGAGGACGTGGTGGTGCTGCCGGAAAAGGCTTTCGAGATAGACCTCTCGCAATGGCTCTACGAATACGCCGCAGTGCGCCTGCCGATGCAGCACATACACCCCGAGGGCGGTTGCGACCCAGACATGCTGAACCGCATAATGAGCGAGGAACAAGTTGAGCAACAGCATGCCAGCACTCCCGACCCACGGTGGGACGCCCTGAGAGAACTGAAAGGTGAGAGGTGAATTATAACGTTGAATGTTGAATGATGAACGGTGAGGATGAATGATGAAAGGTGAGGGTGACAAATAAATGGTTTTGAAATAATAAATAAAAAAAAGTAACAATATGCCACATCCAAAACACAGATTCTCGCAGACCAGAACGGCCAAGAGAAGAACGCACGATGCGTTGGAGAAAGCCCAGTTGACCACTTGCAGCAACTGCGGCGCACAAGTCATGTATCACCACGTTTGCCCCGAATGCGGTTACTACCGCGGCAAACTGGCCATCGAAAAGAACGCCGAGGAATAAACACCCTCGCGGTCGGTACACGACAGACCACAAGCCTCCCCTTACCGGGAGGCTTTTTTTATGCACTTTATCTCTATATCATTTTTATTTCGTATCTTTGCAGTTTCAAACAAGTAGCAATGGAACTGATAATAGGTCTACTATGCGGTATTGCGCTGTCGCTGTTCTTCAGTTTCGGGCCTGCCTTCTTCGGCCTGATACAGAACAGCATACAGTATGGCTTCCGCAAAGCCATGGCCTTCGCCATAGGTGTAAGCCTGAGCGATGTCATCGTGGTGTTCCTGATGCTCACTGTGCTTAAAAACCTCGACATGGAAGCCGCGCTGCACAATGTCTACGTGGCCAGCATCGGTGGCGCCATCATCGCCATCATGGGTGTTATCACCTTCCGCAAGAAAGCTGTGGCTGCCGCCGACACCAAGAGCCGTGTGAAGTTCCGCGACGACGGCAACACCCGTATGCGTCACCTGGTCCTGCAAGGTTTCCTGCTCAACATCTTCAACCCCTTCATCTGGATCTACTGGGTATCGGTCATCACCCTGCTCTCCGGCGAGGTAGGCCTCTTCGGCATCGACCGCTACATCTTCTTCGCAGGCCTGCTGGGCGGCACCCTGGGCACCGACCTGCTGAAATGCCGTCTCGCTGCACTGCTGCAGCAGTGGTTCACCGCCAAGGTGCTCAACCTCTTCAACAAAGGCGTGGGCCTGGCGCTGATAGCCTTCGCCATATACCTTATCGTGGCCATGATATTATATCAGACCAACCCTAAGATTCGCGAGAAAGAGCAGGAGAAGACTCCACAGAGCACTGAGCTGATACACCGTCTCCACACACAGATGGCCAAAGACTCCACCAAGCGGAGCAACGACACAACCCTCTACAAATAGGCCGCAACCTTTCTGGTGGCGCCGTCTACCGAAATCACATATATCCCCTTGCCTGGCAGCATGATACGCTGCACATCGGATGCCTTGTGCACCATGCCGACCATACGCCCCATGGTGTCGTAGACTGTTATCACAGCGCCCTCTGCCCCATCGACCACAATGCCACCGGCCACAAGGCTAACCGACGCACCAGTCTCGGTCACCGTGACTACAGACTGGCTGCAGGTATCCTCGACAATGTCGAGGTCACTCCAATGGGCTGCCGAGGCATAGGCCTGCAGGCTGCCACAGGGCACCACGATGGTCACTGACGGAACGCCCGAGAAGGCATCGTCGGTAAGCGTGGGGGGCACAGTGGCGCGCATCACCACAGTGTCGAGCACCTCGCAGTCGTTGAAAGCCAGGTTGCCGATGAAAAGCAACGACGACGGCAGGTATACCTTGGGCATATTATGGCAATAGTTGAAGGCACCGTTGCCCAGACCTATAGTTCCTTCGGCGATGGTCACCGCCGTGTCCGTCAGGTTGCCCACCTCGATGACATAGCCGTCGAGGTACAGCACGCCGTTGGTCCAGTTGTTGGTGTCGCCAGCCCATGCCGAGCCGTTGAAGGCGCTGACGCCTATCTGACGAAGAGTCGTCGGCAGCACGATGGTGTCGAGAGCCGGGCACGCGGCAAAGGCCATACGTCCCAAAGCCTCCACACCCTCGCCAATGGTGGCCGAAGTCAACGCCGTGCAACGGAAGAATGCCGTAAAGCCGATGGTCTTCACGGTGCCTGGCACCGTGACGGCAGTGACGTCGGCACAGAGACGCATGGCATTGTCGGCTATCGCCGTGACGGTGTATGTCGTGCCTTCGTGCTCCACGGTCTGCGGTATGACGAGGCGTCCTGCAGGTGCATCATACGAGCCCCAGCTGCTGCCGTTGGGGGCCACAAGGGTCACCGTCGTCGACGAGGTGATATCGAAATAAAGCGTCTGACCCGTGGGGGCCGTGGCGCTAAAATCAACAGCCCTCGCCACCATGGCGGCGACGAGGACTGCTATCAATAGACTAAGTTTTTTCATAAGCGTTGTGTGCTATTCGCGACCTGCCAGCAGGAGCTCCATCATCTTGATGGCACTCTCGCTGATGACCGTACCGGGGCCGAAGACGGCGGCGACGCCGGCATCGAAAAGGAACTGATAGTCTTGCGGCGGGATGACACCACCGGCGACAACCATGATGTCCTCGCGGCCCAGCTTCTTGAGCTCTTCGATGACCTGCGGAAGCAGGGTCTTGTGACCTGCGGCCAGCGAGCTGGCACCGAGGATGTGCACGTCGTTCTCGACGGCCTGCTTGGCGGCCTCGGCGGGAGTCTGGAACAGCGGACCCATGTCGACATCGAAGCCGAGGTCGGCATAGCCGGTGGCGACGACCTTGGCGCCGCGGTCGTGACCGTCCTGTCCCATCTTGGCAATCATGATACGGGGGCGACGACCCTCGAGTTTGGCGAACTTGTCGGTGAGAGCCTGTGCTTTCTTGAAACTCTCGCTATCTTTGGTCTGACTGCTGTACACGTTGCTGATAAGATTGATTTTTGCTTTGTAACGGCCGAACACTTTCTCCAGAGCATAGCTGATCTCGCCCAGCGAGGCGCGCTTGCGGGCGGCGTCGATGCTGAGGTCGAGCAGGTTGCCCTCGCCAGTGCGGGCGCACTCGGTGAGGCGGTCCAATGCTGCCTCGACGGCGGCACTGTCACGCTCGGCACGCAGCTTGGCCAGACGCTCGATCTGGGCCTTGCGCACGGCGGTGTTGTCGACCTCGAGGGTCTCGATGGGATCCTCGTGGTCGAGGCGGTACTTGTTGATGCCTACGATGGTGTCGACGTTGGAGTCGATACGGCTCTGCTTGCGGGCACTGGCCTCCTCGATGCGCATCTTGGGCACGCCGCTCTCGATGGCCTTGGCCATGCCGCCCAGCTTCTCCACTTCCTGGATGTGGGCCCAGGCGCGGTGGGCGAGCTCGTGGGTGAGGGTCTCGACATAGTAGCTGCCAGCCCACGGGTCGACGACACGGCAGATATTGGTCTCCTCCTGGAGGTATATCTGCGTGTTACGGGCGATACGGGCACTGAAGTCGGTGGGCAGTGCTATGGCCTCGTCGAGGGCGTTGGTATGCAGACTCTGGGTGTGACCCAGGGCGGCACCCATAGCCTCGATGCAGGTGCGAGCCACGTTGTTGAAGGGGTCCTGCTCGGTGAGGCTCCAACCCGAAGTCTGCGAGTGGGTACGCAGGGCAAGGCTCTTGGGATTCTTGGGGTTGAACTGGTTCACTATCTTGGCCCACAGCATACGGGCGGCACGCATCTTGGCAATCTCCATGAAGTGGTTCATGCCCACGCCCCAGAAGAAGCTCAGACGCGGTGCAAAGTCGTCGACGCTCATGCCAGCCTTGACACCAGCACGCAGGTACTCAAGACCGTCGGCCAGCGTGTATGCCAGCTCGATGTCGGCGGTGGCACCGGCCTCCTGCATGTGGTAGCCGGAGATGGAGATGCTGTTGAACTTGGGCATGTGCTTCGAGGTGTACTCGAAGATGTCGGCGATGATCTTCATCGACGGCAGCGGGGGGTAGATATAGGTGTTGCGCACCATGAACTCCTTGAGGATATCGTTCTGGATGGTGCCCTGCAGCTGGTCCTGCGGCACGCCCTGCTCTTCGGCGGCGATGATATAGAAAGCCAGGATGGGCAGCACGGCGCCGTTCATGGTCATCGAGACGGACATCTTGCCGAGGTCTATCTGGTCGAACAGAATCTTCATATCGAGGATGCTGTCGATGGCAACACCAGCCTTGCCAACGTCGCCCACGACGCGCTCGTGGTCGCTGTCGTAGCCACGGTGTGTGGCCAGGTCGAAGGCGCAGCTCAGACCCTTCTGACCGGCGGCGATATTGCGGCGGTAGAAGGCGTTACTCTCCTCGGCTGTCGAGAAACCGGCATACTGACGGATGGTCCACGGACGCATCACATACATCGTCGAGTAAGGTCCGCGCAGGAACGGCGCGATACCGGCGGCATAGTTCAGGTGCTCCATGCCCTCGAGGTCTTTCTTGCCGTAGGCAGGCTTCACGTCAATCTGTTCGGGAGTCTTCCAGTTCTTCTCTATATGGTTCTCCTGCTCCCACTGGGCGAAACTCTCTTTGTTTTCGTCGCCTTTGCGAAAGTCGACATTCTGAAAGTTGGGTCTCATTATCAAATGTTTATATTGTTATCGTATCGTTTGTTCAATTTGCAAATATAATAAAATAATATAACGTGGCCAAATTTATTTGGCCGTTACAGTTTTTATTCGTATCTTTGCACCATGAACCAAAGGTCGCGAATACCTTATAATCAACCACAGCAATGAGCAAAAAGATACTTTTTGTCTGTCACGGAAACATCTGCCGCAGCCCTATGGCTGAGTTCATCATGAAGAAGCTCGTGCGCACCGCGGGCCTCGAAGAGGAGTTCGAGATTGCCTCGGCAGCCACCAGCACCGAGGAGATAGGCAATCCCGTCTACCCCATGGCACGCCAAGAACTGGCCAAGCACGGCATCGGCTGCCCCGGCCATCATGCCCGCCAACTCACCACCGACGACTACGACCACTACGACATGATCATCGGCATGGAGGCGGAGAATATCAAGAACATGATGCACATACTGGGTGCCGACCCCGACGGCAAGCTCAGCCTGCTGCTCGACCACACCGACCACCCCCGCGACATCGCCGACCCTTGGTACACACGCAAGTTCAACATCGCCTGGACCGACATCTACGAAGGCTGCACGGCCCTCTTCAACAAGCTCACCGCCGATGGCCGAGCAGCAGATTGACTACGAGCAGGCCGAAACTCTCGGCATCTCGCACGAAGCCTACGACGAAGTGCTCGACATCATAGGCCGCATTCCCACCATCGACGAGCTCTCCACCCTGCTGGCCATGTGGGAGAGCAACGGCAAACAGCAGAGCCTCTACGGCTGGCTCCGCGGACAGAAGCACACCGTGGAGCGCGACGAATACCTCTACAGCGGCACCGCCGACCACCGCAGCATCCGCGAACCCAAAGTCAAAGAATGCCTCGCCATCGCCAAGCAACTCTGCAATAATTCATCATTCATCACTCATCATTCATCACTTTCAACAGGCCTCCTGCTCTACCTGGTAGGTAATGTCAGCAGCGAGTTCGCCGACTCGGAGTATGCCCGCCGCTGCCTGCATCTGGTCGACGAGGCCATGGCCACCGGTGGCCACGAGGAGGACTGCCAGTACATAGAGATGATTCTCGGCGCCCTCGAAGCCAACGGCCTCCTGCAAGGCCCCCACTCCGTCACCCATGGCGGCCTCTTCTGCTCCCTGCTACGATTCCTCTCCCCCACTCAAGCACCCCCCAATCAAGCAATCAAGCAATCAAGCAATCAAGCAATAGGTTTCGACATCCTCAGCCCCCGCGAGGTGCGCCTCGACGCCTTCCTATTCGGCGAGGAAGCCGGCCGCTATCTGGTGGCCGTCGACGAGAAGGACGACGACCAGTTCCTGCTCAAGATGGACGAGGCCCGCCTCAACTGCTGCTTCCTCGGCCGCACAACAAAGAACCGGGTCGTGGTCGACGGCTACGACTTCGGCCCGGTGAATTCCTACATAAAGTAAAAAGGGGACGGCGCGCCATCTGGCGCGCCGTCCCTTATTCCAAACCATATCGGCAAAGCGAAATGTCAGACTAGCGACGTTTCTCTTTGATACGGGCCTTCTTACCGGTGAGGTCGCGCAGGTAGAAGATGCGGGCGCGGCGCACAGCACCGTGCTTGTTGACATCAATCTGCTCGATGAACGGGCTGGCGAAGGGGAATATACGCTCCACGCCGACGCCGTTAGCGATCTTGCGGACAGTAAAGGTCTCAGTGGCTCCGCTTCCACTGCGCTGCAGCACAACGCCCTGGAAGTTCTGGATTCTCTCTTTGTTACCTTCCTTAATCTTATAATGGACGGTGATGGTATCGCCAGCCTTAAACTCGGGGAACTCCTTGCGCTCGACAAGGTTCTCCACATACTGCATTATTTCAGTTTTTCCCATGACAAATAGATTCTTTTAGTGGTTCAACTCTTATTTCTTAACCATCTTGACAACAGCGGTGAAGGCCTCGGGATTGTTCATAGCGAGGTCGGCAAGCACCTTGCGGTTGAGCTCGATGTTGTTCTTGTGAAGTTCGCCCATAAAGACGGAGTACGAAATACCGTTGATGCGGCAACCGGCGTTGATACGGTTGATCCACAGCGAACGGAACTCGCGCTTCTTGTTCTTTCTGTCGCGGTAGGCGTAGGTCTGACCTTTCTCCCATTTGTTCTTGGCGACGGTCCATACATTTTTACCTCTGCCCCAATAACCTTTGGTGCGGTTGAGGATTTTCTTTCTGCGTGCCCTCGAGGCAACTGCATTGACTGATCTTGGCATAGTTTAATTGTTTTTTCATTTAGGCGGCAGCAAGGCAGTTATGAGTTACAAGTTATGAGTTTTGTTTTATTGCCAACTCTTAATTCTTAACTCTTAATTCTTAACTTTATTGACCTGCTGCTCTTGTCGGCTCTAAATAATGGTTAATAACTCCGTTTTTTCTAGTCAAAGCGTCTAAGAGTCTAAACGACCAAAAACTTATTGACTTTTTAACTCTTTGACTTTTCGACTTTTTAAGCGAGAAGCATACGTTTCACACGGGCCTCGTCGTCACGGCTCACCAGAGCGGTGTGGTCGAGGTTGCGCTTCTGAGTCGTCTCCTTCTTGGTCAGGATGTGACTGTGGTAAGCATGCTTTCTCTTGATCTTGCCGGTGCCGGTGAAGGTGAAACGCTTCTTGGCAGCGGCCTTGGTTTTCATTCTAGGCATTACTTTACTGTTTTTTTTGATTAGACTTTGTATTGATACGGTTTGGATATTCAGGTCAAAGGGGCGAAATGTCTAAAAGTCTGAAAGCTCTTTGACTCTTTAACTTTTCGACTTTTTATCTCTACTTTTTGGGAGCAATAACCATAAGCATGCGCTTGCCTTCCAACTTGGGCATCTGCTCGGGCTTGCCGTATTCCAGCAAGGCCTCGGCGAATTTCAGCAGTTGCTGCTCGCCCTGCTCTTTGTAGACGATGCTGCGGCCGCGGAAGAAGACGTCAACCTTCACCTTGTTGCCCTCTTTGAGGAAGCGGATGGCGTGGTTGAGCTTGAACTCGAAGTCGTGGTCATCGGTCTGCGGACTGAGTCGGATCTCCTTGATGACAATCTTCTGCGAGTTGGCCTTGCGTTCCTTCTCGCGCTTCTTCTGCTCGTAGAGGAACTTCTGGTACTCGATGATCTTGCACACCGGCGGATTGGCCTGCGGCGATATCATCACCAGGTCCAGACCTTCGTCGTAGGCACGGCGCAGAGCCTCCTTGGTGTTCATGATGGTGGGCTCCATGCCCTCGCCTACCACGCGCACCATGGGCACGTCGATACGCTCGTTAATCAAGTGGTCAGGCTCTTTGCGTGCCGGTCCACGTCCCCTCTGCTGGTTGCTCTGAGGGCTGCTGGGTTTGAAAGGTGCTGCTATAACTTGGTTCTCCTATTTTTAATTAGCAACTATTTAATATTCTTTACTTTATACTATTTCTATCTATACAATTCGAACTGCAAAAATACAACTTTTTTCTGAATTGTGAATAATTTTATATATAATTTACAATTAATTATCACATTGGCATCACAAATAGAGGCGGCCACCCTATTGGATGGCCGCCTCTGTAAACATATTTCAACGCAGGCCTCAGGCTTTGGGCGAGAGGGCCTTGGTGTCGATGTCCTCGCGGATTTCGGCGATGAAGTCGGCAAGCTTGGCGGCACCCTTGTCGCCGGCCTTGCGGTTCCACACCGAGACGACACCTTCTTCGGTCTCCTTCTGACCGACGATGAGGGCGTAGGGGATACGTTGCAGGCGCAGGTCGCGCAGCTTGTAGCCTATCTTCTCGGCGCGCTCGTCGACAGAGGAACGCACTCCGGCCTTCACCAACTCGGCGTTGACGGCGTTGGCATAGTCCATGAACTTCTCCGAGATGGGGAGCACGCGCACCTGCTCGGGGCAGAGCCAGGTGGGGAAAGCACCCTCGTATTTCTCAATCATCCAGGCCAGCGTGCGCTCGTAGCAGCCCAAGCTGGTGCGGTGGATGACGTTGGGGCGCACCTTGTTGCCGTTCTGGTCGATATAGAACATGTCGTAGCGCGGGGCCAGGAGGGCATCCCACTGTATGGTGATCATGGTGTCTTCCTTGCCGTAGACATTCGAGGCATTGATGTCCACCTTGGGGCCGTAGAAGGCAGCCTCGTCGTCGTCCTCGACGAATGGGATGTTCAGCTCGTTGAGGATGTTGCGTATGTGCTGCTGGCTATCCTCCCACTCCTCGGGGGTGCCGATGTACTTCTTCGTGTTGTTGGGGTCCCACTTCGACAGGTGGTAGGTCACGTCGTCCTGCAGGCCGAGGGTCGTCAGGCAGTACTTGGCCAGGGCGAGGCACTTCTTGAACTCCTCGACCATCTGGTCGGGACGCACTATGAGGTGGCCCTCAGAGATGGTGAACTGGCGCACACGCGTCAGGCCGTGCATCTCGCCGCTGTCCTCGTTACGGAACAGGGTCGAGGTCTCGCTGTAGCGCTTGGGCAGGTCGCGATACGACTTGGGCGAAGCCTTGTAGACAAAGTACTGGAACGGGCAGGTCATGGGACGCAGGGCCAGCACCTCAGGGTCTTCGGGGTCGCCGATGACGAACATGCCGTCGCGGTAGTGCTGCCAGTGGCCCGAAATCTCGTAGAGGTCTTTCTTCGCCATGAAGGGGGTCTTGGTGCGGATGTAGCCCCACTCGTTATCTTCGAGGTCCTCGATCCAGCGCTGCAGCGTCTGCACAATCTTGGCGCCTTTGGGCAGCAGCAGAGGCAGCCCCTGGCCGATGACGTCGACAGTGGTGAAGAGCTCCAACTCGCGGCCCAGCTTGTTGTGATCGCGGTTCTTGATGTTCTCCAGGTATTCCATGTGGGCCTCGAGGTCTTCCTTGCTGAAGAAGGCCACACCGAAGATGCGGGTCAGCGACTTGCCGTTGCGGTCGCCGCGCCAGTAGGTGTTCGAGTTGGCTATCAGCTTGAAGCCCTTGATGAGGCGGGTATTCAGCAGGTGCGGACCGGTGCAGAGGTCGACGAAGTCGTCCTGGCTGTAGATGGTGATGCGGGCGTCGGGGGCGATGGCGTCGAGCAGTTCGAGCTTGTAGGGCTCGTTCTTCTCCTGGAAGATGGCGCGGGCCTCGTCGCGCGACACAATCTTGCGCTCCAGACGGGTGGCTTTCTTGATGATGGACTTCATCTCCTTCTCGATGGCGTCGAGGTCCTCGCGGTTGAACGGACGGAAGTCGAAGTCATAGAAGAAGCCTTTGTCGGTCGAGGGACCGATGGTGAGCTTTGCCTCGGGATAGAGGTGCTTCACAGCCTCGGCCATGATATGGGCGGTGGTGTGACGGAGGATAGGCAACGACTCGGGAGAATTCTTGTCGAGCAGTTCTATCTCGCAGTCATTCTCAACCACATCTCTCAAATCCACTACATTGCCGTCGATCTTGGCGGCACAGTAGTTGTTCAGTTCTTCGGGCTTCACCTGCAGAATCAAGTCGATTATCGAGCAGGGGGCAGCCGCCTCAACCAAACCTAATTGTTTGATAGTTACTTTCATATATCGTTCTTTCTTTTTTTATTACGCTATAAATCAATCTGCAAAGATACAACTTTTTTTCAAATTATAGATATTTAATATTTTATAACAAATATATTTTGCCATGTTGAATAATAGTTGTACTTTTGACCTCGTAAAGCATGCCATCGGAATTGCAAACAAATTAAATATCAACATTATAAATCAAAGGTTATGAAGAAATTATTCCGCATTCTGTGCATTTCGACACTGGTTGTCCTGATGGTCGCCTGCAAGGACGATGACCACAACTATCAGTTCAAAATGAACAGCGTCAACCTCGACGGTGTCAAGTATCTGGCTCTTGCCAACCATGGCGGTGCCAAGGAGGACGGCAGCAGCCAGTCCTACCTCTACAGCATCGACGAGCAGGGCAACATGCAAGTTGTGGCCTACGAGTACAAATGCGACGACGACGGCGTGGCCACCGAGCTCAGCCGCAACCTCACCATCAGCATCACCCAGGTGGTCCCCGTGGGCGACAAATACATCTGGCTCGTGGGCTGCCGCTACGAGTGCGACGACTACAGCGGCTTCAGCGAAAGCATGCAGGACAACATCCGCGGATTGGTGGACCATAGCAAGCAGAACTTCGGCGACAACTTCCTCATCCGCAAGAGCGACGGCAAGATATTCGACCTAGGCGAAGTCATAGCAAGATTTCCCATCAGCAGCTATAATGTCCCCGGCTACGGCAGCGTGGGCCTTGTCAGCATTGGAGACATGCCTATCGACGGTGACATCACGGGCGACCGTCTCCGCAAGCTCGGCCTTATCAACCAGTTGGGCGACGACATCTTCCTCGCCACAGGCTGGTGGTATGGCGGTCTCAACCGCATGCACGACAACGGCAGTACGATCGACATGATCAATGTCCTCCCCGCCAACTTCGCTTATGCCGTCACCGACAACGCCGGCCACCTCGGCACCGTCATCGGCTACAGCGGCAACCATCCCGACGTAGCCTCCATCATGGCTCCCGACGGCACCCTGCCCGCCATACAAGGCATCCCAATGGCGACGGAGGGCAACTCCTACGAGCCCGAGATGCGCTGCATCGGCGGCAAGTTCTTCGTCTCCATCCATGTCGATCCGTGGGACGGTCCCAACTACGACAGCATCTACCTCGTCAACACCAGCACCTCGCCTGCCACCGCGACAGCTGTGGCCGAAGGCTATTTCTCAGGCGATGAATACGAGACCTACTCCACCACCATCTACATAAGCGACGAGGAGACCTACTCATGGCACAGCGGCACCACACTCTTCACCTTCAACTCCAACACCTACCAGCTGACCACCAGCACCCTGCCCGACGGCTGGCCGTCATACAGCTCGTTCGACGCCGAAGGCCACTGCTACGAGCCGCACCTCGGCGGCAACGGCCTGCAGAGCTTCACCGTCTACACCATCGCCACCCTCCAGACCGAGGAGGTCAGCTGCAACCGCTCGCAGGTGCCTGCCTACAACTTCCACAAGGGTTGCAGCTACGACGGCGGCATCAAGGCCTTCATCGAGAGTGTCATCATGGCCGACGGCTCCACGGCAACCATCGTCACTCCAGTCAGCGGCCCCGACCGCGGCATTTCGCACCTCGAAAGCCATACCGCAGCCAACAACAACGTGGTCATCAGCACTCTGATACCCCTCAATTAGGCAACGCCGCCCTCCTGCCAACACGCTCTGTTTATTGGTTGTTCTTCTATCGTTCTTCTATCAGCCATAGAAGAACGATAGAAGAACAATAGACAAACGATTGAAAAACAGAGGAATCATGCATCACCTTTGGATAATCACCACTATTGGGTATTGTGGGGTTTCGGAAACGGTTGTACTTTTGCAGCAGAAATGGATGAATAATTGTCTCTGAAGACAGCCCGTTTTTGTTTTAGGATTAATGACTTAAGGGTCGCACACAGCTGCGGCCCTTTCGTTTTCATTTCATCACGGTGTACATGCGGCAGACGCCGAAGGTGGGCCGAAGGTGGCGGCAATGACGAATGATGAATGATGAATGATGAATGATGAATGATAAAAGGCCTCCGCACACCACTCCTGTCAACGACAGGGGCAATGTGCGGAGACGCATGGAATGAATCAGAGTCTTTACACTCATTTCACATCCACCTTGATGCACAGCTCGTCGAGCTGTTCCTGGCTGATGGGCGAAGGCGACTGGCTCATCACATCGCGGCCAGCGTTGTTCTTCGGGAAGGCGATGAAGTCGCGTATCGAGTCGGCACCGGCGAAGATAGAGCACAGGCGGTCGAAGCCGAAGGCCAGACCGGCGTGTGGCGGTGCGCCGTAGGTGAAGGCGTCCATCAGGAAGCCGAACTGCGCGGCGGCGCTTTCGTCGGTGAAGCCCAGCGTGTGGAACATCTTGTTTTGCAGCGTGCGGTCGTGGATACGGATGCTGCCGCCACCCACCTCTGTGCCGTTCATCACGATGTCGTAGGCATTGGCGCGTATGTCGCCCCAGCGTTCGGGCTGGTCGAGCAGCGGCTCGTCCTCAGGCTTGGGAGCCGTGAAGGGATGGTGCATTGCGTAGTAGCGCTGTGTCTCGTCGTCCCACTCGAGCAGCGGGAAATCGATAACCCAGAGGGGTGCGAACTTCTGCGGGTCGCGCAGGCCGAGCTGGTTGCCCATCTCGAGGCGCAGGGCGCAGAGCTGCGTGCGGGTCTTCATGGCGGGGCCACAGAGCAGCAGCATCAGGTCACCCGCCTTGGCACCCATCTTGTCGGCTATGGCCTTCAAGGCCTCGGCGTCGTAGAACTTGTCCACCGAACTCTTGAATGTGCCGTCGGCGTTGTATTTGATATACACCATACCGCCGGCGCCCACCTGCGGACGCTTCACAAAGTCGGTCAGCGCGTCGAGCTGCTTGCGGGTGTATTCGGCGCAGCCGGGGGCCACGATGCCCACCACCAGCTCGCTGCCGTCGAAGAGGCCGAAGCCGTGGCCCTTGACCACGTCGGTGACCTCCTGGAACTCCATGCCGAAGCGGATATCGGGCTTGTCCGAGCCGTAGAGACGCATGGCGTCATGCCAGGTCATGCGGGGGAATTTGTCGAACTCGATGCCCTTCATCTCCTTAAAGAGGTGCTTGGCCAGACCTTCGAACGCAGTCGATCTGCGTGAACTCCGGCTGGCGGTCGGCGCGCAGGTCCTCGTCGCGGAAGCAGCGCACAATCTGGAAGTAGCGGTCCATGCCGGCCACCATCAGCAGCTGTTTATACTGCTGCGGACTCTGCGGCAGGGCGTAGAACTCGCCTGGGTTCATGCGGCTGGGCACCACAAAGTCGCGGGCACCTTCGGGGGTACTCTTGATGAGCATGGGGGTCTCAATCTCAAGGAAATCCCTATCGCTCAAATAGTTTCTCACCAGCATAGCCATCCGGTGGCGCATCACGAGGTTGTTCTTCACCGGGTTGCGGCGGATATCCAAGTAGCGGTACTTCATGCGTATGTCGTCGCCTCCGTCGCTCTGGTCCTCGATGGTGAAAGGCGGCACCTTTGCCTCGTTGAGGATATTGAGGTTAGTAACCTCTATCTCAATCTCACCGGTGGGAATTTTCGTGTTCTTCGAGCTGCGTTCGATGACCTTGCCGGTCACCTGGACGACATATTCGCGACCCAGCTTGCGGGCCTGCTCGCAGAGCGGCGCATTGGTCTCCATGTTGAATGCCAGCTGCGTGATGCCGTAGCGGTCGCGCAGGTCGATAAAGGTCATGCCGCCGAGGTCGCGTGAACGCTGCACCCAGCCGGCGAGGGTCACTGTCTGTCCCACATTGGCGAGGCGAAGCTCGCCACAAGTATTAGTCCTATACATATCTGTGTTTTGTTGTTTCTATTACAGCCGTCCGTCAACCACAGCGCGGTCCAACACGCCTTTCACGTCGTAGACCACACCGCCTTTTCTTACCAATCGGCGGACGTCGATATTCTTAAACTTTTCATGTGCCACCGCGAGGATGCAAACGTCGAACTCCTTGGCAGGCATCCTCTTCTTCACATCGACACCATATTCCATCTTCACATGCTCCGTGTCGACCCACGGGTCGTAGACCGTGATGTTGTGCGTGTACTCTTCGAGTGTGCGGTATATGTCCTCAACCTTGGTGTTGCGAGTGTCGGGACAGTTCTCTTTGAAGGTGAAGCCAAGGATAAGCACATTGGCATCCTTCACCATCACACCTTTCTTGTTCATCAGTTTTATCACCTGGTTGGCCACATACGAGCCCATGCCGTCGTTGAGGCGCCTGGCATTGCTCATTACCCTTGGCAGGACACCGTAGACATGAGCCTTCTCGATCAGGTAATAGGGGTCCACGCCGATACAATGGCCGCCCACCAAACCGGGCGTCATCTTGATGAAATTCCATTTGCTGCTGGCAGCCTCGATGACATCCTGCGTGTCGATACCCATAGCGTTGAATATCTTCGCCAGTTCGTTCATGAAGGCGATATTGACATCGCGCTGGCTGTTTTCGATAATCTTGCTGGCTTCGGCAACCTTGATGCTCGGAGCCTTGTGGGTACCGTTTTCAAGCACGCTGTTGTAGACCTCGTCGACATAGTCGGCAATGGCGGGTGTAGAACCCGACGTCACCTTCTTTATCTTCTCCACGGTGTGGGTTTTGTCACCGGGGTTCACACGCTCGGGGCTGTAGCCTGCGAAGAAGTCCTTGTTGAGTTTCAGGCCGCTGACGCGCTCGATTACAGGCACACATTCTTCCTCGGTGACGCCGGGGTACACGGTGCTCTCGTAGACTACCACATCGTCTTTGGAGATGACACGTCCCACAGTCTCACTGGCGATCCGCAAGGGGCGCAGGTCGGGGTGGTTGTTCTCGTCGACAGGTGTCGGCACAGCGACGATATAGAAATTGCAGTCTTTGATGTCCTCAATGTCCGACGTGCAACGGAAGCCATTGTCGCGGATAGCCTTCTGCAGCAGCTCATCGTCCACCTCCAAGGTGGCGTCATGGCCTTTCATCAACGCTTCGACGCGCTGACGGTTCATGTCGTAGCCCACGGTGCGATACTTTGTGCTGAAAAGGCGTGCCAGCGGCAGGCCCACATATCCCAAGCCTATTACGGCAATCTTTATCTCTTCCATTATCTTTTCAACTCGTCAATAACCTTCAACAGATACTGTCCATACTGGTTCTTGGCCATCGGGGCTGCCAGTTCGCGCATCTTCTCTTCGCTTATCCAGCCGTGGCGGTAGGCTATGCCCTCCAGACAGGCTATCTTCAACCCCTGGCGTTTCTCGATAACCTCCACGAAGGTGGACGCCTCGGCCAGCGAGTCGTGCGTGCCGGTGTCGAGCCACGCAAAGCCGCGACCAAGACGCTGCAGCTTCAGCTCGCCATCCTCCAGAAAACGCTGGTTGACGGTGGTAATCTCGAGTTCGCCACGGGCACTGGGCTTGATGGTCTTTGCCACGTCCACCACCTTGTTGGGGTAGAAATACAATCCCGTGACGGCATAGTTGCTCTTGGGCTGTTTGGGTTTCTCCTCGATGCTCACCACATTGCCCTCGCGGTCGAACTCGGCCACGCCGTAGCGCTCGGGGTCGTTGACCCAGTAGCCGAAGACCGTGGCTTTGCCGTTCTCCTCGGCATCCTTCACAGCAGAAGTAAGCATCGTCGTGAACCCGTTGCCGTAGAAGATATTGTCGCCTAGTACAAGACAGGCGGCATCGTTGCCAACAAACTTCTCACCGATGATGAAAGCCTGTGCGAGACCGTCGGGCGAAGGCTGCTCGGCATACTCGAAGCGCACACCGTAGTCGCTGCCGTCGCCCAGCAGACGCTTGAAGCCCGGCAGATCGTAGGGTGTGGAGATGATGAGTATCTCGCGGATGCCTGCGAGCATCAGCACGCTGATGGGATAGTACACCATCGGCTTGTCGTATATCGGCAGCAACTGCTTGCTGACACCCTTGGTTATAGGATAAAGTCGGGTACCGGAACCACCGGCCAGAACAATGCCTTTCATGTCGTTTACTATTTGTTGCGGAGGCTAAAGCCTCTCATTTTTGCGCTGCAAATTTACAAATTTTTCCACACACGAAACACATATACATAAAAAATAATGTATACAGCGCGAATTATCACCGAATTACAATCGGTTTATCCAAGGGCACCCCCCTACCCACTTTCACTTTTCGCATTCACTTTTCACCATTCTTAAAAAAAATTGTATCTTTGCAATTTAAAATATGCTGTGTTTTTCTTCACAGCACATTGTATATGAGCAAATAAAAACAAAACAGATATATGGCAGAACTTACTGAGCAAGAACAGATACGCCGCAATTCGCTGGCAGAGTTGAAGAATCTGGGTATCAACCCCTACCCCGCCGCCCTCTACGAGGTGAACGCCAAAAGCGCAGAAATACTGGAGAAGTTCCCACAGGACAACACTCTCTTCCAGAATATCAGCATCGCCGGCCGCATCATGAGCCGCCGCATCATGGGTGCCGCCTCGTTCGTGGAGCTGCAGGACAGCTACGGCCGCATACAGCTGTACATCAAGCGCGACGAGATATGCCCCGGCGAGGACAAGACCCTCTACAACACAGTCTTCAAACGCCTGCTCGACATCGGCGACATCATCGGCATCACCGGCTACGTTTTCGTGACCCAGATGGGCGAGACCTCCATCCATGTGAAGAGCCTCACGGTGCTCAGCAAGAGCCTGCGTCCGCTGCCCATCGTCAAGGAGAAAGACGGCGTGGTCTACGACGCCTTCAGCGACCCCGAGCTGCGCTACCGTCAGCGCTATGTAGACCTCATCGTCAACCCGCAGGTGCGCGAGACCTTCGTGCAGCGTGCCAAGATTGTCAACACCATGCGCGACTACTTCAACGAGCAGGGGTACCTGGAGGTGGACACCCCTGTGCTGCAGAGCATCCCCGGCGGTGCCGCCGCACGCCCCTTCGTTACACACCACAACGCGCTGGACATCGACCTCTACCTGCGCATCGCCAACGAACTGTACCTGAAGCGCCTCATAGTGGGCGGCTTCGCAGGTGTGTATGAGTTCAGCCGCAACTTCCGCAACGAGGGCATGGACCGCACCCACAACCCCGAGTTCACCTGCATGGAGATATATGTGGCCTACAAGGACTACAACTGGATGATGCGCTTTGTGGAAACCATGCTGGAACGTATCGCTATGGAACTGCACGGCACCACGAAGGTCAACGTGTGGGGCAACGAGATCAACTTCAAGGCTCCCTTCCGCCGCGCCCCGATGATTGAGCTCATCAAAGAGGAGACGGGTGTGGATGTGAGCGGTATGGACGAAGATCAGCTGCGTGAGGCCTGCGCCAAGCTTGGCGTTGAGACCGACGCCACCATGGGCAAGGGCAAGCTCATCGACGCCATCTTCGGCGAGAAGTGCGAGGGCAAGCTCATCCAGCCTACCTTCGTCACCGACTACCCCATCGAGATGTCGCCCCTCTGCAAGCGCCACCGCGACAATTCCGAACTGACGGAACGCTTCGAGCTCTTCGTCTGTGGCAAGGAGCTGGCCAACGCCTACAGCGAACTCAACGACCCCATCGACCAGCTGGGCCGCTTCCAGGAGCAGCTGCGCCTGAGCGAGAAGGGCGACGACGAAGCCATGTTCATCGACATGGACTTCGTGCGCGCCCTCGAATACGGCATGCCGCCGACCAGTGGCATGGGCATCGGCATTGACCGCCTTGTCATGATGATGACCGGTGCACAGAGCATACAGGACGTGCTGCTCTTCCCGCAGATGAAGCCAGAGGTGCATGCCAAATCGGGCGAGGACGAGTCGGGCGACCTCACCGCCCACGGTGTCGACGAGGCTTGGGTGCCCGTGCTGCAGAAGGCAGGCATCAAGACCTACGAGCAGCTTAAAGCCGCCAACCCCAACAAGCTCTTCAACGACCTCGGCGGCCTCCGCAAGAAGATGAAGCTCGATATCCCCGCCCTCAAGAGAGAGCAATTCGACGCCTGGCTCAATGATTAAACAGTTTACGTTCAACCACTTCGAGGTAAACTGCTACCTTATCGTCGACGAAGCCACACGGCACTGCGCCATCGTCGACCCGGCCTGCGAGGCATCGTTCGAAGATGCCCAGCTGACACAGTATATCGAGGCTGAGAAACTCAAGGTGACACATATCCTCCTCACCCACGCCCATGTCGACCATATCGC
The DNA here is from genome assembly GCA_900316515.1 of uncultured Bacteroidales bacterium. Classification (GTDB taxonomy): domain Bacteria; phylum Bacteroidota; class Bacteroidia; order Bacteroidales; family P3; genus Colimorpha. The sequence goes on along the minus strand of ONDE01000013.1, from coordinate 179,508 downwards.
CGGCCTGCGGCAGGCTTGTGCCCTCTACGGACTGCCCGTAACAATGCACCGCGAGGGTTGCAAACTGCTGCGCCAGGCCGAGGCCTACGGCGGCATCATGGGCTTCGCCGTCGACAACATGGGCGACCTGGAGGTCAACGGGATAGAAGACGACGAAATACTGCATGTGGGCAACACCGAGGTGGAATGCCGCTATGTGCCAGGCCACTGCGAAGGAAGCATGTGCTTCGTGATACACGCCGAGAAGGTCGTGATAACAGGCGATGCCCTCTTCCATTTCAGCATCGGCCGCACCGACCTCCCCGGAGGCGACTACCCCACCCTGATAGAGAAACTCAAAAGCCGCATACTTACACTCCCCGACGACTACCGCGTGCTCCCCGGCCACGGCATACAAAGCCAGATTGGCAAGGAGAAGAAGTATAACTCATTCCTTGTATAATGATTGTCAAGATCGACTACAGCTGGTACACTGCACTGAAGGAACAGTTCGAGGCGCCGTACTTCGCGCAACTCAAAGAGTTCCTCGTCGCCGAACGGCAGCAGTACACCTGCTACCCGCCGGGCAGCAAGATTTTCGCCGCCTTCGACAGCACACCGCTCGACAAGGTGAAGGTAGTCATACTGGGCCAAGACCCCTATCACGAACCAGGGCAAGCCATGGGACTCAGCTTCTCGGTACCCGAAGGCGTGCAAGTACCGCCATCGCTGGTGAACATCATCAAGGAAATCAACGACGACCTTGGCGTCAACATCCCCACCACCAAAGGCGACCTCAGCGGATGGGCCCGGCAGGGGGTGCTGCTGCTCAACGCCACCCTCACGGTGCGTGCCCACCGTGCCGGCAGCCACCAACGCCACGGGTGGGAAGAGTTTACCGACGCCGCCATCAAGGCCATCAACGACAACCGTCGCGGCGTGGTATTCCTGCTCTGGGGCAGCTACGCAATAGCAAAGAAGAAATTCATTGACCCTCACAAGCACTTCATCCTCACAGCCCCACACCCTTCGCCGCTGTCGGCCTACAGGGGATTCTTCGGATGCCGCCATTTTTCGCGTGCCAACGATCTGCTACGCAAACAAGGGGTAGAGCCTATCGACTGGACTCAAATCTCTTAGCACACTCCTCCATACAACGCATGCCATCCAAAGCCGACGACACAATGCCGCCAGCATAGCCAGCACCCTCTCCACAGGGGTATAGACCCTGCAGTTGCGGGTGCTGCAAGGTCAGCCTGTCGCGCGGAATGCGCACGGGCGACGAGGTGCGACTCTCGACGGCCAGCAGCGACGCCTGCTCGGTGACAAAGCCATGCATCTTGCGGTCGAAATCCTTGAAACCCTGTATCAGCGCATCGACGACGAACTTGGGCAACAACTCGTGCAACGGACTGTTGACACACTGCCCCATATATCCGCTTTTGTTGAGCGTGCCGGAAGGGCGACGACGCAGGAAATCGGTGAGCCGCTGCGACGGGGCATCGACCGTGTCGCCGGCAGCGTGGAACATGCGCGCCTCCACCTCTTGCTGGAACCGCAGCAAGGCAAAGACATCCTTCTCCGCAACATCATCCAGTCCAACGGTGACAGCGATGCCGCTGTTGGCAAAAGGCGAGTTGCGGCGCGAATTGCTCATGCCGTTCACCACCTGCTGTCCATCGGCCGTGGCAGCAGGTACTATGACGCCGCCAGGACACATGCAGAAACTGAAAACACCATGGGGATTGCCTGTTTGCCTGACAGCATGATTACTAGAGTATACCTGGGTGGTGAGGCTATAGGCTGCCGCCGGAAGCAACCTGGAATAGCCACTGCCGTGGTATTGTATCTCGTTGATGAGTTCCTGGGGATGCTCGACCCTGACACCGAGGGCGAAAGGTTTGGCCTCAAGGAGCCATCCGCGACGGTGGAAAAGTTGGTAGATATCGCGTGCCGAATGGCCGGTGGCCAGGACAACAGCCTGTGCATCGATGGTGCCCCCGGTGGTGACAACACCCTTCACCGCGCCATCGCTTACCACAAGGTCGACAACACGCGTATTGAAATGATACTCACCGCCATGCATTTCTATAGTATTACGCATCGAGGCGATGATGGCCGACAGACGATCGGTGCCGATATGGGCGTGAGCATCGAGCATGATATCAGGGGCGGCGCCATGAGCCACAAAGGTGCGCAGCACCGCCCCCACATCGCCACGTTTTGTTGAACGGGTGTAGAGCTTGCCATCACTGTAGGTACCGGCACCGCCCTCACCGAAACACCAGTTACTGTCGGGGTTTACATGCTTCTGGCGCGTGATGGCGGCGATGTCGTATTTACGCTCGGAAACAGGCTTGCCACGTTCGACGATAACGGGCTTCAAGCCCAGTTGCAACGCCTTAAGGGCAGCGAAGAGGCCAGCAGGGCCGGCGCCGACAATGACCACAGGCGGCGCATCATGGCAGTCGCGATAAGGATCGGCCACAGGAGCCGCCATTGGCTCGGCCTCGCCCTGCAGGCGGACACTCAACGTCGTATGATACATCACATTACGCCGGCGGCAGTCAATGCTGCGACGCACCACATCAATGCCGGCGATATCGCTTTCGGCAAGGCCCATGGCACGCGCCACAGCCTGCCGACGCTGCTCCTGAAGGTGATACTGTTCAGGACTGAGGTCTATGTCGACAATCTTCATTCTACGCTTTTAACGACGATTCCATTTTTTTAGTATACCGAGGCGTAAAACAGCACTTTTGGAGGAGGACATTAGGAATATTTAACAATTATTTAATAGATATAGCACAATAATTGGTTTTTGGGGGCGTTATAAAAACGCCACTTAAAGTATTAAACCGTGGCGACAGAATTGAACAAAAACAATAAAAGATAAAAAAATGAAGAAAATTTTATTGGCATTAGGTCTGATGACCTTTGTGGCAGCCTTCACGGCTTGCAACCAGAAAGAACTCGAAATGCAGAAAGCCACTATCGACTCGCTGCAGGGTGTGGTCAATGCGAAGGATACTGAGATTGACGACCTGTTCCAGATGCTGAACGAGATCGAAGGCAACCTCTCGATGATCAACTCGAAATACTCGAGCGTGCAGGAGATGCGCCGCAACGACACCGAGGGCAACTACAATCACAAACAGCAGATTGCCGACCAGATGAGCTCGATCGAGAACCTCATGGCCGACAACAAGGCCAAGATCGCCCAGCTCAACTCGCGCGTCAGCAGTCTGAACAAAAAGAATGCCGACCTTCAAGCTTACATCACCAAACTTGAGGAGCGCAGCGCCGCCCAGGAAGCCCAGATTGCCGAACTGCTCACCGAACTCGAGAACAACAAGGTGGTCATCAAAGGTCTGAACCAGAGCGTTACCGACCTCACCGCCTCGAACAAGGAGAAGGACGACTACATTGCCCGCCAGGTGGCCGACGCCAACCGTGCCTACTTCGTGGTTGGAAGCTACAGCGACCTTAAGGAAGCCGGCATCGTGAACAAGACCGGTGGCTTCATCGGCATTGGCCGTAAACAGGGCACCATGGCCGACATGCCCACCGAGCTCTTCACCGAGATCGACCGCACCAAGGTCACCACCATCACCGTCAACAAGAAGAAAGCCCAGGTCATCTCGCAGCACCCCGAAAACAGCTACGAGCTGGTATACGACGAAGAGGACAGCAAAGTTGTTGCCTACCTGCGCATCCTCAACCCCTCGCAGTTCTGGAAATACACTGACTATCTGGTTATCTCGACCAAATAAAAGGACAGAAACGAGTAATAAGATTAGAGGCCTGCCGTTTGGCAGGCCTCTTTTTTATATTATCTCATTAATTTAGAAAAAAGTTGTATCTTTGCTTTTTGGACCGAAAAGACAATCTACGCTCATCCCACTGGATTTGAGAGCGTTGATTGTCGGCAGACTAGAATAAACAACAGGAAATTATAAATATATAAACTAATAAAATAACAAAAAAAATGAAGAAAACACTATGTTTTGTGCTGGGAGCAATGTTAACATTTATGCTTTCCGGCAGAGGTGTAGAAGCACAGCAAACCATCCCGGTCGACCTGAGTGTCATGACCATGGACCGTGCTACACTTACCAGCGCCCGCGTCTACATGGGCACCACCGGTGTGGACTATTTCGTCGACTCGGCCAGTCTGAGCGACAGCTACACAGGCAACGCTGTGTGGATCGATACACTGACGTACACCGAGCTGTCGATTGAAAACGGCTACGACGTCATGGGCTTTGTGGACTCCACCTACAATGTCTGCTTTGTCTTGATAAAAGACAACAACAACAGGTACTACGTTCTCGGCGCCGGTTCGGATTACAACCTCGGAGTGTTCCAGGCAACCACATTGGCACTCTCGGGCTCCATCAACAACCTTGGCGCACCGATAAACGTCGAGTTCATGCTTGGCGAGAACAACGCAGTTATCCAGGACAACACCAACTGGTTCTATTCCTCGTTCCAGAACGCCGCCTACTGGGCCTCGTTTGCCGACGGCATCAACGCCCTTACCTTTGTCAACAATGTGACCCTCAGCGGAAGCACCAGTGTTACTATCGACAACAGCCTCACCATCAACCAGAATGGCAAGACCATCACCAACCAGCTCGCCGTCCCCGCTGTCATCATCAACAACAGCGACGTCAGCTGGGAAGGTTCCATCAGCAACATCGCTGCTGGCGCCGGCACCGGCCGCATATTCATGCTCAACAATTCGAGCCTGATGATGCAGAACGTAACCATAGCATCTGGCTCCGTCATTGCCCAGCTTGAGAACAACTCGTTCCTGTCGGCAGACGTCTGCGATCTCTCGACCAGCAACGACAGTGCCGCCATCATCATTGTGAAGGATGGCAGCCGCGCCGAAGTGGGCAACGTCAACTTCTCCGGCCCCGTGGGCAGCAAAGCCGTGACCTTGGCAACGGGTTCGACTGGTACGCTCGACATTCTTGGCTCGACGGTTGAGAATCGTCTGAACGGCCTGCCCATCCTCGCCTATGGCCGCGTGGAGCGCAGCAACGGACACTACCTCTACAGCCGCGACCTCAACATCGCAGCCGACAGCGCCAATGGCGACACCGTCTATCTGAACATGGACTACACCGGCACCACCCCGCAGACTGTGGCTACCGCCGCAGTGCTCCAGCTGGGCGACAAGAGCCTTAGCTCCCTGTATGTAGGCCACACTGCCGACACCATGGTAATCCTCGGCGGCAACGTGAACAGCATCACCGGTATCTCCGGCAACGCCCCCATGACGCTCAGCGTCGACTCGCTTGGTGAACTCACCGTCGCCAACCACCCCACCACCATCGCCGGCGGACGCTATGTGTCCCTCGCCAACGCCAGCGGCGACCCCATCAGCATTGAAGGCGGCAAATATGCCACCCGCTACGACAACTACGTGGCAAACCGCCACTTCTTCATCGAGAACACCGATGCCGACTCTGCCCTGTTTCCCTGGACCATCGGCACCGGCTACAAAGTCACCTGGAAGCACTGGGACTATGTCAACAACTTCGATACCATCTACAACAACCCCGACAACAAGATCAACCCCGTCAAATCGATTCCCGCTCGCTTCATAGGCACCGACACCACCTTCATCGCATGGTGGGTCGACTCGCTCTTCAGCGACCATCCTTGGGACTTTGAGAACGAGGTGCTCACTTCAGACACCGCCCTCTATGCCGAATGGCACATTGTCGACAGCACAGAGACTTACTACACCGCCCGCCACGTGCGTATCGGCATCGACGCCCAGGATTCTATCGTCGACACCCTGCGCCGCTATGCGACTATCGGCTCGCCCGTGAGCATCCAGCCTCTGGCATACTCATACTACACCCCCGTTGAAGCAGGTGCTCTCTTCACGATGCCCGACCACGACACCGTGGTGACCATCCACTATGTGCGCGACACCTTCCACCTGGTGTGGAACCTCAACGGCGGCCACTTCACCGACAACTCACCCCTCGACGAGTACCTCGCCTGGGGTCAGCCTATCGACTACACCCGCGTCCCCGTACGCCGCGGCTACACCTTCGCCGGCTGGCAACCTGCCTACACCACTATGCCGACTGCCAACACCACCATCAACGCCCGCTGGTCGCGCAACGTCTACACCGTGAACTGGGAAATCCAGTCGTCGAACGTGACCTACACCGCCGAACCTGTCACCGGCATCGTGGCCACCTACACCCATGAGGAAGGTACTGACACCGCCATACTGAGCTACATCAACATCGCCACAGGCATCACTGCCTCCGAGGCCATCAATGTCGGCAACTATGTCGTCATTGCCTCCGCACAGAGCGAAGACTTCTACCTCGACACAAACACCACCTTCCTATACCTGAACATCTATAAGGCCGGTCTCACTGCCTCGGGTTGGGAGGTTGAGCACGAGAAGTTCTACGATGGCACCAACGCCGCTGTAATCACCACCTATGCCACGCTGGAAGGCGTGCTTGGCGACGACGAAGTGGTTCTTGACATGGACAACGTGAACGCCCAGTTCAGCGACGCCACCGTGGGCGAGGGCAAACCCATCATTGTCAACTATAACATCACCGGCGCCGACGTCAGCAACTACTACCTCGACACCACGACGGCCATCATAGCCTACGACGGTGCCATCATCGAGAACTACGTCATGATGGACACTGCCGCCAACGGCATCGAGGTGAACGCCTTCGGTTACTGCTCCGGCAACGACACCATCCGCTACTTCCTGACCAGCGGCAACCCCGACGAGTACAAGCTTATCTTCTCCGACGAGGCTCTTGCCCAGAACTTCGTTGATGTTGACTGGACCGCCCTCGATGCCACCAACGCCGGCACCATAGTCCTCAACATCCCCGCCGATGCCAACTTCGGTCTCTACACCGTCAAACTGCTCTTCAGAAACAGCGCACACCCCAACCTCGTCAGCGACACGATAACCATCGGCTTCAACGTGAACCTGCCCAAGACCTACACCATGCCTCTGTTCAACGATGTCATCGCACTGGTTGACACCTGCCACTGCTTCACCGACATCCACTGGCTCCACAGCACCGACGGCGGCGCCACCTGGACCGAAATCACCGAGGCTGCCGGACAGTACTACTACCAGGAAGTCGGCGGTCTTACCGGCGAATACCGTGTTATGGCCAAGATGAACGGCGTGGCCACCACCTCGTGCCCGCAGGACGACGTGACGACCCTGATTGCCGACGAGGCCGCACCGACCACCGTTGGCGTGTACCCCAACCCCACCGCCGACCGTGCAAACATCACCGTCACCAACAGCCGCAACGCTACTCACAGCCTGCGCGTGATGAGCATCATGGGCGTAGAAATGGTTAACACCACCTTCAACGGCGACACATACCAGCTGGAGCTTGGCAACCTCGCCAACGGCAGCTACACCGTCAGCGTCGACGGCATCGTGGTTCGCGTAATCAAGAAATAAAAGCAGTATCAACGAATATAAGGAATACAACAATGAAACGCATATTCATCCTGTTTGGTGTGCTGGCCCTCGCCCTCGGTGCCAATGCCCAGAGCTATCAGCACAGCAATTATATAGGCCTCAACATCAACGGAGGCTTCAACACCATGACCATTGGCACGACAGATATGGGAACCGCCAAGCTTGGCCTCGGCTACGGCGCCGGTCTGCGCTACACCCACTTCTTCGGTACCCATTTCGGTATCGGCCTGGGTGCCCAATTCAACTGCGCCAACTCCAAAGTTGTATACAACAACGAGGAGGTAACCCCCAACCAGACCCATGCCGACAACCCCGCTGTCACCTACGACCTTCACACGGTATATGACAATTGGACTGAACGTCAGTCACTCTATTATCTCAGTGTCCCCGTCGAACTCTACTGGCGTGCTCCAGTAAGTGAACGTGCCTTCGTCCTCATCGGCCTCGGCGCCCAGTTCGACATGCCACTCTTCGGCAAATACAAGACCGTCGATGGCGAGTTCCGCACCGAAGGATACTTCCCCTCGCTGGGTTATACTGTCAACAACCTGCCTGACCACGGCTTCCTCACCTATGACGAAGAAGTCAAAGGCGATGCAAACATCACCAAGAAAGGCATCAGCGTCATTGCCGACCTCGGCTTCAACTACGCCCTCAGCAACAACTGGGGTCTCTATTTCGGCATCTACGGCGGCTACGGTCTCACCAACTTGATGGACAGCGTCAGCACCAAGTCGCTCCTCGAAGTAGCCGACGACAACAGCATCACCTACAACAGCACCCTCGCCTCCGACCAGGCCGACGCTCTCAGCCTGCTCAACTTCGGCGCCAAACTCGGCATCAACCTGGGCTGGGACTGCGAGAAGAAAGCTCGCGGCAGCAAGGGTGACGCCAATGACGATACCGAACTTACCCGCTACGACGACAACACTCCTGCCACCGCCAAGCAGGGCAAGGACAACAAGGGTAACGACGATGCCACTGCCAAGCAGGGCAAGGATAACAAGGGCAACGACGACGCCACCGCCAAGCAGGGCAAAGACAACAAGGGCAACGACGATGCCACCGCCGAGCAGGGCAAGGACAACAAGGGCAACGACGATGCCAAGAAGGCTGACGACAACGACAAGAACAACCCCACCGTTGTGAGAAACGACGATGGCACCAAGACCGTCAACACCGAACGTGGCACCAGAAAGACCGATGACGGTACCGATAACAAAAATGGCAACAACAACTACGGCAACGACGAGTATGCCAACGGCGACTACGAAGAGTCTCCCGAAGAGGCTGCCGCCCGCGAGGCACGCTGCAACGCCCGCCGCATGAACAACCCCGATATGGCCCAGGCCATGAACAGCATCGATGCCGACCTCGACGAGGCTGAGCAGGCCGCCAATGCCGCCAACAACGACGAGGCCAAAGCCGCCGTCGCCGATGCACGTGCCAAGGCCGCCGATGCCAAGAAGGCTTACAACAACGGCAAATACTGCAAGGCCTACGACCTCTTCAACGACGCCTATGCCGCCATTGCTGCCTCCTATGCCAACGATGCCAACGCCTATGCTGCCAAGTCGTCGAACGACGATGCCAAGAAGGCTGCCGACGATGCCGCCCTCTATGCCGAAGCTGCCCAGAAGGACGGTCTCGACTGCGCTATGGCTGCCAGCCGCAACGCCCGCATCAACTCAGAGATAGCCCGCGACCAAGAGAATGGCAACGGCAAGAAGGCCAACGCCTGGAACGACCCGAACTACGCCGACTACCTCGCCAACGAGGCTCTCGCCATGGCCGAAGACGCTAACTGCAACCCCGCCAAGACCTCTGCCAAGGATGCTTCCGGCAAGGCCTACCGTGGCAACCTGGCCGACAGCTATGCCGCCTGCGCCAAGTCGTTTGCCGAGTCGGCCAACAAGTATGCTTCACGCTCCAACAACAAGGAGGCCAAGGAGGCCGCTGCCGAGGCTTCGCGCTATGCCGCCGAGGCTGCCGAGGCCGCCCGTATGGGTGACACCGCCGCCGCCTACCGCGCCGCCCGCGCCGCCCAGCAGGCTGCCGAACGTGCACGCCGCCTCGCCAATGGCAACACCGGCGACAACAACACCCCCGACAACAGCAAGGCTGACAACAACGGCAACAACAATAACACCAACAAGCCTGCCGACCGTGCACAGCTGCAGCAGTACCTCGACCAGATCAACGCTACCGTGCACTTCGACTTCAGCAGCACCGAGCCCAAGTTCGACAACAAGACCGACCTCGCCATCCGCGCCCTCTGCGCCGCCATGCGCGCCGACAAGAATGTCAAGGTGCTCATCACCGGCCACACCGACAACGTCGGTTCCGCCGAGAGCAACATGAACTACGGCCAGCGCCGCGCCGAAGCCCTGAAGCAGCTTATGGTCAAACAGGGTGCCCCTGCCAGCCAGATCAGCACCGCCTCGAAGGGCCAGAACGAGCCCGTGGTGGACAACGACACCGAGGAGCACCGCTACCAGAACCGCCGCGCCGTCATCACACTCAAGTAGTGTGATACGGCACAGCATACAACAAGCGGGCCCCGCCATTCGGCGGGGCCCGCTCTGTTTTTTCTCTATTGGAAATTCTCCGCAGCAACGACAGCCTCTTCCCACTCCTCCATCTTCTGCTCGAGCTGCCGCTTCAGCTGTTCGTAGTCTTTATAGAATGCCGCCTCTTGTGGCTGCCCTGTGGCCAGCAGTTCGTCTTTTGCGGCCACCTGCGCCTCTAATTCTTCTATCTCTTTCTCCTTCTGCGCAACGGCGTTCTGCAACTTGCGACGCTCGCGCTCGCGCTCTTTGCTCTGCTCGTAGGCCTGCTTCGAGGCACTGTTGTCTTTGACTTTGGCAGCAGGACCTGCCACAGCGGCATCATTGGTCAAACTGGAGCTCTCCAGGAACTCCATGATGTCTCCCTTGAACTCGTGCACCGCACCGTCGCGGAACTCGTAGAGCTCGTCGGTGAGGCCGCTGAGGAAGTCACGGTCGTGGCTCACAACTATCAGCGTGCCTGTGTATTGCAGCAGGGCATTCTTCAGGATGTCCTTGGAGTTCATGTCGAGGTGGTTCGTCGGCTCGTCGAGGATGAGCAGGTTGCAGGGGGTGAGCAACAACTTGGCAAGGGCCAGTCGCGCTTTCTCGCCGCCACTGAGCACACGCACCTTCTTGTCCATATCGTCGTCGCCGAAAAGGAAACTGCCCAGAATATTGCGTATCTTGGGACGTATGTCGCCGAGGGCTATGTCGTCGATGGTCTCGAAAACAGTGCGGTCAAGGTTGAGCATGGCCGCCTGGTTCTGGGCATAGTAGCCCAGCACCACCCCGGCCCCGAGACGGAACGTGCCGGTGTAGTCGTTGATATCGCCCACAATAATCTTGGCCATAGTCGACTTGCCCTCGCCGTTGCGACCCACGAAGGCCACTTTCCTGCCTGCAGTGAGCAGCAGGTCGACACCGTCGAACACCTGGTTGTCGCCGTAGGCCTTGCCCAGATGCTGGGCCTCGACAACAATCTTGCCACTGTGCGGTGCCGGCGGGAACTGGAAATGGATGCTCTCGGTGCTCACCTCGTCGACAGTGATCTTGTCCATCCGTTCAAGCATCTTCACACGGCTCTGCACCTGCTTGGCCTTGGTGGCCTTGTAGCGGAAGCGCTCGATGAAAGCCTCTATCTGCGCCACCTGGCGCTGCTGGTTGGTGAGCTGCGCCATCTGGCTGGCACGCCGCTCCTGCATCTGCACCACATACTCCGAGTAAGGGCAACGGTAGTCATAGATACGGCCGGCGGTAATCTCGATGGTGCGCGTGGTGATATTGTCGAGAAAGGTGCGGTCATGGCTCACCAGCACCACGGCACCGCTGTACGAGGATAGATAGTTCTCCAGCCACTGTATGGAGACAATGTCCAGGTGGTTGGTGGGCTCGTCGAGCAACAGGAAGTCCGGGTGGCGCAGCAACAGCTTGGCCAGCTCCACGCGCATCTGCCATCCACCGCTGAACACCGCCACGGGGCGTTCGAAGTCTTCGTGCTTGAAGCCAAGACCCAGCAACACCTTCTCGGCCTGCTCGCGACGACGGCCGCCGCCAAGCACGGCAAGGTGTTCCGTAACCTCGTTGTGACGCTCCAACAGGCGTGTGTATTCGGCACTCTCATAGTCTTCACGCTCGGCAATCTCCGCCGTCAGGCGTTCCTGCTCGCGCTCCAGCTCATCGAGTTCGCTGAAGGCCGTCAGAGCCTCGTCGATGACGGTGCCTATGGCATCGGGCACCATCTCCTGCGGCAGATAGCCCACCGTCTGGCCCGAGGCCACAACGAGAGTGCCGCTTTCCGGCTCCTGCCAGCCACAGAGTATCTTTAAAAGAGTGGACTTGCCGGCACCGTTCATGCCTACAAGTCCAATCCGGTCGCGGTCGCCTATATTGAAGGTCACACCGCTGAAGAGGTCGGTGCCAGTGAACTGCACCGACAAGTTGTTTACTGATATCATATAGACTACAGGGCTACACGACTACAAGAGTATAAAACAACGAGACTACCTGGACTTGCACCACTCGTAGTCTCGTTGCCTCGTAGACTCTACGTCTAACCAATTATCAACGCAGCGAGAAGTTGACAGGGAGTCTGTACTGCACACGCACGTTCTTGCCACGCTGCTTGCCAGGCGTCCACTTGGGCATCGACTTCACGATACGCACAGCTTCGGCGCCGCAGCCACCACCGATGTCACGCACCACCGTGACGTTGGTAACAGAGCCGTCTTTCTCGACGACGAAGGTCACCCACACCTTGCCGGTGATGTTGTTCTCGCGTGCCAGCTGAGGATACTTGATGTTCTGGGCCAGGTACTTGTACATAGCCTCAACACCGCCGGGAAATTCGGGGTCGTTCTCCACAACCTGGAAAATCTCTTCTTCGGCGACCTCTTCTTCTTCCTCAATCTCGACATGCTGGGCCTCGATGTTCGTGGCTTCTTCCTGACGCTGGAAAGCACTCATGTCCATTTCGTTCTCCGATTCGGCATCATCCTCGATGATGTTCAGCTCGGTAGTAACCTCGGGAGCCTCGGGGGGAGGAGGAGGAGGCAGCTCTTCCTGCTGTGTCTGGATAATAACATCCTCCACTTCGTTCTCGGCGGTACGCTGTACCACCTCGACCTTCTCTTGGTCGTAGCTTTTCCACTCGAAAGCTGCCAGCGCAACAGCCATAATCACCACAAGACCTATCTCCAGATAGAGACCGCGGCGTTTTTCAAGGTCGGCGCTGGGATTTTTCTTGAGTTCCATATTATTGTTTTTTAATTATTTATTCCAATCGGGCAGGTATTCTCACACCTACTTTTGACACCGCTAAATTACAAAAAAAAATTGAATTACCAACACAAAAATGTGAAAAAACCAAAAAAGTTACTGCACCATGAGTCGGCGGGTGGCGGTGCCGAGGGGGGTGCTTACGCGCACCATGTAGACGCCTGCGGCGAGGCCTTTGAGGTCGAGGAGGTATTCGTCCTGATGCAGGCCGTCGCGGTGGAGGATTACGGTGCCGTCACGGCAAGCAGCTCGACGCTCTGCATCCCCGTGGCCGAGACGGTGACGCGCTCCGAGGCGGGGTTGGGGGTGAGGGTGATGTCGGGGGCGTCGATGCCGTCGATGCCGTTGCCGCCGTTGAGGCTGAAGGCCAGGGGGGCGCTCCGGGGGCACCCATATGGAGCTGCCATCGGGAGGAGTGAGGAATGAGGAGTGAGGGTAGGATGTGGGTAGTAAGTGGGTAGTATATGAGTAGTATGTGAGTAGTATGTGAGCAGTAAGTGATGGAAGGCACACTATTTTCCAAAATGGTGCGTTATGATGGTATGATTAGTAACGAAACACGCAAACTGCTGATACGGCTGGCCGACCGCTACGAGACGGCAGAGTTTATCACGGGCGACCCGTCGTGGTGGATGCACCAGGTGCAAGGCTCACGCAACCAAGAGGCTACGGCCTTCGTGGCATCGGGGTTGAGTTATGGTAGCCGCAGCCAGTTCATGCCTCGCATAGGACAGCTGCTCGAATGGGCCGGCAGCGATATGGACGACTGGCTGCGGACAGGTGCCTATCAGGAGCACTTCGCCTTGGGCGACAAGAGCTGCTTCTACCGACTTTATAACAACGACACCATGCGTCGCTTCCTCGACGCCTACCGCGCTATGCTTGTGGAACATGGCAGCCTCGGAGAATACCTCTCCGCTCTCCACTCTCCACTCTCCACTCTCCACTCAATCGAAGTGATTTGTCGTTGGTTCAGTGAGCACAACGGCGGCGCGGTGGTGCCCAAAGACGCCTCGTCGGCCTGCAAGCGCGTCTGCATGTTCATGCGTTGGATGGTGCGCGACGGCTCGCCGGTGGACCTCGGCCTCTGGAAAAATATCATAGACAAGCGCACCCTCATCATGCCGATGGACACCCATGTGGTGAGCGAGGCCATGAAACTCAATCTTTTAACCAGCCGCTGCGCCTCTATGAGTGCCGCCCAGCGCCTCACCGACGCCATGCGCGAGGTTTTCCCCGACGACCCACTGAAGGGCGACTTCGCCCTCTTCGGTTACGGCATAACACCCCACTAACCACCAATGACAACCCATGGATATTTCTCGCGTCTGCGCGAACTCGTGGCCATGGAGCTCGAGGAGGAGCGCCGCGCCTACCAGCGCAGCCTGGAGGAGAAGCAGGCGTCGCTGGGAGGCAGCATACGCGAGGCAGCCTGCCGTTACCCTGTACGGCTCGGCAACACAGCCTACAATGCCCTAGGGCAGCTCACCCTCGAGTTGCGCTATGAAGTTGGCGAGGACGAGGTGGAGCTGGACTTCGAGCCAGGCAAGCCTGTGACCATGTTCTACATGGCCGACAGCGGTGCCAGGGAGCTCCAGCACCAATGCTATGTGGAATGGGTGGGCGAGGGAGTGATGACCGTGAGCCTGCCGTCGAAGGCCGCCGAGCAGAGCATGCGCGACCTGGCGGTGCGCCACCTGCTGGGCGTGCAGCTGGGCATCGACAACACCAGCTACCGCGTGATGAACGAGGCCCTCAACGAGGCAGAACACAGGGACGATGAACGCTTCGTACGCCTGCGCGAGGTGCTGCTGGGACAGCGGCCGCCGTCGTTCCGCACGCTGCCGCAGCTGTCGTTCCCATGGCTCAACCGCTCGCAACAGGACGCCATACAACGGGTTGTAGAAGCCCAGGAGGTGGCCATCGTCCACGGACCCCCGGGGACGGGCAAGACCACGACGCTGGTGGAGGCCATAATAGAGACCCTGCAGCGCGAGACACAGGTGCTCGTATGCGCGCCGAGCAATGCCGCCGTCGACTGGATAAGCGAGCAACTGATGCGACGCGGCATACATGTGCTGCGCGTCGGAAACCCCTTGAGGATGAGCGACGAAATGCTCGACTGCAGCTACGAGCGCCGCTATGCCGCACACCCCGACTACCACGAGCTGTGGAGCATCCGCAAGATGCTGCGCGGAGATAATAAAGTGGCAAATGCCGAACGGAGGCACAAATTGCAGCAGCGCGAGACTGAACTGGAGATAAAGATTAACGCCGACCTCTTCGAGCAGGCTCGTGTGGTGAGCTGCACGCTGATAGGCAGCGCCTACCGCATCATGGAACGGCGGCGGTTCAGCACCCTGTTCGTCGACGAGGTGGCGCAGGCCCTGGAGCCTGCCTGCTGGGCAGCGATGCTGAGGGCCGA
This sequence comes from uncultured Bacteroidales bacterium, assembly GCA_900316515.1. GTDB lineage: Bacteria > Bacteroidota > Bacteroidia > Bacteroidales > P3 > Colimorpha. Next base: position 164,273 of record ONDE01000013.1, on the reverse strand, counting down.
CCGTGTGGTGATGAGCGGCGACCACCAACAGCTGCCGCCGACGGTGAAGAGCATGGCGGCAGCCAAAGGCGGACTGGCCGACACCATGATGCAGAAGGTGGTGGCATTGTGGCCGCGGGCTGTGAGCCTGCTGACGGTACAATACCGCATGAACGAAGACATTATGGCTTTTCCGTCGCGCTGGTTCTACCACAACCGCCTGCAGGCGGCCCCCGAAGCTGCCGACAGGCTGGTGAGCCCACTCGACACACCGCTGATGTGGCTCGACACCAGCTCCTCCACCACCAGATCCCCGACAGGAGAAAGGAACGACGTGCAGCTTGCGGAACTCAGGACCCGCACAGGAAGCATCAGCAACAGCCAGGAGGCACGGCTGGTGATACATACACTGCGCGACTACATAGAGATGGTGTCGCCACAGAAGATAGAAAGCGAGCGCGTGGACTTCGGCATAATAACCCCATACCGCGGACAGGCTCGGCTGCTGAGACGACTGCTGAAGATGCAGCATTATTTCCGCCGTCTGAAACGGCATATCACCGTGGGCACCGTCGACGGCTTCCAGGGGCAGGAACGCGACGTGATAGTGATAAGCCTGGTGCGCGACAACGCCGAGGGGAGCATAGGGTTCCTGCGCGACTTGCGACGCATGAACGTGGCGATGACACGTGCCCGCATGAAGCTCATCATCGTCGGCAACGCCGACACCCTTGGCAGGCATCACTTCTATCACGCCCTGATAGAGCACATCAAGGAGCACGGCGAGTTCGTCGCTGTGCAACCTCAAGAATCATAGATATATCACCGCTCCAGGCAACGAGGCCACCCACGAGGTGACAGCCTCGGTGGCACACAGCAGCATCTCCACCGGCCACGCCGTGGTGCAGCATGGTATTGCCATATACAGAAGCGAGAAGCCGAGGATTAATGCCGACAATGGCACTATCAGCACGTTGGCGATGAGGAAATAGGGCTGGAAACGGAGGAAGGTGACCAGCGTCACCGGCAAGGTGGCAGTAGTGGCAACAACACTCACCATGGCGGCCTGGTACAGTTTGTTTCGGAAGGCTGTTATCACAGGCATCGCCAAGAGTATTCCCGCCACGGCGCTGAACGACAACTGCCAGCCGACATCGAAGAGCAGCATGTGGTTGACAACAAGCATTATTATTGCTGCCGCCGCCAAGAGATTGAGCTTTGGCGTACGGCGGCCGACGATGTCGCTGACGATGAAAAGACTGAACATCAAGGCTGCACGCACAGTGGATGGCGCCATACCCGTTGTAAGCGCGAAAAGCCACACTGCAGCCAACTGGATGCTGCCACGAACGATGCGTCCGCGGCGTTCGCGACCAACCCAGAAAAGCATCATACCCACCATGGCCGCCACCAAACCTACGTGCAAGCCGCTGACAGCCAACAGATGGGCTATGCCTGCGTCGCGATAGGAGGCCTGCGTCGCGGGGTCGATGTCGGCACGCCAGCCTAGGGTCAACGCTTCGGCCACGCCGGCATAACGTGCATCGAGAGGTCCACTTTGCATTCGGCCAAGCAGACGCATGCGGAGCCGTTCGCTGCGGGCACGCAGACTGGTGCTGTCGCGGGCTGTCAGGATGTAATGGTCTGAGGTGATGTACATCGACGCCTTCAACGTGTCAGGGTAGCCGTGCAGCAGCAGACGGTCGCCGTAGCGCAAAGTGGCGGCAGCGGAGTCGGGCCGCAGGTAGAGACGTATCGCTCCGTGGCTTGGAATTCCGTCGACCGCCAGCACTTCAGCCTGTGCTTTGTAGCTCTTGGCGCGCGGTGTGGGTTTCTCAGTGAGACGCACCGCCATAAAGGTCTTCTCAGGACACATATGTATCCATACCCCTTGCTCGCCCGTGGAGCCTAGCAGACCGCCGAGCAAACAACAGAAGACAGTGGCGCACGCCATTATCTTCTTGTTTTTAATGTTTTCTTTTTGGGGGGGACATACCAAAAATACGATACCAAAAGCAATGGCGCATGCCAGAAGAGCATACAGCCAGAACTGCATGGTTAAAAAAAAGATGTGGTGCGCCAGCAGGATGCCGACAATGATTGCCAGCGCTACAGGCACCAGCGGATATTTACGCATGATTGATGATCAAATCATTCAGGCGAACCTTTGGCACATAGTGTACACCGTCGCGACGGTAGTAGGCACGCGGCGCGGCGGCATCGGTGGGCACCAGCTCGATACGCTCGGCACCCTTGCCGACAGCGAGGAGCATCAGCGGCTCGTATGGCAGGTCGAACGCGGCGCACAACTTCTCTCGGTTGAAAGCACCAATCATCAGCGTGTTGAGCCCCATCTCGATGGCTTTGAGGGCCATGCTCTGGAGGGCTATGCCAAGGTCGATGTCCACCAACTTAGACTCGGGAGCCACCGAGCAGCAGATGACAAATGCCTCGGGTTCGGTGCCGGGGAATGGCAGATGGAGTTAAGGAAGTGCGGCACCCATCTTGACGAGAGGCAGCACACGGTCGGCACCGGAATCTTTTGTGACCAGGAAATAGCGCAGCGTCTGCTGGTTACATCCCGAAGGGATACGCGTGCAGACACCCACGATACGTTCCAATTCGGCCCGGCTCACCACATAGTTCTTGTTGTAGCCGCGAGTACTGCGATTCTTGGTCAGCAACTCGTCAACAGTATGCCCTATACGTTTGATTTTAGGACGGTTGCTGCCGATGGTCTCCTCATAGCGCTTCTCAAGATAGTTGTCTGCCATGAGGTTTAGCGGTTTAACGGTTTCCAATATACAGATTCACTGATGCCAAGCAGGGAACCTTTGATGCGGAGCTGACCGTCGGCAGTGAAGGTGGCGACCATCTTGGCACGAATGCCTCGGATGGGGTCGTATATCTTGCAACCATTCCACTCGTGGCGCTTCTCGTCGTAGGTCAAACCGGAGAAAAGGACTACGCGGTCGGCAGGTGTCGAACGAAGACTACGATCGGGATTTTTAGTATCTAACAGCTTGTTTCCCTGTTCGTCACGGTCTTTTTCCATCCAAAACACCTGTCCTCTGTAGCTGCCGTCGGTCAATTTTACAATTTTTGCCTTGAATTTATACCCTTCTTGCACACCTTCGTAGGTTCCGACGATGTTGTCGGCACGATTGTTAAGCGCATTCTGAGCAACAGCGAAGTTGGCGCAGAAGAGCGTGACAATCAGCATTGTTATGAGTTTTATGCACTTCATATTTGTACCATTTGAAAATGCAAAGATACAAAAAAACTGAAAAAATATTTTGTCGGTTTAAAAAAAGTGTGTACTTTTGCACCCGATTTCACGAGCGGAATCGAACAATTGATCTGCTAGCTCAGTTGGTTTAGAGCGCTTGCTTGACAGGCAAGAGGTCACAAGTTCAAATCTTGTGCAGATCACAAAGACCACCCAATGAGGTGGTCTTTTTGTTTATATGAAATACCAATGGGACAACGTTCATTTCACCAGACGCACCGAGCGGCCTATTCTACGATATGAATCGCTATTGGGAGTAAAGTTAACGGTTGCACCACCATCGTAATTTGTGATTATCAGGTATGCCTCATCGTCATCCTTATGTGTGGAAGACCAGTAGCATACCGTAGCATCGGCATTTACGTTGGATATGGTGGCGCCGTCACGTTTTCCTGCAGCCGGGAGAAAGACGGCACCGTTGCCCTCCATTGCGCTCCAGTTGGCACCTTCGGTGTAGATGTTGCTAGACCAGTTGCCATCGCCACCATGGAAAGGCTGGCTGCCGCCATTGGTGCAGGGGTCTTGGAAGCTGTCAGGCAAAATGATGATGCCATGGACGCCGGCAACGGTTGCGAAACCCCACTTCCCATTGCGTTTTTCGCTATTTCCAAACAGATATACCCATTCATCGCTGCTCAACGTACGCCAGCCGCTGTTTTGGGTGTTTCCCCCATTGGATATGGCATTGCTGCCCCAGTCGGCGACATTATTGTTATAGGTCAGGTCGTTGTTGACACTGCCACCAATGCATCTTCTTCAGGGGCATTATTGCGGCTATTGGCTGCTATTTATCGTTCATGTTGGTTAATCTCATCATCTACCTGTTTGACATCAACAGTTTCACCTTCCTCCTGAACTGGATACCATGGACGCTGTCAGGATTCATTATTACATATTGTTCCACATTCGCCACGCGGGCAAAACACAACAAGCTACTACTGATTATTAGCGTATTGCTTGGCTTCATATCCATGTATGCTTGGACACTGCTCTTCCAATATATGGAGCTGGACTTCCGTGTGTCGTTGCTCTTCAGTTTCATCATCTTTGGCCTTGGACAAGCCGCATGCATAGCCACCGTCTCCCCACGGTCTGAACATTATTACCTTAATGTGCAGGGGGCCACCAAGGGCATGGATATTGCTCTCTACAAATGGTTCCGCAATAGTCCCAGCCATGTCGTCACCATAGGCAAGTCGGTCGACTGCTCGCTTCAACTCTCGTGGGACATACAGGGCAACGTGGCTCCTATACAGGCCGAGATACGGCTTAAGCGACAGACGCCATACCTCATACCATTGGAACCTGGTGTTTTCCTCTATGGCAAACCTGCCAAAGTAAACAAGAAGATACGATTGCATCATGGCAAAACCTTCACCATCGGACAAACAACCTTTACATATATTGAAAAAGACAGGTAAAATGACAACGGCGGGGCTTGACGGCCCCGCCGTTGTTTATTCTATTGGCATTGACTGTTCTATCGGTTGCGTTATTCGCCGTTCATCATTCTTCATCGGCCGAGCGGAGTTCACTGCGTTTTATATGCACCAGAAACGAGGTGTTCATCACCTCTATGTTGATGGCGAAGTTGCCGTCCTTGTCCCCTTTCACCAACACACCTTCGAGACCAGCGAACTCACCGCTGAGGATCTTGGCTCGTGCACCCTTTACCAGTCTGGCTGTCTCGCGAATCTGGAAATTGCGCTGCGTGGATTCAAAACGACGGATGGCGTCAATCTCGCTGTCGCGCATAGTGATTATCTCATGACGGTTGGTGACAATCAGGATGACACCCTTGGTAGAGCGTGTGGCAAGAATCTGTTTCTTGTCGATATGGGCGAAGATATAGCAAGGGAACATGGGTTTTTCCTGCATATCCGTTTTACAACGCTTGTCGCGCACAGACAACATGGGCAAGTAATATTCTATGGGCTTTTGCCCATGCGGATCGTCGTCAACCTCGAAGCGTTTCGCCACATAGGCTTCTCGTCCCGGTTGGGTCATCACCGCCACCCATTGTTTGTCGTCTCCTAGCATATCGGCTCGTACATTTACTTGTTGAAAAACGTATTGTGGTGTTGTTTATTGTGGTGCCGATTATCTTTTTTATTCAACAACAGTGAAGTCGACATAAGGAAGAATCCGTACAAGAGTACTGTCGGACATCGATGGAATGGCACGAAGGTCGTCGGCCGACAGGAATCGCATGCCACGACTGCGGAGCGTGACGATGTCTCGTGCTTGATAATATTCTATGTATGGATGCTTTATAAGCTGCTTAAGTTCAACAGTATTAATCGGTATACGATGTATTGCTGTGGTGTCTACCGTCAGGTGGGGCGCTATATGCACCAGCAGCTCCGGGGTGAACCCATAGACTTCCAACAACTGCTCGGCAGAACGATAACCGCCCAGCCGCTCACGATAACGCACTATGCGGCTGGCAAAAGCAGGCCCAATGCCATGGAGTAGTTGCAAGGTCAGCGTGTCGGCACTGTTGAGCTCGACCGTCAGAGGCTGGCGCCGATAGGCTGGCGCACTCTGAGACTTTATGGTGCTGTCCACAGACAGCAGTCTCACGTCGGAGTCCCTTTTATCATAATAACTATCTGAGGGATATTTACTTGCACGCTCACCCCTCCTAAGACGATAGACAGAATCCTCTTTTTGTACCAAAATTGTCGTTTTGGCACTGTCTGCGGCAGTAGTTGCAGTCGGTGAAAGACCACCTTGACGACAAAAAAACAACACGGCAGCAGCCAATAGCAACGCTATTGATAACCAGACAATACCGATTATCTGAGAGTGAGTGAGTCCATGTTTTTTATTTCGCATTTTGAAGAAAAATTTTGCCGTATCAAAAATTGTTTGTACTTTTGCACCCGCTTTTGAGCAAGAAGGTCTGTTAGCTCAGTTGGTTTAGAGCGCTTCCTTCACACGGAAGAGGTCGAGAGTTCGAATCTCCCACAGACCACCCAGCCACCCCACAAGGGTGGCTTTCTATTTGCTGTATGGTGCTGGTTTTCATTCTGTTATTTTTAATTTTTGACTAGTCGTAGAGGTGTTGTTTTTTGACCTTTTTTGAGTTTATTTTCGCCTTTTTTACCTATATTTATCACGAATTTATCACGTGATAATTGCGTTTCGGCACATCTAATTACTAGATATAAAACGCTGATAATGTATGTTTATTGTGTTTTGTTGGATTTTTTTTGACATCAAGTGAATCGCAACTGGAATCTTTTTCGTATATTTGCACCTGTAAAACACTCACCGCCATGTCGAAAAAGAAGAACAATTACGAAACTGCTGCAGTACAGTTGTACGAAAGGGAATATTCCAAAGGCATCCGTTTCTATCTCCATTATTCCGTTAATGGGAAGCAAGTTAGAGAGCCGTTGAAAGACCTTCCTCTTGTTCGGAAAAAGGACAGGCTTAACTATAATGATGTAAAAGCCAAGGTCGAGGCAATAGCGTTTGAGCGCACTAAGCAAATCCGAGAGGGCAAACTAGGATTCTCTACCAAGAATGGCAAGTTACTGTTGAAGGACTGGTTCGCAGTCTGTGTTGAACGAGCGAAAAGTCATGAAAGAGAGAATAGCAACCGTCACACATGGTCAAGAACCATTGAGTACACGGGAGAAATAGTGGAGCAGTATCACTGCAATGCCAAACTGTCAGAGGTTGATAAAAAATTTGTAATGGGCTTCATCGACTATCTTAAAAGCACGTATATCATTCCGTCGAGATTACCAAACGCTGGGCAGCACATGAAGCCGAGCACAGCAAAAAAGAAACAGGATGCATTTAGCTATGTTCTAAAGATGGCAGTCGCCGATGGGAAAATAGACCATAATCCTTTTGATCAAATCAATGCATCCGATAAAATTCAAAAGTCCGAGAGCACGAGAGAGTATCTAACGGAAGAAGAATTGATAAAGTTGGCAAAAACTCCGACTGAAAAAGAGCAAACGCGGCATGTCTATCTGTTCATGTGTTTCTGTGGATTGCGTATCTCTGACGTGAAGGCTTTGCGGTGGATGGACATTGAGAAGGATGGAGACCGCTGGCAATTAAGAATCCGACAGCAAAAGACGCAGGCTCCGCTGTATTTGCCACTATCTGAACAGGCCAAGAAGTTCCTCCCAGAGCGCGGAGATGCCACGGATGAGGATTTGGTGTTTGCCGATATTCCAACTGAACAGGCGATGAACCGACAATTGAAGGACTGGGCAAAAACAGCAGGTATTAAAAAGAAGGTGACGCTCCACACCGCTCGCCACACGTTTGCCACTCTGACACTCACGAAGGGGGGTGATATATATACCGTGAGCAAACTGCTCGGACATGCCGACATTCAAACGACGCAGGTCTACGCGAAAATCGTTGATAAGAAGAAGGAGGAGGCCGTGGATATGCTAAATGATATATTAGATTGAAAGTCAAAGATAATAGTTAAAAACGAATAAAAAAAGAAGTGCATGAAGAAAGAGAAACCAAGTTCAGATAAGGTCTATAAAAAAGAGTCAATGGATGATGAAATGTTGGCTGCAGTGTATTTGACTACTGTAAACAAACAAAACCCAATAGACTTCACGGAAATGCTTAAGGCTCATCGGAAGGAGGAAGAGGCAAAGCGGTCTATTGAACATATAAAAGAACTGGTCAAGCCCCAGAGAAAGGAAAAGGATAATAGGGAACCCACTTGTAAGAAGCGTGATTTTTTTGTTCCAGAAGATTTTAAGAGCGTGGATGTCGAGTTTTTTCTTCAAGAGTTGGGTAAAGAAACAATCATATATGAGGGCAACGAAAGAAGGATATTGGATAGAACCAGTCTTCCGTGGGTATTTGTATCTAAAGCAATAGCAGCATATGTCACCCACATATTGCATGATGAGTACAGCCTTTATTTTGCTGCGGCTGATATGTCGAAGGTAACTAACTTTGCGAGTGCTGACTTGAGAGACTTGTTTAGGAAGTATGAGGAACGAGGGAATGCTCCAATCGGTGCTGATGTGGTAGACAAGGTACTTAGGAAGTGTAAGCAGCGTGTTGTCAGCAAGATATAGCGTTTTGTTAAAAAAACGTTGTCTATGCAAAGAAAAAATCGAACAAACACTAAAAAATCGGATTAACCTCTGCTGGTGTTGTCTCTATAAGGAAATCCAACAGAGATTAGTGCTTTACTGTAATTTATTTGAATTGAATTATTTACATGTGGTCGTGGACTCCACAGTGGACTCCACGCTATGGCGTTTTTTTTGACTTTTGTTATATTTTTGTGTCCACAACCGCAGATGGATTGAGCGTGTTGGCCAATCCATCAAGGGTGTCTGGGACAAGGGCGCAGAGAGACCAACACCTCTAACTGCTCTTGAAGAAAAAAGAAACAAAAATATAAAAATGAAAACTGACAAAAAAATGAGTAAAGTCGAAAGAATCATGTTGTTAAACGCCAAGACCGCGTTGAATGTCGAAGACGTAGCAGCCTACACTGGCCACCAGACCTCGTATATCTATAAGCTCGTCTCAGAGCGCAAGATTCCCCACTATAAACGGGAAGGTGGTAAGTTTGTCTACTTCAAAAAGACAGACATCGATGAGTGGATGCTGTCGCATCGTGTCGCCACGGTAGATGAGATCTCTGGTCAGGCATCCGCTTATGTGGAACGCACCCCCATCCAAGAGGTGTTTTTCACTCCCTCGAAAAAGTTTGTTGAGGGCATGGCCGACGATGAGGAGGATGAGCAGCCGAAGAAGAAGGCCAAGGCAAAATCAACCACAAGGAAGGCTTCCGCTAAGAAGTCGAAAGCCACGGAAGAGGCCGCGGCCAAGACCAAGAAAGGAACGAAGAAGGCTCCCTCGAAGAAGTCCAAGGACGAGGAGGAATCCCCGAAGAAAGGTAAAAAGACCACAAAGAAAACTCCAACGAAAACCAAGAAAACGACAAAGAAGAAATGAATCCATCTTGTCAGCGCTGCCGAAACGGTAGCCTAGCCGTGCGGTGTCATTCACCGCCAGCACAAATAAAGGTGTCCCGAAAATGGGACACCTTTTTGTGTTCTATCACTGTCGCAGGACTATCGTACTGATAGAGTCAGCTTGTAATCAGCCAATGTCGCACCGTCAGATGGGGTGGGTCGCCAACCTTTCTCCAATATGGCTGTTTCTATGTGGTCAAGTGAGCCACCAAACGTAATGGCATTGCCCTTTGAGTAAAAAATGGCATTCAGCTTGTTGTCATATTGGTGGCAGTCCATCTCAAACCCAATGCGCATGGTTGTGTCGCCATTAAAAACGCAGTAGTATTCATCCGCACCAGTTGTATCGTCAATTTTGTCATGGCTTTGGTAGAGAATGTCTGTGTGGTTGTATATCTCTGTAAATTGACCATCTTTCAGACGTACTACTTTATCCCAATATTCCCCCATGCTGCCGTCTTGGTTGCAAAGCAGACCGCTGCGAGGTATGTACTCTGCGTTGCACCGCCAAGAAGTCCACTTTGACACCTTGCCATCGGAATAGCTTAAAACAATATTTCCATATGCCTCTCCTGGGCAGAATAGCACCATTTCGGGGATGTTATCATCGTCAATGTATGCCAATCCCCAGCTATTAAAAACGTCCAACACTCTCATGTTGCAGTATTCTAAATCAGCATTTGCAACATAATCCGCGTAGGCTCTCATCCAGTCGGTAGACCATTGTCCATCACTCCAGATGCAAACCTCTGTAGATTGCGTGTTTAATGTTTTGTTGTTATTTCCACAGCTCAGCATGAATAGAGCGAGGACTGCAAGTATTATTGTCTGTTTCATTTTATTTATTTTTCAGCGTTAATCATATTACCAATTGTCATGCTTTCCGAGGGGATGGGAAAGTAGGTGCTAGTGCCTTTGGAGTAGTAGAGGGAATCCAGCGTTTGTTTCACCTTGCCGAAAGCAGGGCAACTCGGCCATTGGTTGTAACCATAGTATGTGCCGATTCTTTCTCCATTTAGTTTGATTTCGTTGACTCCAACGGTTCCATTGCCAATCTGATAGCGCGACAGCTCTTCTTTGTTTAACCCATAGTCGGCAATGTCGTTGGTGTCGATAAAGGCTGAACTACAGCAATAGTCGCATTTCTCAACAAACTGACCATCTTTCATCTCATAAACTCCGCCCCAAGTTTCATCGGCATAGCGGAACTGGGAGTGGAGCAGACTGCCACCTCCTTTAATGTAGGAGAATGCACCTCTGGGAGACGGATAAACCTCCCCATTGTGCTGGGTAAGGATGACGGAGGCAGAGGCATTGCAGCCACCGTAAAGGAGCATTTCGGGGATGGTGTCGTTATCGATGTAGGCCAGCGTCCAATATTTGCAATCGAAGGAGTTGTCCTCTGTTTTTTCAAACCACATGTCGCCCCTTCCTTCAAAGTGGCTCTCTATGTACTGGGCATATTTTCGCATCCAGTCGGTAGTGTAAACGTAATCTGGGATGGCAAGCGTTGTGTCCTCTTCCGATTTAGTGAAGACGTTTTCGTACCACGCCATCAGACTGTCTGGATTGGCGGTTTCGTTAGTATTTTTGCTTTGGTGGCTTTGACATGAAACAAGCGTCACCAAGCTTATAAGAATAGTCCAAGCGTATTTCATTTTACCTTTCTTTATGCGGATGCAAAAGTACGAAGAAAACTTCATTTTGAAAAAATATTTTGTTGAGTCAAGAAAAGTTCGTACCTTTGCATCGTCTTTCAACAGACAGAAAGACCGAGAGAAAGCGCATTTCTCTATTCCGCTTGAAGGTGAACTTGGACACTTCACTAAAGCATAAAGCAGGAATAAGGTAAATGATTTCTCACTTGTATTGTATTCGTATATCTACGACATACTGCAAGTGGGGTTATTCCAGAAACCTTATCTGCTTTATGCAACCAAATGGGAGTCCAAGCCCAACCTTCAAGGATAAGAGGATGGATGGCTCCACTTTTTCTTGTGATTGTGGTTCTCACCGAGTCGTGAACAAGGGTTGCGCCCGACACGTAGTAGGGTCAAAGATTATGAAGAAAGTATTGCTCGTTTTGCTCTTCTGCATGGGAACGGTTGCGTATGCACAGATTCCGCAGGATTTGATTACTTCTGACCCCGCAACTAACCATGCAATAGCCGTTGCTATTCAGCAATATGGAGAGCAGGCTGTACGAGAAGCCTTAAAAAAGGGTAATGCCAATCAGTCAACGTCCGCTTATCAGAACCAGAACAACGGCTATCAGAATAACCCATATCAGAACAATAGTTATCAGAACAACAATCAGTATAATGTCTATCAAAACGATGCATATAATAATACTGAGACTGTTATTTCGGGAGTTTATTTCTCCAACGGGCAAACAGTAGTAGTGAATTTGAAATATAGTCACCAGCGTATTGTTGCATATAGCACCTCGACGGATATGGCAGGGCGATATGTGTGGAAAAGCGTCTTGTATGGGGAAATAGGACAGACAAATAATGTGGAGGATGGACAGGCTGCCAGATATTATAGGTATAAGATTAAGATTGACGGCACCCCAGTGTATTTCAACCTGCAATGAGTTTAATTTGACAAAAACGACAATAATATGGGAATAGTAATTATTATCGCCATCGTGGTGTTCATTATCTATAAGATTAGTAAGTATAAAAATAGTCACACCGTATATTGTCAAAACTGTGGAAGGGCATTCATCGCACAGGACAATAGTGGTAGACCAAGCATCTGCAGATGTCCGCATTGCGGCTATATGAATGTTATTTAACCTAAACAAGTAATTGACATGGGCTTATTTTCAAACATGAGTGATATTGGTCGAATAAACGCACTCTTGAAACAAATCGACCCCAAGATTTCAGCAATTCTCTACGAGACGCAATCACCGTATCCCAATGTCAATCGACTAAAGGTTGAGAGTGGCTCAATCTCGGTTTTGATGAGTGAGGTGATGGATATTGCCTGTAAGGCTCCAAATTCGGTAAAATTGGCTCCGTACTATTTGATGGGGCGTAAGATGCGATTACCCGAAATCTCTGCATTTCTGGCGGAGATAGTGGAACGTTGCGAACAAATGTAAAAAAAAAGAATATGAATTTTGCATCACCATCTATGGATTTCCTTAGGCTAAAAGGAATGTTGGTCGAGATTGCGGGCTATGCCAAAGCCGCGAATCAAATGGATTTATTTAATCAAGCCAAAGAGGCTCACGACAATTTGGTAAGACAGTATAATGCACAACGTCCAAAGTCTTCCTCCCCAAATAGGCGCTGGACTCCCTTTTCTGTTGAAGATACTACCATATCAGCTCCTGAAGAATATCTTGAAGAAGACAGCATTTATCAAGTGTTGTACGAACATGCAAAAACATTGTCTCAGTATGAATTGAATGAAAGGTTAAGAAAAGCAGTTGATTCGTTCAATAGTTTGTCAAAACGTTTTTAATGCGACGGTGTTAAAATAGTAATGTTTTTTAATATTGTGGTATGACGCAACAACAGCAAAAAAAGCCTCATGATTAATGTTTTTTGTGGTGTATTAGTAGATGGGGCTTCCCCTCATCAGAGATGAAAGGCTGTGAGTATCGAAAAAAAACGTATCTTTGCATTCGGATTCATTAATAAAAAAATAACAAAAATGGGAGAAGACTATCAATGTTTCGTCAATGTCTCAATAAAGAGCAAAACATCATTCACCAGTAATTACAAATTTGAGTTTTTCATCTCGAGTCTGGAACTGCCGATAGATTATTGGCATAATTTGGAGGAAGAACGAATAATGTATGTAAAAAACAATTGTCTGTACCTCAAGAGCGATGCCATTACCAGCAATTCTGATGGTATTGAAACCATACGCAAATGTTTTGATAGAATATTGCGTTACGGAACCAATACTGGTAAAAAATATGTTTATTTAGATTTTGCTATTGACGATAAGGGGTATGTTGTAGTTACCCATGAGGAATATAACAAATTCAAGGCTGACCGCTTTCTAAATAAATTATTTGGTGGATAATTGGGTTACAACTCTTTCTTTGTTTTCTGTGGAAAGATATTACCGACTATGATAGTAAAGTTTATTTTCGCAGTCCTTTGTGGGATATTGTATGTGATAGGATTACCATTCGGTCTCAACTACGAACAAACCAGTGTGTATATTTGTATATATCTCTGGCCTCTTCTTTGTGTCGCCTGTGCCTTGTTTACCACTTATAAAGCCATTCGGAAGAAGAAAACGACCTTCATTGTGGTCAATAGCATTATCTCAGTGCTGTATATATTGATTACTGTGGGAATATTCGCACATTATTCTCGTCTTTCCGTCCATGAGCAATTTAATGACTGCATGTGGAAACTTTACGGTTTATCAGACCATCTTGGCATTAGTTATGAGGCAGTAAATTTGTTGATTTATGTTGTGCTGTTTTCTGTCATTGTAATATTTCATTTGCTCGAAGTGCTTGCCATTGATGGAAAGTTAAAGAAAAGCATCAAAACAAAAAAAAATATCTGACAGGGAGGCCGAAAACTGTAATATAGAGTAGGCAGAAATTTAAGGTTCTATGATTATGAAAAGATTATTATTTATTTCTCTGATTGTATCATTCATTCTTATTGGCTGCGATGGTAACCATTCTAATAGTTCCAGCAGTACAGTTAGTCGTAGTAATGGAAGCAACAACGATAACTATCAACCCACTTATTCAAGAGGGCCTATGGGCACAGTGGATGATGAAGGGTATGAATATTCAATGTTCGACACAAGGGCTCCGGCCAGAAACGGAGAAAAGAGTCCTTCTCGTAGCTATTCTTCAAATTCAGAATATGATAATGGTTACGAAGAGGGCTATGAAGATGGTTATAGAAAAGGGAGAAGAGATAGGTAAAAGGGTTATGCCGAATAAAGTATTCTAACCCCTTCCTACCGTTTCTCGCCCTATTTGATGGCAACTCGTTTGGTCTTGATTCCGTAGAGTAGAAGGTCTGTCGCTTTTGGCTTTCTGTTGATGTTGTATCTGTCGTAGATTGTCTGGAGTCTGCGTCTTACCTCTGCGTTGGTGATGCGTTCTCCGTTGTTGAATAGTTGTAGTATTTCTTGCTGTATCATATTAGTGTAGTTTTGTGAAGGTTATTACTCTGGGAACACCTAAATGAGGTGCCTCCAATGAATCTGCAAATTTTCTATTTTTTCTGTCATCTATATTTACGTTTTCTACTTGGATTTCGATTGGGTCGAATTCTCTATATTTGCGATTATAATAGTCTGTGTGTTCTTTCCCTAATTTCTTTTGTAACGTATAGGAGTAGAAATCGTTAATCTTTGAACAATCTTTTACTTGTATCTTGTGTGTGACGTTTAATGGCACATATTCATTAGGCTCTGACCTAAAACCATCAAGACTAGGGTATTTCTTGCCCTCTATTTTATAAATCAGACCTGCTCTTGCTGCACTGTTAAGGTGGTCGGATAACGTGTCTGATTTTTGTTTTCCCTCCACTAGTTTTTCACGACTTAGTGGATATCCTGCTCTCGCCAGTTTCCACATTGTTCTAAGGTAGGTGGTCAGCACAGGGATTTTTAGGTCAAGAATCCCTTCATTAAAGAATATCCACATAGCAGATGTATATTAGTTCGGTGTCATAATCTAATAGTCCTTTCCTTTTGCATTCTGCAAGGTGGCGCATGGTTGTAATCTCACTTTGTCCGCACTCCTCTTTCAATTCTTTAAGAAGTTGCTTCAATGGGTAGGTCTTAATGATTGTTTGCATGTTTTTACAGTTTCTTCTGTTGTATAAATCGTTGATAAAGAATGAATATTTTAAGAAAATCTGCTCTTAAAAAATGGGTGGGTGTAATATTATATTATGCCCCCCGATTTTTAGGAGCCTATAAAGTGTGATTTTTTAAATGGAGCGATGCTCTTTTAGAAAAGCAAGGTGAGAAATGCATTTCCTGTTGTGTGCCGTTTCACCACATCTAACAAGTACCAAAAAAGGAGGGCATTTCTGCCCTCCCCAAATATGAAAAAATTAATACCGTAACTGGGGTTGCCCCAATGATTAATAATAGCCACGTTGGTCATGTTTTCCAAATCATTAAGGAATCAGAGTCAATAGATGGCTTTGGATGGCCTGTTCTATGTCGGACTATCCACCAGCAGGGTTTTCACCTTCTGAATTGTTGTCGGGCTTACTCCTGTCAGTTTCGCCACAGCTCGGATGGAGTATTTCTTACGCAGCAGGGCGATGGCTTCCTTGTAGTCCTCCTTCATCTGTTCGATGGGCTTACTGTAGCCCACTTTACGACCAAGTTTGCCACCATTGGCCACGTACTGCGCCCTGCCACTCTCCAAGCGATATTGAATGTTGGAACGCTCAATGTTGCTCATTTCTGCCAGCACTGTGATAAGTATTGAGGCAATAGGATTTACTTTGCCGTCTGCCTGTAGGGAGTAGATGCCGAGATTCTGGATGAACACCGAGACGTGGGCTTCGTGCAGTTTCTCTAATGAGCGTAGCACCTGTAGCGTTGACCTTCCCAAGCGTGAAAGTTCTGATAAAAGCAGATATTTTACAGGATGGCTGGTGCAGTATTCCAGGCACTCTGTCAAAACGGCTCTTTCTTCATTTTTCTTTGCCCCCGAAACGTGTTCCTCGAAGACTTTTTCCACGATGATTTCTTTTGACCTTGCATAATTGAGAAGGTCTTGAACTTGTCGCTGCGTGTCTTGTCTGTCGTTGGTTGACGAAACACGTGCATATATTACGGCTGATTGTGTCATTGTTTATCAAAGATTTAAAGTAAAACAAAATAAGCCCTCCACTTGTTACGGCTATAGACTTAAACTGTAACAAGTGAAGGGCTGTAACATCGGCACGGTGCCGAAGGGGTTAATAGTGGGTCAACTCAAAAACCATTCGTATTTGTCGTTGTAACCACGAAGGGCGTTGTTGATGCCGACACTAACTTCTGTGGCATTTAACGCTCTCTGGAGATAGGTGTCGATATAGGAACTCTTATTGCTCTCGGTAAGTAGGTTGTGGAAGTCCCACATGCTGATGCAATTCTCTTTTGCCCCGAAGTTGGGGTTGGTGTAGAACTCACGGCAGCAGTTGTTAATCTGGCTGTCTGTGATAAGCATACGCGGAATAGAACGCTGTGCCTGTGGTGGCAGGGCTTGATAAAGGCGGCACCGTCCCACTATCTGCGCAAACTGTGATTCGCTGATATGGGTATCGGTAAGGCTCTTCATTAAATAGAAGTCCTTAGCAGGGGAATAGCTGTTGAGCAGTAGAATAATCTGCCTGTAGAGGTCGTTGAGGTCGGACACTTCAAGCTGATATTTCAGCCCGTCACCTGTTAGCACTTGGTTGGAGCAGACGTTGACGCGCCAGCCGACAAAGACGCTGAACTTCTCGAAGCCTTTAGCGGCACGATAAAGGTTGAGGTCATTGTAATTGCGGACTCCACCAATGCAAAGTTCCATCTTTTGACCGTTGATAGTCTCGTAAATGGTTGGGATGGTGAAAGCAAAGGCGAGACGCTGGTAGAACTTGGTTTTGTCGGTCGGCAGCAGTTCGGACGGTTTCTTGTTCAATGCCGAAGGGATGCGGCCTTTGACCTCATGGCTCACTCGGATGGCTGGAGTGTTGAGCGTTTCGCCACGATAGAAGTCTGTGGCAGCATCGACAACTGTGCGGATGAAGTCTTGGTGCGAGATTGTCAACTCTTGGTTGCCCCAAGTGGGAACGATGCAGTCCTCAGCAAGTTCTCGGAGTGAGATTTCGCTGGTGTTTGACTCCAGAAAGTTGACGCTGGGCGACTCCTTTACGGCTACCATTTCGTTGATTTCCTCGAAGGGAACGTCCTCGATGTTGGAGAACTGACGCAGCACCTTTGTAGAGGGTGCCAGACTCATAACTGAATTTGTCATGGTGTGTTGGGTTTTATAGGATTTAACATTTTACTCTTGACATATTGCAGACGTGATACTGTTTCCTACGAATTTCGTAAGGAATGCTTTTCTATGTCAAGAATAGTGGGGGGACTGAGAGCGTAGTCCCATCTGTCACGCATGACCGTTCAGAAATGAGGGAAGGGGGTATTTTTAAGTAGCCTCGATTAGGCAGTTACGGTTAGAGAGGCAATTTTACATCTGGAAATCTAACCGTGAAAATTCTTGTGCTGCCCTATAAAATGGCCAGTTCTTGGGTGTGGTATCATAGAACGGAAAAACGACATGGCGATGTCGGAAACATGCCCTGTCGTTTTGAAGGTATTGAGGTGGCAAAAATGTGTGATTTCGCCCCCAATTTTGTTTCGTTTTATAGGCGTATTTTTGACCTATATTTATCACGAATTTATCACGAAGTGACAAATTGTATTATTTAGTAATCTGATAATTAGTGCTATTATGTATTAATTTGTGGTCTCCCACAGACCACCGAGAAGCCACCGAAAAGGTGGCTTTTTTATTGTAGCTTTCCACAGTATTCTATAAATGATGTTTTTACCTTTACCATAGAGAGGGGCCTGGCTATTGTCAGGGTGTTGGTCAACTACATTACGAAACCAATACGTATGGTATGACTTTCTTTCTCTTTGGGGTACTTCTGTTCGGTCATGATGGGTAGAACAACGGAAAAACTCTGTCCTTGGGCTATGGTGAAGCTCTCCTCGTCGTAGTTCGGGCCGAAGAACATGTTGTCGCGGATGGAATATAAAGTGTAGTCGTCGCTGCCCAGGATTCTAATGTCTACCAAGTCATCGCTGCCGACGGTTCGATTATGGACAAACTCCGGCTTACCGCCAGTATACGACAGGTCTCCACGGTGCAAGGTTATGCTTTTGCCAGCAGGAACAGCGTCTTCAAGGATGATAAAGGTGTTCTTTACCAGCTTGCCATCTTCGCCTATCAGGTTCTCCGATTCCATTTGGACGATCTTGGCGATGCCGTAATTGCTCGTCGCTGTTAGTTGCATGGTGCTGTCGTGGTCGGCAGTGAAACTGACCGTATAGTCGACAGTGTATTCTATCTTGTCGTTGTTCTCCCAGTCGAACGAGGTTGGTACAGTCTCACCAATGTTCTGCTTACAGCCAGACAATGCCATCAATGCGGCAAACACTATAAAAAGGGTTCTGTTTCTCATCTTTCTGTTTCTTTAGAATGACGATGCAAAGATACGTGATTCTCCGAATACAACAAAATATTTTTCTTCAATCCAGAGAAAAGGTGTATCTTTGCAGCGTAATAGCATTTGAAAAGATGAAGAAAATACTGTCAATTATCGCTATAGTTGCTGTGATGGCGACTGTCGCCACGTCGTGCAAAGAGGCGCCAAAAGAGAGCATGTCCGCCGCTGAGACCATTACAGAATCAGCGGTCGACCCCGTGGTGGCGCTGTGCATGGAGGAGACCTCACGGAACCCCATAGAGATTTTAGAGAAGCTGATGTCGCATCCGGATTGTCCCATGCATGGCCCCAAACACCACGTGCTGGTGGGTGCGGCGCTGCTGACAGCCTACAATAATTGTCTACCCGACAGTGCCAAACTCAACCTCGAAGAGGCCCTCGCCGAGATGCGGGAGCGCGGCGAGCAGGTGCCCGGCGGCGCCTGCGGATATATGGGCGCCTGCGGGGC
This sequence comes from uncultured Bacteroidales bacterium, assembly GCA_900316515.1. Taxonomy (GTDB): domain Bacteria; phylum Bacteroidota; class Bacteroidia; order Bacteroidales; family P3; genus Colimorpha. The sequence continues at coordinate 145,346 of ONDE01000013.1, read as the reverse complement.
GAGCATCAGCACCGGCATCTTCCTGTCTATAGCGACCCGCAACACTCCTCTCTCAACCGACACCTGGCGACTCTGCAATCTCTGCACCTCCCGCGCCTTGGAGCAGGTGGCGGAGAACGGCGGCCCTCGCTGCTGCAAGCGTGACTCGTACCTCTCGGTGCTTACGGCCATCGACTTCGTGAAAGAACACCTCGGTGTGGAGATGGAAAAGCCCGAAGTTACCTGCTCCCGCAGCCAAATCAACGAACAGTGTATAGGCAAGAAATGCCCTTTTTCACAACAAGAATAACAATTTTAAAGATATAAAACAATGAAAGACCAAGTATTGAAAGCTATGCGCGAAGCTGGCAAGCCCGTTTCGGCAGGCGATGTGACCAAGATGTTGAACGCCGACCGCAAGGAGGTGGACAAAGCCTTCGACGCCCTGAAGAAAGAAGGCGCCATAGTGTCGCCCGTGCGCTGCAAATGGGAGCCGGCGAAGTAACCATGCGCTACTATATCGTTGATGCTTTCACCGACCGACCCTTCGGGGGAAACCCCGCCGGCGTGGTGTTGTTGGGCGACGAGCCGTTTCCCGATGAAGGACTGATGATACAGGTGGCGGCGGAGCTGCGCTATTCCGAGACAGCCTTCGTGCGATTTACTCAAACAATCAAGCATTCAGACAATCAAACACTCGCCGCCCATGTGCGCTACTTCACCCCCAAGGCCGAGGTGGAGCTCTGCGGCCATGCCACCGTTGCCACCTTCGCCCTACTGCACCGCCTCGGACTGGCCTCGGGGCACTGCTTGTGCCATACACTGGCCGGCGACCTGGCTGTTGAGGCCGGCGAACGCGTGATGATGCAGATGTCTACACCCCGCATCATAGAGACCATCAAAGACACCGATGCAATCTACAAGGCCTTGGGGATTGACCAACACCCCACCCTGCCCGTACAGGTGGCCTACTCAGGCCTGGCCGACATTATGATTCCCGTGCCCGATGTAGCCACCCTCAACGCCCTGCAGCCAGACATGGAGGCCGTAGCCGCCATCACCAAAGAGCACGATACTACCAGCTTCCACGTCTTCGCCCTCCCCACTCAAACAATCAAGCAATCCTGCCCGACCGCAGGGAGCGGCCTTGAGCACCGCTTATTTAAATCAAATATGCGAAAAAACAATCAAGCAATCACAGCCTTTGTGCGCGACTTCGGCCCCTTGTACGGCATACCCGAGGAGTCGGCCACAGGCACCGCCAACGCGGCTCTGACGCACTATCTGGCAGTCAACGGCGTCATCCCCCAGCAGGGCAACTTTGCCTTCCTGCAAGGCGAAGCCATGGGACGTCCCTCGGTGGTAGCCACACGCATCGCCCCAGACGGCACCGTCTACGTCGGCGGCACCGCAGCTATCGTCGCCGAAGGCGAATTACTCACCCACTGAATCATTAACACATTCACACATTCCCACATTAACGCATTAACACATTCTACCTGGCTCCATAGGAGACACGGCCTGCGACCTTGAGGAGCAAACGCATTCCCAATTCGAGTAATTCGCCAATAATCAACCGGCTCCCGCCCAATTCGTAAAATTCGCGTAATTCGCCGTTATCAATTAACACTAATACATTCACGCATTCTACCTGGCTCCATAGGAGACACGGCCTGCGACCTTGAGGAGCAAACGCATTCATCATTCATCATTAACCATCCCCTTCCCCGTTCATCATTCATCATTCATCGTTCATCATTAATCTCCCCTTCGCCGTTATCAATTAACACTAACACATTAACGCATTCTACCTGGCTCCATAGGAGACACGGCCTGCGACCTTGAGGAGCAAACGCATTCATCATTCAACATTAACCATCCCCTTCCCCGTTCATCATTCATCATTCATCGTTCATCATTAATCTCCCCTTCGCCGTTCCAAATTAACACACTAACGCATTAACGCATTCACACATTAACACATTAACGCATTCACACATTAACGCATTAACGCATTCTATGAAAAAAATGAACATTCCCTTGATGGCCACCCTGTTGGTGCTGTCCATCGTCGTCTGTCCGATACTCTATTTCGCCGTGGGCCCCACGCTCGACGCCAGCCAGCTGGAGGTGCTCAAGACCTTGGGCATCATAGCCGCAGGTAGCGCCCTGTTCTGCTTCATCGTGGGCGAGGCCACAGGCAACAACAGCCAGATGGACAAGCTGTGGAGCCTGCTGCCCATAGCCTACACCTGGGTGATCGCCGCCGCAGGAGGCATGAGCACTCGCCTGGTGGTGATGGCCGTGCTGGCCACATTGTGGGGCATACGCCTCACCGTCAACTTCGCCCGCAAGGGCGCCTACCGCCTCAAGTTCTGGGAAGGCGTCGAGGACTACCGCTGGGCAGTCGTCCGCTCGGGGCCCGCATTCAAGAGCCGCTGGGCATGGGCGGCCTTCGACCTGGGCTTCATCTCCATCTACCAGAACGCCTTGGTACTCATGACCACCTTCCCGGCCCTGGTGGCCATGCGGTCCGACCGACCCTTCGGCTGGATGGACGCCGTCGCCGCCGTACTGATGCTGGCGTTCATCGTGTGGGAGACCGTGGCCGACGAGCAGCAGTGGCGCTTCCAGACGCGCAAATGGGCCATGATCAAGGAGGGAAAGAAACTGGAAGAGTTGCCAGCGCCCTACAACAAGGGCTTCAACACCACTGGACTCTGGGGCTGCAGCCGTCACCCCAACTATTTCGCCGAGCAGGGCATCTGGGGGTGCTTCTACCTCTTCACAATAGCCGCCGGCATGGGCATCGTAAACTGGAGCGTCATCGGTGCACTGCTACTGGTGGTGCTGTTCCAGGGCAGCTCGGCGCTGGCCGAAGAGATAAGCGGCGGCAAATACCCCGAATACGAGCAATACTGCCAAAACACACCGCGCTTCTTCCCCGCCTGCAAAAGAAACAAATAGAGAATCAACATGAAACGGATACTTATGATGACAATGCTTGCGGCCCTCTTCTGCGGCTGCGGAAATGCTGCTGTGAAAACTGTCAGCGTTAACGAGTTTGCCGAGGTTATGATACGGGGCGATGTGCGGCTTATCGATGTCCGTACTGCGAAGGAATACGCCGAAGGGCACCTCGCCAGTGCGGAGAATATAGACGTCAAAGCCGCCGACTTCGCCGAGCGCATCAAAGGCATAGATGGCACGGCGGCCGTCTACTGTCGCAGCGGCAAGCGCAGCATGATGGCCGCCGCCCAGCTGGCCGCCAACGGCTGCACGGTGTATAACCTCGACGGCGGCATACTCGCCTGGCAGAAGGCCGGCAAGACTACCACTACCATGGAGACCGACATATTCGCCACCCATATGGACGATGGTCTGGTCAAGATTCACGCACTGACGCATGCCAGCATCTGCATCGAATACGACGGTCGCACAATATATGTCGACCCAGTAACACAACTGCGCGAACGCAAGGTGGACTACACCACTATGCCCAAAGCCGACATCATCCTCGTAACCCACGAGCACTTCGACCATTACGACACCGCCGCCATCCGCCAGCTCACTACCGACAAGACCAAGCTCATCATGAATCCGCGTTGCGTCGAGCTATATGGCAGCGGCACCGCCATAAAGAATGGCGACAAGCGGCGTTTGGCCGAAGGCATCACCCTTGTAGCCGTCCCCGCATACAACACCACCGAGGGCCACCTGCAGTTCCATCCCAAGGGGCGCGACAACGGCTACATACTCAACATCGGAAGCCTTCGCCTCTACATTGCCGGCGACACCGAGGATATCCCCGAGATGGCCGACCTAAAGGACATCGACATCGCCTTCCTCCCCTGCAACCAGCCTTACACCATGACACCCGAGCAGCTGGTCCGCGCCGCCAAGCTTGTCAACCCCAAAGTACTCTTCCCCTACCACTACGGCGACACCGACGTCAGCGGCATCCCCGCCCAGCTGTCAGGTATCGACGTCCGCATCCGCCACTACGAATAGTCAGCATGTATATCGCTTTTGCCCCGTTGCAGGGTTACACCGATGCCGTCTACCGGCGGGCGCACCACGAGTGCGTCGGTGAGGTGGATGAGTACTACACGCCGTTCGTGCGGATTGAAAAGGGAGAAATCCGGAAGAAAGACCTGCACGAAACCGACCCTGCCACAAACAATGGTGTGCCTACGGTGCCACAGGTGATTGCACGCGACGGCGATGAATTCGCGCACCTCTGCGACATCCTGCAAGGACAAGGGCATACGCGCATAGACCTCAATATGGGCTGTCCGTTCCCTATGCAGGTGAAGGCCGGACGCGGAAGCGGACTGCTTCAGCACCCCGACCGCATAAAGGAGATACAGCATGAGATGCTACGGCGACCCGAGATAGCCTTCTCCGTGAAAATGCGCCTGGGGCAAGAGAGCATAGACGAGGGACTGGCGGCAATGCCAATCATCAACGAGATGCCTCTCATCCACGTCACACTGCACCCACGTCTGGGAAAACAGCAGTATAAAGGCATGGCCGACAGGGAGGCCTTCGTGCGGTTAGCGGAGGAATGCCGGCACCAGATGGTGTACAACGGCGACATCGCTACGATGGAGGAAATCCGCGGACTTCAGCAACTGTGGCCTAATCTCAAGGGGGTGATGCTTGGACGTGGCCTGCTGGCGCGACCGTGGATGACCGGAGACAAGAAGCCGGCGCAGGTGCTGCACAACATGCACACCATCGTCTACCGCAACGCGGTGGAAAAACTCTGCGGCGACAGCCAGATACTCTCACGTTTACACGCCTTCTGGGAGTATGTCGATATCGACAGAAAAGCAAAGAAAGCCATCATGAAGGCCACCACCCTACCCCGCTACCGTGAGGCGGTAGCAACTCTCCAATTGTAAGAGGTGTCGTTTTTTCTCCACACCATAGGCGTAGCCAGTCAAAGACCCGTCGCTGCCGACGACACGGTGGCAAGGGACAATGATAGCTATGGGGTTGCGGCCCACGGCTTGTCCCACGGCCTGCGCCGAGCGGCAGCCCACACGCCGGGCTACGGCGCCGTAGGTGGTGGTCTCACCGTAAGGTATCTCCATCAAAGCCTGCCACACGCGCTGCTGGAAGACAGTGCCGCAAGGCTTCAACGGCGGCAGAAAATCGGGACACCTTCCTGAGAAGTAGAGGTCGAGCCAGCACCGGGTTATGCGGAAGATTTCTATAGAATCTATAGCGTCTATAGTATTTGTTTCCCCCATCGTACCCAAGCGGAGGACGGTGAGGGCGTCGCCGTCAGAGGCCAACATGACGGGCCCGAGGGGGCTGTCGTATATGGCGGCAAGTTCCACAGGATGGTCAGTATACAGTCTTGTCGGCCTTCTCCTGCCAGCGACGGAAGGTGTGCAACGCCTCGTCGCGCAACAGCGGGATGATGGGAAGGTCGCGCTCGGCAAGGGGCTTGCCCATATCCTCGTAGATAAAACCGTCGGCGAAGTCGGCAGCGGCGGCGTCAGCGCGCGTGTTGGCGTAGTAGATGCGCTCAATGCCGGCCCAATAGATGGCGCCGAGACACATGGGACAGGGCTCGCACGAGGCGTAGATGATGCTCCCATTGAGGTCGAAGGTTCCCAGCTCACGGCAGGCACGGCGTATGGCGTTGACCTCGGCATGGGCTGTGGGATCGTTGTCGAGGGTAACGCTGTTGGAGGCCTCGGCCAGTATCCTGCCGTCCTTCACGATGACGGCGCCGAAGGGACCGCCGCCGCATGCCACGCTCTCGTCGGCCAGACGTATGGCCTCGCGCATAAAACGTATGTCTGCTTCTGTTGTCTTCATAATGTTCATTTTATCGGCTCCACATGGAGCGTGATATGGGTGTCGGCGCCGAAGCGGGCCTTCATGGCCTGCTCTATCTCGCAGGTGCGGGCATGGGCCTCGGCCAACGGCATAGTGCCGTCCATGCGTATATGCAACTCTATGGCGTAGCGGCTGCCAATGCGGCGCGTGCGCAGATGATGCGGGTCGTGCACATCGGGGAAAGAGTTGACGACTTCCAATATCTCTTTCTCAACCTCGTCGGGCAGCGAGGCTTCCATGAGCTCGTCGAAGCCACCTTTCAGCAGCTTCCACGCCACGCGAAGGATGAAGAAGGCGACGACAAGCCCCGCCAACGGGTCGAGCACCGTCCAACGGTCGCCGAGCAGTATGGCACCGCCGATGCCCGCCAGGGTGCCCAACGATGAGAGGGCGTCGCTGCGGTGATGCCACGCGTTGGCCTCGACGGCGGGAGAGCTGAGCTTGCGGCCACGCCGCACGGTATACTGATAGACAAACTCTTTCAGCACTACGGAGACTACCGCCGCCCACAGCGCCAACATGCCAGGAGCCTGCAGTGTACCGCCGTGGTACCAGAAGAGCAATGCCTCGACGGCCTTCCAGCCTATGCCTACGGACACAGCCGCCAGCGCAATGCCGATGACGGTGGTGGCGAGGGTCTCGTATTTACCGTGCCCGTAGTCGTGACTGCTGTCCTCGGGCTTGCCGCTGATGCTAACGAAGAGCAGCACCACGGCGTCGGTCAACAGGTCGGAAAGCGAGTGCACGGCGTCGGCCGTCATGGCGGCGCTATGCCCCACAATGCCGGCAACGAACTTGAACACCGTCAACAGTACGTTCACCGCACTGCCCACCAGCGTCACCTTGTATATCTCTTTCTCGCGCGTGCTCATAATTTCTACAACGCGGAGCATGCGGTTTTATTGCAGTATTTTTGTCATGTGAAATAAAAATACTATTTTTGCAACTGAAAAAAACAAGACAATCATCCACTAAAAACCGATGGCCCAATGGTATATAACTGTGGTGCACATGTAATGAAAAAATATCTGCTCCTGCTCTCGGCGTTTGCCATGACTTTTTTTTGCGGTTGCTCCAAATGGGCTGGCGACCCAATAACCGAGACGTTCAGCGTCGACGGTACCTATACCGAATTGGTTGTCGAAGATGCCTTCGACGTCACCGTCAGCGACGAGGTGAGCAGGGTGACCGTCACCGCAGGCGACAATATAATGCCTAAAGTGCGCGTCGAGAAGGACGGCAACACGCTGAATATCTATCTCAAAGGCTGGACTGTCAGCCACGGCGACATGAAGGTGTTGCTACCCTACAACCCCGACCTCAAGAGCGTCGAACTCTCAGGAGCCTCCGACTTCCATTCCGACTTCGCCCTCACAGGCCCTGAGGTCGAGATTGAAGCCTCCGGCGCTTCCAACTTCTATGGCATTGTCAATGCCGACGAATTGGAGCTCAACTTGAGCGGTGCCTCGGATGCCACTATCGAAGGTCAGGTTGCCAAGCTCGACATGCATATCTCGGGTTCCAGCGACCTCAAACAGAAGATTGTAGACCGGCACTATTCGCTCGTCTGCGACCAGTGCGAATGCTCAATCTCCGGCTCCAGCGATGCCTTTATCCATTGCGACGGCACCATCAGTGGCAGCGTCTCGGGCAGCAGTCGCCTGCATTTCACCGGCACAGCTTTCACCGGCGACTGCAGCACCTCGGGCAGCTCGAGCATCAAGCACGATGTGTTCTAACAATCGGCAGATCTGGACTCACAGCTTACAGCTGCTCATAGTATCTGCGCTGTGTGTGCTTTGGTGTTCACTTTGCCGATGGCGTCGACAATAACACCTTTTTCGTCAATAACATAAGTTGTGCGCAAGGTACCCATGGTCACCTTACCGTAGTTCTTCTTCTCGCCCCACGCCTCGTAGGCCTTGAGAATGGTTGTGTCGGTGTCGGCGATGAGGTGGAACGGCAGCTGGTATTTCTCTATGAACTTCTGGTGACTGGTGGCGCTGTCCTTGCTGACGCCCAGCACCTCGTAGCCCAAGGCAAGGAAGCGCTCGTAGTTGTCCCTCAGGTCGCAGGCCTCGGCGGTGCAGCCCGGCGTGCTGTCTTTAGGATAGAAATATAGCACCAGTTTCTTGCCCTTGTAGTCGGCGAGGCTCACTCGCTCGCCAGTTTCAATCACGCCCTCGAAATACGGGGCTTTGGTTCCTATCTGTAGCATATCTTTGAATGTGTTAATGTGTTAGTGTGTGAATGCGTTAATGTGTTAGTCTTTTATCAAGGCACAGTTTATATTGCCATAAACCATGTGGTTGCCGTCCTTGTGGCGTTTGATGTGGAAGTTTTCGAAGACTATCAGTATCCGACCGTCGGCCGAGCGGTAGGTGCAGAGCTGCCTGCTGTTTCTGTCCAGTTTGTCATCGTCGAGGTTGCTCTCCAGCGTGTAGCCAATCTTGCCCAGCTGCACGGCGAGCACCGAGTCGGCATCGAGGGTTGTGTTGCCGATGCTGATCTTTCCGTCGCCGAACCATAAGTTGGTGTACATCTTGCTGTATCCCTCAACGCCGGTGATTTCAATGGCTCTGTCGGCACTGACATCGTAGGTGTTTATCTCCACCACATTGTTGTCGATATCCTCCTCGTCGAGGTTTACCCAATAGGCTTTGGCGTAGTCGGCTGTCCTCTTCGACAGGTGGTCAAGGTATTCCTCCTTGGTGATGCCAAAACGTTGCTGTACGGCGGCGGAGTCGGCGAGGTCGCTCTCGATATATTTTATGGCCTGATAGGCGGCTCGATGCTCCCGGCGGTAGGCGGTGTCGGCCTCGTTGCGCGGAGCAAGCACAAGTCTGCCATCGTCGGCTAGGATATTCAATTTCTCAGCATATTGGCGCACCACCTTGGTCTGTGAGCGCAGCGACACCTGGCGTGCCGACAGCGGACCGCCAACGGCCAATATCAACACAACTGCGGCATAACCTGCCAGAAACCAGTAGCCTCCGCGGCTGGTCTTGAAGAGCGACAAAACGGCAAAGACCGACATCAGCACGCCGGTGGCTACCAGGATGCAGCGGTCGATGGTGAATCCGTACTGACCTATGCGATAGCATGTGGCCACCCAGAACAGTGCCACCAACGACAGCGCTATCAGCCCAAACCAGCGGAAGTACCACCCCAGCGGCTGTTTCTGCAGCACCGGCCGCAGCCAGCGCACCGCCACAGCTACGCCGATAAACATCGACACCATCATGGCCACCGACCCTTTGGGCAAGTCCCAGCGGACAACAATCAGCGCTAGATAGACATACAGCACCACGTTGTAAATCAGCAGTGCCGGTGTGAGCACCCAGTTCACCAGCACCTCCTCGAGGCGGCTGGCAGTAGGCCGCGCATCGCTGCTCTCCATGCCTATGAACAGCATCGGAGTGAGCAGCACGAAGCAGAAGATTGCAATATACTCTTCGACATAGCGCCAAAACACTGAGAAGAGTGTCTGTATCGACGCATCGATAAGCAGCAGCAAGACGAATGTCAACGCGCCGATGCCCATAGCTACCACCCCCGAGCGCACCATGCTGAAGAAGCGGCCGTTGAAGTCTTTATGTCCACGCGCCAGCAGGTACACCGCCGGCAGCAGTGCCGTGAGTATTCCGTATTCGGTCGTCGAGTGCCACTCCACAGGCAGCAGAACCGTCAGCGCATACAACGGCAACACGGCCCAGTAGGCTATTGCAACCCAAATATTTTTGCGATAGAACGACAGGCACAGCGCCGCCACCGTGGCAAAAGAGGCATAGTAGGCCGGCATCTGCCACCATGTTGTACTTTGCACCATTGCCGACACCGTGGCATGCAGCAGTACAAGCAGCTCCACAGGGTGGCTCGTAAGCCCCTGCCACAGTCGTGTCGCCCAGGCGGCGGCACGCTCCGTTAGTTTCCCTTTCTTCATCTCTTTATTGTTTTTTCAGACTGCAAAGATACGATTTTTTTTAATTCCACCATTCACTATTCGAGTAATTCGCCTAATTCGCCGTTAAACCTTAAACCTGGAACTTGGAACCTGGAACCAATCACAATTCGCCGTTATCAATTAACACTAACACATTCATGCATTCTACCTGGCTCCACAGGAGACACGGCCTGCGACCTTGAGGAGCAAACGCATTCTCACATTTGCCGTTCACAATTAACACACTAACACATTCACGCATTCGCACATTCCCACATTCACCATTCATCATTCACCATTCATCATTCATCTCCCGTTCATCATTCACCATTCATCATTCATCATTAACACTCTCCCGCCCTAATTCGCATAATTCGTTTAATTCGCCGTTATCCATCAACTCCAATCAATAAGACCGACTCCCGCCCACCGCCAGGCTTCAGCCGCTGGCGAGAAATCTACGAGATTTAAATTGACCCGCACCCGGACATAATCCCGAAGGGAAAAAATCTACGAGATTTACCAGATTTCTGCCCGCAGGGCAAGGAGAATTAAGACCGGCCCCCGCCCCAATTCGAGTAATTCGCCAGTACCCGACCGGCTCCCGCCCTAATTCGCATAATTCGTTTAATTTGCCGTTAAACCTTAAACTTGGAACCTGGAACCAATCACAATTCGCCGTTATCAATTAACACTAACACATTCACGCATTCTACCTGGCTCCATAGGAGACACGGCCTGCGACCTTGAGGAGCAAACACATTCACGTATTAACGCATTCCCACATTCGCCGTTATCCATCAACATTGATTCTTCGTAAAATTCGCCGTATTAATAAGAACAATCCAAGTTCCTTTTCGTTCTAATTGAGACTGCATATATACAGTTATTTCGCTAATTTCAACTTTTTTCGTATTTTTGCACTTTCAAATCGACAACACTATGAATTGGTTTACCATAGCTATCGAGACCGTCAACAGCTGGGTCTGGAGTCCGGCACTGGTAGCCCTGTGCCTGCTGGCGGGACTCTATTTCTCGTTCCGCACGCGCTTCGTGCAGGTGCGCCGTTTCGGCGAGATGTTCCGGCTACTCTTCGGCAGCACAAAAAAGGACGGCAAGAAGACCGGCATCTCTTCCTTCCAGGCTTTCGCCATGGCCCTCTCGGGCCGCGTGGGCACAGGCAATATCGTCGGAGTGGCAACAGCCATAGGCTTCGGCGGCCCCGGCGCCATAGTGTGGATGTGGATAATCGCCTTCTTCGGCGCCGGCAGCGCCTTCGTCGAAGCCACGCTGGCACAGATCTACAAGGAAGACCACAACGGCCAGTTCCGCGGCGGACCGGCATACTATATCGAAAAAGGTCTCCGCAGCCCTTTCTTCGGCGGACTCTTCGCTGTGCTGGCGGCTGTGGCCTGCGGCGTCTTCCTGCCTCCCATCCACGGTAACAGCATCGCCCTAAGCTGCTCGCAAAGTTTCGGCGTTGCCCCATGGATTATAGGCATTGTGGTGGCCACACTCCTTGGACTGGTCATCATAGGCGGCGTGAAACGCATCGCCAACGTTGCACAGGTGGTGGCTCCTGTCATGGCATTGCTGTATATCATCCTCGCCATCGTGGTTCTGATTGTCAACTGGCAGGTGGTGCCCGATGTGTTCATGCAGATGCTGCGCGGTGCCGTGGGCGTCAACGAGGTGGGCGGAGCCTTGATAGGCAGCACCATAGCTTGGGGCGTGAAGCGCGGCATATACAGCAACGAGGCCGGCCAGGGCACCGGTGCCATAGTGGCCGGCGCCGCCAAGGTCTCTCATCCCGTGAAGCAAGGCCTCGTGCAGGCATTCTCAGTATATATCGACACACTGCTCGTATGCACCGCCACGGCTATGATGATTCTGGCCTGCAAGACCTACAATATCATCGACACCGTGCAGCAGACCGCCGCCGGCCCTGTTGTCACCTACCTCTACCAAAACCCCACAGCCCCCGAGGGCGAGCCCGGCGTCTTCTACACCACCCGCGCCATAGGCACCGTCGTAGGGCCCCGCGCGGGCGACCTCATCATCTCCGTGGCGCTCTTCTTCTTCGCCTTCACAACAATCATGGCATACTACTACTACGCCGAGACAAATCTCGTATATCTCTTCAACCGCTGGCGCCGCCGCGTATACAAGAAGCACCCAGAGCGGCTCGACGAGCTGGAGCGTGCCGACCTCCGTTTCGGCGACGACCGCGGCGAGAAGATCGTCATCTGGATGCTGCGCATAGCCTCCATCTCCGCCGTCTTCGTGGCCTCGCTGCAGAGCAGCGGCCTGGTGTGGATGCTGGGCGACATCGGCGTGGGCATCATGGCGTGGATCAACGTCGTGGCCATCCTGCTACTCTCACCAAAAGCCCTGCGCAGCCTCAAGGACTACGAACGACAGAAAAAAAACGGCAAGGAACCACAGTTCGACCCAGAAGCTCTGGGAATAACAAACTCTGAATATTGGAAGTCCGACAAAGTATAACTCTTTTATGGCAACAGAACCTTTTATAGTATACAAGGCATCGGCTGGTGCCGGCAAGACATATGCCCTCGTGAAGGAATACCTCAAGATGGCCTTCTCTCTGGCTGGGAAAGGTGGCAAAACGGAAGAACAAATTAGAGATAACCTCCACAGCGGTTTCCGCTCCATCCTCGCTATCACCTTCACCAAAAAAGCCACCGCGGAAATGAAGGACCGCATACTTGACGACCTGGCAAAAATAGCCCGCCGCCCCGCTGTTCCGAAATCAGGTGGTATTGCCGCCGATGTACTAGACGAGCTCAACGCAGAAGGCATCGACATATCTCCTGAACAGTTGCAACAAATGGCTATCCTGTTGCGCCGACTGGTGCTGCACCGCTATAGCGACTTGTCGGTAAGTACCATCGACAGTTTCATGCACCGCATAGTGCGCACCTTCGCCCACGACATGGGACAGCCGATGAATTTCGACGTGTTGGTGGACCAGCAGAAGATGATCGACGAGGCGGTGGCTCAGCTGATGTCCCTGGCAGGTACCGACGGCGACGAAAAAGGGGAACTGGCCGATGTGCTGAAGGCTTTTGCCGAAAGCAACATGGAGGACAATGGCCGCTACAACGTGGAGAAGTTGGTCAGCAACCTCGCAAGCCAGCTCTTCCTAGAGGATGCCGGCGAAAGACTCAAACAGCTGTCATCACTCGACCTGAAAGAATTCAAGACTATAAGGCAGAACTATGTCAGGGAAATGCATCGCCTGGAAGACTGCGTGCGCAGCAAAGCTGCCGAAATGCTCGGTAACCTGAACAGCATCGGGATCGATGTCGACAACGCACCCTATGGCATGACTGGCTACTATGGCTATTTCAGCAAAATGGCCGACGGATCCATATTCACCCTACCCAGCCAGCGTACAGTGACAGCTTTCGAAGAGGGCAAGATGACTCTCGCCAAATGTTCTCCTGCCCTGTCAGCAGCCGTCGACGCAGCAATGCCAAAGCTGAGATCCCTCTTCGAAGAGATCAAATCAGACATCATACGCCACAACACCTACCGCATATTGTTGCGCAACCTCTACTCCGTAGCCCTCCTCGGTCAGCTCGACAAACAGATGCGCCTCTACTCCAAAGACAACGACGTGGTGCACCTCTCGGACTTCAACAAACTAATCAATGCCATCGTGGAGGATGAGGAAAACCCCGCTCCGTTTGTATACGAACGACTCGGCAACCGATACGGCCATTTCCTCGTCGACGAGTTCCAAGACACTTCTATCATGCAGTGGCACAACCTAGTACCTTTACTCGAGAATGGTGTCAGCCAAGGCATGGTGTCTCTGGTGGTGGGCGACGGCAAGCAGTCAATATACCGATTCCGCCAAGGCGACGTGCAGCAATTTGTCCGTCTGCCACATGTCGACGGCATGAAACACCACGGCAAGACTCTTCCCCTTCCAGGCAACTTCAGAGTAAAGAATTTGATACAGAACCGCCGAAGCGCCGAAGCCATAATAAACTTCAACAATCGTTTCTTCAATTTCCTCGCACGCGAGGTATTCTCCGACAACCCTTTGCTGCAAAGCATCTACATCGGACGCGACACCGACGGCAACCTGCTGAAAGATGGCAACGAGGAGTTGTATCAGGAAACATTCAAAAAGATTAAAGGTCATGTCGAGGTTAATTTCTTGTCAAAAGCCGACGCCGAAGAAGGGGGCTTCGACAACGTGCAGGAGGCAATATACGACGGCATCATTCATACCATCCAACGCCTCGTCTCCAACTGCGGCTACGCCTACAAAGACATCGTGGTCTTGGCTCGAACCAATACCCGACTGGCAAAAATAAGCCGCTATATGTCCGAGCATAGCGACATACCAAAGACTTCCACCGAATCATTCTACCTCAAGGAAAGCCACGCCGTCATGGCCGTCATCGCTGTTCTGCGCCTGCTGCACAACAACGCCGACCGAGGCGCCGAAGCCGACCTCCTCTATCGCCTCGCAGCTCTCGGCATCGACGGCGGACGCCATGCAAAGGTCTGCGACAACTGGGCCGCAGGAAACGTAGCGGCACCAAGCCTCCCGTCAACCCTTAACTTACCCTATCTGGCCTCTCTCGACATTTACGACTGCTGCGAGGAGATCGTACGCTCTCTGCAGCTCGACGACATCGACTCTCTCTATGTGGCTTCTCTGCTCAATAACGTGGCCGCCTTCAGCGCACGCCATCGTCAGGATATAGGCGACTTCCTACAATGGTTCGACGAACAGAAGAACCTCTCCGCCTCTTCGTCCGAGGAAGGCGATGCCGTGCAGCTTTACACAATACATAAAGCCAAAGGTCTCGGCAAGCCTGTCATCATATGCCCCCTTTTCAACGAACAAGAGCACACTCCAAAACTGTGGGTCGACGTACCCGACGAATTAAAGCTCGACAAATCCACACCTTCGCTCCCCACAGCCTATGTCTCCCTCAAAGCCGACGAAAGCTCGCTCTTCGACCCTCAAAAACAAAAGGAAATTTTACTAAACCAAATCGACGAACTCAACGTGCTATATGTCGCACTCACTCGTCCCATGGAACAACTATTCCTCTTCTGCCCAGACCCAACAGACATCAAGAAAAGCAAAAAGGAAATCGAAAAGATTATAGCAAACGACCGTCGCCCCCCTGCCCTGCTCTACCGTTTTGTTAACAGCAAGGACTACGACCGTGGCGACGACAACTTCCAACATGTCGTCGACGAGGATGAGAAAAAAGCAAAAAAACAGAATCATGTCAGACAACTGAGCTTCAACGACTGGACCAAGCGGGTATTGATAGCATCTCCATCCGAGAAGGCCATCACCCCTCTGCAGGAAAGCAAGATACGTTTCGGCATCTATGCCCACGACCTGCTGGCAGGTGTCCTCAATGCCGATAATGTCGATGCAGCCATCGAACGTTTCCACGCCACAGGCCAAGCCACCGACGAGGAGATGCAACGCCTGGCCGATCTGGCCCATAAGGTCGTCGCCGACGAGGCTACACACCGCTTCTTCGCACCGGAATACGAGGTCAAGAACGAATGCGAACTGGTGACCGGCGGCACACGCTACCGCCCCGACCGCGTGGTGTTCACACCCCACGAGACATGGGTCGTCGACTTCAAGACCGGCGAGCATCTCGACGAATACGCCGACAAGGTGCGCACCTATTGCCAGGCTCTGCGCGATATGGGATACCCCAACGTCAGCGGTTGGCTCCTTTACCTGCAGCCAACTGTCGAGGTGGAACAGGTATAAAAATATTTTCGCGGTATTAAAATTTTTTCGTACTTTTGCATTTTGATTAACAACGAAAAACAGATGAAGAAAATAGTACTTCTCTTAGCGGCAGTGGCCGTTATGGCATCCGCCAGCGCCCAGGTGGTGGTGGGTATCCAAGGTGGTTATTTCCAGACTAAATCCGTCAACTCATGGAACGACGACTACTTCAAGTCTTCCACTTGGCTCGGCGGTCTGCAGGTGGGCTATATGATAACCCCAAAACTATATGTCGGCATCATGGGCGGCTATATGGGCAACAACTGGGACACCCTGACAACACAGATCGACACCATGTTCGAGGGTATGCCCCGCCAACTCGACAACTTCCGCTACCAGTATGCACGCACCGGCTGGACAGTGGCACCTCAGGTGAAGTACGAAGTCTTCAAATACGGCAACATGCACTTCCACCTCCTCCTCCAAGGCAACATCCGCTCTTTGGGCTACACCAATATTCTGCAGAGCTACAACACACCCTTCCGCAACAACAACGAATACCAGGAAGGCGCTGGCTACCCAAAGGACGACAGCGTGAAATACTTCTCGTGGGGCGTGAGCCTCAGACCTACTCTGACCTATGAGTTCTCCAAACACCTCAGCGCTGAGCTGAGCCTCGATTTCCTCAGCATCGGCTATATCAGCGAAAAGGAATCTCACGACGGCAGCAAACCTGGCGACTACCACATGGTCGATGGCGTACAGGTGCAGGATGTCCGCACCACCACCCGCTTCTATGCTGGCCTCAACACCCTCATGGAGACTCTCCGCTGGGAAAGCCCCATGCTGCGTCTGGGATTCAACTACACCTTCTAAAACCCACAGTCGTGAGCTGTAAGCTGTAAGTATTAAGTGGTTACGCAGTCGTTTGGGTTGCCATTTACTTACAGCTTAAAACTTAATACTTAAAACTCTAAGCGTTATGTTTACACAAGAGCATGGATTGTACATCGCCCACTGCGACGAGGGAGCTTTGTCTATCGTCGGCCGCATGGCCAACCGCCACGGCCTCATAGCCGGAGCCACAGGTACCGGCAAGACCGTCACCCTTCAGGTGATGGCCGAGACCTTCTGCCAAGCAGGTGTCCCCTGCTTCATGGCCGATATGAAAGGCGACCTCAGCGGCATCAGCCAAGCCGGCCAGATGAGCGGCTTCATAGAGAAACGCAAGGATTCTTTTGGCATCCCCAATCCCGAGTTCCAGGCATGCCCCGTACGCTTCTTCGACGTCTACGGCGAACAGGGACACCCCATGCGCGCCACCGTCAGCCAGATGGGTCCACAGCTGCTTAGCCGTCTGCTGGGTCTCAACGAGACTCAGGACGGCGTGCTCAACATCGTCTTCCGCATCGCCGACGAACGCGGCCTCCTTATCCTCGACATGAAGGACCTCCGCGCCATGCTCGACTATGTCGCCAAGCACGCAAAAGAGTACACCACACAGTACGGCAACATAAGCACCACCACCGTCGGCGCCATCCAGCGTGCTCTCCTGCAACTCGACGCCCAGGGCGCCGACCGCTTCTTCGGCGAACCTTCGTTCGACATAAAAGACCTGCTTGGCACTCGCGACGGCAAAGGTATCATGAATGTGCTGGCCGCCGACAAACTGATGCTCCAGCCTAAACTCTACTCCACCTTCCTGCTCTGGCTCCTCTCCGAACTCTACAGCACCCTGCCCGAGGTGGGCGACCAAGAGCTGCCCAAACTAGTCTTCTTCTTCGACGAGGCTCACATGCTCTTCGAAGACACCTCGAAGGCCCTGGTCGACAAAATCGAACAGGTGATACGCCTTATACGCTCCAAAGGCGTGGGCATCTATTTCGTCACCCAAAGCCCCACCGACATACCAGAGAATATCCTCGGCCAGCTGGGCAACCGCGTGCAACACGCCCTACGCGCCTACACTCCCAAGGACCAGAAAGCCGTGAAGACCGCCGCCGACACTTTCCGTCCCAACCCAGCCTTTAAGACCGACGAGGCCATCATGGAACTCGAAACCGGCGAAGCCCTGGTGAGTTTCCTTGACGCCAAGGGCGCACCCAGCGTGGTACAGCGCGCCAAGATTCTCTTCCCTCTCTCCCAAATTGGTGCCATAACACCTGAACAGCGTGGCGCCATCATCTACGGCAGTCCCCTGCGTGCAAAATACGACACCCCCGTCGACCGCGAAAGCGCCTTCGAGTTGCTTATCAAGGAAGCCGAAGAAGCCGCCACCATGGTAGAAGTCGAAGAGGAAGCGGCAGTGCCAGCCAAGAAAGGCAAGGCCGAGGCAGCCCCAAAGCCCGAACCCAAAAAGAAAGGCATAGGCAGCAAAATCCTCAAGTCGGTAATGATTGCCGTCACAGGAACATTGGCAACCGCAGCTGGAACCGCCGTCAGCGATGCCGTCAGCGGCAAGAAGACCAAGAGCAAGACCTCCGTCGGACAGAAGATCGTCAAGAACACCACGAGCACCGTCACTCGCACGCTGACACGCGACATCCTCGGCAACCTGCTGAAATAAATATCCGGTATCCAGTGATTAGTGACTAGTATAACAGAGGCGCGCGGCCTACCGACCGCGCGCCTCTGTTCATTGATTCTCCCAAAATATCACCATTCACTAACCACTATTCTCCTTTCACCATTCAAATTCCAACTACTCCAATATTCCGTAGAGAATAATTTCATGCATTCACCATTCGAGTAATTCGCCAGTACCCGACCGGCTCCCGCCACAATTCGAGTAATTCGCCTAATTCGCCGTTCTTTATTAATTCGAGTAATTCGCCAATAATCAACCGGCTTCCGCCCAATTCGTAAAATTCGCGTAATTCGCCGTTAAACCTTAAACCTGGAACTTGGAACCTGGAACTTGGAACCAATCACAATTCGCCGTTCATCATTCATCATTAACACATTCTCCCCTTCGCCGTTCCCATAGAAAAGTTTCCGTTTTTTTCAGTTCTTTCCGTATTTTTCTGTAATAAAAAAACGCCAGGCTATAGCCGTCCGGCGCCCAATTCGAGTAATTCGCCAGTACCCGACCGGCTCCCGCCCTAATTCGCATAATTCGTTTAATTCGCCGTTATCCATCAACCCCAATAAATAAGACCGGCTCCCGCCCACCGCCAGGCTTCAGCCGCTGGCGAAAAATCTACGAGATTATCCTGGCCCCGCACCCGGACATAATCCCGAAGGGAAAAAATCTACGAGATTTACCAGATTTCTGCCCGCAGGGCAAGGAGAACTAAGACCGGCTCCCGCCACAATTCGAGTAATTCGCCAATAATCAACCGGCTTCCGCCCAATTCGTAAAATTCGCCTAATTCGCCGTTAAACCTTAAACTTGGAACCTGGAACTTGGAACCTGGAACTTGGAACCTGGAACTTGGAACCTGGAACCAATCACAATTCGCCGTTCACAATTAACACTAACACATTCCCACATTCGCACATTCCCACATACGCCGTTCATCATTCATCATTCATCATTCATCATTAACACATTCACTCCCCTCCTCTCACCAGCACTCCGTCGATGCTCTGCCACAAGGCTATCAGCTGACGGTAGGCGCCGTAGTCGGCCAACTCGATGTCACTCTTGTCTATCTTTAGGTTGCGCACCACGCGCACCTTGGAACCGCTCTGCTTGATGGTTATCTCCACGCTGCCCACACCCTCGAAGTCGAGCTTGTGGGTCTGTCCGGCGGCCACCATCTTCATACCTTTCGGCAGCGTGTAGCTGATATTGCTCTTCATGTCGCATGCCGTGCTCTGCAACGGGGCGGTGCGGTATATGGCCAACCGTTTGGCATTGACGCTGGGGGCACCGGCTATCGGGTCGAGCTTCAGACGGTAGAAGCCATCTTCGAGAGTGTCTAGTTTGGCATCACGGGTCTCCTTTATGTCACATCTCGTCACCTCGTCCTTAGCCTCGCCATAGAGGTACATGGGAGCTTTGTTGCGCACGCTGAGACGATACTCGAGAGTGTCGATCACCACACCCACCTCGTCCATCTCGTCACCCAGCACGCGGGCCTCGAAGCCCTCGTCGTTGAGCAGGGCGGCCAACAGCACGGCCTTGTCGGTAGCGGTGCCACAACCCGTCTGCCACACCTCTTCGGCGGTGGCGTGGGTGTAGCCAAGATGTGCTGGGGCTATGTCGTTAAGGTGTATGTTGTCGACCACGAAGTTACGTATGGCATTCGCCTTGTCGCGCTTGCTGCCACGACCCACAATCTGGCCCATGGCATCCTGGGCGCCGCTGTACTTGGCGTTGTCGAATGCAGGCACGAACTCGGGCACTCCGTTGAAGATGCGCAGCACCGGTATGTAGTCGGCGGGCATATAGGGCTCGTTGGGAGCCTGCGGCATGTTCTCGAAGGTGTAGTGGAGGCTGCGGTTCATGTCGTCGGTATTGACCGACTCGCTGCGGGTCACGCCTTCGCTGGGCAGCTGTTGGGAACCGTCGATGGTGTATTTCAAGTCCATGTCGTTGTGGTTGTAGTTCACCACCACCTCGAGTTTGTCGACCGGGCACTCGCGCCACAGCGGGATGCTCTCGTAGAGATAGTTGTACTGGCGGTGTATGGTATAGTCGACCACTATGGTGCAGCCCAGTTCCATGCCTGTGTGCACCATAGCCAGCTCGCGCAGGTGGTTGAAGCGGCCGCAGTCGGTGCACTGCGAAGGCAGCTGATACACGAAGGCGTTCTGTGGCATGTCGACGCGGGTGCCGTCTTTCTGTATGGTGTACACCTCGTTCACCGTCAGCGTCTCCAAGTCAGGATTGTACACCACAAAGGTCTCGCCCTTGTCGGCGTAGGCCACCAGCGCACGGTTGCGCAGTATCTGCACCTCGTGGCGGTAGTGGTAGTCACTCGAGCCGTCGGCGTTCATCGTCCACTCGTACTTCAGTGTCTTGAACCGTGCGTCGGGCTCTTGCGCTTTCAATGTCGAAAGCTGGATGTTGAACATTGAAATTATCGCTGCTAAAAAGAACATCTTTTTCATAATGTGTAAATATTTGTCTTAACTACTTAACTCCTGTCTCCTTAACTCCTTAACTCCCTAACTTCTTAACTCCTTAACTCCCTAACTCCTGTCTCCTTAACTCCTGTCTCCATAACTCCCTAACTCCTTAACTCCTGTCTCCTTAACTCCTTAACTCCTGTCTCCTTAACTCCTGTCTCCTTAACTCCTTAACTCCTTAACTCCTGTCTCCTTAACTACTTAGTAAGAATCACCGGTGTCTCTGCCACCTTCATCTGTGCCATCGCCGAAGCGCGGAACGCGGGCCAATCGCTGGCTTCGTAGAGGCGCTTGCCGAACATCAGGCTCTCGCCGAACGAGAGCTTGTTGCCATCCATCTGGAACCCACAGCCGAACGAAGCAGCGGGGTCGGCAATGCCGTCGACCATCGGGTAGTGGAACTTCGTCGGCGCAAAGGGCAGCGTGATGGTCTCCTGTATCTGCACCAGCCGCGAGCAGCGGTCGCTGAAGGGCTGTGTGCGCGTCTCTTTGCTGAAGTCGAAGTAGAGGTGCGTCATCGTGCGGTTGAAGAAGCCGCGCGCTGTCAGCGGTATGAACTCGATGACATCCTTGCCGACGGTGGCGTAGTTCGGAATGATATACTTGTAGGTTATCGTCACCGGCTGCTCAAGGTAGCGGTCGGGGTCGGTATATTGTATGTCGAGAATCTGTGCGTTGGGGGCTATCTGCAGCAGCTCCATCTCCAGGTTGCGACGCCAGTCGGCCTGGCGGGCGCTGAACACGCCGCGCACCGAGGCATCGCTCTGGCCCTCGGCGGTGATGCTTATGGTTCCCACCATATTGCCCACCACGTCGATGGTACTCTCGCCGCTGATGCGGACATAGTGGTTCTCGGCAGGCGAGATGGGAGTCTCCATCAGGTCGCAACCCTCTTCGGTACCTATCAGGTAGCCCTGCTGCTGCTCGGCACTGCTCCACAGCTCGCGCACATTGGGCACCCATGTGGGGTCTAGCATGGCGAACTTCCCGTTGCGCAGCTGCACGGCGCACACCGAGTGGTTGAACTGGTCCGCAGGTATGCGGTCTATGCGCTCGCCGGCCATCGTCATGGAGGCGTAGGCCTTGAAGCCCGCGGCACGCAGGAACCCTATCAGCGTCGAAGCCTTGTCCTTGCACACGCCGCAGCGGTCTTTCATGTTCATCTCCTGGTTGTGCAGCGTGAAGCCTTCGCCCTCGCCCATAGAAATGCCCGCATAGCGTATGTTGTCGGCCACCCAGTGGGTCAGTCGGCCTATGCTGTCCATCTCGTCCTTGGCGCCGCGCAGTATCTCGTTGACCTTCTTCTGCACCTCGGCAGTGGCCTTGAACGAGCCATAGTCCTCGTTCACGCCGTAGAACCAGCGGCTCTTGGCCTGCCAGTCGGGACTCGTCGAGAGCAGCAGCTTGGTCTGTATGTCGTTGTTGGCCAGCGCCCGCTGCTCTCGCTTCAGGGGCATGATGTCACTCTTGGTGAAGGTATACAGCGAACGACCCTCTTCGTCGGCAGCCTCTTTCTTGGTGTTCAACTCGCCGTTGTACACGTGGTACTGCACGTTCTTCGAGTCGAGGATATTCAGTTGGTACACCTTACGCTGCACCGGCTCATCGCTCCAGAAAGGCACTATGTCGTAGTAGTGGCCTTTCATCGGCGGAATATAGCGAGCGTCATCTTCGGGCAGAGCGGCAAAGGTGCCGTTAAGCCCCTGGACCGCCGGCATTGCGCCGGCACCATCCGCCAGCAGCGCGTAGGTATAGCCTTTCTTGTAGGTCCACACCTCCAGTTCGTCTTGCAGGTCCAGATGGCCCACGTCGACCATCTTCTGGCTGGCACCCCAGTAAATCATGCGGGCGGGAGCCACATAGTCATACACCTCCACGTTGCCCTCACGACCGGGCCACACCAAGGTGTCCGTCCGTCCGGTGGCGGCGCGGTGCACCAGCACATGCGTTATGTCGCACCAGGCCGACAGCGGGTCGTAGTCGACCTTCACGCTCTTGAGCATGGCACAGCCTTTATAGCTGATGGCCTTCACACGTTTGTGTGTAAGAATGTGGCTCAAGCCGCTCTCCTCCATATACACGCCCGTCGAGTCGAACGCCGTCACGGTGTTGTGGCCAGCATATTTCCCCGGCAGGGCACCATCCTGTGCACTGGCATAGGCGCCCATAAACGCCGCCAATGTCGCAATAACAAACAGTTTCTTCATATGATTTCTATCAATTCTTAACTCTTAATTCTTAACTCTTAACTTTTAACTCTCCTGACGCTGTGCAGCACATGTGAGTATGTGCCCGTCTTCTCCACCAGTATGCCCTTGCTGTCCAGAGTATCTATGCGCACCTGTCCCGAGGCGTGTATTATGCGGCCGTCACCCATACAGATGCCCACATGTATTACACGTCCTTCGGCGTTGTGGAAGAAAGCCAGGTCGTCGCGCTGCACGTCGCAGGGGCATACCTCAACTCCGCAGGTGGCTTGCTGCGAGGCGTCGCGTGGCAGCCATATGCCTTTGGCTTTGAAGCACACCTGCGAGAGGCCCGAGCAGTCGATGCCGCCCGTCCAGCGGCCGCCCCACAGGTAGGGGGTGCCCAGAAAGAGCTGCTCGGCAATGTCGGCGGCGCTGTCAAAAGGTACGTATTGCTTGTTGTCGACCCATCCGCGGTAGCCGTCGTAGTCGTCCTGCACCAGGCTCCATTTCTCATGGCGTTCCACCACCTCGACGGTGTCGCCCATCAACAGCTGGTTCACCATCTCGGCTCGGTCACTCGCCTCCGCCCTCACAGGCACCGCACTCAAAAAACAATAACCCTTCATCTTTCCTTGACTTCTTAACTACTGTCTACTTGACTACTGAAATCATATCTGTCCCCTCTCTATCGAGATACATATCCTGTCTATCAGGTCGTCCTTCTTGTTATGTTTGGGGTCGAAAGTATCCTTCAGGTTATACCCGAACAATTTGGCCAGTGTCTGGTAGAGGCCGGCGCGCAGCGAGCCGCGCAGCTCACCCACGATCTTGTATGCCGAGCGGTTAGTCTCGCGGTCTATGAGCTTGATGAGCACCAGCCCCTGCGAGAAGGTGTAGTTCGAAATCTCGTCCTTGTAGTCGGCCAGCAGCTGCCGTTCGGCCTCCTTGATGGCCGCCTTGCGCTCCTTGCGCGGTAGCGACCCTATCTCGCTCTCCAGCTTGTCGAGCCGACGACGCCCCTCCTGGGCATAGGGCAACATCAGCCGCACATTGCGTATAAGACGTTTATTGTGCTTGATCTCGGCGGGAGTGAGCAACATGCCGCTGGCGTATATGGTAACCTCCTTCAGGTGGTACAGCGGCACAGTGTCGCCGTCCAGTACGGTGCCGAAAGTGTAATGGCCCTTGACAGGCTCTTGTCCCTGCGCGTTCCAAACGCAGAAGAGTATCGCCGCCAACATGATGATTCCGATCTTTTTCATTGCCATTAATATTTTATATACTATTAACTGCCTTTTTTATTATTTAGTATGTCTCCAGCCCCAAATATTTATTTCCTTCTAGTACTGCGTCCGCCAATATCAAACCCAAAACCAAGGAGTCGTACATGCATGTATGCAGGCACCTGACAGATTATGGCGAAAACTACCTGCAAGGTTTTATACTCCACCTCCAATCCCAAGGGATGAAGCCCGGCAGCGTGCGCCTATACTTCCAGAAACTGGCCTGCGTCCTCCACGACGCCTACAAAATAAGAGGGGGAAATGTAAATTATAACCACATATATTTTGTGGGGAATGATTTATTTCGATAAAAAAAATTGTGGGGGAATGAAAAAAAAGTCGTATTTTTGCAGTCGAAGAAAAAGCAGCAATAATGCAACAGGGTTGCACCATATCGTCGGGAAGAAACGCCATGTCAAAATGTGGTATTTTAAGGGTGTGTTTTGATACCTTTTCTTCAAAAAGTGGACATGGAACGACTTTTACAAACGACTATGTACAAAGTTGTTCCATTGATTTCCGATGCTGTTCTTTCACCGGCAAAGAGAAGGACGAAGAAACCGGCTACGGTTATTTTGGCGCCCGCTACATGGACCACGAGCTGATGACCATGTGGCTCTCCGTTGACCCGATGGCAGACAAGTACCCGAGTATATCACCCTATGCCTATTGTGCTTGGAACCCTGTAAAGCTGGTTGACCCCAATGGCTGCGAACTTGATATTCCCTCCAGTGATAATAAAAACCGGAAACAAACGGAGTCTGATATATTGTCTCTTGTCAATGAATCAAACAGAAGCCGTGTAACATTTGATGATAAGGGCCATGTCAAACTTAATTTGGATGGGTTAAGCAAAGATGAATTAAAAAAAGACGTTGGGTTAAGTTTTCTTTCAGATTTGGTGTCTTCGTCAAAGAAATACCTTTATGAAGCAAGTGATGAAATTGACTGTGGACATATTATGGATGGATTTGCACAATCCATGGATGATAATACTAGCGGAGTGGTGAATGCGTCCAATAATGGCTTGGACTCCAAGGGACAATATTCGTATTCCCCCCGAGAAGGATATGATGGGCAAGTGATTCTTGCTTCGTCTGGAACATGGACGGATGATAATGGCAACAATGCTAGAGCATCAGTATTATTTCATGAGTTGGTAGAAAATTATTACAGAACAGATTGTGGAAGAAACTATTATGACTCCTTTTTTAAGTTAGGTGCTCACGAAATGGCCATTAGAAGAGAAGGTCATAGTTTTAACAATCCACACCCTGGAGTTTTTCATAAACAACAATATCACAGAGATTCACGTGCTTCATATACATTTAAAGGGAATAGGGTATGGTAAAGAAAATATTTACATTGGTTCTGTTGATTGCCTGTTCATTTAATTTTATCAAAGGGCAGGATTTTGAGTACATCGTCGAAAAGATTGATGATGTACCGTCATACTTTTATACCGAAAAGAGAGGTAAGATTATTGACTTTTTATCGTCAAGAATGATGATTCAAGTAGTTAATAACAAGGGTTATGGTGTACCTGTAAACATTTTTTTTGTAAATAGTGCAGATTATAAGGATACAGTTATTATTTCGACAGATTCGTCGGGATTGGGTTATATATCAAAGAAGATGTTTGAGAACGGCAAGTTCTCTGTTCCGCCTAAGGGAAACTTATTAAACGGAATTGAAGGATGGGTAAATATTAGGAACACTAGGAAACTTACAATTGTTCTTGGGCAACAGCCAATGTCTATGTTGAAAATAAAAAGTAATTCCGAACTGTCAATTGAAGATATTAGGCATATTGTTGACTCGCTACGGAAAGGTGAGGAGCCTTATGCCCTTCCTGGAATAACAATAGACTTTATTATTGAGATTTAAATCGAGGGCGAGATTTGCCCCAATGTAATAAATGTAATATTTGAATATAATAATACTTTGACTTTAATAAAGCACAATTTCAACTCGCAAAACCGCACTCAAACCATGCGGTTTTACCCCTCTCGTTTCCACCGGCAAAGATTTTCAACTCACTTTTATCTCTTTTTTAACATATAATTCAAAAAAAAACTGTATCTTTGCACCTATCAAACAGTCAGCATTAATCCACTAAACTCGCTGTCACACTGCACTATACAGCCATACTATAGAGTTGCACGGCGATTTATATTCCATAAAACATTGATTTTTAACACAAAGCAGGCAAAGGGACAATACAAAACCAACATCATCTCTATATCAACCCTATACTCTCCCCCGATTAACTCCCTGTTAACTCTGTGTCACCTCCGCACCAACACCAATCCACATCAACCAACACTCTACACAAACACGAATAACACACCGACATCATACACACACAACTCCATGGCAACAGAAATTAATGGCCGTCTCAGCGGCAAACTGGGCAACCGCATCTACTACGTCGACCCAGTCACAGGCATACAACGTGTGCGACAATGCCCCAAAAAAGTGCGCAATCCTCGCAGCCCCCTGCAGACAGGCCATCGCGGCAATTTCGGCCTCATATCACACCTCTCCTCGCTCATGTCCGAGGCCTACGACCTCGGCCTCCACCATCACGCACGCCGCGCCAAACTGCGCCCTTACAACGACTTCCGCAGCCTGAACAAGGACTGCTTCACCCCCGATGGCAACATCGACTACCAACGCCTCGTCCTCAGCCGCGGCTCAATCCCAAAGGTCTATTTCGACCACGCCGATATGCCCCACGACAACATCCTACACCTCTCCTTCGACCCAGACCTGATGACCAACGGCGCCTATCGCAACGACAAACTCCGCCTCTACGCCTTCTGCCCAGCACTCGAGCAAGGCATGCTGTTCCCACCGGTACTGCGCTCCGACGGCTCAGCAACAATCGAACTGCCCGAAGAGTGGCAGCAGCCCGTACACCTCTACGCCTTCCTCCTCAACAGCCGAGGCTACGCCTCCGACACCATTTACATACCCATCGGCTAACCACACAATAAACAGCACATCTTTACGTTAATGGCCAAACAATACATAGCATGGAAAACACCATCTTCACACCCTGCAAGATAGGCCCCGTCGAACTGCGCAACCGCAGCATCCGCTCCGCTGCCTTCGAGAACATGTGCAGCGGCAACAGCCCAACCCAGATGCTCTTCGACTACCACACCGCCGTAGCACGCGGCGGCATCGGCATGACCACCGTGGCCTACGCCGCAGTAAACCGCAGCGGCCTCTCCTTCGACGGACAGCTATGGATGCGCCCAGAGATAGTGCCAGAACTACGCCGCCTCACCGACGCCATACACGCCGAAGGCGCCAAAGCCTCCATACAGCTCGGCCACTGCGGCAACATGACACACCGCGCCACCTGCGGCCAAATGCCCGTAGGCGCCAGCTCAGGCTTCAACCTCTACTCCCCCACCCTCGTGCGCGCCATGCGCGAAGATGAAATCCAACAGCTGATCGAAGACTTCGGCAACGCCGTGTCGCTAGCCAAAGAAGCCGGCTTCGACTGCGTCGAAATCCACGCAGGCCACGGTTACCTCATCAGCCAGTTCCTCTCGCCCTACACCAACCACCGCCACGACCGCTGGGGCGGCACGCTCGAAAACCGCATGCGACTCATGCAATGCGTCATAAAACGCGTCCTCCAGGCCGCCAACAAGGAAATCGCCGTAGTGGTGAAGACCAACATGTACGACGGCTTCCGCAGCGGCATGCAGGTCGACGAATGCATCATGGTGGCACAAGAACTGGAACGCCTCGGCGTCGACGCGCTGGTGCTCACCGCCGGCTTCGTAAGCCGCGCACCTATGGTGGTCATGCACGGCGCCATGCCCCTGAAAGCCATGGCTCACTATATGAACCCGTGGAAATTCTGGTGGCTCAAGGCAGGACTGGCACTCGCCGGACGACTCATGGTACCTACAGTACCTTACAAAGACCTCTACTTCCTCGACACCGCCAAGCGCTTCCGCCAGGCTCTCTCCCTGCCCCTCATCTACGTCGGCGGCGTCACATCGAAAGAAGGCATGCAGCGCGTACTCGACGAAGGCTTCGTGGCCTTCCAGATGGCCCGCACACTCGTCCGCGACACAGACTTCATGAACAAAATACGCAGCGGCGAACAGTCATGCAGCCAATGCGGCCACTCCAACTACTGCATCGGACGCATGTACACCCTCGAAATGAAGTGCCACTCATGCGTGATGAACCTCCCCAAAAAACTCGAACGCGAAGTCCAACGCCTCGAAGCCGACGTAAAGAAAAGCAACCGATGAAAGACATCAAGGGATACAACGCACTCGTCACAGGCGGCACCTCGGGCATGGGCTGGGAATACTGCCAGCAGCTGGCCGCACTTGGATGCAACGTGCTTATGGTGTCTAACCAACAGCAACTGCTCGACACTCTGCCCAACAAACTGGCCGACAAATACGGCGTGCACTCCTGGGGCCTCTACATCGACCTCGCACAGGAACAAGCCGCCGACAATATATGGAACTGGTGCCGCCAACAACAACTCGACATCGACATCCTGGTCAACAACGCCGGCATGTTCTTCTTCTCCGAACTCACCCCAGAGACCCACGACAAAGCCCTCACCATGCTGACCCTGCACACCACAACCCCCACCCGCCTCACACTGCTCTTCGGCGAAGCCATGAAGCAGCGCCGCCGCGGATACATCGTCAACATGTCCTCCATGGCCGCCAAACTGCCCACCCCAGGCATAACACTCTACGCCGCCACCAAAGCCTACCTCAAGAGCTTCTCCAAATCCATCTATTTCGAGATGCGCCCCTACGGCGTTGGCGTCACCACCGTCCTGCCCGCCGCCATAGCCACACCGCTCTACAACCTCAAACCCAGCCTCATGAAACTAGGCGTATCCATAGGCATCATCCACACCCCGCAGTGGCTCGTGCGCCGTGCCCTCCGCGGCATGCTCCGCAAACGCCATGTGGTCAAACCAGGCCTCATGAACTACTACCTGCCGATACTCATCAAGCTGCTCCCAAACTGGCTCGAGTTGAAAATATGGAATAAATTCAGATAGATGAAGACAATCATCGTAACAGGCTGCACCGGTTCGATAGGCAGCGCAGCGGTAAACCTGCTGCGCTCTAGGGGCTTCAACGTCATAGGCACCACCCGCCGCGAACCCCGCGACGGCGAACGCCGCCTCGACATCGGCTCGCTGCAGTCGATAACAGCCTTCGTCGAAAACCTCAAAGCCGACGGCATTAAGGTCGACGGCCTGCTGAACAACGCAGGCACCATGGAACGCCAATACGCCACGAACGCCGACGGCTTCGAGCGCGTCACAGCCACCAACTACATCGGCACCTACCTCCTCTCCCGCCTCATGGTCGAAGCCATGGGCCCGCAGCTCACCGTCGCCAACACCGTGTCTCTCACCTGCTACATCGCTCACTTCGACCACTCCTTCTTCAACATCGACGCCCAAAACTACAGCCAGCTCGGCGCCTACGCCAACAGCAAATACGCCGTCATGCTCTTCTCTCAGGAACTCGCACGCCGCACAGGCAACCATGTGAACATGACCGACCCGGGCGTCGTGAACAGCCGCATGCTGCACATGGACCGCTGGTTCGACCCTCTGGCCGACGCTCTCTTCCGCCCCTTCTGCAAAAGCGCCGAAGGCGGCGCCCTGCCGGCAGCCAACGCCGTAACCGCCGACTGCTCCCTGCAGCTCTTCCGCGGAAACAGGCACTCCGACCTGCCGCACCGCTGGCAGAACACCGAACTGGCCGCCTGGCTCTGGAACGAGACCGAACGCCGTATCAAGGATAAAGGAATAACACTATGATTGATTACCTGCTCGACAACTTCAACTGGCTGCTGATAGGCATGAGCATCACCGCCGTCGTGGTCTTCGTCTGCCTCTTCTTCGTCGATGCCGGCTACGGCAAGTTCTACAACAAGCAATGGGGCCCCTCGGTGGGCAACAAACTCGGATGGGTGCTCATGGAAGCCCCAGCGTTCATCCTCATGCTCACCCTCTACATTCTCTGGCAACTGCCCATTGACCGCGCCAGCCAACCATCTACTCCATTCATCTTCCTCTGCCTCTTCGAAATCCACTATTTCCACCGCTCGTTCATCTTCCCCTTCCTGCTGCGCGGCAAAAGCCGCATGCCCCTGGCCATCATCCTCATGGGCGCACTCTTCAACAGCCTCAACGCCTTCATGCAGGGCGGCTGGCTCTTCTGCCTCTCCAGAAATCTGACGCCCTACCCCTACACCCCACAGTGGCTGCTCTCGCCGCAGTTCATCGCCGGCACCGCCATCTTCCTCGCCGGAATGGTCGTCAACATGCACTCCGACTACATCATACGCCACCTGCGCAAACCCGGCGACACACGCCACTACCTGCCCGACAGCGGCCTCTACCGCCAGGTCACCAGCGCCAACTACTTCGGCGAGTTCATCGAGTGGTGCGGCTTTGCCATCCTCACCTGGTCTTGGAGCGGCGCCGTCTTCGCACTCTGGACCTTCGCCAACCTCGGCCCTCGCGCTCACCGCATCTACAAACGCTACCTGACAGAATTCCCCGAGCAGATGGCAGCCCGCCCCCGCAAGCGCATGATACCCTTCATCTGGATGCTCCTGCCGCTGCTCTTCATCCCCGCCACCGCCTCCACTCAAACAATCCTGCCCGACCACAAGGGAGCGGTCTTGAGCACCGATGAAATAAAATCAAATACAGCGAAAAAGCATTCAACCACTAACGCATTCAAGCATTCAAGCAATCAAACAGCCAAACAATACGTCCCCTACGGCAAGATGGACAGCTGGACGGTGCGCGACATCAAAGAGAGCGGCATCATCGGCGGCAAGACCAAACGCATATACAACATCGGCCCTGCCGACACCATCCGCGAGAACCGCGCCTACCCCTACAACGCTCGCACCCCCTGGAGCTCTTCCAACGCCTACGCCCGTGTGGCAGGCGTCACCAAGACCTCCTGCACCGTAACCCCGGGGCGCAGCTGGGACGGCACACTCTGCGCCAAGCTCGAAACCAAATACGAGGAGTTGAAGGTGCTGGGCATCAACATCAAGATCCTGGTCAGCGGCTGCATATTCTACGGCCACATCTTCGAACCCATACCCACCGCCAACAGCCCCTACTCGCTGATGCACTGGGGCGCCCCATTCACAGGCCGTCCCACAGCGCTGGTGTTCGACTACCGCTCGGCCATGCCCAACAAGGGCACCGTGACCAAATGCAAGATCACCAGCCACAAAACCATGCCTGGCGACGATGCCCACGAGGTAACCCTCGTGCTGCAGAAACGCTGGGAGGACAAGGACGGCAGGATCCACGCCCTGCGCGTGGGCACCGCCATGACGCACATCGAGAAACCCACCACCGAGTGGGTGAAGGAGTTCCGCGTGCCGGTAATCTACGGCGACGCAAGAAAAAACCCCGACTACAAGGACTATATGAAACTCGGCCCCAAGGGCATCACCTACTACGCCAAGAACAGCAAAGGCAAGATTGTAGAGATACAGGAAGAAGGCTGGGCGCAACCCGACGATACTCCCACCCACGCCATGCTTATGTTCACCGCCTCAACCCACGAAGCCTTCGTCGGCACCATCGGCAACACCCTCTGGCTCGACAATATAGCCTTGGAATACTAATGTCACTTTATGGCTTTATCTGTTCTCAGTACTAACTGTCCAAAGTCGTTGTCGACACGTATCTTGTCAAATATGCGGCACACGGTGGCGTAAATCTCACCCTTCTCCGTATAGTCGGCCTTGCAGGCTTCTTTTATCAACCGTAAGGCTGTAGCCTTCTTGCGCGGCTGACCGTAGACGGCTATCGAGTGGCCGCATTGCTCTTTCACCACACTCATGCAAGGCACGTCGGTCTCGCTCTCGCCGAAATAAAGCATCCTCTCGAACGGCAACGACCTAAATGCCAATCGCTGGTGGCTAATATTTTCATAGTTACTGTTATTAATGTCTTTACCGCTGTCGGACAGCGTTATTTCTCCCTTATAAATATTTCTCCATCCGCTTTTGCAACTTCAAGATATACCTGTACTGACTTCCCGCTTTGAACTGCTTCATGTCAAAGGCCTCGTAGAACTCCACACCGCCCACGACATTGTCGAGCACTTTCTTCTGATGCTCCCAGTACTGTTCCTCGGTATGCTTCTTCCGATACCTCCGAAGTGCGTACCGCAGCCGTTTGAACTTGTCGTCGAACCGCATCACGTTGCTCTTGCGGAGGCGCATACGTCCGTCGCGGCGTATCTCATATCCCAGGAAACCGATATATAGGTTGCTGTCGCCAGGACCCTCTCCCCACAGGAAGGGGCGGTGCGACTTTATCTTCCAGAAATGTTTCGTGGTGGCCGATGCCGTTCCGCTTTCTGAGGCGCGGCATTTGGAGTCGCACACGCTCTCGAAGTCGTGGTAGTACAATCCGTGTTCCCGCAGCGACTGCTCATAGCGTTCCATCAGCCTGCGACATTCATCCTTGTCGGTATGGAGCAGTATCATATCGTCGCAGTAACGGATAAACAACCGGTTCTCGTCCTGGGTCTCCACTATCGCCCTGTCTACATCGTCAAGCACTATGTTGGCCACCAGCAACGACAAGGACCCGCCTTGTGACACACCCCGATGGAGCCGCTCTTCCTCGGGTTTCTCCATCAGTTCGTCCACCCAGCCGAGACGGTAAGTGTTCTGCTTCTCTCCGTCGTGGAGCCGGCGGCGCACTTTGTAATAGACATCCGGGTTGTTCTGCGCCTCCAGCCATGCATTGGTGTAGAAGTTGTAGCTGGAGAGGTAGGCTTCCACAACCCGCATCACCTGTCCCTTACCCTCCTTGCTCAACGGTGACCTCTCCATTAGGCGGCGAAAGCAGTCGCGCACCACATCATGCGGGATGATATCGTAGAACTTCTTGATGTCGCAGTCGGCGGCATAGATAGTTTCCGCGTTGTGAATCTTGCGGAAGTCTTTGATGAGGGCGACGCCGTCGCTAAACTTGGTCACATAGTGCTTCTGCCCATGGAAATCCCTCGCGGGACGGTAGGAGAGGATGTTCTCGTGCAGGTAGCGGTCGAAGTAGCGGGTGAGGTAGCGGCTTGTCAGCGCCAGGATAATCTTGTCCTCCAGCTTGGAATAGACCGACAACGGACGGCATGTGACCAGCAAAGTGCTGTCCGGAAGCGGGTCGGTGTCCTTTAGGATTGGCATCAGGCGCGGTGGTTCGAACCGGAGGTTGTCGTCGGCAAGACTCCTGCGTATCCGGCTTATGAACGCATCCAATTCGTCGAGATAGCCGATGGATGCGCCTCTCTTTTGCCGTTTTTTGTCGCGGCGGATAGTCAGCAGCAATGCCTTCTCCGCATTTTTGCTGGTGTCCACGGCACCGTTGGGAAGCGTCGAACGCTTGGACGGTCTCACCCATGAGTAGCGGGGAGGCATAATGCGGCTGAGCATCTTGCGGGTGGTCAGCTCGTTCAGCTCACACTCTTTGTCCAAATGGTGGTGCTTGTCACCGCGGTTGCGTCGGCGACATTTTGCCCGTTCCTTGACGAGCAACATGGTGAGCATGTTGTCTGTGGCAAAGTCCTGCAGCGTAGGTATTCCCATTTGGTGTTGTTGTTTTAAAAGAGGGGGCTCCGGAGAAAGGCGGATATGATGTTTAACATGCATCCCTCGTCGTTTCCTCAGAGGGGGGTGGAGATAACTGTCGCCTATGGCTCTGGCTCTCGCGAGCCAATCTCCCGCCGAAGGCCTGATTCATCATTTTTTATCATTCATTTAGACACTTCCACTATTGTGACAAAAGCATCTTGACCGCGATGAATCTCCAGAGCGCCCCTTTTTTTATTCTTGTTTGATCAATTTGCAAAGATACAAAAAAATTCCCAATCCAAGGAAAAAAGTTGCCACTTTAGGTTTTATAGGTGATTTTTGATTTGTGATTTTAAAAAAAGTTGTATCTTTGCGAAAAATAAAAAAAATGTGGACAACCCATGATCTGAAGACAACCTTCAAGCTGACGAAACTTTTCAAGGAGCTGAACGCAAAGTATTTCCATAACAGACTTGGCGTATGCACCTTCGAGGCCTTGCCCGACCCGGCCACTGATGTGCCGGCAGCCGCTTGCATCCGCCCTTATAAGAGACGAACAGGCGGCTACACGGCGAAAATCAAGTTCAACTCCAGAATCCCTTGGACCGAGAAGACCATACGTGAAGTTCTAATCCACGAACTCATCCATTACTACAACCACGTGAAATACAGAAGAGCATTCTTCTTCCCGCACGGTCTTCGCTTTCAGTTGATGATGTGGAAAATCAACCTTCTGCATAAGGAACACATACGGACCTATTGGCACTATGGAAGACTGACATTTTCGGACGGAAGGAAATGATTGCTATTTCACCTCTTTCCTGCTCACCAGCACATACTTCTTGTCCTTCTTCTCGATCTCTATCTTCTCTACCTTGACGATGTGCACGTGGTCGGCATTGAAGACGGCACAGTTCTTCAATCCATCGGGCTTCGTCTGCGCCTGCGGCCACACATTGCAGATGACGCCTATCCCGTCCAGGAACTGTGCGGCGGCCTTCTCCTCCGCGAAGCCTGCCTTCTTGGCTCCCGTGAGCACACACCCCACCCACTTGCGGAACTCCTTGCCTTTCTCCGTCACCTCCTTCGGGACAGCCTTGCCCAGTTTCTCCTCCGTCTTTTTCACGATAGCGGGATTCACCGGCTGGGCGGAGACAAGGTGGTTGTCCTCCGTTAGTTCTGGGATCTCCACCGTGTAGAGGTAGTGCTCCTCCGTCGGGGGCATATTGCGGGGCTGCGAGTAGTGTACGGCGCTTGCCTCGCTCTCGGTGAGGTAGATGCCGAAGCCGAACTTCACGCCGGTACCTTCACCGGCCCTACTCAGGTCAAAATGGTCAAACTGTTCAGGCGATCCGTGATAGAACAACATATTGTTTGATTGCTTTTTCGCTTTATTTAATTTTATTTTATCGGTGCTCAAGGCCGTTCCATTGCGGTCAGGCAGGATTGCTTGATTGACTGAGTGACTGGGTGGTTGGGGCTTCATTCTTCATTCTTCACTTTTCACTCTTCACTTTTCACTCTTCACTTTTCACTCCCTAATCATTCCCTTGCTGCCCATATAGCTCACGCTGCGCGAGGCGATGGCGGCCGCCTTTTCCAGCACCGTGCGCACCTCTTGCTCCGTGAGCCGGCGGACGTCGAGCTTGTCGAGCTTGCACAGCTCGGCGAGGATGACCGATGTGGTCCAGTCGCCGGCGCCCTCCCAATCCACCACGTGGTCGTTGGGCACAGGGGCAATCCGCTTCCATCCACCGCCGCGCAGGTTAAACTCCATACCTTCTTCGCCCATCGTGCGGATGAAGAGCTTGTCACGATAGTCGGCCACGAAAGCGGTGTCCTCTATTCTGGCGCCGGAGAACTTGACGATGTCGCTGACGGCAACACACCTGAGAAATTTGCTCATCTCCTTGTTGCCTTCCGGCTCATAGTACACCAGCACTCCACGTTCCCTAAGGGCCGCCGCCAGCTCCCTCGGACCTGCGTCCGACACATCGAAGAAGTAGGCGTCGGGGCGGAAGTCCAATTGCTCCACGAATCTCGCCACCTCATCCTTGCGCAGCTGCTTGCGCTTGGGGAACATGCTGTTGGGCGACGTGGCGCGGTGACTCATGATATGCTGCCCGTTGGCGTCCAGTTTATGGATGCAGGTCATCAGCGTGGTGCCGCCGTCTTTGCTGTTCTTCACGAAGCGCGTGTTGGCGCCGTAACGCTCAAGGTCCGCTGTGATTTTCATCCCCTGTTCCGACTCGTCGAAATGGCCGACGGGATAGGTCTCCACTCCGAGATAAGGCAACATGCACATCACGTTGCCACAGGTGTTGCCCACCTCTTCGCTGACCAGCTTGTCGACGAAGGGGTTGCGCTTTTTGGCGACATCGAATCCTTCTGGATATTCCCGTTGGTAGATGGCATCGAGGGAAAAATTGCCCGTACCGAGAATACTTTTCTTACTCATAGCCGTTTATTGCTTTATATGTTTTACAAAATCCAAAGCGTCCGACGGCAGCGTGTACTCCAGTTTGCCGTTGTCACGCAACTCCATCAGCAGGCGGCCCAGGAGGTTGGGCCCCACGTACTCGTCGCCCCGCAGCACCACGCCCCAGGTGTCGGCATCGCGGCCGCGACATCTGCTGCTCTCATCCTCCACGATGAAGAGCCCCTTGCTGCGCTCCAGTTCCTTGCGGAACAGCTCACATTGCTCATATTTGAGCGTCAGGCAGAACTTCATCGCATCCGCAACCATCGAGGGCCAGTCGTCGCGGAACCACTCGGGGCGATTCTTGACGAGGTGTCTGGAGTGCATCTTTACCTTCTGGCCGGCCGGCTGTTCCATCATGTCGCGTATGCCCTCCACACAGTCGGGCCACAGCTTCATCAGGTGGAAAAGGCGCTCGGTGCAGTCTAAGGTGACGCTGCCGACCTCAATCGGTGTACGGTAGAAATTACCCATTACGCCCCACTCCTCGGCGGTAGCGCGGATGCAGGCGGTACAGTCGGTGGGATAGCGCTCGATGCTGTAATATTCGGGATAATTGTCCCGTATCATCTCATGGACTTTCATCATTCTTCACTCTTCACTCTTCATTCATCATTCACAATAGTTCCCCGTTCATCACTCATCATTCAACGTTCAACGTTAATAAATCCCGTTCTTCATTCTTCACTCTTCACTTTTCTCGCTTCCATCAGCAGTTT
This sequence comes from uncultured Bacteroidales bacterium, assembly GCA_900316515.1. Lineage (GTDB taxonomy): Bacteria > Bacteroidota > Bacteroidia > Bacteroidales > P3 > Colimorpha. Next base: position 108,440 of record ONDE01000013.1, on the reverse strand, counting down.
GCCCAGTATGTTCGAGCCTTCATAGCCGTATTCGGTCTTGTTCGTCGCCCAGATGTCGTCCGGCTTCGAGGTCTGGTTGAGCTCCGCTATAACCTTGTCACCCGTCTTCAGCAGGGTCTCCTTGAAGCCTTCGCAATATTTCAGTTTGTACTGCAGCCCTTCGCGCATATAGGTAATCCGCTTCCTTAGGTCGGCCTCTATGACCTGCTTTACCCAGCGGTTGCGCGAGTAGTTGAAACACTTCCATGCGTGCTTCTCGCCGTCGAACGACAGCATCGTCGCCTGATACTTCGGCGCGCCCTTCAGGCGGCGCCAGTGGTAGTACTGCTCAACGCTGTGGAATGTTTGGCCCTCTGCCGAGAAGGTGAAGGGATAGAAGTTGCTGAAGATGGCGTATTTGCCCCTGTTCCTGAAGGCGACTGTGTCGCTTTTGGCATAGGTGCAGCGCGCCAATAGTTTGTCCGTAGTTAATTCCATATTTATCCTGTTTTTTCAATGTGCAAATATACAACTTTTTTTATATCCAATACAACTTTATATGCTCATCGTATTTTCTGTTTATCCTCAGCATTATCCAGATAAAAGGCAGTCCGTGTGGGAATATCAAGCGTCTTCCAAGTTTGACAAATATGTAATAATGTATCATTTCGTGTAAAAGGACGCGGCGTATATCTTTTTCATCCCAATCATATTTCGTGTCGAATTTGATGGTTGCCACTTTTTCCCCGCAGAGATTTTTATATGTGTATATGGTTGCGACTGCAGCAAAGGTATCCCAAAGTCTGGGGTTGCCTTCAAATTTGACATCGCCGAGAATACCGCCGAAATATTTTTCATTCAGTTCCTTGTAAAGCTTGGCCAGCTTGAATGTCCTTTTCAATGTCGTAATGTTCCACATATATTATATAACCAAATCTTATATGTTTTTTCCTTGTTTCTACCAAACGCTTTCCAGCACTATGTCGTCGAATATCTCGATGCCTTCGTCCTCGTCTATATGCGACTCATAGCCCATCCCATTCAGAATGTCATACAGGTCGTTGTACTCGCCTATGAGCAGCATCGGTTTGTCTTCATCGTACGCATAGCCGATGCAAGTCTTGCTCCCCACGAACCAATTCACCAGAAATGCGAAGTTCTCAATGTCGCCCACAATGGCATTCGTGACCCCGATGTCTTCCGTACAGTAGTATCCTTTCTTCCCCGCCACCGTCCGGGCCACCTTCCTCGCCAACGTGTAATAGGGCATCTTCTCCCTCAGGTACCTCTCCACGTGATACCTCTCCGTCCCCCCTGCGGTCTCCGGCCTCTTCGCGATGGCCTCTTTCCTGTTCCTGTAGAAATAGAAGTGGTATTTGTCGCATTCCCTTTCGTAGTCGAGGTAGAGGCTCTTCTCTCCCACGCCGAACCAGACCTCAAGCAGACGCCACACATCGGGGCACTCGCCGTAGTTCTTGTACCCGTCCGTTTTCAGCGTCGAATACCCTTTCTTCAGCAATTCTTTGATTGTCTTCTCTTCCGGTCGCATTTTGAAATTATAATTGCCCCGTTGTTTTGTGTTTTTTATTCCGGCCGCAAAGATACGTATTTTTTTTGAAATAACAAAATAAAACAGGGAGCGGCCCTCGTCGAGCTGCTCCCACCCCTTAATATTGTAGTATGGAAAACTAACCACATCCCTATAACGCAGGAAAAACGTTTTTATTACAACCCCGGGAAAAAATATTTTGCCGAGTGCAGGACGAATAAAAGGTGAGAAGGGAAAGTTTTAAGTGTTTAGTGTTAAATGAAAGAGTTGAAATTTCCGTAATTTTTCCGTCTTTTCTGCTTGTTTCTGTAATAAAGACAAACCTAGACGACGAAAAATTAGAGTAATTTGTCTGTAATTCAAGCTCGAATTGGGTGTGGCGTTTGAAAGTTTTTTTGCATATTTGAAAAATTGTTGTATATTTGCGTTTCGAAACCAATCAAAACAGCAGCCATGACAAAAGAAGAATTCGACCGACAGATAGAGAACCTCTCAATGGATTTCCGTTGGGAGGAGGCAATCCGTCTCTGCCGCAACTACGCAGAGGAATGCCGTCAAGGAGGAGACATGGACAACTTGGCCGAAGCACTGGAGGTCTTCTGTTCTGAATTGAACTTGCATGGCAGCGAAGAAGAGGCGCAGGCTGTCTTCGACGACCTGTTCGCGCTGAGGAAGGCATTGGCAACCTCCGACCTCCAATCCGACCTGCTGGCCTACGCCCGGATGCTGCACAGGAAGGCATGCTCCGCGGATGACATCGCGGAGGCTGTCGCCTGTCAGGAAGAGGCCATCGGCATCTACAAGGAGTTGGGGCTATACGACAGTCGCGGATTCGACATCTGCTATGACGATGCCTTCGGGTTCCTGGGCAAGCTGTACTGCTACAAGGGCGACTATGCTTCTGGCATACATTACACCACCATAGCGCTCGAGCGGGCCTTGAGGGAAGGCGACAGCGACTTCAACATAGGGCTCTACAACAGGAGGCTGGGCATCGCCCATCTCCTTACCGGCGACCCGCTGAAGGCCCGCGAGTGCATTCAGACGGCGCTGGAATGCTTCGAACGCTCCAACGAGGAAGACCCCGATCCCTATACCTACCCCGAGGTCGCTGACAGCTGCAGGCAACTGCTGTCGGAATGCGGCGGAATCCCGCACCCCGACGACTACTATTGGAAATGGCTGATATGATTGAGTGGTTAGTGATTAGTGGGGAGAGCGTTTGGTTTACGGTTTACTGTTTACCGTTTACGGTTTATGAGTTAAAGAGGTGAAGAGTCGAAAAGTGAAAGAGTGGAAGTTTCTGTAATTTTTCCATCTTTTCCGTTTGTTTCTGTAATAAATATAAACCAGCGCTTTCGAGTAATTCGCCTGTAATTCGAGTAATTGTTACCAGTTTACTGTTTACTGTTTACCGTTTACGGTTTATGAGTTAAAGAGGTGAAGAGTCGAAAAGTGGAAGAGTAGAGATTTCTGTATTTTTTCCATCTTTTCCGTTCTTTTCTGTAATATAGCCAACTTTTCTGTAATCCTGAACCCCAACGCTTTCGAGTAATTGACCTGTAATTCCCAATTCGAGTAATTCGCAGGCAATTGACCGGCCACCGCCAAATTCGAGTTAATTCGTCAAATTCGCCGTTCCTATCAGCTATCACTTTTCACCTTTCATATTTCACTTTTAGTAAGGTATTTTCCGTAATTTTTCCATCTTTTCCATTTGTTTCTGTAATCCTGAATCCCCTCGCCAGGCGCAGCTGAAAATTTTTTTTGGGCCGATTGTAATAAAACCGGTTCTTTTCCGTGATATAGGTATGGATAAAGACACAAAAACATCAGTCGCCCCCAAAAGGGGAAAATGGGACACCTTCATGACCGCCGAGGAGGTCCGCCGCGAGCAACGCAGGGAGAACCAGAAGTTCTGGCTGTGGTATTTCGGTATGGGACTGCTCGCCGCCCTGTCCGCCACCGCCTACTGGTGGATATGGATCGTGCTCGGCCTGTTTATTCAATCCCGCTGACGGAGCGGTCTCTGATCTCCTTAGGGGCTGTCTTCTTCACTCCCGCTCATCATCCATCTTCCATCTCCCATCATCCATCTAACCGTGAATTCTCTTAGGTACCGCCTCCCGGATTGCTTCCGCGGGGTTGGATGCCATAATTGTACGGTCTTGCAAAGTATTTATATTTAATACATTGTGAAATGGTGGTGTTAAAAAGTTGCAATTGTGGAATTGTTTTTGTAAGTTTGCACATTAAAATTTGGACAACCCATACAACATTGGGGCATGATTTACTGACAGACGACACAAGGTATTGACAACAAGCAAAATATGAATATAATAAACAAAACTCCGTGGATCACAGAGCGTGAGATCAACTTGCTGAAAGAAGCGGCGGCGCAGCCGTTCCTGTTGAGGGAGTACGATTCGCTGGACGACATACTGACGAGGCTTGATGTGGATGTGGTGATAGAGCCGGGCGTGGTCGCGACGGAAGGGGCGCCGATAGTGAAGGACATCCTCGAGTACTGGGAGCGTTTTGCCGAGCGGCTGCGGATGCGGCTGAAGGAGAACGTGTTCCGCGACGAGCGATACCGCGAAGCGATGCGCAACATAGAGGTGCTGAATGTCGACCTGAAGAATGGCGAGGGCAAGCACTACAAGCGCGGAGAGTATGTGGCCAAGGAGAAGGTCGTAAGGCTCTATCCGGAGAAGATGCGCGAGATCAATGGCGGCCGCTGGCTGGACGAGATGCTGGTGTCGACGCTGGCCCACGAGACGATGCACGTATACTTCAGCCGCAGGGGGACCGACCAGTATCCCTACGTGCTCTATGTGGAGGAGCCGCTGGCGGAGTTCGGCATGCTGCTGTATCTGCATGAGACGGGCAGCGGCTATTACGGCTGGGCCTACGACGACGTGAAGGGCAAGAAGAGCTGCTACAGGTATGGTGCGCTGCTGATGGACATGCACCTAAAGGACGCCCCGGGCTCGTTCGTGAGGCGCTATCTGATGCGCTATCCCTCCGGACGGTTGTATCCCTATTCGATGCCTGAGGTGACGGGCGGGCGGGTGAGCCTGCCGCGCTGGCACGCCCCCAGGGAGCCGGAGTTTTACGACGACGGACGGATGAGGACCCGCTGGAAAGATGTGTATCAGAATCCGCCGCGATACTATTACGACGAGGCCGAGAGCACGCTGTACCTCGACGGGGAATGGTGCAAGACGAGGATAAACGAGGGCGGCTGTATTGTGATCGACGGCAAGACCGGTTTGTACGGCTCCGAGATCAAGCGCCTGTACCTAGGGCCCCGATTCTATACCGACGACATCGACCGCGTCTATCCCATCCGCACATGCCCGGTGTATGTGTCGCCGATGAACAGGACCTTCGCCGAGGTGCGCAACATACCCATCTACAAGAAAGACAACCGGCCCGCGCTCCGCTCGTGCGGCAAAGGGCTGTACGACATCTGCCGCGACGGGAAGTGGGGCGTGGTCGACGCGGGCCTCAACCAGGTGATACCTTGCAAATATGACGGCATCGGGACGTTCGGCAGGCACGGATTGGCGGGGGTAAGCGTCAGGCTTGGCGACGGGCGGTTCCTGTATGGCGTAGTTGACCTGCAGGGCGTGGAGCGGGTGCCGCTGGTTTACGACTCCATCCGCAGAACCCGCGGTGGCGCCTGGATATTGGAGAAAGACGGGAAAGAACACACCTTCGACAGCAAAGGCAACCCAACAGACTAACCTAAAGAACTTTGAGAATGAAGATATTGCACAAACCGGCAGCGACCGCAGGGCAGATCGTGAAAGACCTGGAGCTGGTCGTCGCGAAAAACCCGGACGTCCTCTTGGATTACAGCAGCGACAGCGATCTGTTTGTCGAAGGCGTCAAACTGCGCAAGGACATTGCCATGTTGGAAATAACGGACAAGGAAGAGCGTGCCGCTACGGCCGAGGACCTTCTGTCGATGTTCCGCATGCTGGATGCGTCGGTGGGGGTGGTTCTGCAGGATTCATGGGAGCTGCTCAACTTCGTGCCATTCAACGACGGCCACATCATCCGGTACGACGAGGAGGACGGCTATTGCCTCTTTGGGTTGGACAACGACGTGCGCCTCGTCACCACGCAACAGATAGAGGCCGAAGTGAAAAAGATCGGTGACGAAGGGCTTCCCGGTTACGAGGTGGTGCCAATTATGCATCATGGAAACGGGTTGAGGGCGTACCGTGCGAACTGTCTGCGGGAGTGCTATGGCAAACTCTGCCTGTGCTACATTAAAGACGAGAAGAAAGAGAGCATCACGGTGGGCGAACTCTTAAAGGAATTCCCCTATTGTGCCGAGTTTATGGTGAGGATCAACGGGGACTTCTACACCGTCGATGTCGACAAAAACGGCATCTTCTGCTCTGTGGCCAAAGCGGGTGGCAAGCCTTTTCTCGCCATCCATGTGGGCGAGATGGTGCTGGACCCGTGGCGGTTTCAGGAATTGTTGTAAGAACTTAAGAACATTAATACTATGAACCTTACTGTAATTTTCATTGCAATTATCGTCGTGGCGATAGCCGTTGTTGCAACCATCATACTTATATGTGCAAAAGGTGGAGTTTCAGGCAATGGCAAGTCGCAGGAGATAAAGGACATGCTGACACGGACAAACGCCCTGCTAGAGTCCAAGCAACAGGAATTGGACCGTGTTCTTGAAGAGAACCGGACGCTTCAAGGAAAGATGGACATCCTCTCCCGTGAACTGGGCACCTCAGAGGCCAATGCAAAGGACAGGGAAGAGGATTTGAAAGAGCGCATGCAGGATATGGAAGTGTGGTACAATGACATGCAAGTCAAGTTTGGCGAGATTGCGAATAAGTTGATAGACGAGAAGGAAAGTGATTTTGAGAAAAGGAACACCGATGTGCTTAAACCGCTGCGGGAGTCGTTGAAGGACATGCAGGACGAGTTGCAGAAAACCAAGGAACAGGTGAAGGTTGGGCTCGCCACACAGATCTCCTCGCTGCAGGATATGAACAAAACCCTTTGCAGTGAGACCAACCATCTCGCCAATGTATTCAAAGGGGGCAATGTCGTGCAAGGCAAATGGGGAGAGGCACAACTGGAGCGGGTGCTGGAGATTTCCGGCCTGCCGGAAGGTGAGATGGGCTATACCATGCAAGTCTCTGCACAGAACGACAAATCCGAACGTGACCGCCCCGACTGCCTGGTGCACCTGCCGGGCAACAAATGTATCATCATTGACGCCAAAACCAACCTTACAGCCTATGAACGGAGTTTTAAGGCACCCAATGAAGAGGAACGCATAAAATGTCTCAAAGCGCATGCCAAAGCGGTAAAAAGCCAGATCGAAAATCTTGCATCCAAAAAATACCATGGTAACAGCAACTACAACAGTCTCGACTTTGTACTGATGTTCTCGCCTGTAGAGTCGGCCTTGACGGCAGCACAGCAATACTCCGACGTCGATCTTTTCGAATATGCTGCGGCAAGGAGAGTCTCGATAGTGACTCCATGGAATCTTATCCCCGTTTTGCTTGCCGTGGGCAGCATCTGGAAGACAGAGCAGCAGGAGCGCAATGTTGCGAAAATAGCAGAACGCGGCCGCCTGATATACGACAGAATATACCAGATTCTGGTAAAAGTGGACACTATCAATAAAAGTATTACTACAGCCCAAGATGAATGCCGGAAACTTCGCAATGATCTTGGAGACAAAGACGGGGGACTGATGCAGCAGGCAAAACAACTTGAGGATCTCGGCATAAAACCGGACTCGACACAAAAGGGCGAAAAAAGGGTGGAGAACACGGCTACGTATAAGGCCTGTTATGAAAAGGATGGTGACGGGGATGATGCCGATGGCGACTCCGACCTTGAGGGCGATGCGGAATAGGAAATTCATTATGGCAAGAATCTTTGATTTAAATATTCATATCGATTAAAACCTCGCGATGTGACAGGTAATCGTATCCAGGAAATGAAAGAAATAGGAATAGCAGAGTTTGGACAACTCGTAATGGAACGGCTCGCCAGCCCGAGAAAATTTGCCCGCCGCTCGCTTGTCTTGTGGGATGCAGACAGTCACCCTGATGGCATTCCCCAACGGGTAATAGAACAATGTTGTGAAAAGCATGAAAAGGAGAATCCAAAAGACCAGGTATGGTTTTTCCGGTCAGGTGTTGAATTCATCAATGATGACTTTATCAAAACTACGGTTCGCAAGACAAGGATAGTCCAGCATAAAAACCGGGAATACTACGAGGAAGTGGTTGGGGATAAAAGATGCGGGTTGTTTTTCAACTCAGGCTCATATATTCCACAGGAGAAAGATGAATGGCTGAGACTTGTAAACACGCACAAAAATCGTCGTGGTGGAGTGTCTCCGGATTGTCCGATGATATTCTGTACCTACGCAAACGAGTTCAAAGAGGAACAATTTGGTCCTAATTGTGACATATATGCCATTCGGCCAACCAAAGATGAATGGGTAGAATGGGCAAAACCTTATTACAGCCCTGAAGTCTTTGAGGCGGTTTGCACTTATATTGAAAAATATGGACAGACTTACGATTTTCAATATTGGATGGTAATAATGGATGAGTTGGAAAATTTAAAGCGTCATTATTCCAGGGAACAAAACAAGGAGTGTTCTTTGTGGCAAGTTCCTGAAGAGGAATTGGATCTCGAAATTAGACATGCGGCTCCCGACTTTTGCAAGTTCATCCATCCATTTTTTGAAGAAAATCTCAAAAAAGAGTAAATCTTAAATAAACCATCAGTAAAACAAATAACAACCAAAATATAAGGGACCTATATACCTGTTGACCTGAAAAATTGAAAATTTTGTGCAGTCCTGAATTCAGGGCTGCAAAACAACCATCGAACTATGAACAGAGAACAGTCTTTGATTAAAGCACCGTCCAAGAAACGGGCTAAAATGATGGGTTTGGATAGAGAGGAGCAACCAGAAGAATGGGAAGTGTGACACGGTGCAATCCCGGGTAGCGGACACTCGTATGCATCCGGGCATGAAAAAACGAAATATTGAAACAGTATAACCTTAAAATGTTAGAACAATGGATAATTACAACAAAGTCGAATTGCATGATGTAATCGTGACGCTTGATAAAGGCGATCCTTATAGTGAAGAACCATGTCCCGAAGTAAAGAGTCGGCCACTTGAGTTCTCGCCACTCTCTGAATGTCCAATGGAAGAAATAGAATCGAAAGTCCGAGAATTCTTGTCAAAGAGAGAACGAATCAACTTTTATAGGCTAGAAGACCCGTATAAACGGTACTTTAAGAGCTTTACCGATGATGATGTGGAACTGATAAAGGAGAAGTTTGAACACAGACCCTTCCCGGAATGCTATTCCGATGATCTTGATGATAATCCCCGTAAAATTGTCGAAGGTGAAGATTGGTATAGTTCAGCAATATATGGCGCTCCGACCGATCCGATTTGGCAATTGACTGAGGTGGGTGAATTGTATTTGACAGATTGGGTTTTAGTCAATTTGGGAAGAATTGTGCATTACTATGGCATGTCAATTTCATTTTTCGATTTAAAAGATGGTAAAATCAAAGGAACGGACAGATTTGCTGTTCAACTGACCGATGAAGATTATATATTTATCGTGAGTCGAATAATTGCTTTTAATCACGAGTATTATTATACGGATTTGGCACTAGATAACAATGAATTGGGGATAAAAATATATAATGCATGGTATACACATAATAAGTATTTCTCCAATGACATGCGCGAAGGGCATCTGCCATTCTTGATTAGGTTTGACGAATTGGAGGAGGATGCATATAAGATAGCCCCGCTAGATCCAAATTATACCCGAATGGAAGTAATAAATATATCGCTGGAAGACCTGCCCGATGAGCCTGAGGTTTAACCCGTGACGAGCGACGATGTCTTGAGGAATGAGCCAGTTGACCAAAAACAATAACAAGGAAGACAAGTAGAATCCGAAGTCTTGCATACTTCGCTTTTCCGAGAGGACAAGTGGTTCTGCACAAGGACCGTAGGTTGCGGGTAGGGTACCATACCGCTTATTTGAGTATAAAAAAATTGCATCCTGTAGGGGAGAATTTGACTAAAATGACGTTATGTAGAAAAAATTGATTTGAACATGGATGCATTAGAAAACTTAAAACAGGTTTCCGAAAAGTATTACGAATGGAAAGGCAAAACCCGTGAGGCTGCTGTGGATTATCTTAATAGCGTCTTAACCGAGGAGAATCCATTCGTCACCTTTGTCGATGACTTTGAATTCGACTATTACTATGAATGCGTTGGTGTCTTTTATGACGGCAGCGGTAACCCGGGGGACGAACCCAACGTATACAGCAGGCTGTACAGCGTGTACCGTGAAGGCGATGGTTTTTTCCTTGATCTAGAGGATGCATGCGGCTATTCCATCAACAAGCTCAGCGTAGACGACCTCCTTGCCGTCTGCGAGTGCTTGCAAGATCACCTTGATAATCTGAAAGAAGACGAATTATAATTTCAATCCAAAAACCGGACAAATGGGGCTGACAACAATCACCAATACAAAGAACAAACTGTTGGGTGCCGTCATTGGGGACATGGCGGGGTCGATATACGAACAGGCAAGGAAAAATGTATACGAATACGACAAGGCCGTGCTGTTTCCCAATGGCGGTAAAAGCAACAAGGTAACAGACGACAGTGTGATGACAGTCGCCGTTGCGCATTATCTGCTGGATAATGACTCTCTGACACAGGAAGGGCTTACAAAGGCGGTGCATCGGTATACGACAGACTATCCATTAAAGGTAAAGCTGAATTGGGGCAGGGGAGAAACGTCGATGTATGGTGCGGGGTTCCAGAAATGGATTGAGAACCCCGTGCCTTATCAAGGGGATGGTGACGGAAGCGCAATGCGGGTGAGTCCGGTCGGCTGGCTGTGTGACAGTATTGAACAGGTAATGGAAGTGGCGAAGTTCACGGCCGACATCAGCCACAACTCCAAGGAAGGTGAAAGGGGCGCACAGGCAATAGCATTATGCGTATTCTTGGCGCGAACAGGCAAGACAAAGGCGGATATCAAGGATGCTGTCCAAAAACTGATACTATATGACCTGGACAAAAGTTGCGATACAATCAGGAAAGAGACATTGGAATATGTGAAGAGACACAAACATATCAGCGCAAAAAGCATAGATGCCGTTCCTGCCGCCATCCAGGCGTTTCTCGAAAGCAGGGATTATGAGGATGCCATCCGGCTCGCCATCTCAATGGGTGGTGATTCCGACACCATAGCATGTATGTGCGGCGCAATTGCGGTGGCGTACTATAAAGACATTCCAAGTTGGCTGATAAAGATAGCAAACAACAAGTTGTCGAAAACATACAAGGCGTTCAAGGAGATAATAAAGAGGGTGGATGAGGCCGCCCCCCGGCACTATACTATGATGTGAGAGGTGAGACATGGTTTACTGTTTACCGTTTACGGTTTATGAGTTAAAGAGGTGAAGAGTCGAAAAGTGGAAGAGTCGCAATTTCTGTGATTTTTCCGTCTTTTCTGTTCTTTTCTGTAATATAGATAAACCCCGCCAGCTGCTGCGCCCGGCGATATTGAGGGTCGTACTTCGTACTCAAAATCTTCCAAAAATCTCAATAAAATCCTCAGAACTGCTGTCAAATATTTTGTGTTGATTTTCGAGTTGTTTTGTGGTATGCCTGCGAGCACCGCTGAATAAATCAAATGTAGCGAGTCAGTGAAGCGACCATTGAAGAATGTTAAGTGGAAGAGTTGAGATTTCTGTAATTTTTCCGTCTTTTCTGTTCTTTTCTGTAATATAGATAAACCCCGCCAGGCGCTTTCGAGTAATTTGCCTGTAATTCGAGTAATTGTTACCAGTTTACAGTTTACAGTTTACAGTTTACCGTTTATGAGTTAAAGAGGTGAAGAGTCGAAAAGTGGAAGAGTTGCAATTTCCGTAATTTTTACTCCTTTTCCGGTTATTTCTGTAATATATATACTTCGCGGGGGGGAGGCTGCACTTTTTTACCCTAGGGATTCTTCATTCTTCACTTTTCATTCTTCATTTCCCCGGTTTTCCCCCATTCTTCATTTTTCATTCTTCATTCTTCATTTTTCCGTGCTTTGTTTTAAGAAGTGTTAAAAAGTTGTCCGGTTAGGAAAAAGGGTGTATCATTGCCGGCGATTTTGGTATCGAAAAACATCAGCAGTATGGATAAATCAAACATTCCCAATTACGTACACCACTCGGGCGGGGCCGTCGGGGCCGATCTGGAATGGGCCCGTCAGGGAGCGCGCTACGGTATTGTCTCGCGCCACTACTGGCATCGCCGCCGCACACCTTTCGGCAACACCGAGATATCGCAGGAGGACTTCGTCGAAGGAGTGCATCATGTGCTGCAGGCCAACGGCACCCTCTGCCGCCGCCCCGAACGCCATCTCGACCTACTGGCCCGCAACTGGTGTCAGGTGAAATATTCCGAGGCTGTCTTTGCCATCGGCCGTATGCGGCAGGGCAGAGTGGAGGGCGGCACCGCCTGGGCGGTACAGATGGCCATCGACGTCGCCAAGCCGGTATACCTCTTCGACCAGGAGTCGGAGCGGTGGCTCGGCTATGCGGACGGCACCTGGAGGCCCTGCAGCACGCCGGTACTCACCCGCAGCTTTGCCGGCATCGGCAGCCGTCAGATCACTCCCGCCGGCCTCCGCGCCATCGGCGAGGTGTATGGGAAGACCTTCGGGGCAAGATAAGCGCACGCCTGTTTGACACGAATTACCACGAATTTTCCATGTAATTAATGGTTAACTCGCGGTAAATCATGTGATAGCACATCCACGACCGCCATGTGGGAAGTGAGACGGGTGGTTAAACATTGTTAAAATCAAAAAATTTTTGGAAGTTTTTCGCAAAAGTGCCGTTTATAAAAGTGAAGGGTTAAAACGTCATTCCGGGAAAGACTCAATTTGCTGATAACAAGGTTTCTATATATATACGTAGTATATATATTAGGGGGGCAAGAAGGTGAGAGGTGAAAGGTGAAGTAGATGGTTAAATTTTGTTAAATGCAGGGTCGGTATGGGAGAATTTGACTAAATGTACGTTTTGATAGTGAGACACTTTAAACACCCCGTGAGAAAAACTCAATTTGCTGATAACAAGGTTTCTATATATATACGTAGTATATATATATCAGGGGGGGGTGATGAATGATGAATGTGGAATGTTGAATGATGAACGGATGTGCGGATGAACGGGAATTATTAATGATGAATGTGGAATGATGAACCAATGTTTAATGGATATAACAATAAAAATTAAGCAATATGATAATGACACCAAGACCATCGTTCGGCGAATGCATGAAAATTGCAACCGGGTTCCTGGCCACAAAGGAACGCAAGAACTATTACCTGTTCACCGCCCGACGCGACAAACGCGACACGGGGTACAGCTACCTTGACGTGCTGTCGGACAGCGATGTGGCACGCCTTCGCCCGTATAAGGACAGGTACGGCAATGCCTGCATCAGCCAACTTGGTGAATTGCCCGACCCGCCTTTCGCCATCCCCAACTACGGCGACGGCTGGGAAACCATCTTCATCGACATCGACAAGGTCTATCATCGCTACGATGTCGTGCTGCACGAATTGCACAGCGACTTCCACACCTATTCGACCAAAACGAAAGTGACCCTTAGCGACGACCAGTACGCCCGTCTGATCGCCTGGCACCTTTACGACGAACATTTCACCATGAACCGGCTAAGGCATCTTGACCGCCGGTTGTACGACGCCGTCATATGCGAAACCGACAGGTACTACCGCAACCACTTCGGCGGTATGGCTACAGACCCCTACCTGGTCACCTTCGACGAAGCAAAAGCCGATTCGGAATTGATTCTGGGATAGAACAATATCAAGTTGCCTTGATGACTGCTGCGGCTTGGCGCCGCGATTGTAGGCGCCCCACTTTAACGGGGGCGGACGGTTAATTTTTATTAAATTTCGGGCCGTGATCGTTTATTTTGACAAAATTGTGGTTATGAAATCAAGACACCTGAAACATTACGCCGGAATAGTGCCAGTTTATTGAGTATAAGTCTTATATATATACATAGTGTATATTAGGGGGGGGGCAGTACGCCCGGATGATCGCCCGGCACCCCTGCGACAAACACCCCACCAAGAACCGACCATCACGACCGCCGGATGCGCGGGGGTGACTCACTGCATTAAACTAAATTCAAAGGTGTTCGCAGGCATACCACGCAGGCCTGCAATCAGGCAGAATGATTAAAGGTTTGCTCATCAAGCGCGTAGGCCGTGTCTCCTGCAGGACCAGGCAGAATGATTAAAGGAAAAGACAATTAAACTTTGTTAATGGTGGTGAGATTTTGACTAAATGTACGTCTTGAGAGTATGACTCTTATTTTATCACGACGGCCAATGATGAGTGAGGAATGATGAATGAATATAACAATTTAAAAATCAGTAATATGAAAAAACAAGATCAAACTTTTGAGAACTGCCTGAAGCTGGCAGCCGAGTTCCTGACCGAGAAGGAGCGCAAGAACTATTACCTGTTCACCGCCAAGGACGACAACTACGACACCGAGTACGGATGTCTCAACGTGTTGTCGGACTGCAATGTGGCACGGCTCCGCGAGCTTAAGGACAAGTACGGCAGGGCCTTCTTCGGCCACCTCAGCGAAGTGTTCGACGACCCCGACACCATCCACGACTTCACCGGCGGCGGGGATATCCTCGACATCGACCTCGACACGGTTTACCACCGCTACGGTATTGTGCTGCACGAACTGCACCCGGACGGCGCCGTGTTCTCGACCAGAACGAAGGTGACCCTCAGCGACGACCAGTATGCCCGGCTGATCGCCTGGCACCTCTACGACGAACACCTCACCATGAACCTGCTCAGGCATCACGACCGCGAACTGTACGACGTCGTCATGCTCGGGGCCGACAACTACTACTCCGACACCGACTGCGACTGCCTGATGGTTTCCCACCCCTACCTGGTCACCCTCGACGAAGCCAAGGCCGACTCGGAACAGATTGTCGTCAAGCACAATATCAAGCGCAACGGCTGGTACTGCGGGGTGGTGCCGCGACTGTGAGCGGCCCTCCGTAACGGGGGCGGATGGTTAAACTGTGTTAACGGAGGGGAGATTTTCGCTAAATGTACGTTAGTCAGATAGATATGGATGGGACTTTGTTAAAACGATGGAATTTATGGAAAAACCATGGTATTTTTGGTTATATGTCTAGATATTAATCATTTATAATTATATTATTATGACTACCACACAGATTAAAGCTGTCCTTTGCGACTTCGACCAGACGTTGTTCGACACCCGTGTCGCCAAACCCTTTTGGAAAGCCGGCAAACCCGACTGGGAGGCCGCCTACGCCAGGATCCCCGAGTGCCCCCTCTACGACGGGTGGCGCTACGTCCTGGCCGCCCTACACAGAAAGCCTTTCGGTATAGTGTCGCACAACACCAAACAGTTTATCGACCATGTGCTCAAGTACAACAAACTCAAGGACTTCGACCCCGTGATAGGGCGCTACGGCGAGGGGTGCAAGCGCTTCCGCCGGGCGTTGCCCAAGGTGACCCTCTTCGAACAGGCCCTACAGCACGACGGCTTCTACGGCCTGGAACCCAGCGAGATACTCTACCTTGGCGACGAGGCGAGCGACGTCGAGCACGCCAACGAGGCGGGTCTTCTCTCTGGAGCCTGCTATTGGGGCACCGAGGAGCGCGACCTTCTCGACGCCTCGACCCCCACCTTCCGCCTCTACACCCCCTGGGACCTCCTGGAGCTGGCGGGCTAGGGGTGCCGGAAGGTCGCGGAAATGAGTTAAACTTGTTAACGTTGTTAATAAAAACTGTTAAAAATCAGCCATTTTTGTAATAAAACCGCAAAATCGACCCAATTATATAGGGGGCTTTGAAAAAATAGGCAATCAAAAACAATATTCACATATGAGAAGAAACAACATTCCTCAGCAGCAACAGCAACAGAACGGATTCGGCCTCTCGGCACTCATCAACGGCGGCAGGATTCCCACACCGCGTGAAATCGTGGCCTATCTCGACGATCGCGTTATAGGGCAGCGCGACGCCAAGCGCCGTCTGGCCGTAGCCGTCTGCAACCACTACAAGCGCGTGGCTTCGAACCTCTGCGGCCTCGGGAACGACGGCCCCTTTGCCGACGTCGAAATCGACAAGTCGAACATCATCCTGCTCGGCAACACCGGCACCGGCAAGACGTTCCTGATACAGAACATAGCCAAAATGCTCGGCGTCCCGTGCTTCATACAGGACTGCACCAAGCTGACGGAATCGGGCTATGTGGGCGAAGACGTTGAAAACGTGCTTACAGGGTTGCTTCAGGCTTGCGACTACGACGTTCAGCGCGCACAGGTGGGCATCGTCTGCCTGGACGAAGTCGACAAGCTGGCCAAGAAGGGTGAAAACATGTCGATTACGCGCGATGTGTCGGGCGAAGGTGTGCAACAGGGCTTGCTTAAGATAGTGGAAGGCAGCTTGGTAGGCGTGATGCCCCAAGGCGGCCGCAAGCACCCCGAACAGCCCCTTATCAAGGTCGACACCACCAACATCCTTTTCATAGGCATGGGTGCCTTCTGCGGGCTGGAACAGATCGTGGAACGCCGCCTGGCAAAGCCCACAACCCGCACCATAGGTTTCGGACGCGCCGCCGGCGATGCCGCCCCGGCCGACAGCGAATGCCTGCTCGACCGCGTGACCCCCGACGACCTCAAGTCCTTCGGGCTCATCCCCGAATTCATAGGACGCTTCCCCGTGGTGACCTACACCAAGCCTCTCGACACTGACGACCTTGTGCGCATCATCAGCGAACCGCGCAACGCCATCATGAAACAGTATCAGAAACTGCTCCATATCGACGGCAAGACGCTGGAATTCAAGACCGACGCCATTGCCATCATTGCCGACGCCGCCTGGCAATCGGGCACCGGCGCACGCGGGTTGCGCGGCATACTGGAAACGGTGCTCAACGACATCATGTTCGACGCCGCCGACATCAAGGGCACGCGCTTTGTGGTCGACAAGCGCTATGTCGAACACAGCCTCGACCGCCTGCTGGCGGACACGGGCGACGCCAAGAAGAAGGCCAGCTGACAAGGGTGGGGGGCGAAATGTTAAATATTTTGTGGGGTCGCAAAACTGACCTATATTTGCAATTGTAACGAAATAAAACAGGAAAACGACATGATAGACACAACCAAACTTACTGGAACTTACGGCCTTAGTGCCGCCGAAGTGCGCGAGGCCATCACCGGCCGCCTCGCCAAGATCAACCGCAAGGGTATCGGCAACCTGCTGGCGTACATCAACGACGACCGCAACGGCTATTTCGCCGTCAGCTGTTGCCGTCACCACCGCTTCCGCGGGGGTATGGCCTGCCACGCGCTGGGCGTGTACCTGGGCATGCGACACATGAACCGCCGCTATTGGGCCAAAACCGACGATGACAGCCTGGCGCTCATAGCCTTCGCGCACGACATCTGCGACAGCTACGGATGCCATTTCCACGGGCACGGGCGCGCGTCGGTGGCGCTGCTCGACAGCCTCGGGGTGGAACTGACGGCCGGCGAACGCTACGCCATACTCCACCACATGTACCGCCACCATGAAAGCCAGTGGCGCAAGGCTTTCGGCCTGGGTCCCTATGCGGCGCCCGATTCGAAACACCGCCTGCTGCTCTTCATGCTGCAGGACAGCGCGGATGCCCGACGCTACCACCGCCAACAAACTCATAACCAATATAATGCGAAACAGAAATGATTTTTTTCAAGAAAAATCAGGATTTTTTGGAAAAAACATGTGTTTTTTGGTTATAACGATTTGATTGTCAAATATGTATGTTGATTAAATTAGTACTATAGATATAAATATGAAGAACATCAGAATCACCCCCAGCATCACCCCGCGCGACAGTCGCGCCCTCGAGGACTATATGCACGACATCTCACAGTACCCGCTTCTCACCGTCGACGACGAGGTGAGCCTCGCCCGCAAGATCCATGCCGGCGACGCACAGGCCCTCGACCGCCTGGTGCTTGGCAACGTGCGTTTTGTGATCAGCGTCGCCAAGACCTACCAGAACCAGGGGCTCGAACTGGTCGACCTTATCAGCGCCGGCAACATAGGGCTTATCGAAGCCGCCAGGCGCTTCGACGAAACCCGCGGCAACCGTTTCTGCAGCTACGCCGTGTGGTGGATAAGCCAGTCGATACTGCAAAGCCTCGGCAAGGACGGGCGCATGGTGGCGCTGCCCGCCAACCAGCAGGCCCTGCTGTCGAAAATAGGCAAGGCGACCTCGAAGCTGGAACAGGAAATCGGGCGCACGCCGACGCCGGAAGAACTGACAGAATACCTCGACGCGGAATGCGACAAGGTTAACAACCTGCTGCACAGCGCCCAGAAACCTGTCTCGCTCGACGCGCCGACGCTGGTTGACGAGGAGGTGTCGGTGGTGGACACCCTGACCGACACTTCGGCACCGGCCACCGACGCCGCCCTGATACAGGAATCGCTCGAAACCGATATGGCGCAGCTCCTCTCCAACATTCCACAGAACGAATCCAGTGTGCTGAAACTCTACTACGGCATCGGCCAGTCGAACGCCTACTCTATGGACGAGATAGCCATGCGACTGAATATAAGCCGCGAACGCGTGCGCCAGCTGCACAGGAACGGCATCAAGCGCCTGCAACGCGGCACCCATAAGGAACGCTTAAGGGAGTATTTGTAAAAGTTGAAAATTGAAAGTTGAAATTATTGTGTCCAACGTAAAACCTCAATCCTTATAGTGTTATGAAAAACAATAATATAGATAATATTGCCGCGAAGGGCGGCAGTCAGACGACAACGGAGCCGGCAACGCTGCTGGCGGGCATGAAGACGGTGCTGAAATATGCCAGGAACTCGGCGCTCAGCGAGAAGTATTTCAATGAGGTCAAGGTGCCTATGGAGTATCTCTGCGGGCGACTGGGGCTCAACCCCCATCAGGTAACAATCATGGCCATCATTTTGGAACGCGGCTTCCGCATTTTTGTCACCATCGACAATATTTCCGACTTCCTCGGCACCTCGAACCTCGAGATACTGGACTTCAACCCGGAAATCAACGACTTGATGGAGCGCCGCTTCATCGAAGAGATGAAAGCCCGTTTCGATACGGGCTACGTAGTGCCCGACGAGGTGTACGACGCCTTCCGCCGCAACGAGGCCTTCGTCCACAAGGTGCCCAAACTGAAGGACGACGACGAGCTGCTCGACTACCTGGACAGCCAGTTGTCGATACTGGACGACAACGAGAACGAGAAGAATACGTGCTATTTCGACCGCAACGTGAAAGAGGCGTTGCAGAGCAACCGCACCCTGTCGCTGGCCAAAACACTGCTGGCGGCGCAGAAGAAGACCAACGCAGTCGAATTCCGTGTGCTGCTGCTGATGAGCATGCTGTGGATACGCGACAACGACGAGGAGGTCGAAGGACGCCGTTTCAGCATCGTCATCAAACAAGGGATGAAGCTGTCGCTGCTGGTGAACTCGATACATAGAGGGTGCTCGGCGCTGGTGACGCAGGGATTCGTCAAGGTGGCCGACAACGGCGGTATGCGCTCGAAGGGAGTGTTTGCACTTACCGAGGAGTTCCGCAAGAAGCTGACGCCCGACCGCACGGCCGGGGATGCCGCAGAGCAATGGACGAAGAAACTCACACGCTACGGGGAGATCAAGGAGAAGGATATGTTCTACAACCCCGAGGCGGTGGGCGAGGTCGACCGCCTGGTGCACCTGCTGCAACCCCAGCAGACGGACCTCGTGCTGGCGCGCCTTAGGGAGCGCGGAATGAGAGGCGGCTTCACCTGCCTGCTCTACGGCGGTCCCGGAACGGGCAAGACCGAGACGGTGCTGCAGCTGGCCCGACAGTCGGGCCGCGACATCTATCAGGTCGACGTGAGCCAGTTGCGCAGCATGTGGTACGGCGAGAGCGAGAAGATAGTGAAGAACCTGTTCGACGAGTACCGCAGGATGGTGGGCGCGATGAAGGTGGCACCCATCATGTTCTTCAACGAGGCCGACGCCATCTTCAACCGCCGCATGCAGAATGCCGAACGCTCGGTGGACAAGGGCGAGAACGCCCTACAGAACATCATCCTACAGGAAATGGAGACCTTGGACGGCATACTGATAGCCACCACCAACCTGCAGGGCAACCTCGACCCCGCCTTCGAGCGCCGCTTCCTCTACAAGCTGGAGCTCGACAAGCCCACCACCGAGGTGAAGGCCAGCATCTGGCGCAGCATGCTGCCCGACCTCACGGAGCGCGAGGCCGCGCGACTGGCGGCGGAGTTCGACTTCAGCGGCGGCCAGATAGAGAACATCGTCCGCAAGCGCTTCATCGACGAGGTGCTCACCGGCGAGACGGCCGACCTCGAAGCCCTGAGAAACCTCTGCCGCAACGAACAGCTCGAGGAGTCGGCCCGAAGAATAGGGTTTGTGAGAAGTTAACCTTAAACTTGAATAATAACATTAAAACACAAATAATTATGGAAGACAACAATACATACGGTATGACAGAAGAAGATCAGAATAACATTAGTTTTGAGGAAGAGAGCGAATTGGAAAAGAAAATAGCAGCGAGACTGGCAAACAGGGAGCCGCAACTGCTGGAAGCGTTGGGGGAACTGAACAAAATAATCGACAAAGACTTTTGGCCCAATATGTGGAAATACTTCAGCAACGACAGCGTGTATTCAAAATTATTCCGATCATTGCGTGTGAGATTGGGGATTTCCCTTACCGAGGTCGTTTTCCTCACCATCCTCTGCGACAGCGCTCTGAGGGGAGGCCTGACGCTGAGGGACATCGGTTTTCGATTGGGCCTCAGCTCGATAGAGATGCTGCAGAAGAAGCAGACCCTCAACCTCATGATGAGACGCGGCCTTGTGGCCATAAACAGGGGGTGCTATTTTGTGCCCGGGGCTGTGCTGTCGGCTCTCGAACGCAATGAGAAATATGAAGAAAAAATCAAGTCGTGCAGCACCGACAAGGAGTTCTATGACGAGATGTTCCGCCGCATGACGCAGTTGTCCGAAAACAAGATTTCCAAGATGATGGCGTACGATGTCATGGGCAAGATGATGGACAAGAACGCGAAGTTGAAGATTGTGAAGACGCTGGAAGCCTACAAGGCGGCGATGAGTGAGGAAGAGTTCTTTTTTCTGGTGTCGCTGTCGTTGATGTGGCTGGTGAAGGGAAGCAGATATTACAGGTTCTCCGACCTGACTTTCATGCTGCGCAACACCACTGTCGCCTGCGACCTCAGGAGTTCGCTCCTCGCCGGCACGTCGGTACTGCTGACCAAGGGTATTATCAAGATTCATGATGGAACTCTCAGATGCAACAGCGGATACGAACTGACCGCCGAGACCAAGAAGAAACTGTGTCCCGACTACAAGGAGAACCCCCAAAGCGACAACACGGCAGACCCGTTGAACGACCTGTTTGGGGGTTTCGGCCAGAAGAAGGTGGCCGACATCGAGGAAGAGACCGACAGTCGACTGCTGCCGGCAAGCAAGATACAAAAACGCACGCTGTACTACAACGAGACAACGGAGCGTCAGGTGGCGGAACTGGGCTTGCTGCTCAAGGAGAAGCAGATGAAGAAGGTGCTGCGACGCCTGAAAAGCAGCTCGCTGCGCTGCGGTTTCGCCTGCCTCTTTCACGGAGGTCCCGGAACGGGCAAGACCGAGACGGTGCTGCAGCTGGCCAAGATGTCGGGACGCGACGTCTTCCAGGTCGACATGAGCCAGCTGCGCAGCAAGTGGTACGGCGAGAGCGAGAGGCTGGTGAAGGGAGTGTTCAACGATTACCGCATGGCGGTGTCCAACTCCAAGGTGGCACCCATCATGCTCTTCAACGAAGCCGACGCCATCTTCAACCGCCGTATGGAGAACGCCGAACGAACCATCGACAAGAGCGAGAACGCCCTGCAGAACATCATCCTGCAGGAGATGGAGACCCTCGACGGCATACTGATAGCAACAACCAATCTGGTGGAAAACCTCGACAAGGCTTTCGAACGCCGCTTCCTCTACAAGATAGAGTTCGGGACGCCCGACGCGGAGACGCGCGCCAAGATATGGCGTAGCATGATGCCCACCCTCGGCGACGGCGAGGAGAAGACGCTGGCCGAGATGTTCCCCACCTTCGCCGGCGGACAGATAGAGAACATCATGCGCAAGGCGGCCATCAACGACGTGCTGCACGGCGGCAAAACGGGGTGGGCCGACCTGGTGGATATGTGCAGCCAGGAGCTGATAGACTCGCAACCCAAGCGCGCCATAGGCTTTCGCACATCGGCCTATTGACACTTAAAACAGGAATAATAACTCCAAAACGCAATACTATGAATAAAGGACTGATTATTGTGCCCGACGTACACGGGCGTACATTCTGGAAAGAGGCTGTGCCGCAGGTTGAGGCGGGCGCCGAGTGCATCTTCCTCGGCGACTACGTCGACCCCTATCCGCATGAGGGTATCGACGACGGCGAAGCAGTAGAGAACTTCGGCGAGATAATCTCGTTCGCGAAGAAGCACAGCGGCCGTGTGACGCTGCTGCTGGGCAACCACGACCTCTCGTACTTCGGTCGCGAACAGGGAATGTGGACGGTGTATGCCGACCGATTCAGCACCGCGTATGCCGACCGCATTTGGCATCTGCTCGACGACAATGCGGGTCTATTCTCGCTATGCACCTGCCGCACGTTGGGCGGCAAGGATTTCCTCTTCTCGCATGCCGGCATGCACCCCGAATGGATAAAGTTGTGCGACCTGTTCGGCGACATCGACAAAACGAACGTGCGAGCGATTGTTGAAAGGGTTGAGGAACTGGCCGGCGAGAGCTACTGGGCCGACGAACGTACGGAGCTTATAGAAGCCCTCGCCATGGTGGGAGGGCTGCGCGGAGGCGACTACTCCGCCGGGTCGATGGTATGGGCCGACTGCAGAGAATATTACTACGAGGAGGGACCGTTTACACAGATCTTCGGCCACACGTGGATGAGCGAGCCATACATCGTGGGCAGCTACATCTGCCTCGACTGCCAGCAGTGTTTCTTCCTCGACGGCGAAGGCCAGCTTCATTGCATCGAGAACGTGATAGGCGATGCTTGATGTTAGATGGCGGCTCTATATATTAAGAACCGACTCGTCAAGTAGGAATGGGATATGCATACGTGTGAGCGATGTAAGATGTATTAGTCATACTCCTCCACCAGCGCCGCGCAGGGACTTTCTTGTTTTTTTTTGAAAAAAAATTTTGGCAGTTTCGGAAAAGGTTGTATCTTTGCAATTGAAATGATATGAATTTAATATCACATAAAATAAAATAAACAACTAAATATCAATACTATGGAAAGTAAAGAACGATTAAAAAAGATGAGTGCAACAAACAATGGTTTCATGCATCTGCTCATTAACCTTGCCTTGATTGGTCTTGCTATTTACTGTTGCGCTGCGGCCGGCAGCAACGGCAACGCCGCTCTGGGTGTCATCGGCGGCCTGCTGTGGGTTTTGTGGGGCTTCCACATTCCCGGATTCATGGTCATCCAGCCTAACCAAAGCCGCGTGCTTACCTTCTTCGGTCGCTACAGCGGCACCGTGACTGACAACGGCTTCTTCTGGACAAACCCGTTCTATGTGAAGCGCAAACTCTCGCTCCGTGCCCGCAACATGGACGTACCCCCCATCAAGGTCAACGACAAGGGCGGCAACCCCATCATGATCGGCCTGGTGCTGGTGTGGCGCATCAAGGACACCTATAAGGCCTGCTTCAACATCGACGTCGAGCCCGAGACAAAGTCCGCCACGGTGAATGTCAGCACCAACAACAACACCGTTCAGCAGAAGCTTAACGGCTACGACAACTTCGTGTCGGTGCAGAGCGACTCGGCTCTGCGCAAGGTTGCCAGCCTCTATGCCTACGACAACCTCGAGGACAAGAACGAGATTACGCTGCGCAACGGTGGCGACGAGGTCAACCGTCGTCTGGAACAGGAGATCAGCAAGCATCTCGAGATTGCCGGCATCGAGGTCGTCGAGGCACGCATCAACTATCTGGCCTACGCACAGGAGATTGCCAGCGTAATGCTCAAACGCCAACAGGCCGAGGCCATCATCGCCGCCCGCGAGAAGATTGTCGAGGGTGCCGTCTCGATGGTCGACATGGCGCTGAAGAAACTGGCCGCCGACAATGTGGTGGAGATGGACGACGAGCGTAAGGCCGCCATGGTGAGCAACCTCATGGTGGTGCTCTGTGGCGACGAAGGCGCAAGCCCAGTAGTCAACACCGGCTCGATTTATTAAGTTGAAAGTTAATAATTGAAAATTTAAATTATTGCATCAAACGTAAAACCCCAACTGAAGCATTTGTCTTTGGTATGCCGTCGGCTCGGCCGACAACTACTTAACTTCTTAACTACTCGAAAAATATGGAAGAAATACTTAAAGTCGACGGGCTCAGCAAGACTTTCACGCTGAGCCGCAAACAACAGAAGATTGAGCGCACCACCGCCAAGCGCAAGGTGGCTGTGGACAACCTCGCCTTCTCTGCCTACCGCGGCGAGATATTCGGCCTGCTGGGCCCCAACGGCGCCGGCAAGACCACCACCCTGCGCATGCTCTCCACCCTCATCCGCCCTGACAGCGGCGACGCCATCCTCGACGGATGCAGCGTGGTGAACCAACCCGCCGAAGTGCGTGGCAAGATAGGATTCCTCACCTCCGAGCTGAAGCTCGAGGACTTCTTCACGCCCAACTACCTTTTCGACTTCTTCAGCGAGCTGCACGGCGTGGACGAGAACACTCGCAACCAACGCAAGAAAGAAATGTTCGAACGTTTCGGCATCGACCAGTTCGCCGAGGTTAAGGTGGCCAACCTATCCACGGGCATGAAGCAGAAGCTCAGCCTTGTCATCTCACTGGTGCACGACCCCGAAGTCATCATCTTCGACGAACCCACCAACGGCCTCGACGTGCTGACGGCACGCACGGTGACCGACTATCTGCAGGAGCTACGCTCGCAGGGCAAGACCATCATCCTCTCGACGCATATCTTCAGTCTCGTGGAACGCCTCTGCGACCGCGTGGGCATCATCATCGACGGCCGCCTCACGGCCTGCGGCGCCCTCTCGGAGATTTGCGACGGAATGTCGCTCGAGGACCGTTTCTTCGAAATGTACAAAGAAGTGAAAGGAGGTGAAGAATGAAAAGCAACA
Organism: uncultured Bacteroidales bacterium; assembly: GCA_900316515.1. Classification (GTDB taxonomy): domain Bacteria; phylum Bacteroidota; class Bacteroidia; order Bacteroidales; family P3; genus Colimorpha. The sequence continues at coordinate 83,524 of ONDE01000013.1, read as the reverse complement.
CACTAACCATTATAAAGAAAGAGTTCGCCCGCTTCTTCGGCGACCGCCAACTACTGTTCACCACAGTCATCATGCCTGGCTTGCTGATATACATTATCTACAGCCTCATGGGCAGCGGCATTGAGAAAATGATCAACGAGGGCGCCAACGAGGTGGTGACCATGCGCGTGGAGAACATGCCGCAGAGCATGGGGCCTATCCTCTCGTCTATCGACAGCAGCCTTGTTATTGTCAGCCAACCCTTCAGCGACGCCGATATCGCACAACTTGAGGACAAGGAAATCAACGCCCTGCTGATGCGCTTCCCTGCCGACTTCGACAGCCTCGTGGCAAGCGGATATGTCGGCGACAGCGTGCCTGCTGTGGAGATATACTACAACAGCACCAACAATGCCGCAGCACGCGTCAATATGATTGTCAGCACCATGCTCAACAACTACGGCCGTCCCTTCACCGTCAGCGAGCTCGACCAGGCAAGCGACGAGAGCATCGGCGCCATGATATGGAGCAAGATACTACCTATGCTTATCATCATGATGCTCTTCAGCGGCGTCATGGCCATAGCTCCCAGCAGCATCGCCGGCGAGAAGGAACGTGGCACCATAGCCACCCTGCTCGTCACACCCATGCGCCGCAACGAACTTGCACTGGGCAAGATCATCTCCCTCAGCGGCATTGCCCTGCTGAGCGGCATCTCCAGCTTTATCGGCATTGCACTCTCGCTGCCCAAGATGGTGGGCATGGGTGAGGCTGCCGACCTTGGCTTCCACTACACCACCAGCGACTACATAGCCCTGCTGCTGGTCATCTTCGCCTCGGTGCTCATCATGGCCTCGGCCGTCAGCCTGCTGTCGGCGTTGGCCAAAGACGTGAAGAACGCCGGCACCATGGTGACGCCTTTCATGCTCGTGGTGATGCTCGCAGGTCTCCTGCCGATGTTCCAGACAGGTGCCTCCACCAACATGCTGGTGTACCTCATCCCCTTCTACAACGCCATAGAGGTGATGACGGCAGTCTTCAGCCACGAGATGCAATGGGCCACGGTGTTTGTCACTCTTGTGTCCGACATCGTATACACAGGCATCGCCGTCTGGGGCCTCACGCGTATGTTCAACAGCGAAAAGGTGATGTTCAGCCGATGAAGAAAAACTTTGCACTGCGGATCGATTCGGAAGTCTACGACGCCATTGAGAAATGGGCCGCAGACGAATTCCGCAGTGCCAACGGCCAGATAGAATGGATACTCGCCGAAGCGTTGAAGAAAGCCAAACGGATGCCGAAAAAAGGAGTTAAGGAGACAGGAGATAAGGAGTAAAGGAGATAAGACAAATGAAGAAGATTGTATTAATCTGCGCAGGTTTAATTTTCAACTTTCAACTTTCAATTTTCAATTCGGCAAGCGCACAGTGGTATACCGGCATGAGCCAGAAAACAGGCCTCGCCTTGTGCATACACCTTGCCGACAGTTCCTGCGAACTGTACAGCCCCATGCAAACCACCGACCCTATACCCGTCAGCAGCTGGTCGCTGCGCAACGACACACTGCGTATAGAATGCAGCAGCATCGGGCTTAAGGTAAATGTCGTGCGACACGACAGCACCTTCGTCGGCTACTGGAAACAGAGCATCCTCAAGGAGAACATCACCTTCTACCCCACAGACACGCTCTTCACGCTGCGCCGTCCGCAGACACCGCAGCTGCCCTACCGCTTCGACGAGGAGACCATAGCCACCGACTACACCGACAGCCAGGGTAACAAAGTCCACCTCGAAGGTACGCTCACCTACCCCAAAGGCGGCGGACGATACCCGACGATAGTGATTGTCAGCGGCAGCGGCCAACAGAACCGCGACGAGGAAATCTTCCAGCACAAGCCCTTCCTCGTGCTGGCCGACTATCTGGCCAGCCGCGGCATCGCCGTGCTTCGCTACGACGACCGCGGCGTGGACGCCAGCACAGGCTCGCTCGACAATGCCGACACACGTCTCTTCGCCGAAGACGCAGAAGCCATGTTCCGCGCCATCAGGAAGAACAAGCACGTAGATGCCAAACGTCTCGGCATCGGCGGCCACAGCGAGGGCGGCGCCATAGCCCCCATGGTGGCAGTAAGAAACAATGACGTGAAATACGTGGTGATGCTCGCCGGACAGGGCTGCTCAGGCCTCGACGTCATGCTGCAGCAGAACGAGGCCATCTACCGTGCCGCAGGCCTCAGCGACAGCCTGCTGGCAATCCGCATGGCTTGCATGCGCGAACTCTTCGCCATGCCTACGGGAAGCAGCCTGAAGGATTATAAAGCCGTAGTGGCACGCCACAGCGAAGGTCTCGCCAAAGAGCAGCTGGACAGCATAGGCCTTGGTCGTGGCGCCGCCTACAGCATGAAGCAACAGATGGACAGCCGTTGGATGCAGACATTCCTCACCCTCGACCCCGCAGAATACCTGCCCATGGTGAAATGCCCTGTGCTGGCCCTCAACGGCGACAAGGATTGCCAAGTCCTCGCCGAGCCCAACCAAAAGCGCATCAAACAGCTGTGCCCCAAAGCCGACTGCCGCACACTGCCGGATTTGAACCACCTCTTCCAGCACAGCACAACAGGCGCTCCCGACGAGTACATACTCATCGAGGAAACCTTCTCAACCGAAGCGATGAAAGCGGTTGCCGACTGGATACTCAGCCTTTAGTTGTCTTCAACGGCGCCTTTGATTTGCACCTTTGTAAAGCCTTCGTCAATCACAGGTTTGACGAGGGCTTTCATCTCCTGCGGGCTGAACTTTTCGAGGCCCTGCATCGGGGTGGCGCGGTCGATGGTGTAGACCATCCATTCGCGCGGCTTCAACAAACGCACGATGTCCATCATCGGACCAACCACCTCAGGACTCGACGAGTCGAAGCCGTTGCCACGCAACATGCAGGTCTGAAGGACGAAGTTGCCCTCAAACTTCTTGAGTGCCTCGATGACGCGCTTCACGTCATAACCCGGGGCAGGCATGTTTATCTTCTCTATCAGCTCGTTGGTGGGAGCATCGATTTTCATTATGGGGTTGTCGACTTTGCGCAGGGCGTTGAATATCTCGGGCAGATGCACACGCGTGGCGTTGCTGAGCACACTGACCTTGGCCTGCGGGTAGTGCAGGTCGCGCAGACGCAACGTATCGTCGATAATCTGCGGGAACTCGGGGTTTATGGTAGGTTCGCCGTCACCGCTGAAGGTGATGCTGTCCACAGGCGTTCCTTCCTTCACCAACTTCACGAGCATACGCTCGAGGTCGGTGCGCACTTTCTCGGCGCTAGGTAGCACGGTGTCGTTGCGACCATCGCGGTTCCATCCGCATTCACAGTAGATGCAGTCGAAATTGCATATCTTGCCCTTCTCGGGCAGCAGGTTGATGCCCAGCGAGCTACCAAGTCGCCGGCTGAATATAGGTCCGAAAACAGTCTCTTCGCGTATCATATATTGCTATTTGTGTGGAGTTAAAGAAGTTAAAGGAATTTATCGCGCTGCGCGCTAGAAGTTAAAGGACAATTGTTATGAGTCCACATAAGGTATTGACCCTTAACTTCCCTTAACTTCTCCTAACTTCCCATAACTCCCTTTTTGTTATCAACTTTCTTCTTCCATCTCTCCCGGTGCGTTGCGGAAGAGGAATATCAGCGACACCAGTAGTGCTGACAGCACTCCCACCAGGGCGGAAGCCACAGGGTTGTAAGCACGCATGACTATTGGCAGCATGATGTTGATGATCATCGGCACCACGATGTAGAGCACCATGATGGTGCCCAACGGCTTCACGCCGTCGTGAAACAGTCTCACCGTCGCCACGATGCCTGCAACAAACATCACAAAGCCGAAGGCAGCTGTCACGGCGGTCGCCGTTTTAACTTCAATCGGGATGAAAGGCTGCAACAGCGAGTAGACAGCCTCGAGCAGCATCACGATGAAGAAGACGAGAAACACCGTCGACTTGCGCTCCTGCCACCGCGCCATGCGGTAGATGCACCAGAGTGCCCACAGCACCACAGCGTTATACAGTACGCTGGCGACGATGAAATAGACCCGCGAGGCCGTCGCATTAGCATCGAGTGCGGTGTTGCCAGTTACGGCTAGCACCACTCTTACAATTGCCAGCAGCAGCGGCACCGCCGCCACCACCCATTCCCAAGGTTTGATGTCTTTTATTTTCATTTTTTTTATTTTCCCCAACTATCTCTATCTAATGAACGATATGTTATTGCTTCGCGCAGGTGGTCAGGGGTGATGTCGGGCGAGGCTTCGAGGTCGGCAATGGTGCGGCTGACACGCAGGATGCGGTCGTATGCACGGGCACTGAGGCCGAGGCGGTTCATCGCCATCTCCATGATATTGCGGCACTCGTCCGTCAACACGCAGAACTGACGAGTGAGCTTGCTGCCCATCTGGGCGTTGCAGTGCACACCGGGATTGCCGGCGAAGCGGGTCGTCTGTATGGCGCGAGCAGCAACGACACGCTCCCTTATCGCGGCGCTGCTCTCTGCCCTACCCTCCTTGTTCAACTGACTGACAGGCACCGGCGTCACTTCGATGTGGATATCGATACGGTCCATCAGGGGACCGCTGACTTTGTTCAGGTAGCGTTTCACAGCTCCCGCCGGACAGGTACACTCCACGGTCGGATGATTGTAGTAGCCACAAGGGCAGGGGTTCATGGCGGCGATTAGCATAAACGATGCAGGGTAGTCGATGGTCATCTTGGCACGCGAGATGGTCACACGCCGCTCTTCCATCGGCTGACGAAGGACTTCCAACACAGTACGTTTGAACTCTGGCAGTTCGTCGAGGAAAAGAACTCCATTATGTGCCAACGATATTTCACCAGGCTTGGGGTTGGTGCCGCCTCCTACCAAGGCAACGTCCGACACCGTATGATGCGGGGCGCGGAAGGGGCGCACGGCTATCAACGAGTCCTCCTTGCGCATCAGACCTGCCACAGAGTGTATCTGTGTAGTCTCAAGGCTCTCGCTCAACGTCAGCGGAGGCAGTATTCCCGGCATACGCTTTGCGAGCATGGTCTTGCCACTTCCCGGAGGGCCTATCATGATAGCGTTGTGGCCGCCAGCGGCGGCAATCTCGAGACAACGTTTCACACTCTCCTGTCCTTTGACGTCGGCGAAGTCGTACTCATAACTGTTCAGCGAACGTGCAAACTCGGCACGGGTGTCAACGATTGTCTGCTCGATGGTGCCATCGCCATTGAGGAAATCAGCAACCTCTTTAAGCGTTGTGGCGCCGTAGACCTCCAGGTTGTTGACGATGGCGGCTTCACGGGCATTGTCGGTGGGAACGATAAGGCCCTTGTATTGTTGTTTACGAGCTTCTATGGCTATGGGGAGCACACCCTTTATAGGACGCAACGTGCCGTCCAACCCCAACTCACCCATGATGACATACTTGTCCATATCGTCGGCCTTCACCATGCCGACAGCACCAAGGACGCCTATGGCAATTGTAAGGTCGTAGGCGGTGCCTTCTTTCTTCAAATCTGCCGGAGCGAGGTTGACGACGACACGTTTGCCGGGGATGCGGAATCCGCATTCTTCAAAGGCCGACGAGATACGCTGCGCACTCTCCTTCACGGCATTGTCGGGTAGGCCAACCATAAAAAAGCCGACACCGTCGCCGACATTCACCTCAACGGTGACCATCTGCGCACTCACACCAATAATGGCACTTCCGTATGTCTTAACCAACATGACAATAATGTGTTAATGCGTTAATGTGTTAGTAGTTTGGACAGTAATAACTTTCAAAACACAATAACGCAACCACGCAATGCTATAATCGCTCCTCGATGACGGCCCAGTCGACAATCTGCCACAGGGCGGCGAGATGGTCGGCTCGGCGGTTCTGGTAGTCGAGGTAGTAGGCATGCTCCCACACGTCGAAGGTCAGCAGGGGCGCGAGGCCCATGGTGACAGGATTCTCGGCGTTCTTCTGCTGCGTGATGACCAGTTTGCCCTCCTTGTCCATCGAGAGCCACACCCAGCCGCTGCCGAAGAGCGTCACGCCTTTCTGCTCGAACTCCTTCTTGAAAGCCTCCACGCTGCCGAAGTTGCGCTCCAGAAGTGCTGTGAGTTTCGGACTCATGGTCTTGGGCGAGTTGCTGAACTGTTCGAAATACATGGCATGGTTCAGCACCTGGCCGGCGTTATTGAACATGCCGCCTTCGGCTTTCTTCACCACCTCGACGAGCGAAAGGCCTTCCAATCCGCTGCCAGGCAGCGCCTTGTTGAGGTTGTCCACATAGGCTTTCAGGTGCTTGCCGTGGTGGAACGAGAGCGTTTCCTTGCTAATGGTGTCACCCAGGTTGTCATAGCCAAGCGTGGGCATTGCGAATTGTCCGTTTACAGGCATCAAGTCTTTCATAATCCTATATGTTTTATTAATGTTATTTTAACTGCAAAGATACAAACATTTTCTCATCCCACCAAATCTTTTTGCAACTATCCTATATCTCAGAGATGACACTTTAATCAATACGACTTCGACAGACACTCGTCAAGGGCAGCCGTGATGGCGGCTTTGTCCATGTGCTGGCCGATGAAGACGAGCTTCTGCATGCGGTCTCCGTAGGTGTCGTCCCAGTCGCGCTGCAGGTCGGGGTTGCGGCGCATGAAGTCGAGCAGCTCGTCGTCGGGCATGGTGGCGTACCATTGTCCGACGTCGCGCAGCGAGACCTGCTTGCCAGCCTGCTCGAAGATGTAGCAGGTGTCAGGCTCGGAGAGGAACCAGCAGATACCCTTGGCCCTGATAACGCTATTGGGCCAGTGGCGTGCCACAAACTCATCGAAGCGGCCGATGTTCATTGGCTCGCGACGGTAGTAGACGAAGGTACCGATGCCATACTCCTCGGCCTCGCCCTCATCGTCATGATGGTGATGATGGTGCTCATGGTCGTGATGATGGTGATGGTGATGGTGTTCGTGCTCGTCACCATCGTCGTCATCATCCTCATGGTGGTGGTGATGTTCTTCATCATCATCGTCGTGGTGGCCTTCTATCTGGTCGATCCACGTAGCCGAAGTGGCCACCTTGTCGAAGTCGAACATACCGGTGTAGAGTATCTTGCTGAAGTCGATGTCGCAGTAGTCGCAGTCAATGATTTCGGCCTTGGGCTGTATGGCTCGGATTATCTCGCGTATGCGTCCCAGCTCGTCGGGCGCCACCATGGATGCTTTGTTCAGCAGGATGATGTTGCAGAACTCAATCTGCTGGATGACGAGGTTCTCTATGTCATCCTCGGCAAGGCCTGGCTTGAGGAGGTTTTTGCCGCTGCCGAACTCGTCCTTCATGCGCAAGGCATCGACCACGGTGACAATGCTGTCCACCACGGGGATGCCGTCCTTGACATACTCGGGTCCCATGGTGGGGATGGAGCAGATGGTCTGTGCAATGGGCTCGGGCTCGCAGATGCCGCTGGCCTCGATAACGATATAGTCGAAACGGTGCTGGCTGGTGATGTCGCGCAGCTGCTCCACGAGGTCCATCTTCAGCGTGCAGCAGATGCAGCCGTTCTGCAGCGCCACGAGGCTCTCTTCTTTCTGCCCCACGACGCCACCCTTCTCGATGAGGTCGGCGTCGATGTTCACCTCGCCGATGTCATTGACGATGACGGCGAACTTGATGCCGCGTTTATTATTGAGTATGCGATTTAGCAGTGTTGTCTTGCCGCTGCCCAGATAGCCAGTAAGCAGCAGCACGGGAGTAGATTGTATATTCATCTTGATTGCATGATTATTTGATTCTGCTGTAGGTAGTATGTTAATCGTTCAGCGCCAAACCGCCGAGCGATGTCTCCTTGTAAAGGCTTGGCAAATCTTTGCCGGTGAGTTTCATCGTCTTTACAACCTTGTCGAAAGATATGATATGCCGTCCGTCGCTCATCATGGCGTAGATGTTGATGTCCAACGCACGGAGGGCCGCCATGGCGTTGCGCTCGATACAGGGTATCTGCACGAGGCCGCAGAGGGGGTCGCAGGTGAGGCCCAGGTTGTGCTCCATGGCCATTTCGGCGGCATACTCTATCTGTTTTGGGCTTCCGCCGAAGAGCTGGTTGCTGGCCACGGCGGCCATCACACAGGCGCTGCCCACCTCGGCCTGGCAGCCTGCTTCGGCACCGCTGATGGTGGCGTTGGTCTTGATGACGTTGGCGAAGAGTCCCGCAGTGGCCATAGCCCGCAGTATCTCGCGGTCGCTGAAATCATGGTTCTTCTTCAGGTGGTATAGTACCGCAGGCAGCACTCCGCTGGAACCGCAGGTGGGAGCCGTGACGATGCGGGCGCCACAGGCGTTCTGCTCGCTGGTGGCCAGCGCATAGGCAATCACCAGCGCTCGGCTCTGCAACGAGGGCTTGAAGGCACTGGCACGTATGAAGTACTGGTGAGCCTTGCTGCGCAGGTGCAGACCGCCGGCGATGACGCGGTCGTCCAGCAGTCCTTCTTCGATGGTCTGCTGCATCTGCTTCCACATCTCCTCCAAATAAAACCACAAGCTGCCATCCTCGCATTGCTCCACATATTCCCAGAACGAGAGTCCTTCACGGTCGATATACTCCATGATTTCTTTCATAGTCGAGTGCGGATACACTTCGCCTTCTGGGGTGATGCCCATAGGCACCTCGCCCTCCTCGGTGGCCAGATAGCCGCCCCCGATGCTGTACACCATCCATGTGTCGAGCGTCTGCCTGTCGGCATCCAACGCTTCGAACAACATTCCGTTGGGGTGGAAAGGCTTCACCTCGTCGGCACGCCATATTATCTCAACATCCTTGGGAGCCAGACCTCTAGTGATAGCCATGTCCGTATGGTGTCCTTTACCCGTGGCGGCAAGGGAGCCATATAGAGTCACACGGTAACTGATGGCCTGCTTAGTGCGTGCGGCGAACATCTCCGCGGCGCGGTTGGGCCCCATGGTATGACTGCTGCTGGGACCATAACCAATCTTATATATCTTCTTGATAGTTTCCATATATAAAAAGTAACGCACAACAAAACGGAATATTGTGATTACATATGCACTCCTTGTGCAAAGATAAGAATTAAATTAGAAGTTGAAGTTTTTTCGCTAAATTAAACAATAATGTGAGGGGGGAGATTAATGATGAATGATGAATGATGAATGATGAATGATGAACGGGAGATTAATGATGAATGAGGAATGATGAATGATGAACGGGAGATTAATGATGAATGAGGAATGATGAATGGTGAATGAGGAACGGCGAATTAAACGAATTATGCGAATTGGGCGGGAGCCGGACTTGATTGGGGCGAATTACGCGAATTAGGGGCGGGAGCCGGTATTGATGCGCCTGCTCGCCGCGCGAGCGAAATCTCGTAAATCTTGTAAATTACTGCGCTGCGCGGATTTCTGTCCGGGTGCGGGGGCGTTTAAATCTCGTAGATTTCTCGCCGGCGGCTAAAGCCTGGCGTTGGGCGTTTGTGAGTTCCTTGGGAATGGCGGAGGGGGATTGTGAGAGTTGGGTGAGAGGAAGGTGAGAGGAAGGTGAGACGAATGATGAATGAGGAATGATGAACGGGATCGGTAATGGTGAATGATGAATGATGAACGGGAGAATGTGTTAATGTGTTAATGCGTTAATGTGTTAGGATGTCAAAGAGCTTTTGTGTTCGAATCACGATGCAAAAGTACAACCTTGGCATTGCGGTCTACGAATGGTGATGCAAATTTTCTTGAGGACGTCCGCCAAAGCATTAATTGCCATGTAATTAAATGTCATTTTTTGTCCGTGATTGTGATGTGAACACTGTCAACGGTGCCAGGAAACTGTCAACGAACACAGAAAATCGACCGTCAACCCAATCAGGAAAAGACAACCAAAATCAGGGAAAGACACTATAGCGTTACAGTTGTTACAGTGTTACAGTTTAATTTTATGGCAATGAATAGTCAAAAAGTAACTTTTATATTTATATTATATAAATATAAAGGGTTATTTTGGGTTGTGGAATAGCTTCCACGACAACTGTAACACTGTAACGCTGTAACAAAGTCTCAATTCAGACTTGTCGGCCAAGCCGACATCTTAGCGTTGGAAGAATCGCACGGAAGAATAATTGCGAAACAAAGGTTGCCGCTGAGCACTAACCACTAGCCACTAATAAATAATTTTACCAAACAAGAAAAGATTCGTATCTTTGCAAATAAAAAATCAGATAACAATTACCTGATGGCAGACAGCATAACTATACAAAAGAACAGCAATATTATGCCGTTGGTCGACGACCTGCGGCAGATAATCAATCAGACGCGCAACCGAGTTGCCGTCAATGTCAATGCCGAACTCACACTGATGTATTGGCATATCGGCGAGCGAATAAATCGCGAAGTACTTGGTAACGAGCGCGCTGAATATGGAAAACAAATTGTCGCGCAGGTGGCGCGACAATTGCAAACGGAATATGGAGACAAAGGATTTGAGAAAAGCTCCATCACAAGAATGATGAAGTTCGCACGTCTTTTCCCCAATTTTCAAATTGTCGCGACAGTGTTGCGACAATTACAGGAAGAGTTTGACGACGAATCATTTGAGCCAATTAGAGATGGTTCGCTTAAAAATGCTATGATATTAGCTTGATTTAAAGTTAAATAAGACAAGGGATAAATATTAAGCATGTTCAAACATGCTTATTTGTAAATTCACACATAACACACTGTATTAGTGTCGATTATGATTGATTATTAATTTCACACATGTATTTTTATGCTTTGGGGCCGGGTATTGTTTTCTTAATAATATTTTAGTTTATTAAACGTGGTATTTCATGCTTATTTTATTACAAAAACAAATATTAAGCACAAAAAAAGCACCTTATTTAATAAAATATTTGCATATTAACAAAAAAAGTACTATTTTTGCAGTCTAAATATAATGATATGATTTACAACGAACTGATTGAGAAACAGGTTATTGGTAGACTTAGGGTGGATAATCCATGGTGGACGGAAAATGAAATAGCGAAATACTATTCCCAGATGCGCCCCCGTTTATACCTTGATATCTTCTATCCTTTGGTGTGTGATACTGAGGTAAGGCGAGCCCTTATTCTAATGGGGCCTCGTCGCGTTGGCAAGACGGTCATGTTGTATCATTCTATACAGCGATTGATTGACGATGGTGTTTCTCCACAGAACATCATATATATTTCGGTAGAAACCCCTATCTATAACAAGATTCTGCTCGAGCAGTTGTTTAATCTGGCCAAACAGGCGTTGGGTAAATCAGACTGCAAAGAGCGTTTCTATGTGTTTTTCGACGAAATACAATACTTAAAAGATTGGGAGGTAAATCTGAAATCTTTGGTTGACACCTATCACAACGTAAAGTTTGTAGCTTCAGGATCGGCTGCTGCCGAGTTGAAGAAACGGAGTGACGAAAGTGGCGCCGGACGTTTCACCGACTTCAATCTTCCTCCATTGACATTCTACGAATATGTGCACCTGAAAGATTATGGGCAACTGATGCATCCTGTGGAGATGGGATGGGCAAACGGAACTATTGTGGGCAATAGCACCATCGACATTGCAAAGGTGAACAAGTTGTTCGTCGACTATATAAACTATGGTGGTTATCCCGAGGTTGTCTTTTCCCAGCGAATCCAAGAGAATCCAGGACAGTTCATCCGACACGATATCATCGACAAAGTTTTACTGCGAGACCTACCCAGCCTGTATGGAATAACCGATGTTCAGGAGTTGAACTCTCTTTTTACCATGATTGCCTATCATTCCGGCTCACAGTTCTCTTATGAAGGATTGTCCAAAGAATCTGGAGTAAAAAAAGAACTTCTCCGCAAATATATACAGTATCTTGAAGCAGCATTTCTGGTAAAAAAGATTCGCAGGGCTGACGATACAGCCAAGGCCTATAAGAGGGAAGTATTGTTCAAGCTCTATTTGACCAACCCTTCGCTGCGTTGTGCTCTATTCCAACCCATCGATGAAAACGACGAGGTAATTGGCAATATGGTGGAAACAGCGGTATATGCGCAATGGATACCCCGAAATGCCAATATCGCTTACGCCAACTGGAACGAAGGGCAGAAAAAACAAGGTGAAGTGGACATTGTTGGTATAAATGAAGCCCGACAGAAACCGGAATGGGCCGTTGAGGTAAAATGGACCAACAAACCCTTTGCAAATCCCCTGTCCGAACTAAAATCGTTAGAGACATTTATGAAAAATAACGGATTGACGCATGCCATCGTCACCTCCATTTCAGAAACTGGGAAGAAAGAGCTGCCCTATGGTTGCCTTCAGTTCATGCCTGTCGCATGTTACGCATACACTGTGGGAGAAAACACATTGAAGTCGACCAAGAAAACTTATGGGTTATAGATTATGGACAAACTGAATATACAGACCTCAAACCCGAGTTACCATCCAAAGAACTGCTGCAACGCCAGCTGCATAAAGGTCTGGAGGCTGCCCGCCAGCGCTGGGAGAATCGCACGGAGGACTAACCGCTAAAGATTATTTTGCCAAACAAGAAATTATTCGTATCTTTGCAGTCGAAATAACAACAAAAAAGACAACATATCGAAACAAGTAAATAGAAGAATAAATACATAAGTCTGAATCGTTTTTTTTCGCTGTTATATAAAGTGGTCATAATTGACCACTTTTTGTTTTTAGAGAGATTTGCTGTATTTTTTTGCATATTCATTTTTTATTTGTATTTTTGCAGCGTCATCTGGAGGGATGACAGGACATATAAAAGACGTTGAGTTGAACGTTTTATCTGCGGCACATTGAACTTCGCAACTTCATCTTCCGCCACACGATAGGGCAATCGCTAACGTCCATTGGTGCGTATATACCTTTGTTGTATATATCGACAGCGTGGGCTCGGCATTGCTTATCCTTGGCGGAATGGCAATGCGAAGGCCTAATGTGCGGGATAAGTGATGACTTACAACCCGCGCTCTTTTTTATGTGCCTATTGGAAAGGAATATTAAATTTAAACAATAGACATTATGAAGAAAAAAGTATTATTCGTTTTAGCCGCAATGCTGTCGGTAGCATCTGCAATGTCGCAGGGCTACGACTTCTCCGCGGTTGCACCAAGTGGGCAGACATTGTATTACTACATATTCGACAGCTCAGCTTTTGTAACATATCCAGGTTCATCTTGGGATAATGCGTATTTAGGCTATTCTAAACCTACTGGTATTTTAATTATTCCTGATAGTGTGGAAAATAACGGCATAACATATCCCGTAAAAAGTATTAGTCAATATGCTTTTTACGAATGTGTCTCCTTAACATCAGTAACTATACCAAATACTGTAACATTTATCGGCGATGGTGCTTTCTACAATTGTAGCGGTTTACTGTCGGTAACAATAGGCAATTCCGTAATCTCTATGTCCTGCGGCGGCTTTGGAGGATGTAATAATCTTATTAGTATACAATTTAGAGGAAATCCTCCACATACGAATCTTATTGATTCTAATGGGGATTATTGTACTCCATTTTATGGGCTAAATCATATTCCCGCAATATATGTCCCATGCGGAGCTCTGATAAGTTATCAAAGTTCTTCAATTTGGGGGAATTACACGAGCAATATTATTGAAGGGTGTGTTACCATCACAACTTCAGTTAATGATTTCACACGCGGCGGTGTCACAGGAGGCGGAAACTATACCATTGGCGACAGTGTCACATTGACAGCCATTCCTTTTGTTGGCTCACACTTTATTGGCTGGAGTACTGGCTCTCAAGAAAACCCTCTATCATTTATCGCTTCACAAAATCAGACCATCGTGGCCGCTTTTGGTGACGGTCCACTGCCTCATGATACCATTTATTTGCACGATACTCTATACATTGACAATTATATCCATGATACGACTATACAATATGTTAATCAATATATTCATGACACAACATTCTATGCAGTTTATATACATGATACCATTACGATGCATGACACTTCTTATGTGAGTGTAGAGACTCTAGTGCATGACACAACATACATAACTGTACATGATACAGTGATTGCCTATATCAATGTCCCAGTGCACGACACCGTATTTGCTTATATTGAAGTACCGGTGCATGACACCATTTGGCTTCATGATACCATCACCATACATGATACCATTTATATCAGCGGCGAGGGCATCGACGGCGCCGAGGTACTGAACGCAAAGGTATACTCCAGCAATGGACAGATAGTTGTCGACGGTGCATCTGGCAACACTGTGACGCTGTATGATGCAAGTGGACGTGTGCTCGCCATAAAACAGGACAACTACACTTCGCTGCGATTCGACGCACCAGTCAGCGGCACCTACATGATAAAGATAGGCGCCTATCCCGCCCGTAGGGTGGTGGTAATTAGATGACGTCATTTAAGTTCAACACAATACACGTGGGCACTTTCTTTGATGTGCCCACTTTTTTTTATCATTTATTTCAGAAAAATCGTATCTTTGCAAAAAAATATAGATATGAGTATTCCTGATAAAGTACGGAAAGACCTTTGGGCTAAATCTGGTAATAGATGTGCAATATGTAGAAAAGAATTCTTTACTAGTATCGATACCGACGATTTTAATATTGGAGAAGAATGTCATATTGTAAGTCCTAAACCTAATGGACCAAGACATATTGAGAACTACGGTGATTATGACGCATACGACAACATCATTTTATTATGTAGAAATCACCATAAAGAGATAGATGACCCTGCCAATTTTAGTAAATACACAGTTGCGAAACTTGCTGAAATAAAAAAGGAACATGAAAACTGGGTTAGACAGAGCTTAAAACCAAAAAAGATGGCGGTTTTTTCATTAATAAATAATGGAACTGATTTGGTTTCTATCATTGGAGGATCAGTTGCTATTAACAAATTTAATGATGAAATACAATCAGAGAACGAGGCCGAACTTATAGGTGGATTTTGGCAAGAGATTACTGATTTTATGGATATTTTCTTAGATTTGGAACCCATCGAAATTACACGTATGGAATTCTCGTATTCCAAATTAATAAAAGAGTTAAATGAGTCAGGATTCATGGTTTATGGAAGAAAAATAAAAATACCTCTTTTAAAAAAATATGGAGATACAATACTGTATAGTGCGGCCAATATATATATAAAGCGAAAGTAATTCATAATTAGAAAAAACGACACTATGTCAAAGATAAATATATTTATAAGTTCTACATGCAGAGACTTGCACCAGGACCGTCTGATCTTAAAGAGTGAAATTGAAAATTTAGGGCACAATGCGATTCTTTCAGAATCATTTACATTTCCTATTGATCCGTCAAAGAACACTATAGACAACTGCATTGACATTGTCCGTGATGAGGCTGACATCTTTATTCTCATAATAAAAGACAACTACGGGAACATTGTTCCGCGAACGGGTCGCTCTGTTACACATATGGAACTCCAAACAGCACAGGATAAGGGCATACCCATCTACACATTCACCCATAGTGAGACACTACGGCAGAAAGTACTGTTAGAGGGTCAACTTGATGAAAACTCTGAATTTCTGAAAGTGTGCAAGTTTATTGATGAGGTTAGACAAGAGAGAAGTCTTTGGAATTTTGAATACAACAGCGTTGATGACATTCTAAAAACAATGAAAACACAATTGTCTATTCTGATGAAACACTCTTTATCGGTGCGAAACAAGGTTGATGCCATTGATAAAAAATGGATATTCCCTCATATCTCACCAGAGGCATATCGCTTGCTTGTCTATAAAGAGAAAAACTATGTGGAACGGTTCTTCTTCCAAGTGATGAAAGATGAGATGGAACGCCATGTGGACTTGAAACTTGACTACAAATATTCTCACCTTCTCAACGCCGGTTATACACAGAAAAGCCTACGTGAGTTTGCCAGATGGATTAAGGATATTTTTGATGAGATTGCTTTCTATTTCAGATCTGAAATAAGGTTGGAAGAAGAATTCTTCGATTCCTATAAAAAGGATGACTCTGATTTCCGTCAGCTGTACCATGTGGCAAAACGATTTGCAAATAGATATGCAGATATTCTGGAGTTGGGGATACATCTGAAATCAGAATATGTATATCCTGAATTTGCCTCGATACAAGGCAGAATAATGGGAATGGTTGATAATGCCATTTCTCAACTGGAGAATCTGCCACAATCCGCTCTGGATGCCATTGACAAAAATGTCAAAGACGAAATAGCTTCAAAGTCTGAGATATCAGCGAGTATGGATTTTCCCAGCATTATAGATGTTTCAGATGAAGAAATGGAGGAAATATTTAGAGAGATAAAACAAATTGCGGAACAAATTAATGCAAGTGCAAAAGAATAATGTGAGTTGATTTCATAGAATCCACAAAGAAGGATTGTATAACCCACAAAGAAGGGGGCGAAGAAGCCACGAAGAAGGGACAGTGAGCCAACACCGTCGAGAGATCGCCGAAGGATCACCGAAGAAACAATAAGCTTAAATGTGGGAATGTGCTTTAAGAATGTGCGAATGTGGGAATGTGGGAATGCGTTAGTATCTTTTCGAAAGCTAACGAGACTTCGTCGTGGTGTGCCGTCGGCTTGGCAAATTCGGAGCAATAGATGTGAAATATATTTGCGGAGAACCATTTTATTTGTATCTTTGCATTCTGAAAAAAAACAACTATTATGAGAAAAACATTGCTATTGCTGACGATTGCGACGCTGGTCTTCGCGTCGTGCGGAAAGGAAGAGGTCCGTCCGGAACCCACACCCGACGGAAACGTGGCGCTCAAATGTGTGAAACCGGTCTATCTGAATGCCGGTGACACGGTGGCACTTATCTCTCCGGCCTATTACACCCCGATGGAGAATGTCGAGGCTACCGCCAACGTGCTGCGGTCGTGGGGCCTAGTGCCCGTCATCGGACCCAATGTGGGTAAGATAGTCGACGGGAAGTATGCCGGTACCGTCGACGAGCGCGCCAGCGACATCCTCTGGGCGTTCAACGACCCGAGCATCAAGGCCATTATCTGCAACCGCGGCGGCTACGGCACCATACAGCTCATCGACCATATTCCGCTTGCCGTGCTGACCGCTTCGCCCAAATGGCTCGTCGGCTTCAGCGACATCAGTACCCTGCACGGCCTGCTGAGCCGCGCCGGAGTGATGAGCGTCCACGGCACCATGAGCTCCTATCTGGCAAATGGCGGCACCGACGAGACCAGCACCATGATGCGCGACCTGCTGATGGGGCAGGTCCCTTGCTATCACCTGCCCGCCCATGCCCAGAACATAACTGGAATGGCCAGCGGCGTACTGGTGGGCGGCAACCTCTGCACTTTCGCTCCCAACGTGGGCTCGCAGGCCGACGCCACGATGGGCCAGGACCTTATCCTCTTTGTCGAGGAGGTCGGCGAGTCGATGCACAACATCGACCGTCAGATGCGCATCCTGCAGATGAACGGCGTGCTTGACCGCTGCAAGGGAATCATACTGGGCGAGTTCGAGGGCTGCGGGTCGGAGTTCACCTATGAGAATGTCGAAGAGATGATACGCCTGTTGGTGGAGTCCTACGGCATACCGATGCTCTGCGGATTCCCCGCGGGCCACGGTGATGTGAACCTGCCCCTCGTCATGGGTGCTCCCGTAACCATCGACGTACGCAATGACGGAGCCACCTTGACGTTCAACATCGATGGCGAGCAGCGCGACGTCACCACCTCGCCCATAATAGCCACCCCGACACCCCTTACCGACCGCATGCGAAGGGCTGGAAAGATATTGTAGAACCTGATAGACATCAAATACAAGAGCGGGGCATCCGAATGGATGCCCCGCTCTACTGTTAAGTCAGTTGTTGACTTATTTGTACTCGGCGAGGATGCCGGGGACAAGGTCGGGGGTGAGACGGCCGTAGACCTTCTCGCCAATCATGGCGACGGGGGCCAGACCACAAGCACCGACGCAACGGAGGGTGTTCAGGCTGAACTTGCCGTCGGGGGTGCACTTGCCAACCTGGATGCCCAGGTTACGCTGGAAGGCATCGAGGACCTTCTCGGCGCCACGGACGTAGCAGGCGGTACCCAGGCAGATGTCGATGGGGTGCTCGCCCTTGGGCTCCATGGTGAAGAAGCTGTAGAAGGAGACGATACCATAGACCTTGGCCACGGGCATGTTCAACTCGTGGGCGATGACTTCCTGGACCTCGGCGGGCAGGTAGCCGAACTTACCCTGCACCTGGTGGAGGACGTTGATGACCTCGCCGCTGCGGTTACCAAAGCTCTTGCAGACGTCTTTGATAATGTTGATTTTTTCTTCGGATATCTTAATGTTAGCCATTTTACTTTTCTTTTGGGGGAGTTAAAGAATTCAAAGAAGTTATCGCGCTTCGCGCTCGGAGTTAAAGACAAATGTTCTGGACGGTGCTATTGTCTCTAACTTCTTTAACTACTCTAACTTCTTTAACTCCCATTATTAATTTATTTCGTTGTCTCGACCTGCTCGTGGCTGAGGTGGCCGCAGGGTTCACCGTAGTACTCCTTGTAGATGGCGATGATGTCGGGGTTCTCGTGGCTCTTGCGGATGGGCTTGCCAGCATCCTCGCGGTAGGTGGCTTCCATGCGCTTCTGGATGATGTTGCTGTTGCCATGGTGGTAGGGCTGACCGGCACCGCCGATGCAACCGCCGGGGCAAGCCATCACCTCGATGAAGTGGTAGCCGTTGGGATTACCGTTGCGCACCTCTTCCATGAGCTTGCGGGCATTCGAGAGACCGTAGCAGACGGCGACTTTGACGGGCAGGCCGTTGAAGTCGACGGTGGCCTCGCGGACGCTGTCGCCGAAGATGCCGCGGACGGCCTCGAGGTCGATCTTGGGCAGCGGTTTGCCGCAGTACACCTCGTAGGCGGTACGGACAGCAGCCTCCATCACGCCGCCAGTGGCGCCGAAGATGACGGCAGCACCGGTCGACTGGCCGAGAGGACTGTCGAAGTCTTCCTCGGGAAGGTGGTTGAGGTCGATATTGTTCTGCTTGAGCATGTGGGCCAGCTCACGAGTGGTGAGGCTGAAGTCGACATCCTGATCCTTGCCGTTGCCGAGCTCGGGACGGGCGCACTCGCTCTTCTTGGCGAGGCAGGGCATGATGGAGACGACGACCATGTCTTCGCGCTTCACACCAATCTTGTTGGCGAAGTAGTTCTTGGCCACGGCGCCGAACATACCCTGGGGCGACTTGGCGGTCGAGGGGTAGTCGAGCAGGTCGGGGAAGTTCTTCTCGTAGAAGGTGACCCAAGCGGGGCAGCAGCTGGTGAACAGCGGCAGCTTGACGTTCTTGTCGCCACCGAGGAAAGCCTTCACGCGGCCGAGGAGCTCGGTGCCCTCTTCCATGATGGTGAGGTCGGCGCTCCAGTCGGTGTCGAACACATAGTTGAAGCCGAGACGGCGCAGAGCAGCAGCCATCTTGCCGGTGACGATGGTGCCGGGTTCCATGCCGAACTCTTCGCCGAGGGCCACGCGGACGGCGGGAGCGGTCTGCACGACGACGGTCTTGGTGGGATCGGCGAGAGCCTTACGCACGTCGTTGATGTTGTCGACGAGGGTGAGGGCACCCACGGGGCACACCTGGACGCACTGGCCGCAGTTGACGCAGGAGCTGTCGCCGAGTTTCTGCTCGAAGGCGGGAGCCACCACCGAGGGGAAGCCGCGGTTGACGCCACTCAGAGCACCCACGCTCTGGAACTTGTTGCACATGGTCTCGCAGCGGCGGCAGTAGACGCACTTGTCCATGTCGCGGTAGACGCTGAGGGTAGTGTCTTTCTCATAGTGGCTCTGCTCGCCTTTGAAGGGGATCTCGCGGATACCCATCTTGGCGGCGAGGGCCTGCAGCTCGCAGTCGCCGCTCTTCTCGCACTGGAGGCAGTCGTTCGGGTGGTCGCTGAGGATCAGCTCGAGGACGGTCTTGCGGGCGTTGAGGGCGCGGGGCGAAGCGGTGAGGACCTCCATGCCTTCCACGCAGTCGGTGGCGCAGGCAGGGGCCAGGTTGCGGCGGGGCTTGCCGTTGAAGTCCTTGGTGACCTCAACCATGCAGACGCGGCATCCGCCGGGTTTGTTTTCAAATTTCATTCCGTCGAGCTCGAAGTAGCAGAGCGTCGGGATATCGATACCGGCCATGCGGGCAGCTTTCAGAATAGTGGTGCCTTCGGGGACCTGGATCGCTTTGTTATCTATAGTGACATTAATCATTTCTATATTCTTTTAAGGTTTATTTGGTCGAAATAGCACCGAATTTGCAGTTGCCGATGCAGGCGCCGCACTTGATGCACTTGGTGGCGTCGATCACCATCGAAGCCAGCTTGTGGCCCGGGGCGATATAGTCGGTACGGCTGATAGCTTCGGCGGGGCAGCCCTTCTGGCACTTGCCGCAGCCGATGCACTTTTCGGGATCGATGACGTACTTCATGAGTTTCTTGCAGACGCCAGCGCGGCACTTCTTGTCGACGACGTGCTCGACGTACTCGTCCCAGAAGTTGTCGAGGGTGCTGAGCACGGGGTTCGGCGAGGTCTGGCCAAGGCCGCAGAGGGCGCTGTCCTTGATGACGGCAGCCAGGTTGCGGAGGGCGTAGAGATCGTCCATGGTACCGCGGCCGTCGGTGATCTTCTCGAGCAGTTCGCAGAGGCGTTTGTTACCCACGCGGCAGGGAGTGCACTTACCGCAGCTCTCTTCGCAGGTGAACTCGAGGTAGAACTTGGCGATAGCAGGCATGCAAGAGGTCTCGTCCATGACGACCATACCGCCGGAGCCCATCATCGAGCCGGCAGCCACGAGGCTGTCGTAGTCGATCTCGGTGTCGAGGTGCTTGGCAGTGAGGCAGCCGCCGGAAGGACCACCGGTTTGAACGGCCTTGAACTCGCGGCCGTCCTTGATACCGCCACCAATTTCGTAGATAATCTCACGCAGGGTGATGCCCATGGGAACCTCAATCAGACCTACGTTGTTGATCTGGCCGGCGAGGGCGAACACCTTGGTTCCGGGCGACTTCTCGGTACCGATGGTGCGGAACCAGTCGGCGCCCTTGGTGATGATGATGGGGATGTTGGCGAAGGTCTCGACGTTGTTCACGTTCGAGGGCTTGTCCATATAGCCGCGGACAGCGGGGAACGGGGGCTTCAAGGTGGGCTCGCCGCGCTGGCCTTCCATGGAGTGGATCAGAGCGGTCTCCTCACCGCAGACGAAAGCGCCGGCGCCGTAGCGGAGTTCGATATCGAAGTTGAAGCCGCTGCCGAGGATGTCCTCACCGAGGAGGCCATACTCGCGGGCCTGGTTGATGGCGATTTTCAGACGCTCGATAGCCAGAGGATACTCGGCACGGATGTAGACGAGACCCTTGGTGGCGCCGATG
Source organism: uncultured Bacteroidales bacterium (assembly GCA_900316515.1). GTDB lineage: Bacteria > Bacteroidota > Bacteroidia > Bacteroidales > P3 > Colimorpha. The sequence continues at coordinate 62,111 of ONDE01000013.1, read as the reverse complement.
GCGTAGCCGCCGATGGCCATAGCCTCGACGATGCTGTTGGGGTCACCCTCGAGGATGGAACGATCCATGAAGGCGCCGGGGTCACCCTCGTCGGCGTTGCAGATGATGTACTTCTGGTCGGCCTGGTTCTTGGCGCAGAGACCCCACTTGACACCGGTGGGGAAGCCGGCGCCGCCGCGACCGCGAAGGCCGGACTTGGTGATCTCGTCGATAACCTGCTGCGGGGTCATCTCGGTCAAGCACTTGGCCAGAGCCTCGTAACCGCCACGGGAGATGCTCTCCTCGATGTTCTCGGGATCCACAAAGCCGCAGTTGCGGAGGGCGATACGGATCTGCTTGCGATAGAAGTCCATGTGCTTCGAGTCGCTGACGTGCTCCTTGTTCTCGGGGTTGGTGTAGAGCAGCTCGGGGACCTTACGGCCCTTGATGATGTGCTCGTTGACGATGCGTTCGGCATCTTCGGGTTTAACCTGGGTGTAGAAGGTGTTGTCGGGCATGATCTTCACGATGGGGCCCTTCTCGCAGAATCCGAAGCAACCGGTCTTGATGACCTGCACCTCGTTGGCGAGACCCTTCTCGGCGAGAATATTCTTGAAGTTCTCGATGATCTGGAGGCTGTTGCTGGATTTGCATCCGGTACCGCCGCAGATCAGAATATGCATTTTGTATTTTGCCATAATCTTTTCTAGTTTTAAGCTTTAAGTTTTAAGTTTTAAGTGGGGCGGTGGCCGTCGTGGCCGCGTCAGCCCACTTACAGCTTACTGCTTACAGCTCACAGCTTTAATTTACTTGTCAATGGTTTCGTAGTTCACGGGGATGATGCCCTCGACGAGTTCGCCGTTCTGGACGTACTTGGTGAGGATTTCATCGGCGCGGTTGTTGTCGACGTGGCCGAAGACGATGGGGTCCTTGCCAGGAACGCGCACCTCGAGGGTGGGCTCGGCGTGGCAGTAGCCCATGCAGCCGGTCTGCGTGAAGACGGCGGGGATGTGGAGCTCGTCGGCCTTCTGCATCATGTGTTCCATAACCTGCTTGGCACCGGCGGCGATACCGCAAGTGGCCATGGCGACCTTGATCTGGACAAGTGCATCGGGATTCTCAGCCTTCTCACGGATGTCGAGGTTCGACTGGAGTTTCTCGCGCATGGCCTTCAGGTCAGCTAAAGATTTTACTTTTGTCATAAATGTGACTTTTTAGGATTAATATTATTTGTTTATTACTAATAATCAATTACATATATAGACAATACGCCCATATATGACTTGGCAAATATACAAAATAAAAACAATATAAAATCAACTTTTAACAAAAAAACTCACCACATTTGGTGAGTCTTTTATCTAATATGCTTTATTTCAGGGCTTATACTTCACTATAAGGGCTACACTTCTATCTCGCCGCTGATGCGGTCGTCGCCCCACACGGAGTACATGTTCGAGCGGCCCTCATGGAGGGTCATCTTGCCCTTGGCCTCGAGGTGCAGGCGGTAGAAGACACACTGGTCAAGCTTGGATTGCCCACACACTACGTCGGTGGCGAAAGCCTCGCACGTGGGCGCACCGCACACGCCGCAGTCTATCTGCGGCAGATGACCCTTCATCTTCTCGATCTTCTCCATCTTCTCGAGGGCCTTGCCGATGTCGCTGTCGAGCACCATCATCGAACGGGGTTGCACCTCGTCGACTAGCGAATGTTCAATCAGATACTCGCGGTATTTCTCCATTTCGCGGTCGCGCGGCATCTCGCCGTTGCGCTCGCGCTCGGCGGCCTTGCGGGCACGGGCATACATACGTTCGCCGCAGAGGAAGCGGTTGTCGCACGAGAGCAGTGCACCGGCGCAGCTCTGGTCGCAGGCCCTCAGCTCGAGGAATTCCACACCTTCCACCTCGTCGTTCTCCAGCTTGTCGAGGAAGTCCATCACGTTCTGGATACCGTCGATAGAATAGCTGCGCTTGGCGGGACAGATGCGGCGTTCGCCGTTGGTGAGGGTGCTGAGGATGGCATCGGCCGAGAGGCGCTGGCGAGTCAGCGGCTTGTATTGATGGTCCTTGCCATTGTCCTTCATGCGCTTGTAGACGCGGTTGAAGAGCGAGTTCATGTTGATGACGCCATCTATGACGCTCTTCTCCTCGCCCACGGGGGCTTTGACGGCGGCCACCTTGGCAGCGCATGGAGTGATATAGAAGAGGCCTATCTCCTCGCGTGGAATGCCGCGGCTTACCAATTCCTCTATGGCATACATGGCACTGAGGTCGAGCGGCACCTTGATGGGCATAACATTCTCGGCCAGCGAGGGGTATTTTATCTGTATAAGGCGTACGATGGCTGGGCAGAACGACGAGATAAGGGGTCTGATGTCGGGGTGTTCCCTGGCGTAGCGCTCCTTGGCGTCGCGGTAGATCATGGCGGCGCTCTCCACCTCCATCACATGGGCGAAGCCCAGTTCATAGAGCGTGGCGTAGACCTTAGACACGCTGATGTCGTCGGGAAACTGGCCCATGAACACGGCGGGCAACAGGGCCACGGAGTGGGGATACTGACGGAAGGCCTCGAAGTCGTCGTCCTTGATGGCCACAGCCTCGACAGGGCACACCTCGTAGCACTTGCCGCAGTCGACGCAACGGTGTTCCTGTATGGAGGCTTTGCCACCGAAGATACGTATTGCCTCGGTGGGGCAAATCTTCATGCAGCGCGAGCATCCTATGCAGCGCTCCTCGTCAATCTGTAAAGCGTGAAAAAAAGTCATTTCCTACTTATCTACTTAACTACTGACTACTTAACTACTGGAAGTTGACTTCCATCTCGACGGTGGTGCCTACGCCCACCTCGCTGGTGACGTTCATCTTGTCGACATTCTTCTGCATGTTGGGCAGGCCCATGCCGGCGCCGAAGCCCATATCGCGCACCTCGGGGCGTGCGGTGCTGTAGCCTTCCTGCATGGCCAGTGCTATGTCGGGTATGCCGGGACCCTTGTCGGCCACCACCATGTGTATCTTGTCGGCGTCGATGTCGACAATCACCTTGCCGCCGTAGGCGTGGGCGATGGCGTTCACCTCGGCCTCGTAGAGGGCCACAACGACACGCTTCACCACCTGCGGGTTGACGTTGAGCTGCTTCAAGGTCTTCTTCACCGAGCTCGAAGCCTTGCCGGCGTTCACAAAGTCGCCTTCTATAACTGTGTATTCCTGATGCATCTTTAGGATTGTTTGATCGTTTGACTGCCTGATTGTTTGAGTATTTGACTGCGCAAGCACTCAAGCATTAACACATTCAAGCATTCACACATTAGTAAAGTGGTTTCATGCCGGCTCCGTAGAGGATGCCGCAGGTCTTGAACATCGAGTAGGGTGTGCAGATGAGAATCATGTCGTTCTCGTCGGCCAGCTCCACCATGTCCTCGGTGGGGCGCTTGCCGCGCACGAAGATGACCACCTCGAGGTTGGCCATGTCGCAGGTGCGGATGGTCTGCACGTTGCACAGTCCGGTAACCAGCACCGGCGTATCCTTAAGGGTGAGCACGTCGCTCATAAGGTCGGAAGCGAAGCAATACTCCTCTTCCCTATCCAGCTTGTCGGCACCGAGACCCACGGTGGCGCCGAGTTTGTCAACGATTTCCTTTAAAGTCATAATATCTAAGGTGTTGTTTTTAGTATAGTTTTGAAAATGCAAAGATACGAACTTTTTTCCATACGACAAAAAAAAGTGCAATTTCGTGACAAAATTGAACTCACATAAAACTCTAAAAAGGAATGGAAATATTGACATATATATACAATAATTCATAAAGACTGCCGTTATTTAAAACATGAACAGGATACCATACCTGACGAAAGGGGACCGCGTAGCGCTGGCGGCACCGGCGCGCAAGGTGAGCCCCGAGGAGATGGCTCCGGCCATAGCCGAAATGGAGTCGTGGGGTCTCGAAGTGGTTGTACCCGAAGGGCTTTATGCCGCCGAGGGGCAGCTGGCGGGCAGCGACAGCCACCGTGCAGCACTGCTGCAGGAGTTGCTAGACGACGAGAGTATCCGCGCTATCTTTTGCTGCCGCGGCGGCTATGGCACCGTGCGCATCATCGACAGGCTCGACTTCACACGCTTTGCCGAGCACCACAAGTGGGTGGTGGGCTATAGCGACATCACCGTGCTACACAGCCACATATATGCCACCCTGGGCCTGCCGACACTGCACGCCACCATGCCGATAAACTTCCAGTCCCAGCCCACACCTGCCACATGCTCGATGCACGACTTCCTCTTCGGAAAAAATCGCGATTACGTTGACTATGAATGGGAGCCGTCGCCGCTGAACCGCAAGGGCGAGGCCCACGCGCCGGTGGTGGGCGGCAACCTGTCGATACTCTACAGCCTGCTTGGCTCGCGCTCGCAGGTGGAGACGCGCGGCAAGATACTGCTGATAGAAGACCTTGACGAATACCTATATCATATAGACCGCATGATGCAGGCGCTGCGACGCGCCGGCATGCTCGACGGACTGGCGGGACTGCTGGTAGGCGGGCTCAGCGACATGCACGACAACAGCGTCCCCTTCGGCCGCACGGCAGAGCAGATAGTGATGGAAGCCGTGGCCGACAAAGACTACCCCGTGGCCTTCGGCGCCCCGTTCGGCCATCTGGGCGACAACAACTTGGCCTTACCCTTGGGCATCCCGCTGACACTTCAGACTTCGCAATCAAAAAAAATCCGTATATTTGCACCCTGACATGCTGCTGATATATGTTCCGAAACTGACCAACCGACTGGGCTACACGCTTGGTGTTGTTTTCAAACACCTGCTGCGCACCGAGTTTAGCATCACCACCGACGAAGGTTACTTCCTGTCGTTCGATGGGGCCAAACTATGTTATGGCCCACGACGGGTGGGCGACAGCCTGCACATCAAGAGTTGCCGTCTGCTGATGCAGACCTCGATTGAAGAGCAAGACCCACGGCCATTCCAACGTGACGGCCAGTGGATGCTGTTCCCGGTCTACGGACATGACACCGACATGGAGTTCGACCTCTTTGCCGCCACCTTTTTCATGGTGAGCCGCTACGAGGAATACCTGCCGCACAGACAAGACCTGCACGGACGATTCGAGGCCTCACAAAGCCTAGCCGGGCAGACCGGATTCCTGCACCTACCGGTGGTCGACCAATGGGCCGAGATGCTCAGGCAATTGTTGAACAAGCGCTTCCCCGACCTATGCATAGCGCCACGCAACTACCATTTTGTGCAGACCGTGGACATCGACGCCGCTTGGTGCTATGCCCACAAAGGAGCGTTCCGCACGGTCGTCGGCACCCTGCGCGACCTCTTTGCGCGGCGCGACCTCGTCGAGGTCCGGCGCCGCTGGCGCGTGCTGACGCACAAAGAACATGATCCATTCGACAACTTCGACTACATCATAGATTTGTATAGACAACGGCCTGGTTCAAAACTGATATTCTTCGCACTCGTCGCCGACTACGACCAATACGACAAACCATCCAACTACCTAAATCCTCACACCAGCGAACTGCTCAAACACCTCGATGACTACGCCAGCATGGGTATACACCCAGGCTACAACGCGTTGGAACAGCCTAAGACTGTGGACATCGAGACCCGCCGTTTGGAGAACATACTGCACCGTACAATTTCGAAAGCACGCTACCACTTCCTGCGACTGCGCATGCCGACGAGCTACAACACACTGCTACATGCAGGATTGACCGACGACTACACAATGGGCTATGCCGATGCAATTGGATTCCGCGCCGGCATAAGTTCACCATATCCATTTTACAACCTCGAACGCGACCAGGAGACAGAACTGATAATCCACCCCTTCTGTGTGATGGACACCACACTGCAGAAATATTTGAAACTAAGTCCAGACGAAGCCGTTGAGGCTTACCGGAAACTGATAGGCGACGTGCGAGCCGTTGGCGGCAATTTCTGTTGCATAATCCACAACCAGAACCTCGGCGAATTGTTCGGATGGAAGGGTTGGCGCGCCGTATACGAGCAGATGCTCGAGATGGCAAAGCCATAGTTTTAAACTATTTGTATCAAACCTAAAGCAGCAAGTAAAAGGATGATAAACTATAAAGAGAAACTACACAAGATCAAAGCCTTCGTATTCGACTTCGACGGCGTGATGACCAACGGCGATGTGTGGGTATATGCCGACAAAGAAGCCGTTCGCTGCGGCAACATCAAGGATGGCTTCGCCGTGCAGTATGCTGTGAAGAAAGGCTACACTGTGGCCGTCATAAGCGGTGCCACGTCGCTGAGCATCAACAACCGCATGGCCATGCTCGGTGTGGACCAGTGCTACACGGGCTGTGGCAATAAAATAGAGACCTACGAACGATTCCTGAAAGAGAACAACCTGAACGAAGACGAGGTACTCGTGATGGGCGACGACCTGCCGGACTATCCGATATTGAAGCGCGCCGGCGTAAGCTGCTGTCCCGCCGACGCAGCGGTGGAAATCAAAGAAATGGTCGACTATGTGTCGCTCTTTGAAGGCGGCCATGGGTGCGTACGCGACGTAATAGAACAGGTGTTACGCCTGCACGGCCAATGGTTTCACCCAGATGCAGTGATATGGTAAGCATTCAGAAGATAGCAAGGTGTACATGGCGTGCCGGCAGAATGCTGACACTAACGGCATTGTTCGCTCTGTCAACGGCTGTCGTGCAAGCGCAGAACTACTCGAGCGAGGACACAGTGACCGAGTACCCAAACAAAGGCACCTACTACCACGACCGCTTCGAGGGTCGCAAAACCTCGAACGGCGAGATTTTCGATCAAAACAAATTCACAGCAGCCCATTGGAAAATCAAACTCGGCACCTACGTGATGGTGACCAACCGCAACAGCGGCCTGCAGGTGATTGTGCGAGTCAACGACCGATGTCCCAAACGAGGTGTGTTCGACCTCAGCCACCGCGCCGCCAACGCCATAGGCATCAAAGGAATGCAGCCTGTGACAGTACGGCTGCTGAAGGGCGATTGGTACGAGCGCTGGGCTGCACAGGAGACCATGTTCGACAGCGTATATTCACGGTTGAACCCAGCACCGGGCTCCAAAGTAGCTGTTCCTGACACAACGAAAGCGAAAAAAACAGTAAAAAACGCCGTTGTCAAATCCAAAACCAACAAACCTGCTGAACACCCGAAGAAGAACGAGCCCAAATACGACATTGACCTAGGCATAGCAAAGACCCACGGCGAAGCGCTTGCCATGATTGACAAACTGCCCGAGATATACCGCGACAAGGTACTGATTGAAACCCTCGAAGACAGCACACTGCAGCTAACCCTCGAACTGAGGCTTCCGAAAAGCAATGTCGACGAGCTGTGCAGAGCCCTGCACCGAAACTTCAAACAAGGCAAAGTGAAACCATGTGAATAAAAAAAAACAAACTTTTTTTCGCCAATTAAATAAATATTATTATCTTTGCACATTCAAACCCGAATAGCCCCACAAGGGGTAAAATTGGGGCAATAACGCTATAGTAGACTAAATAACAAGCCGTTGTGGCGACAATAAATAGACAATACAACAAGTACAAGATGCCGAAAATAACGTCATTTTTGGTGCTATTTGTACTATTTTTGTCCACCGTACAGGCACAAAACGAGGGCCAGTACACACATTTCATGTTCAACCGTCTCAGCTATAACCCTGCCTATGCAGGTAGCTCTGGCAACATCGAAGCCACCATCCTCTACAGAAACCAGTGGATAGGCCTGAAACTGCAGCCGTCGGTCGCCGGCGGCGAGGCCGGTTCGACCCCCACCGACCTTCTCTTTAGCTTCGATATGCCGGTGCGTTGGCTGCACGGCGGCATTGGTTTGAACTTCACGTCCGAGAAAGTAGGTTTCCATAACAACACAACCATAGCCCTCGACTATGCCTTCCGCATTTTCTGGGGCGCCGGTACTCTGGCTGCCGCTGTCGAGGCCGACCTGCAAAACTACAAGTTCAACGCCAGCAACCTTGTGGGTGGTGACGACATGACCGGAGATCCGGGCAACCCCGTAAGTTCCACTAGCGACCCGCTGGTAAACGGTCGCGACCTGTCTGACTTTCTGATCGACCTCTCCACAGGTGTCTACTATCAGGTGCCGGGACAGTACTATTTGAGTCTCTCGGTCAAGAATTTGCTGGGTGCCAAAAGCGATGAACTAAACCTGCAGAACTCGCGCAACATATACCTCATGGGTGGGTACGAATACACCTTCCCATACAACCCCTCGCTCAAGTTGAAGCCGTCGGCCCTGTTGAAGACCTCGAACTTCTCGGTGTTCCAAATCGACATCGCCTGTCTGCTGGACTACGAGAACATCTTCTGGGGCGGTATCGGATACCGCTGGGGCGACGCAGTTTCCTTCCTGGCCGGCGTCAACTTCCTGAAGATTATGCAGGCTGGCGTGGCCTACGACCTCACAACATCGAAGCTGGGCTTCGCCAACGGCCGAAGCATCGGCTCACTTGAACTCTACCTCAATCTGGCATTCCAGATCAGCGTACCGAAACGGCCTCCCACCGTGTCGGGCAACACGCTATACTTGCGTTAAATATATTTAATAATGAAACAATTTTAACAAATCCGCGTTTAAGAACAATATAAAATATTTTACAATATGAAGAAGCTGTTTTTCATGCTCGCCGCCTCGGCTGCCCTGATGGTAAGTTGCGGCACCTCCAACAACGGAGAGTTGGTAGGAATGAATGACCGTCCCTACTTTGAAGACATCGACCTCAGAGGTATGGTTTTCGTCAACCAAGGCAACTACACCATGGGTGCCGGCACGCAGAACGTAACCTACGGCAGCGAGACCACCACCCAGCCCCGCAAAATGCAGATTGAGTCGTTCTTCATGGACGAAACTGAAATCACTAACAACGAGTACCGCCAGTTTGTGAACGACGTTCGCGACTCGGTGGCCCGCCGCATTCTTGGCGAAGCCGGTATCGACGGTTTCCTGATTGAGGAAGATGCCTATGGCGAACCTCTGGATCCCCCGCAGTTGAACCGCAAGGCCAAAATCAACTATGCCGACGCCGATGTGCGCCAGGCCTTGATTGACGGCGGCTACTATCTCATCGACATCAACCACCGCCGCGTGGTCGACGTGTCGAAGATGAATTATGAATACTATTATATCGATTACCAGGCTGCTGCCAAAAAAGAGAACAACGTGGCTTCGAAGAGCGAGCACCGTGGCACAAGCTTCGCTGTGCGCCCCAAAGGTCTGAACAACCGTTCGAGCCAAATTCAGCGCGAGTATATCAACATCTATCCCGACACACTCTGCTGGGTGCACGACTACGCATACAGCATGAACGAGGACTTCACCCGCAGCTACTTCTCGTCGCCCGCATACGACAACTACCCCGTGGTTGGCGTCAGCTGGCGTCAGGCCAAAGCCTTCTGCGTGTGGCGCAGCAATATGCTGAACCAGCACTTGGAGGACATCAACTACAGCATCCTCAATGACTTCCGTCTGCCTACCGAGAGCGAATGGGAGTTCGCAGCCCGTGGCGGTATCGCCAGCCAGAGCTACCCCTGGGGTGGCCCCTATGTGCGTAACCCGAACGGCTGTTTCCTGGCCAACTACGAGCCCCTCAAGGGTGCCTATGACGACGATGGTGGCGTGAAGACCCTCATGGTCGGACACTATGCCCCCAATGACTATGGTCTGTACGACATGGCTGGCAACGTCAGCGAGTGGTGCCTCGACGCCTACAACGAGTCGACCTACCAGGTGGCCAATGCCGTGACCCCGTACTATAACTACGACGCCAAGGATGACGACCCGCTGGCCATGAAACGCAAAGTGGTCCGTGGTGGCAGCTGGAAGGATCAGAAATACTTCATCCAGGTCCAGACCCGCACCTACGAGTTCATGGACACCGCCAAGTGCTACATCGGCTTCCGTTGCGTGATGCCTTACCTTGGCCGTGTCAAGGGCGACAACCTCCGTACCGCCTCCAACGTGGCTCGCTAATATTATTAATAAAAAGAATACACATAAAAAGCAAACACAATAAAACCACAAAATTATGAGCTTCATAGATAACTTAGTCCGCAGCAAAGCGTACAAAAACTTCATGGCTAAACTCTATGGTTGGGGTGCAGCAGTCGTTATTATCGGTGCATTGTTCAAAATCATGCACTGGCCGGGTGCTAACATCATGCTTATCGCAGGTATGGGTACCGAGACTGTCATCTTCTTCCTCTCTGCATTTGAACCGCCTCACAAAGAATGGGACTGGAGCCTTGTCTATCCCGAACTTGCCGGCATGAGCGAAGAGAGCGAGCTCGAACCCGAACTCGACGAGAACGGCAACCCCATCGAGGTCGTGGAAGAGGCCGTCAGCAAAGATCCCCTCAGCGCAAAACTCGACCAGATGCTCAAAGATGCAAATATCAGTCCCGAACTTATGGATCGCCTTGGTCAAGGTATGCAGAACCTTGCCGAGAGTGCCAACTCTATGAACAACATGGCCAGTGTCGCCGCTGCCAGCGACAAGTTCGTCAACAACTTGGACAGCGTCGCCGGTCAGGCCGGGAAACTGCTTGAGAGCATGCAGGGTGCCCCCGAGGCCATATCTACACTCAGCACTATCTATCAGGAGACCGCCAAGTCGCTCAGCGGCGAGGTGAGTTATGTCGACGAGATGAAGAAGATGTCGGCCAGCCTGAGCAGCATCAACGCCATGTACGAGATGCAGATAAACAACGCCGCCACACAGATGAACCTCAACAAGGAGTTCGAAGAGAAGATGGCCACCATGCTGACCAACTTCAGCGATTCTGCAGAAGGCATCACCAAATACAAAGAGCAAGTCGACGCACTGACCCGCAAAGTCTCCGAACTGAACAACGTCTACGGCAACATGCTTGCAGCCATGCAGACCCGTATCTAATCCAACAACACGTAGAACCAAACCAACGTGTAACTAAAAGAAAGGAATAGACTATGGGTGCAACAAACTGTCCGGAAACCCCGAGACAAAAGATGATTACGATGATGTACCTCGTGTACACCGCCATGTTGGCACTTAACGTGTCGGCTGAGGTGGTGGAAGGCTTCCGCTCTGTGGGTACAGCAATGACAAACTCCAATATCAATCTCCAGACCAAACTGGACGACACCTATACCAACTTCGATATCGCCTTGAACAACAGTCCTGAAAAGGTGCAGGAAGCCTATGACAAAGCTCAGCGCGTCAAGAAGCTCTCTAAAGAACTGGAGAACTATATCGACAGTCTGGAATATGAATTTATCGGCAAGATTTCTGGCGACGAAGCCGAGATTATCACCGATATCTCCAACCCAAAAGCCAAACGCAAGGTAAAAATCAAGAACCCCGACGGCACCATGAATCCCGATAGCTTGAAGCTTGCTCTTCAAATCGGTGGTTTCTCATGGATGGAAAAAGGCCTTGACGACACCCACGAAGCCCCCAAGTTCTTCGTGACTGGCGCATCGACGGGCGGCATAAAATATGCCGAAGTACTGAAAGAACGCGTGATTGCCTATCGCGAAGAGGTAAAACGCATACTGGGCGAAGACTCTTCCAAGGTGAACTATCCCTTTGATGTTGAGAAACGCTTCCTCAACAAGGACAAAAAAGAGGTCTCCTGGGAAGAAAAGAATTTCGACGAAGTTGTTGCCGGTGCCGGTCTCATCACACTTATCCGCATGAAGGCAGAGACCATGAACACCGAGTTCGACGCCGTAAACATGCTCTACAAGCAGGTTAGCAAGGGTGACCACTCGTTCGACCAGATTGCCCTTATCTCGCGTCCGAAATCGACCTACATCCTGCAAGGTGGCACCTTCGAGACCGATATCTATGTCGGTGCCTACGACTCGAAGCAGGACTTCGTCCTCAACATGGGCGGCAAGGAGATTCATAGCAGCGACAGCGGCTCGGCCCATTATACGGTGGTGTGCAACAACATCGGCACACAGAAAGTTACCGGTAAGGCTATCGTAAAAGGACCTGACGGCGACACTGAACTGGAAATCACCGAGACCTATACCGTAGCAGAACCTTCTGCAACGGTCATGCTCGACAAGATGCAGGTTGTTTATGCTGGTCTTGAGAATCCAATAACCATTTCCGCACCCGGCGTTGAGACCAAGAACCTCAAAGCTTCTATTGAAGGTGGCGCTCTCACTCCCGATGGTGTAGGTCACTACATCATCAAACCCACCCCTGGTGCCAAGAACGTCAACGTCTTTGTCGACGCCGAAATTGACAGAAAGATTACCCGTGTGGCAACCTATAAATTCAAAGTCAAAGACATCCCGAACCCCGACCTCGTGATAGGTATCCACAAGACCGGTTCCTCCAACGCCGCTCGCAAGGACTTCACCTCTGGCGATATCTATGTAATCGCTCAGAAGAATCCCGCCTTCGAGTTCAGCGTGCCTAAGGGCTCCATGAAGGTGCTGTCGTTCGATCTTTCGGTCGGCACGCGCCAGTTCGTTGGCAACCAGGGCAACAAATTTACTCCCGACATCCAGTCGGCCATCAAGAAAGCCTCGCGCGGCGACAATATCGTTGTCACTGCCAAGGTGCTGATGCCCGACGGTAAACCCAGGGAGATTGACTGGATTGTAAAACTCAAAAACTAACACTATATGAAAAAGGTTTTGTTTGGCGTATTGGCAATAATGATTGCTTTTACCGTAACGGCACAGAGCATTATCGATGCTGAAGATGGCCGCAACCCCAACGACTTCTACCAGCGTGGCATCGTTGTCGGCAAAAGTGCCATCCCCTATCCTTTCCTGCGTGAAAGCGATGTAGTGTGGAAGACCACCATCTGGCGTCGTATCGACATGAACGAAAGCTTTAACCAGTACCTCTACTTCCCCACTGAGCGCGAAGAAGAGGGCAACACCCAGAACCGCATCAACATCGTCAACCTCATCATCAAGGCTGCTGCCAACGGCGACTTTGAAGTCTATGAGGACGACGATATGAAAGTGCCTCAGGAGTGGACAAAAGCTTACCTCAACCTCAGCGGTGCACCCTACACCCAGCAGATAAACGTCATCGGTGAAGATGGACAGCCTGTCGAGGACGAGGATGGCGAGTATGTCATGAAAGACACCACCATTATTCCCAGTTTCTTGAACACCACAGCAAAGAAACTCAACCTCAAGGAATTCTGGTACATCGACAAGCAGGACACCCGTCAGAAAGTGCGCATCGTCGGCATGAACTTCATGTTCGAGCGTGCAAGCAAGAGCGGCGAGAACCTGACTGTAGAGTCGTTCTGGGTGCCTATGGACTTCCTGAGCGTGCGCAAAGTGCTGGTCAATGCCAATGCATACGAGGAGAACAACGAAGTTGCCGAACGCTCCTACGACGACATCTTCATCCAGCGTTACTTCGAGAGTTACATCACTCGCGAATCGAACAAGTTCAACCGCAAAATCACTGACTACCTGACAGGCCAAGACGCCGTCTATGAGTCACAGATGATTGAAGAGCGCATCTTCGACATCGAGAGCGATATGTGGGAGTACTAATCTACAAACAACGCTATACCTATTGTAAACATAATAAGAAGAGTTAAGAGCACGCCTCTTAACTCTTCTTTTACTTTCGGATGAAGAGGCATCTGCTAACAATATTACTGTGCTGTTGGGCGGCAGCCTGCTACGCTCAAAATGCCAACGATTTCTACCCTACAGGGTTGGAGTCGCAGCAGAAGCCCATTCCCTACCCTTTCCTGCGCGAAGCCGACGTAATATGGTCTACCACACTATGGAAGACCATCGACCTCAACGAAGCCTTCAACCAATACTTCTATTTCCCCATCGAACGTGAAGACCCCACGGGCAAAATAAGTCTTGCATTCATCCTGTGGAACGCCCTTGAGGCCGGCGAACTTCCCATCTTCGAGGATGACGAACTCAAGATTCCACTCGACGCCGAACTATTCATAAAGCGTTACACCAAAGCCGATACAATAACCCTCGAAATAGGCTACGACGAAGACGACAACGAACTATACCAAACCTACATCCGACCTCATTATTTCGAAAGCTACGAAATCAAACAATACGCTCTACGCGAAGTGTGGTTCATCGGTAAACAAGATACCCGTCAGGACTCCCGCCGTATGGCTTTGGCACCCATCAAGGAAATATACCGCTCTATTGCTTCCGGTGACGACATTTACATGGGCCGCGCCGCAATCTTCTGGGTACCCATGCAAAATCCCTTTGTACGCAATGTATTGGCACGGAACAGTTCATACTTCGATGGCAACAACGATGTAGGACAACCATCATGGGACTACGTGTTCGTCAACCAACTCTATAACGCATTCATCACCCGCGAAAGCAACCGCTACAACCGCACCATCAGCTCCTACCTCACCGGTCACGACGCCATACTCGAAGCCGAAGCCATCGAGGAACGTGTCTTCAACATCGGAGAAGATATGTGGGAATACTAAGATGATTAAATAATCAAATAAGGCCAGTTTACAAACTGGCCTTATTTTGTATTGTTGGTATAACTGCGCCAACGTTCTAGCAGCTGTTCCATATCTGGAGGCAATGCACTCTCGAAATGCAAGTGTTTACCTGTAACTGGGTGCTCGAAACCGAGCACCCGGGCATGCAACGCCTGTCTGGGACACACTTCAAAACAGTTCTCCACAAACTGGCGGTAGCGACTAAATGTGGTGCCTTTCAATATGGCATCGCCGCCATACGATGCATCACTGAATAGTGGATGTCCTATGTGCTGCATGTGGGCGCGTATCTGGTGCGTACGGCCGGTTTCCAACACACATTCCACAAACGTGACATATCCGAACCGCTCCAGAACCTTCCAATGTGTCACGGCATGCTTGCCTTTCTGCTCTTCCTCGGGCACGCCATCCTCGTGTGGATACACGCACATAACTCTTCTGTCCTTGGGCGAACGGCCAAGATTGCCCTCTATCGTACCGCTGTCCACGTCAAAATCGCCCCATACCAACGCATTATACTTACGCTCTATGGTGTGGTAGAAGAACTGGCGTGCCAGGGCCACCTGAGCCTCCTCGTTTTTGGCCACCAGCAGCAACCCGGAGGTATCCTTGTCTATGCGATGCACCAAATATGGATAACTGCCATTCTTTGGAGTCTCCACCGCGGTGTCGACACCAAAGTAATACAGCAGACCGTTCATCAACGTTCCAGTCCAGTTTCCCACGCCGGGATGCACCACCAAACCAGCAGGCTTGTCAACCACAAGCACGTCGTTGTCCTCATAAACTATCGGGAAGTCAATCTTCTCCGGCACCAACTCGAACTCATGCGGAGGCTCTGGCAGCAACACTGTGATAACATCCAGCGGCTTCACGCGGTAGTTCGACTTCACCTCCTTCTCGTTCACCCTGACACATCCTGCCTTCACCGCAGCCTGCACCTTGGTGCGCGACACTCCCTCCAGCCTCATCTGCAGATAACGGTCTATCCTGAGCATTTCCTGACCACGATCCACCGTGATGCGATGGTGCTCATAAAGCTCCTGTTGCTGCTCTTCCAATTCCAATTCCTCGTCGGCCATCAGTGCTGAACTATTATCTTTGTCATCTTAATATTGCCCGTCGGCGTAATAGCCTTCAACAGGTATACACCCGACGGCAAACCGTCCACAGCCATCCTGTCGCCGCTGCCACACAGGCTGACGCTTCCACGGCAGTCATACAATTGCCACTGGCGGCAAGCTACTCCTAGGTGCACCGTCTCCGACGCCGGATTAGGCCATACAGACAGACTCTCTTCCTCGGCCTCTTCCACCGCCTCTGCACTGCTGCCGCCAAAGCGCGGGCGCAACAGCAGCGAACCTCTCAGTATGCTCTGCTGCCATTCGGTCGATGTAAGGTAGTATATGCGGTCGGCGCTGTTTGTGTTACGGTCAAAACCGATGTTTATATAGTTGTTGCCCACCTGCTCAAAGCCGACAAACACACTACCTTCCAACGCCACAGGGTGTTCTAACTCATAATTCTCGAAGTCCCCTGCCACTGGACGACGCCGTTCGCTGTCATGGTAGAGCACCGTGCCGGGTCTGCCATCCTCGTCGGCCTGCCATACCGTCAAGTAAAACTGTATAGCCTCGTTCTGCGCTCCCAGGGTACGGTTGACCATCATCTCCACAGCCGTCAGCGTGTCCCTGACGTTGAGGTCAAAGCGGCACGCCAAGTATATGCGGCTGGCCGTCGAGGTGAGGCCATAGCCATTCTCGGCGGTGCCGTCATCATAGGCGTAATAACTTCCAAACTTCTGCGTGAAACGCACCGTGTCGTTCTGCTGCCGGTCATCGCCCCCCACACCCTCGCGCACCATATGCACGATGGTGTATTCGCGTGGTGCGTTGCCAGCCTCAAAGGTAAAATCCACTGCCGGCGTGGCATGCGCTGCAGAGGTTTGGTACACACCGTTGGGCAGGTATGCCGGGGCATTCTCATAGCCACCGTCATAGCGGTACAAAGTGTCGCCATCCTCATCCACCACGGCATATTTATATTGCGTAGCCATAACCGAAGAGTAAAGGTTGGTGATGGTCATCCTGATGGTATCGGCCATCTCCGACGCCTTATACTGCCGCGCCGGCATAGCCTGGTAGTGCGCAAGCATCGATGGGGCCGGCTCCACGAAAGCCACATCGCGGAACACAGGCGTCGCCGTTGTATCGCGTCCACGGTCCACCACCACATAGTCTATGTTCCACTGGTCGCCGCCGCCGGCCATGCCGGGCTTACCGTTGTCCTGCAGCGAACAGTAGTTGCGGAATCTGAATTGGAAGGTCGAATCAAAGTACATGCTGTCGTTGATGGCCACTGCCACATACTGCCAGCTGCGGCCTGTCTGTGCCAGCAAGGTATCCTCGCTCACCCCATCGCGGCACCACACCGTGTGCCACTGACTGTCGGCCGCGGCATAAAAGTCAAGGAACAACGAGTCCTGTCTGTCAGGGGTGTCGCCTACCCGCTCCCATAGGTTGCCACTACCGCCACCTGGCAGGTAGTAGAAACTCAGCACCACCGAGTCGTCCGACGTCAACGAGTCGAGTCGTATCGGCAACGACATAGCCGTATCGGCCGGGAACAGCGCTGTTGTGGCCTGCGGATACAACCGGCCGTCAGCATCATAGGCATCGAGGGTAAGCATGCCCACCGTTGGAGGCTTGTTGCCGAAGCCTGTATTCACCAGTGCTCCACCTTCGGCCCAACGGTCTGCCGCCGGAGCTCCACTGTAATCCGAGAAGTCGTCGAAGAAAGGCAGCGTCACCTCCGTGGCGGCAGCCTTGGCGCGAGCGCTGTGGTCCTGCCACGAAGCCGGCAACAGCACCTCCTGGCACTGTGCCACAGCAGGCACCAGCATACAAAACGCCAGCACAGCACTCACCATAAGTCTATGAGCCTTCCCTACCACGACCACATATCGTTTTCGTCAATCTCTTCAGGTGTCGGACGGCCGTCATTGATGAAATTCGGGTCCTCTATCTTGCTTGAATCCACCTTGAACTCACTAATCATCTTCTGCACGTCGGTCTTGTCGGCATCGATATACCACAGCTCCACCTCAGTGCCATACGGGTATTTGGTCACTCCCGTATAGTCTGGTTCCTGACGGAAGACCACAGCGGTCTCGCGGTGTTTCACGCCGTTGAAATGCTCACGACCCACGTTCAGCGACACCGACACAATGTCGCGCCGCACCTTGTCGCGTGTCTTGCCTATGGCAAACGGCACCACGCTTTGTCCTGTGCTGTCGCCGATACCAACAACGAGGTCTATCACCGAGCCGCGCTCTATCTGCTGGCCGGCATATACGGTCTTGCCCTTGCATGTCTGGTCCACGATGATGTTCTTGTACGGGTCCTCCACAAACTTCAGCGTGCCCACCTCGAGGCCCTCGGCCATCAACTCGCTGACAGCCTGGCGCACCGTGAGTCCTGCCAGTTCGGGCAGTACGGCATCCTCGGGGGTGTAGGCCGTCATGGTGATATACAGTTTGCGGCCTTTCTTCACCATTGTGCCGGCCTTGGGGTCCTGCGTAAGTATGAGACCACCCTCCTGTCCGGGGCGGAAGATGGAATCCATCACCACCACGTCGAGCTCTATAGGGTTGTCGGCCTGCAGTTCGGCGATATTCTTGCCCACCACATCGGGCAATGCATACTCTTGTCCCTGTCGGGCGTAAATCTTGATGAAGGTGAACACAAGCACCAATACGACCACCGAGACACCCAACATAAGCAGCAGGTGCAGCACCCAAGGAAAACGCTTGAAGAAACTCTCTTTTGCCATTATTAACTCTTAATTATTAATTCTTAATTTTCCTCACTCTCCTCCACTTCCAGGCCCAGTCCTTCGAGGAACCCTTCCAGCAGCGTGGCACCGGTCTTGATAAAGCCGTCCAGGTCCTTCATTGCCGACTTGGCACGGGCCTTGGTGTAGCGCGCCATCAGACGTCCCACCTCGCGCTGCTCCTCCTCACTCATCTTTTGCAGTTGGGCGTAGTCGTAACGCTGGCAGAAGTGCTCGAAGCTTTCGTCGGCACGCTCCCAGTCCTCCCGGCTGTACTGCTGTCCGTTCTGCTCGGCATCGGCCACCACGCGTTCGAACGTGCGCGGCGACGTCGACGCACATCCTGCCAGCAGCAATACCGCCGAAAGCAGCACAATCTTGAATATATTACTTCTCACCACTCAATAATTTTAACTATCATTTTCAACCCACCAATGTTCCCAGCAGCGTGGCGGCTGTACAATCGTCGACCCTCACGCGGCGGTAAGTGCCTGGAACCGCGTCGCCTTTGTCGAACACCAGCACCTTGTTCTGGCTGTTGCGGCCAAAGAGGCGCTCCTTCGAGCGATGGCTCTCGCCCTCCACCAGCACCTCGTACTCACGGCCCACCTCCTGGCGGTTGTTCTCCAGGGCTATCTCGCCCTGCAGGGCTATAATCTCATTCAGTCGGCGCGTCTTCTCCTCGTCGGCAATGTCGTCCGGCAAATGGCGCTGCGCATAGGTGCCCTCGCGCTCCGAGTATTTGAACATATAGGCGTAATCGTATCTCACCTTGCGGAACAGTTCCAGCGTCTGCCGGTGGTCCTCCTCGGTCTCGCCGCAGAAGCCGGCAATAACGTCTGTCGTAATCGAGCAGTCGGGCATCGCACGGCGAATAGCCTCCACACGGTCCAGATACCACTCCACAGTGTACTTGCGGTTCATGGCCTTGAGCATGCGGTTGCTTCCGCTCTGCACAGGCAGGTGTATGCAGCGGCAGATGTTCTCGTGCTGCGCCATCACCTGCAGCAGTTCGTCGCTCAGGTCCTTAGGATGCGACGTGGCGAAGCGTACCCGCAGGCGCGGATCCAGCTCGGCCACCATAGCCATCAGTTCTGGGAAGCCCACCTCGCCGCAGCGATAACTGTTCACGTTCTGTCCCAGCAAAGTCACCTCGCGGTATCCGCGTTCGAAGAGTGTGCGGGCCTCGGCAACGATGGTCTGCGGGTCGCGGCTGCGCTCGCGGCCGCGGGTGTAGGGCACCACACAGTAGGTGCAGTAGTTCTGGCAGCCGCGCATAATGCTTATATAGGCCGATATGCCGTTCGAAGCCAGTCGCACAGGCTCTATGTCGGCATAGGTCTCGGTGGTGCTCAACTCCACCTCGGCGGCCTTCTGGCCTTCGCGCACTTGGCGCAGCAGGTCGGGCAGCCGGCGGTAGGCATCGGGACCGCATACAAAACTCACATTGTCTTCCTCGGCCATCAGGCGGCTCTGCAGCCTCTCGGCCATGCAACCCAGTATGCCCACCCGCAAGTTGGCGTGGCGGTTCTGCATGGCGCGCAGTTCGCGCACACGGTGGCGCACCCTCTGCTCGGCATTGTCGCGTATGGCGCAAGTGTTGATAAGCACGAAATCGGCCTCCTCGACAGCCTCGCACAGCACATATCCAACTCCTGTGAGGATAGACCCCACCACCTCGCTGTCGGCGAAATTCATCTGACAGCCATACGATTCTATATATACCTTTTCGCTCACTTATGCGTACAAATAAAATGCAAAAATACAAAAAAAACACGAATTGCCACAAATTAACCATACATTTAACGGAAAATTTGTGGCAATCCACACTCTGCTCGCCGACCTACTAGTACAAGGCGCCCAGGTTGAAGGTGATGCCGCCATAGATGGCGTGCACCGTGTATACGCCGTAGATGCTCATCCAATCGACGGGATGGATAACGAGGCCTCCGCCGTAGTTGAAGTAGTGGCGGCGCGAGGTCACATCGAAGTCGTGGTACATCCTGGCGCTCTCGCCATCCACATCGACGTTCACCGTGGTGGCGTCGGTGAGACCCGCGCTGGTGTGGCAATGGCCCACAACAGGCATCACCTTCAGCCAAGGCAGCACAGGAATCTGGTAGCCCACATTGATGGTCAAAGCCGCCGTGTCGTTGTACATAATGGGGAGCACGTGGTTGTCGTACTTGTGCTCGGGACTGGTGTACAGGAAGTCCACGTACACGCCGCAGACATTTATGCTGCCGCCGAAGCCCCAGTTATTGTAGTTCGTCTTCAGACCCACGGGACCCGTTTGGAAACCCACCTCAAGAATCTCCTTGTTGTTCGTAAAATCGAACCACTGCGCGCTAGCGCACATAGTGACAGCCATCAAGGCTGCAATAATAATACTTTTCTTCATAGCTATAGGTTATTTTTACGATAGTTTCTGTTTAACCCGGTATTGATAAATGTTTTTTTATAACGTGCCACCGGAATATTTATTGTACAATACCTGAAAAGGCATAGTTCAAAAGTCACTCGCTGCACTCGCGAAATCTATAAATCTATTTTTTCCCAATTTTCCTATAATTTTGAGACCGGAGGCCGACCTTCAAACCACTGATAACTAGCCTTTGAACTACCACCCTCTCTTACTATACTCCTACTCCTCCACTTATGCTCACATTGTGAAAATTTACTATAGTAGGCAATAATATATGGAATGCAACGTTTGTTACAGTATAATATAAATAAAATATACTTTATCATGGCTAAACAGACGGCAGGATTTATGGGAGGATTCCACGGAAGGCTCGGACCCGCAGTGGGTTACATGTGGCGCGGGCAGTGGTGTGTGCGCGCCTACAACCCCGCTCCGCGCAATCCGCGCACCCCAGAGCAGGTGGCGCACCGCGAGATGTTCAAGCGCGAGGTGCAGCTGGCGGCGTCGATGTCGTGGGCGGTGAACATGGGCTTCAAGGAGTTGGCCTACGAGATGCGCATGACGTCGTACAACCTCTTCGTGCACCTGAACCAGGGGGCTTTTTCGCTCGAGGACGGTGTTTTCGTGGTGGACTACAGCGCGTTGCGTCTGAGCAGCGGACAGCGTGCGGCGGTGGCTTTCGGCGTGCCTGTGTGGGACGAGGAGAATGTGCTGACGGTGAGCTTCGACAACGACGGCTCGGGGCTGCGCGCCGACCGTTACGACAACGTATACCTCTACGCCTACTGCCCCGACCGCGAGAGCGGCTTTATGGCCTCGCCCGTCTACCGTAGGGCCAAGAAGGTGAGTGTGGCACTGCCCGACTCGTTCGCCGGCCACGAGGTGCACCTCTACGGCATGGTGTGCAGTGCCGACGGCATGTGGAGCGAGACGGTGTATGCAGGATGCGTGGAGATGAATGGAAATGAAGAGTTAAGAGTGAAGAATGAAAAGTTGGATGGTGACGAACCTGGGGTGAAGCAAGAAGAGCCGAAGGGCAAGCGCGCAAAAGGCGACGCCGTGGCCGGGAGTGCCGATAAAAATTACACTCCTCCCCCCTCGCCTGGCGTAAAGGATGAGTGAAGTTTGGCCGGAATGAAAAAAAGTTGTATCTTTGCAAAAAATTAGCAGCATGAAAAAGCTCTGTTTACCCCTTTTCGCTGCCGCGGTGTGCCTCTTGGCCTCCTGCGACAGCGCACCGACAGCTTCGGTGTCGGACATCGTCGCCGACGGCGACGCCACCCCTGTATACATTTGCACCGGCGGCAGCTCGGAGAAGTACCACACCACCGACACCTGCTCGGCCCTCGCCAGTTGCAGCAAAGCCGTCAGGGAAGTGACCCTCGCCGACGCCCAATCCAAAGGCCGCACCCCCTGCAAGAGGTGCAACAAATAGAGACTTCGAGACTTCAAGACTTCGAGACTTGTCGGCCAAGCCGACGGCATACCACGAGACTTCGAGACTTCAAGACTTCGAGACTTGTCGGCCAAGCCGACGGCATACCACGAGACTTCGAGACTACATAACTTCGAGACTTCGAGACTTGTCGGCCAAGCCGACGGCATACCACGAGACTTCAAGACTTCAAGACTACATGAAACATTTGGCAGCGATATTGGTTGTTTTGCTAGCACTGGGCACGGCGGCGGCACAGAGTGTCGTTGACTCGGCGTGGCGCAGTGACGTGAAGACGGTGCAGCTGTACTGCGGCGGCGAGAGCCGCGAGGTGCAGGCCGAACTGCTGACGCTGGTGCTGACACTTGGCGAACGGGCACGGCTGACGCTGGAATTCGACATACTGGGAGCCGAACCGCAGCACCTGAGCTGGAGCATAGCCCACTGCGACCGCCACTGGCAGCGCGACGACCTGGAGCCGCAGGAATATATGACAGGCTTCGAGAGCGGCACAATTGACGACTACGACTTCTCGTTCACCACACTGACAGACTATGTGCACTACCGTGCCGTGGTGCCCGACCAATATGCCGAGTTCACGCACTCGGGCAACTTTGTGCTGACGGTGACCGACGACGCCACCGAAGAGGTGCTGCTGACACGGCGTTTCTGTGTGAGCGAGGCCACGGCGAAGGCTGGCGTGGAGATAGGCCGTCCCTACGACGGCACCGACATCGAGCGGCGGCAGGAAGTCGATGTGACGGTGGGCAGCGGCGAGCTGGCGGCAGGAGTGCTGCTGCGGCCTGAGTATATCAGCGTCATGGTGCAGCAGAACGGCCGGCGGGACAACGCCCGGTGGCTGGAGTTCAGCGGCTACGACGGCGACCGCCTGGCCTACCGCAGCCGCAAAGCCAACATCTTCGACGGAGGCAACACTTTCCGCTACTTCGACTGCAGCAACCTGCGCAGCCCCATGTACAACGTGATGAAGATAGAGGACCTCGGCGGTGAGCAGTTTGCCATACTGCGGCCCGACGAGGACCGCAGCAAGAAACACTTCCTGAGCGAGAAGACCCTCAACGGCGGCATGCAGGTGAACATATGGGACCGCAACAACCCGCGGGTAGAAGCCGACTATGTGTGGGTGAACTTCTGCCTGCCCATGGAGCAGCCCATGCTCGACGGCAACGTGTATGTGGTTGGTGCCCTCACCGACTGGCGTCTCGACTCACTGTCGCTGATGGACTATTCGGCCTCGCGCCGCGCATACACCAAGCGGCTGCTGCTGAAGCAGGGATACTATGCCTACCAGCTGCTGGTCGATGGAGCGGCGGCAAGGCTTGGCGGACGGTCGGCGACAGCACGGCTCGAGGGCGACCACCGCGAGACACCGAACCACTACACGGTGTATGTCTACCACCGCTCGCCGGCCGACAGGGCCGACAGGTTGATAGCTGTCACTCGGCGTCACGGAGGCCAATGACGGAACGGATGACGCCGTCGGCGTCGACACTCACCATCACATACTGGCGCTCGATGCGCGAGAGATGAAGGTCTTTCAGGAAATCGCTGACAAGACGTGTGCCATGCATGCCTTTGGGGCGGAAGCGGTCGGCAGGGCGCCAAGGACGTACCGACAACCGGCCATCGACAGCGGGCTGTTGGAACTGCGGGGCGACGAGCAACTGGCCGCGGTGGAGCTCGGCGACATGGGTAGGCGAATAGAAGAGGCGGCCTGATATTGCCTGATTGCCCGATTGACTGATTGTCTTAGTAATATCGTCGACGGTGGCGGCATTGAAACCATAGGGGCGCAACAATTCGAAGAGCAGGGTGCGCTGCGGACTCAGGGCCTCGATGTCGGACAGGGCTATGGACTGTATAGCTACCGGCAACGAGGGCAGCCGGGACTCATATTTATGTATCACGCGCGCGCGCAATTCGTCGACGTAACGGCGGTAGACCTCGCCGGCATCGGCCAGACGCGTTATATTGGCTTGCATGGTGGCGTCGACCGAGGGGTAGAGCTCGCGCAGCAGTGGCATGAGCTGCAGACGTATGCGGTTGCGGCGGGCGTCGAGGTCGGCGTTGGTGCTGTCCTCGACATAGGCCAAGGCGTTGGCGTCAACATAGGCGTCGATCTCGGCCCTGCCGAACGGCAACAACGGACGGGCAACAATTAATTCTTCATTATTAATTCTCAATTCCGACACAGGACGGATGCCGTGCAGGCCTTCGATGCCGGTGCCGCGGAAGAGGTTGAGGAAGAAAGTCTCGACCGAGTCGTCGGCATGATGCGCCGTGGCCACGCAGGGGAAGGCATGGCGGTGGCAGAGGTCGGCGAAGAAAGTATAGCGCAGACGGCGAGCAGCCTCCTCGATACTCTCGCCGCTGGCGGCGGCTTCGGCACGGGTGTCGAAGTCGACGGTGTAGAAAGGCGCCCCAATCTGCGCGGCGAGGGTGGCGACGAACTGCTGGTCGCGGTCGCAGTCGCCCGGACGGAGGTGGAAGTTGCAATGGGCTATGGCGAAGGGGATGCCTGCGGCGCGTACGAGGTGTGCGAGGCACACCGAATCGCGGCCGCCACTAACGGCAAGCAACACCTGTTGCCCCGAAGGGAACAGGTGTTGCTCGTCGATATAGCGTATGAAACGTTCTAGCATCAGCGGAGAATCATCTTGCGCATCTGGCGCTGACCATCGACCTCGATGCCGTAGTAGTAGATGCCGGAGGAGTAGGAGTCCATGTCGAGGGTCACATGGTTGTCGCCCTCCTGGAAGAAGCGTTCGAAGCTATTGACCATCTTGCCCATGGCATCCATGACGAAGAAGCGCACCATGGCGGCCTTAGGCAGCGAGAAGGGCACCACGGTCTGACCCGAGAACGGGTTGGGATAGTTCTGGTCGAGCACGAAGTGTCCGGCATTGACGGTGGGCACGCCCTCGAAGTAGTTGACAACCGAGACGTTGGTGGTCTGGTTGTTCGAGGGGTCGCGGTCGGCAGCGAGGTTGATGAGGCGGCCGGTGCCTTCGTAGTGGCGCATAGGATCCTTGGGGATGCGACGGCTGAACTCGATGGTTACGACATGGCCGGGCTCGAGGGTACGGATAAGGTTGTCGGAGAGGTCGTTGCCATTGACGGTGGCTCGTATGCAGAGGGTCTTGCCGGCGAGCGTGAGGTTACCGATATTGCGCATCTGGAGGAAGACACGGCAGTCGGGCTCGGCATTCTCCTCGACAATGATGCCCAACACCTCGACGTCGACATACTGTGTCGAGATGGTGGTAGTGGTGTCGTTAGAGGGGTCGTTATCGTCCTCGATATGGACGTAGCCCACGAAGTGGTTCCACGGTGCAGGACGCGTCGGGAGTTCGATGGAGAAGGTGTGCGAGCCAGTGCTCAAAGCCGGCAGCGGTTCCTCGTGCTGGAAGAACTCGCTGAAGCGTGTGTTGGTGTCGTTGTCGTACCAGAAGCCCACCTCGAAGTTGTTGGCGCCACGGGCACCGCGGTTGTCGATGACGAGCTGTACTTTGACGACGCTGTAGGACGAGGTGTCGACAACGACAGAGGCGGCCGCGATGTCGGTGATGGACGAGATGCCCTCGACACGTTTCATGATGGTGTCGTTGTAGATATAGTCGTTGTGGTCGTCCTTGGCAATGCCGACGATGTTCATCAGTCCCATAGGCGCACGATACTTCTGATGGAAGGTATAGTTGAAGTATTCCATAGACTGCAGCGGACGCCCGAGGAGGGCCTCGATGTCGACATCCTCATCGACACGGTTGACACCATTGACGATGTAGGAGAGGCTGGCCGAGGATATCGGGCTGGTGCCGAAGTTACGGAAACGGAAGACTACGGTGACAGAGTCGCCGGCGATGACACGGTCGAGAGGCGAGACAAAGCTGTGGGCGCTAATGTCGTCGTCGAGAGGTGCGAGGGCGAAGTCTTTTTCGACCGAATCGTTGTCACGGTAGAGGTCGGCAGTGTTGATGGTGAAGGCCTTGATGGCGAAGGTGTCGGGGTAGTCACTGCTGATGGTCATAGGATTGGTGAACTGGAAGGTATCGGTACCGCTGGGCGGGATGCGGCACTCGAAGGTGGATATCTTGGCCAGATAGCTGCCATAGTGGGTATAGCCTATCTCGAGCTGGCGGGCCGTGTCGAGACCGAAGTTCTTGACTACGACCTTAGGATAAATGGTTTGACCATACTTGGGCTCGGTGGGATAGGGAATGTCGATAACGCCGACATCGATACGACGCGGGGCGCGACCAATGCGGAAGTCGTCGATGGCGCAGCCGTCGCCACAAGTGAGGCTGTTCTGCGGGGCGCTATATACGATACGGAACTGGAGTTTCTCGTTGAAGTCACTGTTGAAACTGCGTGTGCTGATCCACTTGCGCTGGTAGGCACCGCCGACTGAGGAGCCGTCGAAGACATGGTCCTCCTCGTTGTTGTACCATACAGCCTGCGAAAGGGTGTCGAGGTCGAGTTTCTGCCATTGGTTGGCATAGTTGTAGAACTCGACGGTGACCTTGCTGTCGTTGGTGAAGTCGCGCAGAATCATAAGCGAGATGGTGTCGGGACGTATCTGGGCGATGTTGATGATGGGGCTGTAAAGGTAGCTCACATTGCCACGGCCACGGGTATTGATTTCGTGGGTGTAGTTCATGGTTCCGCTGACATCGGTGACCCAGGCGTAGGGCTCGGAGTAGGTGGTATTGATGTCGGCCTTGTTGCTAGGAGTACCGCGACCCCAGAGGTTCTGCGTGTAGCGGTTGTAGCCCGTAGGCGCATACCAGTGGTCGAGCGAGTCGAAGTTGTCGAACATGGTGAGGGTGATGGTATGGAAGCGATGGTACTCGTAGACGAGGGTGTCGTTGTGGGGATTACCGTCGTTGGGATAGGTGGTCCACACCATCAGCTTGGTGGTTCCCAAGGGGAATCTGAAGGAAGGCAGACGTACGATGGTGCTACGGCCTGCAGGCAGATTGCCCTCCCAGAGGGTATCGCCCGTACGGACTGACATCTCGTTGCCGTCGAAGGTACGGAAGCGGTAATGTATCTGTGCTGAGTTGACAGTCTGGGTGCCCTTGTTGGCGATGCGCAGAGCCACGTTGACCGGCTCATCGTCGCGGACGAGGTAGCTGCGCGGCGATACAAGCTGCGTCACAGCGAGGTCGCTAGCCGGCGGATTGGCATCGACAAAGAGCAGGAAGTCGACCATGTGACCGTCTCCGGGAGCAATGTCAGGCGTAGGCGATGCCTCGGTGACGCTGGCCGTGACACGGAGTTTCATATAGCCGTAGGAGGCGTTGTTGGGGATTGCCACCTGGAAAGCCATACGGGTATTGAACCACGCCTGTTGCGGCATGACGACACACTCGCCGGGATCGGCGAAGGTGCCATTACGGTTGAAGTCGATATAGGCCGCTATCTTGCCACGACCGATGGCATTGGGATCTGTAGGCTTGGCGACAGTGAGAATCATTGTGTCGACAGTGCCGCGTTTGACATGCAGGACGGGCCAGTCGGGGTTGCCAAGGCTGGCGCCCAAGTCGGTGTAGGAACGACCCAAAGGAGGCAGGTCTATATCAATCTCATTGTATGAGAAGCGTATGAGGTCTATAGCATCTGACTCGCTGCCAGCCTGCCCAGCGGGATAAGTGTTGCGCGGGAGGGTGTTGAATGGATAGTCGAGCTTCAGGTTGTTGGTAGCATTGGAGGTTCGCAGTTCATCGATATAGCGGATGGTGTCGTTGCGGCGTTCGCCGTCGCCATCGACATTGGTCCACACACGCAGTTTATAGTTATTGCCCAGAGTGGTGTCGTGGAGCTGCAAGAGTGAATCGAAGGCAAAGACGTAGGTCTGGTTTGGCGCCAGGATACCGGAGTAGGTCTCGGTGACTGTCTGCTGGACATTGTTGCTGTTACCCTTGCGCAACTCATAGGTGATGGGAATCGAGGTGAGGTTCTGGGTGCCGTAGTTGGCGATGCGCACGCGCACGGTATCGTTTTCAGTATAGACACGACCGCCAAGGGGTGCCACGACAGCCTCGACGGCTGCATCGACAGGTTTCTGTGGCGCGACATGGACATGCACTGGCGAGAAGTAGCTGGAGCAAGCGAGGTTGTTGTTCACCTTGCTGATGCAAAGGAGATAGTAGGTAGAGTCGTGGAAATACTGGGGCGTGGTGCTCCATTTGCGCGAGGCGTTGTAGTTGTCGTTGAAGTTGCCCGAGGCATTGACCGGGTAGAAGAGTGCGCCGGTAGTGTCGCGGAACCAACGGATGGTGAAACTGTTGGTCTGGGAGGCCGTCACTTCGCCCCATGTGCCGTAGTTGAAGGTGGTGTCGCGTCCGACAGGGGCAGAGGGTGTGTAGTAGGAGGGGAAGAAGGGCGAGGCAGAGGAAGCGTTGGGGTTGTTGGGAACAGTGGTGTGGTCGTTGTCCAGTTTGACATCGTAGGTGTAGCGCACCCAACCGGTAAGAAGTACCTTCATGTTGATGTCCATACCGGTGGGGTAGAAGTTGGCGAGAGAGTCGAA
Organism: uncultured Bacteroidales bacterium; assembly: GCA_900316515.1. Taxonomy (GTDB): domain Bacteria; phylum Bacteroidota; class Bacteroidia; order Bacteroidales; family P3; genus Colimorpha. Next base: position 33,360 of record ONDE01000013.1, on the reverse strand, counting down.
CGTGATGGTGGTGATGTCGTTAGAGTCGAGTCCGTTGGTCAGTGTGTGCACTTCCATGACGGTGTCGGGCAACGTGGGGACACTGATTAGGTTATTGCTGTTGTAGCCGATATTGTTGAAGTTGCCAGTCTGGTAGTGGGCCTCGGAGTGGTAGCCGATAGTGATGGTGGCTCCCGGGGGGAAGTCCTTGAAGCCGGTATTCTTGATGGTGAGGGTGACAGCAGTATTCTGGAGGTAGCACTCGGTACTGGCGGGACGGATGGTCATAGCCGTGAGGTCGAAGGCAGGAGCCAGATAGACCGGGGCTGTGAGCTGGTTGTCGCTGGTGTCGTCATCGTTGTTGACGAGAAGCACGACATGCACTATGTGTGTGTCGATGATACCAAGCTGTGTGGGGACCATCACCGAGTCGGTCTTCTTCTGGTTGGAGTAGACGGTACCGAGACTGCGGGTGACAGAGAAATGTGTGCCCTCGAAGCCCTCGAGATATGCATACCAATGGACATCGGTCTCTGTGGAGCTACCGTTGTTATAGAATTCCACTTTGACCTTGATGGAGTCGGACTCGATATTGTTGGGCTTGGTGGCAAGGGCTGGCATGGTGGGTTCGAGGATACGGACCACAGACATGTTGTGCGACATGCGTTCCATCTCATGGGCACCGATTGTAGGAGCAGGAATCTGCGGACGGATGGTGCCGTCGATATCATCGATTACATCGGTGTTGTACTGTGCCTTGGTATTGAAGTTGGTAATGATGAGGTGGAGGTCGTCATCGGCCACGAAATATGGTTCGTCGCTCAGCGAGTTGGCATCCTTGCTGTTGGCTGCCTGGAGAGCGGCCAACGTGGCGCAGTCGGTGGTTAGCCACTTGGCGAGGTTGGGACCGTCAGTGAAGTAGGCGTTGTAGTCGGAGGCGGTGACATTTCCGTTGGCGGAGACAAAATAGGCATACGACTTACTGGCATTGGCAATGATGTTATTCATCACCTGGATGTGGTGAGTGGTGTTGCCCTGGATGTGGAGGGTATGGACGGCGGCAATGCCATTGCCATTGTTCTGCAGGCCTGCCGAAGCACGCATGGTGTTGTAATAGAGGTTGAGATACTGGCAACCGTCGTCGAGGTACATACCCGAGGGGGTGGTGCAAGGCGCACCGCCACTGTTGCCTATAGACACACCACTGATCATGTTGTTGGCGATGAAGCCCCACTGGTAGGCGCTACCCTTGACGTTCTTGAGGAATAGGCCAACCTTGCCGCCGTTCTTTCCGTCGACGAGGTAAATCTTGTTCTTCTGGATAAAGATGGAGCTGTCGACCTGCTGGAGATAGACACCCACAAGACCACGACCGTTGAGGGAGGTGAATATACCAGAGCGGATGTCGTTGGACGAAATGTCGATGTTGACAACGCCCTGGAGGTCGATGCCACGACCCCAGAAGCCGGAGATACGGTTGTTGCTAATGGTGAAGTTGCGATAATTGTACACCGTGCCATTGCTTTTGACAGCATAGTAGCCGCTGTCTAACCAGCAACTGTCCACCGTCAGGTTGGAGACGTTGCCCTGCAGCACGATACAGTTGGAGTTGACACTGTTGGCATTCACATTGCCCGGCACGCGCAGGGTGGAGTTGCGCAGTGTGATATTATTAGCGTTTCCAATGTCCAAAATATTGGCGGCGGCACTCGAAGCGGCGGCATTGGCCGGAGCAGAGACCATACGGAGTTTGTCGATGACAATGTTGGAGGCTCCATCGATCTTGAACACGTAGTTGGCAGTGGCAGCGGTGGGGTAAGTAATCAATACCGTAGAATCGGTTTCACCACGGAAAGTAACCGTATTGGCTGTCGACGAGCCAAAGAAAGGCTGGAGGAGAAGCTGCTCGTTGTAGGTACCCGAGGCAACCTGGAAGACCACAGGGCCGGCGACGCCGACAATCATCAAGGTGTCTATAGCCTCGGTGATGGAGTGATAGTCGGCAGTGGCGCTGTTGGCAGCAATCGTATAGGTGCCACCACAGAACCGCACCATGAAATCGCGGTAGATAGTGTCGTTGCTGGTGACAACATCACCATCGGCAACCACAATAGCAGTGACCGAATGGCGGCCGGGGTCGAGGGGTTTGCTGAAGAGCTGGGGCGTCGTGATAGCACCAGGGACGACAGTGTTTGTAACGATGACCGAGTCGATGGGCTGGTCGTCGAGGATGTATTTCAGCTTGAAACCATTGAGGGTACTGAGACCAAGGTTGCGAACGTCGACATTCATCGATATGTTGGCGCAGTTGTTGTATACCGTCGAGTCGGAACCCTCGGGCCACATTATCTTGGCATCGGTGTTGGGCACGCCGATAAGGTGCAGGAGTGTGGTGGCCAAGCCACTGACGCAACCAAAATGCACCTCGCCGATGTTGCACTCCAGATTGTCGGTACCAAACTGGATATTGGGGCGGTTGTTGCCCTTGGTGCCGGCACCGGTAAAGTCAATAGTAGCAGCATTGGTGGCAAATGGATTGTTGTTGTTCTTGTGCAGGGTGGTGTTGGGCTTTGCGGTGTAACGGGTCTGGACACCGGTAGTATAAGCAGTGGTGAGGTCGTAGGCCACCTGGACTACAATACTCGACACGCCGTCCCAGATGAATGGAGTGTCGAAGATATGAGTCACCCAGCCATGTGCATCGCTGCGCTGTAACAGATAGGGAGTGCGCGAATAGACCAAGCTGGCGGGCTTCCATGCCGTCGTGTTGGCAAATATCGTGTCGCTGGTAGCGCCGATGGAGATATAGAATTCGTCGAAGGTTACCGACTCGGCGGTGCCATAGATAGAGTCGAGGTAGAAGGCCACCTTGGTAATAGGACCAGCCACCATACCCTGGGCATGGAGTTCGGAAGCTGAATAGATGTACTGCTGCTTGGCGTGCTTGTTGTTGGGCTGGTAAGGCGACGGATAGGCGGTCTTGCCAATCACCGTCACGCCAGTGCCGACTTGATAAGCAACACTGGTGTCGACAGCAAGGTAACCCACACTGACATTCTCGTCAGCGTATAAGAGCTCGGTGATATGCGTGTAGCCTGTGTCGACAACATTCATGTTGTTGTCATACCATACCGGTATCATGTGCGCTCCCGGATAAATGGTGATGGTATCGGCAGTAGCGTAAGGTACGTTCTCCACCGCAGGACGGACAGGCGTGGCGGGAGTGAAGCGTGCTATGGCGCCGGTAACGCAAGTGTCGTTAATGTGATAGGTGTCGCCAGAAACGCCGGAGGCCCAAATTCGGACACTGAAGACCGAATCGACTGGAGTAGCCATGTTAAGTTTCTGCAAGAAGGTGTATATGGTGTCGCCACCGGCTGTGACAGGAGCAGTAAGGGTTTCGGTCACAGTGGCGCCACCAGCATTGTATTTGAGGGTAAGGTTCTGCACAGGCTGAGTACCATAGTTGCGGACATATACCGACACATCCTCCATGCCGAGGTTACATCCTTCGGGCAAAGGACGAGGCGAGAGTGCTATATCGGCTGTCGGCGGGGCCTGGAGTGTGACTACGGCAGCGCCGAAGTCTCCCGGACATCCATTGTCGACATAGCGCATCCACTGCATGTCGGTCGAGTCGATAAACATCGGGTGGGCGGCCGTTGCCTGCATCCAGTCCGTAGCATTGCCGTGGAACGAGACACGGTATATACCGCCAGCAGTTGCCGACGGAGTCACCGGGGCACCGCTCCACACATACGTCGGCGGGGTGTTGTTGTTCCAGGGACTGTTACCATTGAGTGCCACAGCGTCGGCAATAGTGCCAGCCTTTGTATAGTAGATGCCGACATTGGAACTGATGGTGGTGGATATTGCCTGACCAGTATGGACCGTGTAGGCTTGGTTGGCAGCCGAGGCATTGCCACCAACGAACTGAACCAAGATAGATTTACCTGGGGCAAGGATCACATTGTTGTTGGCGTTGCTGCCGAAAGTGACAGACTTCGTAGTCGGGTTGCCGTTGGCAGCATATGCAACAGCAGTGAGCATATCGCCCTGCAGGAATGCCGTATCGTCACCCACGTTGGTGAGCTGCACAGAAAGCGTGGTACCGCTCTGCATCCAAGTAGGAACTGGGTTGGTGAGACCCACCACACTGGTGCTCTTAATCTGCACCTGGGTGATGCGCACCACCGGAGCCTCGCGACGCTGCTGGAAGTAGATGATGGTATCGTTGCGCAGCGTGTCGGTGACCAGAGTATCGCCAAAATGGAACGGCGTATTGTCTTCACGGCTACGGTACCAATACAGGTTGCCTCGCTTGGTGGGGCCACCGGCGGCCTCGTACAAAGGCCATTGTGTGATGCCCGAAGTGGGGACGACAGTGGCTGGGGTGGCATAAGGAACACTCACATTCACCGTGTCGGGAGCCGCCTCGTGGTAGAAACTGGTTACAAAGAAGACATTGGTGTCGTTGGTCTGGTTGGGGTCGTTGGGGCATGTCAGCCACACCTTGATGCTGTAGGTGGAGTCTTTGATGCCATTGGGCGGCAATTGCAGCATGTGTCCCGTGTGGTAACTGATGGTATCGTCGCCAGGAACGTTGATGGACACTGGGAATGTCTGTGTTGCATTGGTGCCCACTTTATAGCTGAGGCTGAAGTTAATAGAACCTCCCGGCGTAAAGGCGTTCACACCGCTGTTGCGCAGACGCACCACAAGTTCGACATTGTCGGGCATATCGCAGTTGTTGACGGGATTAAGCATAGCTTCTGGTTCGAAGTCGTAAAGCAGCGACACGAACTCGAAAGCACCCGGACAAGGAGCTGTGGCGTTACGCACTGTGTCGAACATATCCGTTGTGATACCCGCTATAGGAGTACCGATACCCTTAACCGCACGGTTGAAGGTGCGCAAATCGACCAACGAGCCGTTTAGGAACAAGGGGTTGAACGACTGCGACAGACTGTCGGCAGGCATAGCAGCCTGCCAAGCTGACAGACTGGTATACGAACCACCCGGCGAACGGCGGTTCAGATTGTAGCCCTCCGAGTAGTAGATGTTGTGGCCGATGGTATTGCTCGAGGCACTGGGGATATAGTTGAACGCATAGTTCACCATATCGAAGCTGGCAATGATGTTGTTCATGAAGCGGCAGTTGGAAAGGCCCGTACCGCCACCGAAAGTAGCCGCGGCAATGCTGTAACGCTCCGGAGCGGTCATCTTCACCGAGTTGTAAACGACATCTATCCACTCGCCCTGAATGATATTGAGCGGAGTGGTGAGCAGGTTGGCAGTACCATCGTCGTCGCATACTATCATGTTGTTGGCGATAAAGGCATGGCGCGCCGCACTGCCGTGCACATCGCTGACACCTATGGCACCTGCACCATGCGAGGTATACAGTTTGTTGGCCATCACATTCACAGTGTCGTAGCAGGCATACACCAACAAGACGTAGTTGGCATTGCCCAGCACATCGTACATCTCATTGCCCTTGATGGTGACGTTCGACTGGAACTGTGCCTGAACGGCACTGTTGTTTTGCAGACGGAACAGCGAATTCTCTATACGGTTGCCGTATGAACGAATATCTGCAGCCTGTCCTACAAGGGATACACCCACAGCACCGCCCTGGAATGTACATTCACGCACAAGCAGGTTGTCGGCGAACCCCGAATTGAGCATAGCATTTATCCTCATCGATGGCGGCACATTCTCCATGCTGTCAACGAATGTACAACGCTCGAAACGGCAGTTGTCGCTACCCATGCCAAGTTTGACGATATTGGTCAGCGAACCTCCACGGCGCGAGAAGGTGATGTCGCGGAAGCGTATGTTTGCCACCGAGTCGAGATTGACGATGGACTCCGTACCTGTAGTGTCGTCACTGTAGAGCACCACCGCTCCGTTCTGCGGACAGAAGACGATATAGTTCTGAGCCGAGAGGCCAGTCACTTCGGGCATCGTAAATGGAGGATACGCTCCGGGAGCCAGACGAACCACCAACGAATCGTTGATGCCACATCGGTTCAACGAGAAGAGGAATTCCTCGATGTCGTTATAGTCGGCATTGACACCGCCGATATTGCGCACCCCGTTGAGGGGACCGGCGCAGACGATGAACGATGTATCGCTCGGACGGTTCATCTTGCTCGAGTTGTTGTAGGGTTCGTGGTCCCTGTACAGCACGCCGCCGGCCGTCACCGAGTCTTCGGTCCATGCACGCAGACGGTGATAACCTGCAGGCAGCATCAGACCGCTGGCAATAGTCACCGAAGTCGTAGCCTCTGGGGCCAGAGTGCCTGTCCAATCATAATGACCGCTGATGGTGTCGTCAATCATGTAACTGATGCGCACCCCGTTGACAGGCAGAGCACCGAAATTCTTGAGCTGCACATGCAGCTGGGCGGGAATACTGGAAATGGGGGTATTGTAGTTAGGATCAAGCAATGCCGATACACCCATGTCGTACAGCAACGGCTGGTTTGCATGCTGAGTGATGAGGAACACTGGCCGCTTGTCCTCCCTGCTCATTGTCGTACCCATCTGGTCATCGATATAAGCATTGGCACCAAAAGCGGCCTCCTTACCGTAGTAGAACAAGGTCTTCTTTCCGGTTGCCGTAGGCATGGTCTTCACCTTGACTTGCGAGAAGTCGGTACTGGCGTCATATATCGTCTGCACCACAATATCCTTACCTGCATAGAAGAAGGTGTCTCTCAGGTGTATCAGACGCTCGCTACCGGCACTGCCGATGCCGATAACATACGTCGAATCATAGACAACCTGCATATAATCCGACGTAAACGGAGTCGACGTTCCTGCAACATCAGCCACCGTATGGTTCGTGGAGACATTCTTCATTCTGAGCTGGAACTTAGGCCTGGCTTGCGCCGATGTTATGTTGGCATCCAATATGAAGCGCAAGTCGGTGATGGCGCCGGGGCCGTAACCGGCAGCAGCCAACTTTGCCGAGTCATATACAAACTCAGCCCTGTTGTCGGCAAACATCGGGAAGGGGAAATACTCACTGCTTGATGTAGGCGTAAAACCATCCGGCATTGGTGTATAGTTGCGGCTCGTACCTCTCACGCACCAATACTTTATCCATGCCCCCGCCGATTTGGGGAAAGTACGTTCATTGTGGTTCGACGTGGCATCCTTGACCATGCAATAGAACTGCATCACTGTGTCGAAACCCTCGAATGGGATGCGGGTGCTGAACACAGTGCGGTTGCCATAGACAGGACTGTTCTGCGTATATGGAGTCATGTACAGGCGGTGTTCGGTCTCATCACTGCCGACCTTGTACACCAGATACACCGAGTCGGGGTCGATACCCTGGGCCAATGTCGTGGTGGCTGCAAGTTCCACCCTGGCGCCACGGCTGCTGGGATGTGCACCGCCGTCGGGATAAAGCACCATTTCGATAGAGGGTGCTATTATGGGGTTCTGGCTGGCACGTACTCTGATGTTGTCGAGCAGCCATCCTCTCGTGGCTGGCGACGAGCCCGAGAATCTGTGCGACACCTCGAACTTGAACACCAAGATACGCTCGTTGGCTGGCACCGACGAGGTAAGTATGTTGTTGATGTTGAAACGCTCATGTTTCCATATTTCATTCGAGAAGGCAGCAGGGTTGTTACCATTCTTCCACTCGTTGGGATAGGCATTCATACTGAAACTCGACAGGGCTGCGAATGAAGTGCTATACGTCTCAGTCTTGTCATAATGCTCAGTACCCAGCAACTGCACCCACGAATAGTCGTCCTGGTTGGCCCTCTTCACAAAAACCCTGCACAGCACATCGGCATGTCCCTCTTCGGTAACCAAGTTGCAGATATGGTCAAACTCCAACGCGATGTAGCGCAACGAGGTGTTCTGCGTGAAGTCAATTGGACTTGTCATGAACACAACATTATCTGTCGACGACTGCGTCAACTGCAGCGACATGTCGCCACTCACCTGATACGTCGTCGACAACACTGAGTTGCTCGACGGGGTCACCGTGTAGTTCGTCGTCTCAGACGTCTCGAAGCCCTGGTAGTACATCTCGTACACCTGACCACGGGCACAAAGACCCAAAATCACAAAAATCGCTCCTAAAAGCAAAGACTTTGTTTTCATATCTTATATTACTATTTCTCTATAATACAGTTTCTTACGGTAAAATCTAACGCCAAAGCGCACCCATTTAGGGCGCATCAATCGCAGTACAAAGATACACAAAAAAAGGGATATAATCCCCTTTTTTATACTAAAAAAAATTAAATATTATCTATTGCGTTGTTCCAGAGCCTCATACATGAACACCCCAGCGGCAACCGACACATTGAGCGACTGTACCTCTCCCACGATGGGCAGTTTGGCTCTTTGGTCGCATATTTTAAGCAGGTCTGGACTGATACCCGTTTCCTCATTGCCCATGATGAGCATTGTAGGCAGACGGAAGTCGACATCCCGGTAGTGCACAGCGCCCTTCTCGGTGGCGGCAACAACTTGCAAACCATACTGTTTTGCTATATTCACCACCGTCTTCGTATTCTGCTCGCGGCACACTGGCAGACGAAGCAAAGCACCACTGCTGGTCTTGATAGCATCTTCGTTCATAGCCGCAGAACCGCGGTCGGGAACCACCAAAGCATCGACACCCGCACATTCGGCAGTTCGCGCTATGGCGCCCATGTTGCGCACATCGGTCACATGGTCAAGCAGCACTACAAAAGGAGCATGGTTTTCGTCGGCTGCCAACTCTTCCATAAGGTCCATGAACGGACGGTACTTTATGGCAGCAATCGTGGCCACCACACCCTGATGGTTGCCGGTAGTCATCTTGTTGAGCTTCTCGACAGGTACAAACTGGAAGGGCACATCATGCTCTTTCGTCATGCCACGCAACTCACTGAGCAGCGACGAGTTGAGCCCGTTCTGAATAAGTACACGCTCCACCTGTGCACCACTGGCAAGCGCCTCTATCACCGGCCTCAAGCCGTATACTATCTGCTGTCTATTATGTATTTTTTCCATCTTTGATAGTTATTTTACGGTCGGCACGCTCGGCCAACTGATCGTTATGGGTAACAATGACGAAGGTTTGTCCAAGCTCGTTGCGAAGTTCGAAGAAAAGGTTGTGCAACTCGGCAGCATGCTGCGAGTCGAGGTTGCCCGACGGCTCGTCTGCAAGCACCACCATTGGCTTGTTCATCAGGGCTCTGGCCACGGCCACACGCTGGCACTCGCCACCACTCAAGGCGGCAGGTTTGTGCAAAGCCCGGTCGGCGAGCCGCAGCCGCTCCAGCAGTTCCTGGGCGCGATGTCGGGCGTCGTCCTGCTTGTCTCCGCGTATCAAGGCTGGAATCATCACATTCTCCACCGCCGTGAATTCGGGCAGCAAATGGTGTGCCTGAAACACAAAGCCTATACGTTCATTGCGGAAGCGTGCCAAATCGCGTTCGCCAAGCCTGGTAACATCCACGTCGCCGTACATCACGCTGCCGCTGTCGGCACGGTCAAGCGTGCCCAGTATCTGCAGCAGCGTCGTCTTGCCGGCGCCACTGGCGCCCACAATCGACACCACCTCGCCCTTCTCTATGGTCAAGTTGATGTCACGCAGCACATGCAGCGCCCCATAACTCTTGTTGATATTGACTGCCTGTATCACACTATTGTCTTAACTATTTAACTACTGTCTACTTTACTCCTCAACCACTACACTTCCACGCCATTCAAAAACACGCGTTCCACCTTGTTCTCGCCATATGCGTAGGGCATATACTCATAGCTCGCTATCGGCTTGGTGATGTAGAAGTTGGCCCTCTTGCCGACGGCAATGGAGCCCACCTCTTCGCTCACGCCCATGGCGTAGGCGGTGTTGAGGGTGGTGGCATTGATGGCCTCTTCGGGCGTAAGCCTGTAACGGATGCACGCCATCGAGAGGATGAGCTGCATATTGCCCGAAGGCGAGGTGCCCGGGTTGTAGTCCGACGCCATAGCCACCGGCAGGCCGACCTCAATCATCTTGCGTGCCGGCGACAGCGGCAGGTTGAGGAAGAAGGCGCAGCCGGGAAGTATGGTGGGCATCGTGTCGGTGCCTTTCAGACACTCAATCTCAGCGTCGCCCATCTGCTCCAGGTGGTCGACCGAAATGGCGTTGTATTTCACGCCCACCTGCACGCCGCCCGAGACAGCCATCTCGTTGGCATGTATCTTGGGCCGCATGCCGTATTTGATGCCTGCCTCGAGGATACGCGCGGTGTCCTCGACGGTGAAGAACCCCTGGTCGCAGAACACGTCGATGAAGTCGGCCAGTCCTTCGGCCGCCACACGCGGTATCATCTCGTTGATGACAAGGTCGACATAATCCTCCTGGTGCCCGCGATATTCCATCGGAATGCCGTGCGCGCCGAGGAAGTTGGACTTGATGGTCATGGGCGAGGTCTCTTTCAAGCGGCGTATGACGCGCAGCAGTTTCAGCTCGCTCTCGGTCGAGAGGCCGTAGCCGCTCTTTATCTCTATGGCGCCGGTACCCATGCGCATCACCTCCTCGAGGCGCTGACGGGCCATGTCGTAGAGTTCGTCCTCCGAGGCCGCCGCTGTGGCCTTTGCCGAGTTGAGGATACCTCCTCCCCTCTTGGCTATCTCCTCATAGCTGAGGCCGCGTATCTTGTCGACAAACTCATGCTCGCGCGAGTTGGCATAGACGATGTGCGTGTGGGAATCGCAGAAGGTCGGGAACACCATCCGTCCTGCAGCATCGACCACACGGTCGGCATTCACCTCCTTCAACTCGCTCATCGGCCCATAAGACTTTATCTTTCCGTCCTCGACGAGCAGGTAGGCATCCTTGACGGTCTCCAATTGGCCCATCTCCTTGCCTTGCTTGCGCAGTTTCGGTGAGGTCTCCACCCCCACCAATTCCTTGATATTCTTAACAAGTGTTCGCATATATATCTTTTTTATTTATTCCCAGTATTCTATTTCATATTCGATGATACCCATAGGGGATTTCGAATAGACAAGCACATCATGTTCATCGTAGCGATAATACTCATCGGAAGGTTCTGTGTCTGTTGGATCATCGTAGATTTTCCAATGCTCACGGCGTTCCTTGCGAGTGCCGTCGGGACGGAAGGTAATGGTTACGTCGGCCTCCATGTCCAGATCGTACATCTTTCCTGTCTGCGAGACGAGGACCCCGTTGGCATCATAGTTATAGTCGAGTGTGTCCCACGATTCATAATAATAGGTTCTGCTGGCAACAATGCGGCCTGCGGCATCATAAAAAAGATTCCTGTCGCGGTATCCGCTCCCTTCGTCGTCGCAATACTCATGCAGCATACGCCCCGCGGAATCATATTCGCACAAATATCGGAGCGTGTCGCTATATTCCTTCCCCCAATCAATAACATAGACACACTCCGTAAGACCGAAACGGGGATGCAACTTGTGAGAATAGAGATGGTATTCGCATACGCCCTCATGATACTCGCCGAAACCTTCTCTCTTGACATGCTGCACAATACCGTCAGCGGCATACTCGATACTGCATCGTGACATCAACTCGCGGCGCGGAATCGGGTTGGCAGAGGAACTGACCAATTGGTAAGTCTCGTGCAGAACCAGGCGGCCTTGGTCATCGTACACATGGCGATAGGCGGTGTCGGGACAAAAGTAGCCGTGGCGATCATAGTGCTCGGTATACTTCAGCATTCGCGCACCGGACAAAGTATCGATGGAATAAGCGCGTATCACTCTGATATGCTTGGTGGTAGGCGAAGGAAAGTAAGGCAAATCCATCAGCGGTCCCTGCCCCATGGCGGACAGAAACGTCGCAAAAAAAAGCAATATCAGTCCGACCTTCTTCATGGTTCAGAACAACTCCTGTTGGTTGCCGTTTGTCTTGATTTTGCCGAGGTGCTGGTAGGCGAGCATGGTGACTTCACGTCCACGAGGTGTACGCATGAGGTAACCTTCCTGGATGAGGTAAGGCTCGTAGACCTCCTCGACAGTGCCGGCGTCCTCGCCCACGGCGGTGGCGATGGTGTTGATGCCCACAGGGCCGCCCTTGAACTTGTCGATGATGGTGGTCAGAATTCGGATATCCATATCATCGAGGCCGTTGCGGTCTACATTCAGGGCCTGAAGGGCATAACGCGCTATATCGAGGGTGATGGTGCCGTCGCCTTTCACCTGGGCGAAGTCGCGCACACGGCGCAGCAGTCGGTTGGCGATACGGGGGGTGCCGCGCGAGCGGCGTGCTATCTCGATGGCGCTCTCGCTGGTAATCTTCACTTGCAGCAACGAGGCCGAGCGGTTGACAATCTTGGTGAGGGTCTCGGCGTCATAGTATTCCAGACGGCAGTTGATGCCGAAGCGGGCACGCAGCGGTGCGGTAAGCATACCGCTGCGCGTGGTGGCGCCGATGAGGGTAAACGGCTTCAGTCCCAATTGCACCGAGCGAGCCGCAGGGCCGCTCTCAATCATGATGTCGATGCGGAAGTCCTCCATCGCAGAGTAGAGATACTCCTCGATGATGGGCGACAGACGGTGAATCTCGTCGATGAAGAGCACGTCGTTGGCCTGCAGCGAGGTGAGCAGGCCGGCGAGGTCGCCGGGCTTGTCGAGCACAGGGCCGCTGGTGGTCTTGATGCCGACACCCAACTCGTTGGCTATGATATTGCTGAGGGTGGTCTTGCCGAGACCCGGAGGACCGTAGAGAAGCACATGGTCGAGCGGCTCGCCGCGCTCCTTGGCGGCGCGCACGAAGACCTTGAGGTTCTCCACCACTTGCTTTTGGCCGGCGAAACTGTCGAATCCCGACGGACGCAATGCACGCTCTATCTCCTTCTCTTTTGCCGAGATACTATGGCTGTCGAGGTTGTCATTACTCACTGTCAATAATCTATTTATGAGGTACTCGTGACCTTCGGTTCATGCTGCAAAAATAACAAAAATATTCCACACGGCAAAAATAATGTAAACACCCATATAACGCCCTCTGTCTTTCAACAGTTTACCTATTGTTCTTCTATCGTTCTTCCATCGCTGATAGAAGAACGATAGAAGAACAATAGGAGAAAAAAGGAGAAACAGGGCGACCCATTGGAGCGCCATCGACAAAAAATATCAACCATGACACAATAATATATAAAGAATGTCGTTTTAAAGTGATAAAAGTTAAAAAAACAACTCCAACCGAATGAAATCCATCATAGTAGGAACCGACTTCTCCGAGGGTTCGTATGTCGCCCTTGAACTTGCCGTCGACGTGGCCAACCGCATGGCCTGCGGCATAACAGTGGTATGGGTTAAACGCGAGAAAATGCTCTTCTCCAACGACCAGCTTGAACTGATGACCAACCTTGCCAAGGACAAACTGCAGACACTCTGCGACAAGCACCGCCCGGCAATGAAATACGGCACCATAGAGTGGATAATCATCCAAGGACGCGTGTCGTCGGCCATAGCCGAACTTGCCAAGAAGGAACTGGCTCCACTGATTGTTGTCGGCACAAACGGTGCCTCGGGCTTCGAAAAATACGTCCTCGGCAGCACCGCCGCCCGCATCGTACAAGATGCGCCGTGCCCCGTGCTCACCATGCGCCAAGGCTACGACTTCCACAAAAAACTGGAACGCATCGTTGTGCCCGTCCGCGTCAACGCCAACTCGCGCCAGAAGGTGCCACCCGCAGCAGCCATGGCACGCATCTTCGGTTCTAAAGTATACCTCCTCGGCCTGCTCGACCTCAAAGAAGAAGAGTCGGCTCTGCGCACCTATGTGAACCAAAGCGCCGACTTCCTTGACAAGGAAGGCGTGCCCTACAATATAGAAATCGAGCCTTACTCGAATTACTGCGAAACGGTGATGCACTATGCCGACTCCATCCAGGCCGATCTCGTGGTGATAAATACCGAGCAAGACCGCGTCATATCGCAGATATTCCTCGGCACCAACGCACAGCAGATTGTCCACAAATCGCAGATTCCTGTACTCTGCATACACCCCGAAGACTATATCAACGTCGCCTCCAAAGTGTGACGACAAGCTACCACTATGGACTATGACGTGTTAGTGGTTGGCGGCGGCGCCGCCGGACTGATGGCTGCCGTCACCGCAGCAGGCCGGGGCCGTCGCGTGCTGCTCCTGGAGAAAATGGACCAGGCCGGGCGCAAACTGCGCATCACCGGCAAAGGTCGCTGCAACCTGACCAACACCAACCCCCTGCGCGACACACTGCCCCACATAGGCAGCAGCACGGCAGGCTCAACCAACAAACCCGGACAAAGCGGTGGAGTATGGCTGCGAAATGCCTACGGCCGTTTCTTCAACCAGGAACTTATGCAGTGGTTCGAGGAGCACGGAGTGGAACTCACTGTAGAACGCGGCAACCGCGTCTACCCAGCCTCGGGCAAAGCCCTCGACATTTTTCTAGCTTTGATAGGCGAGCTGGAGAACAACCCCAACGTCACCATACGCAAGAACACCTCTGTCAAGAAAATCGAGACCCTTGAGGGGCAGGCCACAGCCGCCATCCTCGAACGTGGCGAGCGCATCCCGTGCCGCCACATAATCCTCGCCACCGGCGGCCTCTCCTACCCCACCACTGGCTCGACAGGGGCCGGCTACCGCATGGCCGAAGAACTAGGCCACACCATCGTGGAACCTGTGCCGGCATTGGTGCCGCTGAAATGCGCAGAAGCAATTCCCGACGACCTTGTTGGCTTTACGCTGAAAAACGTGCAGCTGAGCATTATCGACAAGACATCGGGATCCACAACCTTTAAGTCGGGCATCGGCGAACTGACATTCACGGACGACGGCCTCGGTGGCCCCATAGCCATCAGCGCCAGCCGCGCAGCATCCCGCCCACTCCACTCTGGCAATCAAGCAAACAGGCAATCTGGCAATCTCTCCGCCGTCCTCGACCTCAAGCCCGGCCTCACCACCGAACAACTCGACCGCCGCCTGCTCGCCGACCTTGACCAGAACGGCACACGAATCTTCAACGACGCCCTGCGCCTATGGCTGCCCGCCGAGTTGATACCGTTGGCACTCAAACAGCTACATATCGAATACTACAAACGTCTGAACCAGATAAACGGCGACGAGCGCCGACGCCTGTGCCGTTGGCTCAAAGGGGTGGAGTTCACCATCACCGGCACACGCGACTGGAACGAAGCCATCGTCACCCAAGGCGGAGTGAGCCTCGCCGAGGTGAACCCCAAGACCATGGAGAGCCGCCTGGTGAAAGGACTGTACTTCGCCGGCGAACTGCTCGACCTCGACGCCGACACCGGCGGCTACAACCTACAGATAGCCTTCTCCACCGGCCATGCCGCAGGCGAAGCAGTGTAACCCCCACACGAAGAATTATTTTTACATTTGTACGCAAGATATAAATTATTTTGCGTATATTTGCATTTTACATATTAGACAAATAAACGATACATCATAATGGAAGACAACAAGTTATTCAGCGAATTCCCACCCGTTTCTACCGAGAAATGGGAAGAGGTAATCAACAAAGACCTCAAAGGTGCCGACTACGAGAAGAAACTCGTGTGGCGTACCATCGAAGGCTTCAAAGTGAAGCCCTACTATCGTGCCGAAGACCTCGAAGGCCTTGAGTATCTCGATGCCAACCCCGGCGAGAAACCTTTCACCCGCGGCAAACATGTGGCCGACAACGTGTGGGAAGTACGTCAGGACATACACGTGCAGAACCCTGCCGAAGCCAACCGCATAGCCATCGACGCTGTCGAACGCGGCGCCACCTCGCTTGGCTTCTGTGCCAAGCAGATTACCACCATCGACGACATGGCAACCTTGCTCAAAGGCATATACATCAACGCCGTGAGCATCAACTTCATGTGTTCGAAAGACTACCTGTCGCTGCTGAAACTCTATGTCGAATACGCCAGGCGCGAAGGCTACGATCCCAAGGAGCTCTGCGGCTCGACCGACTTCGATATGTTCCGCTTCGCCTTGACCCACGGTAAGTTCCACCGCGGCGAGGAAGGCGACCTGCAAGCCGCCAAAGAACTTGTAGAGTATGCCCACGAGGCACTGCCCAAGTTCCGTGTGCTCACCATCAACGGCCAGCTGCTGCACAACGCCGGCTCGAACATTGTCCAGGAACTCGGATTCAGTCTCGCCGCTGCCAACGAACTGGTGGCCCGCCTCACCGATATGGGCTGCAAGGCCCACCGTGTGGCCAGTCGCATCCAGCTCAGCGTGGGAGTGGGCAGCACCTACTTCATGGAGATTGCCAAGATTCGCGCCGCACGCCTGCTGTGGAGCAAGATAGTGGAGCAGTACAAACCCGAGTGCGACTGTGCCTACAAGCTGTTCATCAACGCCACTACCAGCCGCTGGAACCAGTCGGTCTACGACCCCTATGTCAACATGCTGCGCAGCACCACCGAGGCCATGTCCTCGGCCGTTGCCGGCGCCGACAGCATCTCGGTGCTGCCATTCGACAACGCCTATAAAGAGGCCGACGACTTCGGCTACCGCATAGCCCGCAACCAGCAGTTGCTGCTCAAGGAAGAGAGCTACCTCGACAAGATTGTCGACCCCGCTGCCGGCAGCTACTATATCGAAAACCTCACCAACGAGATTGCTCGCGGTGCCTGGGAGCACTTCCTGAAAGTGGAAGAGGCCGGCGGCATGTGCAAAGCCCTCCGCGCCGGCATGGTGCAGGACGAGGTGGAGGCTACCGCCCACCAGCGCGACCTCGACATCGCCACCCGCAAGACCACCATACTCGGCACCAACCAGTATCCCAACCTACTCGAGAAGATGGGCGACAAGGTGGGCCACGAAGAGAAGCACTGTTGCTGCTGCTGCGAGCAGGGCGACGAGGTGCGTATGCTGAAGCCCTACCGCGGCGCTGAAGCCTTCGAACAGTTGCGCCTGCAAACCGAGCACGCCGCACGCCGTCCCAAAGTGTTCCTGCTCACCTACGGCAACCTCACCATGCGCAAGGCCCGTTCGGGCTTCGCCACCAACTTCTTCGGCGTGGCCGGCTACGAGATTATCGACAACCCCGGCTTCACCACCCCCGAAGAGGGCGCCAAGGCAGCCCTCGAGAGCGGCGCCGACGTGGTGGTGCTCTGCTCGAGCGACGACGAATACGCCGAGCTCACCAAACCCGTGTGCGACATGCTGAAGGGCAAGGTGAAGAGCCTTGTGCTCGCCGGCTTCCCCAAAGAGATGGTGGAGACCTACAAAGGTTACGGAATCGACGAGTTCATCCACGTCAAGACCAACGTTCTGGATTGCCTCACTAACTTCCAGAAACAACTCCTTTAAGCGTTGCTCCGGTTAGACCGATATATCTTAGCCAAGTACATCAAGACCTTCTTGCTGGCCTTGGCTTTGATTATTATTATCGTCATCACCTTCGACCTGTCGGAGAAACTTGACGACTTCCTCGGCCATCATGCACCACTGAGCAAGATAATCCTCGAATACTACTTCAACTTCATACCAGGCTTCGTAAACCTCTACAGCCCGCTCTTCATCTTCATAGCCGTCATCTTCTTCACCTCAAAGATGGCCGGCAACACCGAAGTGATAGCCATACTAGGCGCCGGCATCAGCTATCGACGGATGCTGCGCCCCTACCTTTACGGCTCGGTGATAGTGGCCCTGGTGGTGCTATTGCTTGGCAATTTTGTCATTCCCTACTCCAACCGGACCCTCAACGAGTTCGAGGAGAATTATGTGAAGCACCGCAAAACAAGCTACTACCACAACATCCACTTCCAATCCGAAGCCGGGGTGCAAATCTACACCGAGAACTATGACGTGCCGCTAAAACGTGCCAGCAAATTCCGCCGCGAGGTCTACGACAACAAAGGTCGTCTGCGCCAACGCGAAGTGTGCGACTTCATAACCTACGACACGGTCAGCGGACTGTGGCGCTGCGACGGCTACTCGCTGCGTACCATTGACAAAAACGGCAAGGAGAACCTTACCTTCCAAGACCGTGCCGACGTAGACCTGCACATAACACCCGCCGACCTCGACCTTCGCGCCCAGCATATCGAGACGATGCCGACTCCGGCGCTGATACAGCACATACAACGAGAGACCCTGCGCGGCACAGGCACCGTCAAACAGGCCAAGATAGAGCTGTGGCAACGTATCCTCAACCCACTGGCCATCATAGTAATGACCTTCATCGGCGTAGCTGTGGCCTCACGCAAGACACGCGGCGGTATAGGCCTGCACCTGGCCATAGGCATTGCAATAGCCTTCGCATTCATACTCTTCATGAAAGTAACGACCGTCTTCGCCACCAACGGCGATTTGTCTCCCTTCATGTCCATTCTACTGCCACAGATAATCTTTGGCGCCGCAGCTTGTTATCTTGTTTATAAAGCCCCGAAATAGTAATGACAATAAAAGAAACAGAACAACAGATCATCGACGAGTTCGCCAACTTCGACGAATGGCTCGACCGATACGCCTACCTCATTGACCTCGGCAAAGAATGCCCCCAGATAGATGAACGCGACAAAACCGAGGACAACCTCATCCGCGGATGTCAAAGCCGAGTATGGCTCAGTTGTGAATTCCGCGACGGAAAGCTTTATTTCCGCGCTGACAGCGATGCAGTCATAACACGTGGCATCATCAGTCTTCTTATCCGAGCCCTCGATGGTCATACCCCACAGGAAATCCTCGACGCCGACTTGGCATTCATAGACACCATAGGTCTCAAGGAGCACCTGTCCCCCACCCGTTCCAACGGTCTCACCTCGATGGTGAAACAAATGAAGATGTATGCGTTGGCATACAAAGTAAAAGGAAATAGTTAAAGAGATGGAACCCACTCAGGAAACAATAAAGAGTGCTGTCGTCAACTGCCTCAAAAACATCTACGACCCAGAAATACCCGTCAACATATACGATCTGGGTCTCATATACAAGGTGGATGTCGATGAGGGACTGAACGTCAAGATACTCATGACCATGACGGCGCCCGACTGTCCCGAGGCCGAATACATGTATATGGAAGTAAAGCAGATGGTTGGCTTCATAAGCGGCGTGAAGAGCGTAGATGTCGAGCTAACCTTCGACCCGCCGTGGAGCATGGACATGATACCCGACGACATCAAAGTGGAACTGGGGTTTATGTAATAATCCATGAAACTCTTCAAGAGACGCACCGCTACCGACCTTGTCGGTGCCAGCCTCGACCGGATGGCGTGGCGCCGTTTCCGCCGAAACCCTCTTTCGGTGGCCAGCCTCATAGTAATAGGCCTCTTCGCCATAGTGGCAATTCTCGGTTACCTCATCACCCCAGACCCCACCCCTTACTGCAACCAGCAATACCTCGAACTCGCCACCCTCAAGCCTGGCAGCAAGGCTACGTTCCTTTGCCTTGACGCCACAGGTCCATTGCACCGCAACATGGTAAAAGGCACCGCGCTACCCTATACCGCCATACCCATCTCCGACTATCACTACGAAGGCGACTTTCTACATGCCACCCCTGTGGCTGGCGAGCCAATGGTGGTAGAGAGCAGCCGCGTGGCCGATATCAAAAACCGTACCTTCATCCTCGGCACCGACGCCTACGGACGCGATGTGCTAAGCATGATGATGATAAGCTCGCGCGTAAGTCTGTCGGTAGGCTTCATAGCCATCGCCATAGCGTTACTCATAGGCGTCACACTAGGTGCTATCGCCGCCTACCGCGGCGGATGGGTCGACAACCTCATCATGTGGCTCATCAACGTCGTGTGGTCGATTCCCACGGTGCTCTTGGTCATTGCCATAACCTTCGCCCTCGGCAAAGGCTTCTGGCAGATATTCATCGCCGTGGGCCTCACCATGTGGGTCGACATAGCCCGTGTGGTTCGAGGCGAAGTGCTAAGCATCAAAGAGAAAGAATATGTCGAAGCCACGCGAGCCCTTGGATACAGCACCTTCCGCACCATCTTCCGCCACATACTGCCCAACATAGTAGGTGCCGTCACCGTGGTGGCAGCCTCCAACTTCGCCAGCGCCATACTCCTCGAAGCAGGCCTCTCGTTCCTCGGCATCGGTGTTCAGCCCCCGATGCCATCGTGGGGCATGATGGTGAAAGAGAACTACGGCTATTTGCTGCTCGACAGCGCCTACCTTGCACTGCTGCCGGGTCTGGCAATCATGATCATCGTCTTGGCCTTCATGCTCCTCGCAGGCGGTCTCCGCGACGCCCTAGACGTAAAACAGTAAAACCCTACCTTCTATATCTGCCACACAGACACTCCGCATACAAAACATGTGGATTTTTACTAGGGAAACACCACTTAGTATATCCCACTATTAAAATAATGAAACCATAAAAATATATAAAAAAGCACTTTTTTTTCTCCATATTGGAAAAAGTTTGTACTTTTGCACTCGATTTGAATAGAAAATATTAACCCTTAAAAACAACAAAACAATGAAAAACATTTTCAAACTGATGGGCGTTGCCCTGCTTGCCGGTGCCATGCTGTTCACCGCTTGCAAAAAAGATGAAGAAGAAGAAGCCACTCCCGCCATCACCGTTAGCTTTGACGGTGCTGAATGGACCAGCGACGCTGTCATGGACTATGTCAACGCCACCTATTTCGATGTCTACAAGGATGGTGCCAACCTCTCTTCCATGCAGTTCGCTTGCCGCATGACCGCCGGCACCCAGCCCTTCGCTGGCACTGACGACGTTTGGGTGAAATACTGGGACGACAACGATGTCGAGTACAACACCCCCGCCAACGATGGTACCATCGTTGTCACCGATGTTCAGCCCGATACCCGCACCATTTCCGCCAGCATCAACGCCAACATGATGCTCAACGAGGTTGCTCATCCCCTCACCGCCACTTTGGTCAACGCCAAATGGAACACCATTGACTAATTAATTTTAAAAACAACAAGCAATGAAATTCAAAGTTTTAGCACTCGCTGTTGCCGCTATGGTTCTCGCCGTTGCCTGCAACAACAACAAAGCCGCTGAAGAGAACGATAGCGTTATCGAAGAGAACGCCATCGAGATGGTCACCGAAGAGGTCGCTGAAGAGGCCCCCGCAGTTGCCGAAGAGGTAGCCGCCCCCGCCGAGAAGACCGTCGCCACCAAAGAGGAAGTGAAGCGCGTGGACCCCACCGTCACCCGCAACGATGATGGCACCAAGACCGTCACCTCTACCCGTGGTAGCAAACAGGAGCAGGCCAAGGCCGAAGAGCCCACCGTCACCCGCAACGACGATGGCACCAAGACCGTCACCTCCACCCGCGGTTCCAGAAAGACCAACTAATTTCTTTAACCGAGAAAAAGAAGGGTGCCCCTCTTAGGGACACCTTTCTTTTTATAGCATCACCATGAAACGTATTGTCCTGTTACTGGCAGCCACATGCCTGGCGGCATGCAGCAACGACACAAAAGACATCAAGCAGGTGGCCTACGACTACTGCATGGCCACCGCCAACTACCGCATCGACGATGCCGAGCAGTATTGTACCAAGGAAACTTCCAGCACCACCCTTGTAATGGCTCGCTATCTGATATCCTTGGTCGACACCGCCTTCATAGTCTCCAACACACCGGCGGAAATAAGCATAGAAAAGGTTGATCGCCTCAACGACACCACAGCTGTGGTGACCTACCACAACACCACCCCTATAAAGTCGTACAGCAACACTGTCGACCTCCGCAAACGCGACGGCCGGTGGCTCGTACATTTGCCCCTCGAGGCGCCTGAGAAAGAAAACACCACGGCGGCACAATAAAACATCCGCCCTGCCGTTATAAGTATAAATTCCAAACCCATGAAAGACCTAAAACAGATTGCTCTCTTTGCCGTAGTTGCCTTGGTGGCCGGCAGCACACTGTTCACAGCCTGCAAAGAAGATCCACCACCACCACCCAAGCCCGACACCCACGACACCCGCTGGGACGACTCGACGGGTATCGCCATCAGCGACACCCTGGTGGTAATGTTCGGTGACGAACGCTGGACAACACTTAACTATGATTCATACCTCGACGAGAGCGATCCTTTCGCACTATACCGTTGGGTAGACATCGACGCTCATGCACCAGGAGCCGCTTACCCCCGTGTCAAAATACGCATGGTGCTCGACGAAGGCAACCACTCGGCACACATGACTATCAACGACCCCGGTACGGGCTTCACCGTCCCAGGACGACTGATTGGCGACCAACAGTGCGGATATATATACTACTATGACTCCTGCGATGTTTACTCGCCCGACGGTACCTACACCTCCGACTGGTGGCCATTGGAAGTAACAATGTCGGTATTGGAATATATACGGGAAGAGGAACGGCTGACCGGCCGCATCATAGCGACCATGTTCGACTATAAAAGCTGGCTCGACCGCGAAGTACTTACCGTTGATTCTGCCGAAACACGCCAACTGATTGTGTCGTTCGGCAACATGAAAGTAAACCGCCACTAAGGCGTCACATCACCGGAACAACTTTTACAGCCACAGGTTTGGTAGCAGCCGAATCTGTGGCTACTTCTTTTTCGAACAATGCCAGCACATCCCTGTTTATTGCGTTGTAGGCAGTCAGGTTGCGGGAATAATACTCCATGCTGGCTTCCACCTGCTGGCGTGTGATATTCTGACTAGCCATGATAGCGTCGTAGCCGGCAGCCATCTCGGGCGACAAGGAATCATAGACATAGTTGGTCTCTACGGCAAAGTAGCCCTCGAGTAGATAAGCCTCGTAAAGAAAAGAAACCATCTGGTCGTGGTCAAGAACCCCTTCAGGCAGGTTCTTGCTCTTGCACCCGGCGGTAAGTAAAACGGCTGTCAGCAGCAGAGGCAGAATAACTTTCTTGTTCATCATACAATATACATAAAAAAAGGCTGGCCCTTGGCCGGACCAGCCTTTCTTCTTTCAGAAGAGATTAGTTCTTCTTGTTGAGGGCGTTCGACAGAGCGTTGGCACCTTCCTTGACACCCTTGTTGGCGGCATCCTTGGCGGCGTTGGAGACTTTCTCCTTCACGCATTTGTTGAACTCTTCTTCCATAGCGGCCTTGAACTCGTCGTTGTCCTGGTAGGCAGCGTAGCTCTGAGCGAGAATGCTCTTGATGCAAGCCTCGACACTGGCGGGGTCGGTCTGGTAGCAGTTGCACTTGGCACGGCCAGCCTCGACGGCAGCGCTCAGCATGGCGCTGTTGTCAACGGTAGCCTCGCAAGCGGCCTCAGCGGGAGCAGCCTCAACGGCCTCCTCGGTGACGACGGTCTCTTCAGTAGCCTCTTCAGCATTCTTGCTGGCGCAGCTGATGGTCATGGCAGCGACGAAAAGGGCGCAGCCAAAGAATGATACAACTTTCTTCATAATACTGTTTTTTAAGGTTATACGTTAATATTACTATTCTTTTCTAGAATGCAAAGATACAACAATTCATTGGCCCAGCAATAAATATTATTCTTAAATAATGTAAAAAAGCCCTCACTGTGAGGGCTTGGTGGGAGTAACAGGGATCGAACCAGTGACCTCCTGCTTGTAAGGCAGGCGCTCTGAACCAGCTGAGCTATACTCCCGAAATGGAGTGCAAAAGTACTAACTTTTTGCGAGGTGACAAAATTTATTTTATAAACGACTGCATATCAACTAGCTTTTTATACAGCCCACCCTGAGCCAACAGTTCTTCGTGACTGCCCTGTTCCACAATACGGCCATGGTCGAGCACCACGATAGTGTCGGCGTGGCGTATAGTCGAGAGCCTATGGGCTATAACTATCGAGGTGCGTCCCTGCATCAAGGCATCGAGGCCATGCTGTACGGCCACTTCGGCTTCGGAATCGAGTGCCGATGTTGCCTCGTCGAGTATGAGTATCGGAGTGTTGCGCAGAACGGCACGCGCTATGCTCAACCGCTGCCGCTGGCCTCCGCTGAGGTTAAGTCCCCGGTCGCCGATGGGCGTGTCGTAGCCCTGCGGCAACGCACTTATAAACTCATCGGCGTTGGCGACAACAGCCGCCTTGCGAATATCGTCGATGCTGTAGTCGCCAGAGCCAAAGGCTATGTTGTTGGCCACAGTGTCGTTGAAAAGGATGCAATTCTGACTCACGAGACCGAACTGCGAGCGCAGCGAATTGATGTTGAGGTCTTCTATGCGGTGACCGTCGATGGTGATGAAACCCGACGTGGGGTCGTAGAAACGCGGCAACAAGTCCATCATTGTGCTCTTGCCGGCCCCCGAGGGTCCCACAATGGCCACCGTCCTACCTTTCGGGATGGTAAGGTCGACATGCTTAAGCACCTCGGTTTCGGCACTCTCGCCGTAGCGGAAGCACACATCGTGCAGCACTATCTCGTGCTCGAAAGGCGGCAGCCATAGGGCGTCGGCTTTCTCAACGATAACCTCGTCGGCATCGAGCACCTCAAGAAAGCGTGCCGCCGACGCCGAGCCTTTCTGCAGGTTGTTGTAGGCTCGCACTATCGATTGTATAGGTGGTATCAATCGTGCGAAGATGATGACGAAAAAGATGAACACCGACGGCGCGATAAGCCCGTCAATCACCTGCCATCCGCCGACAATGAGTATTATCACCAGTGCCAGCGTCCCCAGCACCTCAGACAGCGGTGCCGACAACTCCCTCCTTCGCGCCACCTTCACCATAGTACGAGTGTACTCCTCGTTAGAGCTGGCAAAGCGGGCGTCCATAGCCTCCTCGCGACCGAATGCCTTCACGGCACGCAGCGATGCCAGAGCCTCCTCAAGCACGGCGAAGAGACGTCCCAATTTAGCCTGTCCTATCTGCGAATTGCGCTTCAAACTGCGGCCTATCCTTGCTATCAGCCACACGCCGGCAGGCAGCACGACAAGGAACAGCACGAACAGCCGCCATGAGATGAAGAGCAACGTAGCGCTGAACACTATGGCGTTGATGGGGTCCTTGACGAGCATCTGCAGCGTGCTGAAAACACTCCACTCCACATCCAGCAGGTCGTTCGACAAGCGACTTATCAGGTCGCCGCGACGCTTGCGGTTGAAATACGACACCGGCAGTATGGTGACCTTGTGGTACAGGTCGTTCCTCAGGCGTTCCACCAAGCCGTTGCGGATGCCCGCCAGGAAGAACATCGCCAGGTAGCGGAAGAGGTTGCTCAGCAGCGAGAAGGCCAGATAGCCGCCGGCAATCACCAGCAGGCAGCGCCACATGCCCCACGAAGCCTCGTACTGATGCAGGTGCCAGAAAGCCCAGTCGGTGAGTTCCTGCTGACTGAGGCCGAAGGCCGGCTCAGCGCCGCCAGCGTCGGCGGTGCCGAAGAGCAGCTCCACGAAAGGCACTATCATCACATACGAACCCAGGTTGAAGATGATGTGCAGCACGTTGAAAAGCACGTTGAGTGCAATCTGTCCCGGGAAATACTTCAGGTAGCGGAAGATGCGGAAGATGGGCTTCATGTAAGATGTATGATGTATGATGTATGATGTATGATGTATGATGGATGATGGATGATGTATGTGATGGATGATGTTATTGCTCTTTGTTGGGTTGCTCGTCAAGTTTTTTACATCTGTGAGTCAGGATCTTGACAATCTCTTCACAGTCAGTATAAATACTTTCAAATTGTATATCATCCAAGTAACCGTTACGATGCAGAAGGTTAATCCAGTATAGAGATTCTCTTGCTTCTTTCAGGGCGATAAAAGACTTGCTTTTGAAATCAGCCTTACTGATAGCACTTACTGCTTCAGCATTGTTTGCGCCTATACTCGTCCCTGACCGCAACAACTGGTTCGAGAGATTTGACACAGACATAAAATGTATAGGGACCTTTCTGGATGTTGTTTTTGCTGCCTGCTCCAAAAGATAGTCGTTAAGTCTTATAATACGGTCTCCGAAAGAAAGACATTTCTCCTGTATAGCATCACCTATTTCGCTCATAATACGTTTTATTGTCTTAATTAACATCTTACATCTTACATCTAATCCGCGGTTCAGGCACGTCAGTGCCGCCGCGGATTTCCAGGCGTTCCGCGCGCAGGCCTTTCTTTTTCAGACGGTCGTAGACGGTCTTGGCATCGGTATATTTAGGACATTCTATGGCAATATGCACACGGGGGTTCTCTATGAGCCATGCTGCCAGCGCGTCGGTCACCGCTTCGCCTTCCGCCGTCAACCGGCTGCCCGACATGAATGACACCGCCAACGACGTCAGCGTGTCGTTGAGCGACACCGACTGCGGCATCTTCTGAGCCGTGCGGCAATATATGGCAGGAAGCATGCCTTCGTCAGCAATGACGACGACATTCTGGTTCTTCTCTGCCAGCACCATCACGGTGTCGCGGTCACCCACCGGAGACGTCACTCTCATGCGGCGCATCATCATCGGTTCGGGACGCGCTGCGGGGTAAAGGTCGAACATCAAGATATCAGAACTGCGCGAGGTTTCTGTACGACCGGCAAAATAGCCTTGCCGACCATCGGCGGTGACGCCGAAGCTTATCTCGTCGCCCTCGGTATTTATCGGCAGCCCTAGGTTGGTGGGGCGGTTGCCGTAGGTGTCGTTGAGGTTGCAGAAGTAGACGTCGTATCCGCCGAAGCCCTGCCACCCGTCGCTGAGGAAGTAGAGGGTCCTGCCGTCAGCGGCAATGAAGGGGAAGCGCTCGTTACCACTGGTATTGACGTTCTTGCCCAGATTCTCTGCGCGGCCCCAGTCGCCGTTCTTCAGGCGCCGGCAGCGCCAGATGTCAGTGCCCCCCTGCCCTCCCTTGCGGTTCGAGGCGAAGAGCAGCGTCTGTCCGTCGGCGCTGACGGAGGGCTGCGACTCCCATGTGTGATCGCCGTTGACGTTGGCTCCCAGCGGCGTCACCTTCCACTTGCCGCTCTCCGCATTCCACCTGGCACAGTAGATATCGCTGTTGTTGTAGCCGTTCTTGCGACGTATGATGGAGTAGTAGAGCTCGCGGCCGTCGGCGGTTATGCTGACGCTGCCCTCCGGGTCGCCGCTGTTAAAGGGTGGCGGCAGTTCCACACCCTTGCTCCACGTGCTATCCTTCTTCTTGCTCGCGCAGAGCTGCCAGCGGCGTTCCTCGAGCTCGCGATGGTAGAAAGTCTTCTCGCGGTTCACAGGCACCTCGCGGAGATAATAGAACGACTGCCCGTCGACAGTCATGTACGGCAACGCCTCGTTCATGTCCGAACTCACGCCATCCACAGCATAAGGCTCGAAGGGGGCCATATTCAACATGGCGTCGGCGAGGAACTGCGACCAGTACAGGTAGTTTGAGGCCTCCTCGTAGGCGGCAGCCACAAGTTTGTCGTCGCTACCGTTGGCACCGTCGAAGTATTGGTTCAACTCCGCCACCGCCTCGTCAAAGCGACTGTCGGTATAGTGTATCATGCCCATATAAAAATGCGCCAACGGATTGGGGTAGTTTGGGCAGAGTTCAATACACTTGGTGAAGTAGCGACGGATGCCTGTGGCGTTGAACCCGTCGGCCACAGCGTTCATGCCCAGCCAGAACTGTGGGTCGGCAGCCTTGGGGTTCCTGCCAGCCACCTTGCGCAGCAAGGTCGACGACTGACGGTAGTTGTGGCTGTTGTAGTGCGCCAGGGCTTCGGTGTAGGTGCCCTTGTCGGCAGACTTCACCTTCACGCCACACTGGGCCTCGATAGAGTTGAAAGTTGAAAATTGAAAATTGAAAATTATGGCGACAACAATGATGCGCCTGATTGTTGCGGCTATTTGCTCATCAGATTTCAACTTTCAATTTTCAATTATAATTTGGATGCGTCTATCTTGAAGTCGACCATCTCGCCGTTGCAGGGCGTAGTGCAGCGTATGGCGCATTCGTCGCAACTCGGCGACAACTCGCCGTGCAGACGTTTCTTCACCATGTCGCCCACAGCGTCGCGCAACGCAGGGATGGAAATGCTGCGTACCACCTCGTCGCAGAAAGCATAGCTCAGCATCGTCACCGCCGTGCGCTCGCTGATGCCGCGTGTCTGCAGGTAAAACTTGGCCTGCTCGTCGAGCTGGCCGATGGTTGAGCCGTGCGAGCACTTCACGTCGTCGTTGTATATCTCCAGGAAGGGACGTGTGTCCACATGAGCCTTGTCGGTGAGCAGTATGTTGCGGTTGGTCATGTAGGCTTCGGTCTTCACAGCGCCGTCCTGCACCAGCACATGGCCGTTGAAACGGGCACGGGCACGCTCGTCGATGATGCCCTTGTACAATTCGCTGCTCTCGCAATGCGGCTTGGCATGCTCCACAAAGATGTAGTTGTCGCATTCCTGCTCACGGTCGATAAGGTAGAGGCCGTCGGCATGCAATTTGCACCCCTCGCCCTGCATTCTCACCGCTATGTTGTTCCTCACATGGCCGCCTCCGAGGGTCACCGTGCACAGCTCCAGCGAGGAGCCTTCCTGCATCGTGATGTCGAGCTGAGTGATGTGGCGCTGTGGTGTGTTGACGCCCTGCAGGCGGTAGAGGGTCGCCTGCCTGCCTGCCTCAACCTCTATGGCCATATTCTCCACATCGGGCATCACCGTGTAGCCCTCGCCCTCGCGCAGCATAAACATCGGCGCGTCGGCCGGATTGCAGAGCACCACGACCATATCGTTCCCGACGGTCATGCGCTGCTGTGCCGCCTCACAACGCCATTCGTCGCTCCATATCCTTGGCAATTGATCTTTCAGTATCATTTTCCAAGCTCCTCTTTAATCCAGTCGTAACCTTTCTCCTCGAGTTCCAATGCCAGCTCCTTGGGGCCTGTCTTCACTATGCGGCCCTCGTAGAGCACATGCACGAAGTCGGGCACTATATAGTCGAGCAGGCGCTGGTAGTGGGTTATAACTATGGTGGCGTTGTCCTTCGAGCGCAGCTGGTTGACGCCGCCGGCCACTATGCGCAGGGCATCGATGTCGAGGCCCGAGTCGGTCTCGTCGAGTATCGAAAGCGTCGGGTTGAGCATAGCCATCTGGAAGATCTCGTTCTTCTTCTTCTCGCCGCCGCTGAAGCCCTCGTTCACCGAGCGGTTGGCGAGGTTCGTGGTCATCTCCACAACCTTTTTCTTCTCTTCCATCAGCTTCAGGAACTCCGAGCCGCTGAGGGGGTCGAGGCCGTGATACTTGCGCTGCTCGTTGACGGCGGTGCGCATGAAGTTGGTAATGCTCACTCCCGGAATCTCAACCGGATACTGGAAACCGAGGAACAGGCCCTCGCAGGCACGCTGATCCACCGGCAGGTCGAGGATATTCTTGTCTTTGAAAAACACCTCGCCGGCGGTGACGGTATATTTGGGGTTGCCGGCCACAACACCCGCCAGGGTGCTCTTGCCGTTGCCGTTGGGTCCCATGATGGCATGCACCTCGCCGCGGTTCACCTCGAGGTCCACACCCTTCAGTATCTCACGGTCGCCTATCGAGGCATGCAGGTTACGTATCGATAATAATGACATATCCTATTGCAAATTAGTTGTTTTTTTATATTTTATCTATCTATAACGCCGAATTCCCGCCGATATTGTGTCAACGATGAAATTGTGGGCGTTGGAGGGAGGAAGGGTAAGTCTCAACCGAAACTGAGTGAGAGTTAGGTGAGACCCAGGTGAGACCTAGGAGAGGCGGATATGAACGATGTACAGAACGGCGAATTACTCGAATTGACTCGAATTGGGTAGTGGCCGGTCAATTGCCTGAGAATTACTCGGATTTGGATAGACATTCGAGGTTTTTAACATTTGTTGTGAATTCCGAGGGAGAGGCGGAGAGGATGCGGAGAGGATGCGGGGGATTGTTTGGAGAATAAGTATCGATTACATCTATCGTTTCGTGTATTCGTTTTTTGACTTCATGTTATTAGAAGTGATATAACAAACGTCACTATCATATGATAGTGGAAATTATCCATGTGCTCTTTAATAAATCTGCATTCACCGGGCTTAAAGATGGGTACTTGTCGGCCATCGGATCAACGCAGAGTCACATCGTCATCAGTTCGTGGTCCATGTAGCGGGCGCCGAAGTTTGTAAATGAGAGGGAGGAGCAATATTGTATTCCGCTCCTCGGCTCCTCGCCTCGCTCGCTGGCGAAATGTCCACCGGACATTTCTTTCTCCTCGTCGCGTTGCTCATTGTATCTAATTATATTCAGCGGTATTCGCTTCCCCCTTACGGGGTGCATTCCCAGTGGAAACAAAGGGGTAAAACCGCATGGTTTGAGTGCGGTTTACCCCTTCGGTTTTATGTGCTGTTTGGTTCAATTAGTTTTCGTTTTTGTATGGCATTTCTCTGTTTCCTCAAGACAATCAAATATATCATTGTGTTCTTTCCCTAAATATAAATGTAATGGAAACGAAATCAGCTTGACTCCATTAAACACACATTTTCGTAGTTCCGCTTCTAAAATATAGACTAATTCATTACACATCTCAATATTACACCTTTTACAAGATTCAGCTGGTACAAGAGTTTTATCGCCAACATAATATAAATATGGAATGCTGCACACAATCCTATTATGGTTATATGACATATAATATTTTTCACAGTCTGTTTGTGATGCTTTCTTGTAAACTGCCGGCAACACATGCCTCATTATTACGTTAGCCACGCTATCATCATAGAAAGAGTGTCCTAATGTGTCTACCATATGAACACCCAGAGATACAGGACTTGTTAGCATATCCTTACAAGAATACTGACTATATAATCCAAAAACAATTTTCCCAGAATAAAGCAATGCGGACGAGTCGGGGTTGGGAATAAAAGTGATTAACTGCCTGTTTTTATAGAACAAAGAATCACATAGTGTTACCAAATATTCTCTATCATCACTTGGAGCAAAACATATTAAATCATCATAGTTATCCGGTATTTTATAATATTGTTTATAGTAAGCGTGAACTGAGCCATCAATAATGAATTCTGTTGCGGATAAATCGCATTGACGGATGCTTTCACAAAACTCATCATAAGGTATTTGAGCATAACATCCTATTGCAGATTTGAACAAAGCGACTATAAAGATGGGGGCAAGGTATTTATTCATTGTTTATTTCTATTGAGTAATTTGTTGGAATTGTCCATTGACACGTCTCATTTGTTTCAAAGTCAAATATATTTTTTGATTACACATTGCACCCACTTTGTTCGAGAATGCATCTGCTCGAGCTTTCGAACTATAGGCAAATGTTACAATTGGATTGCCGCTGTCACCACCCTTCCGAACAATATTAAACCTGTATCCATCTATTCTAGGACCACCACCGCCCATCCCTGTTAATGGCCTATTGCTGGATGTTAAAGACTCCAATCGGCCTTGCATATTCTTCTCACTAACCATCATTTGTACATTGTCGGCATCTGCGTAATGCAATTCGTTACCGTAGTGCACATTGCAACCTCCCACATTCATGCCAGCAATCATGCCCCTATCAAAACCATATATATTTGAAAAATCACCATAGTCTACATTCTCAATATCATTTCCCGTCCTAATACACCTTGCATACTTGACAATCTCATGGTCTATGGCTTGAACCAGCCTTCCTTCTGGTGTTTTAAGGTTTTCTGTCGTATTGAACAATGAGTAATATGCATTCCCATCTTCAACCGTCACACCAAGATACCGGCCATCCAAGTTATTCTTTCTCATTTGTTCCTGGCTGTGGTAATCCGTCCATTTTATTTCCCCGCACGACGTTTCATACCAGTCATTTCCATCAGGATCCACCAGTTTCACGGGATTCCAAGCACAATATGCGTAAGGACTAATGGCTGGGTACTTATCCGCCATCGGGTCCACGGAGAGCCACATAGTCATCAGCTCGTGGTCCATATAACGGGCACCAAAGTAGCCGTAGCCTGTTTCCTCATCCTTCTCTTTCCCGGTGAAAACAAAGGGGTAAAACCGCACGGTTTGCGTGCGGTTTACCCCTTCGGTTTTATAAATTGGATAATTCAACTTGTCTTGTTCCATTCCAAATTCAAACTCCGTTACACGATTTTGAAGCCATTATCCATTTTTTTTCTGAATCTGAGTATTTATAGTAATATGTGCAGACATCGGATAGGGCGTAGTCAATGGTTTTTCCTCTTATTTTTACATAATACAACGCCACTTGAAAAATCACGAATCCGTCTTGGTTGATTCTCCATTTAAGACAAACCGTAGGGACTCCATTCTTTGTCTTTTCATATTGCTTTTTTGTTTTTTTATCGTTAAAATTCGCAATCCCAATGTTGTCTTTATCAATCCACAATGATAGATCATAATCATAAGGGAATGTATGCGCAGCTATCATATATTTTGAATTTCTGTGCGTTAAAATAACATGTTCCGAGAAAAAGTCTCTCAACGATTCGTCAATCAAACTATCTCGAACCACATTCTGTCCTTGTAATGGAGATGTCCAACAAATGAATATTAGACAAAGTCCTTCCAAAAATCTTAGTTGCTTCATATTACATCTTTAAAAGCCATACAAAAATCTTATTTAACACCCAGTTTTGCCCCCAAATCACTCCCCTTTAGTCGTATGGTCGCTTGTGTTCCCATATTGTCGTACACCGATAGTGTTTTGTCTCCCATACCAAACACATAGTTTATTTTATTTCCGGCCCTTTTTATATCTGCTGTAGATGGAGTTTGAACCCAAGAATGAGTTTCCCCTATCTTTCCCTCAGTAAAAGTGGTTTTCCATGGGTCAACTGCATATTGTTTACCTGTTGATCTTGTACCACTTGGGTGACTATGGAATCTTATTCTGGAATTGTTTAATCCAGGGATTGGTATATCGCCTTCTTGCGGATTTCCAATATCGGATATAATATCCAGTCTTTCCCATGCATCACCTTTTTCGTTGGCATACCCTCCATATTCTCTATTATTAGCATCGATAGCCCCCCCTGTTCCGTCATCTTGAATTGCAGCATACGCTTCCGCCAGCATGTCTAATGGCAGTATTGAAATAAAATTATCATATATTTTTGAATGATTATCGAAGTATTCGGGGTTTCCGCTATGCAACAGCACTTTACATTTGGAAGTAAATAAGTCCCATGTTCCACAAAGAGCATCTTCCCCATTTCTTATGACATAGACCTTTCCGTCTTTTTTCCCATCATTACCAAGATATCGACCATCTGCGCCATAAAAATCTCCAATCTCACGACCGTCTGGGTCCACCAACTTGACCGGGTTCCAGGCGCAATAAGCATACGGCGAGATGCTCGGATACTTGTCAGCCAGCGGGTCAACCGACAGCCACATGGTCATCAACTCGTGGTCCATATAACGGGCACCGAAGTTTGTAAATGAGAGGGAGGAGCAATATTGTATTCCGCTCCTCGGCTCCTCGCCTCGCTCGCTGGCGAAATATCCACCGGACATTTCTTTCTCC
>ONDE01000028.1 GCA_900316515.1 uncultured Bacteroidales bacterium | reverse complement strand
ATGTGTATGTGTGCAACTACCGCAAGCCCATGACCAACACCTTGAGCAGTATGAGCGGTTCCGTCACATTGATCAGGTAATGCCCGACAAACTGTCTCTTCTGAAACGCTACTGGGGCCATACCGCTTTCAGACCCCTGCAGGAAGAGATTGTAGACTCTGTACTGGAAGGCAACGACACTATGGTGTTGCTGCCCACAGGAGGAGGTAAGACTCTCTGCTATCAGCTCCCCGCGCTGATGACAGAGGGTCTCTGTTTGGTGGTGTCGCCCTTGATAGCACTGATGAAGGATCAGGTGCAGCGTCTCAATGACCTACGCCTCAAGGCTGCCTGCATTGTATCGGGTATGAGCCGGAGCGATGTTTCGGCGGTGTTGACCAATTGTCTGTGCGGCACGGTAAAGTTCCTCTATGTCTCGCCCGAGAGACTGCAGCAGCGCCTTTTCATTGAGCATTTCAGGAAGATGAAGGTGTGCCTTATTGCTGTCGACGAGGCCCATTGTGTATCACAGTGGGGCTATGACTTCCGCCCTCCATATCTGCAGATTGCCGCCCTTCGAGAGTACCACCCCGAGGTGCCTATGATAGCGCTCACAGCCACTGCGACGCCGGCAGTGGTCGACGATATCAAGCAGCGTCTGATGTTGCGCAATCCACGCCATTTCCAGTCGTCGTTTGCCCGAGCCAACCTTTGTTATTCGGTGGCTTATGACGACAATAAGATAGCACGTCTATTGCGCATTGTGAAGGAGAATGACGGCAGCGGTATCGTATATACCCGCAGCCGTCGTGCCACACAGCAGGTGGCCGACCAGTTGAATGCCGAAGGTATTGCCGCCGCCTATTATCATGCCGGCCTTGAAGCGAAGGAGCGTGACAGACGGCAATTGCTATGGATGCAGAACAAATGTCGGGTGATGGTGGCTACCAATGCCTTTGGCATGGGTATCGACAAGCCCAATGTGCGTTTTGTCGTTCACCTCGACGTCCCTGAGTCGTTGGAGGCCTATTTCCAAGAGGCTGGCCGTGCAGGCAGGGATGGCGAGCCAGCCAAAGCAGTATTGCTGTGCGGTTCGACCGACACGACGACGCTTGAGCATCATTTCGAGAATGACTTCCCGACGATAAAATATATCCGCAATGCCTACCGCGCCTTGTGTAATTACTACAAGATACCGATGGGCAGCGGTGCCGACAGTCGTTTCGACTTCCAGCTGGAAGAAGTGTGTGGCAGTTATGGTTTCTATGTTCGTGACTTCTACAGCGCTTGCCGTTTCTTGGAACGTGCCGGTTTGGTGGCTTTGCCCGACAGGGAAGATGCCTATTCGTCGCTGTTTGTCACTGTGGGGCGCGACGAGCTTTATCGGCTGCAGGTCGACAACATACCGATAGGTAACTTGCTGCAGGTGCTTCTGCGAATGTATCCAGGGTTGCTCAGCGAGCCTGTACCCATAGACGAGCGCAAGATTGCGACGCGCAGCCTGCTCGATGTCGGTCAGGTGATGGCAATGCTCATGCAGCTGCATGCGATGCATGTGGTTGAATATAGGCCGCGACCTACCAAGCCGCAGATTATATTTACTTCGCCGCGTGTCAACGACCAAGATATATCATTTGACGAGAGCGATTACGACGGGCTGAAGGCTGCTGCGCGCCAGCGGCTGGATGCCGTAAAGGCATATATCGGCAACACGACAGTATGCCGCAGTCGCCAGCTCCTGGCTTACTTCGGCGAGACGGAAGGGGTGCTTGATTGTGGTCGGTGCGATGTGTGCATGAAAGGCAGTCGGAAGGAAACCGATGTGGCGACAGCAATCATCGACGAACTGAAACGCGGAAAACAATCGCCTCAGGCATTGCAGCAGTTGTTGGAAAACAAAGGTTATGGCGATGTGATAGAGGTGCTGCGCGAAATGCTCGACCACAAGGAGGTCTATCTTGATCCGAATATGTTGCTCAGCCTCTCGTAGAGTCTTGCCACAGGCAGACCCATTACATTGTAGTAGCAACCTTCAATGTGGCTTATGCCTATCATTCCTATCCATTCCTGGATACCATACGAACCTGCCTTGTCGTAAGGCTTGTAGGTGTCGACATAATAATCGATGTCGGAGTCGGATAGATTGCGGAAATATACGTCAGTGCTCTCTGTGAAAGAGGTCTCCTTGTCTTTGGAACGGAGGCACACGCCGGTATATACGGTGTGTTTGTCGCCCGAGAGGTTGTGCAGCATGGCCACTGCCTCGTTGCGGTCGGCAGGCTTTCCAAGCACGTTGCCATCGTGTACCACCACGGTGTCGGCAGTCACCAGCACTTCGTCGTCGTGGAGGCGTTCGGCCGGATAGGCGGCCGCCTTGCGGCGTGCCAGATATTCGGCCACCTCGGCGGCGGGTAGGGGAGAGGAGAGGTGCTCGTCGGTGTCGAGGGTGACGAATTCTACGGGGAAGCCCAGTTCGGACAACAATTGTCTGCGACGAGGCGATTTGGAAGCCAGCAGGAGTTTCATTTCACTTCTTTGCCAGCCTTGAACTTGGCTTGGTATGCCACGCGGCCGCCGTCGAACCATACCCACTTGCCTTCTTTCTCGCCTTCCGAGAAAGAACCTTTCTCAACAGTGGCACCGGCTTCGTTGAAACGTTCATATTTGCCGTCGAGAAGGCCGTCCTTGTAATTCTGGCGTATCTCCACTTTGCCGTTTGGGAAATAACGCACCTCCTCGCCGTCTTTCACATCCTCGTTGTAGTGTATGATATAACGTGTGGCGCCGTCGTCATAGAGGCCGCGCCATTCGCCGTTCTTAAGCCCGTTATGGAAGTCGCCGTAGTAGTCGGTCTTGCCGTCTTCATACCATGCTGTCCAGCGGCCCTCTTCCATGTCGTTCTCATATTCGCCTTCATGCAGTTTCTTGCCGCTCTCGTACCATGTGGTCCACACACCTTCACGTTTGCCGTTGCGGTAGTTGCCTTCGCGCCAGCGCTCGCCGGTCTCGTAGTAGTAGGTCCAGCGACCAATCTCCTTGCCGCCCGCATAGGAACCCGAGATGCCGAGTTTGCCATTGGTGCGCCAGTAGAATGTCCAAGGGCCATCCTGCTCGCCGTTGATCATCGAGCCTTCCATGTCTTTGGTGCCATGGTCGGTCCACCAGATGGCGTGGCCTTGCAGCTCGTTGTCTTTGTATTGGCCTTTGAACTTCACCTTGCCGTTCTCGTGCCATTGGGTGGTGGCGCCTTCACGTTTGCCACGCACATAGTTTATCTCTTCCTCTGTCTGGCCGTTGGCGTACCATGAACGGTAGATGCCGTTGCGTTTACCGTCCTCGACTGCCACCTCGCTTTTGAGGTCGCCGTTGCGGTGCCAGCTGCGACTCACACCAGTGGTGTAGCATTCCTCGGCCATTTTGCTGCCGTCGTCGTAGAAGTAGACCCATGTGCCGGTCTTGGCACCGTTGTTGTAAGTGCCCTGCTGCGACACCTGTCCGCTGGGATACCACCATGTCCATGCCCCTGTACGTTTGCCGGCGGCGTTGATGGTGCCCTCCACCGATGCCTGCTGGCTGTTGGTGTAGGTCTTGCGGTATTGGGTCTGAGCCTGTGCTGCGGTAGCAATGATTAGGCAGGCTGCGAGTAGAATGCTGTATTTTTTCATGGTTGTATTAACTAAGTTCTTATTTTTCCGTATATGTGAGTGCAATCTTCACAGGATTGGCTGTTGAATAGCCATTCAGAATGGTGCGGGCTCCCGGTGTGCGGCGCGAGAAGTAGAGCATCAAGCGGGTGCCGTAGTCTCTGCCGCCGTTGGCGTACATCAGGTGTTGCAGGTGCAGGGATAGGCGCAAGCGGTAGTAGTTGCCACGGTTTTGGTAGCCTCCGTCGCCGCCCTGGAAGTAGCGCTGGTCAGCCACTTGGGTCAGTTTGCCATCGCTGCCAACACTGTAGGCTATCAGTGAATCGGGGTGTATGGCGGGAGCCTCTGCAGCCAGCGGCAGCAGCAGTTCGGCATAGTGGATTTCAGCCATCGGATGGGCGCTATGGAAGGCACGTAGCATGCTGTCGAAACTTATCTGGATGTTGTATCCGCCATAGGGCTCCAGATAGAGGCGCTGGCTGCCGTCAATACTGTCGGCACCGTTGACTGTAGAACCGGTGTAGTCGTGCTCGAAGTGCATGAAGCGTTTGGCTCCCGAGCCAACTACGAAGGTATACTGAGCCTCTATGGTGTCGCCCTCGTAGTGGTAGTAGGCGGTGAGGCGTGTTTTGGTGGCCGAGAAGTTGAAGGAGACGATACCCGTGTCCGAGTCGTTTTCAATTACGCGTATGCGCAGACCTTTGACCGAGGCCAGAAAGTCGGCTGCTGATGCCTGCTGGGCCAGCACACTGGCAATGTCGCCGCCGAGTCGGAAGCGTATCAGTGTGTCGGTGGGGGTTATGGTCAGCGTTTCGTCGAAATATTTCATGCCTTCCCTCACGGCCAGTGTGTGGAAACCATAGTATGTGGAGTCAGCCTCGATGTCTTCGGCCAGGGGCATTATCTCGAAGTGTAGGCTACGAGCTTGGTCACTGTTGGGGAATACGGCGTCCTTCACCAAGCAGAGCACTGCCGAGTCAATGACGGCGCCGGCGAGGCTAACAGCCTGGTCGTCGCTCTGCAGCGCTATCTGTGTGTATATTGATGCCGACACCTTGCCGAAGGTCGGGTCGGAATACCAGCCCACGATGTTGTAGGTGCCGCCGGTGGTGAGTATAGAATCGTCGTGTATGCTGTATGCTGCATTGGCATAAAGGGTGTCGGTCTTGCCGTTGTAGATGGTGGAGGGATCCATTAGGTTCATGCCTAGATCCGACTCCTCGGGGCTGCACCCTGCACTCAATAGTGTAAACAAAGCCACCAGGGCTGTCAGTGTTCTTTTCATTTAGTTGTCGATCCTTCCTATTATCGAGTCGTAGAATTTGTTTATGCGGGTATAGAATTCGTCGCGGTCGGCTATATAGTCGAGCACGCTGCGTTTGTTCTCTTTGGCGAAAGCCACCAACTCGGGGTTGGCGTTTGGCGAGCCAATGATTACTCCTTGCGAGTAGGTGATGGCCGATTTCATAAGACCTAGATAGGTGGTGTCGCCATAAAGGCGCAGGTCTTTGGCGGTGGCACCGTCGGCCTTCATCTTGCGCTCCAGGTCGCCACCGATATTGCCTTTGAAACCGTCGTCCATGAGCGTTATCACCATCTTTGTGCCGCTGAAGAAGGCGTTTTCCTTGTTGATACGGCGCATATAGAAGGGAATCATCGATGCAAACCATCCGCAGAAGTTTATGAGGTGTGGCTGCCATGCCAGCTTGCGCACGGCTTCCAGCGTGCCGCGGCCGAAAAAGAGCAGTCGCTCGTCGCTGAGGTTGTCCAAGGTACCGTCGGCCTTTTGGGCGCCAGGGGTGCCGGCGAAGTACTCTTCGTTGTCGATGAAATACACCTGCATGCGGGCAGTAGGGATGGACCCCACCTTGATAATTAGCTGGCGGTCGCAGTTGTTCATGATAAGATTCATGCCGCTCAGGCGTATAACCTCATGCAACTGGTGCTTTCGCTCGGCTACATTGCTGAATTTCGGCATGAAAACCCTTATCTCGCGTCCCATCTCTTGCGTCCTGGCAGGCAAATAGCGTCCCATTGCCGCAATCTCGCTTTCACCAGAGAAAGGCGTAATCTCTTGGTTTACAAACAGTATTCTCCCTTTTGCCATATGAATGGTGTATTATATATCCAATGCAAAAATACGAAAAAAAACTGATATGGCAAAATTTGATTTTTTATTTTTTGCAATTAGAAAATAATTTGTAATTTTGCACTTTGAATCAACGAAAGCAGTTATCCAGTGAATCGCAGTAAGGATATGACAGATAGTGCGTTGCTCGACAGAGCGCGGTGTTATTGCGCTCTCGCCGAGCAGTGCGAGAGCGGTGTTAGGCAGAAACTCGTGGTTTGGGGGGCAGGAGCGTCAGAGGCCGATTCCATCGTTGCTCGCCTGCGCAACGATGGTTATCTCGACGACAAGCGTTATGCCCGTGCTTACTGCGAGAGCAAGATGCTGCAGCAGGGTTGGGGCCGTCAGAAGGTGCTCTACCAGTTGCGTTTGAAGCACCTGCCCAAGGAAGCCATCGACAGTGGCGTGGCTGCCGTCGACGAGGACCGTTACCAAGAGGTGTTACGTGAAGTTACAGAGCGCAAGATGCGTGAACTGGGGAACGACTTTACGCCCGAAAACCAGCGCAAGTTGGTCTCTTTCCTCACCTCCCGTGGCTTCACATTCGGCGAAATAAACAAAGTAATAACAAATATTCTAGAACAATGAAACGTATCTTTACCCTTGTGGCGGCTATGCTGCTCACGGCTGCCGTCGTTACCGCCCAGGAAGAGGCCGCTCCTGCTGCCAAACCTGCCGGCGCCTGGACTACCAGTACCACCCCCGCGCTGAAAGCCAGCGAATTCTTGTTCAAAAACTGGTCCTCGACCGGTAACTCGCAAATCGACATCACCGGTACCTTCTTCGGCAACTACAAGTACACGCATCCGAAGTATGTGTGGGATAATGTTGTCGACCTCGCCTACGGCTTTGCTTGGCAGGACCTCGACAACAGTGCTGCCGACTCTGCCGGCGGCCTCTTTGAGACCCGCCGCAAGAGCAACGACAAGATCGACCTCACCAGCGCCCTCTCGTGGAACGCCTACAAAGGTTGGGGTGCTTCTCTTACCGCTAACCTCAAGACTCAGTTCGGCAACGGCTATGTCTACGACGGTATAGGTGCCGCCGCAGAGGAAACCAAGCAGAAAGTTTCCGGATTCTTTGCCCCAGCATACCTGACCACGGCCCTCTCCTTCGAGTACAAGAAGACCGACTGGTCGGTGTCGCTCTCTTTCCTCACTGGCAAGACCACCTTCGTTTGCGACGACAGCCTCATTGCCGACGGTAACACTTATGGTGTCATCCAGCCCGACGACTTCGATGCCACCGATCCTACTACCTTCAACCATGTCTATTTCGCACTTGGTAGCTATATCAAGGCCCAGTATCTGAAAAAAGACCTCCTGCCCAAACTCGACCTCTATGCACGCATCGAGCTCTTCTACGACTACTGGAAACCCACCAACATGGCTTGGGATAATATGGTCGACCCCGTCACC
Source organism: uncultured Bacteroidales bacterium (assembly GCA_900316515.1). GTDB lineage: Bacteria > Bacteroidota > Bacteroidia > Bacteroidales > P3 > Colimorpha. Next base: position 6,561 of record ONDE01000028.1, on the reverse strand, counting down.
GGCGATGTTAACAGCAAGTATGCCCTTGCCGAGGGCGAGACCTACGATGCCCTTGCCGCCAAAAACTGGCTCCAGCGCCGCGCTTTCGAAACTGACCTCGACTTCGAGCTGAAACTTGACTACCGCTTCTCCGACCATATCGCGGCCAACTTTGCCCTCAATATGAAGTGGGATACCGACTTCAGCGGTATGGGCAAGTGGGGTCACTGGCAGTTATACCAGATGGCCGGCATACAGGTCTTCTTCAACTGGAAATCGCCAAAGACCGAATAAAAATCTAACTTCTGAATCTAAGTAATACACTGTCGTTCTCTCGCAGGCCCACAAGCTGTGCGAGAGAACTTTCTTTTACGGCTAGCTCCAACAGACCTGTGGCCGACACCGTCAGGCACAGTTTGCGGCGCGGATCGTTGGTGGATTGCTGCTGGAAGTATCCAGTCATCAGTTCTGTCACCTCCTGGTCGCGCACCGTAAGCGCGAAAGGCCGTCCGGCGCGCAGCTCCTCGAATTCGCGGTAGGTCATGCCGAGATAGGCATTGCCGTAGTTGTCTATATAGTGTACGTAGATGCGATAGTATTCGCCTTGCTGTATGTATCGCGGTATGGTTCGCTGTATCAATTGCTGTGGACGCTCGCCGAGGTCGCTCAGCGCTGCTCCGCGCAACAGCATGGCGGCAGCTCGCGCGAAGACATTGTAGACGGCAAAATTATATACCCCTCCCTCCTGCACGGCGAGCAGGGCGGCATCCTCGATGTCGTCGCCAAACACCATCGACGGCAGACCATTGTCGCAGCAGAGATAGTACTGCCCGTGGGCTTTTATGCATAGGAACGGCTGCTGTGTGGCGACATCGATGATGTGTACCGTGCCCGCAGGGAATCCCATGCATGCGTGGCGCACCACTATTGTGGCCGAGCGCACATTGAACGCCTCAAGGCGGTGCGTTATGTCCACCACCTGCACTCCCTCCACAAGACTGTACAGAACCCCCTTCACCATGCCGGCAAAAAAGCTCCCGTCGCCCCAGTCGGTTGTCAGTGTCACTATCGGCGTACTCATAATTCTACCAAACGTTCATCATTAACCATTAACCATTCACCATTAACCATTCACCATTAACCATTCACCATTAACCATTAACCATCAACCATTCACCATTCACCATTAACCATTAACCATTAACCATTAACCATTCACCATTCACCATTCACCATTCACCATTCACCATTCACCATTCACCATTCACCATCATTTCTAACGCTTTATTTTTTTTTATATTGTTGCCATATTGAAAAAAATATGTAATTTTGCGGCATCAAAAACATCAATCATATGGCAAAGAAATCTTTTATCTTGTTTCTGTCGGCCCTCTTGGCATACGGATTCTCAAATGCCCAGAGCAATAGTATGGCGGTGCCATCCGGCAGTTTCGAACAGTGGACCTCCCATCCGGGTTACAGCGTCACAGTCATCATCATGCCGGTATCTGTATATGGCAGTTTCTCTACCCCCACAGGGTGGGACTACCTCACGTATCCTGTAAATGAATCTGTCTCCCTTATGGGTATGAATATCAACATCAACACCAACCTGCCTCTCGTCAAGGCCAGTCAGCTGACGGGTTCCGTACCCGACGGCAGTTCGGCGGTGAAGCTGGAGACGTTCATGCTCAGCGACATCATTTCATCCACTGTCTATTCCGTAGCGGCAAGTTCCATCGACACCATGCTAACCAACACCGTCTACCCCAGCATCCTCTCCACTGGTACTATGGATATCGACCATTTCATCCCGCTGATGAATACCTTTATGGATAATATGGACAGCGTCGAGACCCTCCTCTCCACCTTCGCCGCCCTTGATGTCAACTACTATTTCAACGGCGGCATAGCCCTCGGAGATTTTGTACCTTCGCGACTCACAGGCTCCTATAAGTATCATTCGGCCGTCAGTGGCGACAACGGCGGCGTGCTGCTCCTCGGCACCCGTTACAACAGCACCCTCGGCCGCCGCGAGGTCGTGGGTGGCGGCGCCAATATCGACCTCACCGACACCTCCGACTACACACCCTTCACCGTTGGCTATATGTCGCTCCATGATATCGACAACTCCTACCCCTTGCAGACCCCCGACTCGCTCATCATCATGCTTGTATCCTCCGCCAGCCTTGACCGCCAGCAAGGCTCATGGCTTGCTGTCGACAATCTGGCCCTCTGGCACGACCCCTGCGCCTCTGTCGCCAGCTTCTCGGCCGTGCCCGACATCCACGAGGCTACTATCGCCTGGAGCGCAAACGCCAGTGTCAATGGCTACGAACTCGAGTATGGCCCCGCAGGTTTCACATTGGGCAACGGCACGCTGCTCACCGTTTCCGATGGCAGCTATGCCTTCACGGGTCTCGACGCCAATACGCAGTACGACGTCTACATCCGCACCATGTGCAACAACGGCATCCGCGGCGATTGGGCATCCTTTTCCTTCACCACTCTTCAGGATACTTGCGCCTCAATCCTCACCCTCTCGGCCGACCCTGACATCCACGAGGCCGTAATCTCGTGGAACGCCAGCTCCCAACCCGACGGCTTCGAGGTTCTCTACTGTCTCACCGGCGAGAATCCCTTCGATGGCATATGGCAACCTGTGGGCGGCAACTCCTACACCCTCACTGGGCTCGATGCCAACACGCAGTACGATGTCTATGTCCGCTCCGTCTGTGGGTTTATCTATGGCAGCTGGGCTGGCGTTCAGCTTCTGACGCTCCCCGATACCTGTGCACGGATCCTCTCCATCACAGTCGATTCTTCGGCCGCCAGCTTTACCACCGACAGTCTTGTGGTCGGCTATGTGGCCTATTGGAACTCTTCCTTCGAGCCCCAGTCGTGGGAGGTGGAATACGGCCTGCAGGGATCTGCATTGACTTCCCTCACCGATTCCTCATCTACCCTCAGCCTTCCTCCGCTGCTCCCCGACAGCCGCTACGAGCTCCGCGTCCGCGCCCTCTGTGCCGACAGCATCTACGGCGACTGGCTTTCCGCTGAGTTCCACACGATGGTGATTCCCGCCGACACCACTGCTGCCGACACCACCACTCAAGCAATCATACAATCAAGCAATCAAGCAATCAACATCTACCCCAATCCTTCTCACGGCAGCGTTACCATAGAGCTCTCCGTGCCCGCCACCGTCAGCGTCCTCGACCTTATGGGCCGCACCGTTGTCCCTCCGACGCCTTTCACCTCTCACCTCTCACCTCTCACCTTTCACCTTTCATCTTCGGGCGTCTTCCTCCTCCAGGTCGTCACCCCCGAAGGCACCATCGCCCGTAAGATTGTCAACCGCTGAGCGCACACCATTATGGAGACGCGTTGCGATGTGTCTCTACAATATGAAAAGCCCTTGCGCTGTCGCAAGGGCTTTTCTGTTCGTGATATCCACAATCAGCGAACCACCACTATTTTGCGTGCAGGGTGGGCCCCTATGCGTACCAGGTATGTGCCTGGCGAGGGAACGTCGAAGCGCAGCACCGTAGCGTCGTCGCGCTTGGTGGCGAGCAAGCGTCCGATGGCATCGTACAGGGTTACCGTGTTGCCTTCGGCGCCTTCGACCACTATCTCCCCATTGTGCTGGTAAATCTTGGCATTCGGCAAGTCGACCATTCCGATGCCAAGATATAGTGTGTCGTGTATGTAGAGTGTGTCGACGGTGTCGCAGATGACGAGGCTGTCGCGTTCGGCGAAGTAGGCCACCACGGTGGTGTCGCCATGGCGGCAAGAAGGAATACTTTCTGTTTCATATATCGTTTGTTGTTTTTGTTTTGGATGAAATGACGGCGCAAAGATACGATTTTTTTTTATTGGCAAAAAACTTTCTTTTTCTGCCGCCACATTGATTTTTTATTGCGCCATAATCAATGGCATCTATTGAAATATGATGATTGGAAAAAGTTGTAACAATAGTGGTCAAAAAATGGAAAAAGTTGTGATAATGGTATGCAGTTTTCGGGAAAAGTTGTAAATTTTGTTTTGTAATTTTGGAAAAAGTTGTATTATTGCATCACAAAGTACAATCGCACTATGCTAAAGAGAAAGATACAACAGACACTTAGAGAGTATTTTAACTCAGATAGAGACAAGATCCTTATTGTCGATGGTGCACGTCAGGTTGGTAAATCGTACATCGTCAGGCACGAGGGTCGTGCGGCTTTTCCCAATTTTATCGAGATTAACATGATCAACGACAAGGATGGTGCCCGTGTGTTTGCCGACGTGAAAGGAGTAGAGGACTTCTACGTAAGGTTAAGCGCCATTGCCGGCCGAAGACTGGGGACAAAAGACAACACGTTAGTCTTTCTCGACGAGATACAGGCCTATCCTTCTTTGCTCACATTACTTAAATTCCTATGTGATGACGGCCGGTTCACATATATTGTCAGCGGATTGTTGCTTGGTGTGACCATGCATAAGACGTTGTCCGTCCCTGGAGGACGAATCCAGATAGAGCACATGTATCCCCTCGACTTTGAGGAGTTCCTTTGGGCAAACGGCGTTGGTGAAGAGGTGGTGGATAGCATGAGGACGAGATTCAGGAATCGGGAGAGCTACGACGACGGGTTGCACCGTCGTATGCTGGAATTGTTCAAGACCTACCTGTTGATTGGCGGACTGCCTCAGGCAGTGAACATTTATATTGACTCACAGAATATCTACCACGTCCGCAAGGTCCACGAAGAGATATACAACCTCTATCGTGAGGATGCATCGCAATACAGCATTGACGAGAAGCTGCATATCCGCCGTATCTACGATTTGATTCCGTCCAATATGGAGAATCGCAAGAAACGTCTTCGATTCAATGAGGTGGAAGAAAAGCGTGGCAAAGCGGCTCGTGACTACGAGGACGACATCGAATACCTCATCAGTGCCGGTGTCGCCCTTGAGGTTCGTGCCATCTCGAACCCTACATTCCCATTGATAAGTTCAGCCAAGAAGAACCTGTTGAAACTCTACCTCAACGATGTGGGACTGCTGTCGTACATCTTGTTCAGGAACAATGTTACCGCCATCAAGGATGACCAGCTGGGCATAAACCTCGGGGCTGTTTACGAGACCGTTGTTGCCACCGAACTGCAGGCCCATGGGCATACACTTTTCTACTATGACAACAAGCAGAAAGGCGAAGTGGATTTCCTGGTCGATGATTATGACAGCCTCTCGGTATTGCCCATCGAGGTGAAATCAGGCAAAGACTATTCCACCCATCGCTCGCTTGACCGTTTCATTGCAAATCCCGACTACAAGATAAAGACTGCTGTGGTGCTGTCGAATGAAGGGACCTCTAACATTGAAAGTAACACCACATATCTGCCGATATATTACATTATGTTTTTATAACAGGCCATAAAACCCTATGCCAAACCGCATTAATTCGTAAAAAATGTAATTTTCTTAAAAATAAACACTGAAAAAGTGTCAGAAATTAATGCTCTATATTCGGAAAAAGTGTAAGTTTATTCTGTAAGTCACAAAAAAAGTGTATCTTTGCATTGTAAAACCGAAAGTGACAATGCAAGGTTGCCAATCGGCCTATTACTATTCAAAGGATAATTCCACAATGGAAGTGGATTTCCTGTTTCAGACGGATGAGCGGGTTGTTCCTGTGGAGGCAAAAGCCGAAGAAAATGTCAAGAGTCACTCACTCTACAACTTTGTGCAGAATGATTTTGCGGAAATGAATCTAAAAGGTGTCCGAATGTCGATGAAACCGTACATCGACCAGGGATGGATGGAGAATATTCCACTGTATTCGGCTGAATCTTATGTAAAAAAGCAGATAGGACGGTGATAAATGCTTGTTATGGCAGATGGTGTTGAAGATGTCGGTTGAACATGCCATACAAATTCTACATCAGCGGGATTGCCTCCTGTTGGTTTTCCGTTTTTTACAAAAGGTGTAATTGACCATCTTCTTGTGCCATTTTCCTCACTTCTCATGGGTTCTCCTGGATCCCATATTATTGCATTCCGTGCACCTCTTATCGCATGTGCTCCAAATTCAACTTGAGAATCTGGACTATCTCCGCTCTGTTTGACCATTTCAATTGTCGCTTGAACATCTTTTGCGATTTCACCTGTCGGTACGCTAAAAACATTTTCAGATGGCATTAATGAGCCAGAATATGTTCGTCCACGTATATGGGAGAATAGAACACTTATTTTTTACCTCCTGTTACGAAATATGCTTTACCATTTGTTTGTCCATCATCACCAATCTTTCGAAGATTGAACCATATCATTCCATAAATTGGATCTTTTCCATCTGGGTCAACCAACTTGACAGGATTCCAAGCACAGTAGGCATACGGCGAAATGCTGGGGTATTTGTCCGCCATCGGGTCGACGCTCAGCCACATTGTCATCAACTCGTGGTCCATATACCTTGCGCCAAAGTAGCCATACCCCGTTTCCTCGTCCTTCTCTTTGCCGGTGAAAGAACAGCTTTGGAAATCTTCAGAACTGCTTTGTTTATCGTAATTCCATAGAATTTGTGACACCGCATTTTTT
>ONDE01000012.1 GCA_900316515.1 uncultured Bacteroidales bacterium | reverse complement strand
TTGAGGAGGGCCTGCTGGACGTCGGCGGGGACGAGCTCGTAGCTGCTGAAGGTCATGGTGAAGGTACCGCGGCCGCTGGTGAGGGAGCTCAGGGCGGTGCAGTAGCGGTTCATCTCGGCCAAGGGGGCCTTGGCTTTCAGCGTGGTGTACTTGCCTTCGGCATCCATGCCCATGACGATGGCACGGCGACCCTGCAGGTCGGTCATCACACCACCCTGTGCCTCGGTGGGCACGGTGACGGCGATGTCGTAGATAGGCTCCTTGATCTTCGGGGCAGCCTGCTTGAAGGCCTCGCGGAAGGCGGTACGGCCGGCAATCTTGAAGGCCGTCTCGTTCGAGTCGACGGGGTGCATCTTACCATCGTAGATGTTGACGACGATGTCGCGGGCGTAGGAACCGGTCAGAGGACCCTGCTCCATCTTCTCCATGATACCCTTGAGGATGGCGGGCATGAAGCGGGCATCGATGCTGCCGCCCACAATGCAGTTGTTGAAGACCAGCTTGCCGCCCCACTCCAGCGGATACTCCTGGGTGTCACGGATGGGGTACTTGGTCTGGTTGGGCATGCCGTCGAAATAGGGCTCGATGAGCATGTGCACCTCGCCGAACTGGCCGCTACCACCCGACTGTTTCTTGTGGCGGTACATGGCTTCGGCGCTCTTGGTGATGGTCTCGCGGTAGGGGATGTTGGGGGCGGTGAAGTTGACGGCCAGCTTGTACTGGTTCTCGAAGTACCACTTCACGGTGTTGAGGTGGAGCTCACCCTGGCAGCCGAGGATGACCTGGCGCAGCTCGCGGCTGTTCTCGAGCGTGAGGCTGCGGTCGTAGGTGACGAGGTCCTTCAGGGCAGCGCCGACCTTCTCGTCGTCGTTGCTGTTGGCGGCCTTCACGGCGACGGTGTAGATGGGAGTCGGGAAGACAATTTCCTCGACGGCATCGTCGGTGTTCTTCGGGGTGGTGAGGGTATGGTTGATCTTGACATCTTTCAGCTTGATGGTGCAGACGATGTCGCCGGCGCAGGCTTTCTCGACGCGCTGGCGGTTGCTGCCGCTGCAGACGAGGACCTGGCTGACGCGTTCCTTGCTCTGGTTGCAGGCGTTGACAACATCCTGAGCCTCGGCGAGTTCGCCGTCGTAGATGCGGAGGTAGGTGATCTCACCGAGGTTCTTGTCCTTGGCGCTCTTGAAGGCGAAGGCCACGGTGGGGTTGGCGTTGTTGCACTTCAGCTCCTTGCCGCCTTTGGTCTTCTTGGCGTCGGCCACCTCGCAGGGGGCGGGGACGTTCTGGCAGATGAACTCGAGCAGACGGTTCACACCGAAGTTCTCCTTGGCGCTGGTGCAGAGGATGGGGAAGAGGTCGCGCTTGTCGATGGCGAGCTTCAAAGCTTGGGTCAGCTCTTCGGCGGTCAGGTCGCCATTCTCGAAATATTTCTCCATGAGGGCGTCGTCGGCAGCGGCGGCTTCCTCGACGAGGGCCATGCGCATCTCCTCGGCCTTGTCGGCATACTGGCTGGGGATGTCAGCCTCAGTCATCTTACCATCGGTGAAGGTGTACATCTTGTTGGCCACGATGTCGACCACCTGGTTGAAGCCGAGACCGGCGTTGGTGGGGAACTGCAGCACGGTGCACTTGCCGCCGAAGTAGTCCTTCAGCTGGTTGACGGTGTCGTCGAAGTTGGCCTTCTCGGCATCGAGGTGGTTGACGACGAAGAGCATCGGGGTGTCGAGCTTGGCAGCGTAGCGGTTGGCAATCTCGGTGCCGACCTCGACGCCGCTCTGGGCGTTGACCACGACGACGGCGGCCTCGACCACGTTGAGGGCGCTGTCGAGCTCACCCTGGTAGTCGGCGAAGCCGGGCACATCGAGGATGTTCACCTTCTTGCCACCGAACTCGGTGTACATGAGGGTGTTCTCCACGGAATAGCCGCGGTCGTGCTCGATGTCGCGATAGTCGCTGATGGTGTTCTTGCTGTCCACGCTGCCACGACGGTTGATGAGGCCGCCGCAGAAAGCCATAGCCTCAGCCATAGAGGTCTTGCCGGATTTGGCGCCGCCCACGAGGGCGATGTTACGGATGTCCTGAGTCTGATAAATTTTCATTGTCTGTTATTATTTTATTTATTTTCTATTTCGTTGAACGATAGTGGCATAGGCACCTCCGCCACTGGTGGTGGCGGAGTGCTATGAGGTTGCAAAGATACAAATAAATTTGAATCTGCGAGAGAAAAGTTTCAAAAAATCAGTCTTTGAGAGTCACGCTGGTGTTGCCGCTCACGGGACCCATGTTGCCGCCGCCGTAGACGTTGCCGTATACATGGGTGTGGCCTTCGAGGAAGACGGAGGTGTTGCCGCTGACGGCGCTCTCGGCGCCGCCGCCATAGACGCTGCCGGTGCCGGCCTTGAGGGTCGTGCCTTCGAGGGTGCCCACCACGGTGTTGCCCTTCAGGGTGAGGGTGACGTTGCCGTTGACGGTGCCGAGGTGGTTCAGGTCGACGGTGGTATGTACAAAGTTGCTGTCGCCAACGGTGCTGATGCCAACGTTGGTGTTGTTGAGTGTGTTGACATGTTTCCAATGGTACTCGGTGGTGCCAGTGAAGATGCCGGGCTCGAACATGCCCGAACCGCTGTTGTAGTTGGGGTTCGTGGTGAAGCCGCCGTTCCTCACCTGTATGGTGGGCAGGGTGGCCGAGAAGCCGGCGCCGAAGACGTTGCCCTTGACGCTGCAGCTGTCGAGCACCGAGGTTACCGAGTCGACTACTTTGCCGAGGCTGCCGCCTCCGTAGTAGTTGTTCTCGATGGTGCAGTGCTTCAGGCTCGACGACACCTTGTTGCATTGTGCTGTCGAGAAGGCGGCGAACAAGACATACAGTCGGGCACCTGTCGTGCCGCTGGTCCACACGAAGAACTCGTAGTCGAAGTCTGTGGCCACGCCGGGGCCTTTCTTGCCGTAGTCTTTGCCTGTTGTCTGTGAGGACCCTGTGGTGCTTCCGTCAAAGTATTTGCCTCGGTCTGTGGTGTAGTAGCCTTGAAGGGTGTTCCAGTTGTATGTAGAGTTATCGTAGTATTTCTTCTTGGAGAGGGAGGTGCCGCCGTAACCGGCGCCGAAATAATCGCCAAAGACGCAGCCCTCGGCGCGGGTGGTGACAGTCTTGCCGGATTGCATGTTGCCGAACTTGGGACCGCCGCAGAAGAGCGTCACGTGGCTGTTGTAGATTTCCGTGGTGATGTCGCCCGTGATGGGCTTGGCGTCGTTGATGCCGCCACCGAAGAAGTTGTCGATGTCGGCGTTGTAGATCTGCCACCGCACGTTGCCGTTGATTTGTTCGAGCGACGCTCCCGCCGCCTCGTGGATATAGCCGCCGCTGATGTAGCATTCGGCGTTGTCTGTACGTACCTTAGCATCGGCCTTGTAGGTTCCAGTGAGGTAGAAGCCCGGGAACTCACCCCCCGTCACCGACACCGGCACGTGGGGTGTAGACTCGGCGCCGTCGCTGTGGGTGCCCATGCCGAACTCCTTGATCCACACGTTGCCACCCACATGTATGTAGATGGTCTTGCCAGTGACGGTCTTGCTCTGCGTCGACACGAACTGGTCGACCACGCCGCCCTGCAGGATGAACGGAGCGTCGGTCTTGGTGCTGTTGTCCAGATTCTCATACTCCATCTGCGAGGTGTAGAAAAGCGCTGTATTGGTGACCTCGAACCAGCCTCTTGTCTTGACGATGGTGAAGTTGCAGATGAGGCTGGCGCCGTTGGGCTTCTGTGCCTGCGCGGTGCCGATGATGTTCAGGAAGTCGAAGCGTATAGGGGTGATGCTCGATCTGCCCGTATGGTGATAGATGAGGCTGTAGTCGGGCTCGTGGTCGTTGTCCTCGTCCACCGACATCATGGTGAAAGGTGTGGTTCCGTTTTGCGGCACTGTGTTCAAATGAAGATTGCCCACGAGCACGAGCACGTTGTCGTAGACGGTAGGACCCCAGCCCCCCATGTTATTGTTTATGTTGTTTAAAGCACGCTCAATACTCGTTTCGACATTCTGTCCATTAAACAGCGTGGTAATCGTGTTTACCTGCGTGCCGGTCTGGCTTACACCCTGTTTCCCGCTATAGTCATTTTTGTATACAACATCGTAGTACTGGTCGGCGAGATAATATGCTTTGCCCCAGTAGGGCTCGATGGTGATGGAGGTGACGCCGTAGGGCACGTCGAAGTAGGCGCCCTGCGAGAAGACGCGCTTGCTGACGCTGTAGAGGTCTTTGTTGGAGCTGCGGCGGTCGGCGTAGTTATGGTTGGGGTAGTCGGTGACGCCCGTGGTGGGGTAGTTGGCCGAGGTGTAGGGGTCGCCGGGGACGGCGGTGATGGCCGTGATCTTCCAGCCTGTCACCACGCGGTTGCCCGTGTAGTTGCCCGTGCCCACGTCGTTGTAGTAGGGCAGCTGCACCTTGTCGTAGTTGTAGTTGAAGCGGTCGAAGTCCTTGTCGGTGCGCTGCAGCGTCAGGCTCGAGGTGGTGATTGTGGCTCCTGTGGGCTTGGTCTGGCCGCCGGTGGTCTGTGCGCTGCTGATGGTCACCGACAGCGTGCGGCCCACCTTGCCTCCGTGGTTGCGGCCCACGGTGGCGCTGTCGGGAGCGTTGGCAAAGTCGGGGTTGATGATGGAGGGATAGTAGCCTTGAGCCTTCAGTATGGGGTAGGGCTTGGGGTTGTCGATGGTGCGGTCGGCGGTCTCGAGCACCCATTTGAGCATCTGGTCGGCGTTGGCCACCGAGCCAGTGGCGTATAAAGCCGCCAGTTTCTTGTTGCTGTTGAGCAGCAGGCGGTAGAATTCGTGACGGTTCAGGAATTTCTCTTCCACTGCCAAAGCACAGTTGTATTTGCCTGAGGTGATATGGCTGGTAGGTAGTTGCTCGTAAGCGTAATAGTTGAAGGTATTCAGACCTCCGTTGTTCAAATTATTGATATTCGTGCCGCCATATACGGGCGATTTAGTGCTGCCACCTGTTATGTCACCGTAGAACATACAGTTCATCACCATCGTTTTAATGCTGGAAGCGGTGGTCGTTTGGTTGTTGTTGCCCACAATGCCGCCTACGTTGCTGCCGCTGGTGATGTCGGCGTAGCTGTAGCAGTTGACCACGTGGGCGGTGCCGTCGAGCAGGCCCACCAGGCCACCGGTGTTGCCTGTGCCGCCTACCTCGCCGCTGAGGATGCCCACGTTGTAGATTCTGGCTGCGCCATTGGCTTCGCCGGCGATAGCGCCGGTATTGCCAGTGTTTCCGCTGATGGCCACGTCCTCAAGCACCAGATTCTTCACCGTGCCGGAGAGGGTATCGAAAAGGGGTGCCGAGAGGCCGCTGATGCGGAAGGGCATCTTGGTGGCAGGGTTGATACTGGCTTCGAGGGTACCGCTGAAATTGGTGACACCTGCAGTGCCACCACTGATGTCCTGGATGATGAGATAGTGCCCGTTAGCATCAGTAATCTGGCTGAGGGCGTCGATGCTAGTCTGTGCAGCTGCGAAAGATTGTAATAGGCATAGTATCAGCAGTATCTTGCAGCGGCGGACAATAAGTGATATTAATCGCGTGATGACCATTTTTTTGTTTTATACAATTATGTGTCGGTTTTCTACAATCCATCCAACCGACTGTTTTATATATAGTTACATACACAGCAACAATCATCTGCCGTGCTTAGTCAAATTGCAAAAATACAAAAAAAATCTAAGTGAGAAAAAAGTTGTAAAAATCAGTCTTTGAGAGTCACTTTGGTATTGCCGGTCACGGCACCCTTGTTGCCGCCGCCGAAGACGTTGCCCGTCACCTGGGTGTCGCCTTCCAATATGACCTGCACCTCGACAGGAGAACTGCCTCCGACAGCACTCTCTTCGCCGCCGCCGAAGACACTGCCGGCCACTGTGGTGTTGCCCTTTAAAGTCAACGAGATGTCACCGTTCACTGTGCCAAGGGTGGTGAGGTCCTCGGTGGTGTAAAGAATGGAGTCTGCATTGTTGACGCTGATGGAGTTGCCATGCGCCCAGGAGTAGGTGGTGGTTCGGCCTTTGACACCGGTGCGGTAGGTACCGAGTTCAGTATAGTAGTAAGGCTCCACTCTAAAGCCTATAGAATCCACCTGCACGGTGGGCAGCGATGCAGAAAAGCCTGCGCCATATACATTACCATTTATGGTGCATGAGTCGATGGTGGAGCTGACGGGGCCGGTGACCTTGCCAAGGCTGCCGCCTCCGTAGTAGTTGCCTGTGATGGTGCAGTGCTTCAGGTTGGAAGTGACATTGTGGGTGGTGGCGAGGGAGAATTTGACAAAGTCAATCAAAATACGGGCCACGTTGGTCTTGTTGTCCGACATGGGAAGGAACTGATAGCTGAAGCGTGTGGAGACACCTCCATAAGTGGCATTATATGCCCGGGTATAGTTTGAACTTACCCAGTTGTTCCAGTTGATATTGGTCACGTTGTTCTGGTTGCTGGGGGCATAGCGGTTGTAGGAGTTGCCACCGTAGCCGGCACCGAAGAAGGTACCGAAGGTGCAGCCTGTGGCTGAGGTGGTGACGGTCTTGTTGGCGCTCATGTCGCCGAACTTGGGACCGCCGCAGAAGAGATCCACATGGCTGTCTACGATAGTGGTGGAAAGGTTGCCCGTCACAGGCTTGGCGGCATTGAGGCCGCCAGCGTAGAACTCGCGGATGTCGGCGTTCTGGATGAGCCAGCTGATGTTGCCGGTGTTGCTGCCACCATTGGCTTTGCCGATGCCTTCCATAGCGGCGCCGCAGACAGTGCCGAAGCGACCGCCGTTGATGTAGCACTCGGCATTGTCTTCCTTGTTGTTAAAGTCGCCACGGTAGAGGCCGGTGAGGTAGAACTCGTTGTAGTCGCCGCCTGTCACCGACACGGGTGAGTGCTTGGTGGCTATTTGTTTATCTTGGTGACAGCCCGTGTGGAATTCCTTGAACCACACGTTGCCGCCAACATGGATGTATGGTATTTTGTTCGATGTGCCTTTCTGATTGTTGCTCACCCATTGCTCCATGACGCCGCCCTGCACTATGATGGCATCGGTTGCGCTTCTGGCCGAATGCTCATACTCGAACTGGGTGAACCGGAAGAGCGAGGTGTTGGTGCTCTCGAACCATCCTTTGGGGATCATGATACCGAAGTTGTACGAGCCCGTGCCGCCAGTGGTTTTCTGAGCCATGCCGAGGCCGGGGATATTGATGAAGTCGGCCCTCACGGGGTGGGTCTCGGTACGACCATCGAAGCGTAGGATATAGGAGTAGTCTGGCTCGTTGTCGCCATCAAGGTCGATAGAGGTAACAGTATAGGGCTTGGCTTTACTTGCTTCCATTTTGTTGGTCGCGAAATAATGATGATAGTTGCCCACAAGCACTACAGCATAGTCATATACTGACTGACTATTCCTTTGGTCCTCAGTGTATTCTGAATAAAGTGCTGAACTTGCGATAGCGTTGCCTATCGAGGTGTAAACCACCTGGTTCTCTCCGGCAATGGAATAGCTGTTGCCATTGGTGTATTTCGATCCCCCACCGACGTTGGATACATTGTACCCGGTTGCCATATCCGCACTGTACACCTTGTCGGCGTTGGGGTCGGCTAGATAGGCGCATTTGGCCCAGTAGGGCTCGATGGTGATGGCCGTCACCCCTTCAGGCACATCCCAGTAGGCCCCTTGGTTGAAGACGCGATTACTGCCGCCAGTACCATAAAGGTCCTTGTTGGTGCAGTTGCGGTCGGCAAAATTGTATCCACCCCAGGTGTCGGAAGTGGTAAAGGTGCCGGGGGTGCCGCCGGTGATGCTGACAATCTTCCAGCCCGTTACCACACGGTTGCCGTTGTAGTTCTTGGTACCCACGTCGTTGTAATAGGGCAGTTGCACCTTGTAGTAGTTGAAGTTGAAATGCGCCGTATCCTTGTCGGTGATGTTGAGGGAGAGTTGAGAGGTGGTTATCGCTGCGCCCGTTGGGGCAGTGTAGACGGCGCCATCGCCCATCTGGATGTTCACCGTCAGGGTGCCCAGCTTGCCTCCTTGGTTGCGGGGCTGGTTCTCCTGGGCGTTGGCGGCGTCGATGTTTACCACCGAGGGGTATTTGCCCTGCTGCATCAGAATGGGGTATGGGTGGTCGGTGCCGAGGCTGTCGGGCAGCAGTACCCACTTGAGCATGTCGTCCTTGCTGTAGGTGCCTGTGGCCCACCATCCTGCCAGCTGGCGCTGGCCGTTGAGGATGTGACGGTAGAACTCGAAGCGCTTCAGGAAACGGTCTTCGGCGCCCAAGGCGCAGTTGTAGGTGATACCCGTCGGTTGCACATAGGGGGCTTCGAGGCGGAAATAGTTGAAGTTGCTCACACCGCTGGTGCCGTTGGAGCCGGCGTTCGAGATGATGGTGCCGCCGTAGATGGGCGATTTGGTGGTGCCGCCGGTGATGTCGCCGTAGAACATACAAGCGAAGACCATGGTCTTTTGACCGTTGTTGGCGGCGGAGGTCGTCTGGTTGTTGTAACCCACGATGCCGCCGACGTTGGTGCCGCTGGTGATGTCGGCGTAGGAGTAGCAGTTGACCACACGGGCGGTGCCGTCGAGCAGGCCCACGAGGCCGCCGGTGTTGCCCGTGCCGCCCACCGAGCCGCCGAGGATGCCGACGTTGTAGATGCGGGCCGCGCCGTTGGCCACGCAGGCAATGGCACCGGTGTTGCCGCTATGGCCGCTGATGCCAACACCTTCAAGTACAAGGTTATTCACCGTGCCGGTAAGGGTGTCGAATAAAGGTGCTTCGAGGCCGCTGATGCGGTAGGGCATATGGGTCGTGGAGTCGATGGCGGCCTCGAGGGTGCCGCTGAAGGTGCTGACGCCGGGGGACCCATTGGCGATGTTGGCCGTGATACGATAGTTCCCATTGGCATCAGTGATGTCGGCGAGCGATGTGATGTCGGTCTGCGCGTTAGTAGTCAAAGGTGGCAGCAGACACAGTAACAGCAGTATTTTCCAGGTTCTCATAATTACGTTGCAGTTGTTTGTCGTTTACGCAACTGCCTGTTTTATATATATAAACCCCCAAAAGGGAGATATTCTTGCTCTAAAAACCAAACTGCAAAAATACAAAATTCTTTTAAGTTGACAAAAAAAATGTTGTTTTTCGTTGCAATACGGCGAAGGACAAGCAGAGTGGCGAACGGAGAGTGGGAGGAGAGTGGGAGAGGATTGGGAGGGGAATGGGAGGGGAATATGTGAAGGTGATTAGCATTTAAAGAGGTATTAAAAACTGACGATAGACACGTGTTAAATTTAACATCTCTTACTTGAGTAAATGTTGATAAGGTGATGGGTAGTCGATGAGTAAGAGTTGATAAGGAGTTGGTGCTGGGTTTCAGGGTGTTATGTATTTGTTTCGGGGATAGTACGCACTGATACAGAGAGATAAATGCAAATTTATCGCTGTAACTTATTGATTTCCATTAAAGGGTTGAATGGTGAAAGCTGAGGTGCAATTAACGGTTTTTATGTTAATTGGCAATTGTGATTTTAACATTTTCCGAGGGGAGCGATATAATAAAAGTTGCACATCGCCGTTAGGGATATTGTCATGGGCGTAATAGCACGTCAGAGCATACGAGGGGCGTTGGCCAACTATCTGGGTGTGGCGATTGGTTTTGTCACCACCTTTTTCGTTGTCACACGGTTCCTGACTACCGAGGAGGTGGGCTTGACGCGCGTGATGGTCGATGCGGCGATGCTCTTTTCGGCCATAGCGCAGATGGGAAGCAACTCGTCGCTGATACGCTTCTTTCCGCATTTCAAGGACAACCGCGGCCATCACGGAATCTTCGGCCTCAGCCTTTTGGTGCCGCTGACGGGTTTTGCGTTGGTGGCGTTGGCCTTTCTTGTGTTCCACGACCCGCTGCTGGAGATCTACAGCGAGCGGTCGGCCTTGCTGACCGACTACTTCTATATGCTGCCGATGCTCACCTTCTTCGCGCTGTACACCACGGTGTTTGAGACTGGTGCGTCGGTGCTGATGCGCATCACGGTGCCCAAGATGGTGCGCGAGGTGGGCATCAGGGTGTTCAACCTGGTGGCCTATCTGCTATATGGCTACAAGGTAATCTCGCTGGATGTCTTTGTGTGGATGTTCTGCGGCAGCTATGGGTTGGCGATGCTGCTGAATATGTTCTACCTATACCGCATCAGCGGCTTGCCTTTGGCGGCGTGGCTCCACATCGACTGGCGCTTTGTTGCCGACGGCGGCCGTTGGCGCGACATGCTGCGCTACACGCTTTTTATGACAGCCACTGTGCTGGCGGGCAACATACCGCTGATGAGCTCGCTCTTCCTCGGTGCGAAAGCCGGTTTGGCGGTGACGGGAGTATACACCATAGCCTTCTTTATCGCCAATGTGGTCGAGGTGCCCTACCGTTCGCTGGGAGCCATCTCGCGGCCGGTGATAGCAACGGCCGTGAAGGACAACGACTGGGCCGAGGTGAACCGTCTCGGCCGTCAGGTGAGCCTGCACCAGTTGCTGGTGAGCTTGATGATATTCTATGTGATATGGATCAACCTCGACGCGCTCTTCGCGGTGATTCCCAATGGTGCCGACTATCGTGGCGGCGCCGGGGTGGTGCTGATACTGGGGTTGGCCAAGGTGATGAACTCGTCGCTGTCGATAGGCAGCGATGTGCTCAACTATTCGCGTTGGTACCGTTGGTCGCTGCCGCTGATAGGTGTGCTGACGCTAAGCGCAATAGTGCTCAACACGGTTCTTATAGGGCTGTGGGACATCAACGGAGCCGCTGCCGCCACGTTGCTGAGCTATGGCCTCTACTTTGTGCTGCTGCTTACGATGCTGTGGTGGCGGCTGAGGGTGAGCCTCTTCTCGGTTGCCCAGCTCAAGGTGCTGCTGATAGTGGCTGTAGGGTTCGTCCTGGCGTGGCTGTGGTCGGGGTGGGTTACACCTGTTGTTGCCGCGTGGCTGCCCGGAATGGCAGGTATGTTGGTCGATGCAGCGGCAAAGACCGTAGTGTTGTGCTGTGCCCTGGCGGGTACGGTGCTGGCATGGAAGGTGTCGCCGACGGTGAATGCCATGCTTCGGAAGAAGTAATCTGAATTTTTTTTGTCAGTTTAACTTTTTTTAGTATATTTGCATCAAACTATAGAGTGCACTGAAAAGTGTGTGCTCGCTGCCTATTAAACGCAATATCAACTAAAAAGGACGTGTATGAAAGTATTTTTACCCAGTATAAATTTATGCGTGCGGGTGATTTTTTTAGGTGTAATGCTCTTGGGGAGCGTGTCTGCGCAGGCGCAGATAAAGGATAAAATCAAGAGTCATATCGAGGCCGACCCGCTGACTTTCAGCGGAAGTGTGGGGACCACGCTGCAGAGCCTGTTCAACAACCGCGATGTCTACTCGGCCGGTTCGCCTTTTGCACTGACAGCGTATGCCAACTTCAACATTGGCATCTACGGCTTCAACATCCCCATCAATATCAACTTGATGAACATTGCCGCCACGCAGTTCTCTTTCCCGCGTCCGCAGTTGAACATCAACATGACTCCGCAGTGGAGGAATTTCCGCTTCCATATTGGAACCAGCAGCATGCACTTCTCGAACTACACATATAGCGGAATGAACTTCACGGGTCTCGGCGCCGAGTATCAGGGCAAGGTGTTCCGCTTTGCAGGTTTCTACGGTGCGATGCAGGCTGCCACGCGCTTCAAGGAGTATGACAACCGCTCGGCGATACGCTATTTGGCCGACTCGCTGCTGGGTCTCAATGTTCACGACTACGACATGC
This sequence comes from uncultured Bacteroidales bacterium, assembly GCA_900316515.1. GTDB lineage: Bacteria > Bacteroidota > Bacteroidia > Bacteroidales > P3 > Colimorpha. Next base: position 58,709 of record ONDE01000012.1, on the reverse strand, counting down.
CGCAGTACAAGCGGATTGGCTATGGTGCCAAGATAGGTGTGGGTAACAACAGGAACTATTTAGACCTGAACTTCTTCAAGGCCAAGGACGACACCAACTCGCTGCCCATGACCTGGATGGGTTCGAACAACGACACTGTGCACCGCGACAGTTTGGTCTTTGCCAAAGAGAACTTCAACCTGGGGTTGTCGGGCCGTGTGTCGATAGGCAAGTGGTTCGCCCTCACTGCCAATGCCGGTGCGAGCCTTTATACCCCCGACCAGCACAGTTCGCCCATCAACAACGCCACGTTGAGCACCCTGGGGGCCGACAGCACCGACGCACAGTTGGGCAAGGTGATGGGTATCCTCGACAAGGCCGGCTGGCTCTTCACGCCGAGGATGAATTCGCAGCTGCGCTTTGCGGGTGACGCTGCCGCCAGCTTCAACTTCAGTCATGTCAATGCGGTGTTCACCTATCGCTTTGTGCAGGCCGACTATACGTCGCTTGGAGCCTCGCGGTTCAGCCAGAACGCCCATGGCCTTGGTGCCAACACCAACTTCCGCCTGTTCAGGAACACCACGACATTGTCGCTGGCCGGATATCTGCAACGCGACAACCTCGACCACAAGCAGGTGTTCACCAACCAGGTGGCCACCTATTCCACCAATTTGAGTGCCTTGCTGTTCGGAGCGCTGAATATGGCGGTTGCCTACAGCGGCGTGAGCCAGTACCAGCTTGACGGTACGAAGCAGGTGAACGACTCGACGCGCACCAACCAGCTGGCACACAACATCACGGTGTCGCCATCCTATACCATCGAGGGCGACAACAGTCACAATATCTCGCTCAACTTCAACACCGTGCAGAACCGCAACATGAACAAGCTCAACCCGAACAAGAGCAAGCAGGATGTGAGTACCTATACAGCGGGTTTGGGATATACGCTTTCGCTCACTGCCAAGCGTATGGACATCGGCGTGAACTACGACTACAGCAGTTCGTTGTCGAAGACCAACAGCTATACATCGCATGCTTTGGGCGGCTCTTTCAGCTATATTATAGCCAAGACCGACAAGGTGAACTTCAAGGCCAACTACATGATGTCGCTATCGTTCAACAAGAACGAGGATGCTACTGCCAATAGCGTCACCTACGACCCCACGGATCCCGAGAACACTGCCAAGACCAACAATGTGTCGTTCAGCAACCGCCTGGGCGCCACCTTCTCGTACAAGAACCTCCACAATGCGTCGCTCTACTTGTCGAGCAGCAACTACAGCGACAACATTGTCATTGGACAGCATATCAGCACCGATTTCGACCTTCGCATCAACTTCTCATACAGCTACTCGTTTGCCAAGCGCATCATCAAGAGCAAGAAGAAGGCTGACGACGAAGAGGACAACAAACCTATATTGGAAGGATAAATGAAACAAAACTACAATACTATGGATACTGAGTCATTACGCCGCAGTAGCCGCACGGCTTCCGGCAGAGGTTTCCTCAAGGCCATCTTTTTAGCGGCCTTGATGCTGGCAACTATGCCAGCCATTGCACAGGATGTTACCGTAACGGTAACGAAGGTCAGGCAGACGTTGCCATCGTCGCTGGCTGATCTTATCGATCATCCCAACCAGACGGTCAACATCATGTTGCAGAACAACACCAACCAGCAGGCCAAGGTGTACTTGAAGCTGAGCCTTACATCGGATTATGTCCAGAATGGACAGCCGTTGGAGTTGCTCACTCAGGAGAAGGGCAACACGCGCCCTTGCATCACCCTGTCGCCGGGCGAGGTGCGGCGCTTCAACAGCATCATGGACTTTTCCGACCATTTCAGCGGGCGTCTGACCACCACGGCCACTGCCGACTTCCTGACGCTTACCCGCATCCCCGAGGGCTCGTATTCGTTGTGCCTCGAGGTGTATCGCTGGATGGAGTTTGTGGCTGACGACGGTTCTCCCATGTCGCGCGACTGTGCCCAGTTCACGGTGTGCTACACCGGTTCGGCTCCCGAGCTGATTACACCCATCATGGTGGTGAACGACAATGTCAGAGCCCCGAAGCCTCCGCGAGTGCCCAAGAAAGGCAAGGATGGCTTTGTCAACTTGGAGACGCGCGACCCCAATACCGTGCAGCCCTCGCGCCTCATCAATATCCGCTGGACAGAGGTCATCACCAACTGTCCGCAGACAGCACCTATCAACTACTACCTGAAGATAGTGCGTGTGTCGCCGGGCCTCAGTCCCGAATATGCCATCGACCATGCTCCTGTGGTCTTCTCGAAGAACTGCGGACGAAACAACTTCTGCCAGATAGACACCCTGCGCAACCTCGACGTGCCGTTTGAGCGCGGCGCCACCTATGCCATGCAGGTGGAAGCCAGAGAGCGCGGAGCCAACCCCACGCTGGAGATTGCCAACGAAGGCAAGAGCCAGATTATGACCTTCTCGTGGGGTAAGGCGACATACAATGTCAACAACGGCAACAACGGCAATGGCAATCAAGAGAACACCTCGAAAGAGAGCAGCTCCGAAGAGTCGGGCAGTGACGACGTGCTTGCCAGTTTGCGCCAGTCGTATGTGGTGTCACCCTATCGCGACGCAACGAGCTACAGTGCCGTCCTGGCCAAGTTTGCCGATGAGTCGTCGCAGGTGCCCGCCGAGGACAAGAGCATCCAGGTGAAGTATCACGGCAACTACAACGACCATATTGTCAGCACCAAGATGGATCCCTTCGACATCACGTGGATGCCGGTGCGCGGCAATAACCTGAGGAGTGTGCGTTACACCGTCGACCTCTTCGAAGACCTCGGTCTGCTGTCTGACATTGAAACCCGTCCGGCAATGCTCACCAAGACAATCAATGTCTCGGCCAATAGCGAAGACAGCTACGTGACCTCCACCGAGCCGATGTCGGTTGGCGATCCGAAGTGGAAAGACACCCTGCAGGAAGGCAAGAAATACCTGGTGCGAGTGAAGGCAGTGGCCACCTACCGCTACTACGACTACAAGATAAACAAGACCATACATTATGTGAACGGTATCGAGGCCGACACCGAGTACGACACCGTGAAGACTGCCCACACCGAGATTGTGAACTACAGTTCGACGATGAACTTCCAGTGGGGCCTCGACAGCTCGATGCTCGACCGCGTGCTGCCTCCGCAGTTCACAGGTCCCATCAATCGTTCGACAGCCAACTGGGACGACACCTCGTTCATGCATTTCGACCCTACGGTAGAGACACTATGGAATCTGGACAACTTCAACATCAGTTGGAAGAAAGCCTCCAACCTCAATATCGAGGACGAAGACACCGCACTATATAACCTATATATATATGAGGCCGCCAAGGGCAAGGACATAAAGGCCATTGTCAAAGGCGAGGCCAAATACCACAAAGACTCCATCGACGCGTTGATGCTGAAGGGCGACATTCTCGACTCGCTGAAGGAAGGCAAGATATATGTGGCACGCGTCAAGGTCATCATCCCTGACACCACCACGTACTTCATGTGCAACCACGGCTGGTCGCATCCCATTGCTTTCACATTAAAGAAAGACACCAACAATTACAGCACGGCTATCGACATCACCAACGCCTGCTTCCCCAACGATACCGCCAAGATGAACAGAAAAGACCTTATCACGCCGAAGGTCGACAGTCTTGTCAACAGCCGCGTGAAACTGAAGATGGGTCGTTTCAATATGGTGGTTCAGAGTGGTCAGCTCGACGACAAGAAACGCTATAGCGGCGAGGGCTACGTTGAGTGGACTCCCATGTACGGCTATGGCGTAGGCATCAAGGTGAAGTTCGACACCATTCAGATCAACAAAGACTTCCAGGTTATTGCCGGTACAGCCCGTTCGATGACAGAGGATAGCAACAACTACCTCAACCTGAATATGGGCAAAAACAAATACGGTGCCGGTTTCGACATGTATGCCGACCAAGGTGTGCAGATGCTCAACCAATATGCCGGCGAACTCGGCAGCACCGGTGAAGATGTGAAGAAATGGTACGATATCATCAACAAAGCCGCCAATCCTGTAAGCCAGCTCACGCACAGCATTATCGAAGGCGGCGGCGCTGTTGACGTTGTCACCACGCCTATCAAGGCCAGCAACAAGATGCTTGGCGGCGACTCTGTCGAGAATGTCTCGGTGGCCATCAACGACTTCTTCTTCTCGCCTGTCACGGCGCAGATGAACCTGTTGGCCATCTACTCGTCGTTCGAGGACAACCTCTACCTGCCGTTCCTCGCCACCAACATCTGCGTGGAGCCCGACAAGTTCATCTCCGACTCTATCGGCACCGTCTACCTGTTTATGGCACAGGATATGGAGGTGCCTCTCAGCGACGGATACACCTTGACCTTCAAGTGCCCCACCAAGCTCTCCGATATGAGCAACGGCACACATGTGGCCCTTGACACTGGCGGTTTCAAGGAGATTGCCGTCGATGCTGAGATAAGCTTCGGCACCAAAGACCAGCCGGGTAACAAGGTTATGGCCGTCGACATCAAGCAGAACGGCATCGTGAAACCCGACAAGCCTGTCAAGGCCTACTTCTATACCAAGTTCAAGAAGTGGAGCGAATGGATTGTGAAGATCGGTATGGATCCCTTTACTGTGGTGGGTTGCGAGGACTTCGCCTTCGTGCCTACAGGCAGTGGCATGTGGTACGACCACAGTCTCAAGGAGACCCCCGATGCCATCAAGTTGCCCAAGAACTACATGACCCTGCCTAAGAAGAAAGAACATTGGAAAGGCTTCTACCTTGACAAGTTTGCCGTTCTGCTGCCCGCGGACGTGAGCAATACCTTCATAGACCTTGCCGGCGACAGTGCCGTCAAGCAGGACACCAAGTTCGTTACCTATACCTATGGCGCCAACGGCCAGATAAAGGACTCCACCGAGGTTATCCCTGAAGGCAGCCGCATCAACTTCACAGCCAGCCAGCTTATCATCGACAGCTGCGGTCTTTCGGTCGATGTGTCGGCCAACAACCTGCTGCGCCTTGAGACCAAGAACGGCGGCGGCTGGGCTTTCAGCCTCGACACCGTGGGTGTGCGCTTCCTGAAGAGTTCCTTCAAGGAAGGCTACCTCATCGGTAAACTCAAGATACCCCTGTTCACGGGTAACATGAAATACAACTGCTCGCTGGGTAGCGACAGCATCGACTTCGCCATCACCCCCGGCGACTCGCTGCAACTCGACCTCTATGTTGCCAATGTGGACCTCGACAAGAAGTCAACCCACTTCCGTATCATCCACGACTACGGTGGCAACACCTACAAGAGCGACTATGAAGGCGACACAGAATACACCTACAAGAACCAGGATGCCACAACGCGTGTCGACCTCACCCTCAACGGCAAGATTACCATCGACTTCAAGAAATTCAAAATTCCTGTCGACCTGCCGAAGATCAAGTTCGAGAACATGTACATGCGCAACTACACTTCCAAGACCGTCGATATGGGCAAGAAGGGCAAGGTTGAGTCGTACAAGTTCGGCAAGATGGACTTTAACATTGGTAACTGGAGCAAGGCTTCGCCGCAGAAGTATATCGGTATCGACTACACCGACAGCGAGGTGAAGCCCGACGGTGAGAATGAAAACAATGCCAATGCCAACCCTGGCCAAAGCATGGGCGAGGGCAAGGTCAGCGGCTTCAAGTACAACCTCACCACACTTTCGCCCAAGTTCGAACAGACCGCCGGCAAGTCGAGTACCTATACGGCTGGTTTGGTGTTCGGCGGCTCAATGTCGCTGGGCATCGGCAAAGACCAGTCTATCGGTGCCAGTGCAGGCTTCGGTATCTCGTGCGAGGTCAACACCAGCAGTTGGGACATCAGCAACTGGGACGGCACTTTCGACTCGGCCCGCGTCAAGACCGACATAGGCCCCGTCAGCGTCGACGGCTTCATAGGCCACACACGCAACGACGCCGTCTTTGGCAACTGTTGGAAGGGTATGCTTAGTGTCAGAATCATGGATGTCATCGAGACCAAGATGGGCGCCGGCTTCGGTAGCAGCAAGCGTGTCGTCAAGGCTGGCGACACCACCAACTTCGACTGGTGGTACTTCGAAGGTGCCGCCACCATCTCGGGCGCAGGTCTCCCCTTCGGACCGCTTGCAATCAATGGTTTCGGCGGTGCGTTTGCCTATAATATGCAGCCCAAGAACAACCTTGCAAATATGACTAGCAAGGATCTCATGGCTGGCAATAGCCTCTGCGATAATATGGTCTCGAACGACGGCAGCAACTACACCCCACAATATGACGCATGGATCGCGCGTGCGGGCGTGAGCATTATTCTTACTGGCGCCGAGTCGACACTCAGTGCCAACGGTATCCTAGGTCTGCGTATCGCCAACGGCCACTTCGCTGGCATCAGTATGCAGGTCGATGCCAAGATGCTCGCCTCTTACGACAAGGACAACAAGGAGGCCTCGAATGCCGCACTTACTGTTGGCGCATTTATAGACTATAGCCGTGGTGTTGACTCAGGCGACTGGAAGCTCAACTTCGCTGCCCGTATCACTGCCGAAGTCAACCTGGCTTCGCTTATCAAAGGCTCCGCTCTTGGCGAGAATATCGCCAAGGCCTACACCTATCCCACCTCGTCGACCGAGGCTGCCAAGACAGGCCAAGGCGGTGGTATGAGTTCGTCGTGGCTCGACAAGAAGGTTCAGGATTCTAAGGACTATGCCAACGAGAATGATAAATTGGACAAGCTTAAGAATGGTGAGGTTGGCGGCTCCGCCAAATTGCAGATACCTATCGACTTCTACGTGAAGCATTACCCCGACGGCCAGGTTGGCCCGGAGAGCGGCAAGGAGTACGAATGGTTCTTCGCTGTGGGTCGTCCCAACCACGACGACCGTGTAATCTTCTCGTCGTCCATGGACCTCGTGGTCTGCTCGGCCTCTACCGAATGGACGCTCTATGTCATGACTGGCAACTATTTCCCCGGCGGCTTCCAGCTGCCCGAGGTTCCCGAGGATGTCCAGCGGGCCCTCGGCAGCAAGTATGCCTCATATCAGACCAAGCGCAAGTTGCCCACCCTTCCCGCTGCTGGCGGCTTTGCCTTTGGCGGTTCCTTCCATGCTGAAATCAAGTTCGACATGTTCCTCTATGTAGAGGCTTCCGCCACTTTGGGCTTCGACTTGGCGCTCCTCGCTACCAACGGTTCGGGCTGCCCAGGCTACAGCACCATTGGCAAGAACGGCTTCTATGCCATGGGCCAGGCCTATGCCATGATGAAAGGCGAAGTCGGTTTGAGTCTCAACCTCGGCTTCTGGAAAGGGCACCTCAGCCTTGCTTCAGCCTCGGTAGCAGCTCTGCTGCAGGCTGGTGGTCCCAAGCCCACATGGGCCTATGGTCTTTTGGCCTTCAAGGCCTCGTGCCTTGGCGGTCTTATCAAGATCAGCACCAGTGTCGACTTCTCGCTGGGTCACGTATGTGTCCCCGGCAACAGTGACCCCTTGGCCAACGTCAAGCTCTTCCAGAACGTTACTCCGGCCTTCAACACCAAGAGCGACGCCCAGAAGAGTGAGAACGTACAGTCGCCCTACACCACCGGCACCATAGTTTCCAACCTGCCATGGAACGAACCTATATACCTCTGCGCCGACGAGAAATACGGCAACGGCACTACTACCCGCAAGTTCCAGTTCATTCTCTGCAAGAGCCAGTGCTCCGCCTCCTACACCAAGAGAAGCGAAAGATCGAGTAGCAGGGGCTACAGAGGCAGAGGTCAACACAGCTCGTCGAGAAGTTCCAGCAGTTCGTCAAGCAATAGTTCGCAGAGCATGGCGTTGAAGTTCGACGCTGACAACATGGAAACCAACATGCAGTACTTCCAGTGGAATAGCGGAGGCCTGCCGCAGTACTCAGACATCGACATCACCTTCGTTGGCCGTGCCTTTGAATGGCGTCCCACTTACACTAACAAGGACAAGAAGAAAGACGAAATCAACCTCAGTGACGCCCAGCGCAACAACGACTACTACTACACCCTCTACGTGAACAACTACTCCAAGTCGTCTTCGGTGAGCCCGACTAACTACAAGTGGCGCGACCCGATATTCACCGACCGCGACGTCACCGAGCATAAGCCGTGGACACAAGACACAAGTTTCCATCTCCGCACAAGCAAAAATCCTGACGACCTCAACGATGCTGTGGTCTTCACATGGCCCTACAACGGCGACCCGATGTTCCCCATCGACGAGTTTGTCTCCATCGGCGGCCGCAAACGAGCCCTCATTTATCTTTTCCAGGATCTCGACTTCCTCACCGAAAGTGACGAGGACAACCGCGAGATTAAAGCCTTCCTGGTGCTTCGTGGCATCAGCGCCAACAACGACGCCCTTGCCTGCGACTATGTATACCACCAGAATGGCTATCTAGGCAGCTCGGCACCTTGCATAGAGGTCATCTTCCCCAGCAGCTTCACCAACAAGTACATGAACTACGACATGGCCGTCCGTTTGATGCTTATCAAGAAGGATGCCTACAACGAGACTTTGAAGCAGTTGCAGGAAAAGGCCAACCAGGCCTCGAATTCTATGCAGCAGAAGACCGAGGTTACCAAGCGTTCCTCGGCTGGCCAACGTTTGGTGCAACTGAAAAAATCGGCTCACTACAGTGGTGAAGACCTCTCTCAGAATGTAGAGTATCAGCAACTGTTGAAATCTCGGGAGGAACAGGACTTCTATGGTGAGGAAGTGGGCGACACCAATATCGCTTTCGCCCGCAAGATGCTCAAGAACGACTATGCCATCTGCCTCCAGACCGGCAAGCCCATCTACACGCTCTACTTCCGCCTCTATACCGGCCATAGCAGCTATGCCGAAATCCTTGGCAAGTACACCCACTACATAGGTTATCTGTTTGGCAACACAGTCATCGAAGACAAGAATACCGCTATCACTTACAAAACGGATGTCTCGCAGTCGGACTATACTCTTAAGGAAGCCGCCAAATATGCCTACCTCTTCGCTCCCTACAGACCTACCGACATTAAAGCCTACCACTCGGGCATCACCCTGCCGCCCATCTTGTACGCTGTTCTCGACTGGCGCCGTATGAAATACACTCCCGAGGAGATCCAGCTCTACGACATCTATGCCACGCGTCTCATCGACATGGACAATGCCGTCAAGAACACATGGTCGCCGAACAGCCGCCCCTACCAGTTCGACGACGAGTTCAGGCTCAACTCCTACCCCAAGGGTTGGACCAACAACGGCATGGGCGACGACAACGCAAAGTCTGCCATGAATGCAATCTTCGACGACGGCATGGTACCCATTCCTGGCCTAGATGCCAATAGCAACTTCCTGTTCCTCAACTCTCGTATGAGTTCCATAAGGGGCTCCTACGGCTATACAACTATCGGAGGTTCCGGTCGTGCCGCGTTCCCGAGAATGAGCACCGGCAATATTGTTCTTCCCAACATCCTCAAACTCGAGGTTTCCGAGGGCAAGTGGCGCTACGATTCCACCTCCATAGGCCAGCCTGCCAGCAAGACTATCGGTGGCAAGAGCTTCGCGAGACCAGAGGAATCCTACTGCCACTATGTCACCGTGCGCGACGAGGCCGTTCCAGCCATCTTTGACGACATCCAGCGCTACCACGATTTCTACCAAGACCTCTTCGACTATGCCATCTATGTCCACGGTCGTGGTTATAGCTACAAGTGTGGCCAGTACGAAAAACTTATGAAATACGCCTACCGTAACAACCAGTTCTCCACCAACAACTTCCCCTATTCAATCACCAAGTCGACCCTTATGACATGGTGGATGTGGCACTGGAATGGCATCTATAATGCAGGCCAGCTTAAACGCAGGAACACCAGTTACGACAATATGAAGAACAAAGCGATTCCATCATCATCGCTTAATTGCTACGGAAACTTGCCTTCATATTGGATGACCTACATACTTCATTGGGACAAGGTGCCCTTTAAGGTCCATGACACCAAGGGTACCCTCGACGGCGATATCTTCACCGACCAGTTCGGTGATAATAGCAAGTTCAGCCGTTGGCGCTCCACAAACTGGTTCAACAGCAAGACCACCGGCGGTGGCAACTATTCTGAACTGGACTACGGTCTCATCAGTGTCGACAATATCAAGTCCGAGTATGTCGTGGGTAGCGGATATAAGAACCAGCGCTACGTGCCGATTACTTACTACTATGTTACAGGTGGCCAAAACGCCTCCAACTATAAATTGCTCGGCAAGATAGCCGATGCTGTGCGCAAGCACAACACTGACAGCAAATACGACGTTATGGTTAACACCTACAAGCAGACCGACGACACTTACTACTACTGGGTCCAAAGCAAGGCCAAGGAAAAACTCAAGAAGAACTCTGGTATCACCTTCCGCGCCAACAACACCAGTAAGGAAGAGGATTCGGCCCGTGGCCGTCAAAGTGACCAGTGGGAGTAAATCAAAACAACTAACGCTAAACATCGCAAAACTATGACAAAGAACATAAAACTTGCCCTCTTGGCAATGCTGTTCATTCTGCCTTTCGGGCTAAAAGCTCAGGATATGCCCGATGGCAATAGCAATGAGCGCCCCAAATTCCAGGCTGTTCCTGACAGCCTGGCCGCCGACTCGCTTGGCCTGGGAGACAGCCTAGTCTCCCGTCCCAAGGTAATGCGGCTGCTTACCCGCGCCTATGGCGACAGCATCGTGCTCCGCTGGGCTACTGAGGACGCCGGCCTTTGGATTACTGCCAAGGACTACGGTTGGATGATATTCCGCTCTACAGCCAGCGACAAATCGTCCCAGTATGCCGTCGATAAATACGGCGACACCATCCCATACGTGGCCCTCAACGGCGGCAAACCCCTCATGCCGCTTAGCCTCGAGGAGATGCAGCAACGCTTTGACTCCACCGACTTCTACGCCGGTGTCGCAGCCCAGGCACTCTATGGCCAGTTCCAATACAACGTCAATGAATCCATGCCCAAGGCCAACGCCGACTTCATGACCCTTGCCGCCAAGCAGTACCAGGAGCAGACGCAGCGCCACTTCATGGCCATGCTCGCCGCCGAGTGCAGTCCCCGAGTGGCCGAGGCCATAGCCCTGCGCTTTGTCGACCGCGATGTCAAGCCTGGCGAATACTACGAGTACATGGTGCAGGCCATGATACCGCCCCAGTTGGCTGAAATTGAAGACCCTGAAGTGGTGATCCTCAACATCCCTTACGAGCGTGGCGAGGACGAGATGATTCCTGAAGTCGATGTGACTCAGATTGACGCCAACCGCGCCGTGGTGCGTTGGGAGAAGAACAAACTCTCGGGCTATTGGCTCGACCGCAAGGACGACAAAGACTCCAACTGGGTCACCCTCAACCCCAAGGCTCCCATATGGCCTATGCTACCCGATTCGGCCACCCGCGTCATCTATGGCGACAGCATCGCCCAGTGGATGGAGAACGAGGTGCTCTTCTTCGACTCGCTCGACCTCACACGCACCTACACCTACCGCGTGCGTGCTTTCGACGCCTTTGGCGACCAGGTGAAAGCCCGCGAGGCCAAGCCCTACAAACTCACCGACTTCACCCCGCCGGCACCGCCCTACGTGGGAGAGATTATCCCTATCGACAATCGCATCTGTCCCATTCATTGGCTCAAACCAGAGATTGAAGACGACCTCAAGGGCTATATGGTCATGTTCTCCACCAATCTCGAAGGTCCATGGAAGAACGTCTCTGGCATGCTGCCCAAGGATGCCACATCATACACCGATAGCAACGCCTACGAGCGCGGCCGTGGTTTCTACCGTGTCTTTGTGGCCGACACCGCTGGCAACGTCAACTTCTCGCCGTCGATGAACAACAACATCGAGGACATTACACCTCCCGCTTCACCCAGGGGCCTCAATTATCTCGCCGATGACTCCACTGGTCTTGTCCTCCTTTGGTGGAATCCCAACACCGACGCCGACTTGCTGGCCTACAAGGTCTATTTCGCCAACCAGCGCGACCACGAGTTCATCGAGCTCACCCCAGGTTATATCCAGGATACTTTCTTCTTCGACTCGGTCGACATCTCCATGCTCGCACGCGACTGCTTCTACTATGTCATTGCTGTCGACCAGAACCACAACTACTCCCAGCCTTCCGACACCCTGCGTGTGCTGTTGCCCGACCTGTTGCCTCCCGGTGTCTGTGTGCTCGACGGTGTGACGCAGGACTACGACACCATCACCATCACATGGCGTGCATCGGTCAGCGAGGATGTGGCCGCCTACTACGTCTACCGCAAACCCCGTCCCGCCGTCAACTGGGAGTGCATAGCCAAGATCATGCCCGACCAGGTAGACAAGAAGGGTCTCATCCACTTCGGTGACCGTCCGGAAGCATCCATCCACCCGTACTCCTACTGCATCGAGGTGCGCGACTCCGCCACCAACAGCAGCGGCATGGCTGGTTTCGCTGTGGCTATGGTCGACCCCGACAATACCGTCAAGATGGATATCAATCTCAAAGCGTCATATAAGAAGAATAACGCCATACTCACATGGAAGATTTCCGAGCAGCCCCGCAAAGACTACTACGGCGTGGTCTATCGTAAGGACGGCGACGGCTCGTTCCAAGACATCGGCACCTTCAGCCGCAAGGACTCGGCCTTTATTGACGCCAATGCTCCCGCCAACACCAAGTGCAGCTACTACATTGTGCTGCAGCTCGGCCGCGGCCGTCACTCCAGTCCATCCAACACCGTTACGGTGAAGACTAAATAGAATATGGGTTAAACCTCGTGAAGGGCGGCTATATGGCCGCCCTTTTTTTATTGCTTTACCGATTGCTCTTAGATTGGCTATTGAAGAGCAACCGATGTTTTTAGGGTGTTTACACCTGCTCTCGGTGGTGCAGATGCGAACCCGTTGCTGCTTTTTCTTTTGTCGGTATATCTTTTTTTCGTAATTTTGCAGATGTTATGTTAGATAAACTTGAAGCTATATACGCTCGTTATCAGGAAATTGAGCAGCAGATGAACGATCCGCAGGTCACTGCGGACATGAAACGCTATGTGAAACTCAGCAAGGACTACAAGGACCTGCAGCCCGTGGTGAAGGCCTACCGCGACTATAAGTCGCTGCTCGACACTATCGACGAGTGCAAGGAACTGCTCGAGACCGAGAAGGATGCCGAACTGCGCGACATGGCCAAGGAGGAACTTGTGGCTGCACAAGAGCGCCGCGAGAAGATGGAGGAGGAGATCCGCATACTGCTCATTCCCGCCGACCCGCAGGATTCGAAGAATGCCGTGGTGGAGATTCGTGGCGGCACGGGTGGCGACGAGGCATGCATCTTTGCCGGCGACCTGTTCCGAATGTACACTCGCTATTGCGAGAAGAAGCACTGGAAGGTAGAGGTCACCGACTTCAATGAGGGCACCTCGGGCGGATACAAGGACATTACATTCACCGTCACTGGTGACGGCGTCTACGGCCTGCTAAAGTATGAGAGCGGCGTGCACCGCGTGCAGCGTGTGCCGGCCACCGAGACCCAGGGTCGTATACACACCAGTGCCGCCGGCGTGGTGGTGCTGCCCGAAGCTGAGGAGTTCGATGTGGAACTGAACATGAGCGATGTTCGCATCGATACCTTCTGCGCCAGCGGCCCCGGCGGCCAGTGCGTGAACACTACCTACAGCGCTGTGCGCCTGACGCATATACCTACCGGCATCGTGGTGTCGATGCAGGACCAGAAGAGTCAGATAAAGAACAAGGAGAAGGCTATCAGCATCCTCCGTACTCGCCTCTACGAGCGCGAGTACAACAAGTATATGGAGGAACTGTCGAGCAAGCGCAAGACCATGGTAGCCACTGGCGACCGCAGTGAGAAGGTGCGCACCTACAACTACCCCCAAAGCCGTGTGACCGACCACCGCATTGGCTGGAGCATGCACAACCTGCCGGCGTTTATGGACGGCGACATCGAGGAATGCATCGAAGCGCTGCAGCTGGCCGAAAACGCCGAGAAGCTGAAGGCGTCGGTGGGATGATTAATTCCATCACCGCCGCTCGTCAGGCGAGCGTGGGATGAATTAGTGATCAGTGGTTAGTGGTTAGTGGCTACAAATAAACAAACGACTATTGATAACTTTTCCGCCACACGGAATCCCGTGTGGCGGAATTGCTGTATTTTTGCATTTTGAATAATAGTGTAAAAACATCAACACCATGAAGAGATATATCGCCCTTGTATTGACGTTGCTGACGGCTGTTGCCGTTATGGCACAAAAACCCAAGCAGGCCACGGAGTTCACCGTTGGCGGATTGCCAGATGAACTGTTGGAGTGGATGAACAAGTCAACCTCCGACGGCGACCGTCAGAAAGAGAACACCAAGACCATCAAGGCCTTCCGCACGGTATACTCGAGTTTCGACAGCCGCATGCAGGAACGTCTTGTGGGTGTATATACCTATGCCGTTAAGGCCAAGATGAGAGGTAATCCTGATGTGTGCAGCCTCACTCGTGTGCTCACCACCATAGCCACCACACCGACTGGCGGAACGAGCGTGTCGGACGCTTACGGCAAAGCTCCCAACCTGGATGGTTTTATCGCCTCGCTTGAAGCCCTTAAGAAACGTGCCGCCAAGGCTAAGGCAGTTGCCGAATATGTGGATTTTTGCGAGACGCTCTTCTCCGACAGGTTGCTTTATCGGAGCAATTCGACCGAGTGGCGTTTCGATGCCAAGACCCAGTTCCGTTTGGGTGTCAGTGACGGCAAGCTGCTGGTGTGGTTCGACACGCCGTCAAACTTGAGCTATGCCTCATCCAAGGACCAGAATGTAATCTATGGTACCACGGGTGTATACGACTACAAAGAGAATTTGTGGCAAGGCGAGGGTGGCCGCATCGACTGGGCGCGTACGGGCCTTGGAGCCGAAGCCTGCTATGCTGAGCTTGGCAAGTACAAGGCCGAGACCAAGTTTCCAAAGTTCAGCGCCGACAGCGTGCGTTTGGTGAATACGCATTATTTCAGCGATCCCGTTCTGGGTAGGGTGGAGGATGTGCTGAGCACACAGATGGAGCCTGAGAAATACAGCTATCCTCGTTTCCGTAGTTACAAACGTGACTTTGTAATCAATAACATACTGCCCGACGTTGACTATCGTGGCAGTTTCATGATGAATGGAGCCAAATTTCTTACGGCATCGAGCAAGCATCCCGCCAGCTTGATATTCAATGCAGGCGGCAAGCCCAAGATGATGGTCACCTCGCTGAAGATGGTCTTTACACAAAATCGCGTGGTGAGCGAGAATGCCACAGTGGCTTTCTATATCGGTGATGAGGATTCGATAAGCAATACCGGTGTCACAGTGCGTTACAACGCCACTGAACACAAGGTGGTGCTCAGCAACGACCAGCAACGCAACTATTATAGCCCTTATATAGACACCTACCACCAGTTGGATATCTACAGCGATGACATTACATGGATAACCACGGGCAGTGAGTTGGAATTCTCGAACCTAACCACCACTGGCTCGGCGAGTCAGGCAACTTTTGAAAGCAGCAACTGCTACACCTATCGCAAGGCACGCGACATACAAGGTATCGAAGATGTAAGCCCCGTGCGTCGTGTATATGAGTTTGCCGAAGGCTATTCCTATAACTTTCCGCTGAAGGCCTTCTCGGACAACATCGGAATGGATATAAGCCAGACGCAGTTGATGATACACAACCTGGCACGCTACGGTTTGGTGTCGTACAACGAGATGACGGGCCGTGTACAAGTGAACCAGAAGTTGGAAGACTATGTAAAGGCTGAGTCAAAGGCCAAGGGCTTTGACTATGATGCCATATCGCTAGAAAGTACCGCCAAAGGCTACAATGCCCGTATGAGTCTGGACGACTACATGCTGAAGCTGCGTGGTGTGAAACAGTTTGTAGTGAGCGACAGCCAGCGTGTGGTTGTATATCCTCGCGGTGGCAATATCACTGTGGGCAAGAACCGCGCCATAGGCTTCACGGGCCGAATCGATGTGGGCCGTTTCATCATGTTTGTCAGCGACGCCGACTTCAGCTATGAGCAATTCAGTTTCGAATTGCCTAGGGTAGACTCGATGTTCTTCTATGTGCCAGAGTTCGACAATCCCGATACAGACCACATGGTGATGACACCACTCTACGGCCTGGTTGGTGGCTTGCGTGTTGACAAGCCCGATAACCACAGTGGCCTGACCAAGAACAAAGAGTACCCGATATTCGAGAGCCGCGAGAACAGTTATGTCTACTACGACAAACGCGATATCTGCGGCGGCAAGTATGTGCGTGACCGCTTCTATTATACGCTGCACCCCTTTACCATCAATAGCCTGGTGGACTTTGTTACCGACGAACTGCAGTTCAACGGGGTTCTCACCTCTGGCGGCATCTTCCCTGATATAACCTATCCCCTCAGCGTGCAGCACGACTACTACCTAGGCTTCAAGGTAGAGACTCCTGCCGGTGGTTACCCGGCCTATGGAGGCAAGGGCACATACAACAATACGATAACACTTGACCACTACGGTCTTAAAGGCTCCGGAGACCTTAGCTACCTTACTTCCACCACACGCTCGAAGAACTACCTCTTCCTGCTCGATTCTATGTCGGCCACAACCGACACCTTCTTTGTGCGCGAGGAGCAAGGTTTCCCCGATATCCGCGGTGGCAAACTCACGGAACGTTGGTATCCGTATGCCGACTCAATGGCCGTGGCCACAACCGCCAAAGGTCGCCCGTTCCGTATGTATCACGATGACGCACAGTTCCGTGGTCGCATTGACATCATGCCCAAGGGCGCCACGGCAGCGGGTACCGCTACCGTCAAGGAGGGTACGCTGGTGAGTCCGCGCTTCGATCTGCTGGCTATGGAGATGAATGCCGAGGTAAGCGACTTCACGCTGCAAAGTGCCAAGCGTAACGCTGTAGCCTTCACGGCCAAGCATGTGCGCTCACATGTTGACTACGACAAGCGTGTGGCCGAACTGAAGATGCCCGACGGTCCGGCTCGTACCGAGCTTCAGCTCGTCAAGCAAGAGGCCTATGCCGACCAGTTCGAGTGGAATATGGACCGCAAGGTGCTTGATATTGTCAACTCCACCCGTCCCACCTCGGAGGGTATGGACGCCATGGATATCCGCATGAGGCTGCAGAAACGTGGCGACCTGCCCGGTGTACGCTTCGTTAGCACTGCTCCCGAGGCCAAGCAGCTCAGCTATAACGCCCTGCTGTCGACCTACGACTACGAGCGTGGCGAACTCTCCAGCCAGGGAGTATTCGTCATCAACGTGGCCGATGCCGCCATTGCTCCCGCATCCGACAGTCTGCATGTCCACAACGGTGGCAAGATGGGTGTGCTGGCCAATGCAAAGATTATCTTCAACCGCGATAGTGCATGGCATTATATCACTGGTGCCGACGTGATGGTTGCCAGTGCCGAGAAGTATACAGGCAAAGGCTATATCGACTACCACAATGACACCGAGAAGACGCAGCGTCTGTTCCTTAACGACATTGCCGTCAATGGTCGCGGTGTCACGGTAGCCAGTGGTAACATCAGCGACAGCGCCTCATTCACTATCAGTTCGGCCTTCGGCTTTGCTGGCAAGGTGCGTGCCGAGGGCGACCATGCATTCTTGTGGTTTGAAGGTGGCGTACGTCTGTTGCAACCGTGCATTCCAAAAGAACAGCTTGGCCTGCTTGCCTACAAGGGCTATACCGATCCCGAGCATGTCCATGTGGCTGTTCCAGAGGCGGCCACCGACTGGCATGGACGGCGCATCGCCACATCGATACTGCTCGAACGCCATACCCTCAAGATGCAGCCGGCCTTCCTCACTGCCGACAAGGTCGAGGGCAACGAACTACTCTCGGCACACGGTGTGCTCACATACTTAGGCGACCGCAAGCAGTATATGATTGCCTCCGAGACGAAGGTCTCCGACCCCGACATCATTGTGGAGCCCTATCTGGCCATGAACACTACCGACTGCAACGTCGAGGGCGAGGGTTTGGTGAACCTCACGCTACGTAAGTCGCAGGCTTCCTTCTACGCGTATGGTACCGCCAGTGTCGGAATCCAGGATGACAAGGAAGACCACCTCGCCACTGTTTTCGGAATGACTTTCCCGATAGCCAAGGATGTCGTCGAGGCCTTGTACAATAATATTAAGAATGACCTGCGTCTAAGTTTCGCCATGGGTAACACTAATCCCGAACTTCGCCATGCAATGATGTATCACCTCGGAGCCGACAAGGGCGCCGGTGTATATGCCATGTACAGCACTACAGGCAAGCTGGCCGAGATACCTGCTCCTATGCAGAGCATGCTGCTTTTCGACCATGTTCGCTGGCAGCACCACCCGGCGGTGGGACTTTACTATGACGGCAAGGTTACCCTTGTTGCCGTCGGTGACAAGCCTGTCGGCTTGGAGATGCGCCTCAAGGCCCAGATATCCAAGCGTGGCAACACCCAGATAATGACCTTCTATGTCGAAGCGGCCAAGGATCATTGGTACTTCTTCAAATACGATGTCGTCAGTCAAGAACTTACCGTCTATGGCTCGGATGGCGCGTGGCTCGATCGCATCAAAGCAATACCTCTTGATCAGCGCAAGATTGAAAAAGAGGGCATGGGCACCTTCCGCTACTTTGTGGGCAACAACAGCGGCGAGGTACCCAACTGGCTGCAATGGTTCAGCCGAACACTATACAACGACAACGATTGATGACAAAAAAAGAGAAGACCGGCAAACATGCCGGTCTTCTCTTTTCAGTTTCTTGTTCAAGTCCTGTTCCGGGCACAAAAAAAAGACCTCGTAAGGTCTTCTCTTTAGTGCCCGGAACAGGACTTGAACCTGCACATCTTGCGATACACGCACCTGAAACGTGCGCGTCTACCAATTCCGCCATCCGGGCTCTCGGATTGTTTGTTTGTTGTTTCAGGTTTTTTGTGCCCAGGACAAGACTTGAACTTGCACCGCCTATGGCGACTACCCCCTCAAAGTAGCGTGTCTACCAATTCCACCACCTGGGCATTAAAATTGAAAATTGAAAGTTGAAAATTGAAATTCAGCAGTCAAAATTCAATGCTCTCATCTTTCGAAAGCGGGTGCAAAAGTACAAACAATTTCCGATATGGCAAAATTATTTTTGCAATTATTTTGCAATAGGCTGATATTCCGTGTTGTCTGCAAATAAAATGTCGCGGCTTAGTTTGGCCTGTAGGCGCAACATGGCGATTCCATCGACTACTTTTGCCCCCTTGGCGGCAGCCTGACGCATGAGCAGGGTGGGGGATGGGTTGTAAATCAGGTCGTAAAGTATTAATGTGTGAATGTGTGAATTCGTAAATGCGAGAGTGAAGTCTAATGGTGTGGCGTCGACGTTGGGCCAGGTGCCGACGGGGGTGGCGTTGACGAGTAGGATTGCTTGATTGCTTGATTGCTTGATTGTTTGAATGATTTGGTTATAGCCGATGGAGTTGGGGTGCTGTTCCAGGTGTCGGCTGACAAATGTGTAGTTTATCCCCATTTGGTCGAGGGCGTATGCCACGGCGCGGGCAGCACCGCCGGTGCCGAGGATGAATGCTGAGTGGAGAGTGGAGAGTGGAGAGTGGAGAGTGGAGAGTGTGTCTTCGAGGGTGTGGCGGAAGGCGGGGGCGTCTGTGTTGTAGCCTATAAGTTTGCCGTCCATAACCTTTACACAATTGACTGCACCGATTTCCTTGGCTTCGGACGTTAGGGTGTCGAGGTAGGGGAGGATGGCTTCCTTGTAGGGTAGGGTGACGTTGAATCCGCTGATATCATTGTCGGAGACCCATTGTCGTAGGCCGTCGAGCGATGTCATCTCGCAGAGCCGATAGTCTGCCATGTCATGCGGCACCGCCTCCTCAAAGAGGCGCTGGGACCAAGAGTGGCCCAAAGGGTTGCCGATGAGAGCGTAGTGTTTCATATTGGAAATGCAAAGATACGAATAATTTATATATATGAGAAAAAAATATTATCTTTGCATCTTTGATGATATGAAGATTGTCCGCAAAATACTGCTGGTAATCAATTTGATATTGATTGTAGGGCTGCTCCTGACGACCATTGGAGGTCATGTGGCACCGTCGGTAACTGTGCTGCCAGGTCTGTTGGCCTATGGCTATCTGCCAATGCTTGGACTAAATGTATTGATGGCTGTCATTTGGATGCTGATGGGCCGATGGCAGTGCCTGCTGTCGGTGGCAGCCATAGCAGCCCGCTACATGCTGATACCGCTTTTCTTCCAGATTGGAGGGACCTCCAAGATACCGTCGGCCGACGAGCATCCGGCGATGGTGAAGGTGATGAGCTATAATGTGCGTCTTTTTCGTGGGGCGCAGCAACAGCCGACATCAACTGACAGCAATGCCATTGATTTCATTGGTATGGTGCGCCAATACAACCCCGACGTGCTATGCCTGCAGGAATATGCTGCTCCCAAGACCGTGCGTATTACCGACAGTCTGGTGCTTATGGGTTACAACCACTACTACGGCTCGCATACAGCCAAGACCGGATTGCCCTACGGTACTGTGATATTCTCGCGGATGCCGATAACCTATGTGAATCGAATCGACGGAGAAAAACTGCTTGCCGAGATGATGCTCGATGGTCGCAGGTTCCGTATATGTGCCATCCACATGGACAGCTACCGTTTCGATGCTGCCGACCTTGATGAGATAGAGCGCGTGAGTCATGGAGATATGAGTCGTGGCGACGGGCATACGCTGGATAAGGTGAAAGAGACTATACTGTGCCACGAAGAGGAATGGAACGAGCGTATAAAGCCTGTGGTTGAGGCCAGCACCATGCCCATGCTCCTTGCCGGCGACCTGAACGATATTCCCAATTCGTGGCTCTATACCCAGATAGCCAAGCAGATGAAGGATTGCTTCTGCGAGAAGGGAATGGGCTATAGCAACACCTACAACGGTGGCTTCCCGCGATTCCGCATCGACATGGTGTTCCATAGTGAAGGATGGCAGACCTTGAGTTACCGTCGCATCAAGACAGAAATATCGGATCATTACCCTGTGCTTACATCGTTGGAACTTGTGCCATGAAGAAAGCAGAGCTATACAAGTGTGTCATTGAATACTTCGAGCAGGCCATGCCCGTGGCAGAGACCGAGCTGCACTATGGGTCGCCATTCCAGTTGCTGGTGGCTGTGGTGCTTTCGGCGCAATGTACCGACAAACGTGTGAATATGGTCACGCCGGCCCTTTTCGCAGCCTATCCCACTGCCGAGCGGATGGCTAAAGCTTCCGAGGACCAGATATTCGACTACATACATTCGGTCTCATATCCGCACAACAAGAGCAGCCATCTGGTGGGGCTTGCGAAGATGCTTGTCGAAGAATATGGCGGGGTGGTGCCGTCGGACATAGATCAGTTGCAACGTCTGCCTGGTGTTGGCCGCAAGACCGCCAACGTGGTTGCTGCGGTGGTATTCGACCAGCCTGCCATGCCTGTGGACACGCACGTGTTCCGCGTTGCCAACCGTATAGGGCTCACCGTGAACAGCAAGACTCCCCTGCAAACCGAGCGTGAACTGGTGAAACATATAGCTCCTGAGTTGTTGCCCAAGGCACACCACTGGCTGATACTGCACGGACGTTATGTCTGCCAGGCCCGCAGGCCGCACTGCGAGAAATGTGGGTTAACGGAAGTGTGTCGTTACAGAAAGGAGGTGAACCGTGATATTCACTAATCCGCTTTTCCTATGGGGGCTGCTGGCCGTGGCCATCCCTATAGCAGTGCATCTGTTTAATTTCCGTCGCTATAAGAAGGTTTATTTCAGCAATGTCGACCGACTGATGGAACTGCACACCGAGAGCCGCCGTCGCAACGACCTGCGCCGATGGTTGGTTTTGGCGATGCGCATATTGGCCATTGTGTTTTTGGTGCTTGCTTTTGCGCAGCCTGTTGTCACCGATGGCAAGTCGGCCATAAAGAGTGGTCAGACTGTGGTGAGTATCTATGTGGACAACAGCTACAGTATGGAGAGTGCCACCACCGACGGCAGCCAACTTGCCGCTGCCTGTCGCAAGGCCGGCGAGGTGGCGGCATCCTACGGTATTGGCGACCGCTTCCAACTACTCACCGCCGACCTGGCTGGTAGCAGCCAGCGTTGGCTATCGCGCGAAGAGCTGGCCGATGCACTAGAGACCTTGCAGCATTCGCCTGCGTCGCCTTTGCTGAGCGACGTTGTGCGTCGCCAGCTCGACTTCATGCGGCAGAGCGGTGCCGCCAACCGCCACGCCTATGTGATAAGCGATTTCCAGCGCAGCGGCAGCGACCTTGATATGTTACCCGCTGATAGTATGGCCCTGGTTACGCTGGTGCCACTGGAAGGTGTCGGTGCCGACAATATATATATCGACACGGTGCTTCTTGACGCCCCGGCATACTTTGTCGGAGGACGTGTCGCTGCCAAGGTTACGGTGCGTAACAGCGGCAGTCGCGATGCCGAGAAGGTGCCGGTAAAATTGTACGCCGATGGCCGTGAGCGAGCCCTCGCCACAGTCGACGTCGCCAGTGGTGGCAGTGCCTCAGTGACATTGGTTTTCAGTATTGAGCGTGCGGGCTGGGTTGACGGCAAGGTTGAGATTGATGACTATCCAGTGACCTTTGACGATAGCTACAATTTCGCGCTCCTTGCAGGCAATGCCATCAATATGATAGAAATTGACGGTTCTGCCGCCAATGAGAATCTGAGGAAACTTTTCGGTGGCGACACGGTAGTGCATTACAGCAATATGTCTCGTGTGCCGGCGTCGTTGGCTGGCATCGACTTTGTTGTTCTCAACGAGACAAAGACCCTCGCTTCCGGCGAGGCGCAGCAGTTGGCTGCATGGGTCAACGATGGTGGCAGCCTGCTGGTTGTTCCTGCGGCTGAGAATGCCGGACAAGGAGTGGGGGCGATGCTCGCCTCCATGAATGCCCCTCAGTTCCTACGCTGGGTGAAGCGCCCCACGCGTGCCAATACCGTTGACTATGACAATGCTCTCTACCGCGAGGTGTTCGGTGGCCGGGACGAGGATATGGAACTGCCTACCGTGCAGGGGCATCATGCCATGGGCGGGCAGGTGGTTAAACAGTCGGTGATAACGCTTGCCGACGGCACCGATCTCCTCTCCGTCACACCCTATGGACAAGGTCGTGTATATATTGCCAGCACACCTCTACGGGCGGAATGGACTGATTTCGTTGGACAGGCCCTTTTTGTGCCGACAATTTACAATATGGCTCTTTATAGTCGGCCTTTGCCGCCAGTAAGTAACACGCTGGGTGGTGCCGATCCGATAGCATTGCAGGGCATGTATGACCTAGGCGTTAGACCGCCTGAATTTGTAGCTCCCGACAGCAGCAGCGTCATCCCCGACATTCGCAAAGTGGGCAATCGCCAGATGCTTGTGCCTCATGGCGACATGGATGCGGCAGGCATATATAAGCTTGCCGATGAGCATTTGGCATTCAATTTCCCACGCCGCGAATCGATAATGGACTTCCTCAGTCGCGACGATGTGGCTAAGGCCATTGACGGCAAGACTGGATATTCGATGATTAAGAACAGCGACAAGCCTCTTGGCGACGTGTTGCGCGAACGCGACGGCGGCCGCCGCTTATGGAGTCTGTGTCTTGTGCTGGCACTGGCTGCATTGGCTGCCGAGGTGGCTCTGCTAAAGATTGAGAAAAAAAAGAATAGATAAAACAAAGCCCCGTAGGGGCGACATATAAAAGCCGTGGGTGCTAACCCACAGGAACGAAAGCACATGCTGAAAGTTGAGAATATATCCAAGGCCTTTGGCGACCATCGGGTGCTGGACGGCATAAACTTCACCGCCGATCGTGGCGAAGTGGTGGGCTTGCTGGGCCGCAACGGCGCTGGCAAGACCACACTGCTACGCATAGTCTGCGGCCTGCTTGAAGCCGATGGCGGACAGGTGCTCTTCGACGACCGTGTCGGCGTGCCGCAAGAGCAGATAGGCTATCTGCCCGAGGAACGTGGCTTGTATCGTCGCATGCGTGCAGGCGAACAAGCCCTCTACTTGGCCCAGTTGAAAGGCATGAATCGCAAGGATGCCGAGCAAAGCCTGCGGCAGTGGTTCGACCGACTGGGCATGGCCGACTGGTGGGATACGCAGGCGTCACGTTTGAGCAAAGGCATGCAGCAGCGGCTGCAGTTCGTGGCCACCGTGGCACATAGTCCGCGCCTTCTTGTGCTCGACGAGCCTTTCTCTGGCTTCGACAGCGACAATGCTGATATGCTCTGCCGTGAGATACAACGTCTTTCGGCCGATGGAACCATGGTGCTGCTCTCCACGCACAACCTGCAGGCTGCCGGGCAGCTGTGCCATAAAACGATACAGCTATGAAAAAACTGATGCTCATCATCGCCCGCGAATGCCGCATGCGGCTGCGTCGCCCTGCTTTCTGGGTACTGACGCTACTCGTTCCGGTGGTGTTGGCGGTGCTCTATGTGCTTCCTGTTATTGCGGCACAGCGAGCCTCAGAACCCAGCAAGGTTCTGGTGGTAGACCAGACAGGCCTCTTCGACGGTGGGCTGCTGTCCACCTCCGAGGTGGTCTTTGAGGCTATGCCTAGTCTCGACTATGCCAAGAACCATGCCGATGAAGGAGACCTGATACTTTATATCCCGTTGCGCGAGACCACAATTCCACGCGACGCCTTCCTGCTCTACGACGGTGGTGTTCCGCCGCTGGCGCTGCAGAGTGCCGTCGACGCGCAGCTGCAGACCCTGCTGCGCAATGCCATCCTCGAGGATGTCTATCAGCTCGAGCCTTCGGTCTACCATTCCGTCGAGTCCACGCATATCAGCCTGCACACGCAGGAGTCCGCCTCGGGTCGCGAGAGTTTCTCCAATGTGAAGACCGTGGTGGCCATAGTTTTGGCGGTGCTCATGGTGCTGGCATTGGTGGTGTTCGGCGTGCAGGTGGTGCGCAGCGTGCAGGAGGAGCGGCAGAACCGCGTGGCCGAGGTCATCGCCACCGCAGTGAAGCCCGTGAGTCTCCTCATTGGTAAGATTGCCGGCGTGGCCCTTACGGCCATCGTGCAACTCTTGCTGTGGGTGGCCCTCACCGCCGTAGCAATCGCTGGCGTGCAGGCCGCCAATCCGACCCTCTTTGCGCAGGCCCGTGCTCAGCAGGAGGTGCAGTCGCTGGCCACCAAGGGCACTGCTGCCACCGTGCAGTACGAGACGCCTGTTGCCTTGGTCGACCAGACCGTGCAAGGTCTCGCCGCCATCCGCCTGCCGCTGGTGGCTGGAATGTTTCTACTATACTTCTTGATGGGGTATCTGCTCTATGGGGCCTTGCTGGCCCTGCTTGCTGCGCGTCTCGACAGCGATGCCGACCCACTGCAGTGGTCGCTGCTGATACTGTCGCCGCTGTTTGTGGTGCTGATATTGTCGCCTCTGCTGCTCAAGGCCCCTGCCGGTGCTTTGACCTCGTGGCTCACCGTGGTGCCCTTCACGGCTCCCGCCGCAGTGCTGCTGCGTTTGCCCTTCGGACTGCCAACCTGGCAGGTGTTCCTCTCCATATCCCTTATCCTGCTGCTCTTCGCCGCCTTTGCCATCCTCGCCGCCCGCACCTACAAGCGCCGCTTAGTGGCTTAGTGGGTGAATACGTAGCGGACGATGTTGGAGCCCATTCGGAGGGCTTTCTGGCGCGTGGCCTGACTGTCGCCGTGGACGTCTTGGTCTTCCCAGCCGTCGCCTAGGTCGCATTCCCACGTGAAGAAGCACACCAGCCGTCCTTCCCATATCAGGCCGTAGCCCTTGGGGGGCAGGTTGTCGTGCTCGTGAATCTTGGGCAGCCCGTTGGGGAAGTCGTATTTCTGGTGATAGATGGGATGGCTGAAGGGCAGTTCGACGAACTCAAGCTCGGGGAATACCTTCTTCATCTGCGGAACCACGAACTCGCGCAGACCATAGTTGTCGTCGATATGCAGGAATCCACCTCCGATGAGGTAGTTGCGCAAATTCTGTGCCTCGCGGTCGCTGAACACCACATTGCCGTGGCCCGTCATGTGGACAAACGGATAGTTGAACAACTCGCTGCTTCCCACGTCGACGGTGGCATACTCCGACCGGAGCCCCATCTGTTGGTCCTGGTTGCAGAAAGCTATGAGGTTGGTGAGCGACGTGGGGTTGGCATACCAGTCGCCACCACCGCCATACTTGAGCAGGGCAATCTGCGTCTGGGCCGCGGCTGTGTTTATTTGAAAGACAACAGAGACAATGAAGACAACAGATAAAAAATATCTGTGGTTTATTCTGCTGTCGCACATGCGACGGCAATGTTGTTTGTGTTGTTTGTGTTGTCTTTGAAAAAACATAAATTTATTGTCTTATTTTTTGTCGTTGACGAGGTTGAAGGCGGCTACGGCGTAGAGCGCCGCCGTCTCGGTGCGCAGGCGTGCCGTGCCGAAGCTTACAGGCATGAAACCGCTTTCGATGGCCAGTGATATCTCCTCGGCCGAGAAGTCGCCTTCGGGACCTATCAGTACCACGGTGTCCATGCCTGGTTTCAGGGCTTCGGACAAGAGGGTCCGTGGTTTGTCGGCCTCGCAATGGGCGATGAGTTTTATGGCTTGATTGCCTGATTGCTTGATTGTTTGAGTGAGCCAGTCGGAGAGTTTTACGGCAGGGTTTATCCTAGGCAACACGGTGTGCAGGCTCTGCTTCATGGCGCTGACGGCCAGTTTCTCCAGGCGGTCGGTCTTGAGGAACGAACGCTCCGAGTGGTCGCACTGCAGCAGCGTTATCTCGCCGACGCCCATTTCCACAGCCTTCTCCACAAGCCACTCCATGCGGGCGGGGTTCTTTGTGGGTGCAACGGCGAGGTGAATGTCGGAATGCTTGATTGTTTGATTGCTCGTGTTGGCGGTTGCTTCCACGATGCAGGCGCGGTCGTTGGCGTCGATTATCTTGCATAGGTAAAGGTTGCCACTGCCGTCGGTGACATTGATATCGTCGCCTGCACGCAGACGCAGCACGCGCACGGCATGGCGGCTCTCCTCGGCGTCGAGGGTGCAGTAGCTGTTGGGTGATATGTCTTTACAATAGAATAACTGCATGGGTTAAACAATCATGCCGGAAGCGATAACCAGGTGGGCGTCGCTGTCGTAGATGGTGGCATACTGGCCGGCGGCTATGCCCTGTATGCGGTCGGTGCTGTCTATCTGCACCAGTCCGTTGTCGGCGGCGTGCAGCAGGCCGCGGTGGAACTCGGGTGTGTGGCGAATCTTGAAAGTCACATCCATGGGCAGCGGCAATTCGATGGGTGCCAGAGGGTGGAAGCCCATGAGGGTCACCTTGTTGCCGTGTGCGGCATCGGGGTCGTAGCCCTGGCTGACGTAAAGCACGTTCTCCTCGATGTCCTTGCGCACCACGAACCATGGGCCACCGCTCAGGAACAGGCCCTTGCGCTGTCCGATGGTGTGGAACCAGTAGCCCTTATGGGTGCCAAGCACCTTGCCGGTCTCCAGCTCCACAATCTTGCCTTCGCGCTCGCCGAGGTAGCGGCGGATGAAGTCGTTGTAGTTTATCTTTCCGAGGAAGCATATGCCCTGCGAATCCTTGCGGTCGGCACTGGGCAGATGCGCCTCGTGTGCGATGCGTCGCACATCGGCCTTCATCATGTGGCCGATGGGGAACAGGATCTTCTGTATCTGTCGGTACTCTAGTTGCGACAGGAAGTCGGTCTGGTCTTTGACAGGGTCCTTGGCGGTGGCCAGGAACACCTTTCCGTCGACGGTGTCGGTGGTGGCATAGTGGCCTGTGGCAATGCGGTCGTAGTCGTGGCCGCGACGGTCGTCGAAGGCACCGAACTTGATGAGCTTGTTGCACATCACGTCGGGATTGGGGGTAAGACCTTTACGGACACTCTCGATGGTGTAGCTCACCACGTTGTCCCAGTATTCCTTGTGGAGATTCACCTCCTCGAAGCGGCAGCCGTAATGGTGTGCTATCCATTGTGTTATCTCGATATCTTCCTCGGCAGGACAATCGATGTAGCCCTCTTCGTCCTCCATGCCGATGCGGATATAAAAGATGTCGGGCGTGTAGCCCTGCTCCTTGAGCAGGTGTACCGCCACCGAGCTGTCGACGCCTCCCGATACCAAAGCCGCAATATTCATAGCACTATAACAAAAAGGGCCTCTGTTTTAGAGGCCCTCCTTCGTGAGGTCGCTTCCGGATTTGAACCGGAGTAGCAGGTTTTGCAGACCTGTGCCTAGCCCCTCGGCCAAACGACCATTTCGAGGTGCAAAATTACTACTTTTTTCCATACTGGCAAAATTATTTTGTGATAAAAATAGCAATGTGCTGAATATTAGTATGATTATTCTCAGTCAGGAATCTGTTGCCTCCACCCAAAATAGAGTATGACAAGGTCTCTTGTGGCTCTTTTCTTCAGTATTTCTTCAGTGTTTCTTCAGTGTTTCATCAGTCAATCACTGAAGAACGACCGAAGAACAACTGAGGAACAGAGCGTGTTTATAAGGAGTTGAATGCGATGCGGTGGAGGTGGAGTGTGGTGGCGCAAAGGCCTGATAATGTACGCATAGAATAGGGATGTGTGCGTTTTTTTATTTTGATACTATATTTTTTTGTATCTTTGCATCGTGAAATCTTTGTTGACAACCCTTGTTGCAATGGCTGCGCTGCTGCTTGCGGGCTGCCAGAAGCAGGTGTCTGTCGACCCCTTGCGCCGCTCGGTGGTCGACGGTCTGAATAAGGAGGCTTTTGTCAATCGCTACCGTGAACCTGATAGTTGCATAGCTCTGTCGGAGCGTGCGTTGCGCTATATTGCCGACTCGTTGCCCGAGTATGTTGACGGTGAGTTGAGGGCGCGCAACAACATGGCCTTTGCCTACTATCAGAAGTCGGATGCCGCCGAAGCAGGTCATATGCTCGACTATGTCGACAAGATTGTCTCCTTACGAAACCCTGCGATGTCCAACGGCGACATCGAGTTGGTCATTTCAAAACTAATCCGTGCACGGCTGTTGCAGCGCGACTGTCGTATTGCCGACAGTTACCGTCTGCTATACAACATAAACCAAAGCGGTGTGCTTGAACGCAGTCGCGGCAAACTACTTTACGACTATGCCCAGGCCGAGTACTACATTACCATGCTGGTTTTGAACTATCACTACCGTGATGGCAAGGACGACGACGTTCATTCGTTGCTTGCCGAGGTCGAGGAGCGCAGGCCGCAGCTGAAGGTGGACTACGCACAGGATATGGCATTGAACTATGCCCTTGCCTATGGATGGCAGAGTGCGGGCGAGAGCGGTGTGGCGCTTGATTACTGCGAGGATAATTTCGATATCCTGGAACGGCCCGGTGCTTTCTGTATGTACCATTATGCCAATACGCTGCAGATGATGGCTTCGGCTCTGAAGAGCACCCCTGGGTCGACATCGCCCGACAGTGTACTGGACTTATACGATGCTGCCAGAGTGGCTTTTTTTGAATACGGCGACCCTTATCAGATGCTGGGCGGCGTGACTTCGACAGCGCGCTATGCATTATTGATAGGCGACACGCTGAAGGCCCACGAGGTATTGTCGGAGTGGCGCTCGATGCGTGGTACGTGGAAACCCTTCTCGGCTCCAAAGATGGAAGTGGGTTATTTCGATGTGATTATCCGCAGCCGTTTGGCGGCGAATCCTGACGAGGTGCGGGTGTGGTATGAGCACCGAGCCGAGTTGCAGGAGTATATAGCACGCAACGAGCGAGAGGATTTCGCCTTGCAGCAGACACTGATTACGGCCCAGCGTCGCAGCCGATGGATGGCGTATACCGCAGTGGGCTTTGGTGTGCTGGCGGTGGCCCTGCTGGCATTGTCCGCGTTGCTGTGGTTGGCGGCGCGGCGACTGCGGCGCGAGAAGCAGCAATTGGAAGAGGCCAAACGTCGCGACGTGGAGCGCATAGCAAATGTTGAGACCACTCTGAGCGTGTTGCGTCACGATGTGAACCCCTTTATGGGATACCTGAGCAGAGCCGATCTTGCACCGGAACTGCGCGACGAGGTGTTGCAGCAGTTGTTGCGCACGTTCGACAATATAAAGAACTGGACATCGTTGTCGATACCCAGCGGGTTGGCCTTTAACCGAAGCAATTTCCCGCTGCAGGAGGTGTTCGACGATGTGCAGCGTCAGGTGTTGTCGCCATCGGCCGGTGTGAGTCTGCATTTTGTGCCGACAATGTTGCATGTCACCGGCGACAAGTTGCTTGTGATTATTCTTTTGCGCAATCTGATCAACAACGCTTTGCAGCACACATCGGCAGGCAGTGTAACGGTGTCGGCGAGGTCTGACGGCGAGATGGTCGACATCATGGTTTCCGATACTGGCAGCGGCATGAATGCCGAGCAGGTGGAGGCCCTGTTCCGTGCCGACCGCACCCTGCCGGAAGGCAGCGAACATGGTTTCGGGTTGATATTGTGCCGATACATAATCAAGAAACACGATGACATGACGCGTCGCGGATGCCGTATATGGGCTGAGAGCGCGGTGGGTCGCGGTACCACGATGCATGTGAGACTTAGCAGTTAAGTAGACAAAGAACAGAAATGGAAAAAAAGATACGGGTAATGATGGTTGACGACGAGCCGCTGATACGCAAGGTCGTCAAGATGGAAATGAACAGTCGCGCTGCCAAGGTTGAGAGCGGCGATATGGACGCCAGCGTTATCAGCCGTGTGGAGATGGTGGATACTTTCGCCGACGGCCCGTCGTTGTTGGCTGCCTTGAGCAAATGCGAGGCGCCCGACTATCTGCTGGTGGATATGGAGATGGGCGGCGAGCCCACAGGTGGCCTTATGGTCACGCAGCGAGTGCATGAGCGCTACCCCAAGGTCAAGGTTATCATCTTTTCGGGTCGCTTTGATGCGCCGCTTCCCGGGGAAGAGGGCCACATGCAGCGTCTCTACGACATTGGACGGGTGGTTATGGAAGCCTTGAAACTCGGAGCCTCGGCCTTTGTGAGCAAGAATGCCGTCGGTGGGTTCGCCATAGAGAATATACTGCGAGCCATAGCCTGCCTTGAACGTGGCGAGGAGTTCTATTTCAACTATCCTGTGATGCTCACCTTGAAGGAGGCAGCAGGCCACTACTTCGACCTCGTCTCAGCCCATGACCCCACATTCGGCCTCAGTGACACAGAGCGCCAACTGCTACTGCTTGAGGCTGCAGGCTGTACGGCAGCCGAGATTTCCAACCAACTCGGCGAGACCGACAAGGTGGTGCAGGAACGCCAGAAGGACCTTTCCCGTCGTTTGGATATCGTCAACAAGAGTGCCGCGCGTGTGGCCAAGGCCATATCGCTAGGCCTGATAAATCCCGCCGAAGTCAATTTCCTTTCTCGTCAATAATAAGAAGCAAGAACAACAACCATGAAGAAAACAATTTTTGCCCTGTTGCTGATGATTATCTGTACGTCGGTCATTGCCAAGCCTGTCGATGTCGCCACAGCCCGGCGTGTGGCCGACACTTATATGGCCGCCATGGGTATGAAGGACACGGCAGCCCTTGTCGATGTCACAGCGCAGACCCCTTTCACAGAGTTCTATATATTCGCTGCCGAAGAAGGAGGTTTTGTGCTGGTCAGTGCCGACGACTGTGTCGTTCCCGTGCTGGGCTACAGCACCACGGCGCGTTTCGAGACCAAGGAGATGCCCGATAACATCGTAGGATGGCTGCAGGACTACGAGAAAGAGATACGATACCACAAGAGCCTCGGTGAGGCCGCGGCTGCGATGGGCTTGGCTGCCGGCCAATGGGCGATGCTGCTGGAGGGCACAATGCCTCCTGCACCGCTGCCCACGGCCGTGAGTCCGTTGCTCACAACCACGTGGAACCAGAGCCCCTACTATAACAACCTATGCCCCCAAGCCACCTCGGGCGACCGTTCGGTGACGGGCTGTGTGGCCACAGCCACAGCCCAGGTGATGAAATACTATAATCACCCAGCCACAGGCTATGGAAGCCATACATACACCAGCGACCGCACCATCAACGGCGTCAACTATAACTTCCCCAATCTCACAGCTGATTTTGGCGCCACTACCTACCAGTGGTCCAACATGCCCAACGCTCTGACAGGTACCAGCAGTTCTACGCAAGTGAATGCAGTGGCAACTTTGATGTATCATGTCGGTGTGGCTGCTGAGATGAGTTACAGCCCATCGGCCAGCGGAGCACACAATTACAACACCAATGGTACTATCAGTCGCTCGTCGGAGACGGCGTTTATGAAATTCTTCAAGTATCGACCCGACATGGCGGCCATTGCCCGAGAGGACTACAGTGATGCGGATTTCAGTGCACTGCTGCGTGCCGAGCTCGACCAGCAGCGCCCTGTCCTCTATTCGGGTAGCAATGTGTCGGCAGGCCACAGTTTTGTGTTCGATGGATATAACAATAGCGGCCAGTTCCATGTCAACTGGGGCTGGGGCGGTTCCAACAACGGCCACTTCACCGTTGGTTCGCTTAACCCCGGCGTGGGCGGCATTGGTGGCAACAGCAGCGGCACTTATAACATGAACAATGTGGCCCTCATAGGCATACGGCCCAACACTAACTGGAGTACCAGCGGCACTACCACCGTTACTGCCACAACGACAGGTCATGGCAGTGCCAGCGGTGGCGGCAGCTATTCGTTTGGCGACACCGTTGCCCTGAGAGCCACCGCCAGCAGCGGCTACCGCTTCAGCGGGTGGACCGACGGCAGCAAGTTCAATCCCCGCGAGATTATAGCCAACGGTGGCAGCTATAGCTTCACGGCCACCTTCGCAGCAGTCGGTGGCGACACGCTGCACTACTGTCCGGGCAACCACAAGCTCAACAACTACCGCAGCACGAGCGGCTCCACCACATGGGGTATAAAACTACCAGTCTCGCTGCTCGATGCAACCAAGTATCTACATTCGGTGCAGCTTTATGTCACCGCCAGCGGAACATACAACATGACAATATATACCGGTGCGTCGCACTCAACGACGGCGGCCACCGCCACGGTTACATACTCCGATGCCGATATAGATACGTGGCAGACCATTACACTTGCCACCCCTGTGGCCGCCACACAGACCATGTGGATAGTCTTCAACTACAATGACAGTGGATATCCCGCCGCCTACACCTACGGCAGCGGTGCAGCAGGGTCGTTCCTATGGGGCAGCAGTCTGAACGACAACGGTCAGTCGTGGGATGTCACCGCCATGATAAAAGGTATCTTTGGCAGTAGCAGTACTCCCGCCCCCGACCCGTGTATTATCTCCAGTTTCCCCTATAGTGAGAATTTCAACGACACCACGGCCAACTGTTGGATTGCCAACGATGTTAACGACGACGGTATCACATGGTCGTTGATGGAAAGCACCTATGGCTACAACAACTCGATATGCATCGGCATACGATATGCCGACTCGGCCGACGACTGGCTTATGTCCCCGCCGATAGCTACCAGCGGCAGCTACACAGTGTCGTGGAAGGCACGTATCAGGAGTACCTCTTATCCCGAGACTTATCAGGTCCTGTGGTACGACGGCACCAACACCACACAGCTTTTCCAGGAATCCCTCACGTCGACCACCTATGTCGACCGATCGGCAAACTTCTCCGTGCCCACCAACACCACGGGACGTATCGTCTTCCGCTATATCAGCAACGATATGTACTATCTGTACCTTGACAATATCGTTATTGCGGAATATTCTGTTCCGACGCAGTACACCATCACTGCTGCGAGCAACAACAACGCGTGGGGTACCGTCAGTGGCGGCGGCACATACAATGCCGGTGCTACGGCCACCCTCACGGCAACGGCCGCCAACGGCTACCACTTTGTGCAGTGGCAGGACGGCAACACGTCCAATCCGCGTACCGTTACAGTCAACGGCAACGCAACCTACACTGCCACCTTTGAGGCCAATCCGCCTGTGCAGTACACCATTACCGCCACGAGCAACAACAATGCGTGGGGTACCGTCAGCGGTGGCGGCACATACAATGCCGGCGCTACGGCCACCCTCACGGCAACTGCCGCCAACGGCTACCACTTTGTACAGTGGCAGGACGGCAACACGGCCAATCCGCGTACCGTAACAGTCAACGGCAATGCCACCTATACCGCCACCTTTGAGGCCAATCCGCCTGTGCAGTACACCATTACCGTCGCAAGCAACAACAATACGTGGGGTACCGTCAGCGGTGGCGGCACATACAATGCCGGCGCTACGGCCACCCTCACGGCAACAGCCGCCAACGGCTACCACTTTGTACAGTGGCAGGACGGCAACACGTCCAATCCGCGTACCATTACGGTCAACGGCAACGCTACATATACCGCCACCTTTGAGGCCAATCCGCCTGTGCAGTACACCATTACCGTCGCAAGCAACAACAACGCATGGGGCACCGTCAGCGGTGGTGGCACATACAATGCCGGCGCTACAGCCACCCTCACGGCAACAGCCGCCAACGGCTACCACTTTGTGCAGTGGCAGGATGGCAACACGTCCAATCCGCGTACCGTCACGGTCAACGGCAACGCCACCTACACAGCCTTCTTTGAAATAGACGAGAATCAGGGCGTTGACGATATAGATAAAACAGAGTTCTTGGTATATCCCAGTCCTGCAACAGCGACACTCAACATCGTTGTCGACGTGTGCGGCGAAGCCGTCATCCTCGATGTTACAGGTCGCACAACGTTAAGCTCCAGTGTGGTTCCTGGCGCCAACACCATTGATGTCAGCAACCTTCCCAATGGTGTATACTTTATCAAAATAGGCAATAGCCACGCTTCGTTTATCAAGCATTAATAAAAGAAACTAACCGTAAAACTACATACAAAAATGAAAAAGACATTATTTGCTTTGTTGTTCAGCCTTGCGTGCCTTAGTGTCATGGCTGGCCCTGTAAACAGCAAGACGGCAGGCAATGTGGCCACCAACTTCTGGAATGCCCATCGCGACAGTGATGTGCCGGCTATTACGTCTCCTATGCGTCAAATAGACATTCCTTTCGACGGAATGTATGTTTTTGCCGCACCGACAACAGGATTCGTCATTGTTGCTGCCGACGACTGTGTGCAGCCCATCCTGGCCTATTCGTTCGACAGCCCCGCTTCCGCCGAACTTAATCCCGAGGTGCGTTACTGGCTCTCAACCTATCAGGAGCAGATAGATTACCTGCGTAGAGTCGACGCTGTAGCCTCGGAAGAGGTTTCCGGCCAGTGGCAGAAATACGGCAGTGCAGTCGCTGGCGAGCCCATGCCGCTTGCCATGGTGCCTGCCTTGATGTCGACAACATGGGACCAGAGCCCCTATTATAACAAATTCTGCCCTTACGACAGCACCGAGCATGCCCGCACGGTGGCTGGATGTGTGGCCACAGCTGTTGCACAGGTTATGAAATACTGGAATCACCCAGCCCAGGGCACTGGCAGTCATTCGTACACCACGCCTTATGGCACGCTCTCTGCCAACTTTGGCAACACAACCTACAACTGGTCACTCATGCCGACGGCTCTTGGCAGTACAAGCACAACAGCCCAGGACAATGCCGTTGCCACGCTTATGTACCATGTAGGTGTTGCAATCGAGATGGATTATGGCACCGATGCCAGCGGAGCACAGTTGACAAACTTTGGATATAGTTATTCTTCCTACCCCTCGGCACAGGATGCCCTCTCGATGTTCTTCGGCTACGATAATAATATCCAGGCCAGATATCGCAACAACACCAGCGATAGCAACTGGAAAAACTACATCGTAACAGAACTCAACGCTATGCGTCCGGTGCTCTATGCGGGTTTTGACTCCGGAAGCGGGCATTGTTTCGTGTGCGACGGTTGCAATACCGCCGAGACACGGTTCCATTTCAATTGGGGTTGGAGCGGTTACTATAACGGTTACTATACCCTTGACAACCTTGCCCTTGGCGGTGGCGGCACGGGTTCTACGTCTTCATACACTTTCAACCTCAACCAGCAGATTCTCACCGGCGTTCAGCCCCAGGGTTATGTCGCCCCGACAACGCCGTCAGACACCATCAGCTATTGTGGCAACAGTTCTTATGCCAGTTCTGTGGGTACCAGCGGTGGTCCCATGTACTGGGGAATTATGATACCCGCCGAGCAACTTGCCGGACGTAACTACCTCAAATGTGTTCAACTGTATGTCCGCGAGGCTGGAGCCCACACACTCAAGGTCTATTCGGGTGGCACCACGTCTCCAACGACGTTGATACATACCCAGACAACAACGTTCGTCGCTGCCGATACCAATTCGTGGAAAGAGGTGTTTCTCGACGCCGTATGTCAGATCGACACTACAAAGAATCTCTGGGTGGTGTTTTATGCTAACGGATTGAACCATCCGGCTGCTGCCTGCCGCTATACCTATGAACCGAACAGCGACTGGGCCTCTACCAATGGCACCTCGTGGAGCCATTTGCAAGATCTCTCGTCGACGCTTGTCTATTCATGGCTTCTTAAGGCTATAACGTCGGCTATTCCTCCTGTGGCGCCTCCTTCGGTATCCATCAGTGGTCCGTCGCATGCAACGGTGGGTACTACCATTACCTTTAATGCCGATGCTTCCACAGGGGCTACAGTGACGTGGAGTATGCCTGGCGCCACTCCGAGCAGTGCCAGCGGCGCCAGCGTGACCTTTACCTATAACAATCCCGGCACCTACACCGTAACCGCCACAGCAACCAACAGCAGTGGCTCGCATACCGCCAGCCAGACCATAGCCGTGGTTTCCAGCGACGATCCCTCGCACACCGATACCGTCAGCTACTGTGGCAATAATTTCTCCTCTAGTGCTGTAGGTACTGGCGGTGGGCCAATGTACTGGGGTATTGCGCTTACGCCTACTCAGCTTGCCGGATGCAACTACCTTAAGAGTGTTATGCTTTATGTTAAGGAAGAAGGCAGCTATACACTCAATGTCTATACCGGTGGCTCTGGCAGTAATCCAGGTACTCTGGCACATACACAGACCTGCATCTTCAATGCCAGTGACGAAGAAGCTTGGAAAGAAGTGGTGCTCAACTCCACCTTATCCATCCCCACGGGTCAGAATCTTTGGATCACTTTCGAGACTTCAGGTCTGCAGCATCCTGCTGCGGTATGTAGCTATACCGGCGACCCCAACAGTGACTGGGCTTCCACCGACGGCACCACATGGAGCCACCTGCCGGACCTTGCTTCGACGCTGAACTATTCGTGGCTTCTCAAAGCTGTGGTACTCACAGAAAACACCGTCGCTACAACATATACGGTTACCGTGGTCAGCGACAATGAGCAGATGGGTACCGTCACCGGTGGTGGCACCTATGCAGCCGGCCAGACAGTTACCCTCACGGCTACGGCCAACAGCGGATACCACTTCGTGCGTTGGCAGGATGGCAACACCAGTAATCCCCGTACAATTACCGTTACGGGTAACGCCACCTACACAGCCTACTTTGCTGGCGGCACTCAGGGCATCGACGGTATTCAGAATTCTGAACTGTCGATTTACCCCAATCCTGCCTCAACGACGGTTACGGTCAGCGGTGTTAACGAAAATATGCATATATTCGATGCCACTGGTCGTTTCGTCCAGACCGTTGAATATCGTGGCGGACAGACAATCGCAATCGATGTCAGCACACTTCCTGAAGGTGTTTACTTTATCAAGATTGGTGACAACCACGCATCATTTATCAAACGTTAACCATCGACAATTATGCGTCACGAAGTAGACTTTCTCGTGGTCGGTTCCGGCATTGCCGGTCTATCTTTCGCCCTCAAGGTGGCACCTTATGGCAAGGTGTGCATTCTGACCAAAGGCGACGCTGCGGAAGGCAGCACCCGCTACGCCCAGGGTGGCATTGCTGCCGTTATGTACGACAGCGATTCGTTCGACAAACACATCCACGACACTCTTGTGGCAGGTGATGGTATCTGCGATCGTGAGGTCGTAGAGATGACAATCCGTGAAGCCCCCGATCGTATCCGTGAGCTTGTTCAGTACGGCGTCAACTTTGACCTCGACCGCAAGGGCGACAAGTTTGACCTCCACCGTGAAGGCGGCCACTCGGAGTTTCGTATCCTCCACCATAAGGATAATACCGGCGAGGAGATTGAACGTGGCTTGCTTGAAGCGGCACGGGCACACCCCAATATTGAGATAAAAGAACGCCAGTTCGCCATCGACATTATAACCCAGCACCACCTAGGCCAGCGTGTCACCAAGCATACGCCCGACATCGAATGTTACGGTGTCTACGCTCTCGACTGCGACACCAACCGAATCGACACATATCTTGCCAAGGTTACCCTGCTCGCCACTGGCGGTATGGGCAACGTCTATAGCACAACAACCACGCCCGTCATCTCTACAGGCGATGGTGTGGCAATGGTGCACCGAGCTCGCGGCGTGCTGAAGGACCTCGAGTTTATGCAGTTCCATCCTACGAGTCTTTACAATCCCGCCGAGAAGCCCGCCTTTCTCATCACCGAGGCGATGCGTGGAGCCGGTGCTGTGCTCAAGGACCGCGATGGTAAAGAGTTTATGCAGAAGTACGACTCGCGGCTCTCGCTTGCACCGCGTGACATCGTAGCCCGTGCTATCGACAACGAGATGAAACTCAGTGGTAAGGACTACCTATATCTCGATGCCCGTGGTATTGGCAAGAAACATCTTATTGAGGGTTTCCCCACGATATATGCCAAATGCCTCTCTATCGGCATCGACATTACGCGCGACATGATACCTATCCGTCCAGCTGCTCACTACCAGTGCGGCGGCATCAAGGTCGACAGCAATGGCGAGTCCTCCATCCATAACCTCTATGCTGCCGGCGAGTGCTCTTGTACAGGACTGCATGGTGGCAACCGTTTGGCTAGCAACTCGCTCCTCGAGGCAGTGGTCTATGCCCACAATGCGGCGCAGAGTGCTATCGGGCGACTGCCGAAGCTCCAGTTTAAGAGTGTGGTACCAGATTGGAATGCCGAAGGCATGGTACTAAACGAGGAGATGGTGCTCATTACTCAGACCAAGCGGGAATTGCAGGAAATCATGTGGAACTATGTGGGTATTGTTCGTAGCGACTTGCGTCTGCAACGTGCCTTCGACCGCCTCAACCTTATCTTCCGCGAGACCGAAGACCTCTACAACCGCTCGGTGCTCACCGAGCCGCTCTCCGAGTTGCGTAACCTCATTGCCTGCAGCTACCTGATTATCAAGATGGCCCGAGCTCGTCGTCAGAATGTCGGTCTGCATTATAGCCTTGACCTAATCTAAAAAGTTTTGCATATTTAACATTTGTTTTAGAAAAAAGTGTTATCTTTGCACCCGAATTTGTCTCTTGACGAAAAAAGCAGATTATAATAGTAACAGTTTAACAAACAAATAAAAAGCATTATGACAGCATTATTGATTGCATTGCAGGCAGTGGCCAACATCGCTTGGGGCTACCTCGGAGCAGCTATCGGAGCCGGTCTGGCTACCGTCGGCGCTGGTATCGGTATCGGTAAAATCGGCCAGGGTGCCATGGAAGGCATGGCCCGCCAGCCGGAAGCCGGTGGCGACATCCGCTCGACGATGATTATCGCCGCCGCTCTTGTGGAAGGCGTCGCCTTCTTCGCCGTCGTGTTGTGCTTGCTGGTTGTCCTCAAGTAAAACGACGCACGTTAAACTCATGGGAGCAACGATTGGTTGCTCCCTTTCAATCGACTCTTTAACTTAAAGATAATGAACAATCCTCTGATTAATCCCGGCATTGGTACATTCGTTTGGCTGCTTGTGTCGTTCGGCATACTGGCATTCATACTGATGAAATGGGGCTGGCCGATGATCCTGAAAGCCCTGAAGAGCCGTGAGGAGGCCATTGCCAATTCGCTCAACGAGGCCAACAAGGCCCGCGAGGAGATGAAGAATCTCGTTGCCCACAACGAAGAGCTGCTGCGACAGGCTAAAATGGAGCGTGACGAGATGCTTCGCAATGCCCGTCTCGCCAGCGAGCAGATTGTTGAGGAGGCTCGTGCCAAGGCCACTGCCGAGGCCGACCGCATCGTCGAGGCGGCCCGCGAGAACATCAACTACGAGAAGATGAAGGCCATGACCGAGCTTAAGAACCAGATTGCCAACCTCAGCATCGAGATTGCCGAGAAACTTATCCGTGCCGAGCTCAGCGACAAGCCCAAGGCTGATGCCTTGATACAGAAAGAACTTGAGATGGCTAAATTGAATTGACGATGAACGACTACCGCATCAATATCAACTATGCCAAGGCATTGTTTATGCTTGCCACCGACCGTGGTCAGGCCGACCGTGTGGCCGACGACATGAGGCTCGTCAGCCAGGTCACCGCCGAGAACCGCGAGCTGAATGTCGTTTTCGCTAACCCCACGGTGCCGTACGAGAAAAAGTCTGCAGTGGTGCAGGCTCTCTTCGACGGTCATGTATGCCAGGAGACGATGGCGTTCTTGGCTTTTGTGGTGAAGAAAAGCCGTTCGGTGAATCTGCACGGCATCAGCGAGGCTTATCTCGACCAGTGGCGCGACAGCCGCGGTATAGTACGTAGCGACCTTGTTACCCATCAAGAGACCGATGAGAGTGCCAAAGAGTATGTCACCCGTCTTATCGCCGAATATACCGGCAAGAAAGTGGAATTGCACACATCCACCGACTCCCGCATGCTTGGCGGTTTCAAGATGGAGTTTGACCATAATATGTACGACGCTCGTCTGCGTACAAAGATAATGAAGCTCCGCAAGGAGTTCGCAAAGAACGAATACGAGAGTAAATTGTAAGATATATGTCAGATATTAAGCCAGCCGAAGTATCGGCAATCCTTAAGAAACAATTGGCCGACGTCAACCTCGATGTCGAACTGGAAGAGGTGGGCACCGTGCTCACCGTCGGCGACGGCATTGCCCGCATCTACGGTCTTAACAATGCCCAGAGCGGCGAGCTCGTCGAGTTCGACAGCGGCGACCAAGGTATCGTACAGAACCTCGAGGAGGACAATGTCGGCGTGGTTATGCTCGGTGAGATTACCACCGTCAACGAGGGCGACACCGTGAAGCGCACCAAGCGCATCGCCTCGCTGCCTGTCGGCGAGGGTCTGCTTGGCCGTGTTATCAACACCATCGGTCAGCCCATCGACGGCAAGGGCCCCATCGAGGGCGAGCTGTTCCAGATGCCCATCGAGCGCAAGGCCCCCGGCGTCATCTTCCGCCAGCCGGTGGACCAGCCCCTGCAGACTGGTATCAAGCCCATCGACTCGATGATTCCCATCGGACGTGGCCAGCGCGAGCTTATTATCGGCGACCGTCAGACCGGTAAGACGGCCATCGCCATCGATACCATCATCAACCAGAAGAACAACTACGATGCCGGCGACCCCGTGTACTGCATCTATGTGGCCTGTGGTCAGAAAGGCTCCACTGTGGCCAATTTGGTGAAGACCCTCGACGAGAAGGGTGCCATGGACTATACCATAGTCGTGGCTGCCACAGCCAGTGATCCTGCAGCCATGCAGTTCTACGCCCCCTTCGCTGGTGCCGCCATTGGCGAATATTTCCGCGACACGGGCCGCAACGCCCTGGTCATCTATGACGACCTCTCGAAGCAGGCCGTGGCCTACCGCGAAGTCTCGTTGCTGCTCCGTCGCCCGCCGGGACGTGAGGCATACCCCGGCGATGTGTTCTACCTCCACAGCCGTCTGCTGGAGCGTGCCGCGCGCATCATCCAGAACGACCAGATTGCCGCGCAGATGAACGACCTGCCTGCCTCGCTGAAGGGCAAGGTGAAAGGTGGCGGCTCGCTGACGGCTCTGCCCATCATCGAAACCCAGGCAGGCGATGTGTCGGCCTATATCCCCACCAATGTCATCTCCATCACCGACGGTCAGATATTCCTCGAGACCAACCTCTTCAACAGCGGTGTGCGTCCCGCCATCAACGTCGGTATCTCGGTCTCCCGTGTGGGTGGTAAGGCACAGATCAAGTCGATGAAGAAGATTGCCGGTACCTTGAAGATGGACCAGGCCCAGTACCGCGAGTTGGAAGCTTTCTCGAAATTCGGTTCCGACCTCGACGCTGCTACCAAGGCGGTACTCGACAAGGGTGCCCGCAACGTCGAGGTGCTCAAGCAGCCGCAGTACAGCCCCATGCCTGTCGAAGAGCAGGTGGCCATCATCTTCTGCGGCACCAACGGATTGCTGCAGAAAGTGGCTGTCGACAAGGTCCGCGACTTCGAGAAGGTGTTCCTCACCCTCATGAAGCAGGAGCATGCCGACATCCTTGCCAACCTCCGCGCCGGCAAGCTTATCGACAGCGACCTGGCCACCATGAAGGCCTTGGCCCTCGATACCGCAGAACGATACAAATAGTTTATAGTGGATAGTGTGTAGTTGGTAGCATATAAACCAGTGCATCTTACTACCCACTATCCACTACCCACTACCCACTAATAAAGAAATGGCTAATTTAAAAGAAGTACGCACGCGTATAGCCTCGGTAAGCTCGACGCAGCAGATAACATCGGCCATGAAGATGGTCTCTGCCGCCAAGTTCCGCCGGGCGCAGAATGCCATCATCGGCATGCGCCCCTATGCGGCACAGCTCAACGAGATTATCGCCGACATCGACACCGGCGACGGCGTGATGACTCCATACCATGCTGTGCGTCCAGTGCAGACCGTTGTGCTGGTGGTGGTCACCAGCAACAAGGGTTTGTGCGGCGCCTTCAACAGCAACGTCCTCAAGCTGGCGCAGCAGCGCATAGACCACTGGCGCACGGAGAAGGCTGCCATACAGCTGATAACCATCGGCAAGAAAGCTACCGAACTCCTTTCGCGTCAGAAAGACCTCAAAGTGTCATCTTACGACGAACTTCTCGACAGCCCTTCGTTCGATGCCATAGCCACACTGGCCGACAACCTGCTGGCCGACTTCGCCGACAAGGCCATCGACCGTGTAGAGTTGGTCTACAACCAGTTCAAGAATTCGCTGTCGCAGGTGCTATCTTGCGAGCAGTTCTTACCGGTGGAAGGCGGAAAGAAGAAAGAGGAAGGCGGAAAGAAGAAGACCAGCAATGACTACATCTTCGAACCTTCGAAAGAGGAGATATTGCGCGAGATGATACCGCTGACGCTGCGGTCGACTTTCTACCGCGTGGTTCTCGACTCGCTGGCCGCCGAACATGGCGCCCGTATGACAGCTATGCAGAAAGCCACCGACAACGCCACCGAGCTGCTGAAAGACCTGCGGCTAAGCTACAACAAGGCACGCCAGGCCTCCATCACCAACGAGATTATCGAGATAGTGAGCGGCTCTGAAGCGCTGAAAGGATAAACAATGAATATAGTGCAGACACCTGCTGACGGCGGTGTCTGCTTTTTTCTAATTACAGATGAAAAGAATACTGATGACACTGGCCGCCACGCTGATGGTGGCCGCGGGGTTTGCCAAGCCTGTCGACATCGCACGCGCCCGCGCGATAGTAGAGAATAATTTCTTTGCGCCCGCAAAGGCAATACAGCCTGCCGACTGGGACGAGTTGTACGTTTTCGTGCGTGAAGGTGGAGCCGGTTTTGCCATTGTCGCTGCCGACGACTGTGTGCGCCCGGTGTTGGCATACTCACTCACTGGTCACATTGGCGACCTGGCCGCCGTGCCGGAGCATGTGCGCATGTGGATTGACGGCTACCGCCGCGAGATAGCTTCGCTGCGTGATGCCGATGTTGTGCCTTCGGCAGCGGTGCAAGCCTTGTGGGATAACCCCATGCCTAAGAGTGGCTGGGCCCCTGTAGAGCCGTTGCTGACCACCACGTGGAACCAGCGCCCGTTGTATAATCTCATGTGCCCTTACGACGAAACTGATTCTGCCTACTGCGTCACCGGTTGCACCGCCACAGCCACGGCGCAGGTGATGAAATATTGGAACCATCCCGAGGTGGGGTGGGGGAGCCATGCCTACAACAGCAACTACGGTGTCCTCCGTGCCTATTTCGACACCACACACTACCGTTGGAATCTCATGCCCAACGCCTTGACCTCGCTTAGCGACAGCACCGAGATAATGGCCGTCGCCGAGTTGATGTACCATGTGGGCGTGGCTGTCAACATGAACTACAGCCCCAGTGGCAGCGGCGCCGCCGTCAACTCGCACGGCTACGCCAACTATCCCTCGGCCGAGACAGCTCTGAAGACCTACTTCAAATACAGCCCTCTGCTCTACAGCATCTACAAGGAAGAGCACAGCGATGCCGAATGGGACAACCTCATAGCCTCCGAGATTCTTGCCAGTCGACCGGTCCTCTATGCTGGCTACGACCCTAGTGGTGGCCATGCCTTTGTGCTCGATGGCATCGACTCGGTGGGCATGTTCCATGTCAACTGGGGTTGGGGTGGTGCCTACGACGGCTACTACACCACCGACTCGCTCTCACC
Source organism: uncultured Bacteroidales bacterium (assembly GCA_900316515.1). Lineage (GTDB taxonomy): Bacteria > Bacteroidota > Bacteroidia > Bacteroidales > P3 > Colimorpha. The sequence goes on along the minus strand of ONDE01000012.1, from coordinate 14,171 downwards.
CGGAGCTGGCGGTGTGGGCGGCAATGCCACCTATACCTTCAACATGAACAATTCGGCAGTTATAGGCATACAGCCTTCAGTAGTCACCGACGACACCGCCGTGGTAGTTGACATGCGCTTCGACAGCAGCATGGGCACCGTCAACGGCAACGGTACATACACGCCGTTTGTCGACGATGTTACCATCTGGGCACATGCCGCCGAGGGCTACCACTTCGTACGCTGGGCTAGCGGTTCGACGGAGAACCCGCTCTTTTTCCTTGCCAACGGCAATATCAGCGACTCTGCCATTTTCGCACCTGTGCATGGCGACACCGTGGGCTACTGCGATGACGGCTACCGCTCGTCGTGGCACGACGACTACGGCGACACCACCCAGTGGGGCATACGTCTGCCCGCTGCTGTGCGCAACGGAAGCCGCAGCCTCACCGCGGTGCAGTACATACCTTATTCCGCCCACTGCTATTACTACCTCAACATCTATATTGCCGATGATATAAACGGCGCCACGCCAGTATACACCAAGTCGGTCTACGCCACTGACGCAGATGTAAGGCATTGGAACACCATAACCCTCGACTCGGCCATCTGGATTGCCGACACTGCGACGGTGTGGATCACCTTCCTCTGCGAGTGCGGCGGCTATCCCGCCACGATGGGCCGTTACTGCGGCAACAGCGACGGCATCTGGTATCACCTGCCATCGGGTTGGGTGACGTATGACCAAGCCGAAGGGATATTCTACACCTGGATGCTGCGTGGCATATTCGAAGAACGGCATGTCGTGGTAGGTATCGACCCACACATGTCCGAGACAGAACTGCAGGATGGTGGCATCAGCATCGACGGCGCAGGAATATACAACGTAGGCGACACGGTAACCATCACAGTCGACCCCGGCATATCGTTCAGTTGGAATTGGGGCGACGAATACAACGCCGCCGGCGACCAGACCAACCCAGTGGTCTTCGTGGCCGAAACAGACACCACCCTCTCGGTGTGGTTTGCCTATTGCACAGGCATCGACGATGTCGACGGCGAGCGTTATGCAGTCCGTGTGCTTGGTCGCACGGTAAGCATCGACATTCCCGAGACAATGTCTGTGGCGGCCTATGACGTGCAAGGCCGCCTAGTGGCCACACGCCGCACTTTCACCGTGCCGGCAGCTGGCGTTTATATCATACAGGTCGACGGCAAATACGCCGGCCGCATTATAATCCGATAAGAAAAATGAAACTATACAAAGCAGCTCTTTTGACCGTTGTGCTTGCCATTCTTGGTGGCAGCACCTATGCCAAACCTGTCGACCCCTCGGTGGCCCGTCAGGTAGCATCACGCTTACTCCCGCAGACCGAACTTACCGTCACAGCCCTCGGCGACGCACTCTATTTGGTGCGTCCCGTTTCGGGTACTGGCTTTGTGCTGGTGTCGGCTGACGACTGTGTGGCACCCATCTTGGCCTACTCCACCGACGGCACCTTTCCGCTCGACAGTGTACCTGCCCATGTGCAGGCATGGATTGATGGCTACAGCTCTGACATCATTTTGCGCCGCTCCGCTTCCGATGTCGTCGAGCCTGAGGTGCGTGCTCTTTGGCAGGACATCGCCGCCAAAGGCGACATCGACCTCCATACCGCTGTCTCGCCCATGATCACCACCCGCTGGAGTCAGTCGCCGCGCTACAATGCCTTGTGCCCTGCCGATACTTACGGTCGCCATGCTGTCACTGGCTGTGTGGCTACAGCCCAGGCGCAGATAATGAAATACTGGAACCACCCCGTCCATGGCCGTGGTTCGCACCAATACAGCTGCTCCAATTTCGGTACCCTTAGCGCCGATTTCGATACCATATACCCCTGGAGCAGCATGCCTGGCACTCTCGGTTGGAACAGCTCGGAAACCCAAATCAATGCCGTCGCGCTGCTCATGTATCATGTGGGAGTATCGGTCGAGATGAACTATGGTGTCGATGCCAGCGGTGCACAGATATTAGAGTCCTATGGCCACTCTTCCGAGTATTCGCTCAAGAACTATTTCCGCTATAGCCCAGACCTGATTGGCCTTAGAAAAAGTGCATATGCCGCAAGTGCATGGGATAGCATCATACTTACTGAGATGCACTATGGACGCCCGGTGCTCTACACTGGCTTTGGCAGCGATGCCGGCCATGCTTTTGTCATCGACGGCTGCTCCACCAACTACAATACCAACACCGGTCTGCGCTACTTCCATGTCAACTGGGGCTGGGGGGGAGCCTACGACGCCTACTATACCCTCGATGCCCTCAACCCCGGTGGCGGCGGCACAGGCAGTTCTTCGTCCAATAGTTACAACGGCAACTGTCAAGCCATCATAGGCATTGTTCCTATCTACAATAGCCTGGGCGATGACCTGGCGCTGGTCAATGTCGTAAGTGCCGATACAACCAAAGGTACCGTCAGCGGCAACGGCATCTACAATGTTGATGTCGACAGTGTGGCCGTATACGCCACTCCTGCCCACGGTTACCGTTTCGACCACTGGGCCAGCGGCAGCACCCGTAACCCCATCATTGGCATTGCCAATGGTGACGTCGTCGACACCGCCATCTTCATGCCTCTGGGCAACGACACATTGGCCTATAGCGCCGCAACATATGTTGGAGCTGTTAGCAACAACCGTGGTGACACGACCTTCTGGGGCGTCCGTATCCCGGCCGACCTACGTGCCCCGCAGCGCAGTGTCAGCCAGGTGCAACTTTATGTATACGGCAGCGCCTACTATACCTTGGGCATCTATCAGGGCGACACCGTATGCCCTGGTACATTGCTCTATACCCATCGCTACTTCTTGCTGGGCAACTCCTGGCATACCATCGTGCTCGACAGCGCTGTGGCCGTCGACGACAGCCGTCCTGTGTGGATTACCTTTATGAACGACGGACTTGAACACGTCTACACTACCGCTGGCAGCCAGTACGGTGGCAACCCCGACGGGTCGTGGTACTTCTCGTCGGGCCGTTGGCAGCAGTACAGAGACAACAACCGCTGGCTCTCCTGGATGATACGCACCTGTTTCACCCCACGCGACAGCATGCAGACCACCGTTACCCTCGACATGGTCTATCGCAACGACACTCTTGGCCTGCCGTTGCCTGAATATTGCAGTGTTACTGGCGACGGCATCTTTGCCGAAGGCACTACCGTCACCGTCAGCGCCACCACTGGCCAGGGCGACACCATCTTCCGCTACTGGCTCACACCCTGGGGCAGCAGGATTATGGACAATCCCTACACCTTCGTGGCCGACTATAGCCTCAGCCTTACGGCAGTCTATGGCTCGTTGGTGGGCATCAACTCCGTTGCGGATGACGACTTCGCCGTCAGACTCCAGGGCCGTCATGTCAATGTCGAGGCTCCGCTAGAGGCCTCCATCTCCGCCTACGACTTGCAGGGACGCCTGGTGGCCACAGGCGCAAGGTTCACCTTGCCGTCGGCCGGAGTCTACGTGGTGCGCGTAGATGGACGTGTGAAAAAGATACTTATATTCTAGAAGTTCTAGGTAATCTAGAAAATCTAGAGATTCTAGAAAAACTAGAAAGAAAAACAACAAACACAAAACAATATGGAACAAACTCAGAAGACTAAAACACCTTGGGTGGCAATAGTCACCATGTTCTTCATGTTTGCCATGATATCGTTCGTCACCAATATGGCGGCGCCTTTCGGCAACATCTGGAAAAACCAATACTCATGGGGCGGTATGCTCGGCAATATGATGAACTTCCTGGCATATCTCATCATGGGTATCCCTGCCGGCAAGATAATGAGCCGTATAGGTTATAAGAAGACAGCCCTCTGGGCCCTCGGCGTAGGCTTTGCCGGCATGGTGGTGCAGTACCTCTCCAGCCTCGTCGGTGCCGGCACCGCAGTGTTCAGCGTGGGCCAGGACACCGTGATGCTTAACTTCGTTGTCTATCTCCTTGGGGCCTTCATCTGCGGCTTCTGCGTCTGCATGCTCAACACCGTTGTCAACCCCATGCTCAACACCCTCGGCGGTGGTGGCAACCGTGGCAACCAGCTCATCCAGACCGGCGGCACCCTCAACTCGCTCACCGGCACCCTGACGCCGCTGCTCGTCGGCGCCCTTATCGGCACCGTCACCGACCGCACAGCCATGAGCGACGTGGCTCCGCTGCTCTTCATCGCCATGGGAGTCTTCGCCCTGGCTTTCATCATCCTGCTTTTTGTGGCTATTCCCGAACCACAGCTTGAGTCCACTCAAACAATCAAGCAATCAAGCAATCAAACAACCAAATACTCTGCCTGGAGCTTCCGCCACCTGGTACTTGGTGTAGTTGCCATCTTCTTCTATGTCGGCACCGAGGTGGGCATCCCTGCCGAGCTCAACTTCTACCTCACCGACGACCCGCTCTGCGGAGCCGCCATCGGCGGTGCCGTGGCTGCCGTCTACTGGCTGCTTATGATGGTAGGCCGCGCTGTCAGCGCCACCATCAGTGGCAAGGTCAGCACCCGCGTGCAGCTCTCCACCGTCTCGCTGGTGGCCATAGTGCTCATCGTGGTGGCCATAGTGATGCCCTCCACTGTGCGTGTCTCCATGCCGGGCTACAGCGTTGCCGAGGGCTTCGCCATGTTCCAAGTGCCGCTGAGCGCGCTGTTCCTGGTACTCTGCGGCCTCTGCACCTCGTTGATGTGGGGCGCCATCTTCAACCTCGCCGTCGAGGGCTTGGGCAAGTACACCCCGCAGGCCAGCGGCATCTTTATGATGATGGTCGTGGGCGGCGGCGTGATGCCCTTGCTGCAGAACTGGCTCGCCGGCAGTGTGGGCTATATGGGCAGCTACTGGCTTGTTGTTGCCATGCTCGCCTACATCCTCTTCTACGCCATCGTAGGCTCGAAGAATGTCAACAAAGACATTCCGGTAGAGTAACCGATATATCAGGTAAGTATAGTTATAAAGGCGCCCCCTGTGCCAGTTAGCACAGGGGGCGCCTCTATGTTAAAAAAGAAAAAAAATTTGCATTAATAAATACGTTTTTCTACCTTTGTGATAACCTAAGAAAAAGGCATAATACAATTAGAATATAAAAATCAATTAATTAACTAAAACTAATCATTATGAAAAAGCACTTATCATTGTTGATGCTCGTAGCGGCGCTCATCGTGCCGTGGGCATCGCGTGCACAGGATTGTACGCAGACAGTTCCGTACACGCAAGATTTCGAGAGTTTCACGGGCACCACCTATAGTGCCTCGACGGGTCTCGAGATGCCTTCGTGCTGGAACGGATTCTCCAGTTCGACCAGCACGTCCAACATCTACATGCCTCGTGTGGTTTCGGGCACTGGCTCTTACGTCTACTATCATGGCCAGAAGGGATTTGCCATGACTGGTGGTACTGCCACATCATATGGCATGAACAAGTATGTTCTTCTGCCGCCAATGAATGTGCCGCTTAACCAGCTGCAACTTACGTTCTGGATGTGCACCGAAAGCAACATTGCCTCCTATGGCACGCTTCATGTCGGCTATGTTACATCTGACGATACATCGACCTTCGTTTCGATTGCTAACTATCCTTCGTCGGCCGCCACCTATCACAGTGGCAATGGCCCACAGGCTTCTGGTGTCGGCCTTGATGTAGAACTTATTCTTTCGCAGATTCCCGCCACGGCCACCCGCCTGGCCTTTAAGTGGGAACACTCCAATTCTTCGTATCACACTTGCTGCATCGATGATATTGTGGTTGGCTATCCTCCCTCATGCCCGCGCGTCGACAGCTTGTTTGTTACTCCCTCGTCTGATGAGGTTCTAGTGTCGTGGGCCGAGATGGGCAGTGCCACCGAGTGGGAGGTGGTCGTTTCCAATACCACAGGTGTTGTATCCACCAACGTTGTATCTACCAACCCTGCCACTATAACCAACCTTATCCCCAACACAAACTATACTGTGTCGGTGCGTGCAGTCTGCAGCATTGCCGACACCAGCATAGTGCGTAGCACTGATTTCCGCACCCTTTGTTCGGCTGTTGAAGCCGACAGCCTGCCTTGGACCTATGGCTTCGAGGATGCCAGCGGCACCGGCGTTTCGGCATCGTTCAACCCCTGCATGCGCAAGCTTACCAACTACACTACTGCCTATCCTTATCCTAGCTCCACATATAAGCACGGCGGAACATATTCGCTCTATTTCTACAGTACGAGTGCATATTACAGCTGCGTCTCTTTGCCTATGATGGAAGAGGATATAGAGAATCTCTACCTTACCTTCTGGGCCTACAAGACTTCGGCCAACTACGGCCACGTGTATGTGGGCGTGATGAGCAACCCCGGCGACATCTCCACCTTCGACACTATAGCTACTTTGCAGGTGAGTGCTGTCAGCGCATGGGAGTTTTTCGAGGTGCCGCTCTCGAGCTACACTGGCAATGGCGGCGTGATAGCTCTTCTTTCTCCCAACATGAGCGCAGCCAGCTATGTCTATATCGACGACATTACCGTTACTTATCCTCCCGCATGCCCCACGCCGTCAGGTCTCATCGCCAGCAATGCCACCGCCAACAGCGTTGACCTAAGCTGGACTTCTAATGCCAGTGAGTTTATCGTTGAGTATGGTCGGCAGGGCTTCACCCAGGGCACTGGCGACAGCATGATAGTCAACGCCAATGCCGTCACTCTGACAGGTTTGTCGATGGGTGTAAGCTATGGAGTCTATGTCACTGCAGTTTGTGGCGACGACACCTCCAATAGCCTCTATGGCACCGTAACTTCCGGTTGCAGCACCATTACCGACGCTGACCTGCCCTACATCGAGGACTTCGAGAGCTACGGCTCGGGCTCGGCCTACCCCATCAACGCCTGCTGGGCCAAAGGCGTGGTGGCCATCACGGGTAGCGGCACCACTACCAACTATCCCTATCCTTCCGCCACTGCCATCAACGGCACGCGCAGCCTCTATTTCTATACGATGACCTCCACATCTAACAGCTACTACAACTGGATGGTGCTGCCTCCCATCGACGAGACGATGAGCATGAGCGACCTCATGGTCACCTTCAAGATGAAACGCTCCACCACCTCCTCGTACAAGAGCAGACTGGTTGTGGGTGTCACCACCGACTATACCAGCACCGCCGGCTTCGTGCCTGTCGACACCATCGACCTCACATCGCTGGCCACCGGTACGGTTCAAAATGTCGAGGTTAGTTTCGCCGACTATACCGACACGGGACGCTATGTGCTCTTCTATGCCCCCGCCCCGACAATATCAGGCTCCACAACGGTATACAACAATTTCTATGTCGACGACATAGCGCTGCGTGCCATCCCCACCTGCTACTGGCCTGCCTCTGTGGCGCTTGAGAGCATTTCGTCTGACGAGGCCACCATCAGTTGGACCCCCGACCCCCGCACCCCGAGCCCCAGCGGCTGGAACATTGAGTACGGCCCCGCAGGCTTCACCCCCGGCAATGGTACCATGGAGACGGCATCCGACACAACCATTACGTTGACCAACCTCTCTCCGAGTACCCAATATGACATTTATTTGAGCGCCGACTGCGGCAGCGAACTGTCAGACCCGGCCTTCTTCTCCTTCCGCACAGCGTGCGTGGGCATCGACAGCCTGCCCTACACCGAGGACTTCGAGAGCTACGGCTCCGGCACTACCGCCTTCCCCGAGTGCTGGTACAAGCTGGGCAGCACGGCCGACAGGCCCTACATCAATGCCACCACTTCTTATGGACACAACAACACCCACGGCCTCTACTTCTACGCTGCCGCCGGTGGCTATTGCTACGGCGTTATGCCCCCCGTGGATACCAATACGCTGGACCTTGGCACCTTGCAGGTCAGCTTCTGGGCACGGCAGTACGGCACCAGTTACAACTGCGACTTTGTGGTCGGCGTGATGACCGACCCGACGAACGTTTCCACCTTCACGGCGATAGGCTCGGTGCATCCCGAGGGGCTCACCTACGAGCACTTCGAGGTGCCCCTGGCAAGCTATACGGGCACTGGCACCTATATCGCCCTCAGTGCCATCCAGCATCCCGGCACTTCGACAGCCATCTACCTGATGCTCGACGACGTGACCCTCGAGCCGATGCCGGCTTGCCCGTCGGTGACTAACCTGGAGGCTTCGGCCTCGGTGGGCGCCGCCGTTCTGACATGGGATTACACGTCGGGCTACGACGCACCGTCGGGCTATGTGGTGGTCTACGACAGTGTCGGCGGCACCAGCCCCGTCACCCTCAACGTGAGTGACAACAGCGCGTCGCTTAGCGGCCTGACGGCAGGCACCAGCTATATGGCATATGTCTATGCCGACTGCGGCAGCGACGGATATGGCCATATGGACAGTGTCCTGTTTTCCACCGAAAATTTTCGTTGCCTCCAGATCGACTCCGCCGGTATTGATACCATAGCCATCGGCACCGGCACTACAGCCTCCTCCGGCGTCCTTGTCTATAGCTCTTACGGCAACACCATCTATCAGACTATCTACAAGGCCTCGGAACTCACCGCCGCAGGACTCACCGCTGGCCCCGTTGTCGCGGCTGACTTCGGCTTTGACGCCAACAGCAGCTACGCCAAGGAGTTCACCATCTTTATGGCCAACTCGACGAAGACCAGCTTCTCGTCCTCGACCGACATGGTCGATCCTTCCACTATGACACAGGTCTACGGCCCCACGGCCTACCCGACGCATAGCACCGCCGGCTGGCGCCACTTCGAGTTTGCTGAATTCTTCGAATGGGACGGTGTGAGCAACATTGTGGTCTGCACCTTTATGAACCAGCCTTCGGGCACTTCCCAGTCGACCAGTAGCTTCAGCGGCTACAGCACCTCGACCAGCTATACCGGCATCAGCGCCTACCGCTACAAGGACAGCAGCCCCTATACGGTTGACACTTACACTTCGGGTTCAAGCGGTAGCACTTCGACAAACCGCGCGTCGGTGAAGTTCTACAGCGCCGACTGCTTGGTTTTGGCCTCGTGTGCCGCACCGAGTGTGGCAATCTCCGATGTGGATTCTGCCAGTGTCACCCTTACATGGTCCGCCGGCTACGACGAGACGGCATGGGATGTCGACTACCGCGTCAGCGGCGCCACCACGTGGATTAACGTTGCCAGCGCTACCAGTTCCACCACCTACACTGTCACAGGCTTGACTCCCGCCACCGACTATGAGTTCCGCGTGGGCTTCGCCTGCAGCGATGGCTACGACTACTACAGTTATGTTAGTGCATTCACGCCCTGTGTGCCAGTGGCCCTGCCCTATACCGAGAACTTTGATGCTCTCACCACGGGCACGGCAACTACCAATCTGACGGTGATGCCAAATTGTTGGGACTTTGAGCTCACGGGTACCAGCACCTATCAGGCACCCTCGTACTATCCCGGCGTGTATTACAGCACTAGCTACTCCAACAGTGGCAACTACTGCTTGCGCCTCTACGGACAGGGCTACTTCATGCTACCCGAGATGAGTGCTTCGCTCGACAGCCTGATGATTAGCTTCAATGGCTACATCACCGCGGCCGCGTACAGCAACCTTGTGGTGGGTGCCATGGAGAACGGCGTGTTTGTGCCTATAGATACTGCAACCTTGGCGGTATCCAACCATACTTACGTGGAGATGCTCCTGTCGAACTACCACGGCAACAGCCGCACCATTGCATTCTACAACCCCAACACTACAAGTACCACCTACTACAGCTATGTTTATATCGACGACCTGCGTGTGGAATATGTTCCCACCTGCATGCGCCCGATTACTGTGAATCTGACCAGCCGTACTGACACCGAGGCTTCCTTCGCATGGGATAGCCTGGCTGACGGCTACGAGGTGTATGTATCCACCACGCCGGTCAACCCCGACACCGTGGCAGGTGCAACTTTCACAACTACCTATACCAATTCTGTCACTATAACAGGCCTAACGCAGAACACCCAGTATTATTTCTACGTGCGTACCAACTGTGGTTTGGTTGGCTATAGCGACTGGTCGAACGAACTTGTGTTCCGTACCTCCTGCGCCGAGCAGGCGTTGCCTTACACTGAGAACTTCGAGGCTTATGGCACAGGTGCCGCTAATCCCATCAGCAACTGTTGGACCAAGGGTACCAACAGCACCACGGCATACCCATATCCCTATGCTACCAATGCTGTCACTGGCAGCCGCAGCCTCTATTTCTACGCCTACCATCCCTCGTCGGCGACAGCTACTCCATACTACAGCTATGCGGCCCTGCCGATGTTCCAGGACAGCACCAACCGTCTGATGCTCTCGTTCAATGTACGCCGCTACGCCACGGTCAGCAACCTCTACACCACTCGTCTTGTCATAGGTGTGATGACCAACCCCGACGACATCAACACCTTCTTCCCGATGGATACTCTCGAGTTGCATGACGCTGCGGGCTCGTCAATCCACGGATATGAGTATTGCTTCAATAACTACACCGGCAGCGGACGCTACATAGCCATCTACGACGAAGTGCCACCGCTCTATGGCAGCACCTACAGTTACAGCTATGCCTATGTTGACGACATCGTGGTCGACACCATCCCCAACTGCATGCGTCCGCAGAGCATTACCGTCACCGGCATTACCCAGACCAGTGCCAATGTGCACTGGATCGCTGGCGAGAATGCTTCCAGCTTCGAGATTGAGTATGGTCCTGCCGGTTTCGTTCAGGGTATGGGTACCATGGTGACCTCGTACGATGACAGCGTGGCCCTGGTCGGCCTCAACCCCTCGACAACCTACGACGTCTATGTCCGCGCCATTTGCTCGGCCAACGAACAGAGCAACTGGTCGTTCGCCCAGAGCTTCTCCACCATCTGTGGTCCGACGGCACTGCCGATGTCCTTCGACCCCGACAACTATGCCACCGGTACCTCAACTCCGTTGCCAAACTGCTGGACCCGCACCAACAACTCCACGGGCTCCTATAACTATTATCCTTACATTTACGGCTCGGCGACCAACGCACACACTGGCACCAATGTGCTATACTACTACTTCAGTACTTCTTCCGGCTATTCGACCGACGAAATTATGGCTTTCCCGGAGATTGACGTTACCAACTACCCGATGAACACTGTCGAGGTGAGTTTCTGGGCCAAGGCTTCGACCACCGGCAAGCATTACATCGTAGGTGTAATGACCGATCCGACCGATATGACCACCTTCCAGACTGTCGACACCATAGCCCTAACCACCACCAGCACAGAGTACACCGTCGAGTTCAGTAACTATACCGGCACCGGTGCCTATGTGGCCCTGCGCGGTGTTATGGAAGGTACGGCGACTTACTACATCTATGTTGACGATATCAATATTGGTGTTATGGCTCACTGCCCGCGCGCCTATGACCTGACGGCCTACGATGGCACCGCCACCGGCGCCACCCTCGAGTGGACCGACACCATCGGTAGCACTCAGTGGGTTGTGAAGTACGGCCAGTATGGTGACACGGCGACGACAACCGTCACCGTCAACACCAACCCCTACACGCTGACCGGCCTCACCGCCAACACCATCTACTACTATACCGTAGCCCCCATCTGCTCGGACAATGTGCAGTCAGACTGGAGCCACGAGACCTACTATTTCTCCACATCGCAGGTGCCTGCCACAATACCCTACAGCTATGACTTCGAGACTGGCACTGAGTGGGCCAACTGGCAGACGTTGAGCAACAACACCGTGACATGGAGCCGCGGCAACGCCGCTGGCAACCCCGGCTACTCCATGTACCTCAGCAACACCAACGGAACCACCCGCTCATGGGATATGGCTTCCATTACCAATGCCGCCGTTTATCGCGACTTTGACTTTGGTGCCACTCCCGTCAGTGTGGAGCTTACCTACGACTTCCTTATGGGTGGCAGCACCGACGGCAACTATGACGGTGTCACCATCATGGTGGTAGACCCGGCCATTGTCCCCGAGGTTTCCAGCACCGGTCTTACTTCGCCGTGGGGTAGCATTACTACCGTCAATGCACGTATGGACACTGTGTGGAGCGGCGAGAACTACTACCTCGACGGCATGCAGGGTGTGAAGCGTTTGGTGTTCTTCCACTTCAACCAGGCTACCGCTTCGACTCACCCGTACATTGATAGCCCCGATGCCATCGACAATATCGCCATCGGCGAGCAGCCTTGTGCACGTCCGTATGACCTTACCGTCAGCAACATCACCGACCACTCGGCATTTCTCTCGTGGGCTGGTCCGGCTACCGACACATATGTTGTCGCCCATCGCATCTATGGCGCATCTGCCGCTACCAATGTCTTCGACACCGTCAGCGGCAACAGCCTCCTGTTGTCTGGTCTTATCAGCGACACCGAGTATGTCTACTGGGTGACGCATGTCTGCTCGGTGACCGCCACCGACACCAATGTCAGCGTCTGGAGCAACGGCTACCGCTTCGCCACCGAGTGCACAATCCATCCCCTGCCTTATCTCGAGACCTTCGACTCGGTAGCTGGCTCCGCCTACAACGCCGATGGCATACTGCCCGACTGCTGGCGCGCTTACAGCAATGGTACCAACTCCGCCTATATGCCGCATGTCGTAGGTTCCGGCTCCTATTTCTATAATGTGAGCGGAAATGCCCTTACGATGACCTCCGGCTCTGAAACCTATGGCAGCACCAAGATTGTGGCTTTGCCTCCGTTCGACGTTCCTGTCTCCGCTTGCGGCATCCGATTCTGGTATCGTCACGAGAGCATCAACTATGGTACTCTGGAGATTGGTTATGTGACAGGCCCCGACCTGGCAGAAACATTCCATGCACTTGTGGCACTGCCCGCCTGCACCACTATGACTCATATCGACAGCACAATGCTTAGCGGTGCACCGGCCAACGCAACTCGCATCGCCCTGCGATGGACTCATAACGCCAGCTTCTACTCGGTGGGTATCGACGATATTGAGGTCTGGGCTGGTGTCCTTTGCCCGACACCTAGCGTCACCCTTTCGAACCTCGACTACGAGAGCGTTACCCTCACTGCCGCCGGCAATGGCAGCCTCTTCGAGCTTGATTATGGTACCGACCCGGCTGTCTACGGTACCACTATGACATCGACCGATGGCATGTTCAATATCACTGGTCTTACGCCAGCCACGCAGTACTTCTACCGAGTGCGACAGCAGTGCGACAGCACCAACTTCAGCCTCTACAACGAAGGCTTCTTCGTCACCGACTCGCTGCCCTGCGTGGCCGTCAGCGACCTCACGCTCGTGGGCACCACCTTCAACAGTGTCAGCGTCAGCTGGACCGCCAATGGTGAGGAGACTGCTTGGGAGGTCAATGTCTTCAGCACCATCGACGACACCACCGTCACCGCGACGACCACCGCCGCCACTGTGGGTGGCCTCGTGTCCGAGCGCCTCTACAACATCAGCGTGCGCCCGATGTGCGGCAGCAACCACAACATCGAAGGCCCGTGGAGCGACACCATCCAGGCTACCACCGACCAGTGCCAGCCTGTGACCAACCTCACCGTGAGCAACATCGGCGCCACCATGGCCACCATCGGCTGGACGGCTCCCGAGAACGCCAGCAACTTCCGCGTTATCTACGGTCTGCCGAACTTCGACCAGGGTGGTGAACTCGCCTCCTACGACACCGAGTCGAATCCCTTCGAACTCACCAACCTCGAGCCCAACAGCGACTACACCGTGCGTGTGGCCAACGTCTGCGCCGAGAACCTCGTCTCGCAGTGGACCAGCGCCGACTTCAGCACCACGGGTGTGGGCATCAACGGTGTCGAGTTCGACGGCAGCCTGAGCCTCTACCCGAACCCCGCCAGCACGACGGTCACCCTGAGTGTCAGTGAGCAGATGGTAGGCTCTACCGTGAGCATCGTCGATGTCAACGGCCGTGTGGTGATGAGCGAAGTGCTCAACGCACAGACCTTGACAATGAACCTCAGCGACCTGGCCAAGGGTGCCTACTTCGTCCGCATCACTGGCGAGGAGACCACCGTTGTCCGCAAGCTGATTGTTGAGTAACACTTATCGCTACGGAGGATTTGAGTAAAGGGACTTCAAGACGTCGAGTCTTCGAGACTTCAAGACTTGTCGGCCAAGCCGACGGCATACCACGAGACCTCAAGACTCCTTAGGCTCACCAAGCCTCCGCATAGCAAACCC
>ONDE01000017.1 GCA_900316515.1 uncultured Bacteroidales bacterium | reverse complement strand
CCATCCGGGTCAACCAACTTCACGGGATTCCACGCGCAGTAAGCATACGGACTAATGCCCGGGTATTTATCTGCCATCGGGTCGACGGAGAGCCACATGGTTATCAGCTCGTGATCCATATAGCGGGCGCCGAAGTAGCCGTAGCCGGTTTCCTCGTCACGTTCTTTGCCGGTGAAAGAACAGCGTCGAAAATCAATGGAACAACTTTGTACATAGTCGTTTGTAAAAGTCGTTTCATGCCCACTTTTTGAGGAAAAGGTATCAAAATAAACCCTTAAAATACCACATCTTGACATGGTATCTCCCCCAGATAATATGGTGCGATTTTGTCGCATTTTAGTCGTCTTTCTTTGCTGCAAAAATACTAATTTTCTTTCAATTAGACAAATATTTGTATCTTTATTTTCTTTTTTGAAAAGGATCTATATTATAAACAATTGACACAATGAACATTAAGATTGACTCCAACTTTCGGTTTTCTGTTGCTTCTATCCAATATACGGCCACAGGGGAACTCAGTATTTGCCTGACATCCGACGAATTTCATACCGATATTCATTATCAATACTCCGCCAGCCTCGGCAACGGACAAGCTGAGGAGAGACCGTCCATCAGTCTGCTGCAATATGCCAAAGCCTATGCTGCGTCCGCCAATATCAAACCCAAAACCAAGGAGTCGTACATAAACTACCTGCAAGGTTTTATACTCCACCTCCAATCCCAAGGGATGAAGCCCGGCAGCGTGCGCCTATACTTCCAGAAACTGGCCTGCGTCCTCCACGATGCCTACAAGAACGGACTCTTCGACGACCGCATACTGCAACGGGTGAAACGCCCCAAACGGGAACAGGAGAAGAAGAGTTTTCTGTCGGAAACGGAGCTGAAAAAACTTACCAAACACCGGCTGTCCGAAGAATACAACAACATCCAAAAGATGTTCCTCTTTTCTTGCATGACAGGACTGCGCTACAGCGACGTGCAGGGTCTGCGGTGGAAGGACGTGAAGCGCAACGGCAAGCACCTTCTGCTGGAGTTCCACCAGCAGAAGACCGACACCTATGAGCGATTGCCGTTGTGTGCCGAAGCGGAAGCCCTGCTGCGCAGCCAGAAACGCAGCGGCGAGTATGTCTTCAGGGAAGAGAGCAACCAGAAAGTCAACGTGGTGTTGAAGCGCTGGTGCAAAGAGGCCAGGATAAAGAAACCCGTCTCCTTCCACAGTGCCCGCCACACCTTCTGTGTATTATTATTGACAAAAGACGTTCCAATTTACACTGTGCAGCAGTTGATGTGCCACTCCGACATAAATTCCACTAACATCTATGCAGATTTACTCAACAAAACCAAGGCCAAAGCCGTGAGGAAACTGCCGACATTCACAAGTTAATATTTGATTGTATTTTCTGCATTCAAAAAAAAAATCGTACTTTTGCAAAACTAAAACAATGGTCGTGGAACTATTGTCGACATACCTGAACAATATTTTTTCATTAGGGCATATGATGAAAAAAGATGTTCTTTTTGATACTTTTAAGCAAAAAAAACATGTCGCGTATTGTTCGGAAGATGCTCATACACATGATAATTACACCATTTCAGCCTCATACTCTTTCAACGGGAAAGAGAAGGACTATGAAAGCGGCTTCCACTACTACGGAGCACGGTACTATTGGAGCGAACTTCTCACCGGCTGGCTGAGCATCGACCCCATGGCCAATAAGTACCCCAACATTTCGCCTTATGCCTATTGTCACTGGAATCCAATTAAATTGGTTGACCCGGATGGGCAAGAGGATTATCAAGTAGATAATAATGGAAATATTACTAAATGCAAAGATCAATCTCATGCCGTTGAGGGGAAAGATCGACTGTTTCGAGGCCGTCCTAAATTTGACAAAAACGGACAACCTAAAAAATCATATGTAGATGCGACAGAAGGTACCTTTGGAGAATACAATGAAGAAACCAATCGAGGCATCACAAAGTATAATCTTAACTATGAGGATCTGGACGATAATCAAGTCCCGTATTCCCCCTACGAGATAAAGATTAATGAAGGCTCAAGTGATGCAAGTGAAAGAAAAGCAACAGAAATTTTTGAGTTTCTTTCAAAAAACACACGTGTGGAGTGGACTTATTTTGGGCTTGGCAGTCCCGAATCGGACGAATTGCAATCAGTAAGAATCACCACATCAAGGATGCGGGGATATGAGCCCTATGGATTTGGAAGAGCAAGGCGATGGAAAGAATGGGTGAAATTTGCATATCACCCGCATAAAAATGCGCAAGGGGCATCTAAAGATGGTTATGATGATAAACTCCCAGAATTAGTACCGAATGCAACATTGGGCATTTATCATACATGGTCGGGTACATACGTTGACTTTGATGGGAATAGAATAGCAGGACCTAAAAGATGACTTATTATGAGAAAAACAATTTGTATTATTTTCGGGATTTGGATTATATCAGCTTGTGCCACTCAAGGTTCAATGCCAGTACCAAATGAAAAAAAAATATATAATCCGGACATCGCAGTATATTACGTGATTTTGGGAACTGTATTAGATAGTTTGTTGAAATCAGAAATACAAGAAGATGTTCCGTGGGATATTCATATCATGGAGTCTACTTCTCCCCAATCGGATTCTGCAATAATTTACCTAACAGACCAAGGTCACGTGCCGTCTTTTTTTATTGATGCACCCCCGTTAATTGGATATTGCAGATATCAGGAGCATTCATGTTTTATTTACGGCGTTTCGGAGAAGATCGATTCGAACTTTGAGAACTACTTGACGTGTGATTCAAAAAGGAGAATGCCGATTGATTCTGTTCCGTCATATACGATATCCAACTCATGCGCTTTTAAAAGATGTATGTTGCCAAGGTGGCAAAAGAGACAAGGAGCATGTTCTCGTACTAGCCAGAAAACAACAAGCAATTGACTACATCAGCACATAAAACCGAAGGGTAAAACCGCACTCAAACCATGCGGTTTTACCCCTCTCGTTTCCACTGGCAAAGATTTTCAACTCACTTTTATCTCTTTTTTAACATATAATTCAAAAAAAAACTGTATCTTTGCACCTACCAAACTGTCAGCATTAATCCGCTAAACTCGCTGTCACACTGCACTATACAGCTATACTATAGAGTTGTACGGCGATTTATATTCCATAAAACATTGATTTTTAACACAAAGCAGGCAAATGGACAATACAAAACCAACATCATCTCTATATCAACCCTATACTCACCCACGATTAACTCCGTGTTAACTCCGTGTCACCTCCGCACCAACACCACACCAACACCACCCCTCGTCGGCCTTTACACGACCCAAACACGCATAACGCACAATAATCACACACACATCTCTATGGCAACAGAAATTAATGGCCGTCTCCCAGCAGCTGCTGGCCACCATCCCACAAGGCGAAGCCTCGAACACCGCCTACATCGGGCATGGGACCATCGCATAGGCGATGTAAGATGTATGATGTAGTAAGCCTCCGCTCCCGCGGGGGCTTTCTGTTGTTCCAAAAGTTAAAGTATGTTAAAATTTTTGGCACCCCGGAAAAGTGTCTTACCTTTGCAGTGTATTAGTAAACTAGTACAGTGGTACAAAATCAAAGTAATAATATGACAACTAGCACTTTAAAGAAATTAATTGTTGTTGCGACACTCGCAATTTTCACTATTGGAGGGTCGGTAATGGCCCAGAAAGTAACCCTGAAGGGTAGGGTGACGGATGCCAAAACGGGCGAGACTATGCCCTTTGTGAATGTCGGCCTGATGCGTGCAGCCGACACGGTGTTCATGCGCGGCGCTACCACCGACCTTGAGGGCCGCTTCGCCATCAGCGCCGACACCGGTCGCTACTTGCTGCAGGCCTCGTGCGTGGGTTATACTTCTTTTCTGGAATATCTAGATAATCTAGACAATCTGGGCAACCTGGAGATTAAGCTGAAAGCAGGCACCGTGCTGGAGGCTGTGGAAATTGTGGCCGAGAAACCCCTCTATGCCATGGACGGCGAGAAGAACATGTACAACACCAAGGAGGACCCCAGCATCCAGACGGGCACGGCCAGCGACGCCCTGCAGAACGCCCCTGGCGTTGAGGTCGACGCCGAGGGCAACATCACGCTGCGCGGCGTGAGCTCGGTGGAGATATGGATCAACGACCAGCCCTCGCATATGAACGAGGAGGCCCTGAAGCAGTACATCAAGACCCTGCCGGCCAACGCCATAGAGCGCATCGAGGTCATCACCAACCCCTCGGCCCGCTATTCGACCAACGGCGGCGTCATTAATATAGTAACCAATCAAAAGATAATGCGCAACGAGCTGCTCTGCCTTGGCGTGCGCGCCACCACGATGCCGGCCGTCTCGCCGTGGCTCAGCTACGTGTGGGCCAACGAGAAGGTGGACTTCAACCTCTACATCAACGGCAACTACTCGCGCCACGACGGCGCCGCTGACGGCACCACCACGCTGCTCGACGACAATGGTGACACTAGTCGCACGCAGCGCTACAAGACCGAGAGCAAGATGCCCTATTGGGGTGCCTATTCGGGCTTCAACGTGAACTGGAACATCGACAGCACGCGCAACCTCGCCGCCTGGCTGGGCGCCTACCCCTACTGGGACCGCAACTCGTACAACCACGACTACGATTATATTGAGTATGCCGGTGGCACGCCCCTCAGCCTTGGCTACTACGACACGGTGCGCAACAACGGCTTCAGCCACGGCGCATACGCCGGTGCCTGGTACGAGCACCGCTACGACACCACGGGCCGCAAGATGAGCGTCTCTCTCAGCGGCAACTACTGGGCCAACGGCGGCTACAGCGACAACTGGCGCGACTACAAGGAGGATGTCCTTCCCGACTTCAGCCGCCACATGACGGGCTCGACGCTGTACGGCAGCGGCAGCCTGGAGGTGAACTACACCCTGCCGTTGAAGCACGATATAACCCTTGAGGCCGGCGCCGAGTTGGCCTTAGGCTACAGTCATGACAGCGAGATACGCGACAGTTTGCTGCCTTCGGGAGCGTGGAACAATATGGTATACCGTTCGTATACCTCACGGCAATCGACAGTTGAGCCCCAAGCCTATGTGACGGCGCAGAAGCGCTGGGGAGGCTTCACCGCCAAGCTGGGCCTGCGATTCGACGACAACAACAAGAGCTGCACGATGGAGCACCCAGCGCTGGGCGACGCGATGCGCCTCGACACCGCCTTCATGGGGCTGATTCCCAGCATTCATTTGAGCTATCAGACGAAGACCTTCGAGAGCTACAGCCTTAGCTACACGCGCCGTTACACGCACAGCGGCGAACTCAGCAGTTATATGCTCTTCTGCAACTATGACGACTACAGTTTCAGCACCGGCAACCCCAACCTGCTGATGAGCTATAACCACAACGTCGAGGCCGCCTTCAACAAGTATGTTATGAAGTTCGGCAACATAGGACTCAACGCCTACTATCGTGCCAACACCAACGAGATAGGCTCGATGACCGCCGACACTGTGGTGCCCGGCATCTACAACTACCGCGTCAACTACAGCTACCCTGTGAACATCGGCACCTCGCACACCGAGGGCATCGAGGCCAACATCACCTACCGTCCCACGGGCTTCCTCAACGTGAGGTTCAACGCCTCGCTGTTCAACTACGGCTACCGCTACGACTACAACGGCACCGAGTATGTCGAAAACAAGCTCAGCTACAGTTTCCGCGTCAACCTTTGGACTAAGGTGTGGAACAAGGTTGAGCTCTTCGCCAACGGCCACTACAGTTCGCCGCGCCTGGGCCTCTTCAGCCTCAGTAAGCCGCAGTACGGCATCGACTTAGGCGCCAGCTGCGACTTCTTCGACCGCAAACTGAGTGTATATCTCAACATCCGCGACGTCTTCGGATGGAGCGAGTGGGGCAGCGAGACCTCGGCACCGCAGTACCAGACCGACATCTCGGAGCGCTACAAAACGACCTTCGCAAGCCTCGGCCTCACTTGGCGCATCGGCAAGATGGAGCTCGAGAGCAAAGCCCGCCAGGGTGCTACCGACAATACTCCGCAGATGTAAATAATGCTTTAATGCGTTATTGCCTGAGTGGCTGACGCATCAGGTACTCAAACAATGTCGGCCAAGCCGACGGCACACCACAAGCAATCAAACAATCAAACAATCAATATCATGAAAATTGTAACAGTAGAAACCCTGCAAGGGGAAAAGTATGAAGAGATGGGCATCGTCAGCGGTAGCACCATCCAGACCAAGAACTTCGTCAGCGACTTCGGCCAGGGCTTGAAGAGCATTGTGGGCGGCGAGCTGCACAGCTACACCGAAATGATGATGAAAGCCCGCGAGAAGGCCACACAGCGTATGATAGACCAGGCTGTGCAGATGGGCGCCGACGCCATCATCGGCGTGCGCTATACCACCAACAGCATCATGGCGCAAGCCGCCGAAGTGCTCGTGTTCGGTACAGCAATAAGATATAAATAATGAAACCAGTAGTTAAAGTAGTCATAGTGGTTACAGTAGATAAAGACAAATGTGCAAGACGAAACTATTGTCTTTAACTTCTAGCGAGCAAAGCGAGCGATAACTACTGTAACTTCTTTAACTTCCAAAAACAAGTAGATATGATTGAAATAAAGAACCTTGATTTCAGTTACAAGAAGACCCCGGTCTTCTCGAACATCAACCTGAGTTTTGTTGATGAGGGCGGCTATGCCGACAACATCAATAAAAGTCGCGGCGCTATCTACGGCCTGCTGGGCGAGAACGGCGTTGGCAAGACCACGCTGCTCAAGCTTATCTGCGGCCTGCAGCGTCCCAGCGAGGGTACATGCACCGTCGACGGCATGACCAGCCACGACCGCCTGCCCGAGATGTTGCAGAGCATCGTCTTTATGCCCGACGAGGTGACTTTGCCCGACGGTGCCACGCCGCAGCAGTATGTGAACGAACTGGCACCCTTCTATCCCAACTTCTCGCAGGGCAAGTTCCTGCAACTGATGCAGGAGCTTGAAGTGGAGCCCGACCGCAAGTTCCGCGAGATGAGCTTCGGCCAGCAGAAGAAGAGCCTTATAGCCGCCAGCCTGTCGCTGGGCACCGACTACATCCTGCTCGACGAGCCCACCAATGGCCTCGACATCCCCAGCAAGGCACAGTTCCGCTCCATCCTCAGCAAGATAGCCGACGAGGGCAAGACTATCATCATCTCCACCCACCAGGTGAAGGATGTGGAGAACCTCATCGACCCCATCGTCATCCTCAGCCACAACGCCGTGCTGCTCGACGCCTCGGTGCAGCGCATCCAGGAGAAGCTCTTCTTCGAGTATGGAGGCGAAGAGCGCAAAGACGCCCTCTACAGCGAGATGTTGCCCGGTGGCTACATGAACGTCGTTCCCAACACCACCGGCGAGGAAAGCCAGCTTAATATTGAGGCCCTCTTCAACGCCGTGCTGCGCAACAAGAACACCATCAAGGAACTGTTCAAGTAAATTATTCAAATAGCTAAGTTAAAACAATGAGTCAGTCGTTTGATATGAGGCGCTTTGGAAAGCTGGTATGGCACGATGTGCGTCGCCTCTCGCCGCGCAACTCTGCCATGGGAAGTATGCTGCTAAGCATGTTGGCGTTCGTGCCGCTTATGACGCTTTTCCAGGGTATGACGGGTACCGATACGTATGGTGCTGGATACCGTCTGACCCTCATGGTACTGATGTCGGCCATCGAGGCCTCGATGGTGCCGATGCAGCTCTATGCATATGTAGGCCGCAAGCAGAAACGCGGTGACATATATTTCGCCATGCTGCCCGCAAGCAAACTGGAGAAGTACCTTTCTATTGCCACGCTTTCGTTGGTGCTGGTGCCGTTGGCATTGGCTGTGGGCAATGTGCTCGTCGACACCCTGCTGACGACGGTACACATGCCTTTTTACCACAATTACCTGTGGCAGACCAACTACGCAAGCATCATCAGCTTACCGGCGCTCTGCTGCTGCGCTTTGGCTTTCATCGGAACGACACTGGGCTTCATTTACGCCAACGTTGTACGCAACAAAGTCATGCGCGCCGCATTGTGCTTTGTGCTGTGGATTTGGCTGACGGGTGGCTTTATCTTGCCGATACTTATCGGTGGCGCGGATATCAACCTGAACCTTTGGCTCATTGCCGGCATCCAAGTCCCCTTTGTGGCCTTGATGGCTGTGCTTGGCTGGAACAAGATGAATAAAATTGGATATTAAAAACAAAACAACTATGAACAATAAATTTGATTGGAATCGTTTCTGCAAAGTCGTCAACAAAGACTTCCGCAATATGTGGCCGATGTTCGGCACCACAATGATTATCCTTGCCGTGCTGCCCTTCGCGGTGTGGCTATTTATGACCGTGCTGGGTGTCGACGTCCCGCTCGACCCCGCCTTCCGCCTGATGATGATCCAGGGTGTGGCCTATCTCGCCGCCATGATGGCCCCCTCGCGTATGTACCGCACATGGAACATCCGCAACGAGGGTATCTACTACGCCATGCTTCCTGCTTCGAAGTTGGAGAAATACATCAGTGCGCTGTTCTTCTCACTCATCGTATGCCCGCTGGGTGTATACCTGGGCAGCATGGTGCTCGACTGCTTCCTCACCGCCCTGCCGTTCGGCTCATGGGAGGACTGGCTCTGGGAGAGCAAGGTGGGCTTCCCCTTCATCCTCGACCTTGGGACCATACTGAGTGAGATGGCTGCCAGCGACTATGGCGCCGAGGCCTTCCGGGTTATGTACTTCGGCACTTTGTACAACATCAGCTGCTGGCTGGGCTACATTGGCACGGTGCTGATGTTTGTCTTCACCGCCACCCTCTTCAAGAAGCACAAAGTGCTGCAGACCATCCTCTGGCTCTATGTCATCAACTTCGTGCTGAGCATAGTGCTCATCCCCGTGTTCATGTTCCTCTTCGGCAGCACTGATTTCATGGAATGGATGTATGAACTGCCGGAACAAATGAGCACCGAGCAGATGGTTGGCTGGTTCTTCGGCATCAGCATTGCCTTCGACGTGCTGCTGATAGTCCTCTTCGGATGGCTCAGCTGGCACCGGCTGAAGAAGATGCCTTATTAGTTAAGAGTTAAGAATTAAAAGTTAAGAGTTATGAAACGTATAGCATTTATAGCCCTGATGGCAAGTGTGCTGTTTGCAGCGTGCGGCGAGAATACAAGGATTGATATCAAGTACGACCACCCCGAACGCTACAGCGCCGGCGATGCCACGCTGAGTCAGCCTGTCAGCGCCATCAGCGTCGACTGGGTCTGCGGCAACGTGGAAATACGCTACACCGACGACACGGTGGTGCGCATCTACGAGGAGATACAGGAGGGCTTCCTCCCGCTGAACGACTCGCTGCGGATGCGCTACTATGTGGACGAGGAGGGCGAGCTTGAGATACAATACTGTGGTCATGGCAAATACCGCTACGGCGATATGAAGAACCTGCGTAAGCACCTTGTTGTCGAAGTGCCGCGCAGCACAGTGCTCGACGATATCGACATCGACGGCATGGAGGCCAGCGTGGTCATCGAGAATGTGGTGAGCCGCGAGTTGACGGTGGACGGCGTGAAAATCAACGTCAATGCCGACTATCACGACGCTTTGCCCGACGAGATCGATATTGACGGCCTCCAGTGTCTGCTTGCACTCCATGTGGTGCCCGAAAGGGCGGGCCTGACCATCGAGATGTCTGGCATAAAGCCTTTCCTCTCGTGCGACCTGCCCTCGAGCAAGGAAGGCGAGAAGACCATCGTGGGCGACGGCCGCTGCAAGGTGGAAGCTGACGGCGTTGGCATCAAACTGAGCATCCGAGAACTGAAATAAAGAAGGGAGAGACTATGGACTTCAGGAAACAAAAACCGATATACCTACAGATTGCGGAGCGGCTGATGGATCAGATAGTGGCCGGAACGCCTGCCCCCGACGACCGTATGCCCTCGGTGCGCGACGTGGCTGCATCGATGGGTGTGAACCCCAACACGGTGATGCGCTCGTTCGACTATCTGCAGCAGGAAGAGATTATCTACAACCGCCGCGGCGTGGGCTACTTTGTAGGTCTCGATGCCAAGGAGAAGATACTGGCATTGCAGCGCCGCGAGTTCCTCGAAGAGGACTTGCCAGTCATCAAGCAGAAGATGCGGCAGCTAGGCATCAGCATTGACGAACTAACATTAGACGATGTGATATGAAAACAAAAGTTATCGTGATTATTGCAGCGGCGGCGATGCTGGCGACGGGCTGCCGCGAAATCAAGCGTCAGGTGAATGATTTGTTGGTCTATCCGACTACAGCCGAAGAGGTGGCTGCAACGGCCAAGGATTATCACTCCGACGCTGCCCTGGTGGTCACCAAGGCCGACACGCAGTATGTGCTCTATCGCCAAGAAGGCGGAGCGCACTGCTACGCCATGCGCTATGTGTCGCAGCACCGCTGCCGTCACGACTTCAGCGCCCGTGGCGGCGAGTTCAGCCTCGATGAGCCCGAGCAGCCTGTAGCACTCACCCGCAACGGCGACAATGCACTCACACTCACTGTCGACAGCATTACCATTGCTGTTGCCGACATTGCCGTCACCGACAGCGCGATCACCTTCCGCTTCGGCATCGACGTGCCCGACCGCTCGGCGGTGCTCTATTTCTATGGCGCCGGCGGCCAGCAGGATGACCCCTTTGCAGAGACCTCCATCCAGCAGATGCTGAGTCTTGCGCTGTCGATGGACGTCCTTATGGCCGACTGGGATGTCGACATCGACACTGCCTTCGTCGAGGCTGACGAGTCGTTGGATGCTGCAGAACTTGAGTTGGACGCGGCCATGGCCATGATGGACAGCGCTGTCGACAATATTTCCATCCCGGAATTCTATGCCGAGTACAGTTACCTCGACAGTCTGGCCTGCGCGCTGGGTTTCACGGAAAAGAAGTCCGTGGCCCATGGCGATGGGCATCTCAAATACATCGTCAGTGGAGGTAAGGGCGGTGGCAAGGCCTGCTATGCTCGTATGGAAGCGATGCATGATGCGGCAGCAGGTATGCATCGGCGCTGCACCGTGGAGCATAGTCAGAGGCACCGAAAGTGCCGTTTTACTGTTGAATGGTAAAACAGAGAGGGCCGCCCATATGGGCGGCCCTCTCTGTCTTTACATTGCCGTATGTTCGGCAGGTGTGGCTGTGCTGTGGTCGATGCCGAAGGGGTCGGGCACCGAGTCTGGTGCCTTGGCAGTGCTGTCGTTAGTTCGGTATTCCGAGCCGTACTCGGGGCGCTTGCAGTCGCTCATATTGTCTTGTATGCGGGCGATGTCCTCGGCCGAGAGAGGCTTGTCCGACGACACGAAGCGCTCGCGGCGGAAGGGGAACGCCTTGGCTAGCTCGCCGCTGTAGTAGAAGTCGAAGCCTATGGCGCCAAAGGTATAGTCGCGGTCGCCGACTTTGATGTGGCTACCGCCAGGCACGGGGTTGGGCTTGGGCACCGACTGGCTGAAGCCCACGTTGAAGAGTGTGAACAGCAGGTCGGGACGGTCGCTGATGTCGTAGCCGGCGCGGCGCCACTGCAGCATGGTCTGGTGCAGGATGCAGCCGGTGTAGATATAGCTGTAGAGGTGGTTGCGGTAGTCGACGAGGCGGTTGTAGCGCTCGGTGGCGTGGTCGTCGGTCTCGAAGTCGAGCAGGTGCTCGTAGGCTTTGCCCATGTAGAACTCCGACGTGGGGTCCATCAGGTGTTGCTCGACGGCTTCGGCGGTGAAGTCCTTGATGCCGTTGACACCATAGCTGAACTGGCTCTGCACGCTGAGTACCTTGACGGGGCCGAGATACTTCTTGAACATCTCGCGCTTGGAGTTGAATAGGCGTATCTGCTCACCGATGAGGCAGCCCACTATGAGACGTGGTTCGACACCAGTGAGACGCGCAGCCTCGTTGATAAGGGCACTGTCGCGCAGGATGGCCTCCTTAAGGGCAGGCCATGCCGGTTCGCTCATCCAAGGGATGGCGTTGATGTTGCATGGTTGGGCTTGGTCGCTCGAATCTGTGTATATGGACAGGGCGGCGACCATGCGGTCGATAATCAAGGGGTCGTCGCTGACAACGGCAGCATTGAGGATGAGCCTGCTGTTGACGGGGTAGCGGTGGGCCAGCTCTGCCAGCCGTTCGAGTTGCAGGGCCCATTGTTCGTCAAGTTGCTCCTGTGTCAGGTTGGCGTCTTTGAGGTTCTTGATTTCCGACACCGACATCAGGTAGCGGTAGTTCTTGTCCACCGCCCCGCGGTTGTTGGTGACGCCCAGCTGGTAGAGCCCCCAGGCACCTATAATAGCGGCACCTGCCAGTGCAAAGAGCACCAGCAGGATGTCGCATATCTTGCGCCACGTGGGACGCTGCTTGAATTCAAGCCAGATGTTTTTCATTTCAGGTTAGCCAGCCAGGGGATGTTCTCGAAGAGCGTCATGTCCATGGCGATGAATACCAGGGCGCCGGCGATGTAGCCTGCCAGTGCGAGGAGCGTGATTTTTTTGAGATACCAGATGAAGTCGATTTTCTCCATGCCCATGACGGCCACGCCAGCGGCGCTGCCGATGATGAGGAGCGATCCGCCGGTACCGGCGCAGTAGGCCAGGAACTCCCAGAAGGGATGGTTCTGGGCGAAGATGACGGCATCGCCAGTGATGTCGTACATGCCCATGGCAGCAGCCACCAGCGGCACATTGTCGACCACCGACGAGAGGACGCCGATGATAAGGTCGATGAAGAAGAAGCCGGGGGCATCGGTGCCGAAGGCGGCGTTCAGTCCGCCGGCAAGGCCTGCGAGGATGCCGCTGACCTTGAGGCAGCTGACAGCCATCAGAATGCCGAGGAAGAAGAGAATGGTGGGAGTGTCGATATGCTCCAGGGTGCTCACGGCGGTGGGCAGCTTGTGGCCTTCCTTCTCATACTTGCGGCTTATTATCTCGGTGGTGATCCACAGCACGGCCAGCGAGAAGAGCATGCCGAGGTAGGGAGGCAGGTGGGTGATGGTCTTGAAGATGGGCACGAAGATGAGGCCGCAGATACCCATGATGAGTATCAGACGGCGCAGGTGTGCTGGCACCTCGACACCACTGTTGCTGTCGGCCGGACGCTCGATGTCGCCTTTCAGTGTGGCGCCGATGATGAGCACGGGCACCACCATGCACACCAGCGAGGCGATGATGGTCTTGACGATGATGTTGACGGTGGTCACCTGTCCGCCGATCCACAGCATGATGGTGGTGACGTCGCCGATGGGGCTCCATGCACCGCCGGCGTTGGCGGCGAGGATCACCATGCCGGCATAGAGCCAGCGCTCTTTCTTGTCGGCGATGAGCTTGCGCAGCAGGGCCACCATGACGATGGCGGTGGTCATGTTGTCGAGCAGAGCCGAGAGGAAGAAGGTGAGGATGCTGAGGATCCACAGGAGCTTCTTCTTGTTGGTGGTGGTAATCTTGTCGGTGATGACGCGGAAGCCCTGGTAGTCCTCGATCAGGGTGACGATGGTCATGGCGCCGAGCAGGAAGAACACTATTTCAGCGGTCTCGCCGAGGTTCTCCACCAAATGGGTGCTGATAAAGTTGTGCCACGCGTCGCTGTCCATGCCGGGCTGTGCGATGGCGCCGCAGAACACGAACACGGTCCACAGGAAGGTGCCGAGGGCCAGTGCCGTGGCGGTCTTGTTGATTTTGAACGGATGCTCCATCGCGATGAAGAAGTATCCGACGATGAAAATGGTAACAAGTGCAACTACCATGATGTTTTGTTTTTAGTTATATTGTAATTATCGTTTGTTTTGCTGTTTCTGCATCTGCTCGGCTTGCTTCTGCAGCTCTTCGAGGCGCTGCTGGAAGCTGCTCTTCTTTTTCTTCTTACCATTGTCGCCGGCGTGCTTCTTGTCGTAGGCTGCCATGCGGGCGCGCACCTTCTTCTCGCTGGTGAAGCGGCGGATGAGCATCATGGTGCACATAGTGAAGGTGAGAGAGATGAGATAGTAGAGGTTCAAACCGGCGCTCTGGCTGTTGAAGATGAAGAGCATCATGAAGGGCATGAAATACATCATGAACTTCATGCCGGGCATGCTCTGCGTGCCGGCCTGCTGCTTCATTGTGTACCAAGTGTAGAAGAACTGCATGCCGAACATCAGCAGGCAGAAGAGCGAGATGTGGTCGCCGTAGAGCGGTATGTTGAAGCCGAAGTCGAGGATGGAGTCGTAGTTCGACAGGTCTTGGCACCACAGGAAGGGTTTCTGGCGCAGCTCGATGGCAATGGGGAAGAACATGAACATGGCCGTCAGGAATGGCATCTGGATGAGCACTGGCAGGCAGCCCGCCATGGGACTGTAGCCCGCCCGCTTCTGTATGGCCATCATCTCCTGTTGCTTCTGCATGGCCTGTTCCTGCTTGGGGTATTTCTTGTTGAGGGCATCCATCTCGGGCTTCAGCACTCGCATTATGGCACCGCCTTGGTAGCTCTTGAAGACCAGGGGCAGCAGCACCAGACGGATGAGCAGGGTGAAGACGATGATGATGATACCGTAGTTCCAGTTGAACTGCTCGAGGAAGTTGAAGGCCGGCACTATGAGGTAGCGGCTGATGCTCTTCGAGATGATGGTCCAGCCGAGGGGCAGCATGCGGTCGTAGCCGCGGTGCATGGCGCGCAGGTCGCGCAGCTTGGTGGGACCATAGTAGTAGCCCAGGTGCATCTGGGGGTTGTCCTTGTCGTAGGTAAGACCGATGACGGCCGACATGTCGCTGAGGTAGTTGCGTGCGGTGTCGTGTTTGTCGGTGTGCACCTCGATGTCGGCGTTCTCGAAGGGGACATAGAGGCTTTGGCCGTCTTTGCCGGCCGACACCTCTCTGGCGTTGATGATGGCGGCAAAATACTGCTCCTTGAAGGCAACCCAGTCGAGCTGCACCTTCACCTGCTTCGAGTCGTCGCGTCCCATGGAGAGGTAGTCGGGATTCTTCTCTGCGGGGGTCTTGAAATAGATGCTGCTGTAGTAGCGCTCGCGGTCGCTGTTGCGGTTGCTCTTGCCGCGGCTGCCACTGTTCACCTTCTCCTGGCGCAGCATGCGGTTGTGCCACTGGAAGTCCATGTAGGGGGTCTCGCGCACCAACTGGCCGAGGCCTACGAAGTTGATGTCGAAGTCCACCTCGTAGCTGTCGCCGTACATGGTGTAGGCGAACTCGAGGTAGCCATGGTTGACGCTGTCGTCGATTTCAGCACGGAAGCGGATGCGTGCGACCTCATCTAAGTCAAGTGAGTATTCGTTGTCGGTGAACTTGTTGTAAATGAGTATGTCTGTATCGCCGAAGTAGGGCACAAACACAAGGTCTTTGGTGTTCACCACGCGGTTGTCGGTGGTCGAGAAGACGAGGTTCATGTTGTCCTCCGAGGGGGTGATGAGCACTAGCTCATTGCTGTCGTAGGTCAGGTAGTCGGCCAGCACCACACGGTCCACGCGGGCGCCGAGGGTGTTGAACTCCACGGTCATCAGGTGGTTGCTCATGGTGAAGCTGCGCACGTCGCCCTGTGTGGCGGCGTTGAAGGCTCCCATGTCCTGCACTTTGCGCTTCATGCCGGGAATAGTGGTGTCGCCGGCGGCGGCCAGGCTGTCGAGGCGGGCATGCTCGGCGGCAATCGAGTCCTCGATGCGCTGGGCCTCTTGTTGGGCCTGCATGGTGCTGTCGTACACACGCTGGCGCTCGGCCATCTCCTCTTTCGACGGAGCCACCCAGAACATGTAGCCCACGAATATCGCAAATATCAATACCAATCCGATAATCGACTTTTTGTCCATCTTGCTGTATTTAGTTTCTGTGTTTTATTATCTGTTATACAATACTATATACGTATCCGTATGTCGGATACGAAAATGCAAAGATACGCAAAACCAGTGACATGACAAAAAATATTTTAGTCTTCCGCCATACCTCAACCATTACTCCGTCATTTCTTCGGTATTTCTTCGGTATTTCTTCGGTATTTCTTCAGTATTTCTTCAGTGGATGACCGAAGAAATACCGAAGAACGACTGAAGAACAACTAAAGAACAACTGTAGAACAGAGGGCGTAGGGAGCGTGTGCCGCTTTTTTTTTGTAGTTGTGGTGCAATAATTCTCGCGCGTATGCGTTATGTGTGACAGAATGAATAATACACTGAAATCTGTTGTGCTGTTGTCGTTGCTTGCAGTGGCTTTTTCGCTGCATGGCGCCGACTTCCAGGCTGTGGCGCCCAGTGGCCAGACTATCTACTTCAACATCGTGCAGGGTGGGGTAGTGGTGACTTTCCCGTCGTCAACAATTTATCCGGCCGAAGGGTGGGGTAGCTACACAAAACCCATCGGTGCACTGACGATTCCAGCCAGCGTTACTCATGGTGGTGTGACCTACGCCGTCAAGGCTGTGAGCAACCATGCTTTCTACAACTGCTCCGGCCTTACGTCGGTCATCGTCCCCGAAGGGGTCACGGCGGTGCGCGCTTCGGCATTCCGCGGCTGTTCGGCAATGACTTCGATATCGTTGCCCGCCACGCTCGACTCGCTCTATGGCTACTCGCTGGCCTACTGCGCCTCGCTTGTCGATGTGAATGTCGACGGTACCACACCACCGGTATGCCTGTCAAACGTCTTCTCCAACACGACCTTGTCTGCGGCCACATTGCATGTGCCTGACGGCTGCATGTCGTCGTGGAGCACTACGGCCCCCTGGAGCCAGTTCGGCAGCATTGTCGAGAATGCATTCAGCGTGACGCTCACGGTGACGGCCAACAATCCCTCACGTGGTACTGTTGGCGGCGGCGGCAGCTACGTCGTGGGTACCAACGTCATGCTTACTGCCACTCCGGCCAACGGCTTCTTCTTCGCCTGTTGGAACGATGGCGACACGTTGAATCCTCGCGTGTTGACAGCCACCGAGGACCGCTCTTTCGTGGCCATGTTCGCCGCTATGCGGTACGATACGGTGACTGCTACTGTACACGACACCATTACTGTCCACGACACGGTGTGGTCGGTAGAGGTGCATGAGGACACGGTAATCTTGTACGATACCGTTTTTGTCACATCCATAGATACAGTCTACACTATCGACACGGTGATGCCTACCTTCTTCCGTCTCACCGTCTCGACCGATGGTGGCGGTGTGGGGATAGGCAACGGCATGCTGCCTGCCGGCACGGTGGCCGAGATAGGCGCCCTGCCATTAGATGGCAACCGTTTCCTGCGTTGGGACGACGGCAGCACCGACAACCCTCGCACGGTCACCCTGACGGGCAATATGGGCTTCACTGCATTGTTTGAGCCGCTTGGCATACACGTTGTCGACTCGGGAAGGCCGTGGACAGCCGTGGCCGAAGGGCACGACATCGTGGCTGCCGGCGTGCAAGGGCGGGATCTGAGGATATTCGCCGTCGACGGACGGCAGCTCTACCGTGGCACGGCGCAAAACGACACGGTGCGCTTTCGCTGCACGGCGGCAGGTGTATACATGCTCAGCGTCGACAGTTCTGCGGCTCGCAAAGTGATTGTCAACTGAATGTTAAAACCAACAGCAGAAAACTTAAAACTCGATATAATGAAACTACAATTCCTGGGTGCCACCCGCGAGGTGACGGGTAGCAAACACCTGATAACCACCAAGAGTGGATTGAAGATACTGCTGGATTGCGGTATGTATCAAGGCAAGGGCCTGGAGACCGACGCCATGAACCGCGACCTTGGCTTCACTCCAAGCGAGATCGACTACCTTATTCTCAGCCATGCCCATATCGACCACAGTGGTCTGATACCATATATTTATAAGAACGGTTTCCGTGGTACTGTGCTTTGCACTCCTGCCACGCGCGACCTCTGCGCCATCATGCTGGCCGATGCCGGACGCATACAGGAACAGGATACACAGACCTTTAACAAGAAACGCAAATCGCAGGGGCTGGACCCCGTGGAGCCTATCTACGACGAGCAGGACGCCCAAGCCTGTATGGGCTGCTTCATCAGCGTGCCATACCACAAGAAGTTCAACATAGAGGGCGAGGTGTCGGTTGAGTTCTTCGACGCCGGCCATATCCTTGGCTCGGCAATGGTGTATCTCGAAATCAGAGACGGCCGCCGTAAGATACGCCTCGGTTTTACAGGAGACATCGGACGCTACGGCAAACAGATACTCAAGGATCCAGAACCGTTCCCCCAGGTCGACTATCTCATAATGGAGAGCACCTATGGCGACCGCTTGCACGAAAGTCTGCAGAATGCCGAGCAGGAACTCCTCATGGCAGTGCTCGACACCTGCACCAAGAAGAAAGGCAAGCTCATCATCCCCAGTTTCGCCATAGGCCGTGCACAGGAGATTATCTACGCCCTCGACCGTCTGGAACATGCCAAGCTGCTGCCCGACATCGACGTCTTTGTCGACAGCCCTCTGTCGGTGAGCGCCACCAACATCATGCGTCTGCACAGCGAGAGCTTCAACGACAATATAGCCGAGTACTGCAAGACCGACCCCGACCCCTTCGGCTTCGACCGACTGCACTACATACAGAGTGTCGAAGAGAGTAAACAGCTCAACATACGCCACAAGCCCTGCGTCATAATCTCGGCCAGCGGCATGATGGAGGCCGGCCGTGTGAAGCACCACCTGGCCAACCATATCGACAATCCGGCCACTACGGTGCTCTGTGTGGGCTACTGCGAACCTTCGACCCTCGGTGCCAAGATTATGCGTGGCGATGAGGAAGTTTCCATCTTTGGCCAGCGCCACAAGGTGCGTGCCGAGCTGCGTCGCATCGACTCCTTCTCCGGTCACGGCGACTACAAAGAAATGATGCGCTACATCGGTTGCCTCGACAAGAAGAAAGTCAAAGGCCTGTTCATCGTCCACGGCGAGGAAGAGACCCAGCGCCACTTCGCCGACACCCTGGCCGCCGACGGCTGGAAACATATCACTATCCCCGCCTTCCGCGACGAGGTGGAATTGTAAGACTAAAACAATTGTACAATGATAACATTCAT
Source organism: uncultured Bacteroidales bacterium (assembly GCA_900316515.1). Lineage (GTDB taxonomy): Bacteria > Bacteroidota > Bacteroidia > Bacteroidales > P3 > Colimorpha. The sequence continues at coordinate 34,711 of ONDE01000017.1, read as the reverse complement.
TATTTCTGTAATCCTGCTGGTGCTGGGGTACTGGCTTTATTCCAAGGTTATTGCACGTGTTATCGGTGTTAATCCGAAGCGCATTACGCCGGCGGTGGCGCACCCCGACGGGGTGGACTATGTGCCTATGAAGCCGTGGCGCATCTTCCTCATACAGTTCCTCAACATCGCTGGCGTGGGTCCCATCTGCGGCGCCATCATGGGTGCGCAGTTCGGCACTGCTTCGTTCCTGTGGATCGTGTTCGGCAGCATCTTTGCCGGTGCTGTGCACGACTTCATCGCCGGCTTCATCAGCCTGCGGAATGACGGCGCTTCGCTGCCCGAGATACACGGCAAGTACCTGGGCAAGAGGGTGAAGACCTTCATGGCTTTCTTCACCATCGTTCTGATGGTGCTGGTGGGGGCTGTGTTTGTGAAGACTCCGTCGCAGCTGCTGGTTGACAATTTCACCCCTGGCTGGCCGCTGTGGATATGGCCTGTCATTATCTTCGTCTATTATCTGGTGGCCACCCTGCTGCCCATCGACAAGGTGATTGGCAAGGTGTACCCTATTTTCGGCTTTCTGCTGCTGGCCATGGCCGTGATGCTGGTGGCGGCCTTCTTCGTGATACCCGATGTGCACCTGGTTGAGATTTGGGACGGCCTGGAGAACCGCCATCCTCAGGCCGAGACCAACCCCATCTTCCCCATGATGTTCGTCAGCATAGCCTGCGGCGCCATCAGCGGCTTCCATGCCACGCAGTCGCCCCTTATGGCCCGCTGCATGGTTAATGAAAAACAGGCGCGTCCCATCTTCTACGGCGCCATGATTACCGAGGGTATTGTCGCCCTTATCTGGGCTGCTGCCGCCGCCTACTTCTTCCACGACAAGCCGGAGCTATGCGTCGGCAAGAGCGGTGATGCCATGGTGGGTGTCATCTGCAACGAGTGGTTCCCCAAGGTGCTGGCCGTCATATCTATCCTTGGCGTCATCTGTGCCGCCATCACCAGTGGCGACACCGCCATGCGTTCGGCACGCCTCATTGTGGCCGACCAGTTCCATATCGACCAGAAGCCCATGGCAAAGCGCATCGCCGTGGCTCTGCCTCTGTTTGTGCTGGCTGGCGGCCTGCTGGTCTATGCTTTCAGCGACGCCGACGGCTTCCAGACCATCTGGCGCTATTTCGCCTGGTGCAACCAGATACTGGCAGTATTCACCCTCTGGGCTATCACTTCCTTCCTGTTGAAGAAAGGCAAGGGCTATGCCGCGCTGCTCACCATCCTGCCGGCCAACTTCATGACCTTCGTCTGCGCCAGCTTCATCCTGGTGGCCCACAAGGAGGGTCTCGGCAGTGTTATACCGAACCCCTGGGGTTATATCATAGCCGGTATCGTAACCCTCATCGGCGCCTCGTTAGCGCCTTTCTGGATGACTAAAATCAGAGTCATTCGGCGTGTCAAGAGACTCCGTAACAGGAGGAAAAAAGGTACTTGGAAACAATAATTTTAGATTATTTGCGTTTGTGTCACAAAATAGTTGTATCTTTGCACCGCAAAATATAGTATAAAATGAAGAAAAATATTGCACTTGTACTGACTCTGTTAGTGGTATTTACAGTGTTTGCAGGCCCCAAGCCACGCAAGAGTTCGCGCATGGAAATGGGTATCCATGGCAACGCAATCTATGTCATTGAGTATACCTACAACCTTCGTGGCGGCGCCGACGGTGGCCGTAAGCTTATCTGCATCGATAGCATCACTTTCGACAAGCGCGGCAACTTTGCCGATAAGTTCCGTACCAAAGCCGACGACTACACCTGGTACAGCTACTACTTCGATGTCAATGGCTACAGCCTTGGTTGGAACGAGTACAACCGCGAGAAGATGCTCACCGGCCGTACTGCTTACCTCAACGACAAGGATGGCAACCGCATTGAGCGCACCGTGTTCCTCGGCAACCAGATGACCAAGAAAGAAAGTTCGAAGTTCAGCAATGGTCTTAAGGTCGAGGAGCAGAGTTTCGACAGCGACGGCGAGATGACCGAGAAACGTACTTATAAGTACGACAACCGTGGCAACTGCACCGAGATGGAGTTCTACAACCGCGACGGTGAGCTGATGCAGCACTACCTGTACAAGTATGACCAGCGTGGCAACCGCATAGAGTGGCGCTTCTACGATGCCGACGAGTTTCTCTCGGCCCTCACCACCTACTACTACGATGACCACGACAACCTCATCGAGGTCAGCTCGTTCAACTACGACGAGCACCTCAACTGGAAGCACTCGTATGTCTACGAGTACGATGAGGACGACAACTGGGTGCGCCAGACCATCTACCGCAACAACGTGCCCTATCAGGTCATCGAGCGCGAGATTGCCTACCCGGTTAATTGATATATAAAAAGTGATGCTATAATAAAGGTCGCCAAATTTGGCGGCCTTTTTTATAGTCTAGGTATCGCGGAGATGAGCGTCCGCGTGTATTCCGTCTGTGGATTGGCGAAGAGTTCGTCGGGAGTGCCGCTCTCGACGATGCGGCCCTGCTGCATCACCATGATACGGTCGGAGAGGAACTTTACGACCGACAGGTCGTGGGTGATGAAGAGGTAGGTGTAGTGGTAGCGCCGCTTGAGGTCGTTGAGGAGGTTGAGTACCTGCGCCTGCACGCTGACATCTAGGGCAGACACGCTCTCGTCGCATACCACCAGTTCGGGTTGCAGTATCAGTGCGCGCGCTATACAAACGCGCTGGCGCTGGCCGCCGCTGAGTTCGTGCGGGTAGCGGTTGTACCAGTCGGACTGCAGCCCCACCTGCTCCATAAGTTCAATAACGGTATCTCTTCTGGATATTCTAGATTCTCTAGAGTGTACTGCCAGCGGCTCGGCTATGGCGTCGCCAATGGTTATCCTCGGGTTCAGCGAGGAGTAGGGGTCTTGGAAGATGATCTGCAGTTTAGGCCGCAGGGCGCGCATTTCATGGTCGCTCAGTTTGTCGAGCGAACGGCCGCGGTAGCTGATGCTGCCGGAGTTGTGGTCTATCAGGCGCAGCAAGGCACGCCCGAGGGTTGTCTTGCCGCAACCGCTTTCGCCAACGAGACCCAGCGTCTCGCCCTCCATGATGTCGAAGCTGATGCCGTCGACACCCTTCAGCGTCTGCAAGGGCTTGCCAAAGAGGCTTTTCTTGAGGGTGTATTCCACCGTCAGGTTCTTGACGGAGATTAAAGTTGAATGTTGAATGTTGAATGTTGAATCAATTGAAGCGTCAGCCAATTCCTCATTCCTCATTCCGAATTCCTCATTTGAAAGATAGTCTTCTACCGTAGGCAAACGCTCGGGTCGGCTGTCGAGGGGTGGACGGCAGGCCAGCAGACCTTTGGTATAGGGTTCTTGTGGGTTGTGGAGTATTGCGTCGGCGGGTCCTTGCTCCACCACCTTGCCGCGGTACATCACCAGTATGTCGTCGGCGATCTGCGCTATCACGCCGAGGTCGTGAGTGATGAAGATGATGCTTATGCCGTATTTCTCTTGTAGCGACTTGAGCAGTTCGAGTATGGTTTTCTGCACCGTTACGTCGAGGGCCGTGGTGGGCTCGTCGGCGATGAGTATGTCGGGGTGGTTTATCAAAGCCATGGCTATCATCACACGCTGCTTCTGTCCGCCGCTGAGCTCATGAGGATAGCTGTCGAAAATCTTCTCGGGACGGGGGAGAAGCACCTCGCGGAACAGTTCTATTATGCGCTCGCGAGCTTCTTTGTCACTCACATCTTCGTGCTGTCGCAGCATCTCGACCACCTGCGCCCCGCATTTCTGCACGGGGTTGAGGCTCGTCATGGGCTCCTGGAAAATCATTCCGATGCGGCGGCCGCGGATGGCGCGGAACTCGTCCTCGGTGAGGTTCAGCAGGTTTGTCCCGTTGAGCATTGCTGTTCCGCTGACGGTTGCCTTTTTCGGCAGCAGGCCCATCAGCGCCATGCTGCTCACGCTCTTGCCGCTGCCGCTCTCGCCGACGATGCCAAGTGTGCGGCCGCGATGCAGCGCGTAGCTAACATTGTCGACCACCGTGCGGTCGCCGAAAGCCACCGAGAGGCCCTTGACCTCGAGTATGCTGTTGTCCTTTTCCACACATAGATAACGCGTGTATGCAATAAATAGTATATGCTATACGACAGTTTTTCCTCGTCCACGGCTTGCTGAAGTGTTGTCCGGTTTTCCTTTTGTTCTTCTATCGACCATAGGAGAACGATAGAAGAACAATGGGGGGGGTATGGAAGAAAAGGCCGTGTCAATATCTGGTTGAAAGATTATTTGTGTGAAATAAAAAAATATGTGTATATTTGCACTCGGTTTCAAAATGGCAACAATATCATTAAAAATTATATAACTATGACAAAATCAGAACAATTCATGGAGATGGAAGCCAAGTATGGCGCCCATAACTATCATCCGCTGCCCGTTGTGCTTGCCAAAGGCGAGGGCGCTTTCGTGTGGGACTGCGAGGGTAAGAAGTACTATGACTTCCTGTCGGCCTACAGCGCTGTGAACCAGGGTCACTGCCACCCGAAGATTGTCAAGGCTATGTGCGACCAGGCCCATGAGCTGACCCTCTCGAGCCGTGCTTTCTACAACAATTGCCTCGGCGAGTGGGAGAAATATGTCACCGAGTATTTCGGCTATGACAAGGTGTTGCCCATGAACACCGGTGCCGAGGCCGACGAGACAGCCCTTAAGCTGGCCCGCCGCTGGGGTGTGGTGAAGAAAGGCATTCCCAACGACGAAGTGATGATTGTCTGCTGCGAGGGTAACTTCCACGGCCGCACCATCACTATCATCACCATGAGCAACGACCCCGAGAGCTACGCCAACTACGGCCCCATGACTCCCGGCTTCCTGCGTATCCCTTATAACGATCCCGACGCCCTTGAGAAATGCCTGGCCGAACACGGCAAGAAGGTGGCCGGCTTCCTCGTTGAGCCCATTCAGGGCGAGGCTGGTGTCTATGTTCCCGATGAGGGTTACCTCAAGAAGTGCTACGACATCTGCAAGAAATACAACGTCCTGTTCATGGCCGACGAGGTGCAGTGCGGTATCGCCCGTACCGGCAAGATGTTGGCCTGCGATCACGAGAATGTGCGCCCCGACCTGCTCATCCTCGGCAAGGCCCTCGGTGGTGGTGTGATGCCCGTCAGCGCCGTTCTGGCCGACGACGACATCATGCTGAATATCAAGCCCGGTGAGCACGGCTCCACCTTCGGTGGCAACCCCATCGCTGCCAAGGTCAGTATCGCTGCCCTGCAGGTCATCAAGGAGGAGCACCTCATGGAGAACGCCGAGCGCCTCGGCAAGATCTTCCGCGAGGAGATGTCGAACTTCAAGAGCCCGATGATTGAGAAGGTGCGCGGCAAAGGCTTGCTGAACGCCATCATCATCAAGCCCCACAATGGCAAAGAGGCATGGGATGTGTGCCTGAAGATGCGCGACCTCGGCGTTCTTGCCAAGCCGACACACCAGCACATCATCCGCTTCGCTCCCCCGCTGGTCATCACCGAGGAGCAGCTGCGTGCCGCCATGGAGCTCATCAAGGAGGCCATCAAGAGCTTCGAGTAATTGTTTACATAACAGTAAGTGGACAATAGTAAAGTAGTCAAGACAACACCTAGTAGTAGGCTCTCTGTCTTGGCTACTTTTTTAGATGATAATTTTTAACCCCAAAATCAAAATACCATGGAAGAAACATTCAACCCCAATGCCCCCGCCATGATGCCCGCCAATGTGGACATCCGCCGTGCTGCCAAGGCCACCCTCAGCGGCCGCTGGCTTAATCCTGTGCTCTGCACACTTGTTTATTGTGTCGTTGCCGGTATCGTCAGCGCTATTCCTTGGCTGGGATATGTCGCCGCACTGCTGGTGGTCTGCCCGCTCGGCTTTGGCTACAGTGTGGCATTCTTGCGCCATGTGCGCGGCGAGGATGTCGACGGACTGGTTCTCCGTCCGTTCGACGCCTTCAAAGAATATGGCCGCTATCTTGGCACCTCGCTGCTTGTGAGCGTCTTCGTGATGTTGTGGACACTGCTGCTCATCATTCCTGGCATCATCATGAGCTATGCATACTCCATGACTCCTTATATCATGAAGGATAATCCCGAGATGAGTGCCATGGACTGCATCAAGAAGAGTAAGGAGATGATGCGTGGCTACAAGTGGAAACTCTTCCTGCTTGACCTCGGCTTCATCGGCTGGATTCTGCTTGGCTGCCTCACCCTCGGCATCTACCTCCTTTGGGTCGAACCGTGGATAACCACCGCACGCGCCAAGTTCTACGAGGAACTGAAAGCCCGTCAGAACAGCTAATGCTCATATGAGCATACAAACAGAAAGCCCGAGGCAAATGCCCCGGGCTTTATTGTTCGATTTAGAAAGACTACTTTTAGTCGTCATACTCGAAGTAGGTGACTCTGGTGGAGGTGTAGCTGACCTCGTTGCCAAGAACAGACTCGGAATAACCGTGGGTGTAGGTCTTGGTCTCGGGCCATTTGCCATCGTATTCGTAAGTGTAGTTGTAGGTGTAGTTCTCAGTTTGACCGTCCTCGACATAGGAAATGGTCTCGCTGACGACATTGTTCTGGCTACCATATTCGGCGGGGTTCTCAATGAAATAGAAGAAGCCTTTGTAGGGGTTCTTCATTTCGTCGTAGGAGTATGTGATAGTATTGCTGCCTTCAGCGTCTTTCATGGTGACTTTGCTGATGTTTTTGCCGCTCCATTCAAATTCCATGGTGTATTTGTCGGTGCCCTTGGTGGAGATCGTGTTGAGCATTTCGGCAGTGTTTTCGGTGTAGACGGGCATGATGAACTTCATCACGGTCTGCTTGAATGCCATTGCTTTGGCATCTTTGCAGGCTTTGTCGCTGTCATAGTTCTCGAATTCGATCTTTACAATCTTCTTGCCGTCGTGGGTCACTGTGGCGGTAGATAAAAGCTCGTTGCCATTGAAGCTCTCGATTTTGGAGAGTTTGCTGCCGTCATAGGTCAGTTTCGAGACATTGTTGCCCAACTTGATTTCGCTGAGCTGCTTGCCGTCGTAGGAGAAGGTGGTGGTGCTTTCGATTGCACCGTCAGTGTTGTAGTAGCTGATGCTGGTGAGTTGTTTGCCGTTCCATGTCCATTTTTCGCTCATGTACTTCGGTGTGCTGTTGCTGGTGGTGGTCCCGCCATAGGTGTAGGCACTCGACTCGGAGATGTACACTTCGCTGATTTTCTCCTTGGGATTGTAGACACCGTCTTTGGTGCAGGCTGCGAAGATGCAGGCCACGGCAAGAGCCATTGTGAATAATGATACTTTCTTCATAATGATTTTGTTTAATTGGGTTAATATGCTTTTAAAACGAGTCTTATGTTGTATTATTGTGTTCGAAACTATTTTTTTAAGGTGTAGCGCCTATGGCATATGTTGCCACAGGCGTCGGTGACTTCCACCGTTAACTCGTTGTTGCCAGATCTCAGTTTGCCAATGGCGTTGATGCTGAGGGTGGCACTTTTGCCATCGTATTCGGCCAATATCCATTGCCCATTCAGGTAGCAGTTGTATGTCTCTACTCCACTCAGATCGTCGCCTATCTTCAGTCTGATGTTGTTCCCCTTAAGAGGTTTGCCTTCGCTGTAGTTTACGGGTTTCACAGTTGGGGGGATGGTGTCGACGGCAAGGGTGAATGTGCCGAAGTCGCGCACTTGCGAGATATACCATCCGTCGCGGTGGCGTGTCTTGCTGGCAAAGCGTTTGGCGCCCTCTAGTCGTACTATGGTGACCTTCTCTGGCGCTACACCATAGTTGCCATGTCCTTTGAGGCTAAGGTTGTAATTCTTGTGTGGTGGCAGTGGGTTGACGGTGGGCTCCACGGTGACGGCATTACCTTCCACTATGCGCATGTGGTCGTCGGCATAAAGTGTGTACGGGTGCATCTCTACACGCGCCATAGAACCGTTGTATACGTAGGGCTCGGTGTAGTGCATGTCGGTCTTGGGAGCTGTGGCTTTTTTCTCGCCGTTTACGTGCACTTTCAGCGTCTGCTCGGCAAGGTTATCCCTGATGTCGTATACCATCACCCGTATACGATGTTCCCCTTTGGTGAGGCGGAATATGCCGTCGCCATGCCGCACTTTCACCCACTCGCCCTGGGCGCCAGGCAGGCATCGGGTAAGCAAATATGCTTGCCTTGTGCGGCGGAATAGGGGGAAGTCTATCAGTGCATTAACCATGCGGGTGGAGTCGGTGACGAAGCTCTCGGGCGTGTACATGAAGAATAGTTGGCCGTCGAGGTACACCTCCACACGGTGTACACCATTCTTGGCCGTTGAGCCCTCGGCAGCGTCAGTGGCATAGATGCCCAGATAGAAAGGGCCGTCGACGCTTACGCTGTTGTCTTTACCCACAGCCAGGGGTGTGCCGCCAATGGGGTATACACGCAGCCCGCGTATTGTCGGTTTGATATTGTCGGTATATGGCAGGCCGAAGAGCAACGGGTTGTAGAGTCTTGCGCCAGTGTGTAGGTCGTCAGCGCCGCCGCGCCGCACCTCGAAGTGAAGATGCGGGCCGCCGCTGCCGCCAGTGTTTCCGCTGTAAGCCACCAGTTGGCCTTTCTTCACAGGCATGGCATTGGGTTCGAAGGTACGGTTGATGCTGAATGATTTGGTGCGGTATTGCTCACCTTCCACCACACGGCCAATAATGCCAGCATAGCCATCGAGGTGCATGTATACGGTGGTGTATCCGTTGGGATGCTTGATGTATAGTATCTTGCCGCCGCCCCAGGACGAGATGCTCACCTTGGCTACATAGCCGTCGGCAGCGGCATAGACGGGCTTGCCGATGGCGCCGCCGGTGCGCATGTCGAGGCCAGAATGGAAGTGGTTCGTACGGAACTCACCGAAGGTGGCACTAAGCCCAATATCATGGCTCATCGGGTTGCGGAAATAGTCTTGGGGGAATGGCTGCGCTGATAAGTTGAAAGTTGAAAGTTGAAAGTTGAAAATTATGCTGGCGCAGATAAGTATACGGAAAATGCGTTTCATTGGGCTTGCGAATTATAGAGGGCAATTCTGTTTATTAAAGGTGGGGCCATGCCCTCGAATTGGAACACCAGTTTCTGCCAGCGGATCGGATGGTCGAGACGGATTATGCGCTTGTAGCCCACAGTGGTGCAAAGCGGTTTGTCGCCAAGGGTGTAGGAATAAAGTCCGTCGTCTGGGTCAAGGAGTAGGTTGACGCTCGTGATACGTTGGCCGAGAGGGATGTATTCTTGTATGACTATGATGTCAAATTCGGTTATGCTGTCGAGTGTCAGCGTGAGTTCGGCACTATTGCCTGTTGCAGCCCAGAAGGTGTGGTATGCAGTGTCCAGTACATTTCTTGCTTTATGCCCGCGGCGATGCCATGCGTTGGCTTTGGCGCCCTGTGCCAGGTCGTGGCTGAAGATGCGGTCGCGTTCGGCGCGGAAGGCCATCAACACGGCGCTGTCTTCGGCAGGTATGCGGCCGTTGGTGTCGGGTGGCACGTTGAGCAGTAGCAGGCCATTGCGGCCTACCGAGGTATAGTATATCTCCATTAGCTGGTCGACGCTTTTGGGGTGCTCGTTGGAGTGCCAGAACCAGCCTGGGCGGATGCTTACGTCCACCTCGGCGGGTACCCAATAGGCACCGCCTTTATGCCCCGTCTCCAGCTCTGAGGGGTCGGGTTTATTGTCCGATGGTGTTGCACCTTCGGTATTTAGGGTGCTCCAGCAGGGCTCGCCGCAGTGGCCCTGCTCGTTGCCTACCCAGCGGCAACCGGGGCCTATGTCGCTGAAGATAACTGCATGGGGGTTGAGGTCGTGCATGGTCTGCATGAAACGAGGCCAATCGTAGTGTTGTTTCTTGCCGTTAGGACCTTCGCCGCAGGCACCGTCGAACCACTGCTCGAAGAAGGGGCCGTAGTTGGCGTGTACCTCGTGTAGTGTGTTGACGAATACATCGTTATAGACATCGGTGCCGTAGGTCGGGTGGTTGCGATCCCATGGTGATATATATACGCCGGCCTTAATATTGCCTTCGCGGCATGCGTCGACAAACTGGCGTAGTACATCATTGCTGTCATCCACTGTGTGTGTGCTGTATTTGCTTGGCCACAGGCAGAAGCCGTCGTGATGCTTGGCGGTAAGTATGATGCCGCCCATGCCGGCCTGCTTGGCTATATCGACCCATTGCCGACAATCCAATGCTGATGGAGCAAAGACAGCTTCGTTTTCCTCGCCGCTACCCCATTCGGCGCCGGTGAAGGTGTTCGGCCCGAAGTGGCAGAACATGTTTATCTCCATCCGTTGCCAAGCCAGCTGTGCGTCGGTGGGTACAGGACCATAGTCTACTGGTTCGGAGCAGCCCAGCAGCGTTGCTGTAAAAACATAAAACAGGAGCCTAAAGCGTCTTGCCCCAGCGGTCGCGGTTCGTCTCGATGGGAACATAGCGTATGGCCGATTTATTCTTGATCACCATGCGGCCCAAGCGCTTCTGCATCAGGTCACGGTGCTCGCGGATGATGGTCATCATGCGGCGTTGGTGAGCGACAAACTTCTTGCGGTCTTCCTCGATATTCTCCAGGACCACAGGATATTCCTCGGGGTCAAAGTCGATGTTGCAGTCAAGTATCCAGTTCAGCATCGTGTCGTCGTCCATGTCGCGGTCCAGCAGGTTGGGGTAGACATTGTTAAACGAGCGACGGTGCTCTTCGCTCAAGCCGCAGTGATGTTTTATCTCGCTCCAGATATGGTCGTAGGTGCTTTCCAGTATTTTTCGGTGGGCCTCGGCTTCGTTGCGCAATTCACGCTCTTTCTTGTTATATACGCCCGAACTTATAGCCATAACAATGCCAAAAGGCAAACCTATGAAGACTATAAGTAAGGCTATTATGTATATAATTATCGTTATCATAGCGTGTTACGCTGTGGGCGCTTCTTCTTTACAATCTGCAAATATACACAAAAAAAGCATATTGGCAAAAAATATAATTATTTTGGCTATGTCTGAAAAAAGTTGTATCTTTGCACTTTAAAATAATTAATATATATGGACACTATTATCATCTTAGACTTTGGCTCTCAATACACTCAGCTCATTGCACGTAAGATACGTGAGTTGAATGTTTACTGTGAAATACATCCTTTCGACAAGATTCCCGCCCTCACGCCCGACGTGAAGGGCGTTGTTTTTTCTGGCAGCCCCTTCAGCTGCAATGCCGCCGACGCTCCTGTGCCCGACATGACGAACATCAAAGGCCGTCTGCCGCTGCTGGCAGTGTGCTACGGCGCACAATACCTCGCCAAGTGGGGCGGCGGTAAAGTTCAGCAGTCTAAGATTCGCGAATATGGTCGCGCCAACCTAGCCTTTATCGATGGTAGCAACCCCCTGATGAAAGGTGTCCCCGAAGGCAGCCAGGTGTGGATGAGCCACGGCGACACTATCGAGATGCTGCCTGCCGGTTACCGAACCATATGCTCAACCGACCATGTACAGTATGCCGGTTATCAGATAGAAGGCGAGCCTACCTATGCCATACAGTTCCACCCGGAGGTGCACCATTCCGTCGATGGCGTGACGCTGCTTCGCAACTTTGTTGTCGATATCTGTGGCTGCCGTCAGGAGTGGACTCCCGAGAGTTTCATTGAGACCACGGTGGCCGAACTCAAGGCCAAGGTGGGTGGCGACAAGGTGGTGTTGGGCCTCAGTGGTGGTGTCGACAGCACCGTTGCCGCTGTGCTGCTCAACCGTGCTATCGGTCACCAGCTCCACTGTATCTTCGTCGACAACGGCCTCTTGCGCAAGAACGAGTTCGAGAGCGTGCTCGAGAGCTACAAGGATATGGGCCTCAACGTCAAGGGTGTCGATGCCAAACAGCGTTTCTATGATGTGCTGGCCGGCGTAACTGATCCGGAGAAAAAGCGCAAGGGCATCGGTAAGACTTTCATCGATGTCTTCGATGCCGAAGCCAAACTCATCACCGACGCTAAATGGCTCGGTCAGGGTACCATATACCCCGATGTCATTGAGAGTAGCAGCGTCAAAGGTCCCAGCCAGACTATCAAGAGCCACCACAATGTCGGTGGTCTTCCCGACTATATGAAACTAAAACTTGTCGAACCTCTGCGCAGTCTTTTCAAAGACGAGGTGCGCCGTGTTGGACGCCAGCTTGGCATCAAGGACAGCCTCATAGGTCGTCATCCCTTCCCGGGTCCTGGTCTCGCCATCCGCATCCTAAGCGATGTAACTCCAGAGAAGGTGCGTATACTGCAGGAGGTCGACGATATCTTCATCCAGGGGTTGCGCGACAACGACCTCTACGACAAGGTATGGCAGGCTGGCGCAATGTTGCTGCCTGTGCAGAGTGTGGGCGTCATGGGCGACGAACGCACCTACGAGAGTGTCGTGGCGCTGCGTGCCGTGGAGAGTGTCGACGGCATGACTGCCGATTGGAGCCATCTGCCTTACGACTTCATGGCCAAGGTGAGCAACGAGATTATCAACCGCGTCCGCGGCGTCAACCGCGTGGTCTACGACATCAGCTCCAAACCCCCTGCAACCATCGAATGGGAATAAATCCTGCATCATGAAACGTTGGATATTGACAATAGTCATTGTGTTTGCGGCACTCAGTGCCGTCGCTCAAGCTCCCGGTACGGCCCCCGTGACGGTGAGTAAAGAAACGCAAATGCTCCATGGTCGCAAGTACTACGTGCATATTGTAGAGAAAGGCCAGACGGTATATAGCATCGCAAGGGCCTACAAGGTGGAGAGCTATGATGCTGTGACGCATGTCGACATCCATTTCCTGCACCCAGGCGATACTGTATGGCTGCCCTATCGTGGTCAGTTCGCCGACGAGGAAACACCTACAGCACCGGCAAAAGCGGAACCGAAGCGTGTTGCCGAGCCTAAGACTACATCTGCCGAGCCAAAGAAAAGCGAAACTTCCAAGCATGCCTCCCGTACCCAGAAGACTGTTGCCGAACCCAAGGCTCCTGTGGCTCCGCCTCAGGTCCGTGCCACAGGCCGCACTATCAAGGTGGCTGTCATGATGCCGTTGCACCTTAACCAAATTGATGAGATATCCACCTCGAAGTTTGATATAGAACAACGCGGCAAAAAAAGCTACCGCCAGTTCGAGTTCATAGAGTTCTACGAAGGCATTCTGATGGCTCTCGACAAACTGGGCGAGAAAGGCATCCATGTCGAATTGAATGTGGTTGATGTTAGCGACAACACTGCCGCCAAGGTCGAGGAGGCCTTCACGAACCACAATGTAGCGGAGAGCGACTTCGTGATAGCCCTGTTGCTGCGCGACTGTTTTGACAAGGCTGCCGAGTTGGCCCAGCAGGCCGGCATATATATTGTCAACCCCATGGCCACTCGCAGCGAGCTCTGTGCCGAGAACCCTTACATGGTGAAGATACAGCCATCGACCAGCGAGATGCTGGAGCGTATGCTCGCCAATATGAAGGCTGAACGTCCCAAGGGCCATCTCTATATTATCCACAGTGGAGCCAAGGCCGAGAAACCGATGCTCGATGAACTCAAGAGTCTGTTGTCCGAGCGTGGCGACATACAGTACACCCTCTTCAATTGGAATCAGAACGCCAAGCTGGCCAACGTGCTCAAGGCTACGCCTAACTGCAACGTGCTGAGCATCTACGACCAAGGTAAAGACCTCAACCGCGTCTTTGCTGGCAATCTGCTCAATCGTCTTGCAGCCTTCAAAACCAACACGCCGACCCTCTACACCCTCAACGATTGGACCAAGGAATACAACGATATCGATTTTTCACAGTTGCAATTCCTCAATTACCATACCTACTACACATCGTGGGATATGACCAACGAGGTGCATGTGGACTTCCTGCATTCTTTCCGTGAGCACTACGCCACCGAGCCAACCTCGAGTCTCGCTGCCACCGGCTATGACCTGACGCTCTACCTCGTCGAGGGTCTACACCGTAAAGGCGCCGACTTCTGGAGCAACCCCACCATTGGTGGCGAGGACCTCACTCAGCCCATGCGCCTTCTGCGCCGTCAGGCAGGCCTTGAGAATGTGCGTGCCACCCTTTTCCGCATGGACGCCCTTCGTTTCGTGCCAGCCACCTCTAAAAAAGACTGACTCTGAATGACACAACAGACAACTATCAACAAAGAGTTCCGCGTGACAGGTCCTGGCCTGCACACAGGCCGTACAGTCACTGTCACCGTGAAACCCGCCCCCGAGAACTTCGGCATAGCTTTCCGTCGTACCGACCGTGTGAATATAGTGACGCAGCAAGCCCTTGCCGACCGCGTCGGCGAGACTTCGCGCGGTACCACCCTCGGCAGCGGACGCCAGTCGATAGCCACCATAGAACACCTGATGTCGGCTCTGCATGGCATGCAGATAGACAATGCCATCGTCGAACTCGACGGCGGCGAGGTGCCTATCCTCGATGGCTCGGCGCGCCCATGGATGCTTCAGCTCATCCGTGTAGGTGTTCGCCAACAGCAGGCCGAACGCAAAAGCTTTTCCATCAACGAACCGTTGCACTTCGAGTTCGCCAAGACAGGCTCGGTCTACGACGTTGAACCCTGCGATCACTTCGCCGTGCACTGCGACATTGATTTTGCCGACAGCGTCATAGGTCATCAGTCGGCTGACATGAACGATTTCTCCGAGTATGCCGCCAGCATAGCGCCATGCCGCACCTTCGTGTTCCTCCATGAGGTGGAACCTCTTCTTCACCTCAACCTCATCAAGGGCGGCTCGCTCGACAATGCACTCGTGTTTGTCAACAAAGAACTCACATCCAAGCAGCTCAAGCGCCTGGCTAAGATCTTCAACAAGGACGAGAGCCTCTTCAAAGTACACGACGGTGTGCTCAACACCACCGACATCTATTTTCCCAACGAACCGGCACGCCATAAACTGCTCGACTTCGTGGGCGACATACGCCTGGTGGGAGTGCCGATGAATGCCAAGTTCAACATCTACAAACCCGGCCATAAGGCCAACAACGCTTTTGCGCGTTTTATCACCGATTACATTAATAAACAGAAATGATACTAAACGACATCCACCCCAACGCCAAAATTGGCAAGGACGTAAAGATTGACAATTTCACCACCATTTGTGACGACGTCGAGATTGGCGACGGCACCTGGGTAGGTCCCAATGTGACTATCTTCCCCGGCGCTCGCATCGGCAAGAACTGCAAGATATTCCCTGGCTCTGTCATAGCTGCTGTGCCTCAGGACCTCAAGTTCGCTGGCGAATACACCACCGTCGAGATAGGCGACAATAATGTCATCCGCGAATGCTGCACCATCAACCGTGGCACTGCCGCCAGCGGCAAGACCGTCATCGGCAACGGCAACCTGCTTATGGCCTATGTCCATATAGCACACGACTGCGTTGTGGGCGACCACTGTGTGCTGGCCAACAACGCCACCCTCGCTGGACATATCATCCTTGGCGACTGGGTAATCCTCGGTGGCAAGACAGCCTGCCTGCAGTTCATCCACATCGGCTCGCATGTCATCACCCAGGGCGGCGCCCTCATCGACAAGGACATACCGCCATTCGTCAAAGGTGCACGCTATCCAATACAGTACTGCGGCGTCAACAGCCTCGGCCTGCAGCGCCGCGGCTTCTCGACTGAGAGCATCAACCGCATAGCCGACATCTACCGCTATATCTTTGTCAAGGGCATACCGTTGGCTGAAGCGGTGGAACAGGTTAAGGAAAAATACGGCAACACCGACGAGGGCAAACAGATCCTGGCCTTTATCGGCAGTGCCAATACAGGCCTCATGAGCGGTTTCCGCTCGGTGCGCAAAGGCGAATAATTGTTATATCTTAACCATGGTGGTCTCGACCACGGCAACACGTTTGCCGTCGTCGGGACTTTCTATTATGGTCTGGTAGAGTGCCGTGGTGCGGCCGTGCTTCAGTGCCGTGCTGTGCGCCGTCAGCGTATTGCCCGACAGGGCAGGGGAGAGGAAATGAATGTTGGCGTCGAGCGACACCCAATGCAGGTCGCCCGATTCTATATACTCTGTGTTGCAGGCTACAGCGGCGCAGAAGTCGGCCAGCGTGAAAAGGACGCCGCCCATGGCTACGTCGCGTGCGTTACAGTGCGCCGGGGTTATCGTCAGCGTACATGCGGCCTCGTGGTTGCCAACGGCGGTTATCTCTACGTCCGTCAGTTCGGTGGCGTAGCGGTCGTGGCCGAATATCTCGCGGGCTTTATCTATGAGTTTCATGTTCTATAGGTTTAACTGTTTGCGCAAGTCGTCGGCGCCGGTGAACACGATGCCTTGCATTCCCAGCTTGCGGGCGGCGGCCACGTTGTCGGGGTTGTCGTCGACGAAGGTGCACTCCTCGGCCTTCAGACCGTAGCGGTCCAGCAGCACCTGGAACAGCCTTGGGTCAGGCTTTATCAGCCGTTCGGCGGCGCTCACCACATAGCGGTCAATCTTCTGCAGTATCGTAAAGCGTTTGCGTGCCGTGGGGAAGGTCTCCATACTCCAGTTGGTGAGGCCATAGACCTCGTAATGCTGCATGACATCCTCGAGCAGCTCGCGCATGCCTGGCACCTCGCCGGTGAGCATGTCGAAGTAGCGCTGGTCGAAGAGTTCGATGGCCTCTCTGTATTCAGGGAAACGGCCTGCAAGTTCGGCAGTAAGCTCGGCAGTGCTTTCGCCGGCGTCTATACGGCCGCGCCACTCGTTGTCCACCACATGCCGCAGGAACCACCATGCCTTGGCCTCATCGCCGAAGTATTCGGTGTAGACCAGCTCGGGGCGCCACTGCACCAGCACGTTGCCGAAGTCGAAGATTATGTTTCGCATAAAAAAGAAGTGTGCGTTATTCTTAACGTGAAGATAACGCACACTTCGCTGTTTTATTGTACCTATCGCAGCTTGAAGTTTATCGGTATGCAGTACTGTACGTTTACCGGCTTGCCCTCGTAGATGGCGGGCTTCCATTTGGGCATCGACTTGACAACCCGCAGGGCTTCCTCGTCGCAGCCGCCGCCTATGCCTTTGGCCACCTCGACATTGACTATGTCGCCGTTGTCCATCACCGTGAACTGTACTACCACCTTGCCTTGCACGCCGTCGGATTTGGCCTGTTCGGGATAGTGTAGATTCTCGGCGATATACTTGTATAGGGCCTCGCCGCCATTGGGAAACTCGGGAGCGACAAGTCCGTCGGGCATGCTGTCGTTCTTGAAGATGATAGGCTCGACGGTAGCCTCTTGAGCCGCCGCCACCTGCTCTTCTGCGGCAGAGGTCTCGGGTGTGGCGGGCTTGCAGCCCACCATCAGCAGCAGCACCGCCACGGGCAGCGCCGCCGCCACTTTCCATGCGCCGAAGCGCGTTCTTGTTTTGTTCATCATAACGATACGTTTTTTGATGTTAATACTTTGGAAATTATTTGTGATATGGCCATATCCTGTACCGGTAGCCTGCCTGTAGAGCAGGTGCAGATAGTCCTCGCGGCCGCAGGCACCTATCGATGCCGCGTCGGCCTGGAACTCGTGCACGGCCCTTATCTCGCGCATGATGAGCCACGCGAAGGGGTTGAACCACGCCCCGCAGCACAGCAGCCATGCTGCCAGAAGGTCGTAAGTGTGGTTACGGCTTACGTGGTACGACTCATGGGCCAGGATGCAGCGCAGCTCGTCGTCGTTCAGCCCACGGGTGCCCACCACTATCTGGTTGAAGAAGGAGTAGGGCGCCGTGTCGTCGTCGAGCAGTATGAGCGACGCCTTGCGGGGTATGTCGAAGCCGTCGGCCGCCGTGTAGACGGTGTGTCTGCGGCGGAGTCTGACAATGGTAATCGCCTGTACCCCCAGCTGGAACAACAGGTACGCCATGCACAGCGCAATGCCTATGAAGTGGATGTCCGTCAGGTCGATGGTCCGCGACGCCGCATTGGCCGAAATGTCAATCTCGTCCAGCGTCATCATGTACTCCTCTGTGGGTATCACTTTCTGCGATGCCGACGCCAGATTCCCGGGCAACGTGAACCACGGGAATACAATGCTGAACCACAGCGTCGTCATCAAATACACAATACTCAGCTGCAGCCAGCGGTCGCGCCGCAGCGTCAGGCAGTAGAGGCCGTAGAACAGCCCCGTCGCCAAGGTCGATAGAATCATCCAGTGTATCATGGGTAATGCTTAATGGTTAACGGTTATTCTTTAACTCTCAATTTCTTTGCCGATGGCCTCCAGATCCTCGAGCGACACCTCGTTCTTGTCCACCAGGAAGCTCACCAGCGCCCGTGCCGACGAGCCGAAGTAACGCTTTGCGAATCCCTTCAGCTGCTGCTGCATATACTCCTCCCGGCTCACCAATGGATAATATTGGTTGTTGCGGTTGAAGGCCACGTGCGACACATAGCCTTTCTGCTCAAGAATCCTCACCACCGACAGCACCGTATTGTACGATGCGGCGCCTTCCACAGCCGACACAATCTCGTTGGCAAACCCCTTGTCGACCTTCCACACGGCCTGCATCACTTGCTCCTCGGCCTTGGTCAGTTCCTTCAGTTCTTTCGTTTCCATAATTAAAATCGTAGTTCTATAATTAAATTTCTAGTTAAGTAACGATGTATTTCGTTTAGTATTGTGTGCCGATGAAAATTTTTTTTCAATTTTTTCTTTGCGACTCAAAATTAGAGTTTTAGTGGTAAAAATATATTATGTTGAAATACAGCAATATACATTTGGAATAGACGTTATGGTCTAACTGCCTATAAATCAGGCATAAGTAGACACTATCTCTTACTCAACGCCTACTCATCTCCTTATCATCTCCTTATCATCATTTACTTTAGTAAGAGATAGTAAGTTTTTTAATAGTTGTTAACAAGTTCTTCGCAGGTAGTTGATACCTGGTCATCCTTATCCTTACCCCTGCCGTATCCCGGTCTGCCGTCAGCAATACAATAGCGAAAACGCCGATGGCGCTATATACTAGCGGTTGTGGTACATCGATTTTGACCCCGTCGACAAAGGTGGACCCTCATGGTTATAAGGATAATTGAATACTATTAAAAAATAAACGGGAGCGACCATTTGGTTGCTCCCGTTGTTGTCTTTGTTGTCCGTGTTGTCTTTCGACTAGCGGCCCTTGTACATATCGTCGTAGTACTTCTGGTAGTCGCCCGAGGTGACGTTGTCCATCCATTCCTGGTTCTCCAAATACCACTTCACGGTCTTCTCGATGCCTTCCTCGAACTGCAGGCTGGGCTCCCAGCCGAGCTCCCGCTGCAGCTTGCTGCTGTCGATGGCGTAGCGCATATCGTGGCCGGCACGGTCGGTGACGTAGGTGATGAGGTCCATGTCCTGACCCTCGGGGCGGCCCAGCAGGCGGTCGACGGTGTTGATGACCACCTTGATGATATCGATATTCTTCCACTCGTTGAAGCCGCCGATATTGTAGGTCTCGGCTACCTTGCCTTTGTGGAAGATGAGGTCGATGGCACGGGCGTGGTCCTCGACATAGAGCCAGTCGCGCACGTTCTCGCCCTTGCCATAGACGGGCAGCGGCTTGCGGTGGCGGATATTATTAATGAAGAGCGGTATCAGCTTCTCGGGGAACTGGTAAGGGCCGTAGTTGTTCGAGCAGTTGGTGACGATGGTGGGCAGACCGTAGGTGTCGTGGAAAGCGCGCACGAAGTGGTCGCTCGAGGCCTTGGCGGCGCTGTAGGGACTGTGGGGCTGGTACTTCAGGTCCTCGGTGAAGAATTTCTCGCCGTAGGCCAAGTGGTGCTCACCGCTGGAGGCCTTGGTGGTGAACGGCGGCTTGATACCTTCGGGGTGGGTCATTTCCAGGGCGCCATATACCTCGTCGGTCGAGATGTGATAGAAGCGCTTGCCCTCCCATTTCTCCGGCAGGCTCTCCCAGTAGAGCTTGGCGGCCTGCAGCAGGCTGAGGGTGCCCATGACGTTGGTCTGTGCGAAGGTGAAGGGATCCTTGATGCTGCGGTCCACGTGGCTCTCGGCGGCGAGGTGGATGATGCCGTCGACGTGCTCGTCCTGCATCAGTTTGTAGACACCGTCGAAGTCGCAGATGTCCATCTTGACGAACTTGTAGTTGGGCTTGTCCTCAATGTCCTTGAGGTTGGCGAGGTTGCCGGCGTAGGTCAGCTTGTCAAGGTTGATGATCTTGTACTGCGGGTACTTGTTGACAAACAGACGTACCACATGGCTCCCGATGAATCCGGCACCGCCGGTGATGATGATGTTCATATTGCGTGATTGTTTGATTGCGTGAATGTTTTAATGTGATAATAACGAGTTGTGGATAACTATATTGTGTATGATATATAAAAAAGTCGTATCTTTGCAATGAGTAGTGATTGGTGATTGGTGAATTGTGAATTGAAAATTAAGCGATTATGATTATCGATGATATAAAAGCGCTGGCGCATGCGCAGCGCGAAGAGGTGATAGAGTGGCGTAGGTGGATGCACCGCCACCCAGACCTGAGCCAAGAGGAATACGGCACCATGGAGTTCGTGGCCGAACGGCTGCGCGAGATGGGGCTGGAGCCAAGGACCGGTATCGGCAAGACCGGTGTGATGGCCATGCTGCGCGGTGGCACGGACCCTGACAGTTATTGCGTGGCACTGCGGTCGGACTATGACGCACTGCCCATCACAGAGTGCACCGGACTGCCGTTTGCCAGCGAGAAGCATGGCGTGATGCACGCCTGCGGACACGACATGCACACCTGCTCGCTACTGGGTGCTATCAAGATACTGACGCAGCTGAAGGACCATTTCAGCGGCACGCTGATGTTTATATTCGAGCCCAGCGAGGAGAAGTACCCCGGTGGCGCCCGCATGATGATGGAAGACGGTCTGTTCAAGGATGTCATGCCCAACGAGATTTACTCGTTCCACTGTCTGCCGGAGATGGACTGCGGCAAGGTGGGCATGCGCAAGGGCAAGTACATGGCATCGACCGACGAGCTGTACTGGACGGTGAAGGGCAAGGGAGGTCATGGCGCAACGCCGCACATGAGCGTCGACCCCATAGTGGTGGCCAGCCATATCGTCATAGCCCTGCAGCAGGTGGTGAGCCGCAATGCCGCCCCAATGATGCCCACGGTGCTGACCATAGGCAAGATTCAGGAAGTCGGCGGACGCACCAACATCATTCCCGACACGGTGAAGATGGAGGGCATCATACGAACCTTCGACGAGAAGTGGCGCCTCGAGGCCCACGAGAAGATTCGCAAGATAAGCACTGGCGTGGCTGAGGCCATGGGCGCCGAGTGCGACCTGTTTATAGACTACGGCTACCCATACGTCTTCAACGACGACGCCTGCACACAGCAGGTGCACGACAACGCCTGCGCATATGTCGGCGAGGAGAATGTGGAATGGCTCGACCTGAGGATGACGGCCGAGGACTTCGCCTTCTTTGCCCAGAAGATACCGGCTTGCTATTTCCGTATCGGTATCCACGAGCCCGGCACCCCTTTCAGTAACCTGCACCGCCCCGACCTGATGGTCGACGAGCGCAGTCTGGAACTGGCCAACGGACTGGTGGCTTATAACGCTATCATGGCGCTGAAGAATAGGATTAAAGGCTGATGAAGGTATTCCGCATAGTACTGCTGACTTTGCTTGTCGTTCTGCCATGCGCTCCTGTGTCGGCGCAAGGGCTTTGGCAACGCTTTGTGCTGTGGCTGAGGGAGGGTGACCAGTTCGACAGCAGTTACATCTATCAGCATCCGGTGCGCTTCCAGGTGAGTCTGGACGGTGCGCTGCAGCGCGTCAGCGTTGATCTGAAGTCGGGCTTCGACATGACCTGCTACGAGCATGACAACGAGGGCAACGTGACCGCCACTGCCCAGGTGCCGTCGACCATCACCAGCAATATGAGCGAGAACATCAACGGTGGCTTCGGCATGGGATTGGGCTACGGCAAGCTTGGTCTTGGCTTCGGCTTGTTCACCTGGCCTGCCAACGCAGCTACCACCACAAGCCTCAATTTCGGCTATCAGGGGCATAAATGGGGCATCAGGGTGAGTGCCTACCGCATAAGCCAGTATGCCAAAAACACCATAACAATTGACACCCTCGGCACCACGCAGTGGCACACCGTCAGCGAGTCGCAGACTAGCAACCCCTGCGCCGTTGGACGACTGAACGTGGATGCCTACTGGACCATACGGCGCAACCGCTTCGCCTACACGGCGGCCTATAAGTGCGACATGGTGCAGCGGCGGTCGGCGGGCTCGCTGATGATATGTGCGGGAATGCTGCTCAGCGCGCTGGAACACCAGCAAGGCGATGCCATACTGATGCTCTCGGATTTCAAGGGCTATAGGAACTTCCAGAGCTCGGTGGGCGCGGGCTACTCGCATAACATCGTCTTTGTGCACCACGACCCCACAGGGCCGCACGACAAGGGTCTTTTCAATATCACCCTCAACCTGACCATCCTGCCCATGCTCACAGTTTACAGTAACCTGACGGCAGTGCCATGGAGCGATGGCGACAATGTGAGAATCACCGGCCAGCTGGCACCCACTGTCACCTTCGGCGGGGCATTGGGCTTCACGATAGGCAGGGTGTTCTTTGGCACACAGTACAGACACAACCTATACTATTTCCATTCAGCCAGCGCCATGAGTGCCGCGGAACTGGGCATCGAAGGCAGCGGCATAGACAATGTCGGTGTGGAAGGACTGTTCCAAGACTGGCGTCTGTCGACTATTGTAGTGGTGAATTTTTAGTGAATGGTGAATAGTGAATTGTAATAGATAATGGACAATACTAAAGAACTAGAGACCAAACCTATCGGCACATTGCTGTGGCAATATGCGCTGCCGGCGGTGATTACGCAGGTGGTGGCTTCGATATACAATATTGTGGACCGTGTGTTCCTGGGCCAGTATGTGGGCGCCATGGCCATTGCTGGCCTGGCCATCACACTGCCAATCATGAATATCATCCACGCCTTCGGCTCGCTGGTGGGCGTGGGTGCTTCGAGCCGCATGAGCATAGTGCTTGGCCGCAAGGATGTGCGGTGGGCCGAGAAGATACTCGGCAACAGTATGCTGCTCACCTTCTTCTTCGGTTTCCTCTTTGTTGTAGGCGGCTACCTCTTCATGGACCGCATACTGGAACTCTTCGGCGCTTCGGCCGACACCATAGGCTTCGCCCGCCAGTATATGCAGATAGTACTGCCAGGTATGTTCTTCACCACCATGACCTTCAACCTGACGGGACTGATACGTGCCAGCGGATATCCCACCAAGAGCATGTGGATAATGGCTGGTGGCGCGGTGCTCAATATCTTCCTCGACGCACTGTTTATCATGGTGCTGGGGTGGGGCATAGCAGGTGCCGCCACAGCCACCACCATATCGATGTTCAGCACCGCCGTTGTTGCTGTGCTCCATTTTGTTCAGCCCACCTCGTTCATACGCTTCAAGCGTCATGCCTGGGCTCCGAAGCTATACATTTTCCGCAATGTCCTACTCATAGGCATGAGTCCGTTCCTGATGAACTTTGCAGCCTCGTTCGTCGTGGCACTGCTGAACCGTCAGCTGATACGCTATGGCGGCGACTATGCCGTGGGTGCCTATGGCATTGTCAACACTTACTGCTCGTTCCTGGTCATGCTTATGCTCGGCATCTGTCAGGGCATGCAGCCCATTGCAGGCTACAACTACGGTGCAGGTCACAACCACCGCCTGCGCGATGTCTTCGTGCTCACACAGAAATGGAACATCGGGGCCGGCGTGTTGGGTGCTGCCTTGGCCATGCTGTTGCCGCGCCTCATACTTAGGGCTTTCACCGACAGCACTGAACTTATAGATATCGGCGTGCCCGCCATGCGCTACCTCAACGTGATGATGCCCTTGATAGCATTCACCATCGCCAACTCGCAGTTTTTCCAGAGCATCGACAAGCCGTGGATAGCCATCACTACCTCGCTCTCGCGTCAGGTGCTCTTCCTCATTCCGCTGATGTTCGTCATTCCCGCCATCCGTGTGTCGATGGGCGGCGACGGCCTCACTGGAGTGTGGATTACCTGCACGGTGTGTGATGTGCTGGGAGCCATGCTGGCGGCTGGATTGCTGCTCACCCAGCTCAAGGTGTTCCATCCCGGCTATGTGCCGCCGCTGCGACGTCCACGCAAGGAGATGGGTCCCAAGAATCCTGAAGATTAACAAAAAACATATTAATGATGAAAAAAGTTTTGATTGTTGTTGCTGCATTAGCCGTTGGTCTTCTGGCGGCCTGCTGCACGAAGACCACCGAGCCTGAACTCGACTCGACCGAGTTTGTGAATATCACCGACGTGGTGCCCGACGCCATCCTCGAGATACGCTATTTCGGCACCTACAACTTTGTTGGTACCCGCATAGACGGATACCTTCAGCCTACGGCGCTCCTCACCCGCAAGGCTGCCGACAGCCTGCGTGCCGTCAGCGACGACCTCAAGGCCCAGGGCTACCGCCTGAAGATCTACGACGCCTACCGTCCGCAGTGCGGCGTAGACCATTTCGTGCGCTGGGGCAAAGATTTGGACGACACATTGATGAAGCCTTATTTCTACCCCAACGAGTCGAAGGACAGCCTCTTCATCAAGGAGTATATTGCCACCCGTAGCGGCCATTCGCGTGGCTCGACGCTCGACCTCACCATCTTCGACATGCGCACCGAGAAAGAAGTCGACATGGGCGGCACCTTCGACTGGTTTGGCCGCGAGAGCCATCCCGACTACTGCGGCAATCCCGAGACGGGGGAATACACCGGCGAGAATGGTACGCTGACGGCCCAACAGTTCGAGAATCGCATGATACTGCGCCGCGCCATGCTGGCCCACGGCTTCAAGCCCTACGACTGCGAGTGGTGGCACTTTACGCTGAAGGACGAGCCCTACCCCGACACCTACTTCAAATTCCCTGTGCAGGAGCTGTAATGGTTAGAGTTTTTAAGCGGTGAAGATATTAGAGAACATATCCCTCAAGCCATACAACACTTTCGGCATCGATGTGAAAGCGCGTAGGCTTGTGTTGTTGGAACCGGGCGACGATGTGCCGCCGCTGGAAGGCGAGGTGCTTCTGCTTGGCGGCGGCAGCAATATGGTCTTCACTAAAGACTACGACGGTACCGTCGTAACGCTCGCTCACATTCATCATTCAACATTCAACATTCAACATTCAAAAGTCACCGCCTGGGGTGGCATGGTGATGGACGACCTCGTGCAGTGGTCGCTCGACCACGGTCTTTATGGGTTGGAGAACCTCTCGGCTATACCCGGCACCGTCGGTGCCTCGGCGGTGCAGAACGTCGGTGCCTACGGCGCCGAAGCCAAGGATTTCATAGAGAGCGTGGAGGCCTACGACCTGAAGGAGCGGTGCCGCTGCTCGTTCAGCAACGAGGAGTGCCGTTTCGCCTACCGCGACTCGATGTTCAAGCACTACCCTAACCGCTACCTCATCCTTTATGTCACCTACCACCTGCACAAAGAATACGTACCCAACTTGAGCTACAAGGCCCTCGAGGGGTTGCCCCACGACACGGCGCGGCAGCTGCGCGACAGCATCACCGCCATGCGCTGGCAGAAACTGCCGCGTCCCGAAGAACACGGCTCTGCAGGCAGCTTCTTCAAGAATCCCGTGGTCGACGAGGCAACTTACAGACGCCTCAAGGCAGAATATCCCGATATGCCCGAAGCCCATAAGGCATCCGAAGGCTATAAACTATCGGCTGGCTGGTTGATAGACCGTGCCGGCTGGAAAGGCCGCACACAGGGCAGGGCAGGGGTGTGGCCCAAGAATGCTCTAGTACTTTATAACGCCGGCGGCTGTACAGGTGACGAGGTGCGTGCCCTCGCTGCCGCCATCCAAGACGACGTAAAACATAAATTCAACATAACCCTCACACCCGAAGCGATAATAATTTAAACGGCGAATTATGCAAATTAAGCGAATTGCTACGCAGGTCAATTATTGGCGAATTACTCGAATTCGCCGCATCATTTCGAGTAATTAGCCTGTAATTAATAATTTCGTGTAATTCGTTAAATTCGCCGTTGAAGAAAGAATAATATGGATAAAGTAAATCAATTTTGGCAGTGGTTCCAGGACCACAACGAGCAGCTGGTGGCCCTCGGCGACCTCGAAGAGAAAGAACGCCAGCAGTTGGAAAACGCCCTGCAGTACCAGCTCACCAAGTATTGCGATGGCCTGAGTTATGAGATTGGCGACGCCACAGCCAACGGACGTACCCTCACCTTCAGCGCCGAAGGCGACACAGACCTCTTCCGCTATGTGGTGGAACTCGTCGACAACGCCCCCGACCTCGACTGGTGGGAGTTCGTGGCCTTCAAGCAACCTATGGGCACAGAACTCAAGGTGCGCTTCGACCGTTACCTCTTCGACACCCGCAAGATGTACTTCCAGCAGCTCGAATGCGAAGAAGAGCCCGAGATGCTCGGCCTGCGCATAGCCGTCGAGGGCAGCAAGCCCGACGACGAGGACTTCCAGGTGGGCGTCTATGTCACCCTCGAGGCCTTGATGGGTGAGTTCGACTGTGCCACGCTTATCGGCTACATGGAGACTGTGCCGGTGCCTGAGGAACCCTTCAAGGCTGGCTTCCAGGCGTTGGACGACCTGCCTAAGTTTGTGGAGTGGTTCAAGGCCAAACGCGACCAGTAAAATCCTATGGCGCAGCACCGTGACCCACGCTATCGCGGGCGCCGGCGCACGTCGGCGCAGCGTCGCCCCGGCCATCTGCGCACCAACTACACGGAGGACGACTTTATGGCGTTCGGCAGTGACATTGAACGTCTGCAATCGGTATGGCCGCAGAGTGTGCGCGACAGCGACCGCAAGGTGGTGAAAATGCAATACTTTAAGAGTGTCGCTATCTTGTGTCTTATAATAGGAGTTCCTGCTACGGTGATGGCCGTATTGATGGCCATTGGGGGCGAGATACCGTGGTGGATGGTGCCTGTGGCGCAGTCGGCTGTTGTGCTATATATGCTGATTGTAGTGCTTTTCCAACACAATGATGACGATGATGTCAATACCCTTATTTACCGCGAGGCCGACCGACGCGGCATCAAATACGTCAAAGGCCAGACGCCGCTGTACTATATTATGAACCGCCTTAACGCCGACTACAACAGCCACCTTTGGAACCGTAAATTCAATTGGCCCCAACCATTCGAGTAATTCGCCAATAATTGACCTGCGTAGCAATTCGCATAATTCGTTTAATTCGCCGTTAAAATGAAACATAATTTTTCACTTTTCACTTTTCACCTTTCACTTTTCCTGCTGCTTGCAGTGACCGCCTGTCACAAAGACCCAACCCATGTGGTCGACTCCATTTCCGACACCATGCTTGAACCCATTGTCGACACCGCCTTCTTCTATCAGCAGCGACTATACGCTCCCGGCGACTATGGCTCCACCAACTACCGCATACCTGCCATCATCTGCTTAGACGACAGCACGCTGCTGGCCGTCAACGACAAACGTAAATTCAACGAGGGCGACCTGCCACAAGATATAGACATTGTGTGCCGTCGTAGCACCGACCGTGGCCGTACTTGGAGCGAGCCTGTCACCATCATTCAAGGCACCGGCGTCGGACATGGCTATGGCGACCCGGCGCTTGTGACCACCTACGACGGCGATGTGCTCTGCCTCTTCGCTGGCGGCAACGGCTACTTCCAGTCATCGGCCGCAAACCCTATCAGCGTCTACGTTGTACGTAGCACCGACGGTGGCCGCAGCTGGTCTTCGCCATCCAACATCACCTCGGCTATATGGGGCGATGCTTCGCTGGGCAACTACGAGGCGGCCTTCGTGGCTTCGGGCAACGGCCTGCGCCTCACTCGGGGCAACCATGCCGGACGACTGCTCTTCGCCGCCGCCGTGCGCCGTAAGAACAGCACCGTCAGCGACAACTTCGTCATATACAGCGACGACAACGGTCACACTTGGCATCGCTCGGCGATGGCCTTCGAGGGTGGCGACGAGGCCAAGCTGCTTCAGCTCAACGACGGACGCATCCTCATCAGCGTACGCCGCAGCGGTGCCCGCGGGTACAACACCTCGGCCGACGACGGCGAGACATGGGGCACACAAGGCACCTGGCCCGAGATGACCGTCAACGCATGCAACGGCGAATTGCTCAGGTTGAACGACAGCACCATACTGCACAGCATCACCAACTCCATGCAGCGCGAGAATGTGAGTATCTTCTTCTCGACCGACGAGGGTGCCTCGTGGCACAGTCCCGTGAGTCTATTTGAAGGGCCTTCGGTATACTCCTCCATGACTTTGCTCCCCGACGGTTCCGTAGGCGCCTATGTCGAGCTCAATCCCAACGGCCCCTGCGAACTGTGGTATATGAATTTCAACTACCTTTGGATGAGGAAGCGAGTGAAGTAGCTGTTGATATGTTTTTATATTTTATGCGTGGGATTGAAAAAAAATATGTAACTTTGCACCGTGAAAAGTGTGGGCTTTTGTGTGGGTGAAGGTATAATAATTGGACTATAATAGACAGAAAATGACAAAGATAGATGTCCTTCTTGGACTTCAGTGGGGTGACGAGGGCAAGGGTAAAATTGTCGACGTGCTGACCCCGAACTATGATGTTGTGGCCCGTTTCCAGGGTGGCCCCAATGCAGGTCATACGCTCGAGTTTAACGGTATGAAGCATGTGCTCCATATCATACCGAGTGGCATATTCCATAAAGACAAAATCAATCTCATCGGCAACGGTGTGCTGATAGAGCCTCGCATCTTCCGTCAGGAGATTGAGGAGCTCGCCGCCAAAGGTGTAGACGCTACGCA
The DNA here is from genome assembly GCA_900316515.1 of uncultured Bacteroidales bacterium. Taxonomy (GTDB): domain Bacteria; phylum Bacteroidota; class Bacteroidia; order Bacteroidales; family P3; genus Colimorpha. The sequence continues at coordinate 5,834 of ONDE01000017.1, read as the reverse complement.
GAACCTCTTCGTGTCGAAGAAGGCTCACCTCATACTGCCCAGCCACCGCATGATGGACGCCGCCAACGAGCAGGCCAAGGGCAACATGAAGATTGGTTCGACGCTGAAGGGCATCGGCCCCGCCTATACCGACAAGATTGCCCGTTCGGGCATACGTGTGGGCGACACGCTGTCGACTGACTTCCGCGAGCGCTACGAGTTGCTCAAGGAGCAGCATGTGCGCCAGGCCCAGACCCTGGGCTTCGACATTGCAGCCTTCCGCATCGACGGCATGAGCCTCGAGGAGTACGAGAAGGTGTGGATGGAGAGCCTGGAGACGCTGAAGCGTTTCCGCATGGTCAACAGCGAGTATTTCATCAACCAGTGTCTGAAAGAGGACAAGAAGGTGCTTGCCGAGGGTGCACAGGCCATGATGCTCGACATCGACTTCGGCACCTATCCCTTTGTTACCAGCAGCAACACTATCACTGCGGGTGTTTGCACAGGTCTCGGTGTGGCTCCCAGCGCTATCGGCCGTGTGATGGGTATCACCAAGGCCTATTGCACCAGAGTGGGTGCCGGTCCGTTCCCCACGGAACTCTTCGACGAGACGGGCCACCGTCTCTGCGAACTGGGACACGAATACGGCGCCACCACGGGGCGTCCGCGCCGCTGCGGCTGGATAGACATCCCTGCGTTGCGTTATGCCTGCATGATAAACGGTGTCACCGAGCTTTATGTCACCAAGCCCGACGTGATGAACGACTTCGAGACCGTGAGCATGTGCACGGCTTATGACGTGAACGGCGAACTGACGGGCGAGATACCCTTCGAGTATAACACGCTGCCCATCGAGCCGGTGTTGACCAACTACAAGGGCTGGCAGCAGAGCCTGCAGGGCATCAGCGAGTATGCTGCGCTGCCCGAGGCGTTGAAAGACTATCTGGCCGCCATCGAGAAGCAGACCGGCGTTAGGATAGCCGCCGTGAGTATCAGTCCCGACCGCAAGGATGTGCTGTTCAAGTAGACAGGAGATAAGGATTTAAGACGATAGTTGCAAGAAAGCCTCACTTGCGAATACTAAATACTCAAACAATCAAACAATCAAGCAATCAAACAATAACACCAATATGAAGAAGATAATCATTGCTCTGCTCATGGTGCTGCCGCTGGTGGCCGGTGCGCAGACCAAAATCAAGGAAACCGCCGTGCCGCGCAGCGTACTGCTGGCATTGGAGAAGACCTACGACAGCTATAAGGTGCGCACATGGTACCAGGCTCCTGGTCAGTATATCGCCGAGCTTGTCATCGACGGACAGAACGGCCGCGCCTACTTCACAGCCGGCGGCGACTGGCAGTACAGCAGCTTCCCCGTGAAGGAGGAGGAGTGCCCCACGATGATGAACTCGTATTTCGTCAACAACTACCCCGGCTACCGTATCAAAGGCATCGAGTATATCGAGGAGATGAACGGCGACAATTACTATCGTATGATTATCGTGAAGAAGGGTATTGCCGAGAACGACTGCGAGATGGTGTTCGACACCCGTGGCAAGCTGATGAAGAGCAACGCCCCCGACCCCGACGCCGTGAAGCGCGACTACTATACGCATAACAACCCCGACGCCGACGATGAGAAGGTGAGTCGTAAGACCGGCACCGAAAGCAGCCGTCAGCGCCAGCGTCCCGCCCCGAAGGTCGACGAGCCGCAGGTGGAACAGTTCACCCCCAGCGCGGAAATCCTTGCCGACTTCGACAAGTCGATGGGTCGCCGTACCAAGGGTTCTGTCAAGTGGGTTTACCGTGTGCTCAACGGTGAAGACTATGCCGTGGCCTACTTCACCAACGTGCAGAAGGTTAAGATGGAGTCGGTTTACACCATTGCCGACAACAAGCCCCTCATGACTGGCAAGACCCTCCTCAAAGAGCGTTACAACAATGGTATCTTGAAGTTCCTCGAAGAGAAATTCAACGGAGAGAAGTACAGCATCGAGAAGATGGTTGTCTACGAGTACAACTCGAAATACCGTGGAGCCGACGGCAAGAAGCCCAAACCTTATACCTATGTCGTGGTGAGCCAGAAGATAAAAGGCACACGTGACAAGAAGTTCATCCGCATGGAGTTCGACAGCAAGGGCAACTATACAGGCCAGCTGGCACAGCCCATGGACGAGCGCGACGTTCAGTAAGGAGTTAAGGAGTTAAGAAGTAAAGGAGTTAAGACAAATGTTCTTGACTCCTTTTTTATTGTGCCAGCAGTCTCAGCTGTTCGAGGGCGGTGGCAATGCTCTTGACGTTGGCTATGCTGAGGCTCAGGCGCTCGGGGGTCTCTTTCAGAGAGGCACGGCGCGGATAGGCCTGCACATACTGTATAAGTTTCATGAAGTTGGGGCTCTGGTAGAAGGGGCTCTGCTGGTTCGATACCAGATGGCACACCATGCGGTCTTGTTTCAGAATGAGTTTCTCGATGCCGAATTCCTTGGCCATGCGGCGCAGGGTGATGGTCTCTATGAGTTCGTCGACCTCGTGTGGCACTGGTCCGAAACGGTCCTCGAGGCGGCGGCGGTATTCCGCCAACTCCTCCTCGGTCGACAGGTCGTTTAATTCTTTGTATAACAGCAGGCGCTCGCTGACAGAGGTGACATATTCGTCGGGTATGAGCACCTCGAGGTCGGTCTCGATGGTGCATTCGCGCACATATTCCTTGCGCTCGGCGGCCTCTTCGGCAAAGAGCTCGGCGAAGTCGGTCTCTTTCAGTTCCTCGATGGCCTCGTTTAGTATCTTGTGGTACATGTCGTAGCCTATCTCGGAGATGAAGCCCGATTGTTCGGCGCCGAGGATGTTGCCTGCGCCGCGGATGTCGAGGTCGCGCATGGCAATGTTGAAGCCGCTACCTATGGAGGAGAACTCCTCGATGGCTTTGAGGCGGCGCTGTGCGTCGGGGGTAAGGGTGAGGTAGGAGGGTATGAGCAGGTAGCAGAAGGCTTTGCGGTTCGAGCGTCCCACGCGGCCGCGCATCTGGTGCAGGTCGCTGAGGCCGAACTGGTGGGCGTTGTTGATGATCATGGTGTTGGCGTTGGGGATGTCCAGTCCGTTTTCCACGATGGATGTGGCCACCAGCACGTCGATGTCGCCTTCGAGGAAGTGCATAAGGGTCTCCTCGGCATCCTTGCCGTCCATGCGTCCGTGAGCCATGGCCACACGGGCATCGGGCACCAGACGTTGCACCAGGCCTGCCATCTCGGGCAGGTTCTCCACTCGGTTGCTAATGAAGAAGGTCTGGCCTCCGCGGCTCATCTCGAACATGATGGCGTCGCGGATCAGCTCCTCGCTGAAGTCGCTGAGTTCGGTCTCGATAGGCTGGCGGTTTGGCGGCGGGGTCTGGATGACGCTGAGGTCGCGGGCGCCCATGAGGGAGAACTGCAGGGTGCGTGGTATGGGTGTGGCGGTGAGGGTGAGGCAGTCGACGCCCACCTTCATCTGTTTCAGTTTCTCTTTGGCGCTGACGCCGAACTTCTGCTCCTCGTCGATGATGAGCAGGCCGAGGTCTTTGAACTTGAGTTCCTTGTTGGTGATGGCGTGGGTGCCTATGAGGATGTCTATCTTGCCGTCGGCAACGTCTTTGTAGATTTGGTTTTTCTCTTTGGTGGTGCGGAAGCGGTTGAGGTAGTCGACGCGGACGGGCATGCCTTTCAGTCGCTGGCTGAAGGTGTTGTAGTGCTGGAAGGCGAGGACAGTTGAGGGCACAAGGACAGCCACCTGTTTGTCGTCGCAGCAGGCCTTGAAGGCGGCACGTATGGCCACCTCGGTCTTGCCGAAGCCTACGTCGCCGCATACGAGGCGGTCCATAGGGTAGGGCTCCTCCATGTCGTGTTTCACGGCCACTGAAGCCTTCAGCTGGTCGGGAGTGTCCTCGTAGACGAACGACGCTTCGAGTTCGGTCTGCATCGAACTGTCGGTGCTGAAAGCGAAGCCGCGCGAGGCTTTCCGTTTGGCGTAGAGGGCTATGAGGTCTTTGGCGATGTCTTTGACCTGCCGTTTGGTCTTGGCTTTAAGCACCTGCCATGTGTTGCTGCCAAGGCGGTTGAGCTGCGGTGCCTCGCCTTCGCGACCCACATAGCGGCTTATCTTGTGCAGGCCGTGGATGGAGATATATAGTACGTCGTTGTTTTTGTATATCAGCCGTATCAGTTCCTGGCTCTTGCCGTCGCGAGTGACCTTTTCCAGGCCGCTGAAGCGTCCCACGCCGTAGTCGATATGCGTCACATAGTCGCCGGGCTTCAGCTCGAAGAGTTCCTTGAGGGTCATGGCCTCGTGGGTGGCGCGCAGGTCTTTGACGGTGTATTTGTGATAGCGCTCAAATATCTCGTGGTCGGTGAAGCAGAGCACCTTCTCGTCGTGGTCGATGAAGCCGTGGGATAAGTTGAAGGTTGAAAGTTGAAAGTTGAAAGTTGAGTTGTTTTCGGCTTCGTCGAGTATCTTGTGCAGGCGGCGTTCCTGACTGTCGTTGCTGACGGTTATGAGCAGTTGGTAGCCTTGCTCGGCATAGCGTGCCAGTGTGCTGGTGAGCAGGTCGAACTGCTTGTTGAGGACAGGCTGCGGTTCGCTGTTGGCGACAATACGTTCTTCGTTGCTGAAGTAGTGGCTGTTGCCGTATTCCACTATCTTCATCTCCAGCATGCGGTGCAGGAACTCGTTGGCGGTGCAACTCATGGTCTCGGGCTCGGGAAGGGTGCCTGCTATGGGATGTTCCTTGTCGGCCAGACGCTCGTTGTAGGCTTTGCGGGTGTCGTCCATGAGGGCGTCGATGCGCTGTGCCACCTGCATCAAGCTCTGCACCCACACGGTGTCGCCCTCGGCGAAGTATTCCAGCAGCGACACTTTGCTTTCCACCTTGTGTTCGCCGCTGTCGGTACCGAAATTCGGCACTATGTCGACACGGTCGAGCTGCTTGACGCTGAGCTGTGAGACGGCGTCGTAGGTGCGGAGCGAGTCGACCTCGTCGTCGAAGAACTCGATGCGGTAGGGCAGGTCGGAAGCGTAGCTGTAGACGTCCACTATGCCGCCGCGCACGGCATACTGGCCGGGTTCAACCACGAAGTCTTCGCGCTCGAAGCCCAGTTCCTGCAGGCGTTCCACCACCTCCCACATGTCGTGCTTCTCGCCGCGCGCGATGCGCAGGGTGTTGCTTATCAGCGTGCGGCTGCCCACCACCTTCTCGCTCAGCGCCTCGGGGTAGCTGACCACCACCAAGGGGCGTCCTGCGGCCATCTCCTTGATGACCTCCGAGCGTAGCAGTATGTTGGCGTTCTCGGTCTCCTCCTCCTTGTAGAGGTACGCCTTGCGGTAGGAGGTGGGGAACAGCATTGTTGTTAATGTTGAATGATGAGTGTTGAGTGATGAACGGTCTTGTTCATCATTTTGCATTCCGCATTCATCATTAAGTAGCGCTTCCAGATCGTTCGAGAGATAGAAAGCCTCCTCTTTTGTGGGGGCTATCACCAGGTGGCTTGACGTGGGCATGCGGTCGGCGACGGCGGCGATGATAACCGATGGCAGCGAGCCCGTCATGCCGTCGACATGCAGGCGTGCCTGTCGTGTTCTCAGTCGCTCCACGAGGGTGGCAGTCAGTTGACTGTCTTGATATATGTCGTTAAGTATCAACTTGCAATGCAGTATTGTTGTCCACTATGCGGTTGCAAAGATACGTAAAAAACGCGATATGGGCAAATTGCTACTGTACCAGCAGCCGGCGGGTGGCGGTGCCGAGGGGGGTGCTTACGCGCACCATGTAGACGCCTGCGGCGAGGCCTTTGAGGTCGAGGAGGTATTCATCCTGCCGCAAGCCTTCGCGG
>ONDE01000029.1 GCA_900316515.1 uncultured Bacteroidales bacterium | reverse complement strand
TGTATAAAACTCCAGCCCCACCCGTATTGAGCTTTGGCGAAAATAGTTGTATCTGTAAGCCACCGGTCAACCTCGTATCCGACAGATACGCCAGCTGGATGCCGTGGAAGAAGGTGATTTGGTCGCCTTCGAGAAACGAAGCGTTGTTGTCGATGACGGCTTGCGAGAATTGCGCCACGGTGGTTGTCGCGCTGATGGTGAGGGAGCCGAGGGCAATGCTACTGACCAACTTGTTGTTGCTGTTCTTGGTCATGCTGATGCTGGGGAGACTGCCACGCGTAATCTGATAAGGTGCGAGGATGGCGCCGCCGTTGAGTTTCATACGCTTGGTGATGTACACCTTGACGACACCGAGGTTGGCCTGGATGAAGGCATTATAGACGGACATCTGCGGAGGCAGCTCCTCGAAGCCACGGCGCAGCATAGAGTCGAACTGCTTGTAGATGGCGCCGAGGTTGGCCCATTGGGTGCGGATGTTCATCTGGCTTTGGGTGCGCAGAGGGGTGATGGGTTTGACGGGGGCCTCGCTGACGATGGTACCGACTTTAGTTTGGCGGTAGATATACTCACCCACCTTGCCCCGAATCTTTGTGTTGATTCCGAAAACTTTTGCCATTGTGTTTTACTTTTTAATGTTGGACTTTTTGTTTACTCGTCTTTGTGGCATGGCCTACATGTGCACCTGTGGGCTGGGCTTTGAAAGACGGGGCAAAAGTACAGGGGTGGCAAAAATCGGATTCGGGGATTGTCGGTTTATGGGGTGATAAAGGGGGCTTGGGGAGGATAAAGGAGGATATGAGGCGGAAATTAGGATGTGGAGAAGGGGTAAAAAAGGGTATGGACACCCTGATTTTTGAGAAAATCGGGGTGAATAGGGCAATAAAAAAGCCACGGCAAGCGAGAGGGGGGGGGCTTGCCGTGGCTAAAAAGTAAGGAAAACCTACTGTTTCCCCAAATTATCTATTCTTCCATTTATCCGGAATAGTGTATCGCTTTCCATCTTTTTCCACAATGTCGGGCATTATAGCATTAAGGAAACGAGGAAGATTCTTTTTCATTTCAACAGGACGGCTGCGATGGTGAAGTAGATTATCTTTAAGGTCGTTGCTATAATTTGACGGTGGGAAGTACACTTTAATTGCAATATTCGGGTAACGTTTTTGAATCAGTTCCAAAGGAGGCACAAGATCGCTATCAGCACTGACAAGGGCAATGGTATCTGTTGCTCCAATGAGACAATCCTCTATCATTCGGATGGAAATGTTGACATCTGTTTTCTTCTCTTCTGGCCGAGAAATATCTCCTTTGCAATAAGGACATATAATATGCTTTTCAAGATACTTGCCGCGGACAATTTCGAAGCGGTCGCCATTAATCAATTTGTTCGCATTCAAAAATGCACTCTGTCGACTACTCTTGTCTGGATTTAGTGGGCTGGCAGTGAAATATACGACCTTTGTAAGTTCTTGTCCTTCTCCAAGGAAGCTTTCGCAAAGACGTACCATGTCAATCCAGTAGCATTTACGCCATACCTCATCGGCGTATTTGGAACGGCGGATACCATAATAGAAGTTAAAGCCGTCAATATAGAATGTTACTCGTTTTTTGTTCATTTTTATTTAATAAAAAAGCCACTAAAGAGTGGCTCATATCTCTACACGAAAGTAGAGCGATGCATTTCAATTTTCTGAATGCAAAGATACATACTATTTTCCGAATGGCAAAACTTTCTTTGAAAATAAATTGTAATTATTTGATAGAGAGAAATTAAAAATCGAAGGCAAAATGTGATTGCCCCCGATTTTCGTAGTGTTTTTTACAACAAATGTGCCAATTTAAATGTTAAGGCTATGGTTCGCCGAGGAAGGAGAAGATGATTTGGAGTTGTTTGGGGGAGAGGAGTTTGCGTTGGGGGGAGTAGGCGGTTTTGGAGAGTTCGTCCATCAATGGCTCATTGGTGTGGATTTCGCGGGCGAGGAGTTTTCCTGCGCTCTCCTTGCTGCGGTCGGGGAAGTAGGCCATGGCAAGGTCTTGCTTGAACATAAATTGAGACATAAAATAAAGGATTAAGTTAATAATTACATTGCCCGTAGGCAATGCGGAATTCAACATTAATCCTTTTGGCCTCAATGTTATATGTGATATATGGTTTCTGTTATGGCATATCTGGGGAGGGGATATGAAAGGGGCTGGCGTATGAATGTACATCAAACTTCTCACATGAAGAGAACGAAAGTAGCATTGCAGCGATTATTCATAGTTTTCGCACACGGAGCTGGCCTTTTTCATCGTACAGGAAACGGTGGTAGAAACATTCTACAAGGAGTGGAAACACAAAAAGGACAAAAAATGTGGCTGTGATAAGGCCGCCGATGATGACGATGGCAAGGGGGCGTTGGCTTTCGCTGCCTATGCCAGTGGAAAGGGCTGCAGGTAGAAGACCGAGGGTGGCCATCATGGCGGTCATAAGGATAGCTCGGATGCGGCCATGCATTGCCTCTTTTACTGCCTGTTCCAATGAACGATGGGTGCGCAATAGCGACCGTATGTCGGTGAGCATGATGACCCCATTTTGAATACATATGCCGAAAAGACAGATGAATCCTATACCTGCCGAAATGCTGAAATTGAACCCTGTTATCCACAGGATGAGCAGTCCTCCTACGGCAGCGGCAGGTACCCCGGTCAGCACCAAGGCAGCATCACGTCCATTGCCGAAGAGGAGATAGAGGATGAGGAAGATGAGCAGCAGACTTATAGGCACTACCTGCGTAAGGCGTCGACTTGCACGTTTCTGATTCTCAAAATCGCCGCTCCATTCAATGCGGTAGCCCTGCGGCAAGGGTACGGCCTTGCCAACGGCGACACGCACCTCGTCGACGGCGCTGCCCATGTCGCGGTCGCGCACCGAGAACTTGACAGCACAATACCGCTCGTGGTTCTCGCGGTAAACTATGAGTGGGCCGACGATGGTGCGGATGGTAGCCAGCTCGCTGATGGGCAGCATGCTTGCATCGCGTGCCGGTACCAGGATACGTCCGATTTGTTCAGGGGTGTTGCGATAGGCGCTGTCATAGCGCACGACCAGGTCGAACTTCCGTTCGTCCTCGTAGACCTGTGTGGCGGCTTTGCCACCTATGGCCATCTCTATGGTTCGCTGCACGGCATCCTTCTCTACGCCATAACGTGCCAAGCGGCTCTCGTCGATTTCAATACGCAATTCAGGCTGCCCAATATTGCGCAGCACTCCGAGGTCGGCAATACCACGTATGGGACGCATGACGCTATCCACCATCAATGCCAATCGCTCAGCCTCATACAAGTCGGGTCCGAAAACTTTGGCCACAATGGCACCTTTCACACCGCTGACTGCCTCTTCGACGTTGTCGCTTATGGGTTGAGAGAAGTTGAAATCGATGCCCGCGTGACGTTCCAGCGTCGTCTGCATGTCGGCAATCAGCGCCTCTTTGCTGCGGTGCCCTTTCCATTGTCGATTGGGGTGCAGCTTGACGAAGAGCTCGATGTTGTAGAAACCCGTGGCGTCGGTGCCGTCGTTGGGGCGACCCGTCTGGGTCATCACCTCGCTCACCTCGTCGAACCGCACCACCTCGTTCCGCAGCAGGTTGGCCATCTTCACGCTCTCGCCGAGCGAGATGCTCTGCGGCATGGTGGCGCGGATGTAGATGCTTCCCTCGTCCATTTGCGGTAAAAACTCGGTGCCCAGAAGGAAGAAAACACCCAGGCCGCCAAGCGTCAGTACCACCGCCACTGGCACCACCACCCTGCGGCGACAGTGCAGCCAGGCAAAGACGCTGTCGCACACACGGTTCACCACCTCTAGGAAACGGTTGCGGTGCTCATGCACATCTTTCTTCAGCAACATCGACGATAGCACAGGGACCAGCGTCAGCGTGAAAACCAATGCTCCAAAAAGGGCAAAACTGAGCGTGAAAGCCAGTGGCGAGAACATCTTCCCCTCCACTTTCTGGAAGGCGAAGATGGGCATTAGAGCGGTGATGATGATGAGTTTGGAGAAGGCTACCGAACGGGCTTTCTCGTTGGCCGTCGCCCGGATGGCACCGCCCTTGCTCCATCGTGCAAAAGCCTCGCGCCCCATTCGCCGCTGGCGGTCGTCGAGCATCACGAAGATGCCCTCCACCATCACCACGGCACCATCGATGATGATTCCGAAATCGATGGCACCCATCGACAGCAGATTGGAACTCATTCCGCATAGCCGCAGACAGATAAAAGCAAACAAAAGAGCCAGCGGGATAACCACAGAGACGATGACCGTGGTACGCCAGTCACGCATGAAAAGCAACACCACGAGTGTCACCAGCAGTATGCCTTCCAGTACATTGTGCAGCACCGTCTTGATGGCTAGGTTTACAAGGTCTTCGCGGTCGTAGAAAGGTTCGATGGTCACATCGGCTGGCAACTCGCGCTGTATCTCGGCCATTTTCTCTTTCAGTGCGGCGATGACTTTCTCGCTGTTCTCACCCTTGTGCATCACCACGATGCCCTCTACCACATCATCTGCTCCGCCTCGTCCCACCTGTCCCAGCGGCGGTTTGTAGCTTTCGCTGACTGTGGCCACGTGGCGCACCAGTACCGGTACACCGCCGAGGTTCTTCACCACGATGTTGCCAATCTCCTCCGTGTTGTTCAGCAGGCCGATGCCGCGCACTACGTAGGCCTCGCCGCCGCGCTCTATCACGTCGCCGCCCACGTTGACATTGCTGCCCGCCAACGCCTCGTAGAGCTCGATGGCCGAGATGCCATATTGTGTCAGCCTCCCCAGGTCGGCACTCACCTCAAAGGTGCGCACCTTGCCGCCGAAGCTCACCACGTCGGCTACTCCGGACACGCTGCGCAGCCGTCGCTCGATGACCCAATCCTGGAGGGTCTTCAGCTCGCTCACCGTGAGGCTGTCGCTATGCAGGGTGTAGCGATAGACCTCGCCCGTGGGGCCGTAGAGCGGTTGCACTTCGGGGCTCACGCCGTCGGGCAGGTCGGCATTGGAGAGTAGGTTGTATATCTGCTGCCGTGCAAAGTCGGCGTCGGCGTGGTCGTCAAAGAGCACCGTCACCACCGAGAGCCCGAAGAGCGTGGTGCTGCGGATGTCGGTCTTCTGCTGCACCGAGTTCATGGCTATCTCGATGGGGATGCTGACAAATTTCTCAATTTCTTCGGCCGAGCGGCCGGGCCATTGCGTGATGATGGTCACCTTGGTTTGCGTCACGTCGGGGAAGGCATCGACAGGCGTCTGCTGGAAGCACACCACGCCAGCCACCACCGCTACCGCCGTGAGCAGCAGCACCAATGTCCGCTGGCGCAGCGAGGTGCTGATAATGCGGTCGATAAGACTCATGGCTCAATATTTATTGTGGCGAACATGCCGGGCAGGAGGTGGCGGTCGCGATTTAAGAGGACTATGCGGACTTTCATGGTTTTGCTGTCGGGGTCGAGAGCGGAATAGACCTTGTCGACGGTGCCACGCCAGGTCTCGTCGGGATGGGCAAGGGTGGTGACGCTAACGGTGTCGCCTTCGTGCACACGACTGATGTCGCTCTCGTAGACGTCCCCCATCACCCATACCTTGCTGATGTCGGCCACCTCGAGCATGAGGTCGCCGGCCTGCACATACTGTCCGTTTGTCACCTCGCGCCGCAGCACGGTGCCTCGTCGCCAGGCACGGATGTCGCCCGTGGCCACCGCGGCCTGCTGTGAGAGGGCTGTCATTGCCACTTCGCAGCGTTCCATGGCCTCGGTCAGTTCGCGCTCCGATACCAGGCCGTCGTTGTAGAGCGACGATTTCAGCTTCATTTCCCTGTCGGCAAGGTAGTATTCTGATTCGACCTGCCGCCGCTGGATGTTGCGCTCGGCGGTTTCGCGTCCCAGCAGCCGGGCTATCAGCATGCCCGCACTCACGTCGTCGCCCACCTCAACGGTAAGCCCTTCCACCCTGCCGTCAACGGGCGCGACAATCCTCTCGGTGCGCGAAGGGTCTGCGACAACGGTGCCCGTCAGCGTGAGGGTGGCAACGGAGGCAGGCATCCCCGACGGTTTGGCAGATGGCAATACCGCTTCGATGGCAGACGGTGCCGTAATCTCGGCATCCTGCCCGCCATTGCAGGCAACGAACAAAAGGGCTACGGCCAGTGAAAGTGAAGTTGTCGTTTTCGTCATCATTATCTTTTTTTATTGTCTGTCAACTATTCTATACACTTCCGCTCCGGCGGCCAGGTTGTAGTCGAGAGCTGCCGTGAGGAGGGCTCCGCGCGCGGCCACCGTCATCTCCTGCGCTTCGCGCCAGGCGGTGTAGATATCTATCAGTTCGAGCAACGAGAGGTTGTGGGCAAGGTATTGCCGTTCCACACCCTCAATGTCCCACTCGGTGAGGCTATCGGATTCCGCCACCAGACGGCGGCATTGCGCCAGACGTTCTGCGGCAAGGGCCAGCTGCTGACATTGCTCGCGCTCGGCCGCCGCAAGCATCGTCTGCCGCCGGTCGCGCTCCACCTCAGCACTGCGGATAGCGCCGCGATTGCGGTCGAAGAGAGGCAGCGTGATACTGGCCCCCACGGCCCAGAAGTTGTGACCTATGTTGCCGTTCTTGTCATACTCCACGCCCACGTTCACCCGTGGCCAAGCCAACGCTTTCTGTAGCCGAATTTCGGCATCGGCGGCTTCGCAGAGCGATGCATGGTAGCGCAGCAGTGCCGACTGTTCCAAGATGCTGTCAGAGGGAGCCGGCTCGTCGTTCAGATCAAGTTCCCCGATGCCGAACCCCGTCTCTTCCAGTCCTAGCATTACGGCCAATGCCGTTTTGCACTCGGCCACCGTAGCCTGGCGTTCCAACTGTTCCGAGAGCAGACCCAGGCGCAGGGTTTCCAGCCGTCGCACCTCCACCAGTGATACCGCCTGCGGGTTGCGGCGGTAGGCGTCGAGGATGCGCTCCACGCTCTCGAGTTCGCCCCCTATCAATGCCGCCCTGCGCTGCACCGCCCACAGCTCGCACAGTTGCCGTTTCATCTGCATAGAGAGGCTGAAAGCCGTCCAGTCGTAGTCGGCCTGCGAGGCCCGTAGTTCGGCATCGGAGCGGCCAATGCGGTGGCTGCGACCGATGGGCAGCGGCTGGCTGACGCTGATGTCCACCTCGCCGTCGTTGCCGGGGTCGAGCCAGCGGCTGTTCAGGGGGTTATAGAGATTGTAGATACCGCTCACCTCGGGGTTCTCCCAGCGTCGTGCCTGCCGGGCGTTGGCTTCAGCCTCGGTGCAGGCGAGGCGTGACAAGCGGAGCTCGGCATTGCGCTCGGCAAGGAGCTGTTCGGCCTGAAGGACCGTGAGCGTGTCGATAATCTCCGTGTGGACGCTGTCTGCGCCGTCGCCCGCCCCACCTACACCACTGAAAGCCAGAAAAATAGTCAGAATTGCATTTCCATAAAACATGCTGCAAAGATACCGACTCTCCACGTGTCAGCACATTAGAAACCTCACAGATAGGATTAGAAAACTGTAAGGAAGGGAGACCTGCTATTTTGAAAAGCGGATGGTGAAGATGGTGTTCTCTGAGGATGAGGTGACGGTGAGCTGGGCACCGTTGCGCTGGAGCAGGGTGTGGGCCAAGGCGAGGCCGATGCCGTGGCCGGGGATGCCGTCGGCGTTGGCGGCACGGTAGAAGGGGTCGAAGATGTGTTCCAGCTCCTCGGCGGGGATGGGGCTGCCGTGGTTGGTGACGGAGACGGTGGGATATTCGGCATGGACCACCACGGAGCTCCCGTCGCCGTATTTGACGGCGTTGCCGATAAGGTTCCTTATGGCGATGTACAGCGCATCGGAGTCCATCTTCACGCGGAAGGAACCGTGGATATAAAGATTGTGGGGAGGCAACTCGTTCTGGAAGAACCATTCCGAAAGGTCGATGCTCTCTGCTTTCTGCGGACGGTTGCGTGCATCGTCGATTGCCAGCAGTTGTATGATGATACCGTTGATGCGGTCGACCTGTTTTGCGATGCGCATCAGTGCCGAGCGGTATTCTTCGGGACTGCGGTCGCGCAACAGGGTCACGTCGCATTCGCCACTGATGACGGCCAGCGGGTTGTTGATTTCGTGCTGTGCATTGTTGACAAACATTTTCTCGGTCTGATAATTCTGGTCGATGCGGTTCACCATACGCGATGCCCAGAGGCGGCTGACGAGCCATAGCAGCAGCGAGGCACCGAGGACGAACACCACCAGCAGCAGACGCATGGTGTGGGCAATCTCGTCGCCGTAAGGGTTGCGGCTCAGCACCACGCTGGCGAACGTGCCGCTGTTGTCGTAGTAGAGCAGGGCTGTGCCCACCTCGCCCTCGTGGTCGAAGTGGACAACCTCGCCACGAAGCAACGAGGCGATCTGGGAACCTGTGAGTAGCGAGGAAAGTGCAGTCTCGATACTGTCTTTGGGGACGAATAGCTCTCGCGAGGTAGGAATGGCATGTTGGCTGCGCTGCACGGCGTTGCGATACTTTACGGGGTCGAGGTCATCTTGCCCATAACGCTCCATGGCCAGTACACGGGCTTTCTCCTCTAGGTAGTTGTAATACAGTGAGGAGATGTAATGCCGCGTACCAAAATAGAACACTGCGCTTGACACAAGAACCAGCAGGATGGTAATGGTGCTGTAGGTGAGTGATATTTTGTGTCCGGGTTTCATCTGTCACCGAATTTGTAGCCTTGCCCGACAATGGTGTGAATGAGTTTCTGGTCGAATGGGTCGTCAATCTTGCTGCGGAGATAGCGGACATAGACATCCACGACGTTAGTCGATGTGTCGAAATCGCGGTCCCATACGTCGCGCAGCAGGTCGCCACGCGAAAGCACCTCGCCGTGGTGCAACATCAGGTAGTCCAACAGGCGATATTCTTTGATGCTGAGGTAAATGTGCTTTCCGTCGCGCGTGGCGCGATGGGAAACGGGGTCGAGATGCAGGTCGCCGTATGTGCGTGAGGATGCTGTGGGGTGTAAATCGCTCCGCCGCAACTGTGCTTCGATACGCGCCAGTAGCTCGGTGAATTTGAACGGCTTAACCATATAGTCGTCGGCACCGGCACGGAGACCCATCACAATGTCGTCGGTGGTACCCAGTGCGGTCAGCATGATGATGGGCAAGTCATATCCATACTCTTGCCGAAGGCGGCGACAGAGATCGACTCCCGAAAGGCCAGGCATACGGATGTCGAGGATGGCGAGGTCGATTGTGCCGTCTTGCAGCTGCTGCCAGGCCTCGTTGCCGTCGGAGACTTGGAGGGTGTCATATCCGCAGTCGGCAAGTCCGCGACACACGAAGTCGCGGATAGAAGCCTCGTCGTCGGCAATAAGAATCCGTTTCATTGCTATTCTATATATGCGGTCTGTGCTGCCAGCGGCGCGAGGCATCCTAATAGTAATATGGTGATAATGAGTATTCTCTTCATAAGATGACATCTGAAATTTTCAGCTGCAAAAATACGAATAGATTTTCGAACGCAAGATTATTTTCCTCTAATGCCCGAAAAAAATGTTAATCAGAAACTTCTCCATTATCTTATATGATTCAAACCAGCAATTTGACAATACCTTTTGGATCGAGGCTCCCAGGCCAGACGGAAAAGAGAAACAGGGGTCGCTGTTACATGGCGACATTCGGAGCAATGGGAATGGATGAAATTTGTCGCGACTGAATCGCGACACACACTGGAACGGGAGCGGGGCTGAAGCCACTGACACGGGACAACCCGTTGGGGCGGAGGCAAGCGGCTGGGAACGGGACGAAGCTGCGGGGATGGCGGGCATTAAATGCCCGGGCAATGGACGAAGGGGAGAAACGGGGCTGACGCCCCGGGCACGGTGGCTTTTTTATGGGATGAATGGGCGATTTGGGCGGAATGGGTTATTTGATTGATTTCCAGGTGTTTTGGTGTAAAATAGACAAATGGCTGGTTTTGTGGGTGTTAGGGCCGTTTCAAAGAAGGCACATAGAAGGAACGTAGAAGGGAGAAAGAAGGGATACCGTTTGAATTGAAAAATGGGTTTAATGGGCGGGATGGGGCGAATGGGTATAATCTTATTGCCATGATATGGCAACACACAGAACAAGAAAAAATGGCGTTATAATAATAAAAACAATAATTCCTATTGAAAAGGAAAATGGCGTTATCTTGAATGGCAAAAAGAAAGGGTGCCCGATGGGGACACCCTTTGCTGTTGATGATGCGGGGCTGTAACGGGTTGCTACCGAATGGAAGCAACTTGCACCCGCGTGTCAATACTACATCTCAGAGAGCTTCTTATAACCCTCATAGCGCAGCTTGGCATTGCGCTCAGTGGCGACGAAGAGTTCTTCGGCCTCTTGGGGGAAGGTCTTCATCAGGGAGTTGTAGCGGACCTCGCCCATGATGAAGTCGCGGAACTTGCTCCAGTCGGGCTCCTTCGAGTCGAGGTGGAAGCCGTTCTTGCCGGCCTCTTCCTCGGCGGGGTTGAAGTGCCAGAGGTGCCAGTAGCCGCACTCGACGGCTTTCTTCTCCTCGTTCTGCGTGCGACCCATACCAATCTTGATGCCGTGGTTGATGCAGGGTGCGTAGCAGATGATGAGCGACGGGCCGTGGTAGGCCTCGGCCTCCTTGATGACATTGAAGTACTGGGCCTGGCTGGCGCCCATAGCCACCTGGGCGACATAGACATAGCCGTAGCTCTTGGCAATCATACCGAGGTCTTTCTTGCGGATCTTCTTGCCGCTGGTGGCGAACTTGGCGACAGCGCCGGCCGGGGTGGCCTTGGAGCTCTGTCCGCCGGTGTTGGAGTACACCTCGGTGTCGACGACGACGACGTTGACATCCTCGCCGCTGGCCAGGACGTGGTCGAGACCGCCGAATCCGATGTCATAGCCCCAACCGTCGCCGCCGAAGATCCACTGGCTCTTCTTGACGAGGCTGTGGCGGAGCTCGAGGAGCTGCTTGCAGATGTCGCAGCCGCACTTCTCCATCAGCGGGATGAGTTTGTCGGCGATTTCCTTGGTCTTGAGGGTGTTCTCGCGGTTCTCGATCCACTCGGTGAAGAGGGCCTTGATTTCGGCGCTGCAGCAGTCGCAGGCGAGGCCTTCCTTCATAATGCGCTCCACGCGGTCGCGCATCTGGCGGGTGGCGGTGGCCATACCGAGGCCGAACTCAGCGTTGTCCTCAAACAGCGAGTTGGCCCAAGCGGGACCGAAGCCGCTGCGGTAGTTGCGGCAGTAAGGAGTGGCAGGAGCCGAGCCGCCGTAGATGGAGGAGCAGCCCGTGGCGTTGGCCACCATCATCTGCTCGCCGAAGAGCTGGGTGATGCACTTGAGGTACGGG
>ONDE01000011.1 GCA_900316515.1 uncultured Bacteroidales bacterium | reverse complement strand
TCGTAAACAATATTTTGTGCGGTCACATTTGCCATCTGTGTGAGCACAAAAAAGACTAAAAACAACTTAATTGCTTGTTTTGTAATATTTTCCATACTTATTGATTTAAAGGTTTATATTTGCAAATATACAACATTTTTCTTGTTTCTGCAAATTTTTTCTTGCAGGACCACCTCCAAGCACACTTTCGGAACTGCCGACAAGTGTTAAAAACCCCTCGCGTTTGCGAGTTTTTTTGCGCTATACCCACCATGTTGTCAGAGGATTAGGCGGTTCTGTAAGTTATAAACTGCCGAATGCCAACAGGGAAGCGGCATCTGCTTTACATCAACCTCACATTAACGTCACACCAACGACACATCAACGACGGGGCAGAGGATGGAAGTCGTGCAGGGGGTGGCTAGTAAGTGAGTAGTATGTGAGTAGTAAGTGAGTAGTAAGTGAGTAGTAAGTGAGTAGTAAGTGATGGGGGAGTGAGGAGTGAGAGTAAGGTGAGAGTAAGGTGAGAGTAAGGTGAGAGTAAGGTGAGAGTAAGGTGAGAGTAAGGTGAGAGTTAGGTGAGAGGAAGGTGAGTGGGAGGAGAGTGGGTGGGAAGGAGAGTGAAAAAAACAAAAAAGATGATAAAAGTATTTATATATTAAAAAAAATGTGTATCTTTGTGCATTGTTTGAAGAATATGGATTTGAAATATCTAATTAATTAATAATAACTTATGAAAAGTAACAAAGTACTTCTCGGCTTGTTTGCAGGCGTCATGGCTTTGATTGGGGGTGCTGCGCACGCCCAGGTTGACACCAATTTCTATGAGATTGGCCCCGACAATATCGGCGGCAGTGTCAGCTGTATGATAGCGGACATGAACGATGCCAACGGCTCCACGGTCTATGCCGGCGCAGTTTCCGGCGGTCTCTTCGTTCGTTCGAGCGACAGCGAATTACTCGAAAACCTTTATGCCCGTCAGGGTAAGGATGTTTCTCTTGCCGCCAATCACGGCATCTGGCATTATGTGCCCTATTACGAGAACGGTGTGGAGACGGTTCTTCCTGTGAACAGCCTGGCACAGTTCCCCGAAGGCGCCATTCTTGTGGGTACCGGCGACAACGACTATCAGGTTGGTAGCACGAATTCCCCGATGTCAACTCTCGGTCGCGGTATTTTCCGTTTCAATCCTTCGACACTTGAGTATTCTATGGTGCCCGGTACCAAACCCACCGCCACCACCGACCGTTTCGCCGCTGTGCGCGACATCGAGTTGTTCAAGACAGGCAACACTTCGTATGTGTATGTTGTAACCGGCACTGGTATTTACCGTTGGGTGCTCACTGGCGATGTGTTTGACGACAGCCAGTGGGGCAATTGCGAGACAGTGTTCGAGGGCGCTGTGGACCAGATGCTGCTCGTCATGTCACTGCGTGTGGCCTACTTCAGTGTTGGCAACCAGTTGTATATGATCAGCGACATTACCGCCGCCAATCCTTCGTGCTCGAATGTGTCGAGTTCGAACAGGGCTTTCGGAGGCACCAACACCGCCATCAAGCTTGCTGTGGCGCCGTCGGATCCTTCCTATCTGTACGCTATGGTTATCAATGCCAACGGTTTGATGGAGAATGTATATCTGACCCGCGACCTCCAGACTTGGTCGACGCTTGCCACCAGCACGGTGACACCGTTCACCCGCACCGCCCTCAACGGCCAGTATGCCAAGATATGCGACGGCCGCCACACTGGTTTTATCCAGGTCGACCCCTACAACCCCAAGCGTATCTATATTGCCGGCTCTTCGATTTGGTCGGGCGAGGGTTATGTTGAGAATTCGTACTATCAGTGGACTAAGGTGTCGATGTGTGAGGCCGAGTTGAACTATGGCAGTTATATGGCCACTGTGTTCAGCAACTACAGCTTTGTGCATTCCGCCGTGAATCAGATTCTCCCCATCTTTCACCACAACGATGAGGGTGGTGTCATGGAGTTCTATATCGCTACAGACGGCGGTATATATATGACCACGGATTTCAGCCGCTTCAATAACATCAACCGCGGTTTGAACAATCTTCAGATTAACAGCATAGCCGTATGCCCCGACGCCAGTATCATCAGCGGTGCCCACAACAACGGCTGCCCGATGATTGAGTCGCGTACTGCCCACAACGGCGGTGAAGCCAACATCAGCTGGTATGACAACGGCACCCTCGGCAATGTGAACCACGATGCCAACATTCTGTGGACCAACAACGGCGGCCAGGTTGCAGCCTCGATGTTCCAGCAGATTCGTCCCCAGGCTCGCCGCAGCATCTTCGTTTCCACCAGCAACGCCTTCTTCGGCCGTTCGTTCGGTGACTATCTGGATTATACCAACACCCAGACTTGGACTACCGGTCGCGATTTTGCCAGCAACCGTCCCTATCGTGGCACCGAGATTGGCCGCTTCTATCTTTGGGAGACTTACAACGACGAAATCTTCAACGACAGCATCAATGTTATTATCGACACTCTGGGTTATGTGATGCGTCCCAACAACGACGGTGGCTATGACAGCACCTATATCGGACGTAGCAATTTCCAGATCAAGGCCAACGACAAGATTCTTGTCGCCAGCAAGGCTAATTCCGACTATCCGTTCGAGTACACC
Source organism: uncultured Bacteroidales bacterium (assembly GCA_900316515.1). Taxonomy (GTDB): domain Bacteria; phylum Bacteroidota; class Bacteroidia; order Bacteroidales; family P3; genus Colimorpha. The sequence goes on along the minus strand of ONDE01000011.1, from coordinate 93,054 downwards.
TTCACAGCCAACCAGCCTGCTTCGCAGCATCTGCGCGTGAAGAACCCCATCCAGTCGCGCGCCATGTTCATAGCTTCCGACACTTCGGGCGAGAACAGCGGCAGAAAGATGTGGACGGTGTATATGTCGTGGCGTGCCACCGACTACTCGAAGGTGTGGGATCTCAACGAGCAGAAACTCTCTGACTGGAGCACCCTCAATATGTGGCCCGGTATCTATATGATAAGTGTCAACGACACCATCAGCGAGCCCCGTGCCCTTGCAATGAGCCCCGACGGCCGCGCCGCCTATATCTCGGTACAGAACCTCAAGGAGGGCAAGTCGATGCTCGTCCGTGTCCGCGGCTTCGAGAATGTCGACTTCTCGGCACCCACGAAGGATATCTATGCTGCCCTGCGTTGCCGTCAGCTCTCGTCGCAGACGGTGCTTTATTCCGACACTCTGGCAGCTACCGACACCAGTGTGTGGTTCCCCCGCGTCATCAGCTCGATTACTGTTGACACCACTTCCGGCAACGAGCGCCTCATCCTTACCTTTGAGGACTATACCAACAGCTACCCCAATGTGGCTATTGTGAACAATATCCTTGCCAACAATTGGACCGTGCAGCCCAGCACCATCACCAACAACAAGAGCCTGCCCGCTTTCAGCTCGATGGTCGACAGAACCACGGGTGACATCTATGTCGGCACTGCTGACGGTGTATGGATCAAGAGCGGCGATGCATGGTCGAAGTACGAGCACCTGCACGGTGTTGCTGTCACCTCGATGGTGCAGCAGCAGGCCAACCTGCCGGTCCGCCGTCTCCTCTCGCACAATGGTATCAACCCCGAGAATCACCTTTATGCCAAGACCAAATGGACGAACGCCATGTACTTCGGCACCTATGGCCGTGGTATCTTCATGGATATGTCGAAGGTTACCGACCGCACCAACGAGATTGTCGAGCAGCGTGACCTTGGTGTTCCTACGGTTGTCAACACCGTCGCCGGCAGCGTCAGTGTGTTCCCGAACCCTGTGTCGGGCGACGCGCACCTGACCCTCATCGCCGCCGAGGCCGGCAATGCCCAGTTGCGTATCTACGACCTTAACGGCCGTTGCGTGATGGACCGCCAGCTTGGCACCGTTGATGCAGGCGAGCAGACCTTCACCGTCAGCACCGATGGTATGGCCAAAGGTATGTACCTCGTCAATGTCATCATCTCCGGCCGCACAGCCGTTGCCAAGATGATGGTTCGCTAATAGTCTGGTAGTTAAGAAGAGAAGGAGTTAAGGGGTTAAGACAAGAGTGCCATCATACGGTATTGTCTTAACTCCTTAACTCTTTAACTTCATAACAGCATCATTTCAAAAAATAAGTATTCAATATATATTAAATGAACACTAACCTTGTTGAAGAACTGAAGTGGCGCGGTATGATACACGATATCATGCCTGGCACCGAAGAACAACTCAATAAAGAAATGACTACGGCATATGTGGGTATAGACCCCACAGCCGACTCGCTGCATATAGGACACCTCGTCAGCATCATGCTGCTGAAACACTTGCAGATGGCGGGCCACAAGCCTCTGGCCTTAGTGGGCGGCGCCACGGGCATGATTGGCGATCCGAGCTTCAAGGCACAGGAGCGCAAACTGCTTACGGTGGAGGAAATACAGCACAACGTGCAATGCATCAAGAAGCAGCTGGCTCGTTTTCTGGATTTCGACAATAATGTCAACGGTGCCGAGATATGCAACAACTATGACTGGATGAAAGACTACCTGTTCCTTGACTTCATCCGCGATGTGGGCAAGCATATCACGGTGAACTACATGATGACCAAGGACAGCGTGAAGAAGCGCATGGAGACCGGCATTTCGTTCACCGAGTTCAGCTATCAGCTGCTGCAGGGTTACGACTTCCTGACCCTCTACCGCACCAAGGGCTGCAAGCTGCAGATGGGCGGCAGCGACCAGTGGGGCAATATCACCACCGGCACCGAGCTTATACGCCGTATGGAAGGTGGCGAGGCCTTTGCGTTGACCTGCCCGCTCATCACCAAGGCCGACGGCACCAAGTTCGGCAAGACCGAGGGCGGCAATGTGTGGCTCGACCCCGAGAAGACCAGCCCCTATAAGTTCTACCAGTTCTGGCTCAACTGCTCCGACGTTGATACCGCCAAGTATATACGTATCTTCACCCTTTTGTCGAAAGAGGAGATTGAGGCTTTGGAGAAACAGCACGCCGAGGCCCCTGAGCAGCGCATACTGCAGAAAGCCTTGGCCAAGGATATCACCATCCGCGTGCATGGTGAAGAGGCCTACAACACAGCTATCGCCGCCAGCGAGCTTCTCTTCGGCAAGGCTACCACCGAGCAGCTCAACGCGCTCGACCGTGCCACGCTGCTCTCTGTCTTCGACGGCGTGCCGCAGTTCACGGTGAGCCGCGGAGCTATCGAGGCAGGTGCTTCGCTTGTCGACCTTGCCGCCGAGGTGGGCATGTTCGCCAGCAAGGGCGAGATACGTCGCGAGCTGAAGCAGAACAGCATAAGCGTCAACAAGCAGAAGGTGGGTGAGGGATGCGCCCTCACCGCCAACGACATTCTTGCCAGCGGCTGCATTCTGGTGCAGAAAGGCAAGAAGAACTACTATATCCTCAACGTGGAATAATAATTTAAAAACAAATACCATGAAAAAGACATTTAGAACTATGATGGTGGCCGCTATGGCCATGTTGGCTTTCACCTATGTGGGCTGCAAGGGCGGCCAGGGCGAAGGTGAAGGCGAGGGCGGTGGCGAGGTTGTCGTCGAGGAGGAACAGCCCGAGACCATGACCCTCAAGGTTGGCGATGCCGAATTCACCATGTCGAGAGTGGACGCCGGTACGTTCACTATCGGTCCCGTTGCCGGCGACAAGGATGTCACTCCCGAGGAGAAACCTGCACACAAGGTGGACCTGACCGGCAATTACTATATTGGCCAGACCGAGGTGACCCAGGAGCTCTACAAAGCTGTCATGGGTACCAACCCCAGCAACTTCACAGGCATGAAGAACCTGCCCGTGGAGCAGGTCTCCTACAACGATGCTATGGAGTTCTGCAAGCGTCTTTCCGAGATGACAGGCAAGACCTTCACCCTGCCTACCGAGGCACAGTGGGAGTATGCCGCCCGTGGTGGTCAGAAGGCTCCCGAGCAGCCTGAGATATATGCTGGCAGCAACAATATTAACGATGTGACCTGGTATGAGGAGAACAGCAACGGCAAGACTCACCCTGTGGCCACCAAGGCCCCCAATGCCCTGGGTATATATGACATGACGGGCAATGTGTTTGAGTGGTGCCTCGACTGGTACGGTTCGTACAAGGGCGGCGACGTCACCAACCCCAACGGTCCCGAGAAGGGCAAGGAGCGCGTGCTTCGCGGTGGCAGCTGGCGCGGCGATGCCAAGAACTGCCGTGTTTCCTACCGCTACAACTACGGTCCCGACCACAACCGCTTCAACCTCGGTTTCCGTGTGGTTATGCTTCCGTAACTTATTCTTGATTATTAACTAAAAAACATAAGATATGACACAATCAACTATGAAAACGTTGCGCGACAGCGCCGGCATGCGTTGGACAGCGTTGCTGCTTCTGGCTTTGGCCATGTTTTGCAGCTATGTATTTATGGATATTCTGTCGCCCATCAAGGACCTCATGCAGGAGACCCGCGGTTGGGACAGTGCCTCGTTCGGCCGTATGCAGGGCGCCGAGGTGTTCCTCAATGTCTATGTGTTCTTCCTCATCTTTGCCGGTATCATTCTCGACAAGATGGGTGTGCGCTTCACCGCTGTCCTCTCAGGTGCTGTGATGCTCTTCGGTGGTTTGATTAAGTTCTACGCCTGCAGCGAGGCTTTCATCGGCACCAGCCTTGAGGCTTGGTTCACCAATAACCTCAACTGGAATGGCGAACTGCCCGTTATCGGTGCTATCCTGCCCTTTGCGGCGGGTATGCCTGCTTCGGCCAAGCTTGCCGCCCTGGGCTTCATGTTCTTCGGTTGCGGCTGCGAGATGGCCGGTATCACCGTGAGCCGCGGTATCGTCAAATGGTTCAAAGGTCGTGAGACGGCTCTTGCTATGGGTAGCGAGATGGCCCTCGCCCGTCTGGGTGTGGCCACCTGCATGATATTCAGCCCCTACTTCGCCAAGCTCGGCGGCGAGATCCATGTCGACAACTCCGTCAAGTTCGGTGTCGTGCTGCTCTGCATCGCCCTCATCATGTTCATCACCTACTTCTTCATGGACAAGAAGCTCGACAGCCAGACCGGTGAGGCCGAAGAGAAGGACGACCCCTTCAAGATCAGCGACCTGGGCAAGATTTTCACCAGCCTTGGTTTCTGGCTCGTGGCTCTGCTCTGCGTGCTCTACTACAGCGCCATCTTCCCCTTCCAGAAATATGCCGTCAACATGCTGCAATGCAACCTGACGCTCACTCCCGCCGACCCCACCACCTACTGGGGCGGAAGCACCGAGAGCTTCCCGATTGGCGTAACACTGGTGCAGTACTTCCTGATGCTCGTTGTTGCCGCCGGCTCGTTCTCGAGCAACTTCATCAAGAACAACAAAGGCCTTAAGTTCGGTCTTATGGGTCTTGCCGTTGTGGCTCTGGTGGTTTATTGCTACATGGGCTACATGCGTGGCACCGCTGAGACCATCTTCGCTGTGTTCCCGCTGCTGGCTGTGGCCATCACTCCCATTCTCGGCAACTATGTCGACCATAAGGGTAAAGCCGCCACGATGCTGATGCTCGGCTCGCTGCTGCTCGTCATCTGCCACCTCACCTTCGCCTTCGTGTTGCCCGGTGTTTCGGCAGCTTCGCCCGCCGGTGGTGTCGTTGTGGCCTATATCACCATCCTCGTCCTCGGCGCCTCCTTCTCGCTGGTGCCCGCCGCCCTGTGGCCCTCGGTGCCCAAGCTGGTCGACGAGAAGATTATCGGTTCCGCCTATGCCGCTATCTTCTGGATTCAGAATATCGGCCTCGGTCTGTTCCCCGCTCTGATTGGTATTGTGCTCAACAACACCAACCCCGAAGGCACCGCCGCCCACGAGCTCAACTACACCTGGGCTCTCGTTATGCTGGCCGCCCTAGGTATCGCTGCTCTCCTTATCTCGATCTACCTCCGTGCAGTCGACAAGAAGAAAGGCTACGGCCTCGAACAGCCCAACATCAAGGCTGAATAATAGAAAAGGCTATGCTAAAAAAGAGCGACTCAAACGAGCCGCTCTTTTTTATTGTCTCACATCTTCCATTGCCCGCTGCACGAAGCGGTTAAGTGGGACGCTGGCCTTCCACACCTTTACTACCTCCTCGAAGAGTTTGTCGCTGCCGATGAACTTGTCTGGCATAGTGTAACTGGTGCAGTAGTCCTTGTATTTCAGCAGGTCGGCGTGTTCCCAGTCGGCAGGGTAGCCTTTGGGGACGCGCTGTAGTTTCTTCATGGTGAAGAACTCGCTGCCGAAATATTTCTTATAGTTCTTCTCGTTCATGATGGCGAGGAAGTCGTCGGTGCAGTAGAATATCTCCTGGCGGATGGCATTGAGTGCTTCGGGCGTAGGCATGAAGATGCCGCCACCGAGGTTGCAGGTGCCCTTGAGGCCGTAGGCTTCCTCGGTACCGAGCTGGAAGTAGTAGCCGGGCACGCCGCTGTTCTTCGGGCCCCAGCTGCTGAGGAAACAGGCGATGTGGGTCTTGTATGGCGTCTTGTCGGCCGAGAAGCGCGTGTCGCGGTAGATGCGGTAGACAGAGTTCTTGGCCGTCAAGCCTACGAGGGTGTCGTCGTATTTCACCATCTCGTCGATGAGTGCTTGAGTGAAAACCTCAAAGTCGGACTTGATGGCCAGCCAGCGGTCCTTGTGGTCGTTGAACCATGGGCGGTTGTTGTTGACGGTCAGTTCCTGTAGGAAGGGCAGGGTGTCGGGGTGTAGTTGGGGCGTCATTTTGATATATATGTTTTTACTTGTGGACAAATTTCATTATTTCTTTTGCCAATTGGCTACTGTCGCTGTATGTCATATTAATGGCAAAGCGATAGCGGCTGTGGCGACCATAATATACCCGCAAGGTGTCGGGTACGGTGAGGCTGCTACCTCTGCTGCCATCGTAATGATCTACACGGTGTATGGAAGACAGCGGAATACTTTTATGTCGCCGCATAAAGCTGTTTGTACAGTCAATGACAAGTGCGTCGCCTTGTATTGATATGGTCTCCTGGGCGTGGAATAGACGTATGTGATTGTCTAATACGAAGAAGAACCCGTATGTACAAAATAGGAAGGCTGCCGTGTAAAAAGTCCATATAATCAAGTCTGCGTCATTTTGTTTTGCCGTTGTAACAATAACAAATATCATCATAATGACAACAAACAGCATGAGAAATGGGGGAAGAGAGTCAAGAATCTTCTCCCAGATTGGACTTTTTTGGGGACCGTTGACGGCTAGTATTGTATTATCCATGTAATATTACAAATTCCGCAGCCATTTGATTTCCTCGGCCCAACGCATCGGGTCGGGGGTCTCTAGGATGATGGGCATGTCGTCGAAGCGGGAGTCGTGCATGAAGCGCGAGAAGAACTCCTTGCCGAGGAAGCCCTCGCCGAGGACTTCGTGACGGTCCACATGGCTGCCTGCGTTCTTCTTGCTGTCGTTGAGGTGGATGGCGCAGAGGTATTTCTGACCTATCAGACGGTCGAACTCCTCGAAGCAGAACATATAGCCCATCTCGGTCGAGAGGTCGTAGCCGGCGGCGAGGGTGTGGCAGGTGTCGATGCAGACACCCACGCGGCTCTTGTCGTCGATACCCTCTATAATTCGGGCGATGTGCTCGAACTTCCAGCCGAGGTTGGTGCCTTGTCCGGCGGTGTTCTCGATGACGGCTGTCACGCCCTCGGTTTTGCTGAGGGCAAGGTTCACCTCGCGGGCAATCTGGTCGAGACATTCCTCCTCGCTGAACTTGTTCAGGTGGCTGCCGGGGTGGAAGTTCAGCATGGTGAGGCCCAGCTGCTGTGCACGCTGCATCTCGTCGAGGAAGGCGGCGCGTGATTTTTGAAGGGTCTCCTCGTCGGGCGAGCCGAGGTTGATGAGGTAGCTGTCGTGCGGCAGCACGTATTTGGGGCTGAAGCCGCGGTCTATAAGTAAAGCCTTAAAGCCGTCTATCTCCAGCTGAGGCAGAGGCTTGCTCACCCACGAGCGTTGGTTTCTGGTAAACAAGGCAAAGGCGTTGGCCCCGATGGCCTCAGCATTCAGTATGGCGTTTCCCACGCCGCCCGATGCGCTCACATGAGCTCCGATGTATTTTGTCATAGTTGTTTGATGATATAATTAAGCCGTGGGTGTTTAGTCCACGGCTAGGATGTGTCGCCCCTATGGGGCTTTTTTACGCTTTCAGCAGGAAGCCGAGGTCGGCGTCGAGAGGCAGCTCTTTGGTGTTCTCCATCTTGGTCTTGAAGACTTTCATCTTATTGGGCTTGCCGATGAGACGGAGTTTACCGTCCTCGAGCAGCAGGGCTGTGGCTTCGCGGATAGCGGCGACGGTGGCCTTGGGGTTCACCATGATGTACTCTTTCAGGCGGTCGTCGCGGGTCTCGCCACCGTGCTTGGGGTCGAAGAAGTCGGTGTAGTGTGGGTTGATCTGGAAGGGGACGAGTCCCATGCAGTCGAAGCTGGCGGGCATGACGATGGGCATGTCGTTGGTGGTGCAGAGGGTGGGGCCTGCGACGTTGCTGCCGGCGCTCCAGCCCATGTAGGGCATGCCGTCGAAGGCGCGCTGGCGGATGGCCTGCATCAGGCCCGTGCGTTGCAGCTCGCGGACGAGGTGGAAGGTGTTGCCACCGCCCACGGCCACGCAGTCGGTGTCGTACACGGCGTTGATGGGCAGCGCCTTGTGGTGCACGGAGGTGAGCTTCACGCCGAACTCTTTGTATACGGCAGCCACCTTGGCCTCGTATGCGTCATAGCTCTTGGAGAGGCCGTTGGGGGCCAGCGAGACGCCAGCGTAGGGCACGAAGAGCACTTTCTTGACGTTGTGCCGACGGCAGAAGTCGGCAATCATGTCCTTGCACCAGCCGAGGTAAGCTTCGCCGCGCATGGTGCTGTTGCTGATAAGGAGGAGGTTTCTTTTATCCATGGGAAAGGTTTTAGGGTTCGAGGGTTTTAGGGGTGGAGGGTTGGAGAGTTTGAGGGGTGGAGGGTTTTAGGGTTCGAGGGTTTTAGGGGTGGAGGGTTGGAGAGTTTGAGGGGTGGAGGGTTTTAGGGTTCGAGGGTTTTTGGAGAGTTTGAGGGGTGGAGGGTTTTAGGGTTGGAGAGTTTGAGGGGTGGAGGGTTGGAGAGTTTGAGGGGTGGAGGGTTTTAGGGTTCGAGGGTTTTAGGGTTGGAGGGTTGGAGGGTTGGAGGGTTTGAGGGGTGGAGGGTTTTAGGGTTGGAGGGTTTTAGGATTGAGGATGTGGGGTTTTAGTGTTGATATACTTTATTAGATTATTAATGGATGCACTGATTTTACGAGTTGTGCCAATCAGTTCTTCTTGTTGTTCAACAGTGCAGTATCCTAATTCTGAACAGAGGTACAACATGCTTCTGACTTCGGAACAACTGCCTTTTGCAATATTGAGAAAACGGATGTTGATTGCATCTGAACCAGCATCGCTACCTTCAGCAATATTATTCATGATTGAGACTGATGCCCGTTGTATCTGATCACGGAACCCATAGTCTCTACTGTTTTCCATAAGACGGTATATGGTTAAGGTAAGAGCTTTGGCCTCTTTCCATACGACTAAATCCTCAAAATGAGCCATGTCATATAACCTTTAAACCCTAAAACCCTTATACCTTTTAACCCTTAAACCCTCTTACGCATCGATGTTGGCGTAGGTGGCGTTTTGTTCGATGAAGGCGCGGCGAGGCGGCACGTCCTCACCCATGAGGAGCGAGAAGATGCGGTCGGCCGAGGCGGCGTTTTCGATGGTGACCTGGCGCAGCTGGCGGCCTTCGGGGTTCATGGTGGTGTCGCGCAGCTGGTCGCTGTTCATCTCACCGAGACCTTTGTAGCGCTGCACGTGGATGCCCTTGTCGCCGAACTCCATGAGGGCGCGTTCGCGGTCGTCTTCGGTCCAGCAGTAGATCTGTTTGTTGCCTTTCTTGACGAGGTAGAGTGGGGGAGTGGCGAGGTAGACGTATCCGTTCTCGATAAGTTCGGGCATGTAGCGGAAGAAGAAGGTGAGCATGAGGGTGTCGATATGGGCGCCGTCGACATCGGCATCGGTCATGACGATGACCTTGTGGTAGCGCAGTTTGCTGAGGTTGAGGGCCTGCGGGTCTTCTGGTGTGCCCACGGTGACGCCGAGTGCGGTGTAGATATCGCGGATGGCCTCGCTTTCGAAGGCGCGGTGGCGCATCACTTTCTCCACGTTGAGGATTTTACCGCGGAGGGGGAGGATAGCCTGGAAGCGGCGGTCGCGGCCCTGCTTGGCGGAGCCACCTGCCGAGTCGCCCTCGACGAAGAATATCTCGCATTCTGCGGGGTCGTTGCTCTGGCAGTCGGCCAGTTTGCCGGGCATGCCTGCGGAGCTGAAGACGTTGCTACGCTGCACCATTTCGCGTGCCTTGCGTGCTGCCTGGCGGGCGCGGGCGGCGAGGATGACCTTGTCGACGATGGTGTGTGCCTCGTTGGGGTGTTCTTCGAGGTAGTTCTCGAGCATTTCGCTGACGGCCTCGTCGACGGCGCCGCGCACCTCGGCGTTGCCGAGTTTTGTCTTGGTCTGGCCTTCGAACTGAGGTTCGGCGACTTTGACGCTGATGATGGCGGTGAGGCCCTCGCGGAAGTCGTCGCCGGTAATCTCGACCTTGGCTTTCTGGAGCAGGCCGGAGCGGTCGGCGTAGTTCTTCAGCGTGCGTGTGAGGCCGCTGCGGAAGCCGGCGAGGTGGGTGCCGCCCTCGTGGGTGTTGATGTTGTTGACATAGGAGTGCAGGTTCTCGCTGTAGCCGGTGTTGTACTGCATGGCGATCTCGATGGGGATACCTTTGCGCTCGCCCTCGATATAGATGGCCTCGGGCATGAGTTTCTCGCGGTTTTCGTCGAGGTAGCCGATGAAGTCGCGCAAGCCTTTCTCGCTGTAGAAGTGGTCGGCGCGCACGGGGGTGACGCCGTCTTCCTTGAATTCGCGGAGGTCTGTGATGTCGATGGTGATACCTTTGTTCAGGTAGGCCAGTTCGCGCATGCGTTCCAGGAGGATGTCGTACTTGTACTCGGTGACTGTGAAGATGGTGTCGTCTGGGTGGAATGTTACTTTGGTGCCACGTTTGTCGGTGGTGCCTATTTCCTTGACGGCATAGAGAGGTTTGCCCTTGGAGTATTCCTGTTGGTAGACCTTGCCGTCGCGGTAGACGTTGACAATCATGTGGTCGCTGAGGGCGTTGACGCAGCTGACGCCGACGCCGTGGAGACCGCCGGAGACCTTGTAGCTGTTCTTGTTGAACTTGCCGCCTGCGTGCAGTACCGTCATGACTACTTCGAGGGCCGAGCGGTGCTCCTTCTCGTGCATGTCCACGGGGATGCCGCGGCCGTTGTCCTCTACGGTGATGCTGTTGTCGGGGTTTATCTTTACGTCGATCTTGTCGCAATAGCCGGCAAGGGCCTCGTCGATAGAGTTGTCGACCACCTCGTATACCAGGTGGTGCAGGCCTCGTTCGTTGACGTCGCCGATGTACATGGCCGGGCGCACGCGCACGGCTTCCAATCCTTCGAGTACGGTAATGTTACTCGCACTGTAGTCAATGTTCTGATTTTCTTCCATATATAGGTGTTCTTATTTTCTTATATAGAATGCAAAGATACGAAATAAAACAGAACGGGTATGTCTAAAAGTACTAAAGTTATTAACAATTTGCGTGCGCGCGTGCGCGTGCATGTGATGGAAAGAGATTTATTTGCCTTTATTTATAAAAAAGTTGTATCTTTGCAAGGTGAAGTATAGTGAGAGTGAATGGTTAAAATATTAAGAACATGAAGATTAGAAGAAAATCGGCATTGCCGGTGATATTGTTATTGTGTGCCTTTGCGCTGGCGAGTTGCGACACATACCACTATGGGCTGAAGGAGACCAAGCATCGTACGAAGATGAATGGCGAGAAGACCATGATGGTGCATAAACAGACCATCAACGGGAAGCGCGAGTTTGGTCGCAGCCACAGCGCCAAGCCTGCGGCCATGTACAAGCGAACCAAAATTATCCGCTAAAGGAGAGATGCGCAGGCTGCTGACCATAGTGTTGACGATGATGTGCCTTTGCGTGGCAGAGGCGCAGGAGTTCCGTTGCACGGTGCAGGTGAATCCGCAGAAGCTGATGACCACTACGCAGGGTTATGAGTCGTCAGACAAGAAGGTGTTCGAGACCATGAAGCAGGCCATAGAGGACTTTGTCAACGGTCGTCGGTGGACGAACCTGCAGTTCGAGCAGCAGGAGCTCATAGATTGCTCCATAGCCCTTATACTGAACAGTCGTACGTCGGCCACCGATTTTGGAGCCCAGTTGCAGATACAGATGCGCCGTCCGGTGTACAACTCGACCTATACCACGGGGCTCTTCAACTACATCGAGCAGGGCACCTTCAACTTCAGCTATAACGAGACGCAGCCGTTGGATTTCGACATAGGGAACTTCTATAGTGTCCTTTCGTCGACGCTGGCCTACTATTGCTACATCATGCTCGGCATCTATTTCGACAGCTATGCTCCCAATGGCGGCGACCCCTATTTCCAGATGGCGCAGCAGGTGGTGCAGGCTGTGGATGACTCGAAGTTTGCCGGGTGGAATTCCAACAACGGGCGCAACCGCTATTGGTTCATGGAGAATCACACCAACAGCGCCTATGCGGCGTTGCACGAGGCCTACTACGACTACCACCGCATGGGGCTTGACATGATGACCAAGGACCAGCCCAAGGCGCGGCAGGCGGTCATCGAGTCGTTGCGCAAGTTGCAGACGGTCAACAAGAAGAAGAGTAACCTGATGTCGGTTCAACAGTTTGTCGATGTGAAGATACAGGAGATAGTATCCATCTTCACCCCTGCTCCGGCGCAGGAGCAGAAGCAGGTGTATGACCTGATAAAGGACATAAGTCCTATCAACGTAGTGAAACTGAAAGATTTTAACACAAAATAAAAATTCATATCATGACCCAAATACCTATACAGAAAGAGACGATAGACCGCATTGCCGCGGCCAACAAGATCCAGAACCCTGGCAAAGCCAGCATCCGAGAGATGCGCAAGATGATACAGGATGTGGAATCCGAGACGGGAGTCCGCTTCGTGAAGATGGAGATGGGCATTCCGGGATTGCCCGCCCCGCAGGTGGGTGTACAGGCCCAGATAGAAGCCTTGAAGAGTGGTGTTGCCAGCATCTATCCCGAGATTTACGGTACTGCCGACTTCAAGAAAGAGGCTGCCCGTTTCGTAAAGAACTTCCTCGACATCGACGTCACCCCCGACTGCTGCGTGCCCACCGTGGGTTCGATGCAGGCCGGCTTCGCCAGCTTCCTCACCCTCACCCGCTACGATGCCAAGAAGACCAAGGTGCTTTTCATCGACCCTGGCTTCCCCGTGCAGAAGCAGCAGTGCCGTGTACTTGGCATTCCCATGAAGGCCTTCGACGTCTATGAGTATCGTGGCGACAAGCTGCGCGACAAGCTCGAGGAAGAGCTTAAGGATGGCGATGTGGCCTGCATGATTTTCAGCAGTCCCAACAATCCTGCCTGGTTCTGCTTCACCGACCACGAGCTCAAGATCATCGGCGAGATGGCCAACAAGTATGGCGTTGTCGTCATGGAAGACTCGGCCTATTTCCTTATGGACTTCCGGAAGGACTACAGCGTCCCGGGCAAGGCTCCTTTCCAGCCCACCGTGGCCAAGTATACCGACCTTTACGTCATCATGATCAGCGGCTCGAAGAGTTTCAGCTATGCCGGTGAGCGTATCGCCATGATGGTGTGCTCGCCCAAGCTGTTCAACATGGAGTGTCCCGACCTGGCCCGTTACTACAGTCAGACGCAGTTGGGCCGCGCCCTTATCTTCGGCACCCTTTACTGCCTGAGCAGCGGCACCGCCCACAGCGTGCAGTATGCTATGGCCGCCATGCTGAAGGGCGCCAACGACGGCACCTTCAATTTCGTGAAGGACATCAAGGAGTACGGCGAGAAGGCGGGCATCATGAAGAAACTCTTCACCGACAACGGCTTCTATATTGTCTATGACAAGGATATGGGCGAGGATATCGGCGACGGTTTCTACTTCACCTTCTGCTATCCCGGCTACGAGGGTGTCGACCTGCTCAACGAGCTTATCCGCTATGGTATCAGCGCCATAGCCCTCGACATCACGGGTTCGCACAAGCAGGGCATCCGCGCCTGTGTGGCCCTGGTGCAGCGCGACCAGTTCCCCGACCTCAAGGTGCGCCTCGAGGCCTTCCACAAAGATCATCCTATAAAGTAATCAATAATTATTAATTAAAAAAACATCAAAAAAAATGAAAAAGTGTTTTAAGTATTTCGGTATCGCCCTGTTGGCCTGCGGCCTCATGATGGCTTCCTGCGACAAAGAAGAGACCCCCGACAACAACAACACCAACAACGGTGGTGAGAACGGTGGCGGCAACAACGGTGGCAACAACGGCGGCGGCAATGTCGATACTGCCTATGTCACCTTCAAGTGGGACAACGAGGTCAAGCAGCTCAAGTCCATCGACCTTCAGTACTACGACATGGGTGAGAACGCCGTCCAGCTCTTCCTCATAGCCTCGGGCGACAAGACCCAGTCGGGCGACCAGACCCTCGTCGACCTGCCTTCCTATCATGTCGAACTCTGTGAGATTGGCGAGCAGTACTCCAACGCCCAGCCGCTCGATATCATGACCGACCGAGTGAAGATCTTCTCCGAGGAGGTTATGAGCGACGACGACCACATGAATGCGTTCACCACTCCGCGCGGCGACGGCTCGGGTATCGTCACCCTGACCACTCCCGACTTCGCCTACGTGAGCCACACCAGCCAGAACCTCTCTTACGACTATGAGAAACATGAGCTCACCGGCACCATCACCATCAACCTCAAGAGCGTGTGGGACGAGATGCAGAGCGTTACTCCTCGTCAGAGTGTTCTGACCATCACCCTCAACAAGTATCCCGCCACACAATTCACTCAGGGACGCAAACTCGCCTGCCGCAAATAAGGCTATAAAGGCACAAAAACATGAAAGGCCGCTCGGATGAGCGGCCTTCTTCTTTTATCTCTTCTTTATTTTTGTTTGAGGTATTCCTCCACGTGGTCGAATACTATCCCGCCGCGTGCTTCGAAGCTCTCCTCGGTGGCGAAGGCCACGTGTGGAGTCACGAGGCAGCGGTTGGTGGAGAGCAGCAGGTGGTCGAGAGGCAGTGGAGGTTCCTTCTCGAAGACGTCGAAGGCAGCGCCTGCTATGCGACCGTCCACCAGGGCTTTGCCTACGGCGGCGATGTCGCATACGGGGCCGCGAGCGGTGTTCACCAGCAGGGCTGTGGGTTTCATGAGCTGCAGTTCGTGTTCGCCGATGAGGCTGCGTGTGTCGTTGTTGAGGGGCACATGTAGCGATACTATGTCGCTCTGCTGCAGGAGGGTTTCCAAGGGCATGTATTCCACGCCGAGTGCTTTCACTTCGGGGCGTTCGGAGCGGCTCCATGCGATTACCTTGGCGCCGAAGGCCAGGAGGAGACGTGCCGTGGCGGTGCCTATGGCGCCGGTGCCTATGATGCCCACGGTCTTGCCCCGCAGTTCGCGGCCGAGGAAGGTGCCGCGGGAGCCGCCCTGGTGGGTCAGTTCGCTGAGGGTGACGATGTTGCGCAGCAGGTCGAGCATCATGCCCACGGCCAGTTCGCTGACTGCCGTGGTGCTGTATCCGGCGGCGTTCTGTACGGTGATGTCGTGTGCTTTGCAGTATTCGAGGTCTATATGGTCGAGGCCTGTGAATGCCACGCTGAGGTAGCGCAGTTTGGGACATTGCGACAGGACAGATGCCGTCAGTTTGATGTTGCTGATGACAGCCACGTCGGCATCGCGCATACGCTCGGCGAGGGTTTCCTCGTCTTCGCGGCGGTCCATGTAATAGGTGAAAGAGTGCCCCATGGCGGTGTAGTGCGCCTTGAGGGTCTCAAAACGGTTCTGGGGGATGCCCAGGCTTTCAACGCAAACGATGATCATTTTTTTAAAGTGAAAAGTGAAAAGTGAAAAGTGAAAAATGATGATGAACGGTTATTTTCTTTTTTTTACGGAGAAGCCGAAGCCGCCGAGTTTTTCGCCGAGGCCGTAGTATTTGCCGTGGCTGTAGGCCAGGGGGCCGGCGTGGTTGAGTTGGAACTGTCCGGTGCTCTTGTCGATGAGGTTTTCCTCGGCGTCGACGGCCACCACGTCGGCCATGAACATGTCGTGGCTACCGAGGTGTTTGATGTCGATAACCTTGCATTCGATGTTCAGGGGGCTTTCCTTGATGAGCGGTGCTTTGACGAGCTGGGCTTCTTCGGTGTGGAGTCCCATCTCGCGGAATTTGTTGTATTCGCGGCCCGAGCGAACGCCGCACCAGTCGGTGGCGCGTGCGAGGGTTTCGGTGGTGAGGTTGATGACGAATTCGCCTGTGCGGGCGATGATGTCGTGGCTGTGTCGTTCGGGGCGGACGCTGATATAGCACATGGGCGGGTCGCTGCAGAGCGTACCCGTCCATGCTACGGTGATGATGTTATAGTTTTCGGGGCTGTCGCCGCAGGAGACCATGACGGCTGGCAGCGGGTAGATCATTGTCCCGGGTTTGAAAGAAATTTTCATAGAACGTTGAGTGATGAATGATGAGTGATGAACGGGCTACGCAGTTTTGTTTAGTAATTTCGTTCTGCAGTCTTTTTTGTTGTGGCAGTAAGCATTTTGATGAGTTCCTCACAGTCTTTTATTGCCGCATCTGCTGTTGAATGGTCTATATAATCTGTTTCTTTTAGCAACATCAGCCAGTATTCTGTTTCCTGAGCCTCTTTAAGAGCTATATGCATCTTTGCTGTGAAATCAGCTATGCTTTGTGCTCGTTGGGCTTCATGGATATTGGCGCCTATGCTTGTCCCACTTCGTACCATCTGCTTGGATAGGACAAACTCTTGTTGGCCAATAAGTTCTTTGTATAGTTTGACGATGTTGATGGCGAAACGGAAACTCTTTGTCCGTAACGGATTGTCCCGCCTGGCAGGTTCATCATTCATCAGTCCGTTCATCATTCAACCCTCAACGTTCAACGTTAAAAAAACTATTCTTTGAGTTTTTTCTCGAGTTCGTCGACCATGGCGCGCATGTGGCGGTCGGTCTGGCGGAGGTTGTCGATGGTCTTGCAGGCGTGGAGCACGGTGGCGTGGTCCTTGTTGCCGCATTGCATGCCAATGACAGCGAGGCTGGATTTGGTGATTTTCTTTGCGAAGTACATGCTGAGCTGGCGGGCCTGGACGATTTCGCGTTTGCGCGAGGTGTTCTGTATGGTTTCCACGGGCAGCTGCAGGTAGTCGCATACGACCTTCTGGATATAGTCGATGGTGATTTCGCGGGCGTTGCTCTGCACGTATTTGTCGATCATCTGTTTGGTGAGTTCGAGGGTGATCTGCTTGTGGTTGAGCGAGCTTTGAGCCATGAGCGATATGAGGGCGCCTTCGAGTTCGCGCACGTTGGTGTTGATATTGTAGGCTATGTATTCCACCACTTCGTCGCTCATCTCGATGCCGTCGTTTTGCAGTTTTTGGCGGAGTATGCGTTTGCGAGTCTCCACGTCGGGCGCCTGCAGGTCGGCGTTGAGGCCCCATTTGAGGCGGCTGATGAGGCGAGGTTCGAGGCCTTGGAGTTCGCCGGGTGCTTTGTCGGAGGTGATGATGATCTGGCATCCGCGCTGGTGCAGATGGTTGAAGATATGGAAGAAGGCTTCTTGTGTTTTCTGTCCTTTGCCCGACCAGAACTGGATGTCGTCGATGATCAGCACGTCGATTTGTTCGTAGAAGCGGATGAAGTCGTTGGTGGTGCCGTCGCGGCCAGCCTGGGCGTACTGAGCCATGAACTGCTCGCTGGTGACGTAGAGGACCACTTTGTCTGGGTGCATCTCTTTAGTCTTAAGTCCGATGGCGTTGGCGAGGTGAGTCTTGCCGAGGCCGACGTTGCTGTGCAGGAGCAGAGGGTTGAAGGAAGTCTGACCGGGTTTTTCGGCCACGGCGTAGCCTGCCGAGCGAGCGAGGCGGTTGCAGTCGCCTTCGACGAAGTTTTCGAGGGTGTAGTTTGGCGAGAGTTGCGAGTTGATGCGTTGTTTGTTGAGTCCAGGCAGGATGAATGGGTCGGGAATCGCGCGCGTGTTCTCTTTATTAATATTGACGGGTATGTCGGTGAGGGGGTTGCGCACGGCGTTGCGGGCCTGGGATGGCAGAGTGGTGGTGATGGGGTCGCCGTTGATGGTTTGGTCCATCATCACGCTGTATTTGAGCATGCCCGAGGTGCCCAGCTGCATGCGTATCACGCGACGCAGGAGGTCGATATAGTGAGTGTCAAGCCATTCGTAGAAGAAATGGCTAGGCACCTGGACGATGAGTGTTGTTCCTTCCAGTTGCAGGGGTTTGATGGGTACGAACCAAGTCTCGTAGGCCTTGCGGTTTTCGGGGCCCAGGGTGTCCTTTATAATCTCCAGGCAGTTTGCCCATACTTTCTTGTAGTCTTCCACGATCATGATGTTTTTTCTGTTCTCGTTTATCAATCACTTACGAACACTATGTGTCCTTTTCTCTGCTTGCAAAGTTCTATCTTTTTTTGTGTATAGAAAGTCAAAAAAAAATTTGCACTATTATACTAATTTGTGTAAAGAACACCTATTGTTTTTGGGGTGTTTGGGGACACTTATTTCAACAACTCGCTAATTTTCAATTTCAATTCCGAAACTTTAACTTTTAGTCATGGCTTTTAAGATACGATTTTTTTTTCAATGTTTGAAATTTTTTTTCAAAAAAAGCGGCATATACGGGTGTTTTTGTTGATAAGTGGGCATGGTTTTGAAACCTAACAATTTGTGAGTTGATAACGGATTTAGGTTGTTGTTTAGCAATGAGTTGCAGCAATTGTTTGATAATCAAACGGGCTTTTGTCGGGGTGTTTTCATAAGTGTTTGTTTTTGTGTTTTGTTGCCGGAGGGGGTGTATAACTTAGTTAATAACTGACGGTGTCGGCGGCATTTTTTTTCTTTTGAAAAAACGAGGAAAGTCCCCGCGGTGGTGCGGGGGCTTTCCTGTTCGTCGGCTATGAGCCTTGCGGTGTGCCGTGGAGGGCGTCAGGCTATGGAGCCGTGGCCGATGTAGGTGGAGACGGAGGGGTCCATGGCTCCGGCGAGGCGTTTGACCTCGGCCATGGCCTCGACATTGCCGGCGTCCCAGTAGGACGAGTAGTTGACGGCCTGGCCGCTTTCTGTCTCGCGGAGGCAGAAGCCGTAGACGTGGACGTCCATGCCGCTCCAGCGGGCGGGTACGTCGACGGAGAGGCTGCCGGCGCCCATGGAGGTGGGGGCGCTGTAGACGCCCACGTTGGTGTCGGGCTGGTACACCAGGACCTGCACGATGTCGGTGTTGTTGCCCTCGGGGGTCCAGGAGACCTTCACTTCGGCTTCCTCCTCGAAGGAGGGGGCGGAGAAGAGAGGGGGCTGGGCGGTGCCCTTGGAGATGGCCACGGCGCCCCAGTCGATGGTGCTCTGGTACTCGTCGCCGGATTTGACGACGGTGATGGAGCCGTCCCTGAGGACCTGCTTGGTGAAGGCGTTGCGGGCGCTGATGCGGAGGCCCTTGGCGTACTTCTCGAAGCCCGGGAAGTACTTGATGCCGCCTGCGAGGCCAGTGCCCGCGAGGAACTTGGTGCGCTGAGTGATCTGGCCCGAGGTCTGGGGGTTTTTGACGTTGGGTTGGTAGGTACGGGCGATGATGTCGCCTTTGGGGCCTTTGGTGCCCACGATGTCACCGAGCTTTCCGGTGACCTTGAGAGTTGAGACTTGTTTTGCCATAGTGGTTTTGGTTAATGGTTAATGGTTAATGGTTAATGGTTTGTTTTCTTTAGGAGTTAAGTAGTTAAGAAGTTAAGGAGTTTTTCGCTAATTTAATTTGTTTTTCAGCGGTGCTCAAGGCCCTAAAGGGCAGAAGACAAATGCTTATATCGCGAACCTTGCATGCCTGAGGTTTGTCTGGTGGCTTCTTTCTTCTGTAGCTTCTTTTTCTCCGGTTGATTGGTTAATGATTAATGGTTAATTCACTTTGTTCATTCACGTTGCTTCGGCTCGGCATAGCATGCGCGCCTGCTCTGCTCTCGCTTTGCGCAACGGTTAAAGGTTAATGGTTATGGTTAATTTAAGGTACCTTCGGGTTTAATTATCGGTTTTTCTCTTTGTAACGGCGAATTTAACGAATTAAGCGAATTGCTGCATGGGTCAATTTTAGGCGAATTACTCGAATCTTTCGCCGGCGGCTGTGCCTGGCGTTGGGGCGTTTGGGAGTTTTCGATTGTGAGAGTTAGGTGAGAGTTAGGTGAGAGGAAGGGGATTGTTAATGATGAATGATGAATGATGAATGATGAACGGAAGATTAATGATGAATGAGGAATGATGAATGATGAACGGGATTGTTAATGATGAATGATGAACGGATAATGTTAGGGTTATGGTTGGGTTTTCTTTTGAATTCGATTGCAAAGATACGACCTTTTTTCGTGGGGTTCTGACGTTTGCGGCGGATGGCTGCCGATAACGGCAGATTGTAACGGTTAATGGTTAATGGTTAACGGTTAACGGTTAAAGAAACGGCTGCAAAAAATGGAAGTTTAGGACTGAAATTTGCATTTTGAGCCTATCCTGGCTCCCCAAGCCAGTCGACGATAGCTTGCACTTGGCGGGGCGTGAAGGTCTTGTTGGTGTTTTTGTAGCCCGTCGACAGGAGTTCGTCCCAGAGCATGTCGTTGCGGCGGATGAGGGCCATGAGGTGCTTCACGGCCGTTTCGGGCGTGCTGTCGGGGAAGAAGAGAAGGGACAGTTCTTTCTTGCTGTAGGATTTGATTTTGAAATTTTCCATTTTTAACGGCGAATTTGACTAATTAAACGAATTATTAATTACAAGCTAATTACTCGAATGCTGACGCAGCGGCGGTTAAGGGTTGCGTCAGCAGAAATTTACCAGATTTACAAGATTTCTGCCCGCAGGGCAAGGAGGTTTTTGAGATATAATTCGCTGTAGTCCTTGCAATCTGGTGGCAGTTGGTGGTGGTGGATGTTGGGGAGGATCTCTTTCAGCTGGAGGAAGAGGCGTTCGCCGGGGGCATCACGGTCGGGATACATGTGGAAACTAGTGGATAGTGCGTAGTGGATAGTGGATAGTAATTCTTTGTCTTTCTGCGAGAGGAGGGTGGCGGAGGGGATGGCGATGGCTTTGTGGCCGGAGGAGAGCATTGCCCAGCAGTCGGAGGCACCTTCGGTGATGTAGAGCGCCTCGCCGGGTTGGAGCCGGTTGAGTACGGGGAGGTTGTAGATTGTGCATTGCGACCCTCGTGGGAACTTGAAGCGCGGCTCGCCGCCTGGCGTAAGGTTACGGTTCTGGAGGCCGATGAGTTTGCCGTCGCGGTCGTAGTAGGGTATCTGGAGCCAGTCGGTGCCTTGTCGGTCGCGCCAGGAGGTGAGGCGGCACCAGCGGACGACACGCGGGTCGAGACGGCGCTGGTCGAAGAGGAAGGCTTTGGCTGCCGGGGAGAGGTAAGGGTGGTCGAAGAAGCGGGAGTAGCGGTTGGCGTCGAATGGGGCCTCACCCCCGGCCCCTCGCCTGGGAGGAGAGGGGAGGTTGGGATGGGGTTCGTAGGTGCCGTTGGAGAGCCATTGGCAGGCCTCGCGGAAGTCCTTGTGGAGGAGGTGGCGGACGAGGTCGATGGTGTCGCCGTGGGCGTCGCAGACGAAGCAGCGGTAGGTGTTCTTCCTTACGTTGAACGACAAACTAGCGTGGTGGTCGTTGTGGAAGGGGCATAGTGCTTTGTGGTGGCGCACGTCGAGGCCTAGGCGAACGGCGACTTCCTCGATGGGAAGGTCGCGGAGGGGTTGAAGATCGAATTTGGTCATTTTCTAAGTAGTTAAGAAGTTAAGAAGTTAAGAAGTTGTCGGCCGAGCCGACGGCATACCAAAGACAAATGTTCATGTTTCGGACTTTGCTTGCCTAGGGACTTTCAATTTTCAACTTTCAATTTTCCAAGGTATTCGGGGGTTTTGGTGTAGAGGGCGGTTTGGTCGTTGTAGGTGATGAAGCCGCGGTGTTTCCAGGTGCGCAGCTGATGGTTGGTGCCTTCTTTGCTCTTGCCGAGGCTCAGACGAAGGGCTTCGAGTTGCTGTGCGTTGAAGGAGTGCTCGAGGCTGTCGAGCATATTCTTCGGGCCGCTACGCTGGACCTCGTCCGAGGGTACGTCGGCGCCCTTGAACATATCGCCAAAGACCTGAACCTTCGACCAGAGGTCGTAGTAGCAGAACCAGGCGACGAAATCGCCGATGGAGCGGGACCAGGTCTGGTCGTTGAGAATCCAGAGGGTGGCGCCTTTCTTCCAGGCGGCGAAGATGCTACGGTGCGAGAGTTCGAAGAGCGTGTCGTCGTCGGCAAGGTCGGCGATATTGGCCATCTCTTCGGCCAGCTGGTCGGCGATTTTGTTGAGCGGCTTCACCTCGAAGCGGCCCTTGCAGTTGTCGAGGCGCAGCAGGTAGTCGTCGAGCTTGTGGAGGAACTCTTCGCCGTAGGCCCCTTGTCGCGGGATGCGGCCGTTGCGTTCGCCGCGAGCCTTGTAGGCGAAGGGGATGCGGCCGAAGAAACCATTGGTGAAGTCCTTCTTATAGAAAGCGCGGGCGGCCTCGGGAGTGGAGCTCATGGTTATGTTGGCGCGGAGGACGGGGTTGCCTGTGACGCCGTCGGCTGTGGCGCGGAGTGCGCCGGCGCGCTGGCGGTCGTAGATGTTGCGTATCATCTGGCTCACGGCCTTGTGACCGCCGCAGATGCGGTCGGCCATCTCGACCTCGGGGAGGTTGAGGTACTGGGTGCGGCCGCCCATCTTCTCGAGCGCTATGGCGTTTTGGAGGAACGAGGCGTTGGTGAGGTCGGCGGGCGGGAACCAGAAGGCTACGTCGGGGCGTTCGGGTTTCTCCTTGTTGGCGCCACGGGTCTTCACCTGGCGCTGCCAGTCGACTAGTTTCTGGTATTCCAGTTCATCGTGTTTGCGGAACGAACGCATGATGGCTTCGATGAGGTGGGTCAACTGGGCCTTGCCGATACCCGAAGGGCCGATAAGGTGTCCCATTTGGCCGCAAAGTTCATAGTATTTGTTGTCGCAATACTTGAATTCCACATCGGTGAGATGCGAGGCGAGAGCGGGCATAGCCATCGGGACGAGGGGTTCGCGCATGTCTTTCGAGGCCTGTGAGAGGAGAAGTTTGCAGAATTCTGTGCCTCTTGACGGCTGAGGCATTGCCGGAGCGTTTTTGTCGAAAATATTGTAATTCATTGATTTGTTGATTTTAGGGGTTAAAAATAACATCTTGAGCGTCACAGTCACAGTTGTCACAGTTGTTTTTTGAGGGTATGTTGGTCCTGCTTTTTTCATTCTATACTATATCTATTTAATTAATTATTAATAAGTTATAAGTGTAAAAAGTAGGTGTGTTCGAGATGAGGGGTATCCATTTTTTCAACTGTGACACTGTGACAACTGTGACGGGTGGGGTCGGTTAGCTTCTCGGCCTCCTTTCTCCTACGAGGCCGGCAAGGGCCTTGCGCAGTTCGATACAAACGCCGATGGCATAGCTGTCGACGCAGAAATTGTCGTCCTTCTTCAAGGGGCGGAAATTCAGGCGGAGGCTGCCGTCGTCCCTGCGGGTGATGGTGATGTAGTGGCCGATGAAGACATGCGGGTTGCGTTTGCCAGCCGTTGGTGGCAGTGTCTCCATGAAGGTGTAGTGGAAAGGCCTGTCGTGCATAAGCACGCCCGGGTATTCCTTACCGAATTTTGTTTTACGGTCGCTCAGCAGGAGTGTTTTCACATCGAAGCAGAGGTCCGTGTTGGGGAACATCTTTTTGACCTGAGGTTTGTTCGTCATGAAACCTGATGGTCTTTTCTTGTTTTTAAAATCCTTTGTCATATTTTGGGGATTTTAGGCGTTAGACCATCTGTTTGCCAACCTCAGACGGCCAGAACCGAACTATTCAATTCTGGTTGCAAAGGACACAAGACCTTTTTGTACCCTGATTTTCAAAAAAAAGACCTTTTCGGACTCTGGGTACGGAATTCGGACTTTTTCAGACCTTGTTCATTTTTTGGGCAAAAAAAAGCCTTTGAGCGGTGTTTTTTACCATTCAAAGGCATGTTTTTTTGTGTAATTAAGCAGCTGTGTACTATCCTTCGAGTATCATTTTATACTCTTCTTCCACTATTTTTTTGTATTTCCACCCCAAATATCTATAAGATGCGTTCTCCGTATCCGTTTCTTTAACGCCTACAGACAACCTGTAATGTCTAAATGCATTACCGCTTGTTTTTTTCATTATATTCTTTGTACACCAATCGTCATATTGATTAAGCTTAAAACCAATCATATGATTATCTGCAATCCATTTGTAGAATCCCAGATAATCAAGCCATGCAGCAATATGTCCAAAAGTGTCAGCTGCGGATTCTTTTTCTTGCAGCATACATTCCACCAACTGACGAATCTTTTGAGGGGTACCGAGTTCCTTGACCTTTGGCATTTCTTCAAAGGTGAATTTATTTGCAACATCCAAGAATAAATCAAACTTATCCTTCTGAACAACCTTTTCTGGTTGGATATGCTTTGGCAATTCTGACTTTGTCGAATCAGATACATTTTCTATTGACTGCGTAAACGTATTTAATTTATCGTTATACCTTGCAATCACCTCATTGCTGGGGAATTCTCCCTTCCATTCAAAAATAAAATTCTCAAAGTCTGTTTCGTATGTCTGTAGATTACCTTTATCTAGTACACTTTTGAATGTGTGGAACAATTCAAAATAGAATAATGTTAGTTCTTTCTTTAGATATATATCGTTAGCATCTTTACATAATGAAGTTATGTAAGCGAATAGTTTGCGGATATATGTACGAACCACTCCGTCATCATGGGCTGAGGCAACAAGCATCAGCAGCGCCTCTATGGTGCGCTGACATTCCACCTTGACTAGCAGGTGCAGAAATTTATCGGTCGGGGTTGCTTCTGGCATAGGCTCAAAGACTCCATCAAGGCACAATTTCTCATTGACAATAGTATAGTCATTATCTCCAAAGTTCATACCCTGCTCCCGCGCTTGTTCTGCACCCAGACGTTGATCCCTGTCATTCTTATAAACGGCAGACACCTGAACAAGTCCACTTGTTTCAACAGCAGCAATGAGAGAATTCTCTAATGCCATCAAACTTTGATTACTTTGAGTGTATGCTTTTATCAAATCTCTCCACAGTAAAGATATTTCTTTTTCAGTCTTTAACGTGGCAAGAATCCGCTTACGCAAATCCCCTCTCAACATACTATCAATAATAGGTAACGTCATGTCTGTAATCCTTTATAGCATCCAGAGATTATGTTTTCCAAACTCAGGCAAATTCTCATCGTTGAAATGTGGAACATATTCAGCAACCAATTCTGGGTAGGCAATTGTTATGGGCACGTTCTGCATTTTGACCGACTTCCAGTAGAGTCGGCAGAATTGATAAACCTGAGTGATAATATCGATGGTGTCATCCTTAGTCGGTATGCTTCCAGTATTAGTGTTTGCGCTTGTGATAGTTAACTTGATTGGGAAAAGGATGTCAGCCTTTCCATTATCGGAGTATCTCTCGTTGTTATAAAGTAAAAATTGTGTACCTCTCAGATGCACATATGTTCCACTTGCTGGCATATAGTCGCTCTTGCTTGCGTCGAACGCTATCAAGTCATCATTCACGGCAGTTACCATATTGACCACATACACGGGGCAATGTAAGCCATTCTGTTTGAGCATCATTTCAATCTGCTCTCCTTCTTCGCGTCGAAGTTTCTTATAATAGTGAATAATGAGTCGGTCGGGTTTCTGGTACTCTTTACAGAATTGCCAGAGTGCTTTCTTCAAGCTTGTTCCCAATGCCTCGGTATCCTCTGCCTGACAACAATCAAACTCACGGAACTGACCTTCCTTGTCGAAACAGAAAGCAGTACCGAGATAAGGTTTCCGCCCTTTTTGTTTGGATGCTCCAATGCCGACAATCATATCGTTTCGCTGCGAAAGGCTTTCCAATCCCCAGGGCATACCAAACTGCTTTCCGGTAATGGCTGCGGCAATGTTGGGAAGGAAGTATCCAAAATTTTTATCGCCAATATTTGGAGCATAGATGACCTGTGATGTAATCTTTGATTTCATCAGCAGTTCCTTCATCCTGTAATATAATTCGTGCAGGCGAAGATCTTGTGTATCCTTTTGAATCTCGCTTATAATTATGGCTATGTAGTTGGTACCAGGAATGAAGCGACTGTCATCCATCAGATGTTGCCGCAATTCTTGTAGTGCTGTGTCGTATGACTTGTATGAAAGACTGAGTTTCGAAACCCACGACAAAGGTTGGTTTAGATACTCCCCCAGTCGTTTGAAAGTCCTGTTCGTACCCGTCTCTATATCGCCTTGGCGTATTACGGAAGTGTCACAGCCATTCTGAAAAATGTTGTAAAGGCGATTCCGTGCAGCATTACTCTTAGGTGAATCTAAACTGACAAAGAAGTACTTGAACGGTTTTGGTTGGGTGAATGGGCCATGTTCAGAGAACTCATTTCTAGGTGTAGCCCCAATATAGCCATCGCCGTATTTGAGGTTCTTTGCCTTGTCTTCAACCATCAGTATATCACTTGGTTTGACTTCAATCAAAGCACCATTGTTCAATATGTTAATGTCAAGAGCATCTTGAAACTGCGATGTTACAAGGTATGTTTGAATGAAGTCGTTAATCTTCTTCATCTTGGTAGCATACTTGTTTTTGTCGTATGAACGTGGCTCTGACAAATTGAGCACTTTCTTTGTGTATTTATTTACAATAGGACAGCCGCCACCAAATTTCTGGAAATGGTGTTGCTTGACCTGCTTTCTGTGCAGTACTTCTGTACCAGCGATGACGTCAAATCCATGATCATCAAGATCAACCTCATACAAGGTTTTCTTTGAGCATCGACTTTCACCACTATGACTGACATCAATCTGCCATCCATCAATTATGTCTTTATAATAGGGTCTGAGTGTGTATCTGTTGTAAAGGATAGAGCCCCCTTCATCTTTGGGAATCCACACTTCGATTCTTCCAATAAAATCGCGGCACACAGGGAATCCAAGACCTCTGAAATAACGCACAATTTTCTGTGTCATTTCAAATCTTCCAATACGATATAAATCATTCAGATCTGCCTTAACTGAGATTTTTTCGCCCCTTGGAATGTCATTAAGTTCAATTTCCCAAACGGCAAAGAAAGCCTCCGACAAACCACTCAAACATGGATTGTTTTCCCACAGTCTTTCAGATGATTCTTTTGTCACACGGATAGACGCATACTTCCATGTGCTTGCCATAGCTTTTTCAAGGCTTCCACATCCTGCGAAGAGGTCTATTACTTTGTAGTTGTTGCGTCTTTCGACCGCGATACTATTAAATACAAGTTTGCTCATTTCTGAAAAGTTTTTATGACCGACATACAATATTCCATTTATAATGCTTCCTGTTAATAGGCCTTTTTGAAATGCAAAAATACGAATAATTCACGGTCCGTAAAAGTTAAGTTATAAACATCCCTGTTAGCAGCCAAACTTCCTTTTACAAAGTAAAATATCTCGTCTGTTGAAAACAATTTTCGGGCTATAAATATAAATTTGCGCGGGTGCGAACAAAACAAATTTGGTCAATATAGAAAATGTTCGTATTTTTGCAATCTTGAAGACGACACAATGACACAACTGAACGTCATACAATTTTTTGAAGGGAAACAGGTTAGAATTGCCTGGAATGAGGAGGAGGAGAAATATTACTTCTCCGTTGCCGATATAGTGCAAATATTAACCGACAGCAAGGATGTCAAGCAATATATCAAGCGCATGCGAGCTCGCGACCCCGAACTCAACTCCAAGTGGGGTACAATTTGTACCCCTGTTGAAATGCTCGCACCCGACGGCAAGCATCGCAAGACCAATTCCGCTGATCTTGAGGGAATTTTCCGCATTATCCAATCTATTCCTTCCAAGAAAGCCGAACCCATCAAGCAGTGGCTTTCTGAAGTGGGCGCGCAGCGTATCGACCAGATGATTGACCCCGAGCTGACCTTCCAGATGGCCGTCGAGGACTACTGTCGCCAGGGATATAGCGAGCGCTGGATAGAGAACCGGCTCAAGTCCATACGCACACGCAAAGAGCTTACCGACGAATGGGAGCGTTCGGGCGTGAGGGAGCAGAAAGACTTCGCCATCCTCACCAATATCCTCACCAAGGCGTGGAGTGGTATGACCACCGGAGAATACAAACGCTACAAGGGACTTACCAAGGAAAACCTGCGCGACAATATGACCAATCTGGAGTTGGCCTTGAACACATTGGCGGAAGCCGCCACCACCGAGATTTCGCGCAACCGCAATCCGCAGACGATGCAAGAGAACAAACGGGTGGCGCAAAGCGGAGGGAAGGCCGCCAAAGCGGCACGCGACGAGGTGGAGAAGCAGATTGGCCACAGCGTCATCTCCCACGAGCGTGCTGCCGACTATCTGCTGCCGACAGAAGATGCCGAGGTGAAAGAGATAGAGAGTGGCAAAGAAAAATAGTAACTTTGCACCTCGAAAATGAAACGATAGAAAGTAAAAAAAAAACATAAATAAGAAAACACAAAGAATAGAGAAACAATAATTTAACCAGCGTTTGCTATTTATTCGGCACTGCTTCAGAAACCTGAGAAATTTCAAATAAGCAACAGTTATCGAATAAGTCTGCGAGCGTCTGCGCAATGCGTAGACGGCGACTTATCAACTGTTGCGGGCAATCTCAGGGCCTCTGAAGCGTGGATAGTCAAAGTCTACGCTTTTTTAGTGCCCAATATTGCCCGTAAGCCTGATAGGTAGCCACGCTCGTAAAGGCTAATATTATGGCAAACAAAAATCTGAATGCCGCAAAGACGGCAAAAAAGGATGAGTTTTATACTCAACTGACGGATATAGAACGGGAGTTGCAGCACTATTGGCCGCATTTCCGTGACAAAATTGTGCTTTGCAACTGCGACGACCCTTATGAGAGCAATTTCTTCAAGTATTTTGCTTTGCGGTTCAATCAACTAGGGTTAAAGAAGCTTATTTGCACTTGCTACAATGGTTCACCGGTGCAGGGAAATGAGTTGCAGCTTGATTTTGGCGATGAAGACCAAAAGCCTCGCAAACCCGCCTACAAGGTGGAGATTACCGAGGTGAAGGATATGAACGGTGACGGGGCTGTCGACCTGAGCGATGTGAGGACACTCTTGCAGAACGACAAAAACATCCTTTCCGAGCTTAAGACTGGCGATTTCCGTGACCCAGAATGTATTGAACTGCTGAAACAGGCCGACATTGTGGTGACAAATCCGCCATTTTCACTTTTTAGGGAATATGTTGGGCAACTTATTGAGTATGAAAAAAAGTTTTTGATCATTGGACACCAGAATGCCATAACATACAAAGAAGTCTTTCCTCTTATAAAGAATAATAAAGTTTGGTGGGGTTATGGTTTTAAAGGTGCAGTAGGTCATTTTAAGTCTCCCTATGAAGACATTGCATCAGCCAGTGATCATAGGGAAGGAATGATTAGAGTTTCAGGGGTTACTTGGTATACAAATTTAGAAATTCCAAAACGTGACGATTACTTGGATTTAGTTTGTCACTATTCTTCGGAAGAGTATCCAAAATATGAAGATACAGAGGCTATTGATGTTTCTGATTCGTTTGCAGTTCCTCTTGATTATAATGGGATAATGGGTGTGCCAATAACATTTCTCTATCATTTTAATCCTCATCAATTTGAAATAATTGGTTGTTGTGAGCCTTGTATTAGATTAGAGACGCTACGTAAAATGCCCAAATTTAAAGAATTTAAATCAAGGCAAAAGCTATACAATGGAATTCTTTGTCAAAAAAGATATCATAGACTATTAATTCGCAACAAACACCCCAAGACGATATGATGACAATAAAACCACTCGAGATAACAGTTGGTGACATCACCAAGGGTTATGTGAACAACGACGAAATGGGCGTCCGCGGATATGGCGGATTGCTCGATATCCGTCCTCCTTACCAGCGTGAGTTTATCTACGATGAGAAGGAGCAGCAGGCGGTAATCCGTACCGTGTTGAACGGATATCCGCTGAATGTGATGTATTGGGTGAAGCGGTCGGACGATGCCGAATGCCCCTACGAAGTGATGGACGGTCAGCAACGTACATTGTCGCTGTGTGAGTATGTCGATGGAAAATTTGCTTATTTCTTCAAGAATTTCTTCAACCAACCAGATGATATCAAGAAGAAAATTCTCGACTATAAACTCACCATCTATGTTTGCGAGGGTGAAGCCAGCGAGAAGTTAGAGTGGTTCAAGACCATCAACATTGCCGGCAAGCCGCTCAACGAGCAGGAAATAAATAATGCCGTCTATGCAGGTCCCTTTGTCAGCGATGCAAAAAAGCATTTCTCCAAAACCAACTGCGGAGCTGCCCGTTTGGGCAAAGATTTGGTGAACGGAACACCTATCCGACAGGATTTTTTGAAGAAAGCATTGGAATGGATGGCAGAACACGAGACGCGCAGCGGACACATGCAAACTGCTGTGGGATATATGGCGGAACATCAACACGACCCCAATGCCAATAACCTGTGGACTTATTTCCAAACAGTTCTCAACTGGGCTATTACGAACTTCGACATGAAAAAGTTCAAAAAGATTATGAAAGGGTTGGATTGGGCGTGGTTATACGACAAATATGGCTCGGAAACACTTGATACCGTCGCATTAGGGAAACGGATCTCAGAGCTGATGCGCGACAGCGAGATACAGAAACAAAGTGGCATTATCCCGTATGTTCTCACCGGAGATGAACATTATTTGGACCTCCGCGCATTCCCCGAAGACATTAAACTGGCGGTATGGGAGAAGCAGGGACATATCTGTCCAAGCTGCAAAAGAGAGTTTGATTATGAGTTTATGGAAGGCGACCACATCATCCCGTGGAGCAAGGGCGGGCGTACTGTAGAGGAGAACTGCCACATGCTTTGTCGCGAGTGCAAT
Organism: uncultured Bacteroidales bacterium; assembly: GCA_900316515.1. Classification (GTDB taxonomy): domain Bacteria; phylum Bacteroidota; class Bacteroidia; order Bacteroidales; family P3; genus Colimorpha. The sequence continues at coordinate 62,637 of ONDE01000011.1, read as the reverse complement.
AGGCGTAAATCGAGCAAATAAAATGAAAAACGGGTGCCAAATATTTCTCCTTGCCTTGCTGTTTGTCGCTTGCGACAACGTGAAAGTGGGCACGGAGTTGGATTATTTGAATTCACGCATCGATGAACTCAAGGCCGAAAATGACTCGCTGCATTTCGAGCTGTCGAGCCTCAAGATGTACGTCGACCACCTGGAAGAGGATAATGCCGAGTTCGTGGAAGAACTGAACCGGATTCCCGTCAACGAAGAATAAAGGTTCTAGATACATTGCCTATTTTATGAGTGAGAAATCGGGGCGACCACAAACTGGCCGCCCCATTTTTTTGTGGCAATATTTTACGTTGTTTTATGTGCCAAAAGCGAAAATATTTGGTCATGTCGGGGAAAGTTTGTATCTTTGCATTTTGTTAAATATGAATAATAATAAATAAAATACAGATTATGAGATACGATTTGATTGTTGTCGGCAGTGGGCCGGGAGGCTATGTGGCTGCCGTGAAGGGTGCCCAGCTGGGCCTGAAGACCGCCGTTGTGGAACGTGAGAACCTGGGAGGCATCTGCCTCAACTGGGGTTGCATACCCACCAAGGCCTTGATGAAGAGCGCGCAGGCGTTCAACTATGCCAAGCATGCCGCCGCCTACGGTGTGAAGGCCGAGGGCGTGGAGGCCGACCTCAACGCTATGGTGGACCGAAGCCGCGGTGTGGCATCGACGATGAACAAGGGCGTGGAGTTCCTGCTGAAGAAGGCCGGCGTGGAGGTCATCATGGGTACCGCCAAGGTGATGCCCGGCAACAAAGTGAACGTGGACGGCACGGAGTATGAGGCCGACCATATCATCATCGCCACTGGCGCACGCTCGAAGGTGATGCCGGCGATGCCGCAGGACGGCAAGCATATCATAGGCTACCGCGAGGCGATGACGCTGCGCACGCAGCCGCAGCGCATGCTGGTGTGCGGCAGCGGCGCCATAGGCTCGGAGTTCGCCTACTTCTACCAGTCGATAGGCACGCAGGTGACCTTGGTGGAGTTCATGCCGCAAATATTGCCCAACGAGGACGAGGAGGTTGCCGCGCAGATGAGCCGCTCGTTCCGCAAGATGGGCATGAAGGTGATGCCTTCGTGCTCGGTGGAGAAGGTGGACATAGAGGGCGACATCTGTCACGTTACTGTTAAAGACATCAAGAAGAACACCGAGACGGTAATCGACGTAGACGTGGTGCTGAGTGCCGTGGGCGTGGTGACCAACCTGGAGAACCTGGGTCTCGAGGAGACGGGCATCAAGTTCGAGCGCGGCAAGATAGAGGTCGACGACTGGTACCGCACCAATGTGCCGGGGTACTATGCCATCGGCGACGTGGTGCACGGTCCGGCGTTGGCGCATGTGGCTTCGAAGGAGGCCATCTGCTGTGTGGAGCACATAGTGAAGGGTGAGGCTGTGAAGGTGAACTACAGCAATGTGCCTGGCTGCACATACACCACTCCCGAGGTGGCCAGCGTGGGCCTGACGGAGAAGAAGGCTGTGGACGCCGGTCACGAGGTTAAGATAGGCAAGTTCTTCTTCAAGGCCAGCGGCAAGGCCACGGCAGCGGGCAACACGGACGGATTCGTGAAGGTCGTCGTCGACGCCAAGAGCGACGAGATACTGGGATGCCACATGTGTGGCGACAACGTGACGGAGATGATTGCCGAGATAGTGGCTGCCCGGGAGCAGGGCCTGACGGCGCGCCAGGTGGCGCAGGCCATCCATCCGCACCCGACGATGAGCGAGGCGGTGATGGAGGCCCTGGAGGCAGCACACGGCGAGGCGATACATGGGTAATGATTAATGATGAATGAGGAACGGCGAATTTTACGACCCCCGAAGGGGTGATGAGCACCGCTGAAATAAATTAAATATAGCGAATAATTACGCGAATTAGGGTTAGTTATTATGAACGGCGAATTTTACGAATTACGCGAATTAGGGCGGGAGCCGGTTGATTATTGGCGAATTACTCGAACTGGGGCGGGAGCCGGTATTGATGCGCCTTGCCCTGCGGGCAGAAATCTCGTAAATCTTGACTTCGTCTACACTCCTTCATCTCGGCATAGCTCATGCAAGCATGACTCTGCGCTCGACTTTCGGAGCTCCGTAAATTACTGCGCTGCGCGGATTTCTGTCCGGGTGCGGGGTCGTTTAAATCTCGTAGATTTCTCGCCGGCGGCAGAGCCTGGCGACGGGGCGGGAGCCGGTTGATTATTGGCGAATTACTCGAATGGTGGTTAGTTATTATGAACGGCGAATTGTGATTGGTTCCAGGTTCCAAGTTCCAGGTTTAAGGTTTAACGGCGAATTTTACGAATTACGCGAATTAGGGCGGGAGCCGGTTGATTATTGGCGAATTACTCGAATGGTGGGTAGGGTTTACGGTTTACAGTTTAATGGATGATTGTGAGGAATTGATAAAACTACTGGTGGCAACAACAAAGACGGTTAATAACAGAGAAAATGAATAACAAACGAGTGTTGATGGGAATTACGAGCTGGATGGCCAGTTCGTCGTTCAAGAGTCATCGCTCAACATCAAATCAACTATGACGATTTTTCCATACAAACGGGTGAAGGTTACCGAAGGCCTTTACATCAGGCAGTCGAAGCATTTCTACTACACAGACTTCGGTGTGCGCGACGGAGGCAATGGCCAGTATGGCGGCCGCCGCTATGTGAATGCCGGTGTTCCGGGAACGGGATACATAGAGCGCGAAAGTGAGAGTCACAGCTACCACGAGTTCGTGCGCAAGCAGTTGGCCAAGCAGAAGCCGAAATACTGGCGTCTGCTGCTGGACCTCGAGCCGAGCTATGCCAAGGAGATCGAGCGTGCGCGGGTGGCGTTGGCCATGGCCGAGGACCCGTTGAAGCGCCGTATACTGGATTGTTATGTCAACGCATTGGGCGTAGGGCGCACGGAGGAGCGTCTGGAGCGCGTGGTGCGCGGCATCAAGGACAAGATAGGCCACAAGAGCAACAAGTTCCTGGTGAGCGTGATGAGCCACTACAAGAGCAAGATCAGCCAGCTGGGGCATGACATGCGCTCGGTGGAGCTCGACGTCAAGGACCTCTGCACCCCCGAGCAGTATGAGAAGTACTGTGCCATGGTGGAGTGTTTCACTAAGGTGGCGGGATGCCGCCGGGTGTGGCACCTGAACGAGGCCACGCGTGAGAAATATGTGCAGGTGTATTTCGATATGGGTATTTTCGATTTTATCCGCTGCGACCATTTCATACCCATACTGCGCGATTCGCGCGGGGTGCACTACTACCTGTTGCCCACGCACATGATTGTGGCGCGCAGTACGGTGGACTTCGACCTTGTGCCGTTGAAGGACCTGACCATAGTGTGTCAGGAGCTGGCCATCGAGGAGACCGTGGAGGTTATCAGCAGCCGACTGGGCGATGCTGCCAGCATGATACGTATACCGGAGTATGACCTGACGTGGTATTTCAACCATGTGCGTCCGATAATGCATTTTGTTGGTGCCTATGACGAGCTGAGGGAGAGCCTATGAGCAAGAAGCAGCGCCATACCTATCGGTTCAATCCCCACACGTTGCGATACGAGAAGGTTTTCGTGTCGCTCAAGGAGCGTGTGCGCCGTATCAGCTTCAACGTGCTGTTCGGAGTGGTGCTTGGTGTGGTGATAGTGATTGTGGGGCTGCAGTTCATGGACTCGCCCAAGGAGCGAGCCATGAAGCGCGAGCTGGCGCAGTATCGGCGACAGACGCGGCTGCTAGGCGACCGGGTGGACCGTGCCGAGAAGGTGCTTGTGGACCTGGAGGAGCGCGATGACGTGCTTTACAGGACCATCTTTGAGAGCGAGCCTGTGAGTGCCGACGAGCGGCACAGCGGTATCGGGGGCGTGGAGCGTTATGCCGAGTTTGACGAGATGGAGAGCGGCGAGTTGCTGAAGAGTACCACCATGAAGGTGGACGACATCACGAAGCGCCTCTATGTGGAGTCGAAGTCGCTCGACGAGTTGTACGGCATGGCGCGGAAGAAGAGCGAGCGCATGGCCTCGATGCCTGCCATAATGCCTGTTGCCAAGGACCGGTGCAAGGTGGTGAGTGGTTTCGGCATGCGATTCCATCCGATATTGAAATACCGGCGGCTGCACAGCGGGATAGACCTGACGGCACGACAGGGTACGCCGGTATATGCCACGGGCGACGGAGTGGTGCGAGTGGCGGGCCGCAATCCGCAGGGTTACGGCGGCTACGGTGTGGTGGCAGTGGTGGACCACGGATTTGGATTCATGACCCTCTATGCCCACATGGCGTCGGTGAAGGTGCGTGTGGGACAGCATGTGAAGCGCGGCGAGCAGCTTGGCACGGTGGGCAGCACGGGTATGTCGAGCGGATCGCATCTGCACTACGAGGTTATTCAGAACGGGAAGAAGGTTGACCCGGTATATTATTTCTACAACGACCTGAGTCCGGAGGAGTACGAGGAGGTGCTGGAGTTGGCGCGACAGGAAAATCAGAGTATGAGTTAGTGATGTAAGATGTATGATGTAAGATGTATGATGTACGGTGAGTGATGGAAGTAAGGATTGATGATAATGCAGGTTATTGCTTTGGCGTAGTGAAGGCCATTGGTGCTGCCGAGGAGGAGTTGTCGCGCAGCGGCAGCTTGTATTGCCTGGGCGACATAGTGCACAACAGCGCCGAGGTTGAGCGTCTGCGCCGCAAGGGGCTGAGGGTGATAGACCATGGCGACATGGAGCGGTTGGCCGGCAGCACGGTGCTGATACGAGCCCACGGCGAGCCGCCGGCGACCTATTCCGCCGCCGCCGAGCGCAAGATACATCTCATTGATGCCACATGCCCCATAGTGCTCACGTTGCAGCGCCGCATACGCCGAGGATATGAAGAGATGAAGGCTGAGGGCGGGCAGGTGGTGATTTTCGGCAAGCCGGGCCATGCCGAGGTGACAGGCCTGAACGGGCAGACCGAAGGGACGGCGATAATAGTGAGTCGTCCCGACGAACTGGAGGCCATAGACTTCGGCCGTCCGATACGTCTCTACTCGCAGACCACGAAGAGCCGCGAGGACTACCGTAGCCTGATAGCGAACATAGAGAAGCAGAAGCCGACGGATTTTGTGGCCTACGACACCATCTGCAACCAGGTGGCTCACCGGGCGGAGCAGCTGGAGACATTCGCCAAGTCGGTCGACGTGTTGCTTTTTGTGGCCGGCGAGGGTAGCAGCAACGGGCACTACCTATACGAATACTGCCGCAAGATACAACCGAACACCCACTTTATAGGTGGTGCCAAAGAGGTGTGTGCCGAATGGATTGCCGGAGCCGCGAAGGTGGGCATCAGCGGAGCCACCTCGACGCCGCGGTGGCTGATGGAAGAGGTGGCGGAGAAGTTGAGAGGTATGAGGTAAGATGTAAGATGTTAGATGTAAGATGTTAGATGTAAGATGTAAGATGTAAGATGTTAGATGTAAGATGTAAGATGTAAGATGTTAGAGTTATGATATTGGACAGGTTGATATTGAACAATTTCAAGAATTACCGCGAGGCTGACGTGCAGTTTTGCGGCAATGTGAACTGTTTTGTCGGCAACAACGGAGCCGGCAAGACCAACCTGCTTGATGCCGTATACTACCTATCGTTCTGCAAGAGTTATTTCAATCCTATAGACATACAGAACATCCTTGTCGGGGAAGACTATTTTGCCATCCACGGGCATTATGGCGACGATATGGCCTCGTGTATCCTGCGACGCGGGCAGGGGAAGCAGATGCGATGGAACAAGAAAGCCTGCAAGACCTTGGCCGAGCATATAGGGCGGTTGCCGCTGGTGATGGTGTCGCCCGGGGACCAGAGCCTGATTACCGGAGGCAGCGAGGGACGCCGCAAGTTTGTCGACGGTATCCTGTCGCAGACGGACCATGTATATCTGGACCACCTGATACAGTACACCAAAGCCCTCGACCAGCGCAACCGGCTGTTGAAGCAGATGTGGGAGGACCGTCTGTGGGACGAGGGGATGGTGAGTGTGTGGGACGAGCAGCTGTGCCGACACGGAGAGCCGTTGCTTGACGCCCGGCGGCGGTTCATAGAAGACTTCCTGCCGCTTTTTGCGGAGTACTACCATTGGATTGCGGGCGAGGGGGAGCCCGGGAGTATTGAGTATGTGACCGATCCGCGTCCGTTGGACCAGCAGATTGGCGAGAGTCGGCAAGCCGACAAATATTCGCAATATACCAATGCCGGTCCCCACAAAGACGACCTGCAGTTTATGCTAGGCGGCGAGATGACCGTAAAGCGATTCGGTTCGCAGGGGCAGCAGAAGAGTTTTGCGTTGGCGCTGAAGCTGGCGCAGTTCCAGTATTTGGAGAACCATTGTGGCCAGAAGCCCATATTGCTGCTCGACGACATTTTCGACAAGCTGGACATGGAGCGAGTGCGGCAGCTGATAGCCCTTGTGGGCAGCGACCGTTTCGGGCAGGTGTTTCTGACCGACACGCAGCCCGGGCGGGTGCAGGCCATATTCGATACGTTGCCGAATTTGGACCATAAGATATTCACCGTTGCCAACGGGGCGTTGACACCTAATTGCTAAACAGAGACAGAACATGCAGCCCGACCGACCGTTGAATTACTACATGCAGAAGCTCTTCCGCCAGCTGGATATGGGGGAGTTTGCGTCGGAGATGGAGGTGCAGAAGACCTACCGTTATCTGGCCGGCGACCTGATATACAAACTGACCACCCTGTGCTCCTATCGCGACGGCACCTTGCGTCTGCGTTTTGCTGCCGCCGCCTTGCGGCAGGAGATGACCTGGCGTCGCGAGACTTTGCGGCAGCGGATGAACGACGAGTTGAAAGGCAACGTGATAAAAAAGATAGTGATACTATGAAGAAACTGTGGCAGGCATTGATGTTGGTGCGCAGGTGCGACCCGTGGTCGTTCCGGCGCAAGGCGATCTATGTCCTTTTGCAGAGTGTGCTGCCATTGGTAAACCTCTATATACTGAAGCTGCTTGTCGACACGGTGGAGGCAGGTGTGCGTGGTGTTGGCGAGCCGCAGGCGGTGATACCGTATCTGGTTGCTATGGTTTTGGTTTTCCTGATGAACAGGATAGTCTCGGCCCTGAACAATGTGAACAACGATGTGCTGGGGCAGCGGCTGATTGACAACCTCAGCGACATCATGCAGCGTCAGGCTGCGAGGCTCGACATGTCGTACTACGACAATCCAGAGTTCCACGACTCGCTGCATCGTGCCCAGCAGGAGGCCTCCTACCGGCCGATACAGATTATGGACAACTTCATGGCGCTGTTCGGTGCCGTGGTGTCGGTGGCCGGAGTTGTAGCCATGCTTGCCGCCGCATCGTGGTGGGTGATAGGGATAATGGTTATTGCCGTGCTGCCGAGTTTTGCCGTAAGGCTGTACAAGGCGCGGCGCATCTACCGTTTTCGTCGCGACAACACGCAGCTATACCGGCAGACGGCCTATTATTCGGCGTTGCTTACCGCGCGTGACTATGCCAAGGAGATGCGGGCCTTCAACCTTACCGCCTTTTTCCGCCAGCGTTTTGTCGGCAGTCGCAGCCGGCTGGTGCAGCAACTGTTGCGAATCTCGCGGCGTTTTGGGGTGCTCGATGTGCTCTGCGGTGTGATAGAGGCTGTCGCCATGCTTGCCGTTGTGTGGCTGCTGGTTACAAGGACCTTTGCCGCCGCGATTACCATAGGCAGCTTTGTGATGCTCTTCGAGGCTTTCCGTCGTGGGCAGGGATACCTGACCTCGCTGGTGGCGGCAATAGCGGCCCTATATGACAACCGTCTCTTTGTCGGCAACCTCTTTGACTTCCTTGATTTCAGGCCGCAGATACTGTCGCCCGCCGACCCCGAGCCGATGCCGGAACGGATAGAGAGTGTGGAGTTTCGCGACATTACCTTCCGATATCCCGACATGGACCGTGATGTGCTGAGCCACTACAGCCTTAGTGCGAGGGTGGGGGAGGTGACGCGCATAGAGGGCGAGAACGGCTATGGCAAGTCGACACTCGTAAAGCTGCTGTTGCGGCTATACGACCCGCAGGGAGGGGAGGTGCTTGTCAACGGTATCGACATACGTCGCTTTGACCTTGCGGAGTTGCGTTCGAAAGTCGGCGTGCTATTCCAGGACTTTGTGCGTTTCAACCTCACGGCTGCCGAGAATATAGGGTTCTCGCATACCGAGGGTGCACCCCTGTCGGCCCGACAGGCTGTTGCCGACACATTCATAGAGCGGTTGCCCAAAGGATATGACAACATGCTGGGGCGTGTTTTCGACGGCGGAGCGGAACTGAGTATGGGCCAGTGGCAGCGTGTGGCGATAGCGCGCATGCTGCATACCGATGCTCCCGTAATGGTCCTCGACGAGCCGATGGCATGGATGGATATGCCCACGCGCGAAATGTTCCTCAAGACGGTGGAACAGATTCGCCACGACAAGATAATAATAATGATAACACACGCATAGATATGATTTACAATCTAGAGAAAATAGATGCCAAAAGCCATGCCGGCGACCTGCTGTTCCTGTATGGCGACGAAGGGGCCGAGCGCACGTTGCCGCTGAGCAAGAAAGAGCTGGACATGGTCAAGGTGCGTCGCGAAGAGAAGAAAGACTTCCTTTTGGTCTTCGACCGCCTGCCGTACCATCTCTATTTCCTGTCGTTCGACAGCGAGAAACCCTCGCCTGAATGCCAGGAGGAATTGCGTCGCAGTGCTGCCATGTTGCTCAGCCGGTTGGAGGCTGACAAGGTACAATCCCTGGCAGTCAGCGCCGTAGGCACGCTGCCCGAGGAGATGGCGGCCTTTGTCGAGGGTATCACCCTGGCCGACTACAGTTTCGACCGCTACCGCACCAAGGAGAGCTACCATTTGGACACGCTGACCATCGACAACCTCTTTCTGAAGCCCGAGGAGCTCGAAGCCTCGCAGCGTCTGTGGAACCGGATCTATTGGTGCCGCGAGTGGGTCAACCTGCCTGTGCAGGACCTCAATGCCGCCGCCTTTGCCGACGAATTGGCCTCTATTGCCGCGGACCTCAAGGATGTGCATTGCACGGTGATGGACAAGAGGCAGATCGAGGCCCTGCGTATGGGTGGTCTGATGGCTGTCAACCGCGGAAGTGTCGACGAGCCCCGCTTTGTGGTGCTGGAATACAAGCCTGCCGAGGCTGCCAAGCAGCAGCCCATCTGCCTTGTCGGCAAGGGTATAATGTACGATACCGGCGGTCTCAACATCAAGCCCGATGACTATATGCAGGAGATGAAGAGCGACATGGCTGGTGCCGCCACTATGGCTTCGGTGCTTTTTGCCGCTGCGGACAACCGTCTGCCGGTTCATCTTGTGGCGTTGCTGCCGATGACCGACAACCGACCGGGCTTCAACGCCTATGCTGCCGACGATATCCTGACCATGTACGATGGCACCACGGTCGAGGTCGTCAACACAGACGCCGAGGGCCGACTCATCCTTGCCGACGCTATTGCCTATGCAGCACGTAATTACAATCCGCGCCTCATCGTCGATGCCGCCACCCTGACGGGTGCTGCGGTGCGAGCCATTTCCACCTACGGCATTGCCGCCATGCAGGTGGGAGCCGAGAATCCGATGACCATGCTGAGCCTTGTGGGCAAGCAGGTCTACGAACGGCTTGTGGAGTTTCCCATGTGGAGTGAATACGACGAGCTGATAAAGAGCCCTATCGCCGACCTCCGCAACTGTGGCACCACGCCGCAGGCAGGCACCATTACCGCCGGCAAGTTCCTCGCACACTTTGCCGGCAAGGTGCCATACATACACCTCGACATTGCCGGCGTGGCCTATTTCACCAAGCCGCAGCATTACTACCGTGTCGGCGGCTCGGGCTACGGCATCCGCCTGCTCTATGCATTCTTGCAGATGCAGGATATGATTAAAGGCTAAGAGATATTCTCAGACAAACAGATAAAATATAAAACACTAACTATATGAGCAACAACGAAAAAAAGATAAAGGTGGCCATCACCCACGGCGACATCAATGGTGTTGGCTACGAAGTGATAATCAAGACCTTCGCCGACAGCCGCATGTTTGACATCTGCACTCCGGTGCTCTATGGTTCCACCAAGGTGGCGTCCTATCACCGGAAGCTGCTCGCCTCGGTGCAGCAGGAGATGACCTTCAACGCCATACGAGACGCCGCAGAAGCCCAGGACCGCAAATACAATGTCGTCAACCTCACTCAGGAAGAGATAAAGATAGACCTCGGCAAGAGTACCGAGATAGCCGGAGCCCTATCGCGCGAGAGCCTCAACCGAGCTTGTGCCGACCTCAAGGCCGGCAAGGTCGACGTGCTTGTCACCGCGCCCATCAACAAGCGCAACATACAGGCTCCCGACTTCGATTTCCCGGGCCACACCGAGTACCTCTCGCACCAGTTTGGCTGTTCGAGCCTTATGCTTATGGTCTGCGACCGCATCCGTATCGGCATCGTCACCAACCACCTTGCCCTCAAGGATGTCCCCGGCGCATTGACGCACAACCTGCTTTTCGACAAGATGATGCTGATGAACGAAAGCCTCAAGCGCGACTTCGGCATCACGAGGCCCAAGATTGCCGTTCTTGCACTCGACCCCCATGCCGGCGACAACGGCGTCATCGGCGACTTCGACGCCAAGGTCATCAAGCCCGTCATCGACGAGGTGCAGCAGAAAGGAGTCCTCGCCTACGGTCCCTTCCCCAGCGACGGTTTCTTCGGCAGCTCTGAGTTCAACAAGTTCGACGGTGTTTTGGCTCTCTACCACGACCAGGGACTCATCCCCTTCAAGCTGATGTCCTTCACCGAGGGTGTCAACTATACCGCCGGCCTGCCCTATGTGCGCACCAGTCCCGCCCACGGCACTGGCTACGACATTGCCGGCAAGGACTGTGCCAGCGAGCAGTCGTTCCGTTCGGCGGTATACCTGGCTTGCAACATACTTCGCAACCGACAGGAATACGACGAGCTCAATGCCAATCCGCTTAAATAGTTGATAGTGTATAGTGGGTAGTGTGTAGCACATGACCACTAATGCTACCCACTATCCACTACCGGCTACCCACTTGAGAATATGAAGAAACTCCTCTTGATCGACGGCATGGCCTCGGTTTACCGTGGGTACTATGCCATGAACCGCTCGCCGCGTGTCAACTCCAAGGGTTTCAATACCTCGGCGGCCCTGGGTTTCACGGTGTCGCTCTACGACCTGCTGCGCAGCCAGCGTCCCACCCATATAGGCGTGGCCTTTGACCTGGCGGCGCCCACCTTCCGGCACGAGATGTACCCCGAGTACAAGGCCCATAGAGACCCCATGCCCGAGGAGATACAGAGCAACCTGCCGTGGATACGCAGGGTCATCGAGGCTTTCCGCATCCCGCAGCTTACCTGCGAGGGGTTCGAGGCCGACGACGTCATAGGCACCCTAAGCCATGCTGCCGAGCTGGCCGGGTTCGACGAAGTCGTCATGGTTACGCCCGACAAAGACTTTGCCCAGCTTGTCACCGAGCGAGTGCACCTCTACCGCTACGGCCATGGTCCCAATCCGGACAGCATAATGGGTGTTGCCGAGGTGTGTGAGCGCTTTGACGTGCAGAACCCCCTGCAGGTCATCGACCTGCTGGGACTCTGGGGCGACTCGGTCGACAACATCCCCGGCATTCGCGGGGTGGGCGAGAAGACCGCCAAGAAACTCATAGCCCAGTTCGGTTCCATCGAGGAGATGGTGGCGCGTGTCGACGAAATCAAGAATGACAAGCTCCGCGAGCAGGTCCGCACCCATGCCGACGACGCCCTCTTCTCCAAACAGTTGGCCACCATCAGGCTCGACGCCCCGATAGCCTTCGACGAACAGGCCCTTGTCCTCGAGACTCCCGACTACGACCTCCTGCGCTCGGTCTGCGACGACCTCGAGTTCCGTCAGTTTGCCCGCCGAGTCTTCACAGACCTCAGCGTCAGCGACCCCTCGCTGGCAATGAAATGGAACAATCAGGCCCCCACTCAGCCACTCAAACAATCAAGCACTCAAACAATCAAGCAGTCATCCGCCCAGCCCACCCTGTTCGACCAGGCGCCTGCCGCAGCAGAGACTCCCAAGGTGCAGCACGAACAGCTCACCGCTGATGTTCTAGGCTCCCTGAAGGGTAATGACATAGCCATTGTCGTCAAGGGTCCCGAGGTGGTGCTTGCCTCCAGTGCCGACACGGTGTGGACAGCCAACGTTGCCGACCTCGACCTGGCGCTTTTCGGCAGCCTTCTTGCCGATGCCGGGACCACCAAACTCTGCTTTGACCTTAAGAACCTTAAATATATCGTCGCCGAGCTCGGCCTCACCCTGCGAGGCACCCTCTTCGATGTGCAGCTTGTGCACTACCTGCTCGATGCCGAGATGCGCCACACCTTCGACTATATCTGTTCTGGTCTGCTGGGCTTTGTGCCTGCCGACACACAGGCGGAAGCCGCAGCCCTATGGCAACTATACCCGCTGATGACCGCGCGCCTCAGCGACGCAGGCCTCGAGCACCTATACACCGACATCGAGCTGCCGCTGGTCGACGTGCTGATGGCTATGGAACGCGAGGGTGTCCGCATCGACGTCGATGCCCTGCGTCAATATGCGCAGCGTCTCTCGGCCGAGCGCGACACTATAGAAAAGCGGATCTACGACCTTGCCGGCCATCCGTTCAACATCTCATCGCCGCGTCAGCTTGGCGAGGTGCTCTACGACGAGTTGAAAGTCACCGACAAGCCGCCGCGCACCGCCACCAAGCAGTACAGCACCGCCGAAGACGTGCTGCAGCGTCTGGCCGACCGCCACGCCATCATACCGCTCATCCTCGAATACCGTTCCGTCACCAAGCTTGTGGGCACCTACCTCGATTCCTTTCCCAAGCTCATCAACCCCTCGACGGGGCGACTGCACACCGTCTACAACCAGACCGTCACCGCCACAGGCCGCCTCTCATCCTCCAACCCCAACCTGCAGAACATCCCCATCCGCACCGAGCGAGGACGCGAAATACGTCGCGCCTTTGTGGCCCGCGATGCCGACCATCTGCTGCTTGCCGCCGACTATTCGCAGATCGAGCTCCGCATCATAGCCTCGCTGTCGCACGACCAGCACATGCTCCATGCCTTCAACAGCGGTTTCGACATCCATGCCGCCACCGCCGCACGCATCTACGGCATACCCATGGAGGAGGTCAGCAAAGACCAGCGCCGCAACGCCAAGAGCGTCAACTTCGGCATCGTCTACGGCATCTCCGCCTTCGGCCTCGGCGAACAACTTGGCATTGCCCGCAAAGAGGCTGCCGCCCTCATCGAGGAATATTTCAACCAGTACCCCGACATACTGGCCTTCATCGAGCAATGCAAGGACTTTGCGCGCTCGCATGGATATGCGCGCACCCTGCTGGGGCGCCGCCGCTACCTGACCGATATCAACAGCCGCAACGCCGCCGCGCGTTCCTTTGCCGAGCGCAACGCCGTCAACATGCCCATCCAGGGCACCTCGGCCGACATGATAAAACTCGCCATGGTGCGCATCTACAACCAGCTGCAGCAGCGCCATCTGCGCACCAAGATGATACTGCAGGTGCACGACGAGCTGGTCTTCGACCTCTACCGTCCCGAGGAAGAGGAAGTGCGAGCCCTCGTGGTCAGCGAGATGCAGAACGCCCTGCCCCTTGAAGGACTCACCATCGATGTCGGCGTCGACGTCGGTCCCGACTGGCTCTCGGCACACTAATTGAAAGTGAAAAGTGAAAAATGAAAAGTGAAAAATGAAATTATAATGCTAACTAAACTTGCTAAATACTTTAACTACATAGGACAATGTCGCCGACGTCACATTTGTCATATCTCCTTATCTCCTTATCTCCTTGTCTCCTTATTATTATTCACCTTTCACCTTTCACCTTTCACCACCCTCCACGCTCAGCATTCGTGGTCGTTCTCCACATTGGAAAGCCTTTCTGCTGCCGACGCCTACATCGTAGAGCCGCCGGCCGATATACGTGCTGTTGTAGAGAAAGCCGCAGGCGCCACAATGCCTTACAACTGCCGCTATCAGATTTCCGGTCCCCATCGCAACATATTTGGCAACCAATACTACCTCTTCACCCCGCAGACGTCGCTGCCCGCAACCCACTACCAACTCCCCGCTTCTATCGCCTCGCAGATGCTGCCACATCTCGTCGACGTCCGCTATTGGGAACAGCGCTTCGCCACCCTCCAGCAGTGGGCCTATGTTGACATGGGTCGCCTGTCGCACATCATCGAGGTCGACACCGCCGACCGCCGCTATGGGCGCTACAGTCCCATACGCTGGCAGAGCTACGCCTTCCAGGCCTCCGAGCAGTGGCCTGTGGCCTTCACCGTCGTCACCAACACACGCACCCCGCAGACACTCTCTTTGCGCGCTCTCGAGCGCTTGGCCGAATGGGGCGCCTTCGCCACCGAGGCCGACCAATTGGCCTATGAGCAGCACGAGGCCGCCCTCGATGATTCGCTGCTGGCCCTCGATGCTCATCTGGAGAACCTCGATTCCCAATTCTCGATACTCAATACTCAACTCTCAACTCTCATCGACTCCATCACCGTAGAGCTCCGTTCCGACTCCATCGCCGAACAGGAGCAGCAGATGCGCTCTGATGTAGAGCGCGCCAAGGAGCGCATGCGTCGCGACGAGATATTCGTGATGAACATCAAGGCCGCCCGCAGCGACTATATGTTCGGTGTCGAGCTCAACCTCTTCAACTGCTACGACAAGACCATCAGCATGCTCGAACTCTCGGTGGCCCCCTACAACGACCGCGACCGCGTGCAGGAAGACAAGTTCCACCGCTCGGTGCGCACCATGCGCTGCATGGGTCCCATACGTCCTGACCAGCCCGCCCAGTACACCTTCGACGAACTCTTCTGGGACGACCGCGGTAAAATCAAGTACATGCGCGTCACGCATATCACCTTCCACTTCACCGACGGCACCACCAAGAGCTTCAACGGTTACAAGCAAATACTGCGTCACTCGCTCAAGTGACGCCTATCACATGCTCTGTTTTTCTATATTTTACCTATCGTTCTTCTAGAAGAACGATAGAAGAACAATGCATTCCATCGTCATGATGACACCTTTTTTCCACCATATTGTTTTTTTTTGTGTATTTTTGCATTTTGTTTTTGAAACAATAATTTAATAACAATACAATGAAGAAAACCCTTTTAACAATTGCTACTATGGCAGTTATCGCTACCGGTTGTCAGCACAAGGCCCCTCTCACCTCGGGCGTCAACGCCGACAATTTCGACACCACCGCCCGTTTGGAGGACGACTTCTACC
The DNA here is from genome assembly GCA_900316515.1 of uncultured Bacteroidales bacterium. Taxonomy (GTDB): domain Bacteria; phylum Bacteroidota; class Bacteroidia; order Bacteroidales; family P3; genus Colimorpha. Next base: position 47,232 of record ONDE01000011.1, on the reverse strand, counting down.
AGTATGCCTGCGGCGGCTGGATGAAAAACAACCCACTCGATGCCGAGCATTCGCGCTACGGTGCTTTCGACGTGCTGGCTGAGAATGCGTTGAAGAACGTCAACGACATCATCGACTCGGTGAGCAAGAACGAGAACGAGGCCGGCTCGCTGGCCGACAAGATTGCCACCATGTACAACATCGGCATGGACAGCGTGAAGCTGCAGGAGCAGGGCGCCGCCCCTCTGATGCCCTATTTGGAGGAAATCAACAACCTGAAGACCCGCGAGGATGTGTGGGCTCAGCTGCTGAAGATGCACCGTCGCGGCTATGGTGTGCTCTTTGGTGTGATGGGCGAAGCCGACAAGGACGATGCCAACATGTGCATTGCTTGGGCTTGGCAAAGCGGCCTCGGTCTGGGGGACCGCGACTACTATCTGCTCGACGAGGGCAACAACAAGAACATCCGCAAGGGCTATGTGGAGCTGATGGAGAAGGAGTTCGCTATGGCTGGGTACGACAAGATGAGCGGCAAGAAAGCCGACAAGCTGGCTCAGACGGTGATGGCCTTCGAGACCCGTTTGGCCAAAGCCATGAACACCAAGCTTGAGAACCGTAACCCGCAGGCTACCTTCAACCGTTTCACGGTCGACAGCGCCAATGCCGTATACCCCAACATTGACTGGAAGGGTTACTTCGAGACCATGAACATCATGGAGGGCATGAAGAGCTTCAACATTGCCCAGCCCAAGTATTTCGAGGAGGTAAACAAGGTGCTAGCCGATGCCGACATTGAGACCCTGAAGGCCTACTTTGCATGGCAACAGATTACCAGTGCCGCCAACTACCTGAGCGACGACTTCGTGAATGCAGAATTCGACTTCTTTGGCAAGCTGATGAGCGGCCGCGAGGAAATCCGTCCTCGCTGGAAACGCGTCACCAGCACCGTTGAGGGTGCCATGGGCGAGGCCCTTGGCCAGCTGTATGTCGAGCGCTTCTTCCCTGCCGAGGCCAAGACCCGCATGGAGACCCTCGTGCAGAACCTCATCACCGCCCTTGGCCAGCGCATCGACATGGCCGAATGGATGACCGACCAGACCAAGGCCAATGCCCACAAGAAACTCAGCACCATCTATGTGAAGATTGGCTACCCCAACAAGTGGCGCGACTATAGCGGCTTGGAAATCAAGGACGACAGCTACTATGCCAATGTGGTGCGCAGCAACGAGTTTGATGTGGCCTATATGATGAGCAAGATCAACAAGCCCGTCGACAAAGACGAGTGGCTGATGACTCCGCAGACCGTGAACGCCTACTACAACCCCACCACCAACGAGATCTGCTTCCCCGCCGCCATCCTGCAGCCCCCGTTCTTCCAATTTGACGCCGACGATGCCGCCAACTACGGCGCCATCGGTGTGGTCATCGGCCACGAGTTGACCCACGGCTTCGACGACCAGGGCCGTCAGTATGACGAGAACGGCAACCTGAACGACTGGTGGAGCGAAGAGGATGCCAAGAACTTCGACGCCAACAAGCAGTGCCTCATCGAGGCCTTCAACAACTGCGTCGCCCTCGACGACCCCGAGCTGGGCAAGATGAACGGCAACGGCGAGCTCACCCTCGGTGAGAACATCGCCGATAACGGCGGTCTCCACGTCTCCTATCTCGCCATGCAGAACGCTATGGCCAAGAAGCAGGTCAACAAGAAAGAGATGGACGGCTTCACCCCCGAACAGCGCTTCTTCCTGGCCTATGCCGCCGTGTGGGCCTCGAACATCCGTCCCGCTGCTGCCCTGCAGCTCACCCAGATGGATGTCCACTCGCTGGGTCGCAACCGCGTCAACGTCGCCCTGCCGCAGGTCACCGAGTTCATCGATGCTTTCGGTATCAAGGAGGGTGACGGCATGTGGCTTGCTCCCGAGAAACGCGTCGTGCTGTGGTAATCACACTCTATATGAAACGAAGAAAGGCTGACCAAGAGGTCGGCCTTTCTTTTTTGTCCAATAAAAGGCTATTAATATTTTTTTTAGTATCTTTGCATTTTAAATTTAACGAATAAAACATCTATTATGTTTTTTCAAAGGCTATCCGATTACATCAACGCCAATGCGCCGATGACCAATCTGCCCGAGCTGTTCGGACTCCACCACAGCAATCCGCTGGGTCTGTCACCGATAGCTATACCGGTCTTCCTGTTGGTGCTGGCAGTGGCAATGCATGTGATATCGCATCAGATATACTACAAGCAGCGAGGCAATCTGTTTCCCTGGCTTTATACACTTCTTGTCGTCACTACTTTGAGTACTTATTACTACTGTTTTTCTGGCGATTTGCCGCAGTTCGAGGACTGGCAGCTTCATAACGATGAGATAAGTATCGGGTGGTTCTGCCAGCAGTCTATCGTCGGTCTTGGATGGTCGCTGGTTGGCGAGTTGCTGCTTACTTATGTCGTCTATACTTTCCTCAGCGCATTGATGCTGATGGTGGAATATGTCAGCGACAACAGGGGTATGGAGGAAACAGCGTGGCAAGAATGGCAGTATCTCATCTTTGTCATGCTTCTTGGTGCCGCCATTGCCGGTGTGGTCGACTATTTTGCACCTATTACAAGTGTGTGGATAATGATTGTCTACCAGCTGTTGATGTTGTTCATAACCATTGCCAAATTGATTGCCGACATTGTACGCTCGCACAAGGTGGGCCGCTGCCTGTTCGCCGCCGTCAGTTTCTTTGTTGGCATCGAGGCTGTCACAATGCTGGCCATCGAATGCATCGAGGGTTATATCTACATCTTCCTTCCTGTTGTCGTCATCATCTCCATTGCCAGCACCCGTTACAAGAAAAAGCAGGGCAAATAGCATCTAAATAGGGGCGAATATGGAACAAGAACCTGTTTTAAACGCTCATAATAAAGAGGAATACCCGCCGATGCATACGGCGGAGCATATTTTGAACCAGACGATGGTGCGGATGTTCGGCTGTCCACGGTCGAGGAACGCACATATAGAAAAGAAGAAGAGCAAGTGCGACTACCTGCTAGATTCATGCCCGACCGAAGAACAGGTGCAGGAGATTGAGCGCCGTGTGAACGAGGTGATAGCGCAGCATTTGCCCGTAAGCTATGAGTTCGTGAAGAGGGGAGAGGTGCCGCCGGAGGTAGACCTCTGGAAGCTGCCCGACGACGCCAGCGAGACGCTGCGTTTGGTGCGCATCGGCGACTACGACCTCTGCGCCTGTGTCGGCACCCATGTGCAGAACACCTCCGAGATAGCGCCCTTCAAGATTATCTCGCACGACTACAACGCTGACAGCCACACGTGGCGCATGCGCTTCAAACTGGTGGAATAGTTCGATGACCAGAGACGAGAACATCGACTTCTGCATCCGCTACCTGATGGAGCAGAACGAGGCAACGGCTGTGATGCCCAAGCGGCTGCAGGACAAGAAGAAGCTGCTCCGGATGATGATGAATATATGGCGGCCGCAGCCGTTGAGCATCGACTTCCTGAAGGCACAGGACGAAGAGCTGCAGCTGCAGCTGAAGGACAAAGGTGTCGTCAGAACCTGCGAGAGACTGTGGCAGGGCGACATCACTAGGCTCAAGGTCGATGCCATCGTCAATGCCGCCGGCTCTCGCGGCCTCGGCTGCTGGAATCCGTTGCATCCCTGTATCGACAACGACATCCATTCTGCCGCTGGCTTGCAGCTGAGGCAGGAGTGTGACAGAATCCTGCAGGGCGACACCATCGCCACCGGCGGTGCCATCGTCACACCCGGCTACAACTTGCCCGCCAAATGGGTCATCCACACCGTCGGGCCGGTCATCGAGGGCGACAAGCCCACCGCCGGGCAGGAGGAACAGCTTGCATGCTGCTACCGCACCTGCCTGTGGCTCGCCCAGCAGCACAACTGCAACAGCATAGCCTTCTGCTGCATCTCCACCGGCGACTTCCACTTCCCCAACCGTCGCGCCGCCGAGATTGCCATCAACGCTTGCCGGGAAGCCCGCATCCGCGTGATTTTCAACGTCTATAAAGACATCGACTACGAAATCTACAAGGAACTGCTAAGACTACGCTGATTATTGTATATTATAGAAATAAGTAAAGGGAGCACCCAATCGGATGCTCCCTTTCTTTTGTGTTGACAGCAGTATTGTCTTAACTACTTAACTACTGTCTCCTTAACTCCTAAATCAATACATTCCGCCCATTCCGCCCATGCCGGGGTTGCCGGCGGGCATCGGGGGTTCGGGTTCCTTGATGTCGCAGAGGACGCACTCGGTGGTGAGGAGCATGCCGGCGATAGAGGCGGCGTTCTCCAGGGCCACACGGGTCACCTTGGCGGGGTCGATGACGCCGCTCTGGAAGAGGTTCTCGTATTTCTCGGCGCGGGCATTGTAGCCGTAGTCGCCCTTGCCGTTCTTCACCTCGTTGACGACGACGCTGCCTTCGAGGCCGGCGTTCTCGACAATCATGCGCAGGGGCTCCTCGACGGCGCGGCGGATGATCTCGATGCCGAGCTTCTCGTCCTCGTTCTCGGGCTTGACGCCTTCGAGCTTCTGGGCGGCGCGGATAAGGGCGGTGCCGCCACCGGGGATGATACCCTCTTCGACAGCTGCGCGGGTGGCGTGCAGTGCGTCGTCGAAGCGGTCTTTCTTCTCCTTCATCTCCACCTCGGAAGCTGCGCCGACGTAGATGACTGCCACGCCGCCGGCCAGCTTGGCCAGACGCTCCTGCAGCTTCTCGCGGTCGTAGTCGCTGGTGGTCTTCTCGATCTGTGCTTTGATCTGACCCACGCGGGCCTTGATGGCATCGCTATTGCCCTTGCCGCTGACGATGGTGGTGTTGTCCTTGTCGATGCTGATTTTCTCGCTCTGGCCGAGCATGCTGAGGTCGGCATCCTCGAGCTTGTAGCCCTTCTCCTCGCTGATGACGGTGCCACCGGTGAGGATGGCGATGTCCTCGAGCATCTCCTTGCGGCGGTCGCCGAAGCCAGGAGCTTTGACGGCGGCAATCTTCAGGCTGCCACGCAGACGGTTGACCACGAGGGTGGCCAAGGCCTCGCTCTCGACGTCCTCAGCGATGATGAGGAGCGGACGGCCAGTGTTGACGACCTTCTCGAGCACGGGCAGCAGGTCCTTCATGGTGCTGATTTTCTTGTCGTAGATGAGGATATAGGGGTTGTCGTAGGCGCACTCCATCTTCTCGGTGTCGGTGACGAAGTAGGGGCTGATGTAGCCGCGGTCGAACTGCATACCCTCGACGACCTTGACGGTGGTGTCGATGCCCTTGGCGTTCTCGATGGTGATGACGCCGTCCTTGGTCACTTTCTCCATGGCCTCGGCGATGATGTCACCGATGGCGCTGTCGTTGTTGGCGCTGATGGTGGCCACCTGGCGAATCTTCTGGATGTCGCCACCCACTTCCTGGGCCTGCTCCTTGATGCTCTTCACGATCTCGGCAACGGCCTTGTCGATGCCGCGTTTGAGGTCCATGGGGTTGGCACCGGCGGTAACGTTCTTCAGGCCGGTGTTGACGATGGCCTGAGCCAGCACGGTGGCGGTGGTGGTGCCGTCGCCAGCTTGGTCGTTGGTCTTGCTGGCCACCTCTTTCACCATCTGGGCGCCCATGTTCTGGATGCCGTCCTCGAGCTCAATCTCCTTGGCGACGGTCACGCCGTCCTTGGTCACCTGGGGGGCACCGAACTTCTTGTCGATAACCACATTGCGGCCTTTGGGGCCGAGGGTCACCTTTACTGCATTTGCCAACTCGTCGACGCCTTTGCGAAGCTGCTCGCGAGCGTCATTATTGAAAACTATCTGTTTTGCCATAATTGCTTTTCCTTTCTATTTTGATTATTATTTTCTTTTCTCCTTCAGATTGTAAAAGATTTTAAAAGAGGCCATCCGGCGGCAGCTTTATTTTCCAATCTTTTAAAATCTGATTGAGCTTAAATCTTTAGATGATAGCGTAGATGTCGCTTTCTTTCATGATCATCAGCTTCTCGCCGTCGATCTCGATCTCGGTGCCGCTGTACTTGCCGTAGAGGACTTGGTCGCCCACCTTGACGGTCATCTCATGGTCTTTGGTGCCCTTGCCCACGGCGAGGACTTCGCCGCGCTGCGGTTTCTCCTTGGCGGTGTCGGGGATGATGATGCCGCTGGCGGTCTTCTGTTCAGCCTCGGCGGGACGCACGAGGACTCGGTCTGCTAAAGGTTTGATGTTCATAGTTGTTATTTTTTTATTTGTTTGTTTTTTTTCTTTAGGCTTCCTAGGTCTCCCTAGGTTGTCCTAGGGGGCACTAGGACGACTAGGAACTATCAACAACCGTGCCAAAACCCTATAAACTGCCAGCGACTGCCATGCGCTGACATTTTGTCAGCCGCGTGGCAGTCGCTGAACTTTTAATTATTTGAGCAAACTGTTAGTCCAGCCGCACGGCGCGGACAGTGAACCCGTAACGGCGATTACTTTTGCCCACGTGGACCGGATTGTTCGCATCGAAGCAGAAAGCCCATGCATCGCTTGGACTGTTCGTGTCAAGCGACGAGGACCAGTAGAAGCCGAATCCGCAGCCGTCTACTCCATGGAGTTCCGAACCGTAGCGCATGCCGGCAGCGGGAAAGAAGAGCGTGTTGCCGTTAGTGATGCTGGTGAACTTGAGTCCGTTGACACCGTTCATGGTAGTCCACTCTACGGTGGAATAGTCTATCAACTCCTGCCACTCTTCTTTGGTGGGCGTGCGGGCCCCGCTTCCGATTCCGAAGGCCATCGTCGCCGCATCATCCGTCGCCCACAGGATGGTGAGGCTGTCAGGAGTGCCATAATCGCTGTGGGTATTGTACTTGATCAGAGTCAAAAGGTTGCCCTCGCCATCCGCAGTACCGTAGCGGTAGGTATTCCAGTTGTAGACTTCCTTCGGGCTGATCTCGCCCCAAGCGTAGTAGTTGCCGTACTCCTCGGGAGCATTGGCTCCCAGGTCGCACTTGGCCCACAGCACTCCGCTCGGCAAGCCTAGGTCTACCCAGTCGGTCTGTGGGTGCGGTGCGGTGGCGTAGGCTTCTCCGTGGTAGGTGCCGGAACTGGGGTCGTAGCTCACAGTGACGGTCTTGCCATCGTCCTCCATCCTTCGCATCCAGGCTTTCATCTCTTCACGGCTTGTGGTGCTGAAAACGGTGGCCTCCTTGGCGGCAGATTTTGAGACACGATTGGCATTGTAGAAGGTAACGGTGCTGCCGCCCTCAGCGTAGTCGCAGAAGCGCTCCAGCAAGGCGTCGAACTCCGCGTCGGTCTTCAAGGTGACCTCATACCGGTTGTTGTCAACAGTGTAGATTATGTTGCGCTCGTAGAGCACTTCGACAGGGTCAGGTTTGCAGGCTGTAAGTACCAGTGTTGCAGCAGCCAGCAGGACTGTGAGTTTAAATAGATGTTTCATATAAATTATATTTTTTTTAATTTTAATTCTTAATTCTTTCCAGTTGATAGTCAAGCAGCGCCTCGTACTGTTCCTCGGTGTCGATGCGGTAGAAGGCCACGGTGCGGTCGGCGTGTACGGCCATGGCGCGCCAGGCTGGGCGCACGCTGCGCTTCACACGCTTGGCGGGTTTGTCGATGTCACCCATCCAGCTGGTGACGCCCTCCGAGGTGCGGATGTCCAGCTCCTCCTTCAGCCCCTGCCATGCCACACTGTCGTCAGCTACGAGGATGACCACGTCGGTCTTCACCGTGTCGCAGAGCTGGAAGCCCTTGACCTGCGCCACCGTCAGGTCTTGCCGTGCTGCATACTGCCGGTACAGCGGCACCTCCTCCACCTCGCGCGAGCAGGACAGAAATGCCAAAGGCAGCAACAATATGAATAACAGGCGTTTCATAATGTCTCCATTGTCAAGATGTTAGAAGCGACCTTGGCCCAGTGGTCTTCGGCGATGCCGCTGCGGTTGCAGGCGACATTGTCATATTTTCTGTGAGTTGAAAATTGAAAATTGAAAATTGAAAATCCGGTCACCACCAGTACGGCAATACTGGCCAGCGCTGTGCGGCGTTGGCGGCGCCGACGCAGCCATGCGGGGTAGTCCTGCCGCAGACGCTGCTGCAGGCCCTGCTGCTCCTCCAGTTCCCAGATGTTGTCGAATGTCATATTGTGTCCCATTGTTGTTTCAGTTTCTCTTTTATTCTCATCAGGCGTATGCCTACGTGGTTCTTTGTCAATCCGGTCTTGCGACCAATCTCTTTGTATTCGTAGCCCTCGAGGTGCATGGTCACTATGGTGCGGTCGGGTTCGGGCAGTTGGGCTATCAGTTCGTGGAGGGTGTCGTGCAGCGTGGTGTCTTCGGCGGGGGCGTCGTAGTCGTCGGGCAGCGGTGTGTGATTGCCATCCCTTTTGCGTTGCAGGTCGATGCAGGTGCTGCGTGCTACGCGCCATATCCAGACGGCCTGCTTCGGGGCTAGTGTTATGCTAAAGAGCTGTTCGCGAAGGTTCCACAGTGTCAGCGTTGTCTCTTGCAGCAGGTCGTCGAACTCCAGGCCGGCACTTCTGTAGCGGCGGCAGACCGAGAAGAGCAAACCGCGGTAGCGGAGCATCAACTCACTGAACGTTTCTGTGTCCTTCACACTATAATAACGTATATCGAGAGCGAAAAATTACAGACGACTAAAAAAAAGTTTTACGGTGAGTTGGAGTAAGAACTTTAATTATAGTGAATTGCGCGGAGCGCAGAGATTAACCGGATTAATGGATTACGCCGGAGGCGGGAGGATAAAAAAAACGAATTACTCGAATTCGCCGGACTGGCTATTCGAGTAATTCGTTTGCAATTATGTATTGCGTAGCTTAGTGCAATTCGCTTAATTCGCCATTGCGGTATTATTCGTTGTTGCGGGCGAAGTTGAGGGTGAGAGAGACGGCGGTGCTGTCCTCGGGGTAGAACATTGCCAGATTGAAGGTGATGATGTCGGTGGCATCGTCGTAGGTGAACTGCAGCTGGCCGGGGTTGTCGTTCTCGTCGTCGGCAACGCCGTCGAGGTAACCGGTATGGGTGGCACCGTCGTAGCTGTACTCATAGCTGACGCCGTAGATTTGCTCCAGCAAGCCCTCGTCGCCACCGAAAGCCATGACATTGTCGGGGAAGGAGAAGTGGGCGTAGGTACCGTCGAAGTTCAGGCCGAAGGTCATGGTCTCGTCATCCATGCCCTGCATGCAGGTGGTGTCGATGCCGAGGTTGTTGAGGAACTCGAAGTAGGTCACGCTGTAGGTCCAGTCGGTGTTGTGCAGGTCAGAGGTGGTCTGCACCTTGGCGGCGTTGTTGCCACCGTTACCGGGGGTCACGTTGGTGCCGGGGGTGATGATGTCTTCTTTCTGGCAGGCAGTCAAGCTGAGCACCAGGGCAGCAGCGATTACGAGAATGTTTTTCTTCATGATTGAATAATGTTTAATTTGTTTGTTATTGTTTGTTTTGTTGTTTTCGCTAATAAGAACGTATCGAAATGCTGAAAAACTACAGAGGGGTGAGAAAAAAGTTATTTGGCATCGGTAACTGCTTCGAACTGCAGCTGATAGTGGATGTCGCCATTCTCGGTGCCAATGTCGGAGCGCGAGATGATCATGGTGCTGGGAGTAGCCCAGTTGACGTTCCAGCAGCCGCCGTTGGGCATCAGTTCGCTGCAAAGCACGCCATCGGCCGAGAGGGTCCAGGTGCTGCTGTCGGTGGCTGTGGTGCCATCGATGCCGTGCATGGTCATCGTAACGGTGCCGTCGTCGGTGAAGGTGTAGTACATTGTGCCGCCGCCGGCATCAGGTTCGTACAGGTCGCTGCCTATCAGGTTGCCGTCGGTACCCACATGGGTCACCACCATGCATTTGAAGTGCCATGTGCCTATGAGGATATCGGAGGTGCTTTCGGTCGGTGCTGTGGCATAGGCTTCGCCGTGCCATGTGCCGGTGTTGTCGTCGTAGGTGATTCGGACGGTGCGTCCTTCTTTTTCCATGGCTTTCATCCAGGCCTTGATTTCATTGCGGTCGGTAGTATTGATGGTCCTGTTTTCCTTGGCGTTGCTATGCAGGTAGGTGGTTTGGCTGGTGTTGTAGAAGGTTACTTCTTCGCCAGCGAGTGCATGGTTGCAAAACAGTTCCAGCATGGCATCCCACTCGGCCTCGGCTGTGAGGGTACGGTGGCTCTCGTTGTTGCCTACCGAGTAGATGATTTCGCGTTCTTTTGCTGTGATGTTTCCATTGTCGCCGTTGATAGGATCGTCGGGTTTCTCGCAGGCGGCGAAGGTGAATGCAAGAACCGTAAGCATTAAGGCAAATCTATATATGGCTTTCATAGTATTAATCTAAAATATTTATTTTTTAATTTTGTTGAGTTGGTAGTCGATCAAGGCGTCGTATTGAACCTCGTTGTCGATGCGGTAGAGGCCAATAGTGCGGCGCGAATGCGAGGCGATGACGCGCATCACGGTGCTGCCGTCCCATTCGGTGCGAATCGAGGGATTGTCGGTTTCACCTAGCCAGCTCAGAGTACCTTCTTCTCCACGGATATCAAACTCATCGCAGAGCCTTTGCCACTCTTCGTCGCTCTCGGCTTGCAGCATCACCACGTCGACCATCACACTGTCGTTCAGGCTGAAGCCGTCGACTTCGGCCACCGTGAGACCCTTGCGGTCGGCATAGCGGTGATAGAGGCTTCCCTCGTCGGGTTCCGGCGCGCAGGCCACCATCAACATCAGTGGCACCATTAATAAAATTAACAATCGTTTCATTTCAATTTTCATCTTTCAACTATCAACTTTCATCACGCCTCCATCAATAGCGCATCGGCCATCTCGGTCCAGTGATTGTCGCTGATAGCCGGGTTGTTGCAATAGATGTGTACCGAGGGGCGAGGGTGGTACACCAACGGTGCTGCCACGGCTATGGCCAGCACCATGGCAGACATGATGCCTGCTGTTCTACGGCGGCGTGTGCGCCAGGCAGGGTATTCGGCCGCCAGCCGCGAGGCGTAACTCTCGGCTTCGGCCCTCTGCCACAATGCGTCAAAACGTTTGTCGTCCATGTTATTGTTTTATTATCTTAATTTTCAATTCACAATTCACACATCACTAATCACCAATCACTCCCCACTAGCCACCATCGCTTTCCTCAGTCTCTCTTTTGCCCGCACCAGCCTCACGCTCACGTTCTTCTCTGTCATCTCCAACTGCTTGCCTATCTCCTCGTAGCTATAGCCCTCGAGTTGCATCCGTACTATCGTGCGGTCGGGTTCTTCCAGGCGACCTATGGCTTCGTGTAGCTCGTGCATCAGGCTACGGTCCTCGTCTCGCTCATCGTATCCCTCGGGCAGCGCGTCGGCATCCTCTGTCCGCCGCAGCGCGTCAATCACCGCGTTGCGTGCCACCTTCCAGGTCAGGGCTGCTTGCTGCACGCTGCCCAGAGCCAGTAGGCGCTCGCGGTTGCGCCACAAGGCGATGGTTGCCTCCTGCAATAGGTCGTCGATGTCCATCCCTCTATGTCTGAATCGACTGCAGAGAGTGAACAGCAGACCGCGGTAGTGGTGCAGCAAAGCTTCAAACGGATCCTGTGGCTTCACAAGTATAATAACGCATGAAATTGAAAAAAAACTACACTGTATGTAAAAAAAATGTAAACCATGACAATATAAGGGAACTATATACTGGTTGACATTGTCGGGGAGTTTCTCCATGAGAAACGTCGGGAGAACAAGCATCGCAAGCCCGGAACGACCGGTAGAAGGGTGGAGGTGTGTCATTTTTGTAGCATTGTTTCGTGTGGTTTGAAATTTTTGTGTATTTTTGCAGCATGGTAACAAGAGAAGTAATAGACTATCTGAACAGTACGTTCCATCCTGAATATCAGGAGAATTATGACAATGCGGGTTTCCTGCTAGGCGATTCGAAAAGCGAGTATAAAGGAACCCTTGTGGCACTTGACCTCACCCCGGCGGTTGTCGACGAGGCCGTAGAACTCGGCTTGAGTCTTGTGGTGACACACCATCCGTTCATCTTCACCGGAGTAAAGCGGCTCACCGATGCCACAGAGACCGGTCGCATGACCATGCGGTTGATACAGAATGGTATAAGCGTTTATGCGGCACATACGAATCTTGATAACCTGCCGTGGGGTGTGAACGGCATCCTCGGCGAGAAGTTGGGACTGCGGAACACACGCATCCTGAAGCCGTTCGACACTGACGACAACATTGGCGCCGGCATGGTTGGCGAGTTGTCGTGTGACGAGGAGTGCGATATCTTCTTGCAGCGTGTCAAGGCGGTGTTGGGACTGCCTGTGGTGCGCTGCTCGGAACATGAACCTAAGAAACGCTTGCGCCGTGTGGCTATCTGTGGTGGCAGTGGCTCAGAGTTTATAGGCGATGCCAAGGTTGCCAAGGCGGATATCTACCTCACTGCCGACCTCAAGTACCATGACTTCCAGCGCACCGACGGCCGCATGGTGCTGGCCGACATTGGGCACTATGAGAGCGAGCAGTTTGCCAAAGAAATAATTTTCCGCGCCATATTGGAAAAATTTAGTAATTTTGCATGCCGAATTTCCGAGACCCAGCAGGGTGTCGTGAAGTATATCTGATTGTAAAACATAAATATATATAATAATATGGCAAAGAAAGTCAGCACTAAAAAAGCCGCAACCGAAGCGCAGGAAGCACCCGTAATCATCCGTAACGAGGTCGACCTGGCCGTCGAAAAGCGCCTTGTGGCCCTTTACACTCTGCAAAGCGTCGACAGCGAGATTGACAAGATTCAAATTATCCGTGGCGAGTTGCCGCAGGCTGTGCAAGACCTCGAGGACGAAATTGCCGGTCTGAACACCCGTATCGAGAACTTCAGCGCCGACATCAAGGCTACCGAGGCCGCTAACAAGGCACGCACCGCCGAGATTTCGGAGCACGAGGAGCAGATAAAGAAATATCAGAAGCAGCAGGACAATGTGCGCAACAACCGCGAGTTTGAGTCGCTGAACAAAGAGGTAGAGTTCCAGCAGCTCGAAATTCAGCTCTGCGAGCGCAAGAACAAAGAGGGTAAAGCCAAGATCAGCGAGTTGAAACAGCACATTGATGCCGCCAAGCAACTGCTTGCCAACCGCGAGAAAGACCTCGAGGCCAAGCGTGAAGAACTTACTTCTATCATCGCTGAGACCGAGAAGGATGAGCAGCGTCTGCTTAAGAAATCGAAGGAGCAGGAGCAGTTCATCGACGAGCGTTACCTGGTGGGCTACAAGCGCATCCGTGGCGCTGCCCGCAACGGCCTGGCCGTGGTTACCATCGACCGTGACTCGTGCGGCGGCTGCTACAGCCACATCCCCCCGCAGCGCCAGATGGAAATCAAAATGCACAAGAAAGTCATCGTCTGCGAGAACTGCGGCCGCATTCTCGTCGACGACGACATCGCCGCCAAAGCCAAGGCCCAACTGGAGAAATAAAGTTTAATGTTTAAGGATTAATGGTTAAAGAAGTTTACGCAGTGAACTGTTTGCAATCGGTTGCGTCAGCCTCTTTAACCATTAACCATTAACCTCTAACCATTACATAAATGACTCACTATTTCAATCCCGAAGAGAAACTCACTCTTGCCAAGATACAAGAGATTGTTGATAAAAAGATGACCCTCGCCTTGAGCGACGAGGCCAAGCGCCGCATCGAGAAATGCCGCAACTATCTCAACCAGAAGATGGAAACCCAGAAGGTTCCCATATACGGTGTCACCACTGGCTTCGGCTCGCTGTGCAACATCAGTATCAGCAAGGAGCAGCTCAGCCAGCTGCAGAAGAATCTTGTCATGAGCCATGCCTGCGGTGTGGGCGACGAGGTGCCTGCCGAGGTGGTTCGTCTAATGCTTCTGCTCAAAGCCCAGAATTTCTGCTTTGGCTACAGTGGAGCCCAGTTGCAGACTGTGCAGCGCCTGATAGACTGCTACAATGAGGACGTGCTTCCTGTGGTCTACCAGCAGGGTTCGCTCGGCGCCAGCGGCGACCTCTGTCCTCTGGCCAACCTCATGCTTCCTGCCATCCTTGGCCTTGGCGACGTATATTGGAAAGGCCGCCGTTGCGATGTCAAGGAGGTCTATGCCGCCAAGGGCTGGCAGCCCATCGAGCTGCAGAGCAAGGAAGGCCTTGCCCTTCTTAACGGCACCCAGTTCATGAGCAGCTACGCTGTGTGGAGCCTGCTGAAGGCCATGCGCCTCAGCCGTCAGGCCGACATGGTACTCAGCCTCAGCCTCGACGCTTTCGACGGCCGCATCGAGCCGTTCTACGAGTGCCTCCACATGGTGCGTCCGCACCAAGGTCAGCTCGAGACTGCCGCTGCTGTGCGCTGCTGGCTGGAAGACAGTGAGCTTATCAAGCGTCACAAAGAGCATGTACAGGATCCCTACAGTTTCCGTTGCGCCCCGCAGGTGCACGGTGCCGCCAAGGACACCATCCGCTATGTGGCTTCGGTTGTCGAGACAGAGATTAATTCCACTACCGACAACCCCATTGTGCTGCCCGACGAGGATATGGTCATCAGTGGCGGTCACTTCCACGGCGAGCCGCTCGCTATGGTGCTCGACTTCCTGGCCATCGCTGTTGCCGAACTCGGAGCCATCAGCGAACGCCGTACCTACCAGCTCATCGATGCCAAGCGTGGCCTGCCTAGCTTCCTCGTTGCCAAGCCTGGCCTCAACAGTGGCTTCATGATTCCGCAGTATACCGCAGCCGCCATCGTAAGCCAGAGCAAGCAGCTCTGCACGCCCTCCAGCGTCGACAGCATCCCCAGCAGCCAGAATCAGGAAGACCTGGTGAGCATGGGAGGCAACGGTGCCACCAAGTGCTATCGCGTATGCGAGAACACCGAGCGCGTGCTCGCCATCGAGCTCTTCAACGCGGCCCAAGCTCTCGACTTCCGTCACCAGGAAGGCCTCAAGAGCAGTACGAAGATAGAGAAGATGGTTGCCGACTACCGCAAGTCGGTCAACTTCGTGGACATTGACCAGATCATGTACAAGCACATCCACAGCAGTGTGAAGTTCCTGCAGGAGATGGCGCTGTGATGAATTAAGAATTAAAAATTTAGAATTAATAATTTGGGGCCGTGCGAAGCGCGGCCCCTTGTTTATTTCATGCTGCGGAGCAGAGTCTTGTGCTCATCGCTGACGCGGTAGCTTTCGCAGGCTTTCTGTATGGTCTTGCGACGCACCCAATCGGTAAGATCAGGGACAAGGGGTAGGGCAGTGTCCCACTGCTTGGCGAGGGCGGTGGCAAAATACCACGCCTGCATCATTCTTATATAATACTCTTCGCGGTGGATATTGGCGACCCATTGCAGTTGCTCTGGTCTGAAGGCCTCGTCGAGGAAGAAAGCCTCGAGTACGCCGATGCCGAAGCGCACGGTGTACTCATGCTCCGCTCTGAGCCACCGCTGCACGTGCGTCAGCACGTCATCGGTATGTTTGGCAAAGCAGCGCGGCCGCAGGCCGTCGCAGGTGGCCCAGTTGTCGACATACGGCAGGAAACATTCCACCTCGCGCAAGCAGAGGGCATAGTCTTTGATGCCGCTGAGAATGATGGCATGCAACTGGTTCTCCTCGTAGTAGCGGTGGGGTAGGGTGGCGAGGAACGGCGCTGGCTCTATCTCCTTGGCCAACTTACGAAGTGCCGGCATACGCACCCCGATGATATAACCCTCGGCGGCCGTGGGCACCAGACCGCGGTGGAATTCACGGTACTTCAAATCCTGCAATTCAAACAGACGTTCCTCTATATTCATAACAGCTTCAGTATTTTCCCACGGGTGTGCTTTACCCCGGCACCGAGTTCCGAGGGCTCCATGAGCAGCAGGGCTTGGCGCAGCTCGGCTTTCAACTCGGGGTAGTGGCGGCATTGTAGATAGGCCAGTTTTATGCACAGGGCTTTTACACCATAGGGTTCCGTGGGCAGCATCATGTGGTCAAGACAGAAATCCAATAGGTCGGTACGCACATCGTCGATACCCCATTCCAACCGTTCAAGCAGTACTAGCGCCAGCCGTCGCATCGAGGTGTCGGACGTGGAGATGGCAAAGTCGGTCAGCTTCGCGCGATACATATTTATATATATGTTGTCGCTCGCAGGCAGATGCGTTAGCGCCCAGGCGGAGTAGTACGCCTCCTTACCTCCTCCATAGAGCATGTTGTTGAACAGCTGTTCACACTCATTGTGGGCTTCGTGGGCATTCTGCGCCAGTGCTTTAATATCTTCGATATGCATTGCCATAACACTGCAAAGGTATGAAAAAAAAACGATAATTTCAATTTTCTTTGTATCTTTGCAGTCTGAAATCAAACGGTAATTGAATATGGCAAATGCAAACATTATTGACGGTCGCCGGGTTGCGTCGGACCGCATAGCTGAACTCGGCGCGAATGAGATTTTTGTTTTTGGTAGCAATATCCAAGGTGCTCATGGCGGTGGTGCTGCGTGGTTTGCCCACAAGAGGTTCGGTGCCGAATGGGGCGTCGGTGAGGGCCTTACAGGCCGTACCTATGCCTTGCCAACCATGGAGGGCGAGATGTCGCTCAAACATGCAGTGGACCATTTTGTTTACTGCGCCAAGCAGCATCCCGAATTGACCTTCCTGGTCACAGCCGTGGGCTGCGGCATCGCCGGATATACAGCTGCCGAGGTGGCACCTCTGTTCAAGGAAGCCGCATCGCTCGAGAATGTATACCTGCCACAGCTGTTTTGGAAAGAGTTAAACTGAAGAACAATAATATAAAACCATGAAGAAGATCTATTCGTTATTGCTGGTCACCCTTAGTCTGATGGCTGTGGGATGCAAGCAACAGCAGGAGAAGAAAACAGACATGCAGTTCCGTGAACTGGGTAACACCGGCCTGATGGTGAGCGAAATCAGCATCGGATGTGGCGGGTTCGAAAAGCTCGACAGCGCTGCATCGCTCGAACTGATGACTATGGCGCTTGACAGCGGCATGAACTATATTGACATCTACGACGCCAACCCAAAGACGCGTTCCAATATCGGCTATGCGCTGCAGGGTAGGAGGGACGAGATGATTATCCAGGGCCATATAGGTACCGTCTGGGCCAACGGACAGCATACACGAACACGCGACCTCGACTCGACACGTGCCGGCTTCGAAGATCTCCTTGCACGCCTCGGCACCGACCATATCGAGGTGGGTATGATCCATATTACAGACAGCCACGAAGAGTGGGATGAGCTGGATGGCAGCCCCTTCCTGGAGTATGTGTTCCAACTGAAGAAAGAGGGGAAAATCAAACATATCGGTGTCAGCAGTCACAACGCCGAGGTGGCCTTGCGTGCTGCCAAGAGTGGATGGATAGAGGTCATTATGTTCTCGCTCAACCCAGCCTTCGACCGTCTGCGTGGTGGCGCCATTCCATGGGAAAAGGGTGCCATGGAGAACCTGCAGGGCGGTATCGACCCCGTGCGTGTTGAACTCTACGATTATTGTACCACGCACAAAATCGGCATAACGGTTATGAAAACCTTCGGTGGCGGCGGCCGTCTGCTCGACGAGAGTACTTCGCAGCTCGGCGTGGCCTACACTCCCGAGCAGTGCATAGCCTACTGCCTAGCCAAGCCTTGCATCAGCACCTGCATCCTCGGTATCGACAATATGGATGAGTTGAAACGCGACCTCCACTGGCTCCATGCCACCGAGGCCGAAAAGGATTACTCGAATGTGGGTCCCCGTGTCGATGCCGACAAAGGTGGCGACTGCACCTATTGCAACCATTGCTCGCCATGCTCTGTGGGCATCCCTATTGCCAAGGTCAACGAATTGCTCGACAAGGCAGAGCGCGACGGAATGACCCCAGAGTTGCAGGCTCAGTACGATGCCTTGACGCACCATGCAGGTGAGTGCACCCACTGTGGTGCCTGCTTGAGCCGTTGTCCCTTCGGAGTCGATATCCCCACCCAGATGGACCGCGCCAAAGAGGTGTTCGGGAAATGAACAGAAAAGAGAGTATGACGTTCACAGGTATCATTATCGGAGCGGCTACGTTCCTGGCCATAGGCCTGTTTCATCCGCTGGTTATCAAGGCCGAGTATCACATGGGTGTGCGCAGCTGGTGGCTGTTCCTGCTGGCAGGCATGGGATGCATTACAGGATCGCTCTTCACCGCCAGCATATTGAGTATACTGCTAGGCGTGTTGGGATTCAGTAGTCTATGGTCTATACTCGAACTTTTCAAGCAGCGCAAGCGTGTCGACCGGGGCTGTTTTCCCGAGGGACCGGGGCATAGAAAATGCTGACGGCTGTATACCTGTGTGCCATAAATAGAAAACAGGGCTTCCGCATATCGTGTGGAAGCCCTGTTCTTATGTGCCAGTGTCTGTTACTCGTCTTTGTAACCGGCGGCTATCCTTGCACGCTTGCGCTCTATTTCGTCGAGGATGATCTTGCGTATGCGCAGGTTGGTCGGGGTAATCTCGAGGTATTCGTCTTCACGGATATACTCCATAGCCTCTTCCAGACTGAACTTGATGGCTGGCGAGCAGGTGCTCTTGTCGTCGGCGCTCTTCGAACGCATGTTGGTGAGGTTCTTGGCGGTGACGACGTTGATGACGATGTCGTTGCCGGGACGCAGGCTCTCGCCGATGACTTCGCCTGCGTATACGTGGTCGCCAGGTTCGATGAAGAAGGGACCGCGGTCCTGCAGCTTGCTGATGCTGTAGGCTGTGGCCTCGCCGGTCTCCTTGGCTATAAGGGCGCCGTATTTGTGGTCGTCCATATCGCCCTTCCAAGGTTGGAACTCGAGGAAGCGGTGTGCTATGATTGCCTCGCCGTTGGTGGCGGTGAGGAGGGTGTTGCGAAGGCCTATGATGCCGCGGCTGGGGATGGTGAAATCGAGCTGCACGCGGTCGCCCTTGGTGTCGATGGTGCCCACCTCGCCTTTGCGGCGGGTGACCACGTCGATGACCTTCGACGAGAACTCCTCGGGCACCAGTACAGTGAGTTGCTCGATGGGCTCGCATTTCTGGCCGTCGATCTCGCGGATGATGACCTTGGGCTGGCCGACCTGCAGCTCATAGCCCTCGCGGCGCATGGTCTCTATAAGCACCGAAAGGTGCATGATGCCGCGGCCGTAGACCAGCAGCTGGTCGGGCGAGCCGGTCTCCTCGACGCGCAACGCCAGGTTCTTCTCCAGTTCGGCGAAGAGTCGGTCGCGTAGGTGACGGCTGGTGACATACTTGCCCTCCTTGCCGAAGAACGGCGAGGTGTTGATGGTGAAGAGCATGCTCATCGTGGGCTCGTCGACCTTGATGGGAGGCAGTGGCTCGGGATTGTCGTTGTCGCAGATGGTGTCGCCAATCTCGAAGGCCACATTCTTGTCGAGTTCGAGGAGCACGGCGCAGATGTCGCCAGCCTCTACTGGAGTCTTGATACGCTCTTTGCCAAGGCCTTCGAAGGTGTAGAGTTCCTTAATCTTGCTGTGTATCTGCACACCGTCGCGCTTGGCGAGGGTGATGGCCTGTCCGGCCTGCAGAGTGCCGCGGTGTAGACGGCCCACGGCGATACGGCCGAGGTACGAGCTGTAGTCGAGCGATGAGATCATCATCTGTGTGTTGCCATCGTCCACCTTGGGGGCAGGGATGTGCTCGATGATGAGGTCCATCAGGTAGCTGATGTCTTCTGTGGGGGTGTTCCAGTCTTCGCCCATCCATCCCTGCTTGGCACTGCCGTAGGCGGTGGGGAACTCCAACTGGTCGTTGTTGGCACCGAGGTTGAACATAAGGTCGAAGACAGCCTCTTGGGTTGCCTCAGGATCGCAGTTGGGCTTGTCGACCTTGTTGACCACCACTATGGGCTTCAGCCCCAGTTCGATGGCTTTCTGCAGCACAAAGCGGGTCTGCGGCATGGGACCCTCGAAGGCATCGACCACCAGCAGCACGCCGTCGGCCATGTTGAGCACGCGCTCCACTTCGCCGCCGAAGTCACTGTGCCCCGGAGTGTCGATGATGTTGATTTTGTAACCTTTGTAGCGCACCGAGACATTCTTCGACAGGATGGTGATGCCGCGCTCACGCTCGAGGTCGTTGTTGTCGAGGATGAGTTCGCCGGTCTCCTGATTGTCGCGGAAAAGCTTGGCCTGATGAAGCATGCGGTCGACCAAGGTGGTCTTGCCATGGTCAACGTGGGCTATAATTGCAACATTACGAATGTTTTGCATAGATATATCTGTTTTGGAACAAACTGCAAAGATACGAAAAATATATTATATGGTTACAATAATCTTTTCACTTCCTGTACAATAATAATGTATTGCGAACGTTGTATATATAACAAAAAACTAATGCTATGAAACATCGTATACTTTTTGTTGCTGTGGCTGCTGTAAGCCTTTTCGCCGCTTCGTGCAGCATCTATCATCCCCAGGCAGTTGACATGCCGTTGATTAACCATCAGGGCGACCTGCGTATCGACGCCAACGCAAGCGCCAGTGTGTGGCTTATACTCCCCGACGCTGTCAATATCAATGCTACCGCCAGCTACGGTTTCAACAATTGGCTCAGTGGCCAGGTCCACGCCAACTATGGCGGCGACAACTGGTATCTGCAGGCAGCTCCGGGATTTTATGTGCCACTTGGCGGCAAGGCTGTCTTCGAGACATATCTCGGCATGGGCTATGGTGGCTCGAACCACGAGGACAGCGGCAACAGCAGCGACACTGCCGGTGGCCAGTATTATGTCTACAATGGCAAATATATGCTGCCTTTCGCTCAGTTCAATATCGGCTGGCGTAACCTCGGTCCTGTGGACATCGCCTTCGGTCTCAAGGCTGGTTCCTTCTTGCCTAACTTTGAATACAACCGCTATCACGCCGACGGTACCGTCATGGAAGACCGCTATGTGCACTACGAGACTCCTAACTTCCTCCTCGAACCTCAGCTTCAGTTTGGCGTGGGCATCGACCGTGTCAAATTCACTATGCGCTTGGGCTATACCTGGATGAGCGACCTCAATGATGCCAGCGATAAGATGTACCACGATTTTCTCACTCTCGGTGCCGGTGTGACCCTGTGTTTTTGATTTTTAGCGCATGAAAAAGACTCTTTTACTTCTGTTGTGTGCCGTAAGCCTCTCGGTGTCGGCGCAGACCAAACAAACGTTCCAATATGTGCAGCGCGACTCTGCGCTCTACCTCGACGTGTGGACCCCTGCCAACCCCAGGCCCGACTCGGCCTGCGTGGTGGCCCTCTTCGGCGGTGGCTTTGTCATCGGCAACCGCGACGACGAGTACCAGACCACTGTGGCCAAGGTGCTCACCGACCGTGGCTTTTATGTTGTGAGTCCCGACTACCGTCTTGGCCTCAAGGACAGCGCCATGGTTAAACAATATGCCAACCTGCGTGGCCTACGCACACTCTTCCAGTGGACCATCGATATCGCCACCGAGGACTGTGCGGCCGTTGTCGCCTATTTGCTGCAGCATGCCGACGAATTGGGTATAAGCAAGAACCGTATAGTGCTCACAGGCTGTTCGGCAGGCGCCATCACCGTGTTGCAGCTCGACTACTGCCGAGCCAACGGCCTTGCGCAAGCTTCTGTTCTGCCCGAAGGGTGGATGCCGGCCGCCGTGGTGCCATACGCCGGTGCCATCATGTGCAAGGGTAAGCCTAAATACAAGAGTGCACCAGCACCCACCATGCTTATGCATGGCATGAAGGACAAGATAGTGAACTACAAACGCTACCCGCCGGTGCTGCGCCACGCTCTCTACGGTGCCGCCACCGTTTACAAGCAGCAGCGTCGCGCTGGCTATGATTGCTGGATAGTGCGCTTCGAAGGCGTGGGCCACGAGGTGGCCAGCTGGCTCCCCGGCTCGGTGGATCTCTTCTGCGGCTTCGTGGAGCAGGTCTTCGCCGGACGCCACAGCTCGCTCGACGCCACCATGACCGACAGCAAGCTCAACCCCACTAAGTGGACCACGATGACGGTGTTTGATATATACAAGTAGTTAAGGAGACAGTAGATAAGGAGTTAAGTAGAAAGTGGAATTGAATAAAATAGAGATTATGTCGCCTGTGGGCTCGTACGAGAGCCTGCAGGCTGCCATACAGGGCGGCGCCAATGCCGTCTATTTCGGTGTCGGCAAGCTTAATATGCGGTCGCGCTCGGCGGCCAACTTCACCGTCGACGACCTGCAACGCATCGTTCAGATAGCCCGCGAGGCTGGCATCCGCACCTACCTCACAGTCAACACCATTATATATAATAATGAGATAGAGGAGATGCACCGTCTGCTCGAAGCCGCCAAGGCGGCCGGCATCAGCGCCATCATAGCCTCCGATATGGCGGTCATCAGCTATGCCAATAAGATTGGCGTCGAGGTGCATATCTCCACACAGTGCAACGTCAGCAACATCGAGGCAGTACGCTGGTATTCACAGTTTGCCGATGTTATCGTCACCGCCCGCGAGTTGCCACTCGCCCAAGTAGCCGAAATCACCAGGTTCATTGCGGACGAGGACGTCCGCGGTCCCAGGGGCGAGCTCGTCCAGATCGAGGTTTTTGCCCACGGCGCCCTTTGCATGAGTGTCAGCGGCAAGTGCTACCTCTCGCTCGACAACTACAACTACTCCGCCAACCGCGGTGCCTGCCTGCAGCTCTGCCGCCGCGGCTATATCGTCAAGGACAAGGAGAGCGACCTGGAGCTCGAGATTGACAACGAGTATATCATGTCGCCCAAAGACCTCTGCACCATAGGTTTCCTCGACAAGATTGTCCGTGCTGGCGTAAGGGTGCTTAAGATAGAAGGGCGGGGGAGGAGTGCCGACTATGTGCGTACTGTTACTGAGTGCTACCGCGAGGCCGTGGAGGCCATTGCCGACGGTAGCTACAGCAAGGAGAAGATAGATGGTTGGATGCAACGTCTTGCCACGGTGTTCAACCGCGGCTTCTGGGACGGATACTACCTCGGCCGCCGCCTCGGCGAATGGAGCGAACGCTATGGTAGCCAGGCCACGGAGAATAAGGTCTACCTAGGCCTCATACGCAACTACTTCGGCAAGATTAACGTCGCCGAGGTGCAGCTGCAGACCAACGAGACCCTCAAGGTTGGCGACGAAATCATGGTCATCGGCGAGACTACCGGTGTCTACCGCGACACCATCCGCGAGCTCCGCACCGACCGCGACCCCGTCCCCGAAGTTCACCAGGGCGACCGCTTCAGCTTCGCCTCCAAAGAGTTGCTCCACCGCGGCGACAAGGTCTATCGCGTCGACAAAGTCATCGACGAATTCTAACCCACTCAAGCATTCAAGCATTCAAACAATCATATAAGTGGCCAAAGCAAAGACATATTATTTCTGCCAGGAGTGTGGCTACCAGTCGTCGAGCTGGCTCGGCCGTTGCCCCGAGTGCGGCAAGTTCGGCACCTTCGCCGAAGAGGTGGTCAAAGCCACCCCTGCCCAGTCCGTCAAGCACTCTGGCAATCAGGCACTCTCCACGCCCAAGCGCATACAGGATGTCACCTACAGCGAGACCCGTCGTATACCCACCCACTGCGGCGAGTTCGACCGCGTGCTCGGTGGCGGCATCGTACCTGGCAGCCTGCTGCTCCTCGGTGGCGAACCGGGCATCGGCAAGAGTACTCTGCTGCTGCAGACCGCCCTTGCCATCCACGACCGCAAGCTGCTATATGTCAGCGGCGAGGAGAGCGAACAGCAGATAAAGATGAGGGCGGACAGATTAGTGGGTAGTGGGGAGTGTGTAGTGGGTAGTGATTTGTATGTGGTGTCGGAGACGGTGACGCAGCGCATCTTCGAGCATGTGGAGGATGTGCGGCCCGACCTGCTGATAGTGGACTCCATACAGACCATCAGCACCGAGGATATCGACTCGCCGGCCGGCAGCGTGAGCCAGATACGACAGTGCACCAGCGAGTTCCAGCATTATGCCAAGACCACCGGCGTGCCGGTGTTGCTCATAGGCCACATCACCAAGGACGGCACACTTGCCGGCCCCAAGGTGATGGAACATATCGTCGACGCCGTCCTCCAGTTCGAAGGCGACCGCAACTATGGCTACCGCATCCTTCGGGCCTTGAAGAACCGCTTCGGCTCCACAGCCGAGATAGGCATCTTCGAGATGCTCGGCAGCGGACTGCGCGAGGTGCCCAATCCATCTGAGTTCCTTCTCTCCCAGCGCGATGAGACCCTAAGCGGTGCCGCAGTGGCTGCCACAGTCGAGGGCGCACGCCCCATGTTCATCGAGGTGCAGAGCCTCGTCAGCAGTGCCGTCTACGGCACACCGCAGCGCAATGCCAATGGCTTCGACATGAGGCGCCTGAGCATGCTGCTGGCTGTGCTTGAGAAGCGCTGCGGTTTCAAACTCGGTGCCAAGGATGTGTTCCTGAATATTGCCGGCGGCCTTCGTGTCAACGACCCCGCCATCGACCTTGCTGTGGCCTGTGCTGTGCTGAGCAGCAATGTCGATATAGCCATCTCGCCGCGCATCTGCTTCGCTGCCGAGCTTGGCTTGAGCGGCGAGGTGCGTCCCGTCTCCCGCGTCGAGCAACGCATAGCCGAGGCCGACCGCCTAGGCTTCGAGAAGATGTTCATTTCCAAGTACAACGAGCGCTCGCTCGACCGCACGCGCTACGGCATCGAGATAGTCGCTGTCAGCGTCATCGAGGAGGCCTTCCGGGCGCTGTTCGCCTGATATATCTCCTGCTCGCTACGCTCACGAAATCTATAAATCTAATAGATTATTGCGCTACGCGGATGATGCTTCTGTGTGGTATTACGGAAAATGACGAAAAAAAACGGAAGAATTACAGAAATGATTTCTGTCTGTTTCTGCCGTTTCTGTAATGAAGTCTCCTAGCCGCTGACGCGGATGATGCTTCTTGTAGTATTACGGAAAATGACGAAAAAAAACGGAAGAATTACAGAAAATTTCTGTCTGTTTCTGCCGTTTCTGTAATATTTCTGTAATGCAAAAGGAGAATTACAGCGAGTTGTAGCTCACGTCGAAGGTGTTGCCACCGCGGATGTCGCCGGTCTGCAGGCCTTTCTTAAGCCATTTCATGCGCTGTGCCGAGGTGCCGTGGGTGAAGCTCTCGGGGCTCACGGTGCCGCGGGCACGCCGTTGCAGGTAGTCGTCGCCAATCTTCTGTGCCGCGTCGATGGCCTCCTGCAGGTCGCCGTCTTCCAACGAACCGAACATGCGGTTCTCGTGGTAGCCCCACACGCCGGCATAGTAGTCGGCCAGCAGCTCTATGCGCACGCTGGTCTTGTTCTTCTCCGTCTCGTTCTGCTGAGCCATCTGGCTGTGGGCCTGGTCGAGGACACCCAGCAGGTGCTCCACATGGTGGCCCACCTCGTGGGCTATGACGTAGGCGTAGGCGAAATCGCCGCCGGCACCGAGGCTCTTGGGCATCTCGTTGAAGAAGTCGAGGTCCAGATACACGCACTCGTCGGCCGAGCAGTAGAAGGGTCCCACGTCAGAAGTGGCGTTGCCGCAGCCGCTCTGCACAGAGCCTTTGAATATCACTAGTTTGGGCGCACGGTAGGTGCGGCCCATACGTTTGAACTGGTCGCTCCACACGTCCTCCGTCGAAGCCAGTATCTGCAGGGCGAAGGTCTTGAACTCTTCCTCCTGCGCCGTGGGGGTATACTCCTCGGTGGTCGTCATCTGGCTGCCGAGCTGCTGTACCACCTCGCTGGGGTTGCCGCCCAGCAGCAGGGCCAGCAGGCCCACTATCAATGCGCCGCCGATGCCCAGACCGGCCACCTTGCCGCCCTTGCCGCGGCGGTCTTCGAAGTTCGTGCTCTGTCGTCTTCCTTTGAGATCCATAGTATTCTGTTTTTTCTCTCCATAACGCAAAGGTAGCCTCTTTATTGTGTCCCACACCCTCTAATCTTCAATCGTTTTACGTCATTTCTTCAATATTTCTTCAATGGTGATTGAAGAACGATTGAAGAAATATTGAAGAACAATAGAAGAACAGAGCACCGTGGGGACTACCTGCCATTGGTTGAAAGCGAATCAAATTTTTCTTCTATAAAAAAAATATTTGTATCTTTGCATTGTTAATAAGTGTACGTGTGATAATATAAAATATGTATAACTCATTGACAGGTAGGAGTATTGTCTCTAAGTGCCGCTTTTGGCAAGTGTTGAAAACATGTTGATAACCTTCATGTTCCTATGCGGTTTTTGTGCTGTTCAGGGACATTTTATAATAGTTAAAAGTTATTATGAAACAAAAAGCAATGTATCTACCTCCGCAGCTTATGGCGGTGGACATCAAGCCCGAGCGTGGCTTTGCCATCAGCAACCCGATTACGATGCAGCTGGAGCTTTTGCAGCTTGAAAATGGTGTTATTGGCACCGATCAGACTGGCCAGAACTGTGTGGAGTTTTACGAGACGGGCAACGGCTGGAATGAAGGCAGTAATCATTTCTGGGACTAAACTGCAAGGAGGGAGTAAAAGATGAAGACCAAGACTTTATTACTTAATGCATTGGTGGCACTTATCCTTGTGGCTTGTCAGAAGGAAAACAGTGGAATGTTGAATCTTACCATCGAGGGCATGGGTAGCGACACCAAGATGGCCGTAAATGGTAACGTGTCCTACTGGGCCGAAGGTGACGAGGTGCTTATCAACGGTAATTTGGTGACAATTAATCCACCCAATGAATCGGGCAATACTGCAACAACCTCTGTCGAGGTGAATAGTGCTGATGCTTATTACGGTGTTTATCCAGCTGGTATTTGCAGCGGCAACATCGGCGCTTCGTGTACGTTGAGTCTGCCTGCAACCTATACTTATGCCACCACGACGCGTCAAGGTCACACCTATCAGAACCTGCAGAGCCCCATGGTGGGTTATACCACAGGTAGTAGCATGCAATTCAAGCATGTCACTGGTGCAATCAATGTGCAGGTTGTGAACTACTATGGTTTTACTATTGCAGTTGATAATATTGTTGTTATTAGTGACAAATACAAACTAAATGGTTCTGTACCTGTAGACGACATGACAAATTTAAATGTTGATGCACAGACAAGTTCAAATGATGCAGAAAAGAGAGTAGAGATGTGTTTTAATGGTAGTACGAGCCTGCATGTATTTGCAGGAGATTCTGCTATAGTTCAGGTGCCAGTATTGCCTGTGGGTAATGATAATCATTTTACTGTGATAGTGAGTATCCATAAGGTTGACCAGAATGCTGTTGCTACTACATTTGAAAAGACGCAAAACGCAGGTGGAGAATTGTCTCGTGCTAAAGTTGGTTACGCGAGATTTACTACACCAGGGCTATTTAGTGTCAGTGACTCGAAGAGAGTGGTTATATCGCAGGGTAATTTGAAATATAGCAATGGTATATGGTCTTTCCATACTACTCAGGATGGTATGTGTTTTACTTCAAATGGCGATGTGTCATCATCATACAATGCGGCAGGTACATTTGATTTATTCGGATGGGGTACCAGTGGCTACCACAATAATGAAGATACTTATAATACGAACTATACTCCTTTCTCAACTAGTAATGCAAGTAATTACAGCGCTACCAGTAATTACAAGGGGTATGGCCCTTCCACAACGATGAGTAGTCCAAATCTTACGGAATCAAGCGCAAATTATGATTGGGGTGTTTATAATTCAATTAGTAATGGAGGTAATATTGTAGGACGATGGCGGGTGTTTTCTAAAGACGAATGGGACTATATTATAAATACACGTACGACAAGTTATACAAGTGGAGGAACAGAAAATGTTAGATTTACAAAAGCGTATCTGTTCAATTCTGTTCATGGTATTATTATTTTCCCAGATGATTACGTGCATCCATCTGGTGTATCAGAACCATATAACTTTGGAATTAATAATACAAATGCTGCAGCATGGTCCTCAAATACTTATTCAACTGATGATTGGGCAAAAATGGAGGCAGCGGGTGCGGTATTCTTACCTGCATCGGGAACACGTGATGGTGTAAATGTCTCTAATACAAACTCTATTGGTCGATATTGGACATCTATATATAATAATGCAAGTGTGAGTTATGAGTTTTATTTGAATAGCGGTAATGCTAAAACGGAAACGAATACGCGTTCTTACGGCTATTCCGTCCGCCTTGTGCGCGATGTTAACTAAAAATATAAAGTAGGGTAGGGAACGGCTATGAAGAATAAGGCTGTGCTTCTGTGTGCTTTAGTGGTGCTTGTTTTGGCAGGCTGCCAGAAGTATGACTTTGGCATGCTGAAACTCGTCATTGAAGACATGGGTGGTGACGCCAAGATGGCCGTCAATGGCAACGTTTCCTACTGGGCAGAAGGTGACAAGGTGCGTATCAACGGTAATTTGGTGACGATTAATCCACCCAGTGAATCGGGCAATACCGCTACCACCGCTATCGAGGTGGAGAGTGCCGATGCTTATTATGGCGTCTATCCGTCAAGTATTTACAGCAACAATAGCGGCGCTTCATATACGTTGAATCTGCCGGCAACCTATACCTATGCCACCACGACGCGTCAGAATCACACCTATCAGAACCTGCAGACCCCCATGGTTGGCTATACCACAAACAGTAATATGCAGTTCAAGCATGTCACGGCGGCTATCGGCGTGCAGGTGGTGAACTATTATGGTTTTACTGTCATGGTTGACAGCATCATCGTTTCGAGCAACCTGTATAAGCTCTGCGGTGAGACCACCGTTACCATTGGCAACGACATCACTGTGTCGGCTGCCGATGCCACAGTGGATTCCACCAAGCGCGTGAAGATGAAGTTTGACGGCGGTGCTACCCTGAGCATCCTTGCGGGCGACAGCGCCACTGTTCAAGTGCCCGTATTGCCGGTCGGTAGCAGTAACAAGTTCACTGTCGATGTCTACTTGCATAAGGTTGACCAAGTGGCTGTTGCCGCCCACTTCAGCAAGGAGCAGGCCTCGGCACATTCGATGGAGCGTAGGATGATGGGTTATGCTCGCACTACTTTTGGTGGTCTCTTTACCGTTAACTCCAGTTTAAAGGTTATCATTTCGCAAGGCAATCTGCAGTATCAGGCCTCCACGGGTACATGGCGGTTCGCTACTGAGCAATATACTAGCATTCTAGATGCAGCAGGAAATAATGTGTTTGATGACTCTCGTTCGACGCAGTCGGCATGGATTGATTTATTCGGTTGGGGAACTAGTGGATACGACCACGGTAATACCTACTATATGCCGTATGATTATTTGGTGGGATCCCCGTCGACTGCATATGGTTACGGACCTAAGAGTGGAAGCAATGTGACACGTAATCTGATGTATGATAACAATGGTGACTGGGGAAAGAATGCCATAAGTAACGGCGGTAATATGACGTCAGTTTGGCATACGTTAACCAAAGGACAGATTGATACATTACTTACCAGGCGTTCTGCTTCCACGATTGGGGGAACAACAAATGCACGATACGTGAAGGCCGTTGTTAATAATATTCAGGGATTGATAATATTTCCGGACAATTATGTGCATCCTACAGGGATGACCGTGCCAGGATTTATTAACACGGCTACAAAAGGTGGCTGGGGATCTAATACATACAATTTAAATAAATGGGTAAAGATGGAGGCGGCAGGAGCGGTGTTCTTGCCGGTGACAGGAAGAGGAAGTAGTTCGTCGATCATTACAACCTCTTATGGCAATTATTGGTCTGCCACACAAGACCCGTCATCCAGTGTTTATAATGCATATTGTCTGAGGTTTTATGAGTCTGGTTTGAGTGTAAGCGAAGGTGCAGGCCGACATTATGGTCATGCTGTGCGGCTAGTTAAATATGCTCAATAAAATATAAAGAATATAAATATAAAACAATACAACACAATGAGAAAGACATTTACTTTTATGGTGCTCTTCCTGGCGGCGCTGTTGCCGGCTAGCGTGGGGGCACAGAACTGCAACATTACTCTACCCTGGAGTCAGAACTTCGAAGGTCTGGCTACCGGTGCCGATGCCTTTGTGCCATGCTGGACGCGCGTGGACTCGTGCATCAGCGGCTCGGCGGTGTACCCTAATGTGTATTCCTACGGCTCCACACACGGCAACGTGCTGAACTTTATGGGTAACGGCATGACCTCCAGCGGCACAATGCGTGCCGCCACGCCGCGCATTCCTGCTCCGCTTAACAGTCTGGAACTGAGCTTTGTGGTCTACAAGAACACGCTGAACCTTTATCTTGCCACCAACCCCGCCGACCAGTCTACCTACGTCCTTGTGGGCAGCTATGCTCCGGGCTATTCGTGGACTACCTACGAGGTGCGCACCAACACCATCGCCGGTGCCCCTGCCGACACCGGTTACCTGGTGTTTACTTGCTCCTTCGGCAGCGGCTACAGCAACGGCAACCCATACCTCGACGACCTCTATGTCTCCGAGCTTAACCCCTGTGAGCGCCCCTCCGAACTGGTGGCAGACCGTGTGGGTGTCAACTCGGCATTGCTCGCCTGGCCCGAGGTTCAGGGCGCATGGAGCTATAATGTAAGCTATAGCACCAACGCCAATATGACCAACGCTACCGTCGTGGTGGCCCCCACAGCAGGCATCACCCTCACGGGTCTCGACGCCAACACGCACTATTATGTGCAGGTGACCACCGTGTGCGGCGAGAACTCGGAGAGCGACCCCCGCGCAACCGAATTCACCACCCAGCTGAGCTGCTATTCTATCACCAACCTGCGCCAGGTGGCTGTGAACCACGAGAGTGCAGCCTTCCAGTGGGACTATGACATGCGCGGCAACGACGCCGACGCTGTCGTCACCTACCTGCGCGACCTCGACGACCCCAGCGCTGGCGACTACGAGGAGATGAGCTATGGCCCCAACTACCATTTCTTCTCCGGCCTAGACTTTACGCACCGCTACCTCGCCCTGTTCCGCACCATCTGCGGCGCCGACACCGCCGAGGCGGTCTCGATACCCATACGCTTCCCCAACTGCGGCGAGACGGCTCTGTCGCCCGACAGCACCCAATGGTCGAACGATCACCCCGTTGTGACCTTCTACAACTATTCCTACAGCCAGATGATGTATCCTGCTTCGGCTCTCTACGACATGGATTCTATCCGTGGCATCGCCCTGCGCCGCCATGTGCGTTCGCAGTCGGTAGCCACTTCACGCACCATGAGCATCTGGCTCGGTACAGCCCCCGCAACCACCACCACATTCAGCTCGCCGATGTCGGTGAACAACATGACACAGGTGGCCAACAACGTGAACTACATACTCTTGAACCAGGAGTGGGACACCCTGCTGTTCACCACCCCCTTCGAGTATGACGGTACCTCGAACATCATCGTCACCATCGTCGACAACACCGGCTCGCACACCGGCATGGGTGCCACCCCCTACTGGCTCTGGCATGAAAGCGACTGGCCGATGCACTATAAGTTCAACGATGACAACCCCTATAGTGCTGCCACACCGCCTTCGGTGTCGCACCAGAACCACCTGCCCGACCTGCGCTTTGTGGGGCTCTGCGATGTCGACGAATTCTGCGAAGCACCTGTCATGGCTGTTGTGGCTGTCGATAGTGTAACGGCTGACATTGAGTGGCTTGCCACCGGTAGCGCCGTGTCGTGGAACGTGCAGTACCGCACCATGGGCGGCGGCAGCTGGACCACCGTCACCGGCATCACCTCGGCCCCCTACACCATTACGGGCCTCACCCCCGACACCCGCTATGAGGTGCGAATCGGCGTCGACTGCGACGGTCAGGTGCGCTACGGCAGCCCCGTGCCTTTCATCACCCAGTGCGCCCTGCAGCACATACCCTTCCACTTCGAGCAGAGTGACCTCGACGCCGTCATCGGACCCGGCTTCACCTCCTGCTGGTCTTTCTCGCGCTACATACTCCGTGGCCACCTCAGCCTGAGCCACCGTGCCTATCTGTGCAATATCGACTACAACCAGTGGATTATGCTTCCCGCCGTTGCCGAGCACCTCAGCGGTGCCCGTCTGCGCACCTGGGCCGCCGTGTCGTCGCCCAGCATGGTGCGTGTGGGCGTGGCCAGCCAGAGCGACTGCAGCGACGTGGTGTGGGTCGACACCATCGACCTCCCCGGCACCAACCCCAACCTCAGCAACGACGAGTATATAGCCTACTTCGACAACTACGAGGGTGACGGCAACCGCATCGTCCTCAGTCCTATAGTCGACAACGAGTACAGCTTTGTCTACTTCTTCGACTTCCACATCGAGTATGCCGAAGGCTGCCGCCCCGTGGTGGGCATGACCCTCGACTCTGCCGATGCCAACAGCCTGTCGTTCCATTGGACTCCCGTGGGCACAGGCACGCAGTGGCTGGTCTATGTCGACGGTGTGGAGCATGGCCTTGCCACCAGCCCCAACTACACTGTCACCGGCCTCAACCCCTACACTCGTTACGACATCACCGTCCGCACCTTCTGCGGCGAGGGCGACACCAGCTTTGCACGCACAGCCACCTTCCTCACCGGCTGCGAGGGCGAGTCGTGCCTCTTCACCGTCAATGCCGTCTCGTTGCTTGATACCGGCTGGGCCGGCGGATTCCTCGAGATTGTCAGCGGCAACATCGAGGTGGGCACCGTGCGTATGAACAGTGGCCGCTCTGTGAGCAACACCTTCATGGTCTGCGCCGATATGCCCCTCTCTTTCAACTGGTACAGTGGCAATGCCGATAGCATTTGCGCCTTCACCATCCTCAACGAGGTTGGCGATACCTTATACATCTGCAACAACGCCAGCACCATCGACTCCACCTTCCTCACCATCGACAGTATCTGCAGCTTTGGTGGTGGCGACGAACCTGGTCCCGGCCCCAACCCCGGCGGTATCGACGGTGTTACCGGTGCCAAAGTGACACTCTCGCCCAATCCCGCCAAGGGTATGGTTACCGTCAACGGCATCGAGGCTGGTGCCGAGGTAAGTCTCGTGGACCTCAACGGACGTGAGGTGCTGGCTGTCAAGCCCTCCGGCAAACAGTCGGTGGCCATCGACCTCCATGGCTTGTCGCGTGGCGCCTATTTCGTCCGCGTGGTGGGCGAGAAGACCACGGTGATAAAGAAACTGATTGTACAGTAGTTTACCGTTTACTGTTTACGGTTTACAGATAAAACCCCGCGCCGATGGTGCGGGGTTTTTTGGTATGGTTGATAGTAAGTTGATAAAAAAAACTTGCAATCTTCTGAGGAATTTACTACTTTTGTGGTTGCCCATTTTTGCAGAGAATAATCATAAAATAATAATCCTAAAACACTTACACGAATGTACAAGATTCAGAGTCACCCTATTCTGGACATCCCGCAGAGCGAGGTGGTGGAATTTTTGTTCGAAGGCAAACCTGTAAAGGGCTATAAGGGCTACACCATAGCCAAGGCCCTCCACGAGGCAGGCTATCCTGTTCACAGTCATTCTCTCAAGGGCCGCAACCGCAGCCTGGAGTGCGGCATCGGCAAGTGCGGTGCCTGCGAGATGCTCGTCGACGGTGTCGTGCGCCGTATCTGCATCACCCTGGTCGACGGTGTGAAGGAGGTGCGCCTCATCACCCATGAGGCCGACCTGCCGGGTGTCACCTTCGATGCTCCCGCCAAGTCGCAGGCTACCAAGGCTCTTACTATATACAAGACCACCGTGGCCATAGTGGGTGCCGGCCCTGCCGGTCTGGCATGCCGCGAGCAGCTCAACGCCTTCGGCATCGACAACCTGGTGATTGACAACAACGCCCGCATCGGTGGCCAGTTCAATATGCAGACCCACCAGTTCTTCTTCTTCGAGCGCGAGAAGAAGTACGGCGGCATGCGTGGCTTCGACATCGCCAAGACCCTGGCAGGTGACAGCCAGGAAGGTATTCTGCTGAACTACACCGTGTGGGACATCCTCGAGGGACCGCGTATCGCCATCAAGAACATCGTCACCGGCGAGATGGCCTACGTCGACGCCCAGCACCTCGTGGTGGCTACGGGTGCCGTACCTTTCATGCCGGCCTTCGAGAACGACGACGTGCCCGGAGTGTACACCGCCGCTGTGTTCCAGAAGATGATGAATCAGGAACATACGCTCCTTGGCAAGCGCGTGCTCACCGTGGGTGCCGGTAATATCGGCTACCTCACCTCCTATCAGGGCATGCAGGCCGGCGCCACCATCAAGGCCATCATCGAGGCTATGCCCCGCGAGGGCGGCTTCCCCGTGCAGGCCAACCGCGTGCGCCGTCTCGGCATCCCCATCATGACGGGCTACACCCTCGTGCGCGCCATCCCCAACGAGGACCGCACGGGTATCGTTGGCGCCGTCATTGCCAAGTGTGAGAATTTCAAGGCGATACCCGGCACCGAGCAGGTCATCGACGACATCGACATCATCAATATCTGCACCGGTCTAGTGCCCGACAACCAGCTGCTCACCAAGGGCAAGGAACTCTTCGGTCACCACGTCTACGGCGTCGGCGACGCCGTGCGCATCGGCGAGGGTACCAGTGCCGTGCTCCGCGGCCGTCAGGCAGCCTACGAGATTGCCAATGAGCTCGGTATCCGCTACAATTATGACGAATACCTCGACATCTCGCGCCAGTATATCGACAGCCAGCAGCACCCCGTGCGACTGCTCGACAAGCCCAACCTGCCCAGCGAGGAGCGCATGAAAGCCAAGCCTTTCGTGCAGCTCGACTGCCTCTATGGCTTCGCCTGCAACCCCTGCACCTTCAGCTGCCCCCAGGGCGCCATCAGCAAGCCCACCACCAGCAGCACACCGACGGTGGACTACAACAAGTGCATAGGCTGTATGGAGTGCGTCAACCACTGCCCCGGTCTGGCAATCTTCGGCTATAACCTGCAGAAAGAGTGGTGCTTCCTGCCCATCGAGTACGCCGTCGAAGAGGGCGCCGAGGTCTACCTGGTCGACAACAACGGCCAGCGGATAGGCGAGGGAACGGTGGAGAAGGTCCTCAAGAAGGACAACAAGACCAATGTGGCCCGCGTTAAAGTGGCCAAGGTCGACGGCCAGATGACCGACGTCAAGGGCTTCATCGTCAAGGAGAAATACCCAGAGCCGCTTAACATGAAACCGCTCTATCCTGTGGAGGGTGAGACGTTTATCTGCCACTGCGAGGATATTACCGACGAGCAGCTCCTTGCCGTCGTGGGCGACCGCAAGTACATCTCGGTCGACGAGCTGAAGCATATCACCCGCATGGGTATGGGTCCCTGCCGCGGCAAGCGCTGCATAGCCCGTGCCCGTCAGCTGCTCCGTGCCCATGGCATCGAGGTCACCGGCGACGCCACGCCGCGTGCCCCGCTGAGCAACCAGGTGCTGCTGGGCGACATCTACACCGAGGGCCGCAAGGAGGTCTATATGTTCCCCAAGAGCAACAATGTCAGCCACGAAGAGGTGCGTGTCTTCATCGCTGGCGGCGGTATTGCCGGCAGCGGCCTGTTCCGCTATTTCAGCGAGGCCGGCTTCAAGCCCGTGATGGTCAACTGGAGCCGTGGCGCCTCGTGGCGCAACATCGGCGGCGGCCGTCCGGCATTCTCCAACCCCGACATCGCCGACATTGCACAGCACAGCCACGAGATATTCAAGAGCATACAGAAAGTCCACAATATCAACTACAAACCTACGCGCTACGTCAACCTTGTCCACGACGACGCCACCTACCGCGCGCTCGACGCCAGCCGCGCCTGGAGCGACGCCTATATGGTCGACCGCAAGGACTTCAAGAAGGAGATCTCGCCCCTCTGGGACGACTCGAAGACCACCTACAGCCACGCCCTGATGACGCGCGACTGCTGGCAGGCCACCCCGGGCCGCGTAATCGACTTCATCCGTGGCATCGGCGTGCAGAATGGCGGACGCTACTACGAAGACACTGAGTTGCTTAGCGTATGGCGCAAAGGCGACAAGGTGGTGGCTCTGGTGCGCAACCACGAAGGTAAATATATAGAGTACGAGTGCGAGCACTTCGTCAATGCCATGGGTTGGGGTGCCGAGAAGTTCACCGACATGCTGGGTATCGATACAGGCCTCTATCCTGTGAAGCATCAGGCCTTTATCACCCGTCGTCTGCCCTTGATGGGTATCAACGGCGAGGCGCTGGACATGATTATCGACCGTCGTCACTACAAGGGCTTCAGCGCCGTCTACGGACAGCAGTTCGCCCACACGGGTCAGATTATCGGCTGCGCCAGCCCCGACACCGACGCCTACGAGACGCGCCAGAACATCAAGTACAACAGCCGCGAGTTCCTCGAGATTGTCTGCGAGGTCTTTGCCGAATGGATTCCCGGCCTCAAGGATGTAAGCATACTGGCTTGCTGGGCAGGACGTTACACCGAGCCGCGCTATATCGTCGACCCGTCGGTGGGTCTGCTCACAGGTCTCCGCGGACACGGATTCATGCTGGGTCAGTACCTCGCCAAGCTCTATGTCGACAAGTATCTTGGCCGCGAAGTGCCCTCGTACATGAAAGACCTTGCCCTCAGCGGCAAGGGCCTGAGTGAGAACGCGTTCAAATAGTAATCGCCTAGCCCTGCGGGCAGAAATCTATAAATCTTATAGATTAAGCGCTGCGCGTAATTCAAGTCAAGCAAACGGACGGATATGTATTATCTGTCCGTTTCTTTTATTGTATGTAGTAATACCGCCGACCCTGCGGGGTCGCTTGGTTAAAGGTTAAAGACTACGGTTTCTTCTTCCTTAAAGACAACAGAGACAACGAAGACAACTTTCGCCGGCGGCTGCGCCTGGCGAGGGGAGGGGAGAGGTGAATTATAATGGTTAAAGGTTAATGGTTAAAGATTAATGGTGAATGATGAAAGGGAAAAGTGAAAAGGAAAAAACTTGAAGCGGGATTTCGGCGTAAATAGACGTTCTCGGTTTGGGGGTGGTGCGGAGTGCTTGGCGAGGGAGAAAGTCGCTTAGAAGCGAAATTTTGCGAGTTACTTTTGTAATAGGAGGTGTCCCTGTTTTTGTAAATCGGCGTTGCGTTGCTGTAAGATTTTTGCTTCTTTACAATTGTAAATGCTGTTACGGATGCCATTTGTGTTAAAATCTTTAACATATGGTATATATTAAGTTGTTGTGGTTTTAAATCAGTTTTTTATAGCTAGTCTATTTTGGTGACACATTAAGTATTTAGTTTTGCTTGCTGAAAATATTTATATTGTAATTATATTGTAGGTATATTATTGTGTGTTCGTTGCTTGTGTTGTTTAATAAAAGTGTCACTTGCAGTTATTTTGTTGCTTACAAATGTTAAAAATACAAATAGGTTTGGTGGGTATGGAAAATAGTTGTACTTTTGTAATTCGAAACGCTTAGGCAATACAAATGTAAGATTATGATAAACAGGATTAATCTCATCATGCGGGCCAAAAATATCACCGCAAAACAGTTCGCCGAGGAGATTGGCATACAGCCCTCCGGCATGTCGCACATTCTGGGTGGCCGTAACAACCCGAGTCTGGAGTTCGCCATGAAGGTGTTGCGCCGCTATCCCGAGATCGATGCCAACTGGCTGCTGCTGGGCCGTGGTGCCATGTATGGTGGCGAAGCCGCCGCGCCGCAACCTGTTGTCGAGTCGCAAATGGTTGATATGTCGGACGATGCTCCTCTTTTCGAGCCTGCCGGCGACGCAGCTCCGCTGTGGAATGATATGCCTGTTGCCGCACCTGCCGACGGTCGCCGTGTGGTGCGGATGTTGCTGATGTATAGCGACAATACCTTCAGCGAGTATCTTCCTCGCGGCTGATAGGTGCCGGGTAGGTCATTTCTTCGGTATTTCTTCAGCTGTTCTTTGGTTGTTCTTCGGTGGATGAGAGAAGGACAACCGGAGAAAGACTGGAGTATAACCGAAACTCAGTGAGAGTTAGGTGAGACTTAGGTGAGACCTAGGTGAAAAGTGAAAAGTGAAAAGTGAAAGGTGAAAAGTGAAGAGTGAAAGGTGAAGAGTGAAAAGTGAAAAGTGAAAAGTGAAAAGTGAAAAGTGAAGAGTGAAAAGTGAAAGGTGAAGAGTGAAAGGTGAAGAGTGAAGAGTGAAAAGTGAAAGGTGAAGAGTGAAAAGTGAAAAGTGAAAAGTGAAGAGTGAAAGGTGAAGAGTGAAAAGTGAAAAGTGAAAAGTGAAAAGTGAAAAGTGGAAGGTGAGACTTAGGTGGTGTGGGGGTGTAGTAGGGGTGGTGTAGAGTTGGTGTAGAGTTGGTGTAGAGGAGCGTCAGAAGTTCTCTTTTTAACAATTATTGACAGGTTGTGAAATGTGCATTTCTGTTAATAAAATTGTTTAAAAAATATTTGTTTCTAACATATTGTTTGACAACGGAAGTGGGCTTCCGAGGGTCGAAAAGTGCCTGTTTACATTTGTATTTTTTGAATTATTATATTAACTTTGCAAGACGCTTAGTTATTTAACTAATGCCCATATTATGCACAAAATTAATAATTTAAATAACAATACTATGAAGAAATTCCTACAGATTTTGAGTCTGGCCGCACTGCTGTGTGTGCCGTGGGCTACAACTGCCCAAAACACTCTGACGGTAGCCGATGGTACTTCGAATAGTCAGGTAGTGCCATTCGACGGCTACAATGCCGATGCAGCTCAGCACAACCAAGTGCTGTATCCGGCAGCAGACCTAACCGTAATGTCGGGCAAGGACATCACACAGATGGTGTTCTACATCGACCAAAGTCAAAACAATGGCACTAATACTGCCGCCGACCGTATGGGTACATGGACTGTATCCCTCGGCGAGACGAGTGCCACTTCGTTGACTGGTCTCGACAACAGCACTCAGCTGACTCAGGTCTATCAGGGCTATTTCGACTGCTCCACGGGTACGCTGACCATTGTGTTCTCGGATTCGTATCGTTACAATGGCGGCAACCTGCTGGTTGACCTTAACCATGCGGCAGCCAGTTGGAATCGTTGGTATTTCCTTGGTATTGAGGCCACGGGTGCAGCGTATACTTCTCGCAATAGTGGTCAAAACTTTCTTCCCAAGGCCACCTTTAGTTATCTGACACCCTCTGCTTGTCCCAAGCCGACGAATGTGACCATTACAGGTATAACCCATAACTCGGTTTCACTCAGTTGGACGGGTAATGGCTACAATGGTGCAACATATTCGGTTATGAATGGCAACGGTGTTGTTGTTTCTGGCATTACTGCAACTTCGTACACCATCACAGGGCTTACACCCGTAACCGCTTACGTGGCTGGTAATTTTACTGTTGTGGCCGATTGCGGCAACGACGGTGTGTCGAATGCCGCCAATGTGCCGGCGTTTACCACAATGTGTGAACCATTCGATATTGCACAGTATCAGCAATACATTGAGAGCTTTGAGGATCTCTACAATGCTGGAGACATACCTGACTGCTGGACCAAGGTGGGTAGTGGTACTGTCAATGTGCAAAGCAGCACAAGCAATGCACACGAAAGTACCATGTATCTCAGGTTCGGCGGTTCGACGAGCAACTTGATACTCCTGCCAATGATGGCAGAGGAGATCAGCACCCTGCAACTGAAGTTCTGGACCCGTCCAGAGAGCAATACCAGCAGCAGTTGCGGCACCTTCTCGGTGGGTTATGTGACCAATTCTGCCGACGCCTCCACGTTTGTCGAGGTGGCCAACTATTCATACAACGATTGGGCTTCTGCTGCTCATGAACAGAAGACAGTGCTCTTTACCTCGGCTCCTGCCGGTGCCCGCATGGCTATGCGTCACAATGCCAACGCTACCAACTGGTACTGGTATGTCGACGATGTGACTGTTGAGGAGGCGCCTAACTGTCTGCCTGTCGGCGGTATTGCAGTAAGCAATATCACCACAACAGGTGCCACAATCAGTTGGGTGACTACCAATGCTGCGACTGCCACTTATACCATCAGTGACGGTGCCAATCTGAATGTCACCACCGCTGCGGGTGCTACAAGCTATACATTAACCACCCTCAATCCTGCCACTACCTACAACAACCTGACCATCACGGCCAACTGTAGTGCTCAGGAG
This sequence comes from uncultured Bacteroidales bacterium, assembly GCA_900316515.1. Classification (GTDB taxonomy): domain Bacteria; phylum Bacteroidota; class Bacteroidia; order Bacteroidales; family P3; genus Colimorpha. Next base: position 7,227 of record ONDE01000011.1, on the reverse strand, counting down.
CAGTCGGATCCCGCTACTGTACCGACGTTTACGACCAATTGCGAGGCTGTTGCATCCATTTCTGAGAACTTTGATGGCTACACGACGGGTAACAATGTACTGCCGACCTGCTGGAAGTACATCAATACGACTACGTATAATTCTTACAAGGGTTACCCCAAAGTGTATAATTACGGTGCCAACTCGCCATCGAACTGCCTGTACTTCTATTCATACTTTTCAACATATACCGACTACGACCCGCAGGACCAGTATGCCATTCTGCCTGAGATGACGGGTGTGGCCGGCAAGGAGATTGTTCTGAACGCCAAGGGCTCCAGTACGGCAATCTCGTTCAAGATTGGTTGGATGACTGATCCCACTGACGCCAGCACGTTCACTGAGATTGCTACACAGGCACTGACGACCTCCTATCAGGAGTTTACCTTCCTTGTGCCTGCCAATGCAACGGGCAATTATATCGCCATTATGATGGAGGGCGCCAATTCGACGACGACGACAAAGACCGTTTATATCGATGACGTCACCGTCCAGACGCCTCCCTCCTGCCGTCCGGTGCAGAATATCACTTTCACCAATGTGGAGCGTACGAGTTTCACCGCCAACTGGGAGAACCATCCGTCGGCAGAAACCGTAAACAACTTCCAGGTGGTGCTCAGCGAGAACAGACTGGATGTTGATAACATCAGCGCCAATCCCATCGCTGTTACCGGTCCCACCAAGACCTTCACCGAACTCATCCGCGATACCAAATATTATTTATATGTTCGTGCCAACTGTGGCAACAGCGACGGCTACAGCGCCTGGATTGAGGACAGTGTGACCACGCATGGTTTGAGTTTCTGCGAGGATGTTGTTGTCGCTTCTGGTTCGACGACGAACAGTTATTTGCCTCTCTATGGCGGTTATATGGATGACCCGGTTGGTACACAAACCATATATCCTGCCAGTATGCTTACATCTTTGGTTGGCAAAACTATTTCGGGACTCCATTATTATGTATCTTCTGGCGATGGTAACAGCTGGACTGATACCAAACCGCTGTTGGTTAAGATGATGGTTGTGGATGAAGCTACGCTGACAGGTTTTGTTGATGTCGCCAACGCCACAACTGTATTTGACGGTTTATTGGTTGGATCTGCAATAAATACAACTAATGGTTTTGAAATACAGTTCACGCAGAACTTTACCTATACTGGTGGCAATCTGCTCATTGCCATGCAGGCAAATCCCAATGATGTTGATGGTTACAGTAGCGTAACATTTTTAGGTGAGAGTTCTACCAATGCCAGCCGCTATGGTTATGGTAGTAGCAACTATAACTTCACGGCCAGTGGTACAAGTCAGAGTTTCCTGCCCAAGGTAGACTTTATATATTGCGAGAGCGTGGAGGCCTGTCCGGCAGTGACTAATGTGACGGTCAGCAACATTGATGTCAACAGCGCCACCGTGACATGGGAAGCCTCGACGGGCGACTATGTGGAGGGCTACTACATCGACACTGTCTCGTCGTACGATCCTCAGAACGACTGGTACAACTGGCCGCTGGAGAATATGGCCTATGTGCCCGCCGGCACCACCACATACAACCTCACCGGCCTCAATGGTTTCCACAACTATTATGTGGTGATCACCACCAAGTGCGGCAACCAGGACGGCAACAGCAGCCAGGCCTACGCCCAATTCCGTACTGCCTCGGAGTGCCGCGTGCCTGAGAACATTACCTCCACCATCACCGGCAAGCATACCGCCACGGTGAGCTGGGAGGCTGGCTCGAACACGCAGCCTCAGAGCTATCAGTACTTCGTGATGTACGGCCAGGCCCCCGATGCCGACTACTACAACAGCGGCTACGGCGAGCCCGATGTTATCAACAATGCCGGTAGCGTCACGTCGCTCGATCTTGCCAACCTGCCTTCTGGTACTTATGTGTACTTCTTCCTGCGCAACAACTGCGGCAATACCGGTTACTCGCCCTGGGTGATGCACACGTTCGAGACCTATCCCGAGTTGCCCGCCGTGGTGAACCTGCAGGCTACGCAGGTGAGCCATTCGGCCATCGGCGTGACCTGGGAGCGCAACACCGCCCAGTTTGCTGACGAGACACAGTGGATGGTTGGCATTTGCATTGCAAACAACTGCACCACAAACTATAGTTATGTCACCAGCATGGACACCGTCTTTGTCGGCCTGCAGCCCGAGACGGAATACCAGATTGTCGTCATCCCTGTTATCGACGGTAACGGCAACCATCAGGAGGGTGAGCCTACCAGAATCAACGTGACCACCGAGGCAATACCGAGTCCATGTGCGACTATTGGCGATGGTACGGCCACGGCATATCTACTCAACACTTCTTATGGCAACACCTACAGCCAGCACATCTATACCGCCGAAGAACTGACAGCCATGGGCTACAGTGCCGGAACCATTACTTCTGTCGCTTTCAACTACACTGGTGCCAGTTCCAATTACAGTAAGACCCAGTCGGTTTATATCGGTGCCACCGAACTCAATGCATTTGCAGGCTCTGCTGCCAGCAATTTCGTACAGTCCTCCAACCTGACGCTTGTCTATGGTCCTACACTGAACAGCTATGAGTCTGGATGGAGAAGCTACGAGTTTACTACACCTTTCGTATGGGATGGTGTAAGCAATATCGTGGTTGCCATGCTGAGCAACAGCACCCAGAGCTCTGCTAGTGGTTGGTCTGCCCAAGGCACTGTAAGCAATGCTTACCGAACAATCTACCGTTACCAAGACAACACCGTGATTGACATCGACAACCTTGCGAGCGTTAATTCTGGATATTATAGCACAACTCGTCCAAACATCCAGTTATGCTTCTATCAGGATCCCAATGCATGCTGGGATGTGACCAATGTCAGTATCACCAATATCACTGCAAACAGTGTCGATATCAGTTGGCTGCCCGGCAATATGGAGACTGGCTGGCGCTATATGATCTCCAGCACCGAATACAACCCTGCAGCACAGGGCACTGGAGCCGGCAATCCTATCTATGTGACGCACTTTAGTGAGAACCAACTCATTGCTGATCACGATTACCTCTTCTGGATTTGTCCGGTCGACGGCCAAGGCATCGAGTGTGGCAACTGGGTGAGCTTCCCCTTCAGCACTCTGCCTACCTGCAGTCTGCCCACCTTGCAGCCTGCCACCAATGTGACTACCACCTCGGCCACCATCAGCGCCGTGGCCAACGGTCAGTATGGCACCCCCTCGACCTATACCTTCCGCTACTGGATCAGCGGCGAGGAGTTCCACAAGAACACGGTGCCCGCCTCGGCCAACAACACCGCCAACCTCACCAACCTCACACCCAACACTACATATTATTATGAAGCTATGGTGAGCTGCACCGGTAACGACGGCGACAGCCGCTGGACGGAGCCCATGAGCTTCACTACCGAATACCAGAACACCACCCTGCCTTACAGCACCAGTTTCTCGACATCCTATATTGACGACCAGCACTGGCGCCTGGTGAACGGCACGCATGACAACAAGTGGGCCATCGGTTCGGCAACCGATGCTACGGGCAACGGCCGTGCACTGTATGTCAGCAACGACGGTGGCGCCACCAACGCCTACAATCCTAGTGGCAATTGTGCCATCTTCGCCTATGCCGCTTTCAATAACTTTGAGGCCGCCAAGCAGTACACTGTCGACTTCGACTGGATGGCTTATGGCGAGAGTTCGTATGACTACCTCCGCGCATGGATTGTCCCCGACGACGTTACCTTTGCCGCCGGCACCAGCACGCCTAATGGCGTTGGCAACAACAGCCAGCCCAACACCTGGATTCCTGTTGACGGAGGTACCAACCTGATGGTTCAGAGCACATGGCAGCATCAGACCGCCTATGTCACCGTTCCTGCCGATGGAGCCTACAAGCTCGTCTTCATGTGGTATAACGACAATTCTTTAGGTACCAATCCTCCTGCAGCTATCGACAATGTGTCGATACAAGAGAGCCAGCAGTACACCGCCACGGCCCAGGTGCGCCCCGAAGGCGTTGGCATCGGTGCCGTGACAGGTGGTGGCACCTTCTATGAAGGCACTGACATCCTCTTCGAGCTTGCCGCCGAGACCCCCCACGGCTACGGATTCCTGGAATGGAGAGACGTGTATGGCAACCGCATCACCGGTGAGTCGGTATTGGCCCACAGGGTTGTTGCCGACACCATGTTCTTGGCCATCTACGACAGTAATACCTACACCATCACCGCCGTCACCGCCAACCAGGCGCAGGGTACTGCTGCCGTTAACGGCGAGAGCACGGTGAAGTTCAACAAGCCGGTGACCATCGTGGCCACTCCTGCTCCCTGCTATCAGTTCCTCAACTGGACCAACGAGCAGGGCCAGGTGGTGAGCACCGATGCCGAGTATACCGTGAACGCTTACGACAGCTACACCTTCACTGCCAACTTCGAGCTGAGCACCATCACCGGCGACACCACCGCCGTGGAGTGCGACCAGTTCACGTGGCATGATAATACATATTATAATACTCCCGCACAGGCTCCCATCTTCGTCTACACCACCAATGACGGTTGCGACAGCACGGTGACCTTGAACCTGACCATCAACCACAGCACCGACAGCACTCTTGTTGTGGTGGCTTGCGAGAGCTATGTGATGAATCTGGACACCCACGAGGAGACCTACACCGAGACTCCCGACAAGATGCCCGTGTTCATCTTCCAGAACGCCGCCGGCTGCGACAGCACGGTGACTCTGAATCTGACCATCAACAACCCGGTGCACCAGTCGTATGTCGAGACCGTCTGCGACAGCTACACCTGGAACAACACCGAGTACACCCAGAGCGGCGACTACCAGTACAGCCACGTTGACAACAACGGCTGCACGCAGGTCGACACTCTGCACCTGACGGTGAACTACAGCACCGGGAACACTGAAACCGTCACCATCTGCAACGGCTATGTGTGGCAGGGCCAGGAGGTCACCGAGAGTGGCACATATACCGCCACCAGCACCAACGATGCTGGCTGCACCCATATCGATACCTTGGTGCTGACGGTTAACAAGCCTGTCCACCAGGCATTCACCGAGACGGCTTGCGAGAGCTACACTTGGAACCGCACCGAGTACACCCAGAGTGGCGACTACACCTATACACATGCTGACGCCAATAACTGCAACCAGACCGACACTCTGCACCTGACCATCAACACCCCGGTGCACCAGTCTTACTTTGAGACCGTCTGCGACAGCTACACCTGGAACAATACCGAGTACACTCAGAGCGGCGACTACCAGTACAGCCACGTTGACAACAACGGCTGCACGCAGGTCGACACCCTGCACCTGACGGTGAACTACAGCACCGGGAACACAGAAACCGTCACCATCTGCAACGGCTATGTGTGGCAGGGCCAGGAAGTCACCGAGAGTGGCACATATACCGCCACCAGCACCAACGATGCTGGCTGCACCCATATCGATACCTTGGTGCTGACGGTGAACAAGCCTGTCCACCAGGCATTCACCGAGACGGCTTGCGAGAGCTACACCTGGAACCGCACCGAGTACACCCAGAGTGGCGACTACACCTATACACATGCTGACGCCAACAACTGCAACCAGACCGACACTCTGCACCTCGTCTGCGACAGCTACACTTGGAACAACACCGAGTACACCCAGAGCGGCGACTACACCTACAGCCACACCGACAACAACGGCTGCACACAGGTCGACACTCTGCACCTGACGGTGAACTACAGCACCGGGAACACAGAAACCGTCACCATCTGCAACGGTTATGTGTGGCAGGGCCAGGAGATCACCGAGAGTGGCACATATACCGCCACCAGCACCAACGATGCTGGCTGCACCCATATCGATACCCTGTTGCTGACTGTTAACAAGCCTGTCCACCAGGCATTCACCGAGGTGGCTTGCGAGAGCTACACCTGGAACAACACCGAGTACACCCAGAGCGGTGATTACACCTACAGCCACGTTGACAACAACAACTGCACGCAGGTCGACACTCTGCACCTGACCATCAACAATGCAGTGCCCGAGACGATAATCGAGACCGTCTGCGACAGCTACACTTGGAACAACACCGAGTACACCCAAAGCGGCGACTACACCTACAGCCACACCGACAACAACGGCTGCACACAGGTCGACACTCTGCACCTGACGGTGAACTACAGCACCGAGCACGCCGACACTGTCACCATCTGCAACGGCTATGTGTGGCAGGGCGAGGAGGTCACCGAGAGCGGTGTGTACACTGCCACGAGCACCAACGACTTCGGCTGCACGCATATTGAGACACTCGTGCTGACGGTGAACAAGCCCCAGCATGAGTCGTTCACCGAGACGGCTTGCGAGAGCTACACCTGGAACAGCACCGAGTACACCCAGAGCGGCGACTACCGTCTGCGACAGCTACACTTGGAACAACACCGAGTACACCCAGAGCGGCGACTACACCTACAGCCACACCGACAACAACGGCTGCACACAGGTCGACACGCTGCACCTGACGGTGAACTACCACTCTGAGAACACCGTTGTAGAGAACATCGTTGAGAACGACCTCCCGCACACCTTCAACGGCCAGGTGTTCAATGGCGATGTCGCTACGGATATCGTCCTTGCCGGTGAGAACGCCATGGGTTGCGACAGTGTGATCCACTACACGCTGAATGTCGAGTGGAACTCCACTAATACTGTTGACAGCACCATCTGCGCCTCGGAGCTGCCCTTCACCTGGAACAATGTGATCTTCACGATGGCTGGCACGCAGTCGGCCACGCTGACCACCCTTACCGGTGCCGACAGCAATGTTGTGATGATACTGAATGTCTATCCGCAGACAGGTAGCGACACTGCCGTCACGGCTTGCAACAACTTCACATGGTATGATGTTGCCTACGGCGAGAGCGACACTTTGACGCACACACTCACTGACGTCAATGGCTGCGACAGCATTATTACATTGTATCTAACTATTAATAATAGCACCGAGAGTGTCGACACCGTGACTGTTTGCGACAGCTACGAGTGGCACGGCGTGGTCTACACCGAGAGCGCTGTTCTCGAGTTTGACACCGTCAACGCCGCCGGCTGCACCCACACCAGCATCCTCAACCTGACCGTCAACAACAGCACCATCGACAGCACCGAGGCTGTGGCCTGCGACAGCTACGAGTGGAACAACAG
>ONDE01000004.1 GCA_900316515.1 uncultured Bacteroidales bacterium | reverse complement strand
CATGTAACCTATTGCCGTGCCGAGCGTTCCGCTGAACGGCCCCATGTATCCTGCCATCTGTCTTGCCATGATTCGCTACTTTTTAGTTGTCATTCACCTATTATAACGATGTCTTCGACATATTATTGCCTACTCGAGTAGTTTTTGACAAGGCGTTGACAAGTCGATGAGTAGGTGTTGAGTAAGACATGGTCTCCGCTAACGGCTGGTTTACAGCGGACTTGCAACCGACGAATTTCCTCTTTTTAACGGCGTTTTTTTCCTTTTTTAACGACTGTTTTTTCTTTTTTAAAGGCGAATTTCTTCTTTTTAACGGCGGTGATGTGGTATGCCCATGAGCACCTTGAGAAATAAATATATTACAGCGAATAGCACCGCTGAAATAAATTAAATCTGGCGAATAATTAAACGAATTATAATTTTAGGCGAATTACTCGAATTGGGCGGCAGCCATACGCCGCAGGCGCATAATCTACAAGATCTACGAGATTTCGCGAGCGCAGCGAGCAGGAGAATGATATTTCGCCCCGCAGGAGAACAGCGAATTACTCGAATTGTGGCCACCGCCCCACGCCACAGGCGAATAATCCACAAGATCTACGAAATCTCGCGAGCGCAGGCGAGCAGGAGAATAACGAATTAGGCGGCAGCCCCGTAGGGGCGGCACACATCTTGTCTATGAAAATTATCTCCGTGCGGCCTGGAAGCGAACCTCTGTGTCGCTGCCTCACGTGTAGGGTACCACGGTGCCATAGACACAAAGTTCCAATACCATATAATAATATTACAACTCCGACGTTATAATTATCGTCTACAATAGACAAAAAATATTATTCAACCATCCGGTAAAGCAGCATATTATGAAATATGATGATGACGTGTGGTTCTGCGGCGAAAAACGCGATGCCGCCTACCCCGGCGGAAGATTCGGCGCTGTTGGGACCTTCCAACGAGTTTCCATTTCAACACCTTTTTGTAAATGAAACTCATACCCCGCAAGTCAAAAAAATCAGAATTGCAAATAAATGCAAATAAACATGAAAACAAAGTTTATCATTTTGGCGGCTTTACTTGCTGTTGCAGTTGGCACTCAGGCCCAGTACGGCAGCGAATACTACCACCGCACCAACGACACCGTGTACAACAAGTCGGAAATCGGATTCTACAATTGGTGGGATTTTGATTATATGCTAAGCCTTAGATTGAGAACATATATCACCCAGCCCACTCAAGTTGGTGGTTGGAATACAGCAGTGACAGCCATTCCATATTCCACCACGACACCACTTAATATTGTTGGCATTGCAGGCTGTTTCTGGTACACTCCATATCCGAACTCGCCAAACCCTCTGCCCGAGTATCTTTATCTGTTCGATGCCGGTGTAGAAGGGCCTGTCTACATGGACAGGTCGGAAATTCATTTTTCTGACAGCACACCACACAGATGCCTTAACGTCACTAGCAACTACCAGGGAAATACGGGGAACAACGATTCTTGCTGTTATTACGACCCACGTGAAAACTATCTTGATTTGTACGAGTGCTATTTTGACAGTGGTATATCCGTAGTCGATTCATTTTATATCGGCTGGAGTTCCAACAACTATAGCCAATACCACAATCCCGTTCTAATGAACCCTGTGTGTGTAAGGCTTTTCCCTTATGGACACACCCCTTGTTCCGAACTCGACACTTTCCCTGCATCAGAAGCCTTTGGCATCTGCTTTTTCCCCTATTTTGACTATATATTTTGCACAGATAATGGTTTTGATGCCAATCCTGGCGGCAACTACTCTTGGTCAAGAACGAATGTTCGTCAATTTGTCCTTGTCTATCCATTGATACAGATAGACACCACAATGCCGCCTTCATTTATGTGCGACCCCGTGCATAACTTTCAGGCCACAGTGCTCGACACAGGCAGCGGCTGTGTCTTCTTCACTTGGGACGACTTCTACCACTACACCTACTGCGAGGTGCAGTATTACTCTATTGAGCAGGGCTACAACCATGCCGTGACCACCACCGTCACGGGCAACAACATGCTGCACCTCTGCGGCCTCGACTCCACGTACACCTACTATGCCCGCATACGCGCCTACTGCGACACCTCAAAGATTGAGACAGCATGGACAGGCTGGGTCAACTTCACCTTCCCACACAGCGACCCGCCGCAGGGCATAGCCCAGGAACCCTCTATCCTCGACCGCTTCACCCACCTAATGCCCAACCCCGCCGCCGACCAGGTGATGGTGACCTCCGAGCTCGGCCTGCGCCACATCGAGGTCTATAACGCCCGAGGCTTACTCGTCTACAGCGAACCAGCAGGCTACAGCTCACATACCATCGACCTCCGCGGCTGGCCCGCCGGACAGTATATGATGACCATCGAAACCCCGCAGGGCAAAACCGCCAAACACCTCGTGGTGGCCAGATAGGTGTGCCCATCTATTTTTCGTAATGAATGACGGCCAGGTTTTCATTCGGTGAAAAAATAAATTTGTTTTATATAAAATATTGTTGTATCTTTGTCGAATTAAATATATCACAACAACAACAATAATTCATTAAAAAACATATTATTATGGCAAAAGTAGCAATCAATGGCTTCGGCCGAATTGGAAGAATGAGCTTCCGCGCAATGCTCGCCCACCCCGAGCTCGACATCGTCGCTATCAACGACCTCACCGATGCGAAGACCCTCGCATACCTGTTCAAATATGACTCGGTGCACGAGAACTTCGACGGCGAAGTGAGCGCCGACGGCGACTGCCTCGTGGTGAACGGCAAGAAGGTGAAGATCTATGCCGAGCGCGACCCGCAGAACCTGCCTTGGAAAGACCTCGGTGTCGACATCGTGGTGGAGAGCACCGGTCTGTTCAAGAAACGCGAGCAGATGATGAAGCACATCAACGCTGGCGCCAAGAAGGTGATTCTCACCGTGCCCGCCGGCAAGGCCGACGACGTGGATGCCACCGTGGTGATGGGCGTGAACGACAACGTGCTGACCAAGGAGATGCAGCTCGTGAGCAACGCCAGCTGCACCACCAACTGCCTGGCCCCCGTGGCCAAGGTGCTGAACGACAAGTTCGGTATCAAGCGCGGTCTGATGAACACCGTCCACAGCTACACCAACGACCAGAAGATCCTCGACCAGCCGCACAGCGACCTCCGTCGTGCCCGTGCCGCCGCCGTCAGCATCATCCCCACCAGCAGCGGCGCCGCCAAGGCTGTGGGTCTGGTAATTCCCGAACTGAAAGGCAAGCTTGACGGCTTCGCAATGCGCGTGCCCACTCCCGACGGCTCGGTTGTCGACCTGACCGCCGAACTGAACTGCAACGTCACCAAAGAGGAAATCAACGCCGCCATCAAGGAGGCCGCCGAAGGCCCCATGAAAGGTGTCCTCCAGTATGTCGAGGAGCCCATCGTGAGCATCGACATCATCGACAACACCCACAGCAGCATCTTCGACGCCCTGCTGACCCAGGTCATGGACGGCAACTTCGTGAAGATCGTCAGCTGGTACGACAACGAGAAGGGCTACAGCACCCGCGTGGGTGACCTGGCCGCCAAACTCGCCAAGCTGCTCTAAACTCATAAGTAGTTAAGAAGACAGTAGTTAAGTAGTTAAGACAATAGTACTTGTCGCTGCAACAGCCACAACAAGCGCTATCGTCTTAACTACTTAACTTCTTAACGACTTTACCACTAAAACACAACAAATGATATTAGAAAACAAAACCGCCATTATCACCGGTGCCACCCGCGGCATCGGCCACGCCATTGCCGTGCGGTTCGCCAAAGAGGGTTGCAATGTGGCTTTCTGCGGCCGCACAAGGAACGACAGAATGGTCGCCGTGGAGACTGAGCTGGAAGCTATGGGCGTGAAAGCGAAAGGATATGCTGCCGATGTGGCCGACTACCAGCAAGCCCAGGACTTCGTGAAGTCTGTGCTTGCCGACTTCGGCAAGGTGGACATCCTCGTCAACAACGCCGGCATCACCGACGACAGCGCCATGAAGCGCATGACCGAGGAGCAATTCAACCGTGTGATGCACACCAACCTCGGCAGCGTGTTCTGCATGACCAAGGCCATACAGCCGAGCATGTGGAAACAGGGCTACGGCTCTATCGTCAACATCGGCTCGGTGGTTGGCATCGCGGGCAACTACAACCAAGCCAACTACGCGGCCTCGAAGGCCGGCATCATAGGCTTCAGCAAGAGCTGCGCCAAAGAGTTCGCCGCCCGCAACATCCGCGTCAACGTGGTGTGCCCCGGCTTCATCGAGACCGAGATGACCGCCGAAGTGCCGAAGGAACTGATGGACACCTGGTGCAGCCGCATACCCATGAAGCGCCCCGGCACTGCCGACGAGGTGGCACAGGCCTGCGTGTTCCTGGCCAGCGACATGTGCCCATACATCACCAGCGTCGTGCTACCAATATGCGGCGGCATGGAAGACGCGTGAGAGTGAAGAATGAAAAGTGAAGAGTGAAGAGTGAAAAGTGAAGAGTGAAGAATGAAAAGTGAAAAGTTAAAAGTTAAAAGTTAAGAATTAAGAGTTGAGAAATCCTGTTCATTTTCTTTTCCTGGGCATTGTCTTGTTGGTTGCGGCTTGCAACCACTCGGGCAATCAAGCAATCGAGCAATCAGGCAACGACACCGTCACCGACGACTACGGCCGCACGGTGGTGGTGCCTGCCACACCGCAGCGCGTGGTGAGCCTCTCCCCTGCCGTCACGGAGATTGTCTACGCCCTTGGCGCAGGGGACATCCTCGTTGGCCGGACAGACTTCTGCGAATATCCTCCGGAAGCGGCAACAATTCCCAGCATAGGCGGCATAAGCAACCTGAACATCGAGAAGATTCTCTCGCTCAGCCCCGACCTGGTCATCAGCGGTTCGATGGTGGGCAAGAAGGTGACCGACCAGATGGACCAGATGGGCGTGCCTATGGTCTGCGTCGTTGAGAAACCAAAATTCGAGGCTCTGTTCGACAACATCCGCGCTATCGGCAAGCTTGTCGGCAAGGAGCAGGAGGCCGACTCGCTGAATGAGTTAATGCGGGAACGTGTCAATGCGTTAACCGATTTAGATAGCAACAGACTAACACATTCCCACGCCAACACCTTAACACCTTCAACACCGAAGGTGTACTACGTCGTAGGCTTCGGCGCCGGCGGCAACTTCACTGCCGGGGGCAACACCTTCATCAACGACATTATCCGCATGGCCGGCGGCCGAAACATAGCCGAGGATATCGACGGCTGGAGCTACAGCCTCGAAGCACTCGTCAAGGAAGACCCCGACTACATCATTGTGCGTCGCGAAGACTCGGCCACTTTCTGCGGTATGAAGCCCTACAACGACCTCAGTGCCGTAAAGAACGGCCATGTAATAGGCATTGTGAGCGGTACCCTCGACCTGCAGGTGCCCCGCAACATCGACGCCGTACTCTTCCTAAGACAACGAATGAACAAGTAAACCTCCACCCTAAAAATAAGACACCCATGAAAAAACACCTCGTCTTTTTCCTACTGTTGGGCATCGTCGCCGGTAGCCTTTGGGCCCAGGACAACAATAGTAAACGCGAGCGCAAGAAGAACCTTACCGTCAAGGAGTGGAACATCAAAGCAGGTTCCACGACGCCCTATCTCGACAATATGGTGACCTATGACGAGCATGGCCGCAAGACAGAAGAGATTGAATATGCCTCGTACGGCCAGAAATATCGTACAGTGTATGAATACGAGGGTACATCGACCAAATACTCACGCCAGATAGAGTACAACGACAAGAACCATGTGACGCGCATAAAAAAATTTGAATACAACGACGACGGGACAAAAAAGGCGCAGTACAACTACAAGCCTAACGGCAAACTGGAAAGCACCAAGACTTTCGAATATTTGTATAAGTAAGGGTTAATGGCTATTGATGGTGTTTTGAGCGAGATGCCGTCTATCGGGCTGGACGACATGAAGGCTGTGCGGCTGATGAATCGTATGGACAGGAAGTATATGGCGTCGGCCGAGATGCTGGAGGCCTTGCTCGAACGCATTGCCGATGGCTACTATGTGCAGCATATCGGGGGCAATCCCCTGGCACCCTATCGCACACTCTATTTCGACACCGACGACCTGAGGATGTACACCATGCACCACAACCGCAAACTCAACAGGCAGAAACTGCGTGTACGCACCTACCGCTCCACCGACACCACCTTCTTCGAAATAAAGAACAAGGACAACAAGAAGAAGACCCGCAAGGTGAGGATTCCCATCGACGTGGCACTGTTCGACAACAGCCTCGAGGTGCCTGAGGTGGCAAAGTTCGTCGACGGAAACACCCCCTACCCTGTCGGTACGCTGCACCCCTGTCTCGAGAATCGTTTCGAGCGGATAACCCTGGTGGATAAAGGCATGAGCGAGCGCGTGACCATCGACCGCGGAATCATGTTCCACAATCGTGCCACCGGTAACGATGCCGACATATCGCAATTGATGGTCATCGAGGTGAAGCACGAGACCGGCGCACCGATGAGCGACATAGAGCGGGCTTTGCACGAATTGCATGTGCTTCCGCGTCGCATGAGCAAATACTGCATCGGTACCGCCCTCACCGACCCCGCAGCAAAGACCAACCGTTTCAAACCCAAGCTGCTCTTCATCGAGAAAACACTCAAGCAATAAGTCACCCAGCCCCCCAGTCACCCAATCAAACAATAATAAACGATGAAACTCCTTCAATTAGATTTCGACCCCGAGATTGCGGGACAGTTCGGCAGCGCCGAAGAACAGTCAATCGATTTTCTGGGACTGCCCCTGTTCGACGGCCCAGGCCTTTGGAAGATGCTTATCCTTTTCGGCATCAACCTGCTGGTCTGCTGGATTATCACCCACTTCTTCTACTATCGCAAAAGCCGCCGCCGCGACTACTATTTTACCTACCTCCTTTTCTCCACAGCCATATTCTTTATCCTCAACCAGCTGCAGACCATGAAGGTGGAAGTGGGTATAGTGCTGGGATTGTTCGGCATCTTCAGCATGATACGCTACCGCACCGAGCAGCTACCCATTCGCGAGATGACCTACCTCTTCGTGCTCATCGCCATCAGCATCATCAACGGCGCCGGAATGGCCACGAGCTACGTGTCGTTCATCGCTGTCAACGTGCTCTTCATCCTCATCATAGCGGTGCTCGAGGCCATCGGCATGTTCAACCGCAAGGGACAGAAGATTATCACCTACGAGAAAATCGAGCTCATCCGTCCCGACCGGCGCGAAGAGTTACTGGCCGACCTCAAAGCCCGCACCGGGCTCGACATAGTGAAAGTGCAAGTGGGAAGCATCGACTTCCTGAAGGACACTGCCTTCCTCAAGGTAACCTATATACCCGACGACCCTGAACCCAACGATATCGACATGGTCACAAAATTCAAGAAAAATTAAATCTTTCAAATTTCCATATTCACAATTCCCTCATGTATCACAGACTTTCCCTTTGTGCGTTGCTGGCCATCCTGCTTGTCGCATGCGCTAAAGACAACATCATCCTCACCGACGTGACGGGCACTGAATCCGAAACCATCACCACCACCGACACCATCAGCGTCGTATTCTCCGAAAGCGGCGACGCTGTCGTGAACGGCGCCTCATCGAGCCAGGTGGTAACCATCGCCGGCAACGGCGTAACCATTGTGAACAAAGAACGTACCGCCATCACCTATCTGCTTGGCGGCAGCACAAGCAACGGTTTTCTGAAAATCTACAGCCCTAAAAAGCAGCAGATAGAACTCCACGACGTGAGCATAGCCAACCCCAACGGCGCCGCCATCAACGTGCAGGGCATCACGGACTCTGTCTCCAAGGGCAAAGCCGTCTATCTGGTGCTCTGCGGAACCAACGCGCTGGCCGACGGCACAAACTACTCCGGCACCCCAGAGGGCGAGGACGAGAAAGCAGCCCTCTTCAGCGAAGGACAGATCATCGTCAGCGGCACCGGTAGCCTCACCGTCACCGCACAAGGCAAGAGCGGCATCGTCAGTGACGACTATGTGAACATCACCGGCGGCACCATAACCGTCAACTCCACCGCCGGCACCTTCGTCTCCGGCAGCGACACCACCAAAGTGGCAGGCATCAAAGGCAAAGACAGCTTCATCATGACCGACGGCACACTGACCATCAACTGCAGCGGCACCGGCGCCAAAGGCATCAGCGGCGACGGAACCGCCGTGTTCAACGGCGGCACAGTGAACATCACCGTCACCGGCAACAACTTCGGCACCACCTCCGGCGGCGGCTGGCCCGGTGGCCACGGCGGCAACCAGGGCAGCGACAACAGTGTGGCGGCCAAAGGCATCAAATTTGACGGCAACATCACCTTCAACGGCGGCAACGTCACCGTTAAAAGCACCAAACACGAAGCCATCGAATCCAAAGGCGATCTCACCGTCAACGGTGGCCACATCTACGCCTATTCCGCTGCCGACGACGCCATCAACTCCGGCGGCACACTCAGCGTCAACGACGGCTACCTCTGCGCTCACGCCACCTCCAACGACGGCATCGACGCCAATGGCGACCTCTACATCAAAGGCGGCGTGATATACGCAATCGGCGCCTCAAACCCCGAAATGGCACTCGACGCCAACACCGAAGGAGGTGCCAAACTCTACATCCAGGGCGGCACACTGATAGCCATCGGCTCGCTCGAAAACGGCGCGTCACTTTCGCAAACCTGCTATCAGGCCTCATCCTGGTCCAAATCCACTTGGTACGCCCTCTCCACCGGCGGCACCACCTACGCCTTCAAGACCCCCTCCTCCGGCGGCACCAAACTCGTCGTCTCGGGCGCAACAACCCCGACACTCCTGTCAGGCGTCACAGCCTCCGGCGGCAGCGAATACTTCCAATCAACCCTCCTCGTCGACCCCACCGTCAGCGGCGGCAACAACGTCCAGCTCTCCACCTACACAAGCGGCGGTGGCGGTTGGCACTAACAAATCCACTAACCACCATTCACAATTTCAACTTTCAACTTTCTGAATGATCACCAAACACCTTAAGCTGCTATTCGTCAGCGCGACAATCCTCGCCCTCCACCCCACACTCTCCCACACTCTTTGGGCCCAGACCGCTGTCGACCTCGACAGCGAACTCGGCGCACGCCTCTCGCTGACACTCGACAAAAAACTCGCCCGTGGCTTGCATCTGGCCATCGAAGAAGAAGTGCGCTTCGACAACAACCTCGCCGCCTTCGACCGTTTCCACACCACGGCGGCACTCTCCTACAAGGCAAACGACTACTTGAAATTCGGCATCGGCTATGCTCTCATCAACCCCTACAGTTCGGCAGCCTCTGCCTTCAAGAGCTGCCGCCACCGCCTCATGCTCGACGTCACTGGCAGCCTGCGCTTCGGACAGTGGCGCCTCTCGCTGAAAGAACGTCTCCAGGCCACCTATCGCTCTGGCGAGATGAACCAATACCAGAATCCACGAACAGCACTTACGCTCAAGAGCCGTCTGAAACTACAGTACAAAGGAATGAGACGCCTCGAGCCATACGCCGGCATCGAACTGCGCCACGCGCTCAACGCACCCCTTGTCAGCGCCTACTACAACGGCAGTTCCTACCTTACCGAAGATTACCATACCGAAGGAGAACCCGGCTGGTTCCTCGAAAGTTACAGCAAAAAATACATCAACCGTGTGCGCGGGACCCTGGGAGCCGAATTCCGGATGAGCAAACACAGCAGCATCGATGTAGCACTCTTGGCCGACTACATCATGGACTATGTCGTTGACGCCAACGCCGAAGGCACACGCCTTAAGACATACACATACGAGACTGGACTCGTTGGCTGGCTCTCAGTCGCCTATCGCTACGCATTCTAAAGTTGGACTCCAGCAACGATGCATTTCCCATAACGCCATACAATAAAGGCGCCGGCAAGACGTTACATTAATAAAAAACTGTCGTTAATAAAAACATTATGGATAAACTCAGCTATGCATTGGGCCATAACATCGGCCATCAACTATTTGGGATGGGCCTCCAGAAGAGCCTGAATATAGAAGATTTCGCAGCGGGCATCGCCGACGTGCTGCAGGAGAATGCACCCAAGATGGGCAATGAAGAGGTGCACGAGGTGCTGGAGCATTACTTCGCCGAGCTGGAGGAACGCCAGCAACAGGAGGCTGCCGAACGCGGCAAAGCCGCCCGCAGCGAGGGGGAGGCCTTCCTCAACCGCAACAAGCTGCGCCCGGAAGTAGCCACCACCGCCAGCGGTCTGCAGTACGAGGTGGTGAAAGAAGGCACGGGCCGAAGCCCAAAGGCCAGCGACACTGTGCGCTGCCACTACGAAGGCTCGCTCATCGACGGCACGGTTTTCGACTCGAGCTACCGTCGCGGTGTCCCCGCCGAATTCGGCCTGCGTCAAGTGATAGCTGGCTGGACAGAAGGTGTACAGCTCATGAAGGAAGGCTCCATCTTCAAGTTCTACATTCCCTACAACCTCGCATACGGCGAACACGGCGCAGGTGCAGATATCCCGCCCTATGCCGCGCTGGTGTTCAAAGTGGAATTGATCGAGGTGCTTTAATACCCCTCGTGATTCTTAAAGGCCGTCCCCGTCGGGATACCCCTCGGGGTTTTGGCGTTGCCAGCGCCAACTGTCACGCACCATATCCTCTATGCCGAACTTGGCTCGCCAGCCGAGTTCGGTTTTTGCTTTCGAGGGGTCGCAGTAGCATGTGGCTATGTCGCCCGGGCGGCGCGGCATGATGGTGTAGGGAACGGGGACACCGTTGACGCGGACAAAAGCGTTGACCATGTCGAGGACGGAGTAGCCGTTGCCGGTACCGATATTATAGATAAAATTCGCATTTCTGTATTCAAAATCAGGCGCGAAACATTGCAGGGCGGCAACGTGGGCGGCGGCCAGGTCGACGACATGGATGAAGTCGCGTACACCAGTGCCGTCGGGCGTGGGGTAGTCGTTGCCGAAGATGCCGAGTTGTGGGCGTTTGCCGACAGCGACTTGTGTGATGTATGGCATGAGGTTGTTGGGTATGCCGTTGGGATTTTCGCCGATGCGGCCCGACGGGTGGGCGCCGACAGGATTGAAGTAGCGAAGGAGGACAACGTTCCACTCGGGGTCGGCCTTCTGAATGTCGACCAGCACCTGCTCGAGCATGGACTTGGTCCAGCCGTAGGGATTGGTGCAAAGGCCTTTGGAACAGCGCTCAGTGATGGGTATCTCGGCAGGGTCGCCGTAGACAGTGGCTGAGGAGGAGAATATAATATTCTTGCAACAGTGGCGGCGCATGACATCGAGGAGCACTAGGGTGCCGGAGATGTTGTTCTCATAGTACTCCCAAGGTTTCTGTACACTCTCGCCAACGGCCTTGAGGCCGGCAAAATGGATGCAGGCGTCGAAACGGTGTTCGGCAAAGAGATGCTCCAGACCCTCGCGGTCACGGATGTCCGTTCTGTAGAAAGGAATCTTGAATTTGATGTCGGTAGGATTCGAATTTCCAATTTCATCATTCAATATTGCTTCCACACGGCGTAGGGACTCGGGATTGGAATTGCAGAGGTTGTCGACGACGACGGCAGTGTGGCCGGCCTTGTATAGCTCTACCAATGTATGGGAGCCGATATATCCGGCGCCACCGGTTACGAGAATGTTCATATAACTGTATGTTTTTTTTCAATAACGTCGCTGGGGGGAAATAATTGTACCACAAAGAGGAAAAATAATTCTTGCACAGTTGGGGAAAAGGTTGTATCTTTGCAACGCGAAAAGATGTACGCGCACATGCGTATATGGCGCGTTTACAGACAGAAAGCGGTTAGCTGTCAGCAGATGGCAGTTAATGTGAAGGAAATGAATAACAATAAAACCACTATGGAGATAGCATCGAAATACGATCCTCGTGCAGTTGAGGAGAAATGGTATCAGTTTTGGCTTGACAAGAAGCTCTTCCACTCGGAGCCCGACCACCGCGTGCCCTACACTATCGTAATTCCGCCGCCCAATGTGACGGGCGTGTTGCACATGGGCCACATGCTCAACAACACCATCCAGGATGTGCTGGTGCGCCGCGCACGGATGCAGGGCAAGAATGCATGCTGGGTGCCCGGCACGGACCACGCCTCGATTGCCACCGAAGCCAAGGTGGTGAAGATGCTGGCCGAACGCGGCATCGACAAACGCAGCCTTACGCGCGATGAGTTCCTCAAATACGCATGGGAATGGAAGGAGCAGTATGGCGGCATCATTCTGAAGCAACTGCGCAAGCTGGGCGCCAGCTGCGACTGGGACCGCACGGCGTTCACGATGGACGAGGTGCGCTATGAGAGCGTGATGCGGGTATTCGTGGACCTGTACAACAAGGGCCTCATCTACCGCGGAGTACGCATGGTGAACTGGGACCCTCAGGCACTGACGGCAGTGAGCGACGAGGAGGTCATCTACAAGGAGAGTCACGGAAAACTCTTCTACCTGAAATACTATGTCGAGGGCGAGGATAAATATATCGTCGTCGCCACCACCCGCCCCGAGACGATCATGGGCGACACAGCGGTGTGTGTGCATCCCGAGGACGAACGCTACCAGTGGCTCAAAGGGAAACGCGTCATTGTCCCCGGCGTGGGACGCGTGGTGCCCATAATCATGGACGAATATGTGGACCGCGAGTTCGGCACCGGTGCGCTGAAAATCACCCCGGCACACGACATCAACGACTACAACCTCGGCATGAAATACGGCCTGGAGAGCATAGACATCTTCAACGACAACGGCACGCTCAACGAGCACGGTGGCAAGTATGCAGGCATGGACCGCTTCGCCTGTCGCAAGGCCATCATGAAAGACCTTGAGGATGCCGGCCTGGTGGAGAAGACCGAAGACTACACCAACAAGGTGGGCCACTCGGAGCGCACCGACGCCGTCATCGAGCCGAAACTGAGCGCCCAGTGGTTCCTGAAGATGGACGATATGGCCAAGCGCGCCCTCGAGGTGGTCGAGAACGACACCATAAAGTTCCACCCAGCAAAATTCAAGAACACCTACCGTCACTGGCTGGAGAACATCAAGGACTGGTGCATCAGCCGCCAGCTGTGGTGGGGGCACCGCATACCGGCATGGTATCTCGATGTAGACGGCAAAGTGGAGACCATCGTGGCGCTGAACGAAGAAGAGGCCAAGAAGGTTGCCGCCGAGAAATACAACTACACTGGAGCACTCCGTCAGGACGAGGATGTGCTGGACACTTGGTTCAGCAGCTGGCTGTGGCCCATCTCGCTCTTTGACGGCATAAGCAACCCCGGCAATAAAGAGATAAAATACTACTACCCCACTGCCGACCTTATCACCGCCCCCGACATCATCTTCTTCTGGGTGGCACGCATGATTATGGCCGGCGAGGAGTATATGAACGATGTGCCGTTCCACAATGTCTACTTCACCGGCATAGTGCGCGACAAATTGGGCCGCAAGATGAGCAAGCAGCTAGGCAACAGCCCCGACCCCATCGAGCTGATGGAGAAATACGGCGCCGACGGTGTGCGTATGGGAATGCTCCTCACCGCTCCTGCAGGCAACGACCTGCCCTTCGACGAGGCCATCTGCGAACAGGGCCGCAACTTCAGCAACAAACTGTGGAACGCCCTGCGACTGGTGTTGGGCTGGCAAATAGGCGACGGACAGCAGAGCCAGGAGAACGCCGTAGCCGTCCAGTGGATGGAACAGCGTATGGCGCAAGTGCTTGAAGAGATAGAGAAAGACTTCGACCAGTACCGCCTGAGCGAGGCCCTGATGGCGAGCTACAAGCTGGCCTGGGATGACTTCTGCTCGTGGTATCTCGAGATGGTGAAGCCCGCCCACGGCGCCGCCATCGACCGCGAGACCTACGATGCCACCGTATCCATCTTCAGCCGCCTGATGCTGATACTGCACCCATTCATGCCTTTCGTGACAGAAGAGATATGGCACGCGCTGCAGACCGCCGGCAAGGACGACGAAAAGGCCGCCTTCATCAACGCCAACTACAGCATCATGAACCAGCATGCGCCGCACAGCGTCTTCTACGACCAGCGCATGCTCGACGAGTTCGACACGGCCCGCGAGGTTATCGCCGGTGTGCGCAACATTCGCAACACACGCAATCTCTCACCGAAGGAGATGCTGGAGGTGAGCTATATTGCCAAAGACGAGCGCTTCAACGTGAGCCGCTTCGAAGGGATAATCAAGAAGTTAGGCAACGTGAGCGACATCAAGGCAGTAACGGAGAAGCCTGTGGGTGCGTTGAGCTTTATGGTGGGCACTGCAGAATGCTATGTACCGATGCCGCAGAATGTGGACCGCGAAGCCGAGCTGAAGAAGCTGCAAGATGACTTGAAGTATGCCGAAGGCTTCCTGGCCAGTGTGATGAAAAAACTCTCGAACGAGAAGTTCGTCAATGGCGCCCCCGCGGCAGTCATCGAGAAAGAGCGCAACAAGCAGCGCGACGCAGAAACCAAGATTGCAGCCCTCAAGGCGCAGATAGAAGCTCTGGGGTAACCCACGAGCTGATAATGAACAAAAAAGCCGTGGTTCAACCCACGGCTTTTTCTTTAGAAGTTATATTTCACCAACAGACACACTCGGTGGTTAGTCACGTTGCGGAGGTTGTCGTTGAGGAGCACCTGTCCGTGGTCGCCGATGTCGCCATAGGTGCATGCGGTTACTTCGTACTCGAGGCCTAGGTTGAAAGCCTTCAGGTTGTAGCTGAACGAGGGTGCGATGCGCCAAACGCTGTTGAGGTGGGTGAACTGCTCGCCACCTTTCATGTAAATATGGTAATCGTTGGTGGCTAGGTCGAGCCAAAGGGACTCCCCTGCCCCAAGATTCTTCATGTAGCCGAGGAAGAGGTTGGCGCGGTAGCGGTTGCCCAGCGAGACGTTGAGGTAACTGATGGTAGCGTTCATGGGGCTGTACTGCCAGGAGCCATCGGGAGCAACGCCGGTTACGGCATAGCCGACGAGCTGGTTAAGGTGGCTGGTGTTCTGTGCAAGCAGGGTGCGGAACTTTATGCTCCAGATGTCACCCACCATCTGCGCATATAGCGTGGGTGTGAGCGAAGCTACTGTTTCGTCGACCTTCATCATTGTGCCACCAATGACGGCATGTGTGCGAGGACGTAGCAGTTGTGCGTCGACACCAAGCTGCATATATAGTACGCCACACTTAAGGTTGGCGCCAATAAATGCTTCGGGCCATAGGGCACGGTGGGCAAAATCCGTGCTGGCAGTGCTGGCAGGATTGGAGGCAGAAACAGGGCCGTTGTTCATATACTGCAGTTGCCACATCAAAGCCGCAGTGAAACCAATGGCACCGGAGTACATGGTGGCGCGCACTTGCGGCGTGCGACTGTGCGGACGGAACGGCGCGCCGGCAGCCATACCGAGGACCTCGGGCATGATGTCGCCCGAGAGCGGATGCCAATCCTGACCGACCAACAACTCGCTGGCTCCACGGTTCAGCTTGAGGTAGGCCAGACGAAGACGTAGCACAGTGTTGTTGCTGCCGAAACCGCCGAAGTCGCCTTCCAACTTGCCGCTGGTATTCCACTCACCTACTTTCGGACCTGTTATAGCCACACCGAAGCGCGAAGTCAGTGCCTGCAGCTGCATCGAAGCCACATCGTTGAGATCCACGCCATCTACGGTATCGATATCGTAGGGCTGCATATTGTACTCGCCGCCGATGACGGTATAGGTCTTACGGCTGTCGAAAGTCAGATAGTTTCGAATGAAGCCATAGGGCTTGATGGTGACGCGATTGCTGTCTTGCGAGAAAGCGAAAGGCAGCGACACAAGAAGCATCGCTGCCATAAGGAGAGTTTTCTTCATGCCATCAAAACCAATAGTTGTGCCGTGAAGATACGGAGGAACATGGTAAGCGGGTAGACGGTGGCATAGCCTGTGTTGGGCAGCTTGCAACCATCTGGAGCCACGGTGTTGGCAAAGGCCAGCGTCGGCGGGTCGGTGTGCATGCCGCCGATGACACCCATGAGGGTGTAGTAGTTGGTTTTCAGCACCAGGCGGCAGAAGAGGCCGAGGATGATGGGCGGCACTACGGTAATGATGAAACCATAGAGGATCCACATGTAACCGCCTGCCTGTATGGTGGAGACGAAGCTGCCTCCGGCACCAAGACCCACGCCTGCCAGGAAGAGTGCAATACCCACTTCACGGAGCATCCACACGCCGTGCGAGTCGGTGAAGTCGGTTGTGAACCAGCCTTTCTTGACACCGAGCCAGCTGCCAATGAGCGCGGCAACCAGCGGACCGCCTGCCAAACCAAGCTTGACGGGGGCCGACATGCCGACAGGAATGGGGATGGAACCTATAATGATGCCCACGGCAATGATAACGAAGATGGGAATGAGGTTCACTTTGTGGCGTTGGCTGGTAGGGGTTGCTTTCTTTTCGACTGTAGCAGGAACAGAGCCCTCAGTGTCGGGCTCGTTTTTGAGGTCGATACGGCAAAGCGGACGGAGTATGATGCAGGTGAGAATCATACCCACAACGGCCAAGGGGTATGCCACAGCGTAGCCGTTGGCTAGACGGTCGGCAGCATCGGTCATCCCGAGGTCGCGTACAGCCTGCTGGGCAGCCGAAAGACCGGGGGTGTTGGTGACAGCACCAGTGTATACTCCAGCCATATCGAAGAGGCTTTCATCGGCCAGCTTGGCGATGATTACCGTGATAACGACACCAAGGGCGACATTGGCCAGCGCCACAAGGTTGAGCGCGAGGCCTCCTTTCTTGAAGGTACGGAAGAAACCGGGTCCCACCTGCAGGCCTACGGCTGTAACAAAGAGTATCAGGCCGAACTCCTTGATGATGTGGAGCATGTCGTGGTTGCAGGTGATACCGAAGGCACTCAAAAGGATTCCCACGAAGAGCACCCATGTGATACCGAGGGTGACGCCTTTGAGTTTAAGTCGGCCGAGTAACAATCCGGCGAAAATGGAGATGGACAGCATCAGCACAGTAGTGCCCACACCGCCACTGGTTAGTAAGTTAGTAAACCACACAGTTGATTAATTATGAATTGTGAATGTTGAATTTCAAGCAATGCTGAAAAGGAATGTTGAATTTCGAAAGGTGCTAAACCTTTCAAAATTCAACATTCAATATTCGGCATTAGAATTAGTCGCCCAGGGTGGCAACCATGACTGCCTTGATGGTGTGCATGCGGTTCTCGGCCTCGTCGAAGACGATGCTGTTCTCACTCTCGAACACATCCTCGGTGACCTCAATGCCGTTCAGACCGAACTTCTCGTGCACGTCGCGGCCAGCCTTAGTCTCCAGATTGTGGTATGCGGGCAGGCAGTGCATGAATTTGCACTTCGGGTTGCCGGTCTTTTTCATCAGGGCAGCGTTGACCTGGTAGGGCATCAGCATCTTGATGCGCTCTTTCCACACGCTGTCGGGTTCGCCCATCGACACCCAGATGTCGGTGTAGATGAAGTCGAGGCCCTTCACGCCCTTCTCGACGTCGTCGGTGACGGTGAGCTTGGCGCCGGTCTCTTTGGCGATCTCCTGGCACTTCTTGATGAGTTCCTTGGCAGGCTGGAGTTTCTTGGGGGCGATGATGCGAATATCCATACCCATCTTAACACCGCCGACCATCAGACTGTTACCCATGTTGTAGCGGGCATCGCCGATATAGGCGAACTTCACCTGGTTGAGGGGCTTGTCGGTATGCTCCTGGATGGTGAGGAAGTCGGCAAGGATCTGGGTGGGGTGAGCCTCAGCGGTAAGGCCGTTCCACACGGGAACACCGGCGTATTCGGCCAGCTCCTCAACAGTAGCCTGGTCAAAGCCACGGTACTCGATACCGTCGAACATGCGACCCAGCACACGGGCGGTGTCTTTCATGCTCTCCTTGATGCCAATCTGGCTGCCGGTGGGACCTAGGTAGGTCACATGGGCACCCTGATCTTTGGCGCCAACCTCGAAGGCGCAGCGGGTGCGGGTCGAGGTCTTCTCAAAAATGAGGGCGATGTTCTTGCCCTTCAGGTGCTGCTGCTCAGTGCCAGCATATTTGGCGCGCTTCAGGTCGCGGGCCAAGTCAAGCAGATAGTTGAGCTCCTTCGGCGAGAAGTCGAGGATCTTGAGGAAATTGCGGTTTCTAAGATTGTAAGCCATAATTGTTATTGTTAAATTGTTTAATTGTTTTAATGCTTGATTTTTTTATTTTGATTATTTGACTGCGTAGCCACTCAAACATTCACGCAATCAAACAATCATGCAATAGAATTGTTCGCTCAGCGGACAATCCTTGTTCCGCAGTTGGGGTTGTCCAGCTGGCCGGCCTCGGTGATGATGCACTCCTTGCCGCCATGCTCGACGAACATGATGGCCGCACGCACCTTCGGAGCCATACTGCCTTCGGCAAACTGACCCTCTTCGAGGAGTTTCTTGGCCTGGGCGATGGTGATAGTGTCGAGGGCCTGCTCGTTCTCCTTGCGGAAGTTGATGTAGACCTTAGGCACATCGGTGAGGATGTAGAACTCGTCGGCACCAATCTCCACGGCGCAGAGGGCGCTGGCAAGATCCTTGTCAATGACGGCCTCGACACCGGTGACACGGTCGCTCTCCTCAACCACGGGTATGCCGCCGCCGCCCACGGTGACGACGATGTTGCCAGCCGAGGCAAGCTGCTTGACGACCTTGATGTTGTTGATGCGCGTGGGCTTGGGCGAAGCCACTACCTTGCGCCAGCCGTTGCCTTTGGGGTCTTCTTTATACTTGGCACCTGTCTCGGCAGCCAGTTGTTCGGCCTGTTCCTTGGTGTAGTAGGGACCCACGGGCTTGGTGGGATTCTGGAACATGGGGTCGAGTTTGTTCACGGCCACCTGGGTCACCAGTGTAACAACGTCACGCTGGATATCGTTGCGGGCCATCACATTGCGCAGACCCATCTCGATAAGGTATGCTATCGAGCCCTGCGTCTCGGCCACACAGTAGTCCATCGGCATAGCCTGCACACCAACCAGTTTGCCGGCCTCGTGCTGCAGCATCACGTTGCCCACTTGGGGGCCGTTGCCATGTCCGATAACGATATTATAGTTGCGTTTCAGCAGAGCGCACAGGCTCTCGCAGGTGTTCTCCACATTCTGGAGCTGTTCTTCGTAGGTGCCCTTTTGGCCGCTGCGCAGCAACGCATTGCCGCCGAAAGCCACCACTGCAAGTTTTCTCATTATAATCTACTCTATTAGTTTACAGACAAATATAGTTCCCTGCCACAAAACAGGAAAATGCAAATATACGAAATAAAACTGATTTAATAAAAAAAAACAAGGCCCGCACTCCCGTGCAGGCCTTGTTCTGTTTATTGTCGCAATCTGTTATTTAATCACGACAACCTTGTGAGTCACATGTTCACCGATACGGATCATGTATGCACCCGACGAGAGCACGTCGAAGCGCAGTGCCGAGAACTCATCCTGCTTGGTGGAGAGCAGACGGCCGTTGACATCGTACAGGCGCACCACATACTTACCGGCATCCTCAACCACAATCTGGCTGGCATCGATATACACCTTCGCGTTGATGGCATCGCCAAGCAAGGCTTCGTCAAACTGTCTGGTGTTGTCGTTGAAGAAGTTGGAATGCAGCGGCAGATAGATGGTGTCGTGGATGTAGAGGGTATCGGTTATGATGGTAGTGTCGTGGATGAAGGCGGTATCAAGGTCGGTCATGACAGCGGTGAAATGCATGTCTTGGTCAACGTTGACAGTGTACGGGTTGTCGTAGATCGAAATTGCGTTGGTACCGTCATTGTTGTCCATCCAACCGAGGAACGTCCAGCCGGCCTGCGGATAAACCACGGCAATCGTAGCGGACTGATTATTCTGATAGTAACCACTACCTGTGATAGTGGCAGCACCACTGTGATCGGCGTCGACAACAACCTGCCATGTCCACGGCACAGCCTCAAAGTAAGCCACGAAAGGTTCTTCATTGCCATAGTAGTCGGCTATACGGATTGTGCGCGGATTCACGGTGCTACCGTCATTCCAGCGAGTGAAGCGATAGTGGTCGTTGGGAACAGCCTCGATGGTGACAACGTCGTTGTAATAGTAGATACCGCTACCGGTGGCATAACCGGCATTGTCGTCAGCCACAGTGACAGTGATCGGCCAGGTCATACGGTCGAGACGCCACGACTCCTTGTACTCGAGGTAGACATTGTCGACTGCAGGAGCGGGATTGTGGATTACCGAACCGTCAGATGTCCAGAAGAACACCATCTTGTACCAACCTTCGGTAGGAATCTCTGCAGTACGCTCGAAGTACTGCCAACTGCTCTGCAGATTCAGTCTACCACCAACGGGGATAGCTCCACTGGCTGTTGGCGAAATGCTGACATTGTCGCCAATCAGGGCCACACGCATATAGTCGTAGCTGCTCTCACCATAGGCGAGCCAGTTGAAGGAAATGTCATATACACCGTCCTTCAGGTAGACATAGGTGTAGATGTACGGGCTGGAAGAAATGCTATAGTTGTTGTTGACGCCACCGTCGTTACTGACGTACAGCGAGCTGTCGCCCTCATAGCTGAGAGCATCGCCGAGGTACCACTTGTTGGCGCCTTCGTTGCCGCCATACCAATCGGCAACGTCGGACTCGGATTCGAAGCCAAAGAAGTAGATACGACGATTGTCGGAATCCTTGCGCTGGAACACAGGAGCAATAGTTTCGTCGTTGTAGAGTACAACGGTGTGGGGGTTCTCGGTGCTACCGTCGCTCCAACTCACGAAGTCAAAGCTGATGCCAGGTATAGCCTCAACCACAGCCGTGTTATTGTCGCAGTCGGGTTCGGATATAATCTTGGCAATACCGCCTTCACGCGGCAGGAGGGTCAAGATATACACATTCTCGCCCACGAAGCGGGTGAAGATGCTCCAACCGGCCTGACGGATGCTGTCGAGCACTTCGCAAGGCACCACGACAGGAGTCTGATTATTGACACCCGAGAAGGAGTTCGATTCAACAGTCGACTGCGGAGCATTGAGATAGATGCGCTCAAGGCCCGTGAGGCTGTAGAAGGACGAGGCTCCGATATGCTTGATGGTGGAAGCAATGGTCAGCGTGAAGATATGGTTGTTGTTATAGAAAGCATAGTTGTTGACAGTGTCCACACCTTCGGGGATGACCAGGTCGGTAACAATCTGGCCGGCGAGGGCGAAGTTGCGCGACGAGCTCATCGGGTTGGAAGTGCCGTTGCCGAAGGTAATGTTCATCCAGTCGGCGATGGTGCCGTTGAAGTTGGTGAGCTGGATGCTGTTGCCGCTAAAGGCATACGAGCCGAAGTGCTTGTTGCCGGCATTAAGGGTAACAAACTTCAGATTGCTCATGTTAGCGAAAGCATAGCTATCAACGGTGTCGACCGAAGCGGGGATATTCAGCGAATAGACAGCGTTGCAGTAACGGAATGCATTCGTTCCAATCCACTTCACACTGCTGGGTATTTCGATGCGCTTCAGGGCATTGCAGTTGTAGAAAGTGTAGGGACGGATGGTATCGAGGTTGGGCAGTGTGACGTTCTGGAGGGCCGAACATCCTGCAAAGGCATAATTGCCGAGGTAATGCATGTTGGCGGGCAGCTCAACATCCTTCAGCGACGAGCAGTAGTAGAAAGCGTGGTCTTCGATGGTATCCACCGAGCTGGGGATATTGACACGCACCATATTGTTGCAGCCTTCGAAGGCACGCGAGGCAATCTTCACCACGCGACCAGGCACGCGCACCGAAGTGACATTGGGGTTGCAACCCACAACGATGGTCTTGGTGCCGTCACTATATTCAAGGTAATCATTATCATTATAGCCCGTACTATAGGTGGCTTCCCAACCTTGGTCGGTCTGTGTGCTGGCGGTAGTGAAACGCACCAGCATTGTACCGGTGGAGGAGGTCACGGCCGGCGGCAGCGAATGACCGCTGAAGTGGCCGATACGAGGAGCCGACGTGGTGGCACCGTCATAGATGTCCACATAGTCGGAACCCTGCACGGTGGCAAACGAGGTGAAGGTCAGCGTCACGCTGTCGGCACCGGCAGGACGAATCAGCCAGCTGCAGTTGGTGTTCGGCAGGTAATTGCTGTTGCCCGAGCCGTCGCTGACAACACCCTCGCCAGCATCGAGGACCACCTGCGTGCGGCAGTAGCACTCGAAGACACCGGTGATGTTGCGGTCACCATTGGCGATAAAGGTATAGGTCTCGGCTGAGGAGAAGATGCTGCCATTCTCCGACCAACCAACGAAGTAGTAATTGGTGGCGGGAGTGGCAGTGAGGGTGACGGCATCGCCGTCGTTATACTGACCACCACCGGTCACGGTGCCACCTTCAACAGTGTTGGGCACAACAGTGATAGTGTAGTCCTGAGTCTGGTTGGCAAGGAAGTTGGCAACGAGGTTGCGATTGCCTAGGGCAGCAAAACGGTAGACGGCGTTGCGATACACCACCTGGCCGTTCTCAGTCCAGTTCAGGAACTGGTAGTTGTTGTTGGCGGTAGCGGTGAGGGTAACGCTGGCTC
Source organism: uncultured Bacteroidales bacterium (assembly GCA_900316515.1). GTDB lineage: Bacteria > Bacteroidota > Bacteroidia > Bacteroidales > P3 > Colimorpha. The sequence continues at coordinate 99,066 of ONDE01000004.1, read as the reverse complement.
CCTCGGCATAGCTGCCGGTGCCGCTCACAGTACCTGCGTTTGCGGGATTGACTGTGGCGTTGATGGTGTAGTTGATAGCCTGAAGTTCAAATCTGGCATAGAGTGTAACATTGCCCACAACGGTGAAGCTGTAGTTCTGGGCTGTGGCAACAAGTTGCGTTCCGTTATACCAGCCTATGAAGTTATATCCAGTGGCGGGATTGGCGGTAAGCTGGGCGGTAACACCTTCGGCGTATGTGCCGCTACCGATGGTGGTGCCTGCTCCGACGGGGTCAACCACGACAGTCACCGTGTAGTTGCCGGCCTGGCGCTGGAAGTTGGCCACGAGCGAGCGGTTGCCGCTGACAGTGAAGTTGTAGGGATTCTGCTGCGAAACCACAGTGCCGTTCTCCGTCCAGTTGACAAACGTATATCCACTGGCGGCAGTGGCGCTGAGCGAGGCCTGAACGCCGGCGGCATAGTTGCCGGTGCCGCTCACCGAGCCGCTGTTGGCCGGAGCGCAGGTGGCGCTGATGGTATAGGTATTCACATTCTCGGTGAAGTTGGCCACGAGCGAGCGGTTGCCGCTAACCGTGAAGGTGTAGGCGGCGCTGGTGCTGACCACCGTGCCGTTCTCGGTCCAGTTGTTGAAGGTGAAGTTGTCGTTGGGCGTTGCCGTCAGGGTCACCGAAGCTCCGTCAGCGAACTGGCCGTTGCCAAGACCGCTGATAGTACCACCGTTGGTGGGGCTGGCAACAGCGGCAATGGTGCGCATGGGAGTCACATATTCGAACACAGCCGTCACAGTGCAGTTCTCAGTTGCCGGGAAGCTGTACTGGTTGCTGGTCGACACCTCGGCACCGTTCTTCGTCCAGCGGAGGAAGTTGTAGTTGGTGTTGGGTGTGGCGGTAAGGGTAACATTGGTATTCTGTGCGTAGACACCCGAACCGGTGACAGTGCCGCCAGCCACGGGATCGGCAACAGCGGTGATGGTGTAGTTGTTGATTATCTGCTGGAACTCGGCCACGAGGTTACGGTCCATGCTGGCGGTGAACGAAAGGGTGCTGCTGGTACCCTGGATCACACCGTTTTCGGTCCAACGATAGAACTGATATCCGTTGGCAGGTGTTGCAGCAAGGTTCACGGTGGAACCCGAAGCATACTGGCCGGCACCGGTCACGCTACCGCTGTTGGCGGGCGAGACAGTGACGTTGACGTTCACCGGCGGAGCCTGGTAGTTGTAGTTGGCCACCAGTGTGCGGTTGCCGGTAACCTCGAATGTGTAGGCAGCATTGGTGCTCACCACCTGACCGCCCTCGGTCCAGTTCATAAAGGTGTAGTTCTGTGCAGGCGATGCCGTAAGGGTCAGGCTGATACCGCTGGCGTACGGGCCTTCTGCCGAGCGGGTAATAGTGCCACCCTCCACAGGATTGCAGCTGGCATTCACGGTGTAGTACTGTGTCTGCTGGCTGAAGCGAGCTTCGATATTGCGGTCGGCGGTGGCGGTGAAATGCAGCGGATTGGCAGTGCTGATCTGCTGGCCGTTCTCAAACCATGCAGTGAAGGTATATCCGTTGGCGGGTACAGGGGTCAGGGTGACATCGGCACCATGCTGGTAGTTGCCGGTACCATTCACCGAGCCACCGTTCTGCGGCGACGAGATGGTGGTGATGTTGTAGGTCTTCACGCTGAAGTTGGCCACGAGGGTGCGGGCAGCTGATATATTATTAATAGTATAGCTGGCGCTCGTCGACACAATGGTGTTGCCCTCGGTCCAGTTTACAAACTGGTAGCCTGTGGCGGGAGTGGCGCTGATGCTCACATTGGCACCGGCATTATAGTTGCCTGCTCCGCTCACGGTACCGCCGGCAGTGGGGTTGGCGCTGAGAGCCACGTTGTACTGCTGCACGAAGTGGGCCACCAGGGTGCGGGCGCCGCTGACGGTGAAGGTATAGCTGGCCGAGGTGCTGACCTGCTGGCCGTTCTCGGTCCAGTTCACAAAAGCATGGTCGCTGGCAGGGGTGGCGGTAACAGTGGCGCTGGAGCCGCTGTTGTACTGGCCGCCGCCGGTAACAGTGCCGTTGCCGTCGGCCGTAACGCTGATGTTGTACACCTGCACAAACTCGACAACCACATTATGGTTGCCCTGGATATTCTGTATGGCATAGCTCGTCACAGCACCGGCAACCTGTGTGTTGCCTTCCATCCAGCGTTTCACATTGTAGCCAGCGTTGGGCGTGGCGATAAGGGTCACGTTGCTGCCCTCGGCATAGGTGCCGCTGCCGCTCACGCTGCCGCCTGCCACGGGCGAGGCGCTGACGCTGACGGTGAAGGGCTGGTGACGGAAGATAGCCGTAAGGGTGCGGGCGCGGTTCACCTGGAAGGTGTAGCTTGTCTCACGGCTCACCGTGTCGGTGCCTTCCACCCAGCCAAGGAAGTCATATCCTGTGGCAGGATTGGCAGTCACGGTGGCTGTGCCGCCGCCGGTGTAGACGCCGCCGCCAGTCACGGTACCGCCGTTATTGTTGTTTCTGTTGATGGTGATGGTGTAGTTCTGCGTGTTGTCGATGAAGTTGGCCACATAGGTCGGGTCGCTGTCCATAGCGGGCAGGCGGAAGCTGTAGTTGGCCTCGGTCGACACCACAGTGCCGTTCAATGTCCAGTTCTGGAAGGTGATATTGCTGTTGGCGGGGGTTGCCACGAGGTTCACCATGCTGTTCTCATAGAGGGTAGCCTGCTGGCCGCCGTTCACAGTGGCCGTACCGGCCTGGGCGTTGGGCGTCACGCTGACGCTCACCGTGTGCTGCTGCGGCACGCGCTCGAAGCGGGCATACACCGTGGTGTCGCTCGCAAGGGCAAGGGTATACTGATAACCCAGTTCCACAGCAGTCTCGCCCTGTGCACTGGTAAACCAACCAACCCAATGGTACTGCGGGTTGGTCTCCTCGGCCGTAAGCACTTTGTTGCCGCCAGGACGCAAGCCGGCACCGTCCACCGTACCGGCATCGGCAACGGGCTGCACCACTATGTTCAGGTTATACTGTCTCGGTATGGCGCGGAACACAGCCACAAAAGCATAGGTTCCGGGGTCAAGGCTAGCATCGATCTCCATCATAAAGGGATTGTCGTTGCCCAAATCGTTGCCTTCCCACTCCCAGCGGACAAACTCATATCCATTGTTGGGCGTTGCTGTCAACGTAAAGGTCTGTCCGAGGCTGAAGTTGCCACCGCCGCTGGCGCTGCCCATCGTGGCGTTGTTGGGAGTGGCAGTGATTATGTACTGGGCCGAGGCCACAGCCGGAAGCAACAGCACAGTCATGATGACTGCGCCGATGCTTTTCTTGAAAAAAGAAAATAATGTATTCATATTTATCTCATTTATTATCGCAAAAACTATTTTTCCTTAACCACAAATACTACCAATCCACATCAGTAACCAGACGCACCGAATATCCGCTACAACGCGGGCCAGTTGTGGAGGCACTTATTGTGGAGGAATTGAACGTAAGTCTGTATGCATTGTTTGGCATCATGGCACCAGCCTTGGTGGCGCTCCAATAACAACCCTCCTGATATGAGCCGTCGCCGTCCTCGCCGAAGTTCTGAGCTTTAGGATTACCAGAACCGTCAACCGTGCGCATACCGGCAGCACGCAGGAAGATGACGCCCGAGTTCTCTAGCTTCGTCCACTGGGCGGAGGTCAGGTTGTTGGTAAGCCAACCATTGGCAGTGCCAGTATTGAAAGTGACACCCGCAGGGCAAGTCCAATCGTGCCAATCATTGTTGGTGTATACATCGTACGGCGCTATGATAAGACCACGGTATTTGGTGCCGCCAATGGTGATGGTGGCAAGACCATTGGAATTGTTCCCCAAGAGGTATTCCCACTCGGCTTTTGTCAATGTACGCCATGTATGTCCAGACTCTGTGCCTGTAGCAAACGCCGAATTCATATAAATCGTATTGCTGCCCCAGTCATTGTTGCCGCTTAAGGTGGAACCGGAATAATACAGCGAATTGTCATTTTGCCATACAGCTGGAGAATAGCTATTAAGGCTGCTGGTACCCCATCCGTAGAGGTCAATCAAGCCATTGTATTTACCATTACTGATTGAATTATTGTTGTCCTCCATTGCAGCATACTGGTTGTCCGCGAAACAGAATTTGGGAGTACCACGTTTCTTGCACATCAAATTGCCTTTCGAGAAAGCAACAGCATCCCAATTTGAATTTATCAGGAATTCGCCTATGCTGGCACCGTCATTGTCGAAGGGCGACACACGCTCTTTGCCGAGGGTGTAGACTTTGCCCTTCTCGAGGGTAACCTGACCGGTGGTCTTGTACTTCGTGGTGGCACCTCCTTTTGTCCACTCCAAGTAGAGCGTCGTTGTTACACTGCTGCCCACCATTGGCACACCGACATAGTAATTGTGCTCGGCATCCTCCTTGAAGTTAAGGAACTGACCGGCACCGCCACTGGTGACGCCTGTCAGGTAGTCAATGTCAACAGCGACAATCTGCTTGCTTTCGGTATTTATCTTTGCCGATTTGGGAACCTTATCCCCATCAAAGCCCACCTTAACGGTGTAACCCGTAACGCCGAACGGCACGCGTATCACGGCGCAGCAGGGCGTGAGAGTCAGGGTGTGCTCGTCGGTGTTGCCGGCAAGCACTATGCCGTTGGTGGTAGCCAAATTCAAACTGAAGTCGTAGGTCTTGTCGCCCTCGTTCCAGTTGAATACCGAACCATTGGCATAAGCGCAATAGAATCGCTCGGCCTCGACAGCAGCCGTACCTTCAGCGGTCCATGCTCCTTCACGCTGATAAATGGTGAAATCCTCACCGTTGACGTAAACGTGGTCCGTGCCAGAGTCGTAGCTCAATGCCGAACCCGAACCGCTAAAGACGAAGTGCATCTTGCTCTCGTCGTCGGTGAAATTGACGTCGCGCAAATCAAACGAGCTGAAACTCTTCATGTCCCTTGTGCATCCAACTGCCAGGAGGCAGAACAAGGCGGCAGCGAAAGTGTAAATCTTCTTCATGCTGTGTTCCTCCTTTCATTAAAACCACGACGAGCCGTCGCCACTGTACACCCATGCACCGCTGGGCTCGGACTGGTCAACATTAGAAAACTGACCGGCATTGAACTCGTTTTCGCCCAAATAGCCCAGGTCCATACCTTCGGTGATTACCTGGTCCATGTTGAATGTCAACATCGACTGAGCAAAGCCCATCTCAGTGCGGAACTCAACGGTCGTCAAGGCCGGAGCTTCATACTTAAGCTTTTCTTTCATAGTGTTTATCATTGTTTTGTTCATTTTTTTCTGTGTATCTTTTGTGCTTGCTGTTGTGTTTTTCTTGTATTCTGCTTTCTGTTTCTTCTATTTTTTTGTTTTTATCGTGTATAATATAATATAATTCAACCAACCATTTGGCGCACAAACCCTTATGCGCACAATACAGTCAGAATGTTAAATGCAAAGATACTAAATTATTCCGACCTGGCAAAATATCTTTTGTTTTTAAATTTATTTAACACCCACCAATCCCAAGGCAATCCCAAAGCACTCACAAGGCACTCACAAGGCACCTCTAGGTCTCACGTAAGTCTCACCTAAGTCTCACTTTCCTCTCACCCAACTTTTTTATCAAAACCGGATGGTAATTAAAAAAAATTCGTAAATTTGCACCCACAATACTTTCCATGAAAACAAATAAAACACACTGAATATGAAACAATACATCGAACAAAACCGCGACCGTTTCCTCGAGGAGCTCTTCAGCCTCATCCGCATCCCCTCCATCAGCAGCGAGCAGGAACACAAACCCGACATGGTGCGCTGCGCCGAGCGTTGGAAAGAACTCCTTCTGGCCGCTGGCACCGACCGCGCCGAGGTGATGCCTACCGACGGTAACCCCGTGGTTTACGGCGAGAAAACCATCGACCCCTCAAAACCCACCGTACTCGTCTACGGCCACTACGACGTTATGCCCGTGGCACCCCTCGAACTCTGGCGCACCTCGCCCTTCGAACCCGTCGTCAAGGACGGCTACATCTGGGCCCGTGGCGCCGACGACGACAAGGGCCAGAGCTTCATGCACGCCAAGGCTTTCGAGTGGATGGTAAAGACCGGCAACCTCCCCTGCAACGTCAAGTTCATGCTCGAAGGCGAAGAGGAGATCGGCTCCGGCAGCCTCTACGGCTTCTGCGAGAAAAACAAGGAGCTGCTCAAGGCCGACATCATCCTCGTCTCCGACACCTCGATGATTGCACCCGACGTACCCAGCATCACCAGCGGCCTCCGTGGTCTCTGCTACTGGGAAGTCGAGGTCACCGGCGCCAACCACGACCTGCACAGCGGCATCTTCGGCGGCGCTGTGGCCAACCCCATCAATGTGCTCTGCAAGATGATCGCCGACCTCCACGACGAGGACGGCCACATCACCATTCCGGGCTTCTACGACGACGTCCTCGTCCTCTCCGACGAGGAGCGCGCCCTCATGGCCCAGGCACCCTTCGACGAGAAACAATACATGAAAGACCTCGGCGTCCGCGCCCTCAAGGGCGAGAAAGGCTTCACCACCAAGGAGCGCACCGGCATCCGTCCCTGCCTCGACGTCTGCGGCATCTGGGGCGGCCACACGGGCGAGGGCACCAAGACCGTCCTCCCCTCCAAGGCCTACGCCAAGATCAGCACGCGTCTCGTTGCCAACCAGGACTTCGAGAAGGTGAGCGAGATGTTCAAGAACTACTTCGAGAGTGTGGCGCCCGAATGCGTGACCGTGAAGGTGACGCCTTGTCACGGTGGCGCCGCATACGTGGCACCGCTCGAGCTGAAGGCCTACAAGGCTGCCGAGAAGGCAATGACCGACACCTTCGGCCGTCGTCCCATCCCCACGCGCAGCGGCGGCAGCATTCCCATCGTGGCGGGCTTCGAGAAGATACTGGGCTTGAAGAGCATCCTCATGGGCTTCGGCCTCGCCAGCGACGACATCCACGCCCCCAACGAGAACTACCCCCTACAGCAGTTCTTCAAAGGCATCGAGACCATCCCGCTGTTCTACAAGTATTTCGCGGAAGAAAACTAGAAAATCTAGAAATTCTAGAGATTCTAGAAAATCTAGAAAAATCTAGATAATCAAAAAAAACATGAAAGAGAAGCCCAAATACACCGTTTTGCGGCAGCAGGCCAATTGGAAGAATCTGCGGTTCTACAAGAAGTCCGAGGTTTTATACCAGTTGACCTACGCCTTTACACGGCGTTTCCTTGCGGCCTACGGCGACCGCACCGTCGACCAGATGGTGCAGGCCGCCCGATGCTGCAAACAGAACATCGTGGAAGGGTCGGCCGACGGTGTGACATCCACAGAGTCTGAGCTGAAGCTGCTTAACATTGCTCGGGGCAGCCTGCAGGAACTCATGGAAGACTATGTGGATTATTTGGCGTCGCGGCAACTGGCACAGTGGGGGACATCGCATCCTCGCTATGATGCCATGCTCCATTTCTGCCGCGAGAACAACGACTCTTCTGCATACACGCCCTACTTGGAACGCTGGAACGACGAGGAGATGGCCAATGCCGCCATCACGCTTTGCCGCATGACAGACCGGATGCTCACTTCGTATATAGAGAAGAAAGACCGTGAGTTTGTCAGCCAGGGCGGCATCCGCGAACGCATGACCGCCGCGCGCCTAGGCTACCGCACCGACCAGCGCAACGAACTCGAAGCCCTCCGCAAAGAGAACCAGACCCTCAAAGAAAGAATAAAACAATTGGAAGAGATAATTTCTAGAAATTCTAGATAATCTAGAGAATCTAGAAAATCTAGAAGCTCTAGAAATTCTAGAAAATCTAGAAAAAGAAAAAAAACACCATCACCCATGTACGAGATCATCAGCAAACGGCTGCTCAACAGCCACGAGATTTACCAGATGGAAGTCCACGCGCCGTGGATTTCGCTCAGCGGCAAACCAGGCCAGTTCGTCATCGTCATCCCCCACCCCAACGGCGAGCGCATCCCGTTGACGATTAGCGACATCGTGTATCAGCGGCAGTCGATAGTGCTGGTGTTTCAGGTGGTGGGCGACACCACACGCCAGATGGCGCAGATGAACGTCGGCGACGACCTCTACACCATTGTGGGTCCCCTCGGCCGTCCCAGCGAGCTGATTTCCCTCCTGGGAACGCGGACGTCCCCGTCCGCAACAACAGGCAAGGCAGACGAGGCCGTCCGCGCTCCCAGGCTGCTCTTCGTCGCCGGCGGCGTGGGCATCGCCCCCGTCTTCCCGCAGGTGAAGTGGGCCTTCCGCAACGGCATCCCCACCGACGTCATCATCGGTGCACGCTCCAAAGACCTCCTCTTCTACGAGGACGAGCTCCGCGCCGTGTGCCACAACCTGCACATCATGACCGACGACGGCACCTACGGCGAGCAAGGCCTCGTCACCGCCAAGGTCGACGAACTCTGCACCAAGGGCGTGGAATACAGCCACTGCGTGGCCATCGGCCCCCTGCCGATGATGAAGTTCGTAAGCCTCACCACCAAAAAGTACAACCTGCCCACCATCGTGAGTCTCAACTGCATGATGGTCGACGGCACGGGCATGTGCGGTGCCTGCCGCGTAAGGGTCGGCGACGAGGTGAAGTTCTGCTGCGTCGACGGTCCCGAGTTCGACGGCCACCTGGTGGATTTCGACGAAGCCGCCCGCAAACTGAAGACCCCCGACGCACGCCGCTACCGCATAGCCACTGCCGAGAGCGGTCACAACTGCAACCTCGCCCCTGCCGTCGATGCCGCCCTGGGAACGCGGACGTCCTCGTCCGCAACAAGCGACGCTCACGCCTCCAGGCAGAAACCTGTCGAGCAAGACCCCGCCGTGCGCGCCAAGAACTTCGACGAGGTGAGTTTCGGCCTCACCGAGCATCAGGCCCTCGTCGAGGCCAACCGCTGCCTGCAGTGCAAGAAGCCGCGTTGCGTCGAAGCCTGCCCCGTGGGCATCAATATCCCGCGCTTCATACAGGATATCAAAGAGGAGAACCTCAACCAAGCCTATATCACCATCAGCCACGACTCAGCCTTGCCTGCCGTCTGCGGCCGCGTATGCCCGCAGGAGACGCAGTGCGAGGGCAGCTGCGTGATGGGCGTCAAAGGCGAGCCTATCGCCATCGGTGCCCTCGAGCGCTTCGTGGCCGACAACCACCGTGCCGTCAGCAAGCCGCAGAGCCAGTGCTACCCTGCCGGCCGCAAAGTGGCGGTGGTGGGCAGCGGCCCCAGCGGCCTCACCTGCGCCGGCGACCTCGCCAAGCATGGCTACCAGGTCACCGTCTTCGAGGCCCTGCACCACGCCGGCGGCGTGCTCGTCTACGGCATCCCCGAATTCCGCCTGCCCAAGCAGCGCGTCGTGGAGCCCGAGATCGAGAATCTGCGCCGTCTGGGCGTCGAGATTCGCACCAACGTCATCATAGGCAAGAGCATCACCATCGACCAGCTCTTCGACGATATGGAATACGACGCCGTCTACATAGCCTCGGGCGCCGGCCTGCCCAAATTCATGGGCATCCCTGGCGAGACCCTCATCGGCGTCATCAGCGCCAACGAGCTCCTCACCCGCACCAACCTCATGCACGGCTACGACGAGCAGTACGACACCCCCATCTACCTCGGCCGCAAGGTCATCGTAGTCGGTGGCGGCAACGTAGCCATGGATGCCGCCCGCACCGCCCTGCGTCTGGGCAGCGAGGTGACGGTGGTATACCGCCGCGGCGAAATGGACATGCCCGCCCGCCGCGAGGAGGTGCACCATGCCATGGAAGAAGGCGTGCAGTTCATGTTCCAAACAGCGCCGCTCGAAATCCTCGGCAACGAGGACGGCACCGTGCGCGCCCTGCGCTGCATAAAGATGGAGATGGGAGCCCCCGACGAGAAAGGCCGCCGCAAGTTCAGCCCCATCGAGGGCAGCGAGTGCGACGTCGAGGCCGACACCATCGTCGCCGCCCTCGGCACCAGCCCCAACCCCCTTATACGTACCAGCACCCCTGGCTTGGAGTGCGAACCTTGGGGCGGCATCAAAGCCGACGAGAACGGACAGACCTCCCGCAAGCTCATCTTCGCCGGCGGCGATGCCGTCAGCGGCGCCGCAACAGTAATCCTCGCCATGGGCGCCGGCCGCAAAGCAGCTGCAGCCATAATGAAAGCCCTGAAATAAAACCATGCAGAAACTGCTGATACTATGCCTGCTGGGCCTTGCTTCGCTGTCATTGGTGCAATGCACCAAAAACAACGAAGCCCCGGACAACGGCAACACAAACACCCAGGTCGACACCGTCGGCGACAACGACTATGTCGACTTGGGGCTTATCAGCATGACTCTGTGGAAAGCCACAAACGAGAAGAACCCCGCCGACGAGAAACACGGCTTCTACACCTACGAAGAGGCCGTCGCCAAATTTGGCAAGAACCTGCCGACAAAAGAGCAGTTCGAAGAACTAAAGAACTCCTGCAGCTGGGTGTGGAACAGCCTCGGCATCTATAAGGTCTTCGGCCCTAACGGTAATTACATACTGCTGCCAGCATCAGGATGTCGCGACTGCAACGGCGAAGTGGCCTACAACCGGACCTACGGTTTCTACTGGTCATCGACACCCGACAGCCCCACAAAAGCATGGTATCTGAACTTCTATTCCAACGAGATATACATGTACAACAACAGCCGTTGCTACGAAAACTCCGTCAGACTCGTCAAGAAGTAACGGTCACCCACCTCTATCCAGACTAAATTCACCGAGAGATAGCCACAAGTAGGTATCAAGCAGCCCATTTCTTCGGTATTTCTTCGGTATTTCTTCAGTATTTCTTCAGTCATCCACCGAAGAACAACCGAAGAAATACCGAAGAACCGATGGTGTTAACAACGACCTGACCCAAACGTCACATTCACTTTTTTTGGCAGCAAATGCAAAAAAAAGCGTATCTTTGCAATTGGAATAATAAAATGAGACCGTAAGCAATGACCTCAAACTTTGTCGACTACGTCAAGATACTCGTCAGGAGCGGCAAGGGCGGCGCGGGTAGCGCCCACCTGCTGCGGGTGAAGTACAACGCCAAGGCCGGTCCCGACGGCGGCGACGGCGGCCGCGGCGGCCACGTGATACTGCGCGGCACCACGCAGCGCTGGACCCTGCTACACCTGAAATACACCAAGCATGTATTCGCCGAGGACGGCGAGCACGGCGGCGAGAACCTCTGCACCGGCCGCACCGGCAAAGACCAGATTCTTGAGGTGCCGCTGGGATGCACCTGCCGCGACGCCGAGACGGGCGAATATCTGGGCGAGGTTACCGAAGAGGGGCAGGAACTGATTATCGCCAAAGGCGGCCGCGGCGGCTTGGGCAACGACCACTTCAAGAGCGCCACCAACCAGACACCGCGCTACGCCCAACCCGGCGAACCCGCCGAAGAACGCTGGGTGATAATAGAGCTCAAGGTGCTGGCCGACGTGGGCCTCGTCGGCTTCCCCAATGCAGGCAAGAGTACCTTCCTGAGCGTGGTGAGCGCCGCACGACCCGAGATTGCCGACTATCCCTTCACCACCTTGGTGCCGAACCTGGGAATAGTGAAATACCGCGACGACCGCTCGTTCTGCATTGCCGACATTCCCGGCATCATCGAGGGCGCCGCCGAGGGCAAAGGACTCGGCCTGCGCTTCCTGCGTCACATCGAGCGCAACTCGATACTGCTCTTCATGGTGAGCTGCGAGCAGCTGGAGATAGCCAAGGAATACCACGTGCTGCTCGACGAGCTGAAGAAATACAACCCCGAACTGCTCGACAAGCAACGCATTCTGGCTGTCACCAAGTGCGACATGATGGACGAAGAGATGCAGAAACAGCTGAAACGCCGGCTGCCGAAAGGCGTCGAGGCTGTGTTCATCAGCGCCGTGAGCGGACAGAATATCGACAAACTGAAAGACATCATCTTCGCCAAACTGAACAGCTGAACAGAGGTGTGCATGGAGTATAAGAAGTGCAAGAATGGAAAGCATCAACAACATTGACACCGAGTGGTTCCTCTGGGTGAACAGCCACCACACCACCGCCCTCGACTGGACGATGTGGGTGCTGAGCCAGCATTGGTGCTTCGCCGCTGTGTTGGTGCTTGCTTTCGGCTTCACCACATTGCGCATCGAACCTCGACGCTGGTGGTTGGTACTGCTGGCCATCGGTGTGTGTTTCCTGCTTGCCGACCAAGGCAGCGTGCACCTGTTCAAGAACACCGTTGGACGGCTGCGTCCCTGCCACGCCCTGGAAGATGTGCGCATGTTCCGCACCGGCTGCGGCGGACAATACGGTTTCGTAAGCTCGCATGCCGCCAACGCTTTCGCCATAGTCACCCTGCTCTGGATGCGCTACCGCAAGCAGACACTGGCAGGCATCATGCTGCTGCTATGGGCTCTGCTGACATGCTACAGCCGCGCATATTTGGGCAAGCACTACCCCGGCGACCTGCTTTGCGGCGCATTGTTCGGAGTGCTTGTAGGCCTGATTGTGTGGTGGTTGACCACTATGATAGAAAAAAAGTTGCATAAAAATGAAACAAAATGAATAAAGCTGCGTTATATATGACGTGCTTGCTTTTTTCTATCTCGGATAGAAAGGAAAATGTGTTATTCGAGCGTCTTGTTTCCAAACAGGACGCTTTTTTTAGTATAGTTTTGTGACGTTATGAACTTGTTAGACATAATATTGGCGGTACCGATGGCGGTGCTCATCTTCTTGGGATGGAAGAAAGGACTGGTGCGCGAGGTGGCGACGCTGGCAGGGGTGCTGCTGGGCATCTGGGCGGCGATACACCTGTCGCAGCTGGTGGCCGAACTGATAGGCCTCGAGGGTGAGAACGCCGTGCTGATAGCATTCCTGGTGTGCTTCGTTGGCGCTTTGGTGCTGGCATGGCTGATAGGACGGCTGGTCGAAGGATTGCTGAAAGCCACCAACCTGAGCATAGTGAACCGCATAGCGGGAGCCCTGCTGGGGACAGTGAAGGCGCTGTGCATACTGGCGGTGCTGCTCAACACCGCAGTGATGCTCGACCCCGACGAGAAACTGCTCAAGCCCGAACTGAAGGAAGCGAGCCTCCTCTACAAACCAGTGTACACTACCGGCAACAGGATGATGACCTCGCTCAAACAGTTTGTCGCCGACCACCGCGACGAATGGGAACAAACCCTCAAAGATAATTCTTAATTCTTAACTCTTCATTATATATGCTTCTGGCCCCAATGCAAGGATTAACCGAGGTGCTCTTCCGCCGAGTGTACGAAGAGTGCTTCCCCGGCGCCATACCCCTTGCCATGTCGCCATTCATATCGCTGACCCACAACCTGCAGTTTTCGAAGGGCAAGTCGCAGGAGTCGCTGCTCAGCGACGTGCTGCCGGAAAACAACGTGGGCTCCATCCCCGTGATACCACAGATACTGGGCAAAGAGCCGGAAGAGTTTGTCGAGTTGGGCAACATACTCTACGACCTTGGCTATGGCGAGGTGAACTGGAACATCGGCTGTCCGATGAGGGCCATCACCGGCAAGCACCGCGGCAGCGGCATACTGCCCCACCCCGACGAGGTGCAGTCGGTGCTGGACGCCGTGGTGCCACGACTGAAAACCCAGCTGAGCGTGAAGATGAGAATAGGCCTTAAGAGCAAGGACGAGATATTCGCCCTAGTACCCATACTCAACAACTATCCGCTTGCGTCGGTCACGGTGCACCCCCGTACAGGCCGCCAGCAATACACCGGCATTCCCGACCTCGACACCTTCGGCCAGGTGCTGCCGCTGCTGAAGCACCCTGTAATCTACAACGGCGACATCTGTACCACGGCCGACATAAGAAAAATAAAAGAACGCTTCCCCGCGGTGGCCGACATCATGGTGGGTCGCGGAATACTGTACCGCCCTACCCTGCCGTTGGAAGCCCGCGGCGAAGTGTCAGAAGAGAGCATCCAACGCCAGACGGCCACATTCATCCGCCGGCTGATGGAAGAAATCAAGAACACCCTGCCCACAGAGCAATCGAAGACAAGGAAAACGAAAGAATACTGGAGCCTACTATGGAAATCGCTACCCATCAGCGAGATGCAGGCTCGCGAGGTGCTGAGGGCGCAGGAATTCACAGTTGTTGATAACTTGATATGCCAACTTACGCAATAAAAAACACAATTCTGCGTAATATTATGCAGATGAAACATTATTATAAATATATCATCTTGATTGCCGCGGCATTGACCTTTGTTGCCTGCAAAAGCAACAACAGCGACGGCGAACTCAACGACAGCCAGAAACTGGAGTTGCTCGACATAAAGCTTGAGAAGACTCCCAACGACGCTGCCCTGTTGGCCGAGCGCGCAAGGATTCTGCTGAACCTGGGACGTGCCAAGGACGCCGTATACGATGCCAACCGCGCCGTGGACCTGAAGCCCGACAAGGTGGAATACCGTATGCTGCAGGCCGACGCCTGCTTTGCCAACGGCAACGCCGACGACAGCTACAAGGCACTGACGGAAGCCGAAAGGCTCGACCCGGACAATACAGAGGTGCACCTGAAGATGGGCGAAATAACCTTCTACAGCCGCGACTACGAGCGCTCGCTACGCTGCCTGACAAAGGTTACTGAGAAAGAGCCCGACAACCGCACAGCCCTCTTCATGAAAGGTTTCATCTACAAAGAACGCGGCGACACCGCCGAAGCGGTGATACTGCTGCGCAAGGTGTGCGACCTATACCCCGACTACGAACCCGCCTTCGAAGAGTTGGGCGTGCTCTACGCCACCCGCCAGAACCCCATGGCGCAGGAATACCTCACCACGGCGCTGACCTTGGAGCCCAACAACACCAACGCCATGTACTCCCTGGCCATGTACCACCAGGACCGCCAGGAGATGGACGAGGCCGAAGGACTCTACCGCCGCATGCTCGATGTCAACTCGAACAGCGCCGACGCATGGCACAACCTGGGATATATAGAGCTGACGTTCTACCACGACTACGCACGCGCCATAACCTACTTCGACAGCGCGCTGGCCAGCGACCCGTCGCACCAAGCAGCACTGCAGAACCGCCAACTGGCCGAAGAAATGCTTAAACAATAATATAATCCATCATACCATGAGTACTTTAAAAGGACGCAACCTCATCTCCATCACCGACTTCTCGAAAGAGGAGTACATCGAGGTGCTGGACATCGCCGAAGGATTTGAGAAAAATCCGAAACAGAAAATCCTCAGCGACAAAGTAGTCGCAACCCTGTTCTTCGAGCCCTCGACCCGCACAAGGTTGAGTTTCGAGAGCGCCGCCAACCAGCTTGGAGCACGCATCATCGGTTTCTCCGATCCGGGTGGCACCAGCGTCCAGAAGGGCGAGTCGCTCCACGACACCATCGTCATGGTATCGTCATATAGCGACCTCATCGTGATGCGCAACCCCAAAGAGGGTTCGTCGCGCTATGCCTCCGAGGTGGCTTCGGTGCCCGTTATCAACGCCGGCGACGGCGCCAACCAGCACCCCACACAGTGCATGCTCGACCTCTACAGCATCCGCAAGACCCAAGGTACCCTCGAGAACCTGCAGATAGCCTGCGTCGGTGACCTGAAATACGGTCGCACCGTCCACTCGCTGGTACAGGCCATGTGCAACTTCAACGCCACCTTCCACCTGGTGTCGCCCCAGGAGTTGAAACTCCCCAGCAGCGTGAAGATGAGCATCAAGAACGCCGGCCTCAAGTACTACCAGTACACCGACCTCAAGGATGTCATCCCCACCGCCGACATTATCTATATGACCCGCGTGCAACGCGAGCGTTTCCCAGACCCCATGGAGTACGAGCGCGTGAAAGACAGCTGCATCCTCAGTGCCGACATGCTCAAGGGCTGCAAGCCCACCATGCGTGTGCTGCACCCGCTGCCCCGCGTCAACGAGATTACCACCGACGTCGACCGCACCCCCTACGCCTACTACTTCCAGCAGGCACAGAACGGCGTCTATGTCCGTCAGGCTCTCATGGCCGCCATCCTCGGCGTGAGATAATGTTCAAAGGTTAATGTCTAATGTTTAAAGGTTAAATTAATAACTATGGAAAACAAGAAAGAAATGGTGGTCTCCGCCATCGAGAACGGCACCGTCATCGACCATATCCCCACCGAAAGCGTATACCAGGTAATCCGCATCCTCGGCCTCGAGAAATACAAAGACGAAGTACTTATCGGCAACTACCTCTCCAGCAACAAGCTCGGCAAGAAAGGCATCGTCAAGATCAAGAACAAACACTTCTCGGTCGAGGAGGTCAGCAAGATAGCCCTCGTGGCTCCTTTCGCCTCCATCATCGACATCGAGGACTACAAGGTGGTGAAGAAGTTCAAAGCCGAAATTCCCGACCACATCGAGAACTTCGTGCGTTGCGCCAACCCCAAGTGCATCACCAATGCCGAGGTGGTTCCCACCAAGTTCGACATCGTCGACAAGGAGAACCTCAAGCTCCGCTGCCACTACTGCGAGAAGTTCACCACCAAGGAGACCATGAAGTTCACCGAATAGTATGCGTCGCTATCTCTTATCGCTCCTTGTGATGAGCATCGTCTTGGTCCTTGCTGCCTTCATCGTCATGTGGGCCGCACCCGAGGTGTTCATCGTCGCCATGCCCCTTCTAGTACTCTACTTCGCCGTGCTGACACTCGTGCAGCACATTCTGGTAGTACGCGGCATGTCGCGCTCGCCGAAGACTTTCGTGCAGATATTCCTCGGCACCACCATCGGCGTGCTCTTCATTCACCTGATAGTGCTCGCCACGTTCCTCATTACCACCCCCGGACAGGGACGCCGATTCCTCATAGCCTTCTGCATAGGCTATGTCGCATATCTGGTCTTCGAGACAGTGGCCTTGGTGCGTTTTGTGGATCGCGAGAAAAAGAAACGTCAGCAGAACTAAACTCCGGCGAGACAGACAGTCATCGCCTCGCTGTTCAACAACCGCTGTGCCAGCTCCTGCAGTTGCACGGCGGTTGTCTCGTTTATGGCGGCGCGGAGATTGTCGGTGAAACGCTCATTGATGCTGGTGCCGAGCATGTCGCAGTAGCGTGAAGAGATTTCAAACACACCGTCGACCGAACGCAGAAAGTCGCCCACCAACACTGTCTTAACCAACTGCAATTCTTCGTCCTCAAGCGGTTCGTTCGACAATCGGTTCAACTCACGCATAACCTCACCGACAGCAGCATCGGCGGTGCCGGCAGCAACATCAGCGGTGATGTAGAACACTATGGCACCACGATATATTTGCGTGCGGGCATAGGAGCCGTAGGTATATCCTTTGTCCTCGCGCAGGTTCATCATCAAGCGCGAGCCAAAATAACCGCCGAGGGCGGTAACAAGCAACATCAGGCGTGCATATTCGGCGCTATCCCAACGCAGTGGCATAAGTCGTCCTATACGGAGCGAAGTCTGCACAGCGTTTTCCATTTTCAAGCTGTTGCGTCCCCCTTTTAAGACCTCCGTTGTCTCAAGCCCACGAGCCTCGGGGCAGCTCATATTAACGAAATGACGGCCTATCAGTTCGCAAAGGGCATCGTCCACATGCCCCGCAGCAACTATGTCACACGGGCCACCGCAATAGCGTTCGGCAAAGTAACCCTTCAAGGTATCTAGCTGCAGCCTGTCCACATCCTCCACCTCGGCATGCCACCCCAAAGGATGCTTAGGTCCGAAGAGGCTCTGGTAGAACAGTCGCCGTGCCATGTCGGGCGTGCGCTGCATCGATGTGGCCAACTCCTGACGGCGGTTGGCTTGCCATAGACGGAAGTCGTCGGCATCGAATGCAGGCCGTTGCAATACTTCTGCCACAACAGGTAACACCTCGTCGGCATAACGGCGCAGCATATACACTGTAAGGCTACTTTGAGTCAAAGTATTGTTAGGCTCAAGTATCACTCCGCGAAAGTCCATGAACTCCGACAACTCGGAAGCCTTCATATTATCGGTGGCGACTGTCATCAGTTTGTTGGCAGCGGCGGCACAGAGCAACTGAGGCTGGTATATTGAACCTGCTTCATATAGGAAGTCTATCTTCACCAGGTCGGTACTGCTATTGAAGACATGAAGCATACGACCATTGCCGAGTGGAACCTCGCGCGGAACAAGGGTATCTGTAGCAGGAAGGTTTATCATCAGAAAAGAATAGTCAGTCTAACATTCAGCTGCCGTGCCGTCAAGTAGTTCGGCACACGGTACGGTATGTCGTTGTGGTCGGTGACCCAAAGATAGGATATCACGTTCTTTCGGTCGAAAAGGTTGAACACCTCCACCCCCACCTGTATGTCGTCGACATAACGGAATATTTTCAGGTTTTTCAGCTTTTCGAAGCGCGACAACTGGACAGTGTTGCCCCAATCGACACGCAGATATGATGGCAGTCGCAGAGGCGGGTCTTGTCTGCCATAGGGTGCCGTAATTGGCATACCAGTGGCGTAAATCAGGCTCATACTCATTCTCCACCACGGCATGCCGGGGATATAGTCCTGCAGGAATGTCTTGAAGGAGAATCGCTGGTCGGTGGGACGGTCCAGCCAGCCAAACTCATCGCCTTTGATGTCCTCCTGGGTACGCATCAGCGAGACGCTGGCCCACGACTCAAGCCCCTCGACAAACTCGCCGTTTATTCTAAGGCTGACGCCGGCGGCGTATGCCACAGCCTCCTCGTCGGGATGGTAGCTGATGCGCAAGTTGTCGACCGTATAGGGCACCAAGCCTGTGATATATTTGTAGTATACGTCGGCAGTAATCTTGAAGGGACGCTCCCAAAGGTGCAGGTTCCAGTCGGCTGTACCCATCACCTGATATGAGGTCTGCGGCATCACATCTATATCCAGAGTGCCATCGGTGCGACGGTATTCGCGGTAGAATGGTGCCTGCTGGTAGATACCCGTAGCAATGCGGAACAGCAGGTCGCGCTCCCAGCGCGGCTTGTAGCTGGCGCTCAGACGCGGACTTGCCACACCTCGCACTCCAGTCCACTGCCGTTCATCGTACCACTCCATCAGACTGTTGTACAAACCACCACGTATACCTGCCACAAGCTTTATCTCAGCACTGCGCCGTGTCACAAAGTTCAGCTCCCGCTGCACAAACGCCGACAGGCGCTCTGTCATAAGACTGCCAGACGAATTGGCATACTGCTGCAGTATAGGGCTTAGAGGCATGTTGGTGCTGTCGCCCGGTGTCGGCAATATCGATGGCATCGCATATCCGGCCGAGTCAACCCAACGCCACTCTCTCAAACGGTCATTCACCTGCTCGCTTTGGGCCTTAAGACCAATCTGCCAGCGGCCTAGAAGGGCATCACGCGATGCCTTGAGGTCGAAAGAATAGATGTTTGTCGCCAGCCGGTTACGGGCATGCTCGAGGAAAGTTCCTACGCCGAGGTCGAAGCGCTCGGTTTCGCCTACCACCTCGCCCATGCCTATCTGGTACAACCAGTACTGGCTCTGTATGTCGTATCGTTCGCTCTCGGCGATATGCTGTGCCGAGAGGTTGCCCGTCAGACGCCACAAATCATTGGGGCGGTAGTCGAAGGTTAGCGCACCTAGCAAGGTGTTGTAACGGTCTTCTTCCGCACCGTCGAAATATATGTCTATACCCGTAGAGCGCTGGTTGAAAGCCGTCGTCTGGCTGTCGGGCACCAAACCATATACGTTACGTGTCCATATAGCCAACGCTCCAATATCCAGTTTTTCGTTGGCCTTATATCCGACCACTGCCTGGAGGTCGGTATAGCTGGTGGAGTAACTGCCTTTGGTGTCGAGCGAGCCTAGGACATATTGGTTGCTATGCTGTCGAAGGGCTGCTGCGTAGCTCCACCGCTCCCCTGCCCTGCCCTGCACCGATGCCTCGGCGCCCAGCAGACTTCCGCTAATCTTGCCCTTGAATTCCTGCGGACGACTGTAGGTGATGTCCAGCACCGACGACATCTTGTCACCATACGAGGCATCGAAACCGCCTGGCGAGAAAAGTATGTAATCCACCAAATCTGGGTTTATAATACTCATACCCTCTTGCTGTCCGCTGCGTATCAGCATCGGACGGAATATTTCAACACCGTTGATATAAACAAGATTCTCATCGAACGAGCCGCCACGCACCGAGTACTGGCTGCTCAGCTCATTGTTCGAGTTCACATCCGGCAAGGTCTTCAGCACTCCTTCCACACCCCCTGTGGGGCCGACGGCATCTTCCAGTTTCTGCACGTCGATGTTCGTGAAGGTACTCTGTCGGGTCTTCTCTTCGCTCACCTCGACAACGTCAAGCCGCTTGGCAACAACCTTCAGGTTTACATCCAGCTTTACCGTCTCTCCTTTCGCCACCTTCACTCTGCGCTCCTGCGATTCATATCCAGTGAAAGAAAAACGCAGCGTTACACTATCCTCTTTCGATATCTTGAGGCTGTACTTGCCGGCACCGTCGGTGACAGTTCCTTTGCGGCTGCCGAGCACACCGACATTGACGAACTCCAACTTCGCCCCGCTGGCGCCGTCGCGCACAATACCGCTAACCACCCCCTGTCCCACGACAGAGGCGGTAACAAGCAGCATCGCAAGTATGGCGAATACTCGTTTCACGCTTCTAATAACACACTTTATTCTATTTTATTGTATTAAACATAATAAATCGTCAGGATAGTCCCGCATGAGCAGCACAAAAAAACAATAGCCGCGGAATCACCCACGGCTATTGTTTTTAGTTTTACCAAATAATTAAGTTCAATGACTTTTTACTGTTCCTTCTGGATGCTGTCCATACGGGCGTTAACGGTCTTCAACTCATCGTACATCTCCAAGCGGGCGTACACAGTCTTCAATGCCGAGAGGCAGTTGAAGAGGTTAGCACGCTGCATGTGCTTGGCATCGCCTTCAGGCATGGCATCGATGAAAGCCACAGCGGCATTGAAATACTGTATCGACTGGCGGAAGAAGGTGTTGCTCTCGCCAAGCAGTTTGTCATAGAGACCGGTCTCATCCTCGGGAGGTACAGCGTTGGCGGCATCCAACTTGTCGACACCACGGTTGAAGATCATCTTACCCATGCCGAAGTTGGCCTCGAACTGATTGGGGTTGAGGGTCATCGACTCGCGATACTTTGTTTCGGCACCATCGTAGTCCTGTGTAAGCTCGAGAATGGCGGCCACCTGGCAAAGCAGCTGGGGATAGAGGGTTGCATCGTTCTTGGTCTTGTCAAGGGCAGCTTCAAGCATCTCCTTACCCTTCTCAAGGTTCTCGTTCAACAAGTAACCTTCTGCCATGAGCAGATAGGCATTGTAATCGTCCTTCTGGTTCTTCATGTAGTTCGTGGCAACCTTCATGGCGCCATCCTTGTTACCTTCATCTTTGAATATGGTGAACAGGGTGCGGTACACGAGGCTCTTGTCGGTGCGCTTGCGGACAAGCATGTTGAAGTATTTCTTCACAGCATCATTGTCCTTCAAAGCCTTGGCGCTGATACCGGCAATGTACATACTCTCGCCGGCGAACTTCGAATCGCCCGAATTGTTGAACATCTCAATGGCCTTGTCGGCATACTGCTGGGCTTCCTGATATTTCTGAGCATTGTAGCTCTCGGTCGAACGGCTGTAATACTCGTTACCAACGAAACGGAATACCGAGTTGTTCTCTTCGGCATACTCGTTCTTGGTGTCGAGGCGCTTGCATTCCAGGGCAGCCTGGTAGGCCTCCTCGGCCCAGTTGGGAGCCAGGTCTTTGAACTTCGACTTGGGGTTCGTAGCCTCACCGCCGATACGGCTATAGATAAGGCCCTTGTAGCACCATGTCTTGGCATCGTCCTTGGTCTTCTCATGCTCGCAGGCAAGGTCGATCTCTGCTTTGGCGCGTTTCAGGTAGTTCTTCTTCAGGTCCTGTATGGCGCTCTGAACATTCGTCGACTGGGCGGCGGCGCCGAGCGACAGAGCCGTGAGAACCACAATCATGCTAAACTTCTTAAGTTTCATTGTTTTATTGTTTTAGGTTAGTTTTTCTTTTTTATTGTCGTTTGAACTTTGAACCTTGATCTTTCAATTATCAACTTTCACTTGTATTAGTACCTTCATCTGGCAAATTATTGCTTTCTGGCACAACATTTTCTCCTTCCTGCATTACTGTTTCCGTAGCAGTCTCGTCCTCTTCCTCGGTGGGCACCTTGGTGATAGAGGCGATGTAGTCTTTGCCACGAAGATCGATCAGTTTCACGCCCTGTGTGGCACGACCCAGCACTCGCAGGTCGGCAACTTTCATGCGGATGGTGATACCCGAACGGTTGATAATCATCAGGTCGTGGTCGTCGGTAACATTGGTCACAGCAACCAGCGGACCAGTCTTCTCGGTAATCTGCATGGCCTTCACACCCTTGCCACCGCGGTGCACAGTGGCACGATATTCCTTCAGCTCCGAACGCTTGCCATAACCATGCTCGCTTACCACAAGCAGGTTCTCGTTCTCCGAGGGCAGGCAGAGCATGTCGATAGCTGCATCGTCTTCGCCATCGAGGTCCATACCTTTCACACCGCTTGCACCGCGACCCATGGCACGGAACTCCTTCTCGGGGCAAATCATCACCTTGCCCTTCTTCGAGGCTATAAGCATGTAGCTCTCGCCGTCGGTGAGGCAAGCCGTCAACAATTCGTCGCCTTCACGGATGCCTATGGCAATGATGCCATTGGTACGCGGACGCGAGTAGGCCTCCAGGGTGGTCTTCTTCACTATGCCGTTCTTGGTGCACATCACGATGTAGTGGTTGCCCACATACTCGCTGTCGCTCAAGGTCTCCACGTTGACATAGGCTTTCACCTTGTCGTCGGGCTCAATGTTGATGCAGTTCAATATCGGACGGCCCTTGGTGTTTCTCTCACCTTCCGGCACCTCAAAGGCACGCATCCAGTAGCAGCGGCCCTTCTCGGTGAAGAACAGCAGGTAGTTGTGGTTTGTGCAGGTGAAGATGTGTTCCACAAAGTCCTCCGAACGAACAGCGCTGCCCTTGGCGCCCACGCCACCACGGCTCTGCGTGCGGTATTCGGTGAGAGGCGTGCGCTTGATATATCCCTTGTGCGAGATGGTGATGACCACCTGCTCATCGGGTATGGTGTCTTCGATACGGAAGTTGGCAGCGTCGTACTTTATGGTGGTGCGGCGGTCATCACCGTATTTCTCCCTAATCTCGGCCAACTCGCCTTTGATAACCTGCATCAACACGTTGTGGTCACCGAGAATCTCTTTGCAGCGCTCAATGAAGCGCATCTTCTCGTCGTACTCATCCTGCAATTTCTGGTGCTGCAGACCGGTAAGCTGTATGAGTCGCATATCGGCGATAGCGCGAGCCTGCGGGTCTGTGAAGCCATACTGATCCATCAAACCCTGGCGGGCCTCGTCTGGTGTCTTACTGGCCTTGATGAGGGCTACAATCTCGTCAATGATGTCGATGGCACGGAGCAGACCTGCCAAGATATGGGCGCGTTTCTCAGCCTCGGCCATCTCGAACTGGGTACGGCGGGTCACAACCTCCTCACGGTGCTCCACGAAGTATTTGATGAGCTCTTTGAGGTTTAGCAGCTGCGGACGACCGTGCACCAAGGCGATGTTGTTCACTGCAAAACTGCTTTGCAGTTCTGTCATCTGGAACAACTTGTTCAGTATAACGTTTGGCACCACATCGTTCCTGAGCACATATACCACACGGATACCGTCCTTATCACTCTCGTCGCGGATGTCGAGGATGCCTTCAATCTTGCCAGCCTTTACCATGTCGGCCGTCTTCTTGATCATCTCGCTCTTGTTCACACCATAGGGGATAGTGGTGGCGACAATAACGTTATGACCCTTTGCATCTTCTTCAATGGCGGTGTCGGCACGCAGTATGATACTGCCACGGCCGGTGGTATAGGCCTCTTTCACGCCATTGTAACCGTAGATAATGCCACCTAGCGGGAAGTCGGGAGCCTTGATATACTGCATAAGCTCCTCAATGCTGATATCGAGATTGTCGATGTAAGCCATGCAGCCGTCCAGCACTTCACGCAAGTTGTGCGTTGGCATATTGGTAGCCATACCCACAGCAATACCGTTCGAACCGTTGATAAGCAGATTGGGAATCTTTGCTGGCAGAACGCTAGGCTCCTGGCCTTCGTTGTCGTAGGTGGGAACCATATCTACGGTATCCTTGTCAATGTCGGCCACGAGCTCGTTGCTTATCTGCTTCAGACGAGCCTCGGTGTAACGCATTGCAGCCGGTGAATCGCCGTCAATAGAGCCGAAGTTACCCTGACCGTCAACCAGCGTGTAGCGCATGCTCCAATCCTGAGCCAGACGCACAAGAGCGCCATATATGGAGCTGTCGCCATGAGGATGGTATTTACCCATCACGTCGCCAACGATACGGGCCGATTTCTTTGTAGGGGTGTTGTAGAGGATGCCGTTCTCGTTCATCGAGTAGAGAATGCGGCGGTGCACCGGTTTGAAGCCGTCGCGCACATCCGGCAGGGCTCGTGCAACGATAACGGACATGGCATAGTCGATATAGGCAGTCTTCATTGTCTGCTCTATATCCACACGTGTGATTTTTTCGTTCTCAGAAACCATTGGTCGTCTATTCTATTATTTTGTATTCTAAATAATTGCACACACACTACTCTCGCGTGTGAAAATACAAAGATACAAAAAATAATAAAAATGGGGACTTATGTCCCCACCTTTTTATAAAAAGTTATCAACCGACCACTTTCTCCTCTACTTGTCCATCGTGTATAGGAACTCCTCATTGTCGCGCGAGTGGGCCATCTGTTTTTGCAGAAACTCCATAGCTTCGATGGGCGTAAGGTCGGTGAGGTGGTTGCGCAGAACAACGGTGCGCGAGAGGATGTCTGGTTTAACCAGGAGCTCGTCGCGACGGGTGCTTGACGCAGTCAAGTCTATAGCAGGATAAATGCGTTTGTTAGAGAGTTTGCGGTCGAGCTGCAGTTCCATGTTACCGGTGCCCTTGAATTCCTCGAAGATGACGTCGTCCATTTTGGAGCCTGTCTCGGTGAGAGCAGTGGCTATGATGGTGAGCGAACCTCCATTCTCTATCTTTCGGGCGGCGCCGAAGAATCGCTTGGGTTTCTGCAGGGCATTGGCCTCAACACCACCACTGAGCACTTTACCGGAGGCGGGCTGTACCGTGTTGTAGGCGCGAGCCAGACGGGTGATGGAGTCGAGGACAATCATCACATCGTGGCCACACTCGGTGAGGCGCTTGGCTTTCTCAAGCACTATGTTGGCGATGCGCACATGGCGGTCGGCAGGCTCGTCGAAAGTAGAGGCTATAACCTCGGCCTTTACCGAACGTTGCATATCGGTGACCTCCTCGGGGCGCTCGTCGATAAGCAGCACCATAAGGTAAACCTCGGGATGATTGTATGCAATGGCATTGGCAATCTCCTTGAGAAGGGTTGTCTTACCGGTCTTGGGTTGAGCAACAATTAAGCCGCGCTGGCCTTTTCCTATGGGAGTGAAAAGATCGACAATACGTGTGGAAAGGGTCTCCTGCGGATGACCTGTGAGTTTGAACTTCTCGTTGGGGAAGAGAGGTGTCATGGACTCGAATGGAATGCGGTCGCGGATGCGGTCGGGCGCAAGACCATTGATTTCCAGGAAGCGCACCATGGGGAAGAACTTATCTCCGTCTCGAGGAGGCCGCACACGGCCTCGGATGGTATCACCAGTCTTGAGACCGTAGTTACGAATCTGCTGAGGACTGATGTATATGTCGTCGGGGGATGTAAGGTAGTTGTAGTCACTACTACGGAGGAAGCCGTATCCGTCGGGCACCATCTCAAGTACACCTTCGGCCTCGATAACACCGTCGCGCTCAAAAGCATAATGTTTGAAGGTCTGCTGGTTGTTGGTCTTGTTGGTCTGAGATTTTGCATCTGCCTGCATGACAGGTGTTGTCTTTTCTGGCTCGGAAACGGGGGCCACTTCCGGTGCGGGCTCGGGTTTAGGTTCGTCAGGTACGCTGACAGGGGTTGCAGCCTGCTGTGTTGCAGGAACTGCATCTCCATTGGAAGCGGCATTCTTGCGCGGACGACCGCGTTTACGCTTGGCCGGTTGCACCTCAGTCGATTTGGCTACCGGAACGTCGGGTGTCGTTACAGCGGCAGGCTCCGGTTTTTGCTCAGGAATGGTGACACGTTCGTTTTCGACAGACACCTCCTCTTTAGGAGTGGAATTATCTGCTGTCTGCTGACGGAAAATGAAGCGGCCATCAGGCGAGAGTACATCTGGCACCGTGGGGACCGTGGGCATCTCGAGGTCAAGGATGGGCAGGTCCACTTGCTGATGGCTATCGTCTTTCTCCACCTTACGCTCAACATTCTCTTTCTTGCGGTCATTGCGGCGATGTACCTCGGGGTTGTGCATCGATGACTCGGCGAGGAGCGGCGGCTTGAGGCGCTGGCGACGACGTCCGCCGTCTTGACGGGCTGCATCTTCGGCTTTGCGGTCCTCAGTGGTGGGATTAGCCGACTGAAAATCTATAATGTCGTAGATAAGTTCTTGTGCGCTCTTGCGCTTGGCTCTAGAGATGCCCATTTGCTCGGCAATGCCTATAAGGTCAACATGGGCCTTGTTTTCAAGTTCTGATTTGCTATACATTAAAGTTAAAGTTGTTATTGATTGTCAGCACAATGCATAGGAAATAAAAGCAGAGTGCCTCAAAAATGACGATGCAAAAATACAAATTTTTTGCGACGTAGAGAAAAAAAATTGCATTTAAGGCTTGCATTTAAAAAAAAAGATGTATCTTTGCAACATCGTTTGACAACAGAAATAATACATATATTTCAAACAATCAAGCAATCAAACAATCAAACAATTAATAAAATAACAACATGAACATTCCTGCAAATCTGAAGTACACCCAGGACGACGAATGGGTGCGTATTGAAGGCGAATTTGCTTTCGTTGGCATTACCGACTATGCACAGCACGAGCTGGGCGATATCGTCTTTGTGGACGTCACCTGCGAAGGTGAAACCATCGAAGCCGGCGAAGCTTTTGGTAGTGTCGAGGCCGTGAAGACCGTTGCCGACCTTCTCATGCCTGTCAAAGGCGAGGTGGTGGAGTTCAACGCCGCCCTCGAGGATGCCAGCGCCATCAACGCCGATCCTTACGGCAATGGCTGGATCATCAAAGTGAAACCCGAAAACATGGCTGACATCGACGCCCTGATGGATGCCGAGGCTTACAAAGCCAAAATCGGTGCCTAATCTTTCGCTGCACGAAACAAAAAAAGGCCGCTCGGATGAGCGGTCTTTTTTTTAGTTGGTAGTTGGTAGTGGTTAGTGGGTAGTACTTGCAGAGGGTGCTCTGTGCTACACACTAACCACTACACACTAACCACTAATTAGTCCATAACGGTGTTCCAGTTATGCTTGTCTTCAGCCTCGCCGAGCTGGATGGCGCGGAGGGCGTTGTAGAGTTTGGTGCTGTAGGGACCAGGCTCCTTGCCAAAGACATAGCTCTTGCCAGTCTCGGGGTCGTCAAGGCGCTCGATGGGGCTAATGACGGCTGCGGTACCGCAGGCACCGGCCTCCTGGAAGGTGCTGAGCTCCTCGACGTCGATGGGACGACGCTCAACCTTCATGCCCATATCCTCGGCGAGCTGCATGAGGCTCTTGTTGGTGATGGAGGGCAGGATGGAAGTGCTCTTCGGAGTGATGTAGGCACCGTCCTTGATGCCGAAGAAGTTGGCAGCGCCAGCTTCGTCAACATATTTCTTCTCTTTGGCATCGAGATAGAACTCGCAGGCATACTGACCGCCATGGCAAGCTTCAACGTGAGCCTTGAGAGAAGCTGCATAGTTACCACCAACTTTGTAGATACCGGTGCCGAGAGGGGCAGAACGGTCATACTTGCGGGTGATAACATAGGGATTGGCCTTGAAGCCGCCCTTGAAGTAAGGTCCCACAGGGGTGACAAAGATGAGGAAGAGATACTCGTCGGCGGGCTTGACACCAACGGTGATGCCGGTACCGATGAGCAGCGGACGCAGGTAGAGGCTGGCGCCGGTGCCATAGGGCGGGATGAACTTCTCATTCATCTTGATGACTTTCTTGCACATCTCGACAAATTTCTCTGTGGGCAGCTCGGGCATCATGATGCCACGGCAGGTGCTCTGTAGACGCTCGGCATTGGCTTCGGGACGGAAGATACGGATCTTGCCATCTTTGCAACGATAGGCCTTCAGGCCTTCGAAGGCTTCCTGACCATAGTGCAGCGAGGAAGCAGCCATGTGCATTTCGATGTGTTCGGAACTGGAAACTTCGATTTCACCCCACTCGCCGTTGCGGAAGTAGCAGCGCACGTTGTAGTCGGTTTTGACGTAACCGAAGGGGAGGTTTTGCCAATCTATATTCATGTTTGTTAGTTTATTAGGTTAATATTTACTTAACTTTGATAAAGGCAAAGATAAGAATAAAATATTGATATTTGAAAAAAAATTTTACCATATCGGAAAAAAGTAGTAATTTTGCACCCGATTTCAGATGGACAAATCCACTGGATCGGCCCCTTAGCTCAGTTGGTTAGAGCAGCTGACTCATAATCAGCGGGTCCTTGGTTCGAACCCGAGAGGGGCCACAAAAGGAAATTGAAAATTGAAAATTGAAAATTGAGAGTCTTGATTTCAACTTTCAATTTTCAATTTTCAATTTAAAGACTATGGGACGCATAATGGCAATAGATTACGGTCGCGTGCGCACAGGATTGGCTGTGACGGACCCATCACGAATTATTGCCACCGCCTTAACGACGGTGGAGACCCCCACCCTGCTGCCATATATTAAAAGTTATTGCGCGCGCGAGGAGGTTGATCTTTTTGTTGTTGGCGACGCCCGCCAAATGGACGGCACCCCAAGTGAGTCAATGCAATACATAGAGCCCTTTGTAGCCGAATTGACAAAAACATTCCCCGACAAGAAGATTGCGCGCATCGACGAACGTTTCACATCAAAAATAGCCCTACAAACAATGATTGACAGTGGTCTGAAGAAGAAAGACCGCCGCAACAAAGGCATGATAGACCAAATCGCCGCAACAATTATGCTGCAGGACTACATGAGAAGTGAGAAGTGAAAAGTGAAACCCAACACCATGATATATGGCCAATAAGCTTCTATACGAGAAAGGCATACAATTCGCAGTTAGATGTGTATCTCTGTACAAAACTCTCACCAATGAACGAAATGAATATATAATGAGCAAACAGGTGATGAGAAGTGGAACAAGTATTGGAGCAAACATTAGTGAAAGCGATAATGCCCAAAGCACCCCTGACTATGTAAACAAACTGTCAATAGCATTGAAAGAAGCCGGCGAAACTCATTATTGGTTTGATCTCCTAAATCGAACTGATTATATATCTACCACTGAGTTTGAATCACTGGAGAAAGATGTAAGTGAACTAATTGCCATGTTGACAGCCTTAATCAAAAAACACAAAACGAACATTAAACAATAAAAGACATTATAACCAAGTGGGAATGAAAAACAGTTTCACTTTTCACTTTTCACATTTCACTTTAAAAAATTATGATTCTACCCATTGTTGGCTACGGCCACCCAACATTGCGCAAAGTGGCGCAACCCATTGATAAAGACTATCCCAACCTAAAAGAGCTGGTGGCAAACATGTACGAGACCATGTATGGCGCCGATGGCGTTGGTCTTGCCGCCCCACAGGTCGACCTCTCAATACGTTTGGTCGTGATAGGCTTCCGCCCTTACGACGAGAAAACCGACTCCTATGGCGAAGTAACCGAACAGCACACTCTAATTAACCCAGAGATACTGGAATTCGGCAGCGAGAAAGACTACTTCAACGAGGGTTGCCTGTCGGTACCCGACATCCACGAAGATGTGTTGCGCCCTACTACTGTGAAGGTACACTACTGGGATGAAAACTGGGTGGAGCATACCGACGACGCCACAGGACTATATGCCCGCGTGATACAGCACGAAGTCGACCACCTGGACGGCAAGGTGTTCACAGACCGCCTGAGCAGTTTGCGCAAAACCATGCTCAAACGTCGTCTGAACGATATTGCCGCCGGCAAAATCCGCACAAAATACCGCATGAAAAGAAACAAAAACTAAACAGTTTGCGGTCAGCACTTATAAGTTAGAATTTTGAAATCAAGAATAATCATGAAAGGTTTTACTTTTAAATTTTCGCTTTTCACAATGGTAGTCATGCTGCTCGCAGCCTGCGGCCCGAATCGTGAGCAGGAAATACAGAACATCGAACAGCATGAGATTGAGCTCTCTTCTATCGACATCAGCAGCGACGATAGTGCCGCCGTCGAGATGGTGAACCTCTACCGTCAGTTCGCCGCCAACTTCCCCGACGACAGTTTGGCTCCCGCCTACATGCAGCGTGCCGCTGAAATCAGCATCAACCTTGGCCAAACCGACCAGGCCATCGATCTCCTCGACAGCATCGTAACGCTCTATCCCGCCTATGAGGATGTCGCTGGATGCTACTTCATGAAAGGCTATGCCTACGAGGTGGCCGAACAAATCGACATGGCACGCGAGGCTTACACTTACTTCGTGGAGAACTACCCAGACCATTACTTGGCCCCCGACACCAAGAAGATGATCAACTTCTTAGGAATGACTCCCGAAGATATGTTCGACGCCATCATGAATATGGCCAACGACGAGGGAATGACACGATAAGGTTATGCGAGTCAAGTCGTTCCGCATCAGGGCCAGCTACCCAAACTTCTACATGGTTAACCTCTTCGCCCATGAGGGGCGCGAGATTTTCAACCACGACAGCGAAGACCCTGCCAACCGCCTCGAAGGCAACAAGCCCGGTACTGTTATCTACACCCTCGTGGACGACCCTGACGTTCAGCACGAGTTTCCTCCTCGTTGGTACGACATGTACCAACTGTTGAAACTGCGCGACGACGAACAACGACATTTCCTCGAGATGCTACTCGCCGAGCACGACAGTAGCATTGACACCAATAGTCTGGTCGATCTCGAAGCCATGCGCAATAGGTTCCACGAACAGTGCAAACACTTCGTGGCCGAGAATCCCCTGTTCGACAGCGACGAACTCCTCACAACCCTCACTACCGAAGCCGACTTTACCGACGAAGCCATAAGCTATAAGGGCCACATGCTTCTCGACCTTACACGCAACTGCTACCCGGTTCCCGACTTCGTCATCCTCACAGCTAAATCATTCAACTACCCCGAGCATCTGCCCGAGTTATTGCAAAAGGCCATCCACGACCTCGAGATCATGACCAACTGCCGGCTCGGCGACATCCGCAACCCACTGGTCTTCGCCATCCGCTGCGCCATGCCGCAATACATTCCCGGTCTCATGCCCACCCTGCTAAACATCGGTGTCACCCGACTGGCATACAAGGCTCTAAAAGCAAACTTCGACCCAACTATGGCCAATCGAGTGTATCTCAGCACACTTCACTCTATATGCGAAATGCTTGACTTGAACCACCGCTTCAAGACTAGCGACATAAAACTCTCGATAAAAGACCAGAACACCCGCATCAAAGAGCTCGAAGATCGCATCACCGCCACCGATAACGGTGAGCGACTCATTACCGATGCTCACTACCAGGCTCTTCGCCTCATACAATTTGTACGCCAGTTCTACCTCAACAATCCCGACCTCATCCTCACCTTCATGCAGGGCAAGCAAGCTTTCCCAAGCCTCATCCTTCAACGCATGGTGTGGACCATCGGCAACAACGACAGCTACCCGGGCGTGCTTTACAGCCGACATTCGCGCACCGGTACCGGCAAGCAAATCGAGAGCTACCGTAACATATTCGGCGAGGAAATCATGACCGGCGACGTCACCACCGAAGACCGTGCCTATACCGACCGCTCCGAGATACGCACGCTATTCCCTGCAGTCTACCATTTCGACCCACTGCTCAAGAAACTGGAAGGACGCTACAAGACTCCTGTAACCATCGAGTTCGCCGTCGAAAGTCGTCCCCACAGACTCAGCCTCTTCTCGGTGTTGCAGCTAAATGCCTCCGAAATGACCGGTCGCGCGGCTCTTGTGTCGTCCATCAACCTAAAAAACGAAGGTCTTATCGACGACACTCAGGTCATGGACCTCATCAAGCCTTACCACCTGCGCCAAATTGTGTCGGCTTCCATTGACGACCGCTCGCTTTCCAAGCTACAGTTCTTCTCACATGGTCTCTCTGTATTGCCCCGCACAGCTATCTCGGCACGCCTATGCTTCTCGCCTGCCAAAGCCCGCGAACTGAAGACCAAAGGTCTCAACGTCTGCCTCTGCCAGCAACATTTCGTGCCCGAGGACACCATCACCCTCAACGAGGTCGACGCCATACTTTCCATCATGCCCGCCGCAATACACGTGGTGACAGCATGCCGCGGATACGGCATTCCTGCCTTTATGGACCTCCAGTCATATGGTGTAAGTATCAAGGGCAACACCCTCGTCAACTCAGAAGGCGTCAGCATCACCGAAGGAGATACAGTCACCGTCAGCTCCCGCCGACAGTCGCTCTATAAAGGCGAAGCCGACTTCAGGCCGGCGCGCTTCACCAAATATGTGCAAGGGGCTCCAGTAGAACTGAGCGACGAGGAGAAGTTCTTCTTCGAAGAAATGAAGGAAGCCTACCTTCAGTACCAGCGCATCGTCGGCTCACAGCAGGCCGCATACAACATCACCGACATCAACAAGTTGGCACGTCTCATCCGCTGCGACCTACAAGACAAGCCCAAGAAGGCTTCCGACATTGTAAACACATGGTACAAGGCCCGACCGGCCGACTACGTCGACGGCGTACTGCAGAGCCGTATGGGTGACCACAACGACCAAAGCCGCCTATTCAATTTACTGCTCACCGACCACAAAGTCGACTTCTTCCGACGCATCAGCGCCACCTGTATCGCGCGCTCCATTTCTGGCCTAACCGCCGGCAGTTTCATGATAGGCCGCTTCGTGGCCCGCCCACTGCCTGTGAAGATGTGGAGCAGCCTCACCGACGAAGAGATAGCCTTCCTGCTCAACGAATATGTACTCTACGAGAAATACATACAGGTGCTACAGGAAGTTGGCGAAATAAAACTGGCACGCGCCCACAGCCGCATCGAGACCGAAGGAATCGACAATATGGTGCTGCGCAACTTCGACCTCGGCAACTTCATCCCTCTGCTTTATGCCGACCGTGACTGGAACATCATAGCAACCGAACTCGAAAAACATGAGCATCAAGACAACACACACCTGCTGATAGAGATGCTCAGCCGACCTGTGGAAGAGATATTCGACATGAGCAAGCCTTGGAAGCGTGCCTTTGTGGAACAAAAGTTGAAAGAGGCTGGCGAATAAGGTTCAACGCACCAAATCCATATACTCCAGCTCGCTGATAATCTTCACACCGAGCTTTTCGGCTTTCTTCAGTTTTTCGGGACCCATCTTCTCACCTGCAACCAGGTAGGCTGTCTTGCCACTTATCGAGCCCGACACCTTACCGCCGTGATTCTCAATGTCGGCCTTTATCTCGTCGCGCGAGAAATGTTCGAACACTCCACTTACCACAAGCGTCATCCCATCCAGTTTGCCGCCTGTCGCCGCCCACCGGCCGCTGAACTGAAGACCTGCAACACGCAGACGCTCCACTATCTCGCGATGTTCCGACAGCGCGAACCATTCGGCCACAGCCTTCGCCGTCACCTCGCCAACATCCTCCACCTGAGCCAATTCCTCTTCAGCAGCCGCCATCAGGGCATCCATGTTTTTAAAGTAACGTGCAAGCTTCTTGGCGCCAACCTCGCCTACATAGCGTATTCCCAAGGCGAACACCACTCGTTCGAATGGCACTCTCGTCGACTGCTCGATGGCAGCCAACAGGTTATCGGCACCCTTGTCTTGTATCGAGGCTGCCTGGTCGGCTCCTAGTCCTATCAGTTGCTCGCGCCGCAGATCGTATATGTCGGCTATGTTGCGCACCAACCCGGCACCGTATAGCAACTCCAGACGTTCTGGCCCCAGCGATTCTATATTCATAGCCTTGCGGCTCACAAAATGCTCCAGCCTCCCTATTATTTGCGGATGGCAGTGGTCGCTGTTGGGACAGTAGTGACCTGCTTCGCCCTCAACACGCACCAACGGTGTTCCGCATTCGGGACAACGGTCGATATACTTCACAGCCACTGCGCCTTCTTTGCGTTTCTCCATGTCCACGCCCACCACCTTGGGTATTATCTCGCCGCCCTTCTCTATCAACAGGTTGTCACCATAGCAGATTCCCATCTTCTCAATGAAGTCGGCATTGACAAGCGTGGCGCGACGCACCACGGTGCCGCCCAGCGACACAGGCTGCAGGTTGGCTACCGGCGTGATAACTCCTGTGCGGCCTACCTGGTAACTGATGCTCAGCAGCGGCGTACTTACACGCTCGGCCTTGAACTTGAAGGCTATCGCCCAGCGCGGCGATTTGGCTGTCAAACCCAGACGGTCCCACAACGGCGTCTGGTTCACCTTTATCACTATGCCGTCAATGGCGTAAGGCAGATCCCACCGGGCCTTGTCCCAGTAGTCGATAAAAGCCTTTATCTCGCCAATGTTTTTGCACTCTTTAATATACGGTTGTACCTTGAAGCCCATCTGACGGGCCCACTCCAGTCGGCCGTAATGGGTGTCGGGCAATTCCACACTGTCGGGAGCCATCATGAAATACATGCAGAACTGCAGCTTGCGCTTGGCACATTCAGCCGAGTCCTGTAGCTTTAGCGAACCCGAGGCGGCATTGCGCGGATTGGCAAATGGTTCGTCGCCCTCGGCCTCGCGCTGGCGGTTCATAGCCTCAAAAGCTTCAAAGGGGTATACAACCTCTCCCCTGGCCTCGAAATCGTCGGGATAATCGCCGCGCAACCGCAGCGGTATGGTTGGAATGGTCTTCGCGTTTAGGGTAATGTCGTCACCAACGGTACCATTGCCACGGGTCACCGCCTGCACCAGCTGACCGTGACGGTAAGTCAGACCAATGGCCACACCATCGTATTTTAGTTCGCAGGTGTAGGAGAACTGCTCGCCGTCGAGGAAACGACGCGTGCGGGCCTCAAACTCCTCAATCTCCTCTATCGAATAGGTGTTGCCCAGCGACAGCATGGGGAAACGGTGAGTCACCTGACGGAAGGTCTTGTTCACCTCACCACCCACACGCTTAGTGGGCGACAGCGGACTGGCCAACTCAGGGTACTGACGCTCCAAATCCTGCAGCTCGCGCATCATTTCGTCGAACTGCTGGTCGCTCACCAGCGAGCGGTCGTTCATATAATACTCATAGTTCAGTCGGTCGAGTTCCGCCGCCAGTTCCTCCATGTGCTTGCGCACAGGCTCCATATCTATTGCGCTGAAAAGATCCACTGTCTAAAATTGAAAATTGATATTAAACACCATTCACAAATCACACGTCTCCATTCACTATTCACTCTTCACCAATCACAATTAACTATCCACCATTCGAGTAATTCGCCAGTAATCGACCAGCTCCCGCCCCCAATTCGCTAAATTCGCATAATTCGCCGTTCATCATTCATCATTCAACATTCATCATTAATAATCAACCGGCTCCCGCCCCCAATTCGCTAAATTCGCATAATTCGCCGTTCATCATTCATCATTCAACATTCATCATTAATAATCAACCGGCTTCCGCCCCCAATTCGCTAAATTCGCATAATTCGCCGTTCCAAATTTCGCCATACACCATTCACTAATCACCATTCACCATTATCTCTCCTTCAAAGTTCACCTCAACCGGGCCGATGAGCTTTACGTTCTCGTAGGCATTGTCCGTTGTGTCGAAATCAACACGGAAGTCACCGCCTCGCGCCACCAGTCGATGGTTGCCGCTCACTATGGCCGAAGCCGTCACTCCCGTGCCGCAGGCCCAGGTCTCGTCCTCCACGCCACGCTCATAGGTTCGTATGGCAAGCCGTCCATCGGGTCGTTCCTCTATGAAGTCCACATTGGTACCTTCGGGGAAAAGGTCGGCGCGGTTACGCAGACGTCTCCCCTCGCCCATCACGTCGAAGTGTTCCAGATCTTCAACGTATTGCACATAGTGTGGCGAGCCTGTGTCGAGGAACCATCCGTCGAGCACACGTCTCATCGAAGTTCTCACTATGTCTCTCATGCCAAGTTTGACAATGCCTGCACGACGGGCCGTGTCCCACTCCAGTATTTCAGCGTCGTGCGGACCGTCATATCCGAGGAAATGGAACCTCTCGCCGAGGCCAAGCATATGCGCAAAGGCTGCAATGCAACGACCACCGTTGCCACACATCGAGCCCAACCGGCCGTCGCTGTTGTAATACTTCATCTCGAAATCGTAACCGTCAGGTCCATTGCCCAGAGTCATAAAGCCGTCGGCACCCACGCCGAATCGGCGGTGACACAAGTGTGCCACTTCCTCCACACCATACTGGCGGCAGGCCTCCCTGTTGTCCACAACAACAAAGTCGTTCCCCGCTCCATCAAACTTATAAAAATGTATCTTATACATACATCATTCACTATTCACTAACCACTAATCACCAATCACTAATCACTAATCACTAATCACTAATCACCATTCACTAATCACCATCCTCCATTCAATAGTCAATCTCAGTAAACAGATGCCGCAACGAAGCCAGGTTGGGGTTGCGCTGTAGCATGGCGTTATATTTGTCGTCTGGATTGTATGCTTTTGCGTTCTCTTCAACAAACATTGGGTTCACCTTGCAATTCAGCATCCCCATGCCCGTCTTCCTACGCATAGCCTCCAACACTTCAATCTTGTGACTGCGGAACTCGTCGGCGAAGTATGTTGTCTGTGCGTCAACCTCGAAGCATCCGGTATGCTCGCCCATGCGCACGGTGGCATTCTTCATTATCTCCGTCAACTCAAGCTCTGCTGACACCTCGTTCCAGTAGCGTTCCAGGTCCTCCTGTGTCAAAGGCTTCACATCCACCTTGGGCGCCGCAGGCTGCACTTTCACCTCTCCCACCGACTTTATCGACACCGAATCCATCAGCTTCGGACGTATCGGCTTATGCTGTGCCGCTGGTGCGGCCGTCGATTGCGCCTGCTGAGGTGCTGTCGGTTGAGGCTGCTGAACGGTAACCGTCGGTTGGGGTTGAGGTTCCGACTGCTGAGTAGCCGGCGGAACTTCGACATTCTCCGCTGCGTCAGCCGAACTTCCAGCTTTCAGCTTTTCACTTTCAACTTTCTCCGTGCCTGCCCTTTCGGGACGTCTGGCAATCTAACTCTGACCCACCGCCGGAGCAGCCAGCTTCATCAGGCATATCTCTACGAAGAGGTTCTTATTGTTGGCCTCGCGGAAGCGGAACTCATAGTCGCTCGCCGTTCCCAGCCAGCCCAGCAAGCGTGCCAAGCCGCATTGCTGCGCCTGCTGGCCATAGCGCTGGCGCATAGCGTCGCTGCCGTCGATGAGCTGCAGCGTCTGCGGATCGAGGCTCACCATCAGGTTCCTCAGGTGCTCACAAAGCCCCGTCATAAAATGCTGTCCGCCGAAGCCCTTCTCTATCACCTCGCGGTAGAGCAGCAGGGCATCGCTCAGCTTGGCACCGAGCATGTCATCCACCAGGCGGAAATAGTATTCCTCGTCAAGCACGTTGAGGTTCTCGAGGCAGGCCTCACGCGTCAGGTTGCCCTGTGTGAAGTTCACCAGCTGGTCGAAGGTGCTCAGCGCGTCGCGCATGCCGCCTTCGGCCTTGCGGGCTATCAGTTCCAGCGCACCCTCGTCATACTTCACTCCTTCATTGCCTGCCACATACTTCAAATGTTCCACTATGTCGCGGTTCTCTATGCGCTTGAAGTCGAACACCTGGCAGCGACTCAATATGGTAGGTATAATCTTGTGCTTCTCGGTAGTGGCGAGGATGAATTTGGCGTATGCCGGCGGCTCCTCGAGGGTCTTCAGGAAAGCGTTGAAAGCCGCCGAGCTGAG
This sequence comes from uncultured Bacteroidales bacterium, assembly GCA_900316515.1. Lineage (GTDB taxonomy): Bacteria > Bacteroidota > Bacteroidia > Bacteroidales > P3 > Colimorpha. Next base: position 60,987 of record ONDE01000004.1, on the reverse strand, counting down.
CATGTGCACCTCATCGATGATGTAAACCTTGTAGCGACCTGTCTGCGGCGGTATATACACTTGCTTCACCAACTCGCGGATATCCTCCACCGAGTTGTTGCTGGCGGCGTCAAGCTCGAAGATATTCATCGAGGCACCCTCGCCCATCGAGCGACAGCTCTCGCACTCGTTGCAGGCCTCGCCGTCGGCCGTCAGGTGCTGGCAGTTGATGGTCTTGGCCAATATGCGCGCGCAGGTCGTCTTGCCCACGCCGCGCGGGCCGCAGAAAAGGAACGCCTGCGGCAGCTGACCGGTCTGTATGGCGTTCTTCAACGTGCGCGTGATATGTTGCTGACCGACGACGCTTGCAAACGTCGCCGGACGGTATTTTCTTGCCGATACTACAAAATTATCCATCGCTTATTCTATATTCCTAATTTTCAATTTTCAACTTTCAACTTTAAATTAAATATCATTTGCAAATATACGCACATTTTTCCAATACATATAAAAAAGTTACCAACAGCACGACGAACGTGCAGGTAAGTTCTCATACATTAAACACAACCTAAAATAGGTCGGACTTGCGGATAGTCAAAGTCCAAGTTTTATTGCTATCGCCGCACAGGCTTCGGCATCGGCCAGCGCGTGGTGGTGGTTCTCCAGGCAGTAGCCGCAGGCCTCACTGACGGTATGCAGCTGGTGGTTGGGCAGGTCGCGCAGCTTGCGGCGCGAAACCCGCAGCGTGTCATAGAATTTGTATCCCGGCCAATCCATCCGGTACACCTGCATCACCGCCCGCAGGCAGCCCTCGTCGAACATCGCGTTGTGCGCCACCAGCGGCAACCCCTCTATCAGCGGCTCTATCTTGTGCCACACCGTCGGGAACACCTCGGCGTCGTCCGTGTCCTCGTGGCAGAGGCCGTGCACCCGCTGGCAGAACCAGCTGTAGTAGTTAGGCTCCGGCTGTATGAGGCTGTAGAACCTGTCCGTAACCTCGCCCCCGCGCACCACAACAACCCCCACGCTGCACACGCTGCTGCGCTGCCCGTTGGCCGTCTCAAAGTCTATCGCCGCGAAGTCATTCATTGTCTATAACATCTGTCGCCTAACACCTGTCGGTTTTCTCGATGCAAAAATACAAAATAAAATGGAATTGCCTAACCTCTGACGGTTTTCTTGATGCAAAGACGGTACATATTTCAGCTTGTGAGAATTCCTTACACGTTACCATCTTCGGCAGTTGTTCGGGATTTCCAAACAGCTTCATATTGCTATGGAATTATAACAACGTGCGTTTTTTGCACGTTATTCGTAGTGGTATGTGCATAATTTGCACTTACCACATTATTACAGTTGTTGCATTTTTTGCAACACTACCAATCTGCCTCATATAATAACCTGTGCATTTTTTGCACAGGTTGCATGAAAAATAACACGCAAAAATGCGTGTTATTCCAGCTGTCAAGTTTTCCTTGACAAATAAGCTATTAGCATGGTAATATGCATAATATGCACATTACCTCCTGCACCCGTCACACCTCTCTATTGGTTTTGCTCCCCTATTGCTCCCATTTTCATCACCTTTTGGGTGCCACTATGTTACCTATATGGTGACTACAGCGTTCCATCGAGGAAGTACATTCATACCCTAACAACTCTGTCGGCATCCAAATAACGCAGTATGCCTTCGTCATCTAAATAGAAACACTCGCCACAATCAACGCAGATGTTGTTCCCAACCGAATACGGCCCATCCCATGTTCCGTCTATCGTATTCTTCTGTGCCGTATGGCCAAAAATCTGTGTAAAACACCCATCTACATCGTCATATTCGCGGATGTCGGCCCATACCATCGACCCAGCGAAGCTGCTTCCCCCACGGATGCTCCCCACCATCGCCAAAGCGTCCATGAACTCGGTACGCTCGTCCGTCTGTAGGGAACCGCGAAACAGTTCATCAACCTTGGTCGCCAACGCTTGGGCATCGTTCTTGTCTACATCGTCGAACAATCCGCACCAATCAATCCATACAGGATGCATACCTGCGTGAGAAAACAGGAACGGCTTACCGCCCACATTACGGTATGCACACAGGGAGAACAGGTCGGTGTTCTCGTTGAAGAGCTCCGACATAACATCCGCCCACTCGTAGCAGAACCGGTCAGCATACACCGACCACAGCCCCCAGGGATCACCGAGATACGAAAGGTCGTGGTTTCCCAACAGCATCGTCACTCGGTCTTGATATTGACGGGCGAATGCTAAAATCTCGCGCAGATTTTTTAATGCATCCAGGCCACTGATACCCTCGTCGCCATACGGGTCGACATAGTCGCCCAAGAAGATACTGGGAGCCCCCGCTTCAACATACGGTATTGCATCCTTCCAAAACGTTCTCCCGTGTATGTCGGGAATAATAATCAAGTTCTTCTTCGGTTCCATAGCATCATTGTTTTATTCTATATATAACCAAGAACAAACCATTATTTCCTCAAATGAAAATAATGCAGAAAGTAATCCAAACTTATATACCGTTAATTATTAGTCGGAAATATGGTTGGTGATGTCGAAGAAATACTCCTCGAAATGTGTGTCGGAGCCTCTAGTGACGATATATCGCAAGAGGTCGTAGTGTCGTCCATCCTTATGGATAATACCTTGTTCGGCAAGACGCATCCGCACATTACGGGCAGGATACCATTCAAACAAGATGGTCATTATGGCGTATTCCAGACGCACATAGTGTTTGTCATTGTAGATGACGAATGGGTTGTCTGTCGAGCATCCTTTGTTTTGTGGTGAATAGTTGCGATACTGTTCGTTTTCTCCGTCGAGACCGTTTACCCAAAGGGCATCCACCAGCGCGCTATGGAGCTCTGACGGTTCTCCCACAATGAGCCCGGCCATTCCTTCGAGCGAAGAATAATGTTCCATATGCAGACAGCGCCCGTTCAACACAAACTGCTTCTCCCCCGTATCCAGCACCGTCGTCGTACCATCATTTTGATGGTAAATCCTGATATACTGGCCATCTGTAGGGATAATCAGCTCGCTATCGTCTTCGTAGAGGAAGTTCTCTGTGTTCATGCTTACTCCAACATGGCACCGTAGTATATCCGAAAACCACAGAGGTAAATATTTCTACATTAGTTTTTATCGTCAGAAATGAGGTTTACATGGATGGAATACATGAACTTCATACGGTTGAAAATGATATTATAGAATCGGGAGGCGAAGATAGGCAATTCATTGAACTTAGCGTTATCCGGCAGAGGCAAGTCGGTGGTTAGGTCGATGTTTTGTGCGGTGCAGATGGCCAATAGTTGTTCCTCTGAAAGAGGGAACCAGGAATATCCATCTTCGAATTGCGCTCCGTGAAATGATATGATATCTTTGTCATCACCCAACTGTATCGCCATCCGCGACGCGGGCCGTTTCCCGGCGATACCGAGAAATAGTTTCTCACTCCGAGTGTTGCATTGGAATCGTAAGCGCCAATTTGGTGTGGGAATATGATGGAGGAACCCGTCGTTGGCGTAGAACGGCGTGCTGGTGATTTGGTACCGCTTTCCATCTTTTCGCAATTCAACAAATGGACTTTCTGAAATCCGTGCCTCATTGGCGACAATATAGTCATTGTGCTTACAGGCATTTCCTTTAGCGGCCAGCTCTTTGCCGATAGCCTCCGAGCATTCCCCTGTAAACACCGCACCGCAGAACCGGCACACCGACGTGAACTTATCCTGTTCCATCGGTGCACCGCAATTTGGGCATCTACCTGTTTCGCACTTCATTTGCTATTATCATTTTAACAAACCGCCTAAAAACAGCCCAAATCCAGTAGATAACAATAAAATTGAAAACAAAATAGCGACGAAAGATCCAGAGCCCACTGCAGAAAGAATAATTATACCGATAAGGGCTAGTAAAATTCCAATAACTATCCATGCTGTTTTACTACGTTTTCGCATCTTCTCTTCCTCTTCATCTTTCGCATTTTTCTTGGATGCTTCCTCTTCAAAGAAAGCAATGCATCTTTCTTTTGCGTCACAAAAGGTATTGTTGTCGATTGCTCTATTATATAGGGTCTGTAGAACTGCAATGAATCCATTAGCAGTACATTCTTTTATAACAGAGTCATAGTGATTACTTATTTGTACGGCTAAAGAATTGGCCAAACACAGTTTATATAATTGTTCCTTTGTGATTTCAAAATATACCCGATTACCAGATCCTTGATAATCGTTAATATTATCTTTAAGTGAATCATCAACTTCTATTTCAATATTTTCTCTGCCGTCTATATTCAATCTCAGATAAGCAGGAATTTCTTTCCCCACATAATACACATATGTTAAATAAAATGCCTCCTTCGCGGGATTGGATTTGTATACCACATCTAACGGAACATTACCGTGAACTACATATTCCCCAACATGGTATGAATTGATAGATAATTCTTTTTTAAACACATCATGGTGCTCTTCCAAAACGTCATACTTGTCTGGGGGATACCCAGCAGGGGTGTAGGTATTAAATTTTTTCTCAAACATATTTTTATTGCTTTGTTATATCACTAGTGTTTTAATTTCGACGCAACAGATAATCTTTCATTTGCATTTCATAAATTCTGAAAAAAAACTTGTCATTATTAATAACGTTTCCAATCCAATGCAAGTCCGTGACTATTCATTCCTGCAATGAGTTCTTCTATTGTCGAGATTGGCTCTTTAATTAGAAGAGGGCCAAATCCCGTTTCGCATACAAGCCAACATGGACCAAAATTCATTAAGGCAATTTCTCCCTTTTGATAAACGACTAATACTCTCGTATCGGAATCGTCATTAATATTCATGTAAGACACAGGTCTGAATCCTAGTTGTTCTAGGAACTCTTTCTTAATAAGTGTTTGTTTTCCCATAACTATTTGTTTTTATACATTTTCCATATTAGTATTTTTATAATCATCACTTAATTATTTGTCTAATTATCGTCACATGATTTTCTGTTTTCTTCATTCAATTCATGGGCTCTCTGTTTTGCTTCTTCTTCAGTCATAAACAATTCACCCTTCAACGGAATGTATTCTTTTCTTCTTGGGTCGAACATTGCTACACAATAGGGGAATGGGCATCCTGGTTCTGTTGGTTGACAAACAAATTTCTGCATAATAGTAGTTTTTTTTGCCTACTCTTTAATGGATTTTCGGCACACTCCATTATTTTATCGTCTTACTTATTCGATGTGTGACATAAAGCACCTATATTTCAAACAACAGAAGCACCAGCGACTCTATCACACACCAGTTGTCCTGCAGTTGAGGCTTGGAGAAGAGCATCAGCTGAATTATCACATTCATTTTGCCAAACCATATGCAAACATTCCAAGCCCACTAAAAAGAAATATAATCGAAATTGTCATAAGGCCACCACTTCCAGAGGAAATCCTTGGAATCAAAAATATAAACCCCAAAACGGCCAGTACAATTCCCACAACAGTTAATGCGGTTTTGTTTTTACTCTCCATCTTATTCAATTCATCTTTTGCCTTTTCCTGCGTTTCTCTCCATTGCCTATATTCTTCCAACTTTTTTTTGCATTTAGCATTCAAAATCTCTTTAGCATCTTGATATTTCGTATCATCAATAACTTCATTGTATAAAGCTTGGAAAAACAAAATCATATCATCTTGAGAAGAAGAATTCTCGTACACAACATTATCGAGATATCGCAGTTGGAATCTTATTGTTTTTGCTTCGCAACACTTTATAAAATCTTGTTTTTTTATAGAAAAATCAGTTCCCCTCTTTTCTAATCTTACATTATCCCTCATATTTATGTTAATAATCATCACATCTGGACCACCACCTCTATCATAATCAATAGAAAACTCTTCGCCTTGAGGACTTGACTTATATTGTAAATCATAAACGCCCTTAATCAAAGGAATAGATTCCCAGTATATACTATCATCAGGATGCAAAAAATCATAGTAGTCAGCCCCACACTTGAATATTATTTTTTCGGCTAGAACAATTGTCTCATGCGAAAACATATCTGTTTTTTTTGTGATAATGTCGCAATTCTGGCAAGCATCATTATAATTTTCAAAATACTTCATTTTTTTAGTTTTTCCAGGTTTTAACTAATAACAGAGACACTCATGGCCTCATTTAATTGTTTTGCCAACCCTATACGTGATATAGAGCACCAATGCTTCAAACAACAGAAGCACCAGCGACACTATCACGCGCCAGTTGTCTTGCAGTTGAGGCTCAGAGAAGAGCATCAACAGGAACATTACCAATCCGAGGAATGCAAAAAGGAATGGCAATGACACACGGAAGGCGTCTTTCATGGTGATGTACTCGGTGATGTACATCAACGTAGTAGTAAGCACTATCACCAAGCTGGTGGCCAGCATATTGAAGGTGTGGTAGCTGGACAACAACAAGCCCGCCAGAATATTGACGACCAGAACAGCCAGCGTTGCAAAAAGAATGGTCTTTTTCATTATGACTAATGTTTGATGTTAGACATTCGGGATAGGTGGCGGCGTGGGCTGCGCACTTATAATACCCAACGACGAAAGCGGAGCCCATTGGGGCATACCGGCTTTCCAAGCCAAAGTGTTGCCGTCAATAGTACCCTGCTGCATCATGGTCTGCAAGGCAGCCATATCAAACGGCCCCTGCTGTGCACCAGAGACAACAACATAATACTGTGCCTGCGGTACGGGTGGCGGTGCCACAGGTGGCTGTGTATTGATGAAAGCCCCTGCCAAGCCTGCCACCTGCGAGCCAATACCCACTCCAGCGCCAATACCTACGGCAGTATTCATCGCACCTCCACCAGTATTGCCCGCGGCCTTCTCCAGCACATCGAAGCTACGACGCATCTGATAGTTCTCGTTGCCGATGATACGTATCTCGGCTTTGGCATCGATGGCCTCCTTAAGGCGTTGGAAGCTGGCATCGCCCTCATCGACCGTGATCGCAATCACAGTGAACAGCTGCAACTCCACACCGTATGCCTCGAAAATAGGCTGCAATAACTTTTGAGCCATATCTGACAACTCGGTGGACTTGCTGCCGATGTTCACCACCGACGCATCGACAGCCAGCATGGCATCGCTGACGATGGACGACAGGCGCGATTGGATGACTCCGCGGAAATAATTGCCAAGCGTCTCGGTGTCGAACGACGGCATATTGCCCACAAAACTTTTCAGGAAGAGCCTGGGATTGGATACACGGAAACCATATTGTCCGTATGCCCGGACGGGAACAATGACACCGTACTTCGGATCCTCAATCTGGAGCGGAGCCGCTGTCCCCCATTTGCAGTCGAGGATGGTTGTCTGATTGACAAACCACACCTCGGCGGCGAAAGGCGTTTCCTTGCCAAACGGAAGGTTGATAATTTTGTTGAGCAGCGGGATATTCTCGCTTTTGATGGTATAGGTGCCCGACGTGAATTCATCGAGAATCTTGCCACCACGTACAAAAAACGCTGTCTGTGCAGGATAGACGATTAACTGCGAGCCCAGTCTTATGTCGTCCTCAACATATTTGCCCACCACTTCGTCGGGACTATTTTCGTAGCGTACTACATTTACTATTGCCATAACGTTTCCTATTGTATTTCACTACAGCATACGAAAAAGCGCGGGTCTAAACTGTCTTGCTTATCCCGTTACTTAGGCTCTCGCATCGCCTTCCAACTGAGGATAAGCAATGTCGAAGCCCACGCTGTAGGTCTGTTGGCTCTGCCAACAAGTCCTAACAATATGAAATACTATAGGAACACTATGTAAATCATACCCATGGACGCCGGTCATCGCGTTATCATGCAGTTGGAGTTCTGAATTTGCGAGATTCAAGTAACCGCAGACTAACGTTTAACTCAACGTCTTTTCATTATGTCTGTCGCCCGCCATTGCCCGTGTGGACTCCGACGATTGACGGTGCAAAGATACATACTTTTTTTGAATCCACAAAATTTTTACGATATTACACGAGCAACATGCGTTTTTTTATTATTGCTCAACACATTGCTGCCGCCTCTAAGAAAACGCAACAACCCCACGACTATCTTAGCGTCTTTTTCCGGCTGCAAAGATAGCAAACCCCTGCGCCACATCGTGACACACCCAAAATACCAATCGCCAAATTATATATGAATTTAGCGATTGTAATCACAAAATTAATATTGAATTTGGCGATTTCATTCCCCAAATTATATGTGAATTTAGGGATTTGGCCTCTTCTATCGTTCGCTATACGAAGAGTTATTCCGCCTTTCCTCGGAGAATTTTTTCCAACTTTTTTAACTCCAAAAGAGCAAATCCTGCGACCGTAATCAACAAAAAATTATAATATTTTGCTGATTACATTCACAAAAATCAGTATATTTGCAACAAGAAAGCAATACAATAAATATGCATGCCATATTGTGACACATAGCAAAACCAAGTCCACAATATTGTATTATATTATGTGGAGGTGGGTAAAGAAGCGGTCGCCGCTGTGGCAAATTAGCGGCTCAGCTTGTTCCACTGGTGCGAACCGCCTTGCGGACAGCCCAACGACGAGGGGGTGCGCTCGTTGTTGACGGCGATGCCGCACTTCCTGCACTGGTAGGTGGCATTGCCCACTTTGCCCAGATGGTTCCATTGGTGCGAACCTTTGGCCGGACAGCCGAGGGTGCTGGGCGAACGACGGCTCTCCAACAAGGTGCCGCACTTCTTGCAGCAGTAGTTCTCTCCACCGACCTCGCCGAGATTGTGCCACTGGTGCGAGCCGCCGGCACGACAGTTGAGACTGGACGGCGAACGGTCGGACTTGACAACGGTGGCGCACTTGCTGCACTGGTAGTTCTTCAAACTTCCGTTGGAATGCATCGTTCCACCAAGGCTGCAAAGAACGATAAAGGCTAGGAGTAACTTGTTCATGGCTAAATGCTGTTAGTAAAAGAATAACGCCGAAACAAGATAGTTATTGTATATGCCTAATTAGAGTGATTCGCCGTTTTCTTATTCTCCGCAAACTGCCACCTACATAGCAACAAAAAAAGGAGGCCTGCTTGACACAGGCCTCCTTTCCGACATATCAACCAAGGATGGTGATTACTTGTCCTTCGGATTATAGAACACGAACTGGCCGTCGATGACATCGATGATGATGGTCTCGTTGCTGTGTATCTTGCCCTCGAGCAGCTGACGGCTCATCTCGTTCAATATCTCGCGCTGGATGACACGCTTCACCGGTCGGGCACCCATGGCGGGGTCGTAGCCCACCTCGGCCAGTCGGCTGACGGCCTCCTCGGTGGCGGAGATGGTGATCTCGTTCTGCTCGAGCATCTTGGCCACCATGCGCAGCTGGATGCGGACGATGTCCTTGATCTGATTCTGCGTCAGCGGCTGGAACATGATGATCTCGTCGATACGGTTCAGGAACTCGGGACGTATCCTCTGCTTCAGCATCTCCATGACGGCGTTCTTGGTCTCGTCGAGGTCGTACTGCGAGGGTACGCCGTTCTCCAGCTTCTCGCGGATGATGTCGGAGCCCATGTTCGAGGTCATGATGATGATGGTGTTCTTGAAGTCGCACGTGCGGCCTTTGTTGTCGGTCAGACGTCCGTCCTCGAGCACCTGCAGCAGGATGTTGAACACGTCGGGGTGAGCCTTCTCAATCTCGTCGAACAGCACTATCGAGTAGGGTTTGCGGCGCACGGCCTCGGTGAGCTGGCCGCTCTCGTCGTAGCCCACATAGCCCGGGGGTGCACCGATGAGCCTACTGACGCTGTGGCGCTCCTGGTACTCACTCATATCGATACGCACCATCATATTCTCGTCGTCGAACAGCACCTCGGCCAGGGCCTTGGCCAGCTCGGTCTTGCCGACACCTGTGGTGCCGAGGAAGATGAAGCTGCCTATGGGACGTTTGCCGTCGCTGAGGCCCGCACGCGAGCGGCGCACGGCATTGGCGATGACGCTGATGGCTTCGTCCTGACCCACGACACGCTTGTGCAGCTCGTCCTCGAGGTGCAGCAGCCGCTCGCGCTCACTCTGCAGCATACGCGTCACAGGTATTCCCGTCCACTTGCTGACCACCTCGGCTATCTGCTCGCTGTCGACCTCTTCGTTTATCATGGCGTTGTCGGCCTGCATCTGCTTGAGCTGTTCCTTGAGGTCGGTGACTTTCTTCTCGGCCTCGCGGATGCGACCGTAGCGCAGCTCGGCCACCTTGGCGTAGTCGCCGGCACGCTCGGCCTGCTCGGCCTCGAACTTGTAGCTTTCGATGTTCTTCACCTCGGCCTGTATCTCCTCGACGACGCTCTTCTCGTTCTGCCAGCGGGCCTTCATCTGGTCGCGCTCCTCGCGCAGGGAGCCCAGTTCCTTGTCTATCTGGGCTATCTTGTCCTGGTCGTTCTCGCGCTTGATGGCTTCGCGTTCAATCTCCAGCTGGCGTATACGGCGTTCAATTTCATCGAGTTCCTCAGGCACCGAGTCAATCTCCAGACGCAGCTTGGCGGCAGCCTCGTCGATAAGGTCTATGGCCTTGTCGGGCAGGAAACGGTCGCTGATGTAACGGTGCGAGAGTTCGGCGGCAGCGATGATGGCCTCGTCTTTGATACGCACGCGGTGGTGCACCTCGTAGCGTTCCTTCAAGCCACGCAGGATGCTGATGGTGTCGGGCACCGAAGGCTCGTCGATGAGCACACTCTGGAACCTACGCTCCAGGGCCTTGTCTTTCTCGAAATACTTCTGGTACTCGGCCAGCGTCGTGGCACCGATGGCACGCAGTTCGCCACGGGCCAGCGCGGGCTTCAGGATGTTGGCGGCATCCATAGCGCCCTCGCCGCCACCGGCACCCACGAGGGTGTGGATCTCGTCGATGAAGAGGATAATCTCGCCGTCGGCCTCGTTGATCTCGCGGATGACGCTCTTCAGCCTCTCCTCGAACTCGCCCTTGTACTTGGCGCCTGCGATAAGGGCACCCATGTCGAGGCTGTAGATAGTCTTCGACTTCAGGTTCTCGGCCACGTCGCCGCTGACGATACGCTGCGCAAGGCCCTCGGCGATAGCGGTCTTACCCACGCCAGGCTCGCCGATGAGGATGGGGTTGTTCTTGGTACGGCGCGAGAGGATCTGCAGCACACGGCGTATCTCCTCGTCACGTCCGATGACGGGGTCGAGTTTGCCAGCCTGGGCCAGTTGGTTGAGGTTCTTGGCATACTTGTTCAGGGCGTTCATCGTCTGCTCCTGGTTCTGGCTGGTCACCTTGCTGCCCTTGCGGAGGTCGGCGATGGCCGCCAGCAGGGCTTTCTCGTTGACGCCGGCATCCTTGAGGAGCTGCGACACACGGTCGCGGCCGCTGAGGATGCCCAGCAGCAGGTGCTCCACGCTGACGAACTCGTCGTTCATCTTGGTGGCGCGCTGGCTGGCGGCCACAAGGGCCTGGTTGGCGTCGCTGGAGAGGTACACCTGACCGCCGCTGACGCGCGGCATACTGTTAAGGATGTCATCCACCTGCTGCGTCAGGCGGGGGATGTTGACCTCCATCTTCTTGAGGAGGTAGGGCGTCACGTTCTCGTCTTCCGAGAGGAGCCCTTTCAGCAGGTGGGCCGTCTCGATGGCCGGATGCTGCCCTCCGAGGGCAATCTCCTGAGCCTTCTGCACGGCTTCCTGCGCTTTGATTGTGAACTTGTCTAGAGTCATAGTTATTTGGTTTTTTAATTATTCTTTCTTTTAGAAATTAAGAAGTTATAGAAGTTATAGAAGTTAAAGGCAATACCTTGGTAGTCGCAATCTCACATCTTACATTTTACATCTCACATCTCACGTCTCACCTCTCAACAACCGTACCAAAAGAAAAGGACTGCCAAATTGGCAGTCCTTTGTCAGTACAACCGTTGTGGTCAAATAGCCACTACTCCTTGTCGAGGACATAGGTGATCCCTCTGAATTTGAGGGTCATCTTGTTGCCGTCGACCGTAAAGTCGACGTTGACCGAGGTGCCGGCGTCATCGTCCCTGAGCGACAGCGAGCCTTCATTGCCGGAAACGGAGTATGAGCCCATAAGCACATCGGTTTCCATAACGCCCGAGGTCATATCAGTATAGATCAACGATGCGAGCTTGGGACCGTTGAACTCAACCGAGAGGTCGATGATTGTGGCGGCATTTACATCGCTCCAACGCCAGCTGGTGTCGGACAGCTTCACATTCTCCACATTGTCCTTGTTGCAGGCGAAGAGGGTTGTCATGGTCGCAGCTGCAACCAGCAGCAGGGCGAATAATTTAAAGCGTTTAATCATAATTATATTGTTTTATTCTTTGTTACTGATAAAGGGATACTTGTAGTCGCGGGCGGGGTCGAAGGTCTCCTTGATGGCCTGGGGGCTCACCCAGCGCAGCAGGTTGAGGTAGCTGCCGGCCTTGTCGTTGGTGCCGCTGGCGCGGGCGCCGCCGAAGGGCTGCTGACCCACAACTGCTCCAGTGGGCTTGTCGTTGAAGTAGATGTTGCCGGCGGCATTCTTCAGCAGGTCGTAGCCGGCACGCAGGGCCTTGCGGTCGGTGGCGAAGATGGCACCCGTCAGGGCGTAGGGCGACGTGGTGTCGCACAGCTGGCAGGCCTTCTCGTAGTCCTTGTCGTCATATACATATATAGTAATGATGGGTCCGAAAATCTCCTCGCACATGCTCTTGTAGTCAGGCTTCTTGGCCAGGATGACGGTGGGCTCGATGAACCAGCCCTTCTTCTTGTCGCACTTGCCGCCGAAGACTATCTCGGCGTCCTTGCTCTTCTTGGCGTGGTCGATATAGGCCTTGCAGTTGTCGAACGAGGCCTCGTCGATGACGGCGTTGACGAAGGCGCTGAAGTCGCGCACGTCGCCCATCTTGATCTCCTTGAGCATCTTGCCGACAATCTTCTCGACCTTGGGCCACAGGCTCTTGGGCAGGTAGGCGCGGCTGGCTGCCGAGCACTTCTGGCCCTGGAACTCGAAGGCGCCGCGCACGATGGCGGTAGCCACCTGGTCGGGGTCGGCGCTACGGTGCACCATGATGAAGTCCTTGCCGCCGGTCTCGCCGACAATCTTCGGATAGGTACGGTAGTTGTCGATATTCTGGCCGATGGCTTTCCAGAAGCCCTTGAAGGTGCCGGTGGAGCCGGTGAAGTGGACGCCGGCGAGGTTCTCGTTGGCGAAGGCCACCTTGCCGATGAGGGCGCCGCTGCCGGGCAGGAAGTTCACCACGCCGTCGGGCAGGCCGGCTTCCTTATAGATCTTCATCAGGATATAGTTCGACAGCAGAGCGGTAGTCGAGGGCTTCCAGATGCATACGTTGCCCATCAGCACGGGGCTCATGCAGAGGTTGCTGGCGATAGAGGTGAAGTTGAACGGCGTGATGGCGAACACGAAGCCCTCCATGGCGCGGTAGGTCACATAGTTCAGCGTGCCCTTGTCGCTGCAGGGCTGGTCGCTGTAGATCTGGCTGGCATAATAGGTGTTGTAGCGCAGGAAGTCGACAAGCTCGCAGGCGCTGTCGATCTCGGCCTGCATGGTGGTCTTGCCCTGGCCGAGCATGGTGGCGGCATTGATGAGGTAGCGGTACTTGCCGCTGATGAGCGTAGCGATCTTCATCATCACGCTGGCGCGGTCGATCCACGGCGTCTCGGCCCATTCCTTGCGGGCCTTCATGGCGGCGTCTATGGCGGCCTGCACCTCCTTCTCGCCCACCTTGTGGTAGCGGGCCAGCACGTGGTGGTTCTCCGTGGGCATCACAATCTCGCCCATATTCTTGGTCTTGACCTCCTTGCCGCCGATGATGGCGGGAATCTCGGTGACCTTGCTGTAGAGCTCGTCGAGGGCTTTACGGATTTCTTTTCTTTCGGGACTGCCGGGAGCATAGCCTTTCACGGGCTCGTTCTCGGGCTTCGGGAACATGAAAATGCTGTTGTTCATAATGTTTATTTTATTGAAGTTTAATTATTTCTGCTACCCACTACCCACTATCCACTATCCACTAATTGAATTGCAAATATACAAATTATTTTTTATCCTGCAAAAAAATCCTTTAAATTCACCCAATTCGGGTAATTCGACGTCTTCTCCTGCTTCGCGAAATATTATTCTCCTGCTCGCCTGCGGCGTGTGGCTGCCGCCCAATTCGAGTAATTCGCCTATAATTATTACCAATAATAATTCGTATAATTTGTATAATTCGCCGTTAAAAAAAGAAGAAATTCGCCGTCAAAAAAGAAAAAAACGCCGTTAAAAAGAAGAAATTCGCCGGTTGCAAGTCCGCTGTAAACCAGCCGTTAGCGGAGACCATGTCTTACTCAACGCCTACTCATCGACTTGTCAACGCCTTATCATCGTTTACTTGAGTAGGTGATGATAATTAAATGATAACTTCAAGAATAGTTTTTGACACGATGGAGGTGGCCGGTCAACGGTATGCCGACGGCAGGTTGCCGGGGGCTGAATGGGGGTGGCGCGCGCCGAGCTTGACAGGCTCTAGGGCGGAAGCCCTTTTCAACAACATATGTGAAAAACTTTAAAAAACTTTCCGCTGCCATTCGGCGGAAAGGTTGTAATTTTGCATCCCGAAAAGAGGTGTGGTACGCTACGGCGGACAATAGGGAATCGTGTGAGAATCATGAGCTGACGCGCAACTGTAATGCCAAGGAGGGCGGGTGCAAAATGCCATTGGGACCCCCGGGCCCTGAGAAGGCGCACGCGCAGCGGGCGAAGCCAGGAGACCTGCCACAACCCATACAAACAAAACGCGAAAAACAACATGGAGAACACTTTATCGATTACCAAGCGTGACGGCGTTGCCGAACGCTTCTCGCTAGACAAGATCATGAACGCCATCGTGAAGGCGTTCGAGAGTGTGCAGGAGCCTGTAGACCTGGGTGTGCTGTCGAAGATACTGTCGAATCTGGACATCCACAACGGCATCACCGTCGAGGAGATACAGAACCAGGTGGAGGTGGCCCTGATGAAGGAGGGTCACTACAAGGTAGCCAAGAGCTTCATGCTCTACCGCCAGCAGCACACCGAGGACCGCGAGACTATGGAGAAGCTGCGCTTCCTGGCCGACTATGTCGACGCCGCCAACGCCGCCACGGGCAGCAAGTACGACGCCAACGCCAACGTGGAGAACAAGAACATAGCCACGCTGATAGGCGAGCTGCCGAAGTCGAACTTCATACGCCTGAACCGCCGTCTGCTCACCGACCGCATCAAACAGATGTACGGCAAGGAACTCTCCAACCGATATATCGACCTGCTGACGCACCATTTTATATATAAGAACGACGAGACGTCGCTGGCCAACTACTGCGCCTCGATAACGATGTATCCGTGGCTGCTCGGCGGCACTGTCTCGATAGGCGGCAACTCGACAGCCCCCACCAACCTCAAGTCGTTCTGCGGAGGTTTCATCAACATGGTGTTCATGGTGAGCTCGATGCTCAGCGGCGCCTGCGCCACGCCCGAGTTCCTGATGTACCTCAACTACTTCATCCAGAAAGACTACGGTCCCGACTACTATAAAGACCCTGACCGCGTGGTGGACCTCTCGCTGCGGCAGAAGACCATGGACAAGGTGGTGACCGACTGCTTCGAGCAGATTGTCTACAGCCTGAACCAGCCCACCGGCGCCCGCAACTACCAGTCGGTGTTCTGGAACATAGCCTACTACGACAAGCCCTACTTCGAGAGCCTCTTCGGCGAGTTCCGCTTCCCCGATGGGTCGGCACCCGACTGGGAGGGCCTCTGCTGGCTGCAGAAGCGCTTCATGAAATGGTTCAACCATGAGCGCACCAAGACGGTGCTCACCTTCCCTGTGGAGACCATGGCGCTGCTGTACAAGAAAGAGGGCGACAACGTCAGCTTTGCCGACCGCGACATGGCCGAGTTCACGGCCGAGATGTATGCCGAAGGCCATTCGTTCTTCACCTACATCAGCGACAACGCCGACTCGCTCTCGAGCTGCTGCCGTCTGCGCAACGAGATTACCGACAACGGCTTCAGCTACACACTGGGCGCCGGCGGCGTGAGCACCGGCAGTAAGAGCGTGCTGACCATCAACCTGAACCGCTGCATCCAGTATGCCGTCAACAACGGCAAGGACTACAAGGAGTTCCTGACCGACATCATAGACCTCTGCCACAAGGTGCAGCTGGCCTACAACGAGAACCTCAAGGACCTGCAGGCCCACGGCATGCTGCCGCTTTTCGATGCCGGCTATATCAACATCGCCCGCCAGTACCTGACCATCGGCGTCAACGGCCTGGTGGAGGCTGCCGAGTTCATGGGCATCCCCATCAACGACAACCCGCAGTACCGCGAGTTCGTGCAGACCATCCTCGGCCTGGTGGAGAAGAAGAACAAAGAATACCGCACCAAGGACGTGATGTTCAACTGCGAGATGATCCCCGCCGAGAACGTGGGCGTGAAGCACGCCAAGTGGGACCGCGAGGACGGCTACTTCGTGCCGCGCGACTGCTACAACTCGTACTTCTACATTGTCGAGGACACCTCGCTGACGGTGCTCGACAAGTTCCGCCTGCACGGTGCCCCCTACATCGAGCACCTCACCGGCGGCAGCGCGCTGCACTGCAACCTCGAGGAGCACCTGACGCAGCAGCAGTATATGCAGCTGCTCGAAGTGGCTGCCAAGGAAGGCTGCAACTACTTCACCTTCAACATACCGAACACCATCTGCAACGACTGCGGCCACATCGACAAGCGCTACCTGAAGGAGTGCCCCCACTGCCACTCGAAGAACGTGGACTACCTGACCCGCGTCATCGGTTACCTGCGCCGCGTGAGCAACTTCAGCAAGCCGCGCCAGGAAGAGGCCAGCCGCCGATTCTACGCAAGCATGTAGGTAATGGTTAACGGTTAATGGTTAATGGTTAACAGTTAAGGTTAATGCTGCGATATATTGATACCGACATTGTGTTCCAGGAGATTCCCGACGAGGTGACGCTGGCCGTCAACCTCAGCGGTTGTCCCTGCCGCTGTCCAGGGTGCCACTCGAAGCACCTGTGGGGCGACGACGGCAAGCCGCTAACCGAGGAGGCCGTGGAGTGCATGCTCGAGCATCAGAAGAACGAGGTGACCTGCCTGAGCCTGATGGGTGGCGACGCCCAGCCGCAGGAGGTCGACCGCATGGCGGGCTGGCTGCGCCGCCGGCACCCCAAGCTGCACATAGCCTGGTGGAGCGGCCGCACACTGCTGTCGCCGCAGGTGTCGCTGTCGAACTTCGACTATATCAAGCTGGGACCCTACCTTTCGCACCTCGGCCCACTGAAGAGCCGCACCACCAACCAGCGCCTCTACCGCGTGGTGCACGACACCCTGCAGGACATCACGCCGCACTTCTGGAGGAGTGAATAGTGGGTAGTGAATGGTGAATGGTGAATGGTGAATGGTGAATGGTGAATGGTGAATGGTGAATGGTGAATGGTGAATAGTGATTAGTGATTAGTGTAAATTGAAATTATTGTGCTTTCTGCAGATAATTTCAATTTTTATTTTTCATTTTTCATTTTTCATTTTTTTCGTATCTTTGCACCTATCAACAACGACAGAAAAAATTAAATACACATTAATTATGAAACGTTTAGGACTTCTTCTCATGTGCTTTGCCACATTGGCATTGACCTCGTGCAGCACCATCCAGAGCGCTGCCAGCAGCGACACCGTAGCCAGCGCCACCGGAAAGAGCTGTGGCACCGCAGTACAGAGCCTCTACCGCTCGTACAAGAGCACCGGCACCGTTGACCTGACCAACACCGCCAACCTCAACAACGCCATTGCCCTGGCCACCGCCTACACCAACCTTAAGAACAACCGCTCGAACAGCACCTACCGCAAGGCTTTCACCAGTGGTCTCATAGCCAGCTCGGCAGGTCTCATCACCAGCAGCAACGCCACTGCCTTCGTCGACAAGCTTCTGTCCACGACAGGTCTACACAACCTCAACACGCAGAACATCTCACAGACAGCCGCCACAGCGTCGGCCATCATGACCCTGCTCAACACCCTGAAACAGTGATGAACCAAGCAGCACTTGACAATATGAAAGCACGGCGCAGTTGCCGTGCTTTTTTGCCCGAGATGCCCAGCCGCGACCTCATTGCCGCCATCTGTGAGGCCGGCACATGGGCACCTACCGGACATGGCAAGCAGAGCCCTGTGATAGTGGCCGTTACCGACAAGAAGCTTCGCGACCGTCTGAGCGCCATGAACGCCCGCATCTGGAACGAGTTGAAGCTGCAGCGCGGCGACAAACCGACAGAGGGCTTCGACCCCTTCTACGGCGCCCCTGTGGTGCTGGTGGTGCTGGCCGACCGCACGGTGCCCACCTACCACTACGACGGCTGCGCCGTGCTCACCAATATGGCCAATGCCGCAGAAGCCGTGGGACTGGGCTCGTGCTGGATACACCGTGCCAAGGAAGAGTTCGACAGCGAAGAAGGCAAGGCCATACTCGCCGAACTGGGCATAGACGGTGACTATGAGGGCATTGACCACCTTGTGGTGGGCTATGCCGCCAAGGAGGCCGCCCCTCCCCTGCCCCGCAAGAAAGACTATGTCCGCTGGGCATGAAGAACAACGGCAAAAGCATTGAACGGCATCCATTTGGGTGCCGTTTTAACTTTTTTTACTACAGGTTAATATTTTTTCGTATATTTGCATTTTCACGCAATAGTCTTTTTGCGGCTAAAAGCGTGAGCCTTAATTATTAATATAAACTATAAAAATATAAAAATTATGACACCTTCACACATTGAACACATCGGTATTGCCGTGACGAACCTCGACGAGGCCATCCGCTACTGGGAGGACATTATGGGTCTGAAATGCTACGCCATCGAGGAAGTAAAGGACCAGAAAGTAAAGACCGCCTTCTTCCGCTGCGGCGACGTCAAGATCGAGCTCCTCGAGCCCACATGCCCCGAGAGCACCATAGCCGCTTTCATCGAGAAAAACGGCGGCAAGGGCGGCATGCACCACATCGCCTTCGCCATGGAGAACACCGACCAGGCCCTGAACGAGGCCAAAGAGAAGGGTGTCCGTCTTATTGACCAGCAGAGCCGCGGCGGCGCCGAAGGACTGCACATCGGCTTCCTGCACCCCAAGAGCACTCTGGGCGTGCTGACCGAGTTCTGCTGCAAATAAAGATTCAAACAATCAAGCAATCAAACAATCAAACAATAATAATATGGCTTTTGAACAGAAGATTAAAGAGCTGCTTGACAAGCGCGGCGAAGCCAAGATTGGCGGAGGCCAGAAAGGCATCGACAAGCAGCACGAACAGGGCAAGTTGACGGCCCGCGAGCGCATCACCCTGCTCCTCGACGAGGGTTCGTTTGAAGAATTCGACATGTTCGTCACCCACCGCTGCACCAACTTCGACATGCAGAAGAAGTCGTTCCTCGGCGACGGCGTGGTCACTGGCTACGGCACCATCAACGGCCGCCAGGTGTATGTCTTTGCACAGGACTTCACGGTGCTGGGCGGCTCGCTGAGCGAGACCATGGCTCTGAAGATCTGCAAGGTGATGGACCAGGCCATGAAGGTCGGCGCCCCCGTCATCGGACTTAACGACTCGGGTGGAGCACGTATCCAGGAAGGCATCAACGCCCTGGCCGGCTATGCCGAGATTTTCGAGCGCAACATCCTTGCCTCGGGTGTGGTGCCCCAGATCAGCGCCATCTTCGGCCCCTGCGCCGGCGGCTCGGTCTACAGCCCTGCACTGACCGACTTCATCCTGATGTCGAAAGACAACAGCTATATGTTCCTCACCGGCCCGAAGGTGGTGAAGACCGTCACTGGCGAGGACGTGAGCGTCGACAAACTTGGCGGCGCCATGGTACACGCCACCAAGAGCGGTGTGGCCCACTTCGTCGGCGAGACCGAGGAGGCCACCATCAACATCATCCGCGACCTGGTGGGTTATATCCCCAGCAACAACTTCGAGGAGGCTCCCTATCAGGCCACCGAAGATCCCATCGACCGTCTTGAGGACCACCTCAACACCATCATCCCCGAGAACCCCAACGAGGCCTACGACGTGAAAGAGGTCATCAACGCCATCGTCGACGACGGCAAGTTCCTCGAGGTTCACGAGAAGTTTGCCCCGAACCTGGTGGTCGGCTTCGCCCGCATGGGAGGCATGAGCGTCGGTATTGTGGCCAACCAGCCCAAGTCGATGGCCGGCGTGCTCGACTGCAACAGCAGCCGCAAGGGCGCCCGCTTTGTGCGTTTCTGCGACGCCTTCAATATTCCTCTGGTCACCCTCGTCGACGTGCCCGGCTTCCTGCCCGGTACCGGCCAGGAGTACAACGGCGTCATCGTGCACGGTGCCAAGTTCCTCTTCGCCTATGGCGAGGCTACGGTGCCCAAGGTTACCGTCACCCTGCGCAAGAGCTATGGCGGTGCCCACATCGTGATGAGCTGCAAGCAGCTGCGCTCGGACATCAACTACGCATGGCCCACGGCCCAGATTGCCGTTATGGGTGCCAGCGGCGCCACCGAGGTGCTGCATGGCCGCGCCCTGAAGGAGATCACCGACGCCGAGGAGAAGGCCAAGTTCATCGCCGAGAAGGAGAAAGAGTACAACGACCTCTTCGCCAACCCCTACAACGCCGCCAAGTACGGCTACATCGACGATGTCATCGAGCCGCGTAACACGCGCTTCCGCGTCATCCGTGCCCTTCAGGCCCTGCAGACCAAGAAAGACAGCCTGCCCATGAAGAAGCACTGCAACCTGCCGCTGTAAACTTAAGTAGTTAAGTAGACAGTAGTCAAGCAGTTAAGTAGATTTATTGACAATTCATTTTTATTAACCAATTAAAACATCAAAACAACAATGAAGAAAGTTCTGTTTACCCTTGCCGCCGCCATGGTGATGTTCGCCATGACCGCCTGCAACAACAACAAAGTCGCCGAAGAGCCCGTTGCCGAAGAGTGCACCGCCGCCGTTGAGCAGTGCGAGCACAAGTGCATGCACGAGGGCGACAGCGCCATGTGCTGCAAAGCCGAAGGTGCCGTCGAAGGTGCTGCCTGCGAGCAGAAATGCGAGAAGGCCGAAGGCAAAGAGTGCTGCAAGAAGGCCGAAGGCGAGAAGTGCTGCAAAGGCGAAGCCAAGGAGTGCGAGAAAAAGTGCGAGAAGGCTCAGTAAATAGTGATTAGTGGGTAGTGGTTAGTGCGTAGCATTCGAAAACAATGCTGCCAACTACCCACTACCAACTACCCACTAAACAGTTTTGGTGTTACAATTAAAAATTGAAGAATGAAGACCATTTATAAAATGCTATTCGCAGGACTGCTCAGTTTCGTCATGCTGACTGCGACGGCACAGGAGGCCGATGCTGTGGCTGGGGCTACCCAGACAGCGAAACAGCCCGCCCCTGAAGCCGAGGCTCAGCACGAGGGATGCCCAATGCACCAGTTGGCTCCGTCGATCGACTTCGTGAGCGTGAAGACCTGCTATGCACCCGGCCTGGGTGCCTTCGTGGCTGTGGATAGCGTGGAATGCTGTGTGCATCTGGTGGCCATCGTCGACGGCAAACTCGACACTGTGGGCCGCTTCCAGACCGACAACATCCACAAGCGCCACGACCTTAAGAACATCTTGCGTCCTGTGAGCGTCAGCGCCATGGGCGAATACATCATCGTTCTGGCTTCGGCAGTGAATGACACGGCCTATGTCGCCATCCTCGACAAAGACATGAAGGTGCTGGCACGCCGCGATTTCCAGAGCCCGATGTACGCCATGCACCGCGACGGCGGCGCCCTGACCATAGTGGGACGCAACCCCTATGGCTACGACATCAACATACTGCCGTTGCACCGTCTCGACTTCGACGCTTTCCAGAATGGCGAAATCCTGACCCACCACTACCGTGTGGCAAAGCAGTCCGAGAAGATTAAACACAGCGATCCTGTCGGCTTAGGCCTCACCGCCACCGCCGTGGCCGTGGTGTTTCTGGCCCTCGTCTGCATCGCCCTCCTCATCAGCGGCTCGGGTAAACTGATCACCCGCTCGGAAGAGAAGAGCAAGAACAAGGCCAAGAAAGAGGCTGCCATCAAGCCCGTCAGCGACGGCAGCAGTGCTGCCAACGAGAGCGAGGTGTTTGCCGCCATTGCTGCAGCCATCCACCTCTACAACGACGAGCTGCACGACGAGGAGACCACCATCATCACCATCCAGAAGGTGGAGCGCGAGTGGACTCCCTGGAACGCCAAATACTACAATATGAATCATTATTTTAACAACAGGAAATAAGCCATGAAGAACTATAAGCTCAAGATAAACGGCAATGAATACAACGTTGACATCAACGAGGTAGAAGGCCAGGAAATAAAACTCGACGTCAATGGCACCAGTTATGTCGTGACCGTCGACCAGGAAATCAAACAGCAGCGTAAACCCGCCGTGGTCAGCGCCCCGCGTCCCCAGGTGGC
Organism: uncultured Bacteroidales bacterium; assembly: GCA_900316515.1. GTDB lineage: Bacteria > Bacteroidota > Bacteroidia > Bacteroidales > P3 > Colimorpha. Next base: position 38,510 of record ONDE01000004.1, on the reverse strand, counting down.
TCCCGCCGCCGGCGGCTCGGTGCAGAAGAGCAACGCCCCTGTGGCCGGCAGCAAAGTCACCACTCCCCTGCCAGGCACCATCCTCGACGTCTTCGTCAATGTAGGCGACACCGTCAAGGAAGGCCAGACCGTGGTGCTCCTCGAAGCCATGAAGATGGAGAACAACATCGAGGCCGACGTTGCCGGCACCGTGAAGGAAGTGAAAGTCCGCAAGGGCGACAGTGTCCTCGAGGGCGATGTATTAGTTGTAATAGGATAAAGCTGTAAGTTTTAGGCTGTAAGTGCAAAAGCAACTTAAAACTTAAGACTCAAAACTTAAAACTTTCAGAATTATGTTTGACTTATTAGCAACAGGTGGCTTCATGGAGTTCATGCAGACGCAGCTGGTCCAGTTCCTGGAATATACCGGCTTCGCCAACGTGACCTGGGGCCACATAGCAATGATATTGATCGGCTTGGTGTTCATCTTCCTGGGCATCAAGTTCGAGTTCGAGCCGCTGCTGCTGGTGCCTATCGGATTCGGTATGCTCATCGGCAACATTCCCTTCTATCCCGGCTTGAAGATAGGTATTTATGAACACGGCTCCGTGCTGAACATCCTCTACCACGGCGTGCAGAACGGCTGGTACCCACCGCTAATCTTCCTTGGCATCGGAGCAATGACCGACTTCTCGGCATTGCTCAGCAACCCCAAGCTGATGCTCATCGGCGCTGCCGCACAGGTCGGTATCTTCGCCGCCTACATGGGTGCTCTGGCTCTGGGCTTCATGCCCAACGAGGCTGGTGCCATCGGTATCATCGGCGGTGCCGACGGTCCCACGGCCATCTTCATCTCCTCGCAGCTGGCTCCCGACTTGATGGGTGCCATCGCCGTGTCGGCCTACTCGTACATGGCACTGGTGCCTGTCATACAGCCGCCTATCATGCGTCTGCTCACCACCAAGAAGGAGCGCACCATCCGCATGAAACCTCCGCGCCAGGTCTCCAAGCTCGAGAAGATCACCTTCCCCATCATCGGCCTTCTGTTCTGCGCCTTCATAGTGCCGAGCGGTCTGCCTCTGCTGGGTATGCTCTTCTTCGGCAACCTGCTCAAGGAGTGCGGCGTCACCAAGCGCCTGAGCGACGTGGCCTCGAACGCCATCGTCAACATCTGCACCCTGCTCATCGGCATCACCGTGGGTGCTTCGACCCAGGCTTCGGTGTTCCTGAGCGGCAAGTCGGTGATGATCTTCGGCCTCGGTGCCGGCTCGTTCATCGTGGCCACCTTCTGCGGTGTCCTCTTCGTGAAGATCATGAACCTCTTCCTCAAGGAAGGCAACAAGATCAACCCCCTCATCGGCAACAGCGGTGTCAGCGCCGTTCCCGACGCCGCCCGTGTGTCGAACAATGTGGGATTGGAGTACGACAAGACCAACTACCTGCTGCAGCACGCTATGGGTCCCAACGTGGCCGGCGTGGTTGGCTCGGCAGTGGCTGCCGGTATCCTGCTGGCTTTCCTCCACTAATCGGGGAAGCCGCCAAAAAGAGAGGGCCCCGCGAACGTTCGCGGGGCCCTTTCTTTTATTTCTTTCTCAACTCCTCGACGGCTCGTTGGTAGCCGTCGTCAATCTCCTTCATTACCTTGTAGTAGTATTCAATACCGAAGAGGTTGCGTGCCACCTGAGCCTTGAGCAGCAGCCGCAAGTAGCGGTCGCTGTGCGCCGTGCGCTCGGGCTCGGCGGCCTCCTTGGCGGTGTCGCGCACAACGCCTTTCTCTATGGCTTCGACGGCCAGCAGGCTGTCGAGTCCAAAAGAGTCGTAGTTGGCCAGATAAGTGTCGAAATCTTTCACACTGCGGTCGCGGCGATGGGCATCGGCCCATTTCATGGGGAAACTGTTGAGCAGACCCTTGCCACGCATCGAGATGCAATATTCGCTCAGGCGCATGGTATCCATGGGCACGAAGACATCGGGCATGATGCCGCCGCCGCCATAGACGGTACGGCCCTTAGAGGTGCGATATTTCAGCGAGTCGGGGAAATGTATCGAGTCGGCATTCACCAGCTCGCCGTGTTTGTAGCGGTTGCCCACATCCTGACGGTAGGCGTCGCTACCCTCGTCGTAGGGGCGCTGTATGCAACGTCCGCTGGGGGTGAAGTAGCGCGCCGTGGTGAGACGTATCTGGCCGCCGTCGGAGAGGGGCATCATGCGCTGCACCAAGCCCTTGCCGAAGGAACGTCGGCCCACCAGCGTGCCGCGGTCCCAATCCTGCACGGCGCCGCTGACAATCTCGCTGGCCGACGCCGAGCCCTCGTCGATGAGCACCACCAGACGGCCGTTGGTGAAGTTACCGCGGCCGTTAGCGTGGAAGTTCTGCCGCTGGGTGCGGCGACCTTCCTGGTAGACGATGAGCTGTCCGCGCTGCAAGAACTCGTTGGCCATCTGGCAAGCGATGTCGAGGAAACCGCCGGTGTTGCCTCGCAAGTCGAGGATAAGGGCTTTCATCCCCTGCTTCTTCAAGCTGTGGAGAGCCTTGCGGAACTCGTCGCTGGAAGTGCGGGCAAAACGGGTCAGGCGTATGTAGCCGATGGTGTCGTCGGCCATGAAATAGGTGTCTATACTGTAGATGGGTATCTTGTCGCGAATGATATGGAACGTGTAGACGGTGCCGTCACGCATCAAGTCCACCACCACCTCGGTGCCTTTCTTGCCACGAAGGTGGCGGAACACGAAATCGTTCTTGGCGCTGTCGCCAGTGGCCGGTATGCCGTCGATGCTTATCAGCTTGTCGCCAATCTCCACACCCACCTTCTGGCTGGGGCCTCCCTCGATGACACTCTGCACGACAATGGTGTCGCTCACTATCTGGAACGAGATACCGACACCCTCGAAGTTGCCCTGCAGACTCTCGTTGGCGCGTTCCACGTCCTTGGCGGCGATATACACGCTGTGGGGGTCGAGGGCCTTGAGCATTGCATTGATGGCCTCGGTGCTGAGCTTGTCCATATCGGGAGCCTCGGTGTAGTTGCCGTCGATGAGACGCATCACTTCATCGACACGCACCTGCCCGGCCGTCGCCGTGTCGGGCACGATGGGCTTCTGTGCTATCGAGGTGAAAGGTGAAAGGTGAAAGGTGAGAAGTAAAATTATTGCTGGCAGAATAAGTTTCTTCATTCTTAATTCTTAACTCTTAATTCTTAACTCTTATCTGATTGCGGGCATCTGCTGGCTCAGACAGTGGAACGACCCGAGGCCCCAAATGATGTCGGTCGAGTCGATGCCTATAACTTCGTGCTCGGGGAAGCACACCTCGAGGATATAGGCAGCCTCGTTGTCGGTCAGGCAGCGGTAGGTGGGGAAGATGACCTTGCCGTTGGCAATGTAGAAGTTGGCATAACTTGCCGGCAGACGCTGGCCGTCGTAGAAGACGACATCGGGCATGGGGAGTTCGACGATGGTGGGCTGTTTGCCGTTGGCCAGGCGGCAGCGGCTGAGCATACGCAGGTTCTTCTGCAGAGGCTCGTAGTTCTCGTCCCACACATCCTCTTCGACGGCGGTGATGATGGTGTCGGGCGACACAAAGCGCGAGAGGTCGTCGACGTGGCCGTCGGTATCGTCGCCAACGATGCCGTCGCCGAGCCAGATAATGTTGTCCACGCCGTAGTAGTCGCGCAGGTAGCCTTCAATCTGGTCTTGGTCGAGATGGGGATTGCGGTTGGGGTTGAGCAGGCATGAGGTGGTGGTCAGCAGGTCGCCGCAGCCGTTGACATCAATAGAGCCGCCTTCCATCACAATGCCAGGCTCGAACAGAGGCATCTCGGGCATCAGCTCGTGAATGTGCACCGGCACCTGCGTGTCGAGCTCGTAGGGATACTTGCCGCCCCAGGCGTTGTGGTTCCAGTTGACAATGGCGCGTTTCGATGAATCGTTCCTGTTGAGCAGGAATGCAGGGCCGTGGTCGCGGCACCATGCGTCGTTGCTCGGTATCACATGCAGGAATATGTTGCGCATATTGGTGTCGATAGCCTCAAGCTCGGCCTTTACATGCTGCAGCATCGTCTCGTCGTCGACGTTGATGTGCACCTGCTCGCCCTCGGCAAGGGTCTTCACAAAGAGGTGATACGACGGATAGATGGTCTCTATCTTGCCCGGCCACGAGTCGGGGTTCTTCGGGTAGGTGAGCCATGTAGCCTCGTGCTTCGCCCATTCGGCGGGCATATAATAGCCTTGTTCTTTCGGAGTCATCAGTCAATATATCTTTTCGTTATGTCGCCATAGCTGTCGATGCGGCGGTCGCGCAGGTAGGGCCAGTGGCGGCGGTAGTGGTCGGTCTCGTCCAGGTCGAGGGTCGAGATATGCGTGGCCTCGTCGTAGTGCGGCGCCTGCCAGAGCACACGGCCGAAGGCGTTGGTGATGAAGCTGCCGCCCCAGAACTGCATGCCTCCCTCGCGGCCCGTGCGGTTCACGCTGACCACGGGCACACCGTTGGCAACGGCGTGGCTACGCTGTATCGTCTGCCACGCGGCATACTGCTCGCGGTTGTCGTGCTCGTTCTGGCGCACATCCCAGCCTATGGCCGTGGGGAAGAAGAGTATCTGTGCACCCTTCAGCGCCGTGATGCGCGCTGCTTCGGGGTACCACTGGTCCCAGCAGATAAGCACGCCGATGGTGGCAAACTTGGTCTTGAAGACTTTGTAGCCCAGGTCGCCGGGAGTAAAGTAGAACTTCTCGTAGTAGCCCGGGTCGTCGGGGATATGCATCTTGCGGTATTTGCCCAAATAGCTGCCGTCGGCGTCGATCACCGCCGTGGTGTTGTGGTAGAGCCCCTCGGCTCTCTTCTCGAACATCGAGCACACCAGCACCACGCCCAACTCTTTGGCCAGTGCCATGAAGTGCTGTGTCGTGGGCCCTTCGGGTATAGGTTCGGCCAGCTTGAAGTTCTCGTAGCGCTCCTCGTCGCAGAAATAGAGCGATGCGAATAGTTCCTGCAGGCATATAATCTGCGCGCCGCCGGCTGCCAGTTCACGCACCTTCTCGGTATAGCGCTCTATGTTCTGCGCCTTGTCTTCCACGCAGCTCATCTGTGCTATTCCAACTTTTACCTTGTTCATGTCGTTGCGAAGATTTTGAAAATGCAAAAATACGAAAAAAAACGAATATGGCGATAATTAATTGCGCAGACAATATTATTGGCCCCTAAGCGTTATTTTTTGCATGGAGAAATTCACTATCGACACTGCGCCCCAATATGAGCGGCACTACGACGAGGACGGCTTCTGGAAGAAGGTGAAGCACCTGGCGGCACAAGTGGGTGCCAAAGTGCTCTACCCTGCCCTGCAGCTCTACTATGTCCTGCAGTCGAACAATGTGCCCGTTAAAGCCAAAACCCTCATCATCGGCGCCCTCGGATACCTCATCCTGCCAGCCGACCTCGTGCCCGACTTCATCCCCGCACTAGGCTTCACCGACGACCTGACAGCCCTCCTGCTCGCCCTCCGCACAGTCAACAAGCACCTCACCCCCGAAATCAACGCCCGCGCCAAAGAACAAACCGACAAACTGCTTAATGTTTCCTCAAACTCATGAAGAAAACACGCAGCGTACATCTTAAATTCTCCAAGTGATGGCCGACGCACTCCTCACCGTAGAAAACCTCACCAAGAGCTTCGGCGACAAGCTCCTTTTCGAAGACATCTCCTTCGGCATCAACGCCGGACAGAAGTCCGCCCTCATCGCACGCAACGGTTACGGCAAGTCGACGCTGCTCAACATACTGATAACTGCCTATGGCCAGCGCGGCTACTGCTGTGGCCCGCGACCCTGTGGAGCGAACACCCTCCACGACTCCGGCAGCATAACCTTCCGTTCCGACCTCAAACTCGCCTACCTCCCGCAATCTCCCGAAGCCTACCCCAAACAGCTCGTGCGCGACTTCGTCTACAACGTCCAGCGTCCCGAGACCGAGGACCCCTGGACCTTCGACCAGCGCATGGAGGAAATACTGAGCCGCATGCGTGTCGACACGCTGCTCGACCGCCAGATGGAGACCCTCAGCGGCGGCGAGCAGAAGAAGGTGGCCCTCTGCCGCCTCCTCATGGACGACTGCAACCTCCTCATCCTCGACGAGCCCACCAACCACCTCGACATCGACATGATCGAGTGGCTCGAGGAATTCCTCTCCCGCCAGCGGCTCGCCATCCTCATGGTCACCCACGACCGCTACTTCCTCGACAACGTCTGCGACAACATCTACGAACTCGACAACTCGCGGCTCTATCATTATCGCGGCCGCTACGACTACTACCTCGAGAAAAAAGCCGAGCGCGAAGCCAACGAGCGCGCCGAAGTCGCAAAAGCACGCAGCCTCTACCGCACCGAGCTCGAGTGGATGCGCCGCATGCCCCAGGCTCGCGGCACCAAGGCACAGGCTCGCATCGACGCCTTCTACCAGCTCGAGGCCAAAGCCCACACACGCTTCGACGACTCACGCCCACAACTCACCGTCAAAACCGAGCGCATCGGCGGAAAGATACTGGAACTGTACAACATCTGCTACCGCGACCTCATCAACGACTACTCCTACGTCTTCAAACGCGGCGAAAAGATAGGCATCGTTGGCCCAAACGGCGTCGGCAAAAGCACCCTCCTCAACATCATCACCGAGCGGCTCAAACCTACCTCCGGACGCGTCGTCGTCGGCCAGACCATACAATTCGGCTACTACACCCAGGCAGGCATGAACGCCCCGGCCGACCGCCGCGTCATCGACCTCGTCAAAGACATAGCCGAAGAAATAGAACTCGACAACGGCAAAAGCATGTCAGCCCACCAATTCCTCACCTACTTCGGCTTCGACAGCACCACGCAGTACAACTACTTCGGCAACCTCAGCGGTGGCGAGCGGCGTCGCCTCTACCTCCTCCAGGTCCTCATGGCCAACCCCAACTTCCTAATCCTCGACGAGCCCACCAACGACCTCGACATCTACACCCTCCAGATCCTCGAACAGTTCCTCCAGACCTACAAAGGCTGCCTGATAATAGTCTCACACGACCGCTCCTTCATGGACCACATCGTCGACCACCTGCTGGTCTTCGAAGGCAACGGCAAGATAAAGGACTACCACAGCAACTACACCACCTACCGGCTACAGAAAGCCCAGCAACAACGCGAGAACACCCTGCAGCAGCGCTCCGAAAAGCCCAAATACGAACGCAGCAAGAGCGACAAGCGCAAAGCCACCTACAAAGAGCAGAAAGAATACGAAACACTCACCGCCGAGATAGAGACACTCACGAAGGAGAAAGCCACCCTCGAACAGCAGCTCAGCGGTGGCACCTTCACCGACCCGGCAGCAATCACCAAGGCCAGCACCCGCATAGGCGAGGTGATAGCCCTCCTCGACGAAAAAGAGATGCGCTGGCTCGAACTAGACGAGATAATCAACGGCTAGCCTTTACAGCAGTGCTGTCAGGTGCCGGATGGTATACGTCGGGCACCAATGTCCATATAGGTCCAGTGTAAAAACTGCTTCCAAGCCTACCTGTCATATACGCAACCTGCACCTTCAGCGGCATCCCTGTCGGGAACACAGGGCCTCTGGGGAGCCCCTGTCCATCGTCCGCCTCGGGGCCGTCGTCGGGATTGCCGTGAGCGTCGGGAGGCAGCGCAACGCTCGAGTTGCCATCGCGGTAGCCGGCCGAGAGTCCCCATAGCCGCAAATCGTGCCGCGATGTTATCTGCAACTGGCCCAGCATGTGCTTGGCGGCCACGATGGTTATAGCCTTCAGGGTGATGAGTTTGATGGTATCTATCGCCACGTTGAGGTGTGCGTTGTCCTGAAGGTCGAGGTCGGCATGATGGTACATCACCCCTTTTAGTCTGACATGCAGTGCATACCGGCCTACAGGCATCATGGGAGTGGCGAAGGTGCCGTCGGCCTCGGTAGTCAAGTCATAGACGGTGCTGTCGCTGCGCACGAAGCGCATCGGACAATAGGAATAGGGCTTGTTGGTGTGGTGGTTAAAGACGATGCCTGTGAGCATCACGCTGTCGCCCTCGTCGAACGTTTGTGCTTGCAAGGTGAGAGGAGTAAAAATAATAACATAAAACAACAAACGTAAAACGTTAAACCACATATTTTTCATTGTCCTTCCTTTCTTTTCTTCAACTTATTGTACAGTAGCCATGCTGGCTGTTGGTCGATGGCGATACTGTTGTACTGTCCCCAGAAGTCGTCGTTGTAGTCGCTCTCGCCGAAAGCGCCGACAATGGTCTGTGGCCGCACGGCGATGACTTCGCCCTCTATGGTGTCGGAAGCCAGGGCGAAATCGGTGAGACGCCAGTCGACACACTGTTGCCAACGCTGGCGGATGTTGATGTGCCAGCGGTCGCCGGTGGCGAGGGCGTTGGACTGTGAGTTGTAGTAGCGTGTGAGTGTATATTCACCTTCGCGCACATCGTAGTTCCAAATAGAGCTGTCGGCTGTGATGACGAGTCGGTCGAACTTGATGTTGATCCACGGTTCCGGTGGGACGGGCATGTTTACGCTGTCGATGGCTTCGGTGATGGAAACTATGGCGAGGTCGCTTTTACGGATGACATACTCGTAGCGCAGCGTGGTCTTCGAGATGCGTCCCGGTCCCACCGAGCATAGGCGGTAGTATACATCGTCGCCGTCTAGGAATTCCTGAATGGGCTGGAACTTGTGGCGAGAGAGGGTATGCGAGGATAGTGCGAAGCTAGCCTGTGGGGTGGAGACGGGATCGTAGAACTCTTCGTTGTCGGCATAGTTCATGCGGTCGACGACGGTTTCGGGGCCACCGGTCTTTTCCTCGACAAGGGCTGGGTCGTAGACGACGAGGCGGTGTTTGAGGAGGGTCTTGTAGTTCGACTTCATCTCGCGGCGGTTGTTCTGGAAACGGTAGGCGAGTTTGTCGGCATAGCGGGAGTAGCCTTTGCGGAGGATGCTCATGACGGCTTCGTCGAAGAGGTAGAGTTCGCCGTCGACGGCGCGCCAGTTGCGGTAGAAAAATGTGGAGCGGGCAGTGTGTTGCTGGTAGTTGCTGTCGATGCGGGCTACAGCGGCGGTGATGAGTTGCTGTGGTGTGCGGAAGGAGGATATTTCAACCTGTCGGAGGACGACGGATTGTTCGGTGAGCCTGACGGTGGTTTTTTTGAGCAGCTGACTTACGGGCACTTTCAGAGTGTTGTAGCCCACGGAGCGCACCACGATGGTGTCGTTCTCATGGCCAGCTGGGATTTTCAATGTGTATTCGCCGTTGTCGTTGCAAGCGACGCCGACGGAGGTGCCTGCAATTTGCAGAGTGGCGTATGGTACTCCGCGGTGGGAGGAGAGGACACGCCCCGTGATTGCATGAGTGCCTGAATGCTTGATTGCCTGAGTGGATGCTGCAAGAGGCAGAAGGAGGAGGAGGAGGAGGAAAATCTTTTGGATGTACTTTTCGCAGCCATTGCGGCGGAGGGAGGCGACGATGTCGCGTTTGAGTTCGGGGCGGTAAAAGAAGAAGAGTCGGCGCTGGTCGGCCTTGTCGGCGGGAGTGGTGGCGACGTAGACAGGCTTCATGGTGGAAGGGTCGATGCCAGTGTAGTACATCTCGGTGCTGATGGTCATGGGCGTGGGAGTGAAGTCCTGTATCTGCTCGAGGCGATAGCGCATCTGTTTCATCTGGACGGCGAGGTCGGCCATATCCTCGAGACGGCATCCGGGGTGACTGCTGATGAAGTAGGGAATCAGTTGGTAGCGGAGTCCCGCCTGCTTGCAGATCTCGTCGAAGCGGCGTTTGGTTTCTCGGAAAAGGCTGAAGGAGGGCTTGCGCATGAGGGCGAGGACGTGGTCGGAGGTGTGCTCGGGGGCGACCTTGAGGCGGCCGGAGGTGTGGTTGAGGACTACCTGGCGGAAGTACTGCCAGCCGGAGTTGTCGTCGGTGAACAAGTCGCAGCGGATGCCGCTGCCGACATAGAGGTGTTTGACCTTGGGGTGAGCGGCGACTTTGCGCAGGAGCTCTATCATAGGCTGGTGGTCGCTGTCGAGGTTGGGGCACATCGAAGGCATGGAGCAGCTGTAGCGGGAGCAACGGCGGCAGAGTTCGGGGTTTTTGCCCTTCATGCGCCACATGTTGGCGGAGGGGCCGCCAAGGTCGGTGAGGACGCCGTGGAAGTCGGGGTCGGCGACGATGGCGTCGACCTCGCGGAGGATGGAGTCTTCGCTGCGGCTGGCTATCTGCTTGCCCTGATGGGCACTGATGGTGCAGAAGGAGCAGCCGCCGAAGCATCCGCGGTGGGTGTTGACGCTCCAGCGAATCATCTCGAAAGCCGGGATGGGGCCGCGTTTCTTGTACTTGGGATGCGGCAGGCGCATATACGGCAGGTCAAAGGAGGCGTCGACCTCGTCGGTAGTCATCGGCGGCTCCGGGGGATTGACCACGACATATTGGTCGCCATGCCGCTGGATGAGGGTGGCACACTCTATCTTGTTGCTTTCGAGGTCGATGATATGGTAGTTCTCGGCTTCGGCGCGCTTGGATTTGAGACACTCCTCGAAGGAGTGGAGTTCGATGGTGTTATAGGTTAAATGAGGCGAATGGGTCAAATGGGCGGTCTGGGGAAGAGAGTAGCAGGCTTCGATGCCTTTGCCTTCGTTCAACAGGTTGGCTATCTTGAGCGTCGTCCTCTCCCCCATCCCATAATTCAGCAGGTCGGCGGGGGTGTCGACAAGGATGCTGGGGAATAGACGGTCGTCCCAGTAGTCGTAGTGCGCCAGGCGGCGCATGGAGGCTTCGATGCCGGCGATGATGACGGGCACGTCGGGGTAGAGCTGCTTCAGAATGCGCGTGTAGACATAAGTGGCGCGGTCGGGACGGAAGCCGGCCTGCCCGCCCGGGGTGTAGGCGTCGTCGTGGCGCAGACGGCGTGCGGCGGTGTAGTGGTTGACCATGGAGTCCATAGCGCCGGAAGTGACGCCGAAGAACAATCTCGGCTTTCCGAACTTGCGGAAGTCGCGTAGGTCGTCGCGCCAGTTGGGCTGCGGGATGATGGCTACTTTGTACCCCGCCGCCTCCAGCGTCCTCCCGATGACAGCGGTGCCGAAGGAGGGGTGGTCGATGTAGGCGTCGCCAGTGACGAGCACCACGTCGACCTGCTCCCATCCGAGGCGCTTCACTTCCTCCAACGTTATCGGCAGAAAATGCGGCATATCATTTCAAGGCTTTTACAGGGCATTCGCGGGTGCAGTTGTGGCAGAGGATGCACTCGGTGGCGTTCCTGCGCTTGCGCGAATCGTTGTTCACCTCGACATCCATGGGGCATACCTCACGGCACTTGCCGCAGTGGATGCACTTGTCCTCGTCGAAGCGTATGCGAAGCAGCGAATAGCGCGTCAAGGGTTTGAGGAATACCGTCACCGGACAGATATACTTGCAGAAGGCGCGGTTGTCGCGGAAGGCCACGGCCAGAGCGATACCCACAGCGTAATAGACGATGTTGCCAAAGATGAACAGGCGGAACATCACCGACGGAGTGGCTTTGCCCAGCAGGAAGAGCAATCCGACAAGCGCCAGCGAGAGTCCGAAGACAATGTAACGGATGAACCCTATGCGTTTGCGGGGACCTTGCGGACGCTTGTAGGGCAGGAGGTCGAGCACCATGGCCGTCCAGCAAGCATAGCCGCACCAACCTCGGCCGAAAAACAGGGGGCCGAATATCTTGGCGATGGCATAATGCAGGGTACCTGCCCCAACAACACCGGAGAAGAGATAGTACCAGAAGCCCTCTATCTGCATGTTCTCGTGACAGATAAGACCCAAGAACACCAGAATATACAATCCCACTGTGAATTGCACGAACAGCCTTGCATGACGCCAGCCCGATGCCGTCAAAGCCGCCCCGATACCAAGACAAAGGCCTATATAGCCGAAGTTCAAAAGGAAAAAGAGGTTGCCTGTGGAAAGATATAGAACAAAGGCGATAACAGCAAAGACTGCAAACAACAATATGGCTGTCCGGTACTTCTTCATAGCAAAATACAATATACAAAAAAGGTGCGGCAGACCTGTAATCATACCGCACCTTGGGGGTTAGCGATTAGTCCTGGATGGCTTTGATGCCGGGGAGGACCTTGCCTTCGAGGTACTCGAGCATGGCGCCGCCACCGGTGGAGACGTAGCTCATCTGGTCGGCGAGGTGCATCTGCTTGACGGCAGCCACGGAGTCGCCACCGCCGACAGCGGCGAAGCAGCCCTGCTTGCAGGCCTCGGCAACGCTCTTGGCGATGTGGTTGGTGCCTTTGGCGAAGGTCTCAAGCTCGAAGACGCCGGCAGGACCGTTCCAGAGAATGGTCTTAGAGGCCATGATGATGTCATGGATGGCCTTGCAGCTCTCGGGACCGCAGTCCATGCTCTCCCAGCCGTCGGGAACCTCGCCGGAGGGGACTATCTGGGTGTTGGCATCGTTGCCGAACTTGTCGCCGATGACGCTGTCGACAGGCAGGTAGTACTTCACGCCCTTCTCGTCCATGCGGCGCATCAACTCTTTGGCCAAGTCGAGCTTGTCATCCTCGCAGATGGAGTTGCCAATCTTGCCGCCGAGGGCCTTGGTGAAGGTGTAGCGCATGCCACCGATGATAATCATGTTGTCAACCTTGTCGAGGAGGTTCTCGAGGATGCCTATCTTGCTGCTGACCTTGGAGCCGCCGATGATAGCGGTGAAGGGACGCGGGGGGTTCTGCATGAGTTTCTCTAGGTTGCGCACCTCGTTCTCCATGAGGAAGCCGAAATACTTATCGTTCGGGAAAAAGCGGGCGATGACAGCGGTGGAGGAGTGTTCGCGGTGGGCGGCACCGAAGGCGTCGTTGATGTAGCAGTCGCCAAGGGCTGCCAACTGGCGGGCAAGGTCTTCGCCGCCTTTGGTCTCTTCGGGGTAGAAGCGGATGTTCTCGAGGAGCATCACTTCGCCAGCCTTGAGCTCTTTGGCCATCTGCTCGGGTTTGCCGCTGCCGAGGAGTTCCTGCGTGAACTTCACAGGACGACCAACGAGGGTCTCAAGGTATTTGGCCACCGGTTCGAGGGTAAGCTCGGGTTCGAAACCGCCTTTCTTGGGACGGCCGAAATGGGCCATGATGATGATGGCGGCACCATCCTTGAGGAGTTTCTCGATGGTGGGCATCGACTCGCGCATACGGGTGTCGTCGGTGATGCGCTTGTTGTCGTCCATGGGGACGTTGAAATCTACACGGAGCAGAACCTTACGGCCTGCGAAATTGATATCTTTGATACTTTTCATGGGTATAATTGTTTTATTGGGTTATTCTGCATGATGGGGCTCAGCCACAGCCATACCGATGTAGAGGGCTGTGAGCATGGTGAAGACGAAGGCCTGGATGTAAGCCACCAGGCACTCGAGCAGCGAGATGAAGACGCTGAAGAGGACGCTGACCACGCTGACGGCACCGCCGACAGCCATACCGAAGAGATTGCTGAGGATGAAGATGATGACTATGAAGCCGAGGATGACGATATGGCCGGCCGTCATGTTGGCGAAGAGTCGTATCATGAGCACGATGGGCTTGGTGAAGACCCCCACGAGTTCGACGACGGGCATCAAGGGAAACACCTTGAGCCAGGCGGGGACGCCGGGTGTGTTGAAGATGTCCATCCAGTAGTGGCGGTTGCCGCTGATGTTGGTAATCAGGAAGGTGATGATGGCCAGCGTGGCGGTGACTGCGATGTTGCCGGTGATGTTGGCGCCTGCGGGGAAGAAAGGTATGAGGCCAAGGATGTTGCAGAAGAAGATAAAGAAGAAGAGAGTGAGGATATAAGGCAGGTAGCGCTCGTAATGCTTCTCACCGATCATCGGCTTGGCGATGCTGTCGCGCACGAAGACCACCAGCATCTCCACGAGGCTCTGCAGGCCATGGGGTGCCTGGTTGGGGCGTTTCTTGTAGCCGTTGCGGGCAATGAACACTATGACCAGCAGCATGATGACGGCGATGATGATGGCAGCCGAGGTCTTGGTGATGCTCAAGTCGAGAGGTTTCTGGCCAGTAAGGTTGCCAGCTTCGTCGACACAGACGACTTCCTCCTTCTCGGCGCCGCCACCGACGAGCCGGTAGCCTTTATAGTCGGCGTGGCCATGATGGAACTTCGACGACATGAAGACGTCGAGGTTACCGTCGTTGACGAGGATTACGGGCAGTGGAATGGCTACAGCATGCTCTTTACCATCCTTGACATAGTCGAACATGTGCCAGGAGTGAGCATCTGTCACGTGGCCGATAATCATCGAGCCGGGGTCGAAGCCTTTGGTTTCGGGAGCCTCGTCGGCAAAAGCAATGGCCGGGATGGTCATCAGCATTGCCGCTACCATGATGCGGAACAGTCTTTTCATATTACTTTTTTTATTAACTGTTAGCTATTTCAATTTTCAACTTTCACCTTCTCGGTGTTGTTGAATATGTCTATCTGCACAGAGTCGAAGAGACGCAGTTGGTTCTCGTCGGTGTTGTCGGCTTTCACACCTGTCGCCACATCGCGCAACGACTGACGCAGAAGTCGACCAAGCGCCGTGGGGCGGTCTACACCGCACTGCGCGGCATAGACCGTCAGACGTCGCATTTCGCACTCGCTGAGAGCCACAACATATCTCTTCGCTTTTATCTTCTCGGGCCTGCTCATTTCTACATTTGGAACATGTTTCTGTAAGGTTCCAGAATGGTTTCGGCATTCTTTCTGAGCTCGTCGTTCTGAAGTGTGTGCTGGGCTTGGTCTCTGAGCAGCGACATTATCTGCACACTGTTCATCAATTCGCCCTTAACACCAGCAGCTTTCTCGCCCTTGAACTGTGCCAGATATGCTATTTCCTGACTATAGTAGTCAAAGGCTGCTTGCCACAGTTCAGTAGCTTTGTCGATGCCTTTTATCTGCTTGTAGAGGTCAACAACATCGACACGTGTGCCGCCGGTGTAGATATACACAGCATAGACGTCGATCGGGAAGTTGGGGGCCGGGAAGAACTCCTGAGCAAGATCGAGCAGTCGTTCTGCTTTGTCACTATTGCCTTTCTTGAACTCTTCGCTGGCAAGCAGCATGAACGACTGGCGCTGCACGGTGCCCATGTTGAGGCTGATGGGGTCGACATAGATGTCGCTGTTGAGGTTACCCCACTTCAGCGGACGCACCTCGATGTCCTCCTCGGTCAGCGTGCCGCCAACAGGAGCCACAATCTTGTTGGGACCACCGTTGATGAAGTAGTCGGCGGTGGTGGCCGTGTGACGCTCACCTTGACGCGGATAAGGCAGCAGTTTGTGGTTCATGCCGTCCTGCACCGAGAACGAGTACACCAGCGGGAAAACATCCTTAATGTAGCCTGGGTTCATTATGTTGATGTCGCGCATGAACTTGTTGGTGCCGAGGATGTCGAGGATCATCAGCTCGTGGCGGTAGAGAGCCTGCTTGCCGATTTCCCAACGAATCTCGGGGTTCACCTGGTCGGCCAACTCGGCGGGGATTACTCCGGCGGCGACCAATGCTGGAATGTCGAGGGTTATCTTGAAGCGCTTGGTGGGTATGCACATCACCTCCTCGCCGCTACGTTGGTCGCGCAGCGTGAAGCGGTCGGGATGATCGCGCAATAAGCCCAGCACATCGGTAACCTCCAGGTATTCAGGCGAACGGTCCATGATGTAGTAGGCGTCCTTGCCCAAGCCGTAGTATTCCTTGGGCAGCGTGAAGGGCAGCGCCTCGCTTTCGTAGAGCTTGTTGAACAACTGCTCCACATACCAATACATGCCACTCAGCGTGTAGTTGAGGATACGCACGTCGGTGCGGGTCCCTTCCACCTCCTGAGCATACCACAACGGGAAGGTATCATTGTCGCCGAAGGTGATTAGGATACCGTTCTTGTTGATGCTCTTCAGGTAGTTCTGTGCGAAGTCGCGTGCTGCATACTTCTCCGAGCGGTCGTGGTCGTCCCAGTTCTCAGCAGCCATCAAGCACGGAACAGCAGCCATGCAGGCCACAAAGACCACAGGCAAGACAATCTTGTAGGCCCCCTCACGGTTCTTCTTAAACAGATTGCTAATCCATTCCGCCAGAGCCATCACTCCAAGGCCTATCCAGATGGCATAGAAGCTGAACGAGCCCACGAAGGCATAGTCACGCTCGCGCGGCTGCTTGGGCGGCATATTCAGATAGATGGCAATAGCCAAACCGGTCATGAAGAACATGATGAACACTATCAAGGCGTCCTTCGGATGACGGCGGATATGATATACCAAGCCTATCAGACCCAGCAGCAAGGGCAGCATGTAGTAGCGGTTGCGCGCCTTATTCTGCTCCATGTGGGCGGGCAGGTTGTCCTGCGGTCCCAGACGGCTCTCGTCGATGAACTTGATGCCGCTTATCCAGTTGCCCTTCAGGTAGTCGCGTGTACCGTCATCGTTGAAGTAGTGTCCCTGTTCGTCGTTCTGACGACCGGCAAAGTTCCACATAAAGTAGCGCCAGTACATCCATCCCAGCTGGTAGCGGTTGAAGAACTTCAAGTTCTGCGCGCTGCTGGGCTTATGGTCGCCCCTTACCTTGCCTGCCCAATACTGATAGAAACGTGGATGGTCGCGTTTGGAGTCGTTGCTCCACATACGCGGGAACACGCCAGTATGGTTGGCTCGGTAGATGTATTTCTGTGCATGGGCGGCAACAATGTAGCGGTCCTTGCCCGTTTCGCTCTTGCCACGGATATACTTGGTGTAGCCCTCTTCTACATCCACCGGGTTGCCGGCAGTGTAGAACTGGCCGGTGAAGAGAGGTGTGTCGCCATACTGCTCGCGGCCCAGATAGGCGCGCATGCTCACGGCGTCCTTAGGGGCGTTCTCGTTCAGCGGAGTATTGGTGTTGGCACGTATCACCAGCACGAAGAAGGTGCTGTAACCTATAACCAGCATTGCGAAGCTCAGCAAAGCGGCGTTCAATATCGGCTTGTTCTTCTTCTGCGTGTACCACAGACCCCACACAACCAGCGCTGCCAACAGCGTGAAGTAGAAAATGGTGCCGCTATTGAACGGCAGCCCCAGGGTGTTCACAAAGAACACGTCTATGGCCGAGTCGACGTTCACTATGCCGGGGATGATGCCCCACAGGATGATACCCAGCGTGATGACACTGAGCACACCAGTAATCAGGAACCCCTTCCAGGTCGTCTTCTCCCATTTCTTGAAATACACCACATAGAAGATGGCTGGCACAGTCAGCAGGTTCAGCAGGTGGACGCCGATAGCCACACCCACCAGAAGACTGATGAGTATAAGCCACCGCAGCGAATGCGGGTCGTCGCTCTGCTCTTCCCATTTCAGGATTGCCCAGAACACCAATGCCGTGAAGAAACTACTCATGGCATACACCTCGCCTTCGACAGCCGAGAACCAGAAGGTGTCGCTGAAAGTATAGGCAAGGCTTCCCACTATACCGGCGGCAAACACGCCCCATGTTCTCCAATCCTTCAGGCTGGGATTCTTCGGGTCGGGCAGCAAGTGCTTACCCAGAAGAGTGATAGCCCAGAAGAGGAACAATATCGTCAAACCGCTGCACACGGCCGACATCACGTTCACGGCATGGGCAGCAGTCTCTGGACTGCTGAACATCGAGAACAGGCGTCCCAGCAGCTGGAACGTCGGTGCTCCCGGAGGGTGACCCACTTGAAGTTTGAAGGCGGTCGAGATATACTCGCCGCAGTCCCACCACGACGCCGTTGCCTCCGCCGTCACGATGTACACTGTGCACGCTATCAAACCGATAATCCAGCCGATAACGTTGTTTGCTAAGTGATAACGTTTCATGTTAAATAATTGGTTGTATTGTCTTAACTACTTATTGCTAATTGTCAATCTCTCAAAATCGGCATCGTCATGCATCGGGCGCCGCCGCCGGCTCTCGGCAGTTCGCTGCCCGGGAATGCAGCCACAAACTTTTCGTAGTCCTCCATCCTCACCTTGCCGCTCACTATGTCCTCGGCGTTCAACACCGCGAAACCTGCCTTGTCCAGCGCCTCTATAGTCTTCGTATTGCGGCGGTAGCCTATCACTTTGCCGTCGCCCAGCGAGAAGAAATTGCAACCGCTATGCCACTGCTCACGCAGTTGCACCCACGGGTCGCTGCCTCCGCCTATCACAGGCTCCATATCCCATCCCAGACTGTTCAAGCCCTCGACGATATTATTCACCTTGCGGTAGCTTATGTTGCCCTTGTAGATACTTATCAGAGTCGTGTCCTTGCCGGCAAAGAGGCCTGTCTTCTTCAGCATCGGCTCGAACACCATACACTGGTGCTTGCCCAGGAAAGTAAACACCATGTCCAGATGGATGAAACTTTCCGGGCTCTTCGGCAGTTCCTGAACCAGGATATTGAACTGCTCGCGCTCCTGAGCAAAGGTCTGCGCCAGGTATTTAATGCCTTTGGTGTTCGTACGGATACCTTGTCCTATGCACAGCAGGTCCCTCGAGGCAATCTGCACGTCGCCGCCCTCGGTCCTCGCGTCGCGGTCGCTCTGCATAGCGTTCAGCGTGCCCACTTTGAAGAAATGCTTGAAGATGGCCTCGTAGATAAGCGTCTCACGTTCGCGCACCTCGAAACTCATCGAGTTCACCAGCACACGGTTGTACACCGTCGACGAAGCGTCGCGGGTGAAGAACAGGTTGTACAGCGGTTTCAGTAGGTAGCGGTCGTCGCTGGCGCCATCCCATTCAGGGTCTTCGTAACCCTCTATCAAGGCGGCGGCAAGTTCCTTGTCCGTCAGTTCCATCAGCTTCTCGGCCAAGTCGTCGTCGCAGTCGTCCATGTCGCAGCTCTCCTCCACCAAGTAGCGGCGCACCTCGCCGTCGGCAAGCAGCCTCTCCAGGATATCCTCCACATAGTAAACCTTTGTCCACTTCTCCAGCACACCGCAGAAATTGGCATATTCGGTGTCCACTATCGGCTTGTTCAGTATGTCGCTATACAGCGCATGGGCTGCATTTAGCGGCGTCATACGCTCAATCTCCACACCCGGACGGTGCAGCAGCACAGCCCTCAATCTCCCCGTCTCCGACGCCACATTAACCTCGCATGGTAATATATTATTATCTGTCATATCACTATTATTTACTATACTACAACCACTTACCCCAACACAGGGCAAAACTTGTAGAATTGCAAATATACGAATAAATATCCAACTGCACAAATACTTTCTTACATTTTTTCAACAACAGCACCCCGACAGCCTGCCGATTTGTCGCCATCAACTAGCCCATTTCTTCGGTATTTCTTCGGTATTTCTTCGGTGCACAATCGAAGAAATACCGAAGAAATACCAATAAAGAACTGAAAATAAGAGCATGTTTTTATCATGTTGGGGCATATCTCACCCGAATGCAAACAATACAGGCACCCTGCGATTGCAGAGGTGCCTGTTACTTTGTTATCGCCATGTTGGCTGGTTGCCGTCATGGCTGGCGCTCGAGCTCAAGAACAAGTTCTCGGGTGCTCATTTACGCCATGTTGGCCGGTCGCCGTCATGGCTGACGTTCGACCTCGAGAACAGTTCTCGGGTGCTCACTTACGCCATGTTGGCTGGTCGCCGTCATGGCTGGCGCTCGACCTCAAGAACAAGTTCTCGGGTGCTCACTTACGCCATGTTGTGGAAGACGTTGACGACGTCGTCGTCGTTCTCGAGGCGCTCGAGGAGACAGTTGACATCTTCTTGCTCGGCCTCGGAAAGTTCGCGTGTGGTAAGCGGTATGCGTTCGAATTTGAAGCTCTTGATTTCAAGACCTTTGTCCTCAAGGAACTTGGAGATAGGACCGTAGTTGGCAAAGTCGGCGTAGATGAGTATCTCGTCTTCATCGCGGAACACCTCGTCGATGTCGCAGTCGATGAGTTCGAGCTCAAGCTCGTCCATGTCGATGTCATCACGCCATGCGACAACGAAGGAGCACTTGCGTTCGAAGAGGAAGTCGTTCATGCCCATGGTACCCAGTTCGCCCTTGCCACGCACAAAGGCGGCGCGAAGGTTGGCAACAGTGCGTGTGGGGTTGTCTGTAGCAGTCTCGACAACGATGGCTACGCCGTGTGGGCCCTTGCCGTCGTAGACGACCTCTTTGTAGGCCGACTTATCCTTCTCGGTGGCGCGCTTGATGGCGCGTTCGACATTCTCCTTGGGCATCGACTCGCTCTTGGCGGTCTGCATGAGCAGACGGAGTCGGAGGTTGGCCGAAGGATCGGGCCCGCCGGCAATGACGGCTAGTTCGATTTCCTTACCGATCTTGGTGAAGGTGCGGGCCATATGACCCCAACGTTTAAGTTTTCTTGCTTTGCGATATTCAAATGCGCGACCCATAATTAAAACTATAAGGTAAAAACTAAAAACTAAAAGGTTATTCAGTCTCTGGCTTTTACGTGGTTAATATTGATTATTTGTTGTTGTTTCTAAACGTTTTAAGTGTTGAAAGCAGCAGTGCAATCAACTCGCCAGAATCAGAATATATGGATTTGTATTCTGATTCGGTGATAATCTCTGATCTAAAGAGAAGTTCTATCCAATATTGGGTTTCTTCCGCTTCTTTCAATGCTATATTAAGTTTGCTGTCAAAGTCTGCCGTACTTTGGGCAAACCTGCTTTCGCGAATATTGGCGCCGACGCTTGTTCCACTGCGTAACAACTGTTTGCTTAAGACATATTCGTTTTTCTCCTCCCTCAAATATTTGTAGAATTTGACGCAACGAATGGCAAAATTCATACTCTTTTCATATAGCAAGCTTTCCTTCATAGTTTTTAGTTTTTAGCTTTTACTTTTTAGCTTCCAATTCCTCCGAGAGGAATTTTGTACATTCCTCGAAGGTCTTGAAGGTGTGGTCTTCGGGGACGACGCCGGGAATGACCTTGTGGGTGGTGAGCATGTACATCGGCTGCGGCTGGATGATGGTCATAAGCACCTGCACACCGCGGGCCTGCAGGTCTTTGATGGCCTCTTCCATAGCATAGAGTCCGCTCTGATCCATGAACGAGACAAGACGCATACGAATGATGACTATCTTGGCATCTTCTGGGACGGTCTGCATTACATCCTTGAACTTGTTGATGGTGCCGAAGAAGATGGGACCATTAAGACGCTGGATGTAAATCTTATGCGCCACGGTGTCGGGTATGCCGCCCTCGTCGTTCCAAGGGCTTTCTTTGTCGAAGTTGGTCATCTCCTGACTACTGTAGCCACCCTCGACGAGGTCGGAAGCGCGCTTCATGAAAAGCACACAGGCAATAACCATGCCGATGCCGACGGCGGTGAGCAGATCAACAAAGACGGTGACCAGGAAGACGACGATGAGCACCACGGCGTCGGCACGCGGAATCTTGGGCAGGTCCTTGAAGCCACGGACATCGATAATACCAACGCCCACCGTGATAAGGATGCCGGCGAGGACCGACAGCGGCACATATTTCACCACCGAGCCAAGTCCCAGCATGATGGCCAGCAGCAGTAGGGCATGCACCATGCCGCTGAGCTGCGTGCGACCGCCGCTCTTGACGTTGACAACGGTACGCATGGTGGCACCGGCGCCGGGAAGGCCGCAGAACAGGCCGGCAATGGCATTGCCTATACCCTGCCCTATCAGTTCGCGGTTGCTGTTGTGCTTGGTCTTGGTGATATTGTCGGCCACCACAGAGGTGAGCAACGTGTCGATGGAACCGAGGCCTGCAAGGGTGAGGCCGGGAATGAGGGCGGCAACAAGGACAGTGCCCCAGTTGATGCCGGCAAGGCTGACGCCTTCCTTGGCGAAGAACGGCATCGGGAGCCCAGAGGGTATCTCGCCTATGGTAGCCACGCCTTCCATATTGATGAACAACGAGACGATGGTCATCACGATGAGTGCCACAAGAGTGGAAGGCACCTTCTTGGTTATCAATGGGAAGAGATAGATAATGAGCACTGTTCCTATACCCAAAAGAAGTGCCGTGAGCGAGATAGCGCCGAAGGCTTCTGGCAGGCCCACGAGGAGGTCAATCATCGAGCCGCCCTTACTCTGTCCGATGAGGGGATATATCTGCTGCAGTATGATGATGACGCCGATACCCGACATAAAGCCCGAAAGCACGGGATAAGGGATGTAGCGCACATACTTGCCGATCTTGATGAGACCGAAAAGTATCTGGAACAGTCCACAGAAGATGGCGGCGAGGGCCATGGAGAGCATAACTTCGGAGATACTACCGTTGCTGGCCGTCCAGGCTCCGGTGACAAGGGTTGCGGTGACAACGGTCATAGGACCGGTAGGGCCGCTGATCTGGCTGTGGGTGCCGCCGAAAAGGGCTGCAAAGAAGCCTAGAAGCATGGCACCGGTGAGACCGACATAAGCTCCGATAGATGCGGCCGACGGGTCGCTGACGCCCGAGAAGGCCTGTATGCCGAAGGCAAGGGCCAACGGCAATGCGACGATGCCGGCGGTGATGCCGCCGAAGAGGTCGCCTTTTACGTTACTGAACAGTTTCATATTTGTAATTTCTGAATTCTAAATTTTAAGTTAGTCCAACGCCCAATAAACTAGAGTGACACTGAGGATACCCAATCCTGCACCGGCAAAGACATCGCCCACCCAATGGCGGTTGTTGTATATCCGCATAAGTCCCACTACAGTGGCCAGGGTGTATCCGGCCACTGCTATCCACGGATATTCCTCGCCATATTCGCGTCGGATAATCTCTGCTCCACAAAAAACGTTGAAGGTGTGTCCCGAAGGGAATGTGTTGAAGGAACTGCCGTCGGGCCGATGGAGAGCGGTAACATATTTAAACGCCTCGCACCATCCCATACCTAGCAGGTAACTGCCGCCCTCGAGCAGCAGCAGCTTGCCGAGTGTGTGACGGCCTTTCACACCACAGATGTTGAGCGTGACGGGGGTGAGCGCAGGAAGATACTGGATATAGTCGTCGACATGAATTCGCGGGCAGCCTGCCTCAACGATATTGTCTCTAAGACCTACTTGAAGGCTGTTGACTTCGGGCTGGAAAGTGAACAGAGTTCCCACTCCGCCCAGAGTGAGGCTAACGGCCAGCGGCACAGGCTTCAAACTACGCAGACGCAAGCCTGTGGTGTCGACCTGTGCTCCGACACTCCACACCAACAAAAGGCCCGCAAATATGGAAAGTACGCGCTTCATCGATCAAGTGTCAATTCACCGTTTCGCAGAATCGGGACCACCGGACAGGTGTCCTGTTTGAATGCAAACTCGATGTCGGCATGGGCGCCGAAGCTTTCGAGACGATGTACATGTGTGCAACACTGGCAATAGTCATACGGACTATCCTTTGCCATCTGCCACAGTGCTTGTGCCATATTGGCGGCGTCGCCGTGTGCCTCTCCCACCCCTTGCAGCCGCTCGATGATGGCGCCTGCCACGAGGGTGTCTTCAATGCAGAAATCGTTCTGCCAGCCCGAACAAAGCAACACGGTATCTTTGTTCTCGTGCTTCAGGTATTCACAAAGTGCCGAAAGATTGGCAAACGCGCCGACAAGTGTGATGTCGGCGTCGGCGCCGCGGAGGATGCTGATGGTGCCGTTGGTGGTGCTGTAGGCCAACTTAACACCGTGCATGTCGTTGCTGAGATATTCGGTGGGCGAATTGCCGTATTCGGCACCGTCGACCTTTTTGCCACCACGTTCGGCAGCTATCAGGTAGCCATGTGAGCGGTAGCGTGAGATACCTTCCAGTGTGTCGAGGGGCACCACGGTGTCGCAACCGGCTTGGAAGGCGGCGCAAACGGCCGAAGTGGCTCGCAAGACATCGATAGCCACAGTAACGTGGCCGGAGGTTAAGGTGCGGAATGGATAGAGGGCCGGTGTTAGCGATACTTCAATTTTCATCACATTATTACTGCTGGTCGTTAAGCATTTCCACACTGCCGTCGCGATGGATGCGGAGTTTGAAGTATTCGGGATGCGAATTGACGTACTGCTCGACGTCGCGCTGACGGGCACGTTTGCCCGAAGGGATGTCGCGCAACACATATTGGTTCATAATTTCCACCAGACGACAGCGCTGCGCCGTTTCGAGGTCGCAACCGTATTTCTCGGCGAACTCGAGATCTTCCCTCAGCGGCTTGGGATTGCCCTTGAAGTCGGTGTGGAGTATCTTGGTGGCGTTGACATGCACATGCAGCACCTCGACGCCCGTGTGGGTTGAACGCATGACATATTCGGCCTCCACGCTCCACGTGTTGGAGGTGTTGCTCCATGAGAGGAGGTCGATGAAGAGCACAGCGTCGATGCCAAGGTCGGTGTACAGGTCGTTGATGTTTTCGTTGCGGAGTTGCTTGCCCGAGCGGGTCTCGGTGGCTGCCAGCTGTGCCGATGCCAGAGGTCCCATGGTGTAGTATCCATGACTGGTCAGCGGGTCGGAAGCCGTGAGGTAGAGCTGGCGTGCTGCAACATTGAGCGAGGCGTTGTAGACCGAGTCGGCGGTCTCGCGGACAGCCCGACGGGGCGACACGTCGTTTACCGGCACCACATATACCGTGGACGGGCGTTCGCTGTAGAGTTCCGTGTATTTGGTGATGCGCTTCTCGCCCTTGCAGCCAGCCAACAATGCCAACGGCAGAGCGATGAGCAGTATGATATGTGTGCGCTTCATGACTTCTTGTTTTTACGGGCAGCTTCCTGTTGGGCCTTACGCTCGGCAGCCTTGCGCTGTTTTTCTTGCTCACGCTGTTTGGCCTTCTCCTTGGCGATACGTTTCTTTTCCTTGTCGGCCTGTTTCTTGGCCTTTTCTTTCTCCTTTTTCGCCTTCTTCTTGTCGAGTTTGGCCTGCTTGCGGGCATCTATCTTCGCCTGTTTTTCGGCGGCGATGGAATCTTCGACAAACTTCAGGCGGGCGGCTTCCTTGGCTTGTTCTTCGGCCAGAAGCTCGCGTTTCTGGTTGGCGGTGAGGCGCACAGGGTATTCGACAGAATCCACAGGCGTCTGGCGGCTTATGCTGACGCTGTCGGTGCTGTCGATTACTGCGGCGATGCGTGGCAGGGGTTTGAGCATGGTGATGGAGTCGTAGGCCCACGACTGCAGCTTGAGGATGTCGGCGGTGTCGGCCTGCGGGGCGAGGGTGTCGTCGACCATCGACGGCAGCAGGCGTTCTTTGATGCGGCGCACCATATAGCGGCTCTGGGGGAAAGCCTTCACCTCGGCGTTGAGCATGCGGCAGGCCTCGCCGTCGTGCCCCATGAGTGCAAGGGCGACGCCATATTCGGCATACATGCCGGGATGAAGGGTGTCCTGCTTGACAGCGGTGTTGATGCTCTCGGCATAGGCAGATGCCAGGTTATAGAGCGATCCATAAGTACCGCCACTTTGGTAGTCGAGCACTTCGGCGCGCGGCATACCCACATACTGCCCGGAGCAGGCGGCGACAAGCAGGGCTGCCGCCACGATGAGAGTTCTTCTATATCTGTTGTTCTTCATCTCACAGTCGTTTCAAAAAAGGCAAGGACCTATAAGCCGGGTTCTGTCGTGTCCTATCATCAATCTAGGGCCGCCGTCGCCGACGGTCTCAATCAACCTACCCCCCAACCTATACAAGCGAGCCAGCTTGTTGTCTTGCGACAGATTGGTATACATGGTCTTTCAGCCCATGAGGCTTGCCATCGTGCCGGTCGCCCGGTCGCGTCGTGGGCTCTTACCCCGCGTTTTCACCCTTGCCATAAACAATGGCGGTATGTTTTCTGTGGCGCTCTCTGTGGTTCGATTTTTACAAACCAAACCCCTTCCGGTTAGGAAGCATGGTGGCTCGTGCTGCCCGGACTTTCCTCTCGGCCCGAAGGCCCAGCGATAGAACAGTCCCTGCCATTTCGGGCTGCAAAATTACAACTTTTTTTTTATATAGAAGAAGAATATATACAAACGTCTGTAATACAATCATCAGCAGTCACCTCACCACTGTTACGGTACCGGTTTGCTGGCGGGGGGTGCCGTCGGAGTCACGGAAGGTTGCCACATAGACATAGGCGCCCTGAGGGAGGGGCATACCGTTGTGGGTGGCGTTCCAAGTGAACGATGGGTCGTTGCTGTCGAAGAGGAGGCGACCGCCGCGATTGTAGATGTGGATGTTGAAGTCGGTGACGGGGGAGGATGTGACGATACGGAAGTAGCGGTTTTCGTCGATGTCGCCGTCGGGGATTATGATGTTGGGCACCCAGATGAGGTTGTCTTCATGGTAGGGTTCTGGCTGTGGCTCGCCGGACTTGGGTGAAGCATCGGGTGTTTCAATCACGATATCGGGCTTCACGGAATCGTTGACTGTTGCCAAAAGGACTGGTGTGCAAACCATCATCTGCTGCTCAACGATGGGCTTTACTTCGAGCGAAGTGCGCGGGAGGATATTAGCCATATCTGTTTCGTCACTGACTGAACTAGGTTCCAAGTTCCAGGTTCCAAGTTCCAGGTTCCAAGTTCTGGCATCATTTCCAATCTCGTCGCCCTGTACCATTAGCGACTGCTGAGGGGCCACAACAGTTTGCTGTCGCATACTCTGTAGAGCCTCAGAATTGGTGACAACCTGCTGTTCCACCACATCCTGACTCATAGCAGGTGCCTCTGCAACAACAGCTTGATTGACACTGCTGACGTTTTTGTCGGCCCCGGTGGGAGCGAGGAGCAATAGGGCGACAGCCACGAAAGCCACACCGGCACCGAGAGCACCGATACGCCAGGCGCGACGGACACGAAGGCGGTGGGCTATCTTGTCGAAGAAATCGTCTTGAGGTTGTACTTTGAAGTTTTTCCAATCCATATCGTTGTGTTTCATTTTTTTTCGTGTTGGAGGGTCCAAATGTCGAAGTGTCGAAGAGTAGAAAAGTTCATGGCCACCCTCCGGCTCATCGACTTTTAGACCTTTAGGCTTTTCGACTTTATCAAATATTCTCTCATGCAGGCACGGGCACGGGAGAGGAGACCTCTGACATTGGACTCGCTGCAGTTGAGTTTTGCGGCGACCTGCCGGAAGTCCATCTCCTCGACGCAGCAGAGGTTGAAGACAAGACGTTGCGCCGGGGTGACGCTGTCCATGGCTTCGACGATTTCGGCTTCGGTGTAGGGCAGGTCGACTTCTTCGCGGCTATAGCTGTCGATATCGTCGCCGAGGATGAGCCGATTTTTTTTACGCAGGTGCATGAGGCAGATGTTGACGGTTGTGCTATAAATCCACCCTTGCAGTTTGGCGGTATCGCGGAGGGTGCCTATTTTTTCGAAGACACGTACAAAGCTGTCCTGCATGAGGTCGTCGGCTTCGTCGCGCGAGGCGGCATAGCGACGGCAAATACCCAACACCATGGGGGCGAACTCGTCGTAGAGTGCACGTTGCGCAGCCGGCTTATGGTGGCGGCAGCCTTGGACCATCTGTGCATAATCGATGCTCATTGTCCTATAGATGCAGATGATGGCGCTTTGCTGTCGGGATTAACTTTTTTTAACAATACGGAGTATTGTAGCTTGGTTGCCAACGACAGAGAAGAGGGCCTCGAAGTCTGCGAAGATCATGGCATAATGGCGGTCGGGGTCATGCTGATAGTGGGGCCGAGGGTCTTGGGCGATAGTATCGACCAAGGGTTGAAGGAGCGAGGGGGGCAGAGAGCGGGCAATGGCCTGCGGCACAATGACCTCGAGACGTTGGGGGGCTTCGGAGGCGAAACCGGAACGGGCGCCGGGGTGGCTGTCGGCGTAAGGGATGTAGGGTTTGATGTCGAGGATGGGGGTGCCGTCGACGAGGTCGGCGCCGGAGACGACGAGGACAGGGCCTGGGTCGACACGCAGCAGACGGACTGAGGAGAGGCCGATGGGGTTGGGGCGGAAGGGGCTGCGAGTGGCGAAGACGCCCACCCTGCGGTTGCCCCCGAGGCGTGGGGGGCGGACGGTGGGGCTCCAAGTTGGAGAGTCGAAAAGTCGAAGAGACGAAAAGTCGAAGGGTCGAAGAGTTGGAGGGTCAAAATGTCGAAGAGTCGAAGAGTCGGAAAGTCGAAGAGTTGGAGGGTCCAAATGTCGAAGTGTCGAAGAGGCGGAAAGTTCATGGTCACCTTTAGGCTTTTCGACTTTTAGACCTTTAGGCTTTTCGACTTTACGGTCGTTCAAGTGGAAAAGCCAGATGAGCCAGAGGTAGTCGAATTCTTCGATGCCGCGGACGGCTTCGGCCACACGGTATTGGGGCTGGAAGACTATGCGGGCCTCATAGTCGACGAGTCCGGCCTGACGGGGGACGCCGAACTTCTCCTTGAAGGGTGTCTCGATATGTGCGATGACATTCATAAGAGTTTTTTGCTCCACACTTTGTCGAAGTCTTGTTTGTTCTTGACGAGGAGGTTGGGGATGTCGAGGCCGTAGGGGCAACGGGTTTTGCAGAGGTCGCAGTGGACACAGAGGTCGATTTTGTCCATTTCGCGGCGCCAGTCGTCTGTGACGTATACACTGTGTGGCGCACGCTGGAGGAAGAGTGACATGCGGTTGCAGTCCTGTATCTGTATGCCGACGGTGCAGGGCTGGCAGTAGCCGCAACCGCGGCAGAAGTTGCCGCAGAGCTCGCGGCGGTCGGTTTCTATCTGCGCGCGCATCTCGTCGGTGAGCACGGGCGGATTGTCCTGATAGCTGAGCCATTCGTCAAGCTCGCTTTCTTTCTGGATGCCCCAGATGGGAGCCACTTCATACTGCGCCAGCCATGCATAGGCAATGGCGGAGTGGGTGATGAGGCCGCCGGAGAGGCCTTTCATGCAGATGAAGCCCATGTTGGCGTCGAGGGTGCGGCGCACGATATCGAGGTCGGCCTGGGTGGCGAGATAGGAGAAGGGATATTGCAGTGTCTCGTAGAGTCCGCTTTCGATGGCTTCTATGGCGACACGCTGGCGGTGGTTGGTGATGCCGATGTGGCGCACTTTACCCTGACGCACAGCCTCCTGCATGGCTTCGTAGAGTCCGCTGCCGTCGCCGGGACGGGGGCAGAAAGCAGGGTTGTGGAACTGGTAGAGGTCGACATAGTCGGATTGCAGCAGGCGAAGGCTGGTGTGGAGATCTTTCCAGAACCCTTCGGCTGTGGTGGCGCCAGTCTTGGTGCTTATAATCACCTCGTGGCGACGACCGCGTAGGGCGACGCCGAGTTTCTCCTCGCTGTCGGTGTAGAAGCGGGCGGTGTCGAAATAGTACATGCCGCCGTCGAGGGCGCGGAGGATAAGCTTCACGGCATCGGCCTGACTGATGCGCTGTATGGGCAGGGCCCCGAAACCGTTGCGCGGCACCACGAGGCCGCTCTTACCAAGTGTCACTTTCTGCATATTACAAAGTATTTTATTACAGAAACAACAGAAGAAAAGGGAAATTTCCGTAATGCTTCGGTCGCTTCTGTTCTTTTCTGCAATACTATTTTATCATTTCTTCCCGTAGTGCATTCACAAAGTCATGTATATCCTCTTCGGTCGTGTCAAAGCTGCACATCCAGCGCACCACGTCGGCGTCTTCGTTCCAATCGTAGAAGAAATAACGTTGCTGTAGACGGTGCCACACGTCGCGTGGCAACTGGGCAAAGAGGCTGTTGACCTGCACAGGGTACATTATCTTCACGCCGTCTACCCTCTCCACTTCGGAGCGGAGCAGTTGCGCCATGCGGTTGCTGTGCTCAGCATTGCGGCGCCAGATGCCACTTTCAAGGTAGCATATCATCTGTGCTGCCATGAAGCGCATCTTGCTGGCGAGCTGCGTCATCTGCTTGCGGCGGTATTTCATGTCGTCTGTTTGCGGGGTCGCTCCACTGCGGTCGCGCTCCCACAAACAGGGATTAAGCAGCACGCAGCTCTCGCCCATCAGCAGACCGTTCTTGGTGCCGCCGAAAGAGAGTGCGTCGACGCCACAGTCGGTGGTCATCTGCTTGAAGGAGCAACCGAGGGCTACGGCGGCATTGGCCAATCGGGCACCATCGACATGGAGGTACATGTTGTAGCTGTGCGCCAGATCGGCGAGGGCGCGAATCTCGTCGAGGGTATAGAGCGTACCCAACTCTGTTGGCTGACTGATGCTTATGGCCTTGGGCTGCGAGTGGTGCTCGAAACCGAAGCCGTGGAGGCGCGACTTCACCAGCTGGGGCGTCAGCTTGCCGTCGGGGGTGTCGACAGTGAGCAGCCGGCAGCCTACAATACGCTGGGGAGCGCCGCATTCGTCGACATTGATATGCGCCGTTTCGGCACACACCACAGCCTCGTGAGAGCGGCACATGGCGTCGATGCCCAGCACATTGGCACCGGTGCCGTTGAACACCAGATAGACGCGTGCCTGTTGTCCGAAGGTATTGCGAAAGAGTTCTTCCAACCGTGCGGTATATTCGTCGTCGCCATAGGCGAGGGCGTGGTCGGTGTTGGCGTCGGCCAGTGCCTGAAGCACCTCGGGGCTGAAGCCGGAATGATTGTCGCTACCGAATCCTCGTTTCATTGTGATGGTTAATGATTAATGATAAATGGTTATTAGGTGAGTGCGTCGGCGACAAGGAAGATGGAGCCTGTGACCAAGACGAGGTCGGCAGGGTCGGCTGCGTTGCGTGCCGCAGCGATGGCATCCTTGACGTTCAGGTAGGATTTTCCTTCAATACCAATCTCTTTGGCTGCCGCCGCAAGGTCGGCCACAGGCAGACGACGCGGCACCGAGGGCTGGGTGAAGTAGATTGAGAATTGAAAATTGAAAAATGAAAATTGATTTGTAAGCAACTGCAGTATGTGGCGGAAGTCCTTGTCGTTGACGCAGCCATAGACGAGGTGCAGACGGCGGAAATGCATGGTCTGCAGTTTGCCGAGCATCGAACGTATGCCGGGTTCGTTGTGTGCCGTCTCGCAGATGGTGAGCGGACTCTCCCCTATCTTCTGCCAGCGTCCATGCAGGTGGGTGTTGGTGACCACGCGGGCGAGACCCTGCCGCACAGCGGCAGGAGTCAAAGAGTCAAAAAGTTGAAGAGTCGAAGAGTTTCCTTCTGCTTTTTGACTTTTCGACTTTTCACCTCTTAGACTTTTAAGCACCTCTACGGCTTCGAGCACGGTGGCCAGGTTCTTCTTCTGGTAGTCGCCGGTAAGTTCGTCGGTATATCGGCCGATGTCGTCGACCACATAGTGCTGGTCGGCATAGGTTATCGGTGCATGGTGCCCGGCGGCCACACGGTCGAAGACGGGCTTGGTCTCTGCCTGGGTCTCACCGATGACCACCGGCACTCCCTCTTTGATGATGCCGGCCTTCTCAGCGGCAATCTTCTCCAGTGTGTCGCCGAGGAACTGGGTGTGATCCAAGCCGATGTTGGTGATGACGGAGAGCAGCGGAGAGATGACATTGGTGCTGTCGAGCCGGCCACCCATGCCCACTTCGATGACGGCGACATCCACCTTCTCCTTGGCGAAATAGTCGAAGGCGAGGCCAACGGTCATCTCGAAGAAGGAGAGGTTCTTGAATGCCTGATTGTCTGACTGTTTGATTGTTTGAGTGACGAAGTCGACGACAGCCTGCTGGGGAATCATCTCGCCGTTGATGCGTATCCTCTCGCGGAAGTCGACGAGGTGCGGCGAGGTGTAGAGGCCCACCTTGTAGCCCGCCTCCTGCAGTATTGACGCGAGGAAGTGGCTCACGGAGCCTTTGCCGTTGGTGCCGGCGACATGGATGCTCTTGAACTTGCGTTCCGGATTGCCGAGTGCAGCCATCATGTCTACAGTAGGCTGAATGTCGGCCTTATAAGCCGCAGCGCCGACGCGGTGATACATCGGCAGCTGCGCAAACATGAAGTCCAGTGTCTCTTGATAGGTCATTTGTGAGGTATGGTATAGGTGAGGCCGAGGATGAAGAGGCCGCGCTGCGAGGGATAGTTGGTCCAGAGGTTGTAGCGCTGGAAAGCCAGGTTATCCATCTTGAGGAAGAAACTGAGGGCACGGTTGTGGCGGTATTCCACTTCGGCGGCGATGCCGTAGCGCATCGGCAAGGTCTCGCCGAGGTCGCCACGCATATTGCCCAGCAGCTGTCCTTCGAGGTAGAAGAGCCATTTGTCGTGGTAGTTGACTTTTGCGGCAACGATGGCATCCCAGTCGGGACGGTAGAGGGGCTTCACATAATCTATGGTGGGCATTGCCAGGGGGTCTTTCTCGTCGACGAAGGTGTAGCGGTAGTAGTGGCCGCCAGCCATGAGTGTGAGCATCTCGTCGTTTACGAACGAAACGGTGCCGCCGATGTTGAAGCGGTTGTCGTCGACATACATCGGACGGTATAAATTATTAAGTGTATAGTCGTTGTCGAGGGTGAAGGTAAGGTCGTCCTGCAGCATCTGGAAGCCGGCTTCGGCGTTGACCTCAATCTTGCGGCTGGGGTTCCAGCGGGCATGGAAGGTGAAGTCGTAGTGGCGCGTGGCGCGCTGCTCGGCATCAGGAGCTATGTAGGGGTTCACCAACCGGATGGTGTTCCAGTTGTTGGCGTCGAATCCGCCGGTGGCACCGAGGCTGAGCACCAGGGCGTCTTTCATCAGACTCTTGCTGACGACCACATCGGGGAACAGACGGAAGGTGGTAGCAGTGTCGCTGGTATAGGAATCCCATCCTGCCGTGAGGCCCACATGGAAGTCCAAGCCGCTGAGCATAAAGTCGGCGTAGGGGTTCACCTTGACGATGTTGCGCCACCCCACGACGGTGTCGGCCTGCGGTGTAAGGCTGCAGCCCAGCGGCATCTCGCCATCCAGGCGATACGAGTTGCGGTAGCCGTCGAACTCCACACGCAGATAGGCCACCCCTTTATATTGGTCCTTGATATTGAAGCCGTAGTGAATGTCGCCGCTGGCGTTGAGGTTGAACTCGTTCTGTCCCCAGTAGGCCCAGAGGTCGCTGGCATGCACGTTGAGGGCATAGCCAAGCTTGTTGGGATCGAGTTGCATGCTCTTCAGGCCGATGTTCCAGGTGGCGATATTGTACGAGGCGCGGTAATCGGAGAGCGCGATGCTGTCGCGCACCGTGCCGAGCACCGCCTGCAGCGTGCTGTCGCTGAAGCCGTAGTAGAGGTTGTGGTCGTGCTCGTAGCTGATGTCTGTCGACAGCTGCAGCTTGTCGGCTATGATGTACTTGCCGAAGAGTGTTACTGCTGTCTGCCCGAAGAAGTTCTTGCCGTAGTCGGGAATGGAGCCCCACGAGAAGTTGTGGTTCACCCTGATGCCGTAGGTCTTCTCGCGGTCGCGTGTCGAACTCCAATAGAGGTCGGCTAATGTCGACGGATAGTAGCCCACACCAAGACGGAAGTAGTTGTTGTATAGCTTGGTGGCAGGTTCGCCGATGATGCGGGCGGCCTTGATGCGTGTAGGCTCGTATATCGAATGCAGGCGTGTAGGAGTGATGCTGTAGCTGAAGTCGCGCTCCATGCGGCCCAGCGTGTCGGTGATCACCGCCGGGAAGCTTATCTTCTCGCTCTGTTCGATGACGGGACGGTAGGAGCCGCGCACCACGACGCTCTCGTTGTAGCCGCCGTTCTCCTGCGCCTGCAGCGGAATGTGGAGTGAGAAGTGAAAAGCAAAAACCATGCTTGCACAAACTATATATCTAAATGTCTTTTTCATAAAACTTAAAACTTACAGCTTAAAACTTACAACTCTATAGTTATCTCTTCCTCGTCGCCTGTCGGCTCGGCAGGTTGCTCGGCGGCGACAATGGCGGCAAGTTTCTGACGAGCCACGGCCAC
The DNA here is from genome assembly GCA_900316515.1 of uncultured Bacteroidales bacterium. GTDB lineage: Bacteria > Bacteroidota > Bacteroidia > Bacteroidales > P3 > Colimorpha. The sequence goes on along the minus strand of ONDE01000004.1, from coordinate 4,789 downwards.
AAGGTCCTCGCCGTCATAGTTGTCAATGATGCTCTGCAAGGTCTGCTTGGCCTGCATGTTGTTGCCGCGGGCATAGTAGATGTCGGCCCACAGTATGAACGAATAGGCCAGCCAGTAGTCGCTCGAGGCATCGGCCACGATGCCTTCGATTATCTTCTCGGCCCTGTCGTATTTGCTGTCGAGCATCAGTATCTCGGCCTGACGGCAGCGTGCTTCGCCGTTGTATTCGCCGTTGGTGGAAGCGGCGATATAGCCGTAATGGCTGTATGCCGAGTCGCGCTGGCCGTTGTCGAAGCAGGTGCGTGCCATTGCCAGGCTGGCTTCTTCTTTCATCTCGGGCGAAGCCTTCACCTCGTCCATCAGGCGGCGGCCAGCCGTGAGGATATCGCCATGGCGATGCAATGCCACAGCGCAGCGCAAACTGCCTGTCTCGCCCTGCAGCAAGCTGTTGTCGCTCTCGGCATTCTCTGTCAGACGCTGGTAGAGCGTGGCGGCCTGGGCATAATCGCCAAGGCCATAGGCAATGTTGGCGGCATTGTAGAGCGCCTCTTCGCTGTACTGGTTCTTGCCCACCGACGCCACAGCCACATAGTGCGGCAGCGCCTGGGCGTTCTGTCCCAGACGGAAGTAGCTGTCGGCAGCAATATAATGGGCCTTAAGCGAGAAGAGTCCGTCGGGGAATTTGGCCAGGTAGTTGTCCATACCCACCGAGGCATTGGCATAGTCGCCCTCCTGGTAGCGGCCTTCCACAGCCAGGAAGGTCGTCGAGTCCTGCTCCACGGTCGAGATGGTCACCTTGGTGGTGCGCTTCACGTAGGCGAAGTATTCTTCCACACGGTTCTGTGCAATATAGATGTTCTTCACCGTGCTCAAGGCGTCGCGGGCTTCGTCGGTGCCGGGGTACTGGGTCAGCAAGCGGTCGAAAGTCTTCAGGGCCTGCTCGTCACGCTCGGTATTGTAGTATATAAGTCCCTGGTTCAGCAGCGCTGTCTTCACATACACGCTCTGCGGGTACTGCTTCACGAAGTTGTTGTAGTATGTCATGGCCATCTCGTTGTTGTCGCACATCATGTAGGTGTTGGCAATCTCGAGCATGGCTTTCGACTTCAGGGGCGAGTTCTGGTATTTCTCGAAGATATAGTTCAGGTATGTCAGCTTCTCGCTGTTCTTGCCCTGTGCGCCAAAGGCGAGGGCTTTCTGGTAGGTGGCATAATCGGCATCGCGGCCGTTGGCGGCAATCACCTTGTCGTACTGCTCTATGCTCTCGGCAAAACGGCTCTGCACATAGAGGCAGTCGCCCAGACGGTTCCACACGTCGGCCAGCATGCGCTTCTTCTGCTTGTCGGTGGTGCCTTTCAGTCGGCCTGCCAGTTCGCCGAAGGCATCCTGGGCCTCGTCGTAGCGCTCTTTCTGCATCAGCAGGTAGCTGTAGGTGTAGCGGGCATAGTCGGCATAGTGCGATGTGTTCTTGTACGACGACAGCAGGAAGCGGTTCAGGTTCTTCTCGGCGACGTCGAGCTTGCCGGCCTTGTACTGCGCCTCGCCGAGCAGGTAGCTGGCATCGGCAGTGGTCTTGGGCACGGCGTTCATCTTCACAGCTTTTTCATACAGTGCCACACCTTCCTGGGTGTTGCCGCTGTTGCACAGCTCTATGCCGCGGTTCAGCAGTGCACGCTGGTAGGCCTGCTCGAGGGCGGCGTTGCGCTGCGGGATCTGTTCCAGCAGACGTATGGCTTCCTTGTAGTTGTTGGTCGAGCAATACAGTTCGGTCAGTATCTCCTGGGCCTCGGTCTTGTGTATGCTCTTGGGATATTTCTTCAGGTAGCTCTCGAAAGCCTTGATGCTCTCGCCCATGGCGTTCTGGTTCAGCTCGCAGCTCAACTTGGCATAATTGAACAGGGCATCCTCCTTTATCTGCTTGCTGTAGTCCATCTTCGACGCGCCGAAGAACATGCTCCTGGCGTCCATCTTGCGTCCCATCTTCAGGTAGGTGTCGCCAAGGGTGTATAGGGCGTTCTGTGCCACACTGTCGTTGCAACCCGTCTTGCGGCTCAGGTACACGGCTGCCGAATCGTACTTGCCGAGCATGTAGTAGCTGTAGCCCACCTGGTAGTCGTTGTCCTGCGGCGTGCATCCCGGCTTGGCGGCGAGCTGTTCGCCACCCACGGCGCGGTAATGTTCCAGCGCACGCTCGTACTCGCCGCGGTTGAAGTATACCTCGCCAACCATCTGGTGTATCTCGCCGCGCTTGAAGGCGTCCTTGTCTTTCAGCAGCCCCGGGGCCATCTGCAGCAGTTCGTCGTAGCGGCCCAGATAATAATAGATTCGTGCGATATAACTAGGCGCTATCTTGGCAAACTTGCGGTCTTTCTGCAGCTCCTTGAAATTCTTCAGGGCCGACTCGTACTTGCCGTCAGTATACTGTATGTGGGCATAGTAGTAGAGGCTCGACGAGGCATATTTCGACTTGCCGCCCACCTGCTGCGAGAAGAGGTTCGACGCCCTCTTCATGTCGCCTTTCTGGAACCAGCAGTAGCCCATCTTGAAGTTATACTCGCTGCGATGGTCGTACTCCACCTCGGCGGCGTCCACCTGGCGGTAATAGCCCAACGCACGGTCGTAGTCGCCACGGGTGTAGTAGAAGTTACCCAGATAGAAACGCGCCATGTTGCAGCGCGAACTCTGCGGGTATAGACGCAGGAACTCCTCCAGACGGTAGTAGGCGTCGTTGTTGTCGAGTTTCTCCGAGCATACGCCGGCATAGTAGCATGCGTCGGCGGTGGTCAGGTCTGCCCTGCCCTCGCTGCCGGCGGCTATCTGGTCGTAAATCTGCTGCGCGGCGGCATATTTCTGTTTCTGGTACAGGTCGGTAGCCTGACGGTACAGCTCGCGCTGCCTCTCTCCCGCAGTCTCCTTCTGGCACATGGCCACCGAGCCCATCAGGCTCATCAGGCCCACCAGACCCATTACAAACAACTTCTTCATATATTGTCTTTCGATTTTCAACTTCCTGTTTACAAATTATCTCATATAGAACGGCAGCCTGCTCTCCTCCTCCTTGGTCATGGGCTTCTTCTCCCACGGGCCGTGGAGCAGTATGCCGCTGGCCGGTGCAGGCGTGATGTCGTACTGCAACTTGCCGTCAGGGGCTATAAGCACAAAGGTCGGATAGCTCACCACGCCGTAGTGCTCCAGCAACCTGTAGTTGCCGTCGAAGTGCAGCCATGTCCAGCGGTATTTGTGGCCGCGCTTGCTGGTGCGCAGCAGGTGGTACATCTTCTGGAACTCACGGTCACAAGCCACACTCACAAACACCACATCGCTGTTCTTGGCATACACGCTGTCCTTGAAAAACGCCAGCGTCTCAAGCTCGGCCAGCGAGTTGGGGTCGCCACAACGCACGAAGCTCAGGTACACCCATTTTCCGCGGAAGCTATTGAGGTCAACCATATTCCTGTCAACATCGGGCAGCGTGAAGCGCACAGCCTCGTTGCCTTTCTCGTGGCGGCCCAGGCTGGCGCTCAGACGGTGCGCCAGGGCGCGGTGCTCGTCGAAACGACTCTCGCGGCCCAGCTTGTCGATCATGCGCTTCACCTTCACCCCGTCATACAGCGGATTGTACCAGCTCTCCTTCAAGGCTTGCAGGGCCGCCAGCTCGCGCACGCGCTCGTTGCGCAGCAGCGGGTCGACGCCCAGCGAATCGAGGTAGCGGTGCAGGTCCTCTTTCTCAACCCACTCAACAAGCCTGCCCTGCGGCACACGTGCCATACCGCGCGAGATGCTGCCCTGATACAATGACAGGAACAGACGCATATAGTTCTCGTCATGGTAGCGCACAGGCTGGTCGGTGATATATTTCGCTATCAGCTTCTTGCGACTCACGAAGTGCATGGCCAGCTGCATCTCAGCCATGGTGTAGTGCTTGTAGTAGTCGAAGAACGTGCCCTCCTTGCTGGGCATCTTGCGCTCCACCAACGCCGTAAGAGTGTCGAAATAGCGGCGCTGCGGCTGGAACTTGGGGTCGAAGAACACACGGTTCTCGCTGATAAAACTGTCAACCAGCGCTTCATAGGCGCCGATTTGCAGGTTCAACTCATCTTTCGGCAGGTTCAGGAACTCCACATCCAGCGCCTGCGGCGCCAGAAACACATTGCGCACCTCACTGATGTCCCAGTCGAACTCCGGCATCCACACCTCGTACCTACGGCCAGGCTCCACGTAGAACGACTGCGTGTAGGTCTCCACCTGCAGGAACACCAGCCGCGGATAGTTGGCATAGAGCTTAAGCTCGAACCGACCCCCGTCGTCTATGCGCGTCTCGTCGAGCAGACGCTCGTCCATCGTCAGCATGTCGTCGTAGCCGTAGACACCTATCACCTTCCCCGCCCCGTTGGCCGACGAGCCCACGATGGTCACATTCGTAACGCCCTGCGCCATGCCGGCAAGGCCACAAACCAAAAAAGTCAGTATAACAGCCAAGTGCTTCATGTCAAGAAAAACGCACACGCTATGTATTTATTGTATATAAAACATAAATAAATTACCAACACAACGCTGTTTATATATAAGCTCCATCACTCCGGTGGCGCCTCCATGGCCGCGCCAGCCGATTCTTCACTCTTCATTCTAAGCTCTTCACTCCCAGCGCCAGTCAATTCTTCACTCTTCACTCTTAACTCTTCACTCTCAGCGGCTTCGCCACCGAGGGGCACCCACACGCTCTCGCTCCACTGCCCGTCGGGGCTCTGCACCAGCAGCCACATCTGCAGCTCCTCGCCAACGAACTTGT
>ONDE01000018.1 GCA_900316515.1 uncultured Bacteroidales bacterium | reverse complement strand
CGCGAACACAAGCAGCAGCCTCGTCACCCTCGACCCCGACTCGCACTATGTAGCCTACGTCCGCGCCCGCTGCAAGTTCGCCCGCTACGAATACGGCCCCTGGAGCGCCCCCCTGGCCTTCAGCCTCAACGGCGGCAACAGCATCGACGGCATCGATGCCCCCGCCCCCGACATCACCCTCACCCCCAACCCAGCCACCGAGTGCGTCACCGTCTCGGCCACCGGGATGCAGAGCGTCGAGCTGCTGGCTGTCGACGGCACCGTAATCCTCCACCGCGAGGGCCTGCACCAAGACGAATACTCCCTCGACCTCAAAGGCCTCGTCCCAGGCCTCTACATGGTGCGCATAAGCACCCCACTTGGCACCGCCACCCGCCGCCTCCTGGTGCAGTAGCGCAAGTCAGTTGCTGGTGCGGTTGTCTTTGGCAAGCACTACGAGAACCACGGCAGCAAGTATGAGCACTATGCCGAGGAGCAGGCGCAAGGTGAAGGGCTCGCTGAATACCAGGACGCCTATCAGCACCGCTGTGGTGGGCTCGAGCGCGCCAAGGATGGCAGTCGGAGTGCTTCCAATATATTTTGCGGCATAGACCATCATCACCAAAGCCATGATGGCAGGGACCACGGCGAGCCACGACACCCAGAGCCAAGAGCGTGGCGTTGGCGGAAGCATCAGGGTTTGTCCGCTCAGCAGGGCAAAGAGGGCCATGCCTGCAGCGCAGTAGAAGAGGACATAGAAGTTAATCTTGAACGACGACATATGCAATGGCGACTTGTCGACAACGATGATGTAAAGCGCATATGTCAATGCCGAGACCAATACCAGTATGACGCCGCCGATGTTCAGTGCCCCTCCCGGGTCTCCCCAATACAGCAGAAGTACGCCTGCAAGGCTCAACACTATGGCGCCCACTGTCCCAAGACGCAAGCGTTCGCGGAAAAAGACGAGCATGATGACTGCCGTCATGACGGGGTAGGTGAAGAGTATGGTGGATGCCACGCCTGCCGGCATGAGGTGGAAGCTGAGGTAGAGGGTCAGCGAGGAGAAGATGAACAGAATGCCAAGGGCGCTGAGCGTCAGGAATTCCTTCTTTGTTACACTGAGTTTTTCCTTGCGGAAAAGCATGACGGCGGCAACAATCACCCATGCCAAGCCAAAGCGGTAAAAAAGCACCGAGGGCGTGTTCATGCCCTCGGTGTAGAGATTTAATGCTCCTAGTGGATTGGTGCCGTAGCACACGGCGGCACCTATGGCACATAGTGTGCCGACCAGTTTTTTGTTCATCGGTTAGTCGGGCTGGTTGCCGTAGAGGTAGGGGTTTTTGGCCATGGTGCCGTCGGCTCGCATGGACAGTGACGATGCCTCGCGGGCTGCCGAATGCTGACCCTCGTAAAGGGCTTCTTCGGTTATCTGCTCGGTGGTCATGCGCTGTACAATGTCGGCGCCACCGGGGTTGTTGCGCAGCAAGTCGTGGATGCGGCGTATGCGGTCGGCTGCAGTGGTGACGTCGTTGTCGTTCTCGAATGCCGAGTGGAAGGCGGGGGCGGGCTCGACGTTTTTGACTGTTTCGACGGCGGGCTCGGCTACCATGACGGTCTCATCGTCGTGGGACACCAAGTGGATTTCGTCGACCATGGTGTCTATTTCGGTCTTGAATTCGTCGTTTCCGGCGCGGATATTGCGGACAGCGGGTTTGGCCTGCTCGACGGGTTCGTCGTCCTCGAGGCGGAAGATGCGTTTCTCGCCAACGACAACGGCCTCGGGTTCTGCAATGGGTTCCACCACGGGCTCGGGTTTGGACTCTATGGCTGCGACTGTTTCGGGAATGACAACGGTCTCGGGGAATATCACAGCCTCGGGGATGATCGTCGTTTCGGCTTTTTTCTCCACGGGTTCGATGTGGTGAATGATTGTCATGCCGTCGGCGTCGGGCTTGGACTGTTTGATGGCAGGGGCCTTCACCTCGTTGGAGGGAGTGTCTTCGAGTTTGATGACATTGGGGCCTTCTTCAATGACAACGTTTTTCTCGAAACCTGTTGCGATGAGGGTGACCTTCAGTTCGTCGTCGAGGGTGTCGTCGGCACCGGCGCCCCAGATGACATCGGCGCTGCCGTTGGTCTTTTCGCTCAGGTAGTCGGTGATTTCGCCCAGTTCGGCCATGGTGATCTCGTGCTCGGACGAGTAGGAGTAGTAGATGAGTACGTTCTTGGCGCCACGGATGTCGTTGTCGTTGAGCAGTACGCTTGTTGCTGCAGACTCGATGGCTTCGAGGGCGCGGTTTTCGCCATGGCCCACGCCGACACCCATAAGGGCGGTGCCGCTCTTCTCCATAACCGTGTTGACATCCTGGAAGTCGATGTTGACGTAAGCGTCAACGGTTATAATCTCGGCAATGCCTTTGGCTGCAGTGAGCAGCACGTCGTTGGCCATGCCGAAGGCTTTGGAGAGCGTGAAGTCTTTGAAGGAAAGCAGTTTGTCGTTATTGATGACAAGTATGGAGTCGACATGTTTGCTGAGTTCCATGATGCCGACCTCGGCCTGCTCGCGGCGACGGCGGCCTTCGGTGCTGAAGGGGAGCGTGACGATTGCAACGACGAGGATATGCTTTGTCTCGTCATTGTCGAGTTCGATGCTTTTGGCAATTTCGGCAATCACGGGAGCCGCACCGGTACCCGTGCCACCGCCCATACCGGCGGTGATGAAGAGCATCTGCGTGTTGTGCTCCAGAGCTTCGCGTATTTCACCAGCCTTGTCGAGAGCTGCCTGGCGGGCGCGTTCGGGTTTGTTGCCGGCACCGAGGCCAAGGTCGCCCAGCGGTATCTTGTTGGGAACGGGGCTCGCATTGAGAGCCTTCATGTCGGTGTTGCAGACAATGAAGTCCACGCCCTTGATGCCCTGACGGAACATGTGGTTGACAGCGTTGCCGCCGCCACCGCCCACACCGATGACTTTGATGTAGGACGACTGCCCTTTTGGCGAATCGAAGGTGAAAAACGTTGTGTTGTTATTATCTTCCATGTGCTTGCTTGTTTCTATCTTGTTGAAAAAGATTCTGTTACTGAAATATGGCTTGCTATTTTGGCAGTGTAAAATTACAACTTTTCGTACTTTTATCAGACTGGACTAACAATTAGTTTTCAACAGTTTAATACACAATTGCCGTTTACAATGCCTGTCTAGTCGTCGATGCCTTCGTTGAACACCGAGGTGAAGAAGCGTCCGATGACATCCTCGAATTTGGCTTTACCCTTTTCTTTGTCCTTGTCTTTCTTGGTCTTGACGTTGTCGTTCACTGGTTCGGCTTCGGGTTCTTGTTTCGGTGTTTCGGGCATGTCGCCAAAAAGGTCGATGTGGCCGCCACTGGTGGGCTTGCTCTTGGTTGTCTGGGTTTTCTCTTCTTCGTTTTTGTGTTTTCGTTCCGACTGTTCGAGGCCGTAGAGCACCAGGCCGATACCGGTGGCGTACATCGGATGCGCTAACTCGGCGTAGGAGACGCTCTCGGGGTCGAGGTGTTCATTCGGTATGCCGATACGTGAGTCGGTGGTGGTGATAAGCTCGCAGAGGTCTTTGATGTTCTTCAGCTGTGCACCGCCGCCGGTAAGGACCACGCCGGCGATAAGCTTGTTGCTGAAGCCGGAGAGCTTAATCTCATAGTCCACCTGCTCCATTATCATCTTGGTGCGGGCATTGATAATACCTGCAAGGGTCTTGACATATATTTCCCGCGAGGCCTGGCTGCGGATGCCTGGAATGGAGATGACGTCGTTCTCGGACACGGCCTGTACCAGGCACGAGCCGAACTTCACCTTCAGGCTTTCGGCCTGTTTCTTGAGGATGTTGCAACCCTCGCGTATATCGTTGGTGATGGCATTGCCTGCCAATGGCAACACAGAGGTGTGGCGTATTATGTCGTCGTGGAAGATGGCGATGTCGGTGGTGCCACCGCCGATGTCGACCATAGCCACGCCTGCGATACGGTCGCTTTCGTCGAGTACGGCTTTGGACGAAGCGATTGGTTCGAGGACGACACCTTTGATTTTGAGACCGGCATGCTCTACGGCATATTTGATATACTGGAGGTTCTGCACGTTGGCAGTGACCATGTGGAAGTCGGCCTCCAGGTTTTTGCCAGCGACACCCACGGGTGGGATTTCGCGGTTCAGCGGCTCGCGGTCAACGATGTACTGCTGAGGGAAGACGTGGATAATCACCTCGCCTGGCGGCAGCTGTATGTTGTATTGCTCGGCTTTGAGCCGTTCCACATCCTCCTCTTGGATGAGGGTGTGGTCGGCAGGTATCATGATGCTGCCGTGGCTGGCTGTGGATTTGATGTGCTGGCCAGCTATGCCAACCCACACCTCTTCGATGTCGACGCCAGCCTGGTCGGCGGCTTCGTTGACAGCCTTGGTAATGGATTCGGCGGTGCCCGTGATGCTCTTCACCACGCCGTTCTCGACACCAACCGACGCCGTCTTGCCGGTGCCCAGGATTTTCACTTTCCCGTTTTCGCCTCTCATACCTACGAAGCAGGCTATCTTCGTGGTGCCGATGTCGAGGCCTACAATGATTTCGTTGTCCATAGTCTCTTATATTGTTTTGTTATTTCTTTTCTTTGGTGCATACAACCTGTCCGCGGTACTTGAGGCTGACTTTCGAGTATGTGTTCCATCCTGCGCGTGGCATACCGCGGCGGTAGAAAGCCAGAAGGTTGCTGAATTTTGTGTCGAGATCGTCGGTAGTGCCGAGCTCAATGATATGGTCGCCGAGTTTTGGCACCATTATGATGTCGCCATCGTTTTCGATGTATATCTGGTCGATCAGATTGTGGTATTTCTTTTCGTTGTCAAGGAAGTTGGCTAGCGAGACCAAGGCCAGTGTCTGGCTGTTGAGGCTGTCGATGCGTAGAGGCTCGGTGAAGTCACCACTTGCCACAAGCACATTGCAGTCGCCGGTGCGGCTTACGGGCATTATCGTTCCTTCGTCGTCGAAATAGAGTTCCCTGGCGCCGTAGAATAAGCGTGCTATGGGACGTCGTTGGACGGCGCGCACCACCACCTTGCCGCTGACACTCACCGAGGTGCTGATGTCTCGCAGGTAGGGCACATGACTTGCCGCTTGCTCAACGGCATCGCGGTCTACGTCGCCGACAAACTGTGCCGTGAGGTGCGGCAGGGCAGCGAGGATACTGTCGACCACTGTCTGTTCGCTGACAAGCACTGGTGTACGACCGTAACGGATGCTCACCTCTATGCCACGCACCTGAGAGTGCGAGCGGTTGATGTTGGCAACAATGACGAGTATCGCCAGTGCCAGGGCACCTGCCAGGATGAGCATTATTTTGTATGGCCGTTTCATAACATCTGTTCTCTTAGGGTGGCTTCCATTCGTGGCACAAGCCTGTCTATGTCGCCAGCGCCGAGGGTGAGCACAATATCGGGGCATAGCGCAGGCACCAATTCGAGCGCCTGGTCGGGGGTGCACAGGTATTTCGACATGCTGTCGACCTTGCGGAGCACCATGCTCGACGTTACGCCTGCAATAGGCATCTCGCGTGCTGGATATATGGGGAGCATGATAAGTTCGTCAAGGGTGCCAAGCACTCGGGCGAAGTCGTCGGCTAGGTCGCGTGTGCGGGTATAGAGGTGCGGCTGGAATATTCCCACTATTCGTTTGCCAGGGTAGAGGTAGCGTACCGACTCGATGGTGGACTGTATCTCTTTCGGATGGTGGGCGTAGTCGTCTATGTATACAAGCTCTTTCTCGCGGATGCGGTAGTCGAAACGGCGGCGTACTCCGGCAAAGGACTTCAGCCCTTGGCGCAACTGGTATTGGTCGAGGCCGCATTTCAGTGCCACGGCCGATGCTACTACTGCATTCTCGACATTGAACAGGGCGGTTCCGTCGAGTTCCAGGTCGAAGAGTACCCCGTCAGGGGTGCGCAGGTCGAAGAAGAGGTTTCCATTATAGGTGCGCACATTGATGGCATAGTAGTCGGCATCCACACCGTGGGTGGTATATGTGTGGGTGTGGGGATGCGCAAGCTCGTGCATGTGTTCGTGGTGATGGTCGTCGTCGCCGTGGTGGTGTTCGTGCCCGTATTCTACAAACTCTTCGCCATCGAGCGTGCGGAAAATGCCGTCTTTGAGGAAGAGGTCGCCCTCCTTGTTGGTTTGATTGGCAAACTGCAGATATGCCTCAAGCATATGCTCATGGGTGCCATAGATGTCGAGATGATCGGGGTCGGTAGCGGTGATTATTGTGTAGTAGGGGTGCAGCTGCAGGAACGAGCGGTCGTATTCGTCAGCCTCCACAACGATATAGTCGCTTTTGCTGTCGACAACCAGGTTGCTGCCGAAATTTTTGCTTATTCCGCCAAGGAATGCACTACAGCCGCAGCTTGCTTTGCCCAGCAGGTGGGCTATCAAGGTACTGGTGGTGGTCTTGCCGTGGCTGCCGGCAACAGCTATGCAACGTTTGCCTTCTGTCAACTCGCCGAGCACCTGAGAGCGCTTCTTCATCTCTACTCCACGTTCTTTCAAGGCTACAAACTCTTGAAGATCCTGCGGCACGGCGGGTGTATATACCACCATGTCGATGGTCTCGGGCAGTTGGTTGGGCCTGTCGTCATAGTGTACCGCAATGCCTTCGGCCTGCAACGCCTCGGTCAGTGGCGACGGTGTACGGTCGTAGCCGCTCACGTTGTCGCCCTGTCGATGGAAGTATCGCGCCAAAGCGCTCATTCCAATGCCTCCTATTCCGAGAAAGTAGTAGTTCATGGTGGTAGTTTATTGTTTATTTTCAAGCAGACGTGCTATCTGGTCCACAATCTTGTCTGCCGCGCCTCGCACTGCCATTTTCTGTATTGCTTCACTCATGGTCTCGCGGTGCACGTTGTTCTCGAACAATTCGAGCACTTGCGGCAGACAGTTGGTGCTGCAGTCTGCGTCGCGCACCATCAAGGCTGCCCCGCGGTCTACCAATGCCAATGCGTTCTTGGTCTGGTGGTCCTCGGCAACATTGGGTGAGGGTATCAGCACTACGGGTTTGCCGACGAGGCACAATTCACTGATGGCTATCGCTCCGGCACGCGATATTACCATGTCGGCAGCGGCATAAGCCATATCCATGCGCGAGATGAACTGGTGCACTTTCACCCAGTCTTCGACACCTGCATTTTTTACCGCGGCCACGGCCTCATCGTACATCCAGCGTCCTGTCTGCCACAATAGTTGTATTTTGTTCTCACGGAAGAAGTGTAGGTGGCTCATCACCATTTGGTTGATGCTGCGAGCACCAAGGCTGCCGCCGACCGACAGGAGCACTCGTCCGTCGGCATTGAGGCCGAAGTGGGCGCATCCTTCGTTGTGGGTGGCGTTCATCTGTTCGATGTCGGCACGCACAGGATTACCCGTGAAGACTATCTTTTCTTTCGGGAAGAATCGCTCCATTCCGTCATATGCCACGCAGATGACACTGGCATTGTGCGCCAGCATCTTGTTGGTCAAACCGGCATAGGAGTTCTGCTCTTGCAACATGGTTGTGAAGCCCATGGCTGCGGCGGCTTTCAATGTAGGTTCGCTCGCGAAGCCACCCACACCGACAACGATGTCGGGGTTGAACTCGCGCAGTATGCTCTTCACCATGCGGCGGCTTTTGGCCATTTTGAATGGCAACTGCAGGTTCTTCACTATGTTGGCGGGAGTCAGCTTGCGTTGCAGTCCTGCAATGGGAAGCCCCTTGATGGTATAGCCTGCTGCCGGCACTTTCTCCATCTCCATGCGGCCTTCGGCACCGACAAACAGTATATCGGCATCGCTCCAGCGTTTCTTCACGGCGTTGGCTATTGCCACTGCGGGGAATATGTGTCCGCCCGATCCTCCTCCACTTATAATTATCTTCATGGTATATATGTTTTCTCTTGTTTTATTTCTCTGCTGGCTGCCCCTCTAGTTCTTCTTCGGGTGTGGGGACTAAGCCGTTTTTTTCGTCCTGTTCGGTTTTCTCGACGTCGGCTGCCACCGATTGTATTACACCCAATCCACACCCGAGGAACAGATATGCTGTGCCACCGTAGCTTATGAATGGCATGGTCTGTCCGGTGACAGGCAGCACTCCTACGGCTACGCACATGTTCACCAGGGCCTGCAGATATATCATGGTGCCCATGCCCGCCACTGTAAGTGCTCCGAAATTGCCTTTACATTTCAGCGACAGCTTGATGCAGCGGAAGAAGAAGATACTGTATAGCGCAAATACTATAAGGCCGCCTATCATGCCAGTCTCTTCTATGATGATGGCATATATGAAGTCGTTGTGTGCCTGGGTCATCAGGCGTGCGTGTACCGTTGAACCGACTCCGAGGCGTGCCAGGCCGCCACGCGCTATTGCCATCTTGGCCATATTCTCCTGCGACAGTTCGTCGGGTTGCGGGTTCCACCATGAGTATACTCGGTGACCCCATGTGGTCTGACGCTCGATGGCCATCTCGGTACCTACATTGTTCAGCGACTTCTCATATTTATAGTAACTCACCATGAGGAAGCCTATTGCCACCACCACACCTACCAAGAACAGACGCCACCAGTATTTTCGGTTAACGCCACCATAAAGCATCACAAGATATGCCGACAGGAATATCAGGGCCGCCGTCGAAAAGTTCTCGGGCAGTACCAACAGCACCACGGGGGCTATGTATACCAGAATCATTAGGAATGTGCCTATTTCTTCCGTTTGCTGTTTCTTCTTTGCTATCGACACTTGGCGTGCCACGAAGATGATGAGCACTACTTTGGCAATCTCCGACGGCTGGAACTGACCGATCACCGGCAGACGGAACCACCGTCCATGCAGTGCCAGCATTACGGCCAGCAGCACCAGCGAGGCCCAATAGCCTAGCATGGCGAAACGCGAGAAATAGCGGTAGTTGATGCGCGAGATAAATATGATGACCACATATGTGGCTGCAACGATGGCCAGATGTTTCAGGAACAAGCCTGTGGGACGGGCATTGGACATAGAATAGGCGTACAGCCCTATCGAGCTGTATACCGCTATCAGCGAGATGACGCTCAACAGGAAGAACACCACCCATATAGTCTTATCGCCTTTGAATAATTTGCCCGTCTTCATAACGTTTCTTTGTTACAGTTCGTTCACCTCATGGCTGAATGCGTCGCCCAGCGCCTCCGAAGGGGTGCCGTCGTTGCATGCTGGCGAAAACACCACTCTCACATCGTTCGATTCATAGAGGTAGGCACGATGGAGCGCTTCGGCCATGGTTGAGCAACTCACTATGCTCGGCACAGCACCGTTAAAGGCCTGCCGTAGTTGTGCGTCGGGACCTATCACAAGCATCATGCGCACCTTGCGCAGGGCAACAGGCAGCAGTCGACTGTAGTCAATCTCGCTGTTACTGCCACACGCTATCCATATCAAGCCGCCCTCGAGGCTCTCCAGTGTATACCATGTGGCATTCACCGTGCGTGCAGCAGCATCGTTGATATACTCGCGGTCAAGGATGCGTGCCACAAACTCCATACGGTTGCGTGTGTCCTCCAACCTGTTGAAACATGTGCGCAGCGAAGCGTTGCGTATGGCTTTGAGGCGTACTGTGTCGATGCCGGCAAGGCCGGTGTGCGTTTTGTTTTGTTTAGTAAGGGTTTCTATAGTCATCTTTTTTATCGCAGTTTCAATGTTGACAATGTAAATATGGCCAGCAGTATGGCTACTATCACGAAGCGCATAACCACCTTCTCTTCGGCCACACCTTTCTTCTGGTAGTGGTGGTGCAGCGGCGACATGAGCAGGGGCCGTTTCTCCACAGGCACCGGCTGGCCGGTGGGCAGTTTGTGCTTGCGGCGGTATATCTTGCAACCAGTGGTTTGCACTATCACCGAGAGGTCCTCGACTAGGTAGATTCCGCAGAGCAACGGCAGGAGCAGCTCTTTGCGGATGAGGATGGCAAAGACGGCAATGATGCCTCCGATGGCCAGCGAGCCGGTGTCGCCCATGAATATCTCGGCGGGGTGTGAGTTGAACCATAGGAATCCCAGTGTGCCTCCCACAAATGCGGTGCTGAACACTGCCAGCTCACCGATGTTGGGCAGATACATGATGTTCAGGTAGCCCGACATGATGATGTTGCCGCTTACCCATGCCAGCAGCGCCAGGGCACCGCCATTCACGGCTGCCACACCGGTGGCAATGCCGTCGATGCCGTCGGTGAGGTTCGAAGCGTTGCTTACGGCGGTGACAATGAATATTACTACCAGCACGAACAGCACCCATGCATAGTCTGCAGCCCACGGACCCATCCACGACACCAGCCATGTGTAGTCAAACTCATTGTTCTTCACAAACGGGATGGTGGTCTTCAACGGGTCGGTGATGTCGGGGTGGAATGTCACCAGCAAACCCACAGCCAGACCCAGCACCACTTGGCCGAATACTTTGTATTTGCCAGGCAATCCCTGCTTTCCACGAGTCTTCTTCAGGTAGTCATCGAGGAAGCCGACCATACCCATCCACACTGTGGTGCCAAGCATTATCTGCACATAGACATTGTCCAGTTTGGCAAACAGCAGGGTGGGGATGATGATGGCAATAAGGATCAGCAAGCCGCCCATGGTGGGGGTCTTGGCTTTGCGTTCGGCGCCTTCCAACCCCAGCTCGGTGCGTACCTCGTCCATGATGCCCATCTTGTTCTTCATCCATCGGATGAAGGGCTTGCCGAGCAGTAGCATTATCAGTAGCGACGTCACCATGCTGGCAGCCGCTCGGAAGGAGATGTACTGGAATACACCCGCTCCCGGGAAGTCTACGGCTCTGTCTAGCCAATCAAATAAATAGTATAACATTATATATAATTCTTAATTCTTAATTTTTAATTATTAATTATTAAGCGCTTTCCCCACTTCTTCCACATCGTCGAAGTGGCTTCTTACACCATTCACCTCTTGGTATTTCTCGTGCCCCTTTCCTGCCACCAGCACTATGTCGCCCTCCTTGGCCATCATGCATGCCGTGCGTATGGCTTGACGGCGGTCGGTGATTCGCACGGTGCGACTCAACTGCTGCGGTGTGAGTCCTGCCTCCATCTCGTCCAGTATACTCTCAGGCTTCTCTGTGCGGGGGTTGTCACTGGTGAGCACCACTTTGTCACTGCCTTCGGCGGCAATCTGGGCCATCTCGGGGCGTTTGGTGCGGTCGCGGTCGCCGCCGCAACCCACCACGGTGATGAGCATCTGTGTCGGCTTGCGTATGCCGTCGATGGTGCCTATGACGTTCTGCAAGGCATCGGGGGTGTGGGCATAGTCAACGATGGCAGTGATGCCGCGTCCGCTAACATACTGGAAGCGCCCGGGGGCTGCCTCTAGTGTGCTCAGCAGCCTCAGCACCTCGCTCTTCTCCACTCCGCACAGCACGGCGGTGGCATAGATGGCCATAAGGTTGTAGGCATTGAAACGGCCCACCAGGCGGCACCACAGCTCGTTGCCGTCGATGTCGAGGTGCATGCCCTCGAAGGTGTTTTCTATTATCTTGCAGTGGAAGTCGGCGGCATGCTGCAGACCGTAGGTGTGTACCTCGGCTTTGCTGTTCTGCACCATCACCATGCCGTTCTTGTCGTCAATGTTTGTCAGCGCCCATGCACCCTTGGGCAGTGCTGTGAAGAAGCCCTGCTTGGCGGCGATATAGGCGGCCATGGTCTTGTGGAAGTCTAGATGGTCGTGGGTGATGTTGCTGAAAATGCCGCCGGCGTACTGTACCCCTGCTATGCGCTGCTGCACCACGGCATGGCTGCTGACCTCCATGAAACAGTATTTGCAGCCAGCATCCACCATCTTGCGCAGCAGTTGGTTCAACTCCAGCGCGTCGGGTGTGGTATGGCCTGTCGGCAACTCTTCTTCGTCAATCTTGTTCACTATCGTCGACACCAATCCAGTATGGTAACCCAGTAGTCTGAACATGCGGTGCAGCAGGGTCACGGTGGTGGTCTTGCCGTTGGTGCCGGTGATACCTATCAGTTTCAGCTGCTCCGACGGATGCCCGTAGTAGTTGGCCGCCATCAGGCCCAATGCCTTGTTGCTGTCGGCGACCTTGATGTAGGCAACCTTCTCTGCCATCTTATCTGGCAGTTCCTCGCACACCACAGCCACCGCACCTTTCTCCACGGCGCCGCCTATGAAGGTGTGGCCGTCGACCTTGGTGCCGCGCTGTGCCACAAACAATGTGCCGTCAGATACATGCCGCGAGTCGAACTGCAGGTCTTTCACTTCAACCTCCTGCGGTCCGTGTATCTCGGCATCAATGCCCTTAGTTATATCTTGTAATTTCATCATTCGTTAACCATTAACCATAAACCCTTAACCATTAACCCTCCCTTATCTCAGTGTCAGTTCTACAGTAGTACCTTTCTTTGCTGCCTGGTTGCCCTTGGGGTTCTGCGAACGCACCTTGCCATAGCCGTTTATCCTCACTCGGTAGCCTCGCGAGTGCAGCAGTTCTATGGCATCTTTGGCGGTCATACCGTAGCAGTTGGGAATGCATCCGCCTGCAGGCTCGTAAGGGTAGTAGCGTGCATCGCTGCTGTCGGTGGCCTCTTGGTAGTAGACCCATGTCGCCGACGAGTCGGCCGAGCGGTATTTCAGTCGCAGCTGTTTGTACAAGGCACGTATCTCTTCTTGCTTGCCACGCTGCAGCGTGGGACGTTGCAGCGCCATGGCGCTGTCCTCCTCCAACTGCGGCCACACGCTCTTCACGGCTCCGTTGCTCAGGCCTTTGTCGACGGCCACCACACAGTCGCTGATATTCTTGAACACCAATGCGGCCTGGCGACCGTAGAAAGGTATGTTCTCAATCATCACCAGGCAGGTGTAGCGAGGACTCTCCGAGGGGAAGAAACCTGCGAACGAAGCGTTGTAGCGTTTGAGGTTCGAATAGCTGTGCACTGCCGTGCCTGTCTTGCCGGCGATACCGTAGGTGGTGTTCTTGATATTGTTGCCTGTGCCGTTCTCCACCACGCCTTCCAGCATGTCGTGCATCAGGCGTGCTGTGCGCTGGTTGCAGATACGTTCATTGAGCACCACAGGCTTTATCTCTTTCTGGTTCCCGTCGTTGTCCACTATGGCACGACAGAACAGGGGCTTCACCATGCGGCCGCCGGCGCCGAGGGCGTTGTAGAAGGTTATCAGCTGCAGGGCCGACACACGGGTCGAGTATCCGTAGCAGAAGTTCAGGAAGTCACGGTTCGAACGGCGCAGGTCGTTGACGTAGGTGCGGTATTCGGGCGCGCGCAGGTCGGGGTTGAGCTTGCCGTAGGGGAACATCTGCTCCACCAGTGCCCGCAGCGTGTCGCGGCGGTTGTTGTAGAGGCTCCATCCGAGATCACTCATGCCAACGTTCGACGACTGCTCTATTACACCCTTCAGCGTCAGCGAATCCCATCCGCCGTGGTCGTCCTTGATCTCGCCGCCCACGCCGCCGAAGTTCTTGTACCTGGCGGGCAGTTTCATGGTGGTGTCTATCTTGTTGGCGGGGTCGTTGAGCATCGCGGTGAGGATGACGGTCTTGAAGGTCGAGCCCGGCTCGTAGACGTCGCTTACGGCTACGTTGCGGTCGCGCACCTCGCGGTAGTCGTGTGCTGCGGTATCGATGGCCAAGTTCACACAGGCCAGCATATAACCGGTGTTCATCTCCATCAGCAGTGCGCAACCCGCCGTGCCGCCATATTGGTTCAGTGCCTTGCGCAGCGAGCTCTCGGCGATGTCCTGGTAGCGGGTGTCGATGGTCGATATGATGCTCTGGCCGTCCACCTTGCGTTTCAGCACTATGGTGTCTATGCGGTCTTGGTCGGTGCGTTGGGCCACGGCCTTGGGCTGGCGCGGTTCGTCGGGCAGCCATATGCCCTTGGTCAGTCGGCGGCAGTTGAACTGGCCGTCTTGTCCACGCAATATGCTGTCGTAGTAGCCTTCTAGGCCTGTGTACGATGCGCTCTCTTTCTTGTTACGGAATCCGAGGGTGTTCTCGGCCATGTTGCCGTAGATGTGGGCCCTCTCCTGGTGTATCACACTCTGTCCGTCCACCTGTCGCACCACACCGCGGCTCCAGCCCGGCAGGCGGCATATCTGCAGCCATGCCGAATAGGGCACGTTGCGTTCCACCAGGAAGCAGCGGCGCGGTTTCTCCTTGCTGCGCTCCACGGCTATGCGTTCGCGGTAGTACGATGCGCTCTTCTGGGGGAAGGCCTCGTGCAGCAAAATGCACACCGTGTCGAGCTGTTTCTCGAAACACGAATCCACTATGGGACCGCTCTCTATGGGTCGGCCGTGTTTGTCCTCCTTTACGCGGCCGTTGTCGTCGCGCTCAAGGCTGTTGTGCAGGTCTAGGTACAGGTCGCATTCGGTCACCGTGGTGGCAAGTATCTTGCCGTCGGTGGAGTATATGTTGCCGCGGCGTGCGGGGTCGGTGCGCAGGCCAGCCTCGCGTTTCAAGGCTCGCGCGCGCCACTCGTCGCCGTGCACAAACTGGATCTTCACCAACGCCACCACTATCGCCACTCCCACGCCAAGCGTCAGCAGCAGATAGAGCACCGTAAGGCTCCGCATCATCCGTTTGTCTTTTTTATTATTGTTTTTCACTATAAATATTATATTCCTATTATTACTTGCACCCCTTGAACTCCTTGAACCCCTTGCACCCCTTGAACTCCTTGAACCCCTTCCACCACCTGTCACTCCTCATCTCTCAATCTCATACGGCGGCCCTGCCGTTATTCCCACGCCGGTCTCCTTCAGGTCTTCGGCAATCTGCGACATCTTCACACTCTGCTGGTACTGCTTCTGCATCTGTATGCGCTGCTCGCGCAGGAAGTTGATGCGCTCCTCCGATTGCTGTTTCTCGCGGCTCAGGCTCTCAATGCGGTAGCGGTTGCCGATGATGAGCAGCAGGTACACGAGGCAGAGCAGCAGCAGTGGTATCTGCTTCAGCACAAACTTGTCGGCCAGTATGTCGCCGCCCAGTATGCGTCCTATTCCACGTCCCGTCTTGCTCTGCGGTTCGTCGCCGGTGGTGGTGTCGTCCACTATGGCTGCCTCGGCCTCCTGGCTCTCCTCAACGCTCTCCTCGCCGTTTGCAGGAACCACCGGCTCCTCTTCCACCTTTTTCTCTCTGAACCTGTTTGCCATATCTATTCTTTAACCATTAACCATTAATCAATAACCAATAATCAATAACCATTAACCATTAACCTTTACCTTTTCCCCCACTCTCAGCCTCGCGCTGCGTGCACGGCTGTTGGCGGCCACCTCGGCCTCCGAGGCGGCGGTGCTCGTCAACTGCCGTATCGGCGTCAATGGGTTGCCGTAGAAGTCTTTCTCCACAGTGCCTTCGAAGTTGCCGCTGCGCATGAAGTTCTTCACTATGCGGTCCTCGAGCGAGTGGTAGCTTATCACCACCAGCCGGCCGCCCTCGGGCAGCAGGTCCAGGGCCTGCGTCAGCATCTCCCGCAAGGCCTCCAGCTCGCCGTTCACCTCTATGCGCAGTGCCTGGAAAAGCATGGCCAGGTATTTGTTCTCCATGCCTCGCGGCAGGTGGTGGCGCACGGCCTCCTTGAGGTCTGTGGTGGTCACTATCTCGTTCTCCGAACGCGATTTCACGATGGCACGGGCCATCTGGCGTGCGTTGGGCAGCTCGCCGTAGAGCTTCAGTATGCGTGCCAGCCCCTCTTCGTCGAGGCTGTTCACCAGATCGCGGGCCGTCACGTCGCCACGGCGGTCCATGCGCAGGTCCAGCTCCCCGTCGAAACGGGTCGAAAAGCCGCGCTCCGCCACGTCGAACTGGTGGCTGCTCACACCCAGGTCGGCCAGCAGGCCGTCAACCTGGCGCACTCCGTGCAGCCGCAGAAAACTCTTCAGGTGACGGAAATTCTCGTTGATGAAAGTAAACTTTGCACCGTTCTCCACTCTCCACTCTCCGCTCTCCACTCTCTGTGCAGCGTCGCTGTCCTGGTCGAAAGCCACAAGATGCCCCTCTTGCCCAAGGCGCTCGACGATGGCGCGCGAATGGCCGCCACCGCCGAAGGTCACGTCAACATACGTGCCGTCGGGGCGGATGTTCAACCCGTCCATGGCCTCGCCCAGCATCACCGGAACGTGATACTGGCTGCTGGCATCTGTCGTCTGGCAACTATTTGTCTTCACTTTCAACCGGCGTTTCGCGCCCCAGCAGCGACTCCGCCAGTGCGGCAAAGTCGGTGCTCGAACTGTTCATCTTGTCGTAGGCCTCACGGTCCCAGAGCTCGATGAACTTGCCGGTCGATTGCAGAACAATCTCCTTCGCTTTGGCTATCACGTGCTTCTGCTCGGCAGGTACCAGCAGGCGGTCATTGGTGTCCAACTCAATGATGTTGCCTTCGGTCAGCTTGCGCAGCAACTCGCGGTCTTCGCGACGGTAAGGATTCAGATGGCTTTGGAGTTTCTCCACCTCCTCCCTGAAACTGGCGTAAGTCCACAGCTCTAAACACTCGGCATAGTTACTCTGGCGTATCACAAAACGACCGTCCTCCGTCTCCAACTGCCTCTTCAAGGCAATTGGGAACTTGAAGCGACCGTTCGAGTCCACCTTACAGTATTCTTTTCCAAGTATTAAGGCCATTTCTACCTACTTTTTTTCAGGTTGTAAAATTACGAAGAAATTTCCAATTACTGCCAAAAAAATCCTTTATTTGCTTTTTTTAACCATTATTTGTTGTTCATAACCTAAAACGCAGGTTTTCGGAAAAAGTTTCATTTTTGTGAAAATAAATTTGCAATTCGTTGAATACCAATATGTCGGTGCCTCGTTAGGGACACCCCTTTTATAGCCGTTTTTCTGTTGAAAAGTTTTTGCTGTCGATTGGTGGGAGCAAGAGGCCAAAATCACCCATGACAACCCTTCAAAAAAACACCATTTCTGCCGACTTTCAATTAACATAAAAACTGTTAAAACGAACCGATTTTTCGACCTCGAAGCTTGTATTGGAAATCAATAAGTTACAGCGATATTTTTGCATACAACGCTCTGTATCAGTGTTGTTTAGCCCTTAAATAAACCTGTGCCCCCCTGTAACACAGCATCCTCTCTTTACCCTCTCTTACTATACTCCATATATTTGCCTTATGCCCACCTACTATAGTAAGATATATTAAATTTAACATTTTGTTTTGATACGTTTTTCTGTACTTCTTTACCCCAGTTCACCCCCTGTTTGACCCCTGCGTGACCCTATCATTTTGACAAAAATGTTGCAATTATAGGTTGAAAACGGGGAGTGTTAAATAATATTAAAAGATGAACACTTTTCGACTTTTCGTCGTCATATATATGTGCGAGTGGGAAAAAAGTTGTATTTTTGCACCGTGAAAAGAGCAATCTTTATCATCCTCCTCATCTTTGGGTTGCAGCAGGTTGTTGCCCAAAGCGGGCCCTATAGCGACAGAACCACTATAGGCCGGGACTTTTGGGTGATGTTTCTTTGTAACAGTGGCGACCAAGAACCACAGCAAACGGTGTTAACTGCCATAGGCGACAGCAATGCTGTTATTACGGTGGCAAACTTGTCGACAGGGTGGAGTTCAACGGTAAACATGGTTGCCAACCAAGCTGTACAAATATCCGTACCTATAGTGAATTCGGTAACAAACCAGTCGAACAGTTCGCAAACCAAGAACTATGGTCTGCATGTTACATCTACCACCTCAATATCGCTGCTTGCAAACAACGACCGATATATGTGCAACGATGCTACATTGGTCTATCCTGCCCATGCGTTGGGCACTCATTATATAATGCAAGACTATCCTGGGGATCCTTGGCATCCGGATGTGACAGGTGCAGAGGTGGGTTTTGTGGCTACAATGGATAGCACTGTGCTCACAATAGTGACTCCATGCACGATGTTGAACAGCTCAGTGGGAGCTGGCGGCACATTTACAGTTAACCTAATGCGGGGAGAAAGTTACCAGCTAATCACCACAGGGCAGAATTCTTTCTCTGGTATGGAAGTTACCTCGAATGGGAAACCATTCGCCGCCTTTCAGGGCAATAAGGTGGCATATATTCCCATCGGATCTACAGGTGCAGACCTTCTTTATGAGCAGGCTGTTCCAACAGATTACTGGGGTACCGATTATGTGGTTGTGGCAAGCTCCGGCCGAATTGGTGACCAAGTTAGGATAACATCGGCGGAAGATAGTTGTAAGGTTTTTTCTGACGGCACTTTGGTCCATACACTGCAGAAGGGAGAAACGTACGAGGACAATCTCCCGTGTGGAACTGCGAAACGCTATGTGTGTTCCAAGAAGGTCTGTGTTGGCAGATACCTGCGAAGCAGTTCGTCGGGAGGTAACCCTGGCGACCCCGCATCTGTCATAGTGCCACCTGCCAATCAGGGTTTCAAGCATGTTAGATTCATATCGGTGGCAGCGTCTGGTGCGTTGCATTATTATCTCAATGTCGTCGCGAAAAATTCCTATGTGTCGGGTGTAACTCTTGACGGGAATAACATCAGCAATTCCTTCGTCCAGCATGACAGCGTCTATAGCTATGCTATAATTCCAGTCTATGGCACCGTACATCTGCTTGATAGCCCGTTGGGCCCGGTAGTGGCTGCCTACTATGAACTTGGCAGTTTTGCCGGCCTTGCCTATCTTGCAGGAAGATCTTTCGTGGATTCGATTCCTGAAGAGCCGCTACCGCAGATACATCGCGACACAACATACCTTTTCGATACTATTTGTCAAGGGGACTCGTATACCGAAAATGGATTTTCCATTGTGTCAAATCTTACGCAAACACCCGGTGTGTCCTATTTCACCGACTCTACAGTGGTTGATGATACCATAGTCCATTATCGCGAGTTGGCACTGACAATCCTTGCGGTTGCAAGAAGTGAAATGTCATTAGAGTTCGCCTTGGGCGATACGGTTATTCTGTTTGGAGACACATTTACCTGTGCAGGGACATACATATACCTTTTCACTGCTGCTAATGGATGTGATTCGCTGGTTACGGTGTATCTCAACTATGAGGAGATACGTATCAGTAGCTCGGCTGATGGTGTGTGTCCGGGAGACAGCGTGACTCTTACAGCCGAGGGCCTTACATCATTCCAGTGGTATTCGCAGCCATACGATTCTTCGCTCGATGCGCAGCAGGGACAAAACACGATTGTCGTATACCCAACCGTCACTACGGTCTACAGTCTCCTTGACCCTAATGGCATCGTGGTCGACTCTTTTATTGTTCATGTAGAGACACCCCCTTCTCTCTGTATTGAATGTAACCGCGACTTCATTGATTTCGACCATCCTATACTTACATTGCACAACTGTACCGAGGGTCGTTATAATTCCACATGGACCTTCTCCGATGGGTATACAGTAAGAGCCGAACGGGTGCGACGGCAATTCCATCCACCGCTACCCGACACAATAACGGTTACACTTCGAGCTTGTACCCAGTATGGATGCTGCACCGACACATCTATCGGGTTCGGTCCTGAGATACGCTCTGTGTGGTTCCCCAATATATTCACACCTGACGAGCAGCAGAACAACCGTTTCGGATGCATCACCAGCTGTCAGGTGGCCGAGTATGAGATTAATATTTTTAACCGTTGGGGACTCTTCATTTGGCAATCCACCGATATCTTAACCACGTGGGATGGCACTCGCAATGGTGTTCCTGTCCCGCAAGGGGCATACGTGTATAAATGGTATCTCAAAGATATTCATGGCGACCAATGGCGAGGCATCGGCACCGTAACGCTGGTTAGGTGAACGGAAAAAGTTTTTTTCATTTTTTCGCCACCATTTCCTATTTTTTATTTATCTTTGCACTTCCATATATATGGATATAATTATTAATTAAATACAAATAAAACAATGAAAATTCGTACATTAGTAGTTATGATGGCCCTTGCGCTGATGCTGCCGACGGCGGCACGCGCCGACGAGGGCATGTGGCTCCTGTCGCTGATTGGCAAGAACTACAGCGACATGCAGAAGGCGGGATTCAAGCTCTCGCCCGAAGATATCTACAGCGTCAACCAGAGCTGTCTGAAGGACGCCATCGTTGGCCTCGGCAACGCCGGCCGCCCCTTCTGGCATTTCTGCACCGGCGAGATTATCTCGAACCAGGGCCTGGTATCCACCAACCACCACTGCGGCTACGGCAAGCTGCAGGAGCATTCGACCGTTGAGCACGACTACCTGCGCGACGGCTTCTGGGCCTACACCAAGGAGCAGGAACTGCCCAACCCAGGCCTGACGGCTTCCATCCTCGTCCGTATGGAGGATGTCACCGCCAAGGTGAAGGAGAGCCTTAGCGACGACATGAGCGAGGGCGACCGCGCCGCCGCCATCAAGAAGGTGTGCGCTCAGATTGAGAAAGAGGCTGTCGAAGGCACACAGTACGACGCTCAGGTGAAGCCTATGTTCAACGGCAACCAGTTCTTCCTCTTCGTGCACATCATCTACCGCGACGTGCGTCTGGTGGGTGCCCCACCCAGCTCGATGGGTAAGTTCGGCGGCGACACCGACAACTGGAGCTGGCCGCGCCACACCTGCGACTTCTCGATGTTCCGCATCTACACCGCACCCGACGGCAGCCCCGCCGACTACAGCAAGGACAACATTCCACTGACCCCCAAGCACCACCTGCCCGTGAGCGCCGGTGAGCTGAAGGACGGCGACTTCGCCATGGTGATGGGCTTCCCCGGCACCACCGACCACTTCCTGACCAGCTACGGCCTTGAAGAGGCTATGAACATCGTCAACGACCTGCGCTACAAAATCCGCACCGTCAAGATCAACATCCTGCGCGAGGAGATGGCCGCCAGCCAGAAGACCCGCATCAAATACGCCTCGAAGTACGCCAGTTGCTCGAACTACTGGAAGTACAGCAACGAGCAGAACAAGGCCCTGAAGAACCTCAACACCATGGGCGTGAAGAAAGAGGTTGAGCAGGAGTACAGCGACTGGGCCCGCTTCCAGTCGTCGCCCAAGTACGGCAAGGCTCTCGACCTTATCCGCAAAGGCTATGCCGACCGCGCTAAGTCGGAGGAAGCCTATATGTACCTGATGGAAGGCTTGCTGACGGGCCCTGAGGCTCCGTTGTTTGCTTCCGGACTGTGCCGCGCGTTCAAGCGCGACCTGGAACAGGACAAGAACGCCGACCTGGGTCGCTACGAGGCTCGTGTCAACAGCTTCTTCAAGGACTATGACGAGAATGTCGACCGCCGCCTCGCGGCAGCACTCTTCGCCTATGTATACTCGCACATGGATCCTGATGCCTGCCCCGAGTTCCTGAAGAAGGCCGATAAGAAGTACAAAGGCGACTGGAACAAGTATGTGGCCGACCTCTACAGCAACAGCGTCTTCGCCAACGAAGAGGCTCTGGGCAAGTTCTTGCTCAAGCCCAACGTCAAGCAGCTGGAGAAAGACCCCCTGGCCGCTGCCGGACAGGAGGCTCTGAATGCCTACTTCACGTGTGACGAATCGGTGTCGCAGGAGAGCAAGGACAACCTGCAGCGCGGCATACGCGACTTCACCGACGGTATCCTCCAGATCAACGAGAAGAACGGCAAGCTGATGTCGCCCGACGCCAACTCGACCATCCGCCTCACCTACGGCAACGTGATGAGCTACGAGCCTAAGGACGGCCTCATCGCCAAGCACTACACCACCATGAAGGGTATCCTCGAGAAGGAAGACCCCACCAGCAGCGAGTTCGCCGTGCCCGAGCGCCTGAAGAAGCTCTACAACGAGAAGAACTTCGGCACCTACGCCAACAAGCATGGCGAGATGCCCACCTGCTTCATCACCAACAACGACATCACCGGCGGTAACAGCGGCTCGCCCGTCATCAACGGCAAGGGCGTCCTGATCGGCCTGGCCTTCGACGGCAACAGCGAGGCCATGAGCGGCGACATCGACTTCGAGGAGAACCTGCAGCGCTGCATATGCCTCGACAGCCGTTACATGCTTTGGGTCATCGACGTATATGCCGGTGCCAAGAATTTGATTGAGGAGATGGATATCGTAAGATAAATGAAACAGGTCCAACGACAGCAATTGCAGCAGAAGTTCTCGCCTCAGCAGATACAGCTGATGCGTCTGCTGCAATTGCCTGTCACCGACCTGGAACAGGCCATCAAGGAGGAGGTGGAGAAGAACCCCCTGCTCGAGGCCGAAACCAATGACGAGGATCCACTGCCAGCGGCAAGTGATGACCGCTCCGATTGGGACAGCGACGAAGAGGACTTCGACTATGACTACCGCGAGCACATGGAGCACGACCCCAACGACGTGCGCCGCGAGTTCGTGGTGGGCGACAGCCAGTCGGCTGTGGAACGGCTCATGCAGCAGCTCTCGCTGCGTCGCCTCACCGAGCGACAGATGCTTATTGCCACAGAACTGGTGGGCAGCCTCGACGACGCAGGCTACCTCAGCCGCGACCTGGCGCTTATCACCAACGATATGGCTTTCCGCCAAGGTGTCGACGCTACACAGCAGGAGGTGGAAGAGGTGCTGCACGTGGTGCAGAGTCTCGAGCCCGCAGGCATAGGTGCCCGCAACCTGCAGGAATGTCTGCTGCTCCAGTTGGAGCGTATGCCTGCCGACGCCACCACGGCGACAGCAAAGGCCGTGGTGCGCGACCATTTCGACGATTTCGCCAACCACCGCTACGAACGTATCTGCGAGGCCCTCGACATCGAAGACGAGGACTTCGAGGCTGCCGCCGATGTGATACGTCACCTCAATCCCAAACCTGCAGGCTCGACCGACGCCGACAACGACACGGCGGCAGTGGTGACACCCGACATAGTGCTCACCCAGCACGACGGGCAGCTGAGCTTCTACCTCAACGACAGCCATCTGCCACAGCTGAGCCTCAACAGCTATTATATGGATATGCTCCACGAGATGGAGCAGCACAAAGGCGACCGCGAGACGCTGTCGTTCCTCAAGAGCAAGCAGGCCGACGCGCAGGGCTTCATAGACCTGCTGCAACAGCGACACGACACCATAGTGCGTGTGATGCGCTACATCGTGCGCCACCAACGCCAGTTCCTGCTCACCGGCGACCCCGACAAACTGCAGCCGCTGCGCCAACGCGAAGTGGCCGAAGCCACGGGACTTGACATCAGCACCGTCTCGCGCATGGCCAATAGCAAATACCTGCAGACAGACTTTGGAACCATAGCCTTGAAGGAGTGTTTCTCCAAGGGTATGGCAACCGAAGACGGCGACGAGGTGGCGGTGGAGACCGTCAAGCAGCGCCTCTCGGACCTCATCGAGTCCGAGGACAAGCAGGCTCCGCTCTCGGACGACGCCCTCACCAAGATGCTCAATGCACAGGGGCTTCCCCTGGCGCGCCGCACGGTGGCAAAATACCGTGAGCAGTTGGGCATACCAGTAGCACGGTTGCGCCGTGCGCTGCTGATAGTGCTGTTGTTCCTATTCGCCGGCAAGACCCAGGCCCAGATGTCGTACTACGACAGCATTATCGCCGTGCGCCTCGAGAAAGCCGCAAAGACCGAGAAACGTGTGGCGGAGCGCGAGGAACGTAAAGCCACGAGGCCTGAGCCTGCCAAGAAACAACCGAAGCAGTCGCATGCTGCGACAACTCCCGGGCAACCACGATCGGTGACAGAGGCTCTGGAGTCCTATATCGTGCCGCTGTGGTACGACGCTTTCCCCAGCAGCCGCGTGAACCCTCACGGCCGCACAAAGACCGACATGCTCCCCGACGAGATAAACCTGCTCCTGGCCAAGGACAGCAG
This sequence comes from uncultured Bacteroidales bacterium, assembly GCA_900316515.1. Lineage (GTDB taxonomy): Bacteria > Bacteroidota > Bacteroidia > Bacteroidales > P3 > Colimorpha. The sequence continues at coordinate 25,618 of ONDE01000018.1, read as the reverse complement.
CGACTTCTGCTTCCCCGTGCGCAATATGAAGACCAGCCCTTACGGATGGCGCTGGAAACGCGGCCATCACGGCGTGGACATACGTCTGAACACAGGCGACCCAGTGCGTGCCGCTTTCGGCGGCACAGTGAGGGTGGCAGGCCGCATGGGCGGCTATGGCAACTGCATCGTGGTGCGCCATCCCAACGGCTTGGAGACACTCTACGGCCACCTGTCGAAGATACAGGTGAAGCACGGCCAGGAGGTGGCTGCCGGCGATGTGATAGGCCTCGGCGGCAGTACAGGCCGCTCAACAGGGCCGCATCTGCATTTCGAATGCCGCTTCCTCTACCAGACCTTCGACCCCGAATGGATACTGGACTTCGAGAATTATACACTACGCACACGGCGCCTGCACCTCGACAAGAGCTACTTCGGCATCCGCCAGCCCAAGAAAGGCGAGCAGCTTGAATACAAGGCCGACAAGAGCATCATCAAAGAAAGCAAGAAGAAACGCAAGACCGTGGCAACGGATATCAACCTGAAAGACTTCTGATGAAAAAGACCAATCTTTCCGACTACGACCCGCAGGCAGTGCCCGACGGGAAAGAATTTAAAATAGGTGTCATTGCTGCAGAATGGAACCCGCAGGTGACCGATGCGCTGATGAAAGGCGCCGTAGATACATTGCTGGAACATGGCGTGACGGAGGAGAACCTCATGGTGCGCCGTGTACCCGGCACTTTCGAGCTCAGCTCGGCAGCCGACATGATGCTGCACTACAACAACCTCGACGCCGTCATCTGTATCGGCTGCGTGGTACAGGGCGAGACCCGCCACTTCGAGTTTATCTGCCAGGCGGTGTCGCAGGGTATCACCAATGTGGCTATCAAACGCGAACGGCCTGTCATCTTCAGCGTTCTCACCACCAATACGATGGAACAGGCACTCGACCGCGCTGGCGGCAAGCATGGCAACAAGGGCGTCGAAGGTGCCGTCACAGCTTTGAAGATGGTCGCTTACCGTAAGAGCCTATGCGTGTAGTATTCTTTGGCACTCCCGATTTCGCGGTCGAAAGCCTCGACGCCATAGCACAGAGCCGTCACGAGGTGGTGGCTGTGGTTACCGTGCCCGACAGGCAGGCGGGTAGGGGACAGAAAGTGGTGTTCAGCGCCGTTAAACAGTATGCCCTCGACCATGCCCTGCCATTGCTGCAACCCGAGAAGCTGCGCGACGAGGAGTTCCTCGCTGCCTTGCGCGCCTGCAATGCCGATATGTTTGTCGTGGTGGCATTCCGCATGCTGCCCGAAGTGGTGTGGAACATGCCGCCTCACGGTACATTCAATCTCCATGCCTCCTTGCTGCCTCGCTATCGCGGCGCCGCCCCCATCAACTGGGCCATCATCAACGGCGAGACGGAGACGGGCGTCACCACGTTCCTGCTGAACCACAAGATTGACGAAGGCTCTATCCTGCTGCAGGAACGTACCCCGATAGCCACCGACGAGACGGCGGAATCGCTGCACGACCGCTTGGCTGCCATGGGGCGTGGCCTGGTGGTGCGTACGCTCGACGGCATCGCCGACGGCACAATAACGCCTATGCCGCAAGAAGGCGTGGCCTGTCCTGCGCCTAAGATCTTCAAGGACGACTGCCGCATCGATTTCAGCCGCACACCCGAGGAGGTCGACCGATTCGTGCGTGGACTCTCCCCTTATCCTGCCGCGGTTATGGTGATGCGCTCACCCGAAGGTGCAGATATATCCTTTAAAGTGTTCCGTGTGGGTGTCGAAAAGGCCGATAAAACCACGGCAGGAAGTGTTTTTTGTGATGGTAAAAAGGTTCTAAAAGTCTCTGTAAGTGCTGGATTTGTGAACATTTTGGAGCTCCAAATCGCTGGAAAACGAAAAAATTATATCGAAGAATTCCTTCGCGGTAATTCCCTAAGTGGCTGGGAATTAGTAATGTAATGTTTTTGGTTGAAAAAAGTTTTAAAAAATGTAAAAAAAAATTTGGTGCATATTAAAAATAATTCATACATTTGCAGCGAGAAATAAAGAAAACCATTTCAAACAATTAAAACAAAAAACATTATGAACAAAACCGAACTTGTTAACGCCATCGCCGCCAAGACCGGCATGACGAAAGTGGCCGCCAAAGGCGCCATGAACGCTTGCTTTGATGCTATCAAAGATCAGCTGAACAAAGGCGAGAAGGTCAGCCTCATCGGCTTTGGTACCTTCAGCGTGACGACCCGCAAGGCTCGCACCGCCAAGAACCCGCAGACCGGCGCCACCGTTAAGGTTCCCGCCAAGAAGGTCGCCAAGTTCAAAGCTGGCAGCAACCTGCTTTCCGCTAAGAAGGCCGCCAAGAAGAAAAAATAAGTCATTGGCGACAGTGAAAACAGAGAGGCTCCCCGTTTGAGGAGCCTCTCGTTATTTATGCCAGCGCCGCCTGGATGCTCATCTCGTAGAGCTCGGCAGGGCTGATGCCCACGGCTCGCGCCTGCTTGGGCACTATGCTCTCGGCACTTTGGCCTGGAATGGTGTTCACCTCTAGGAAATAGAGTTCGTCGGCAGCGGTGTCGTGTATGTAGTCGAAGCGTACAATGCCGCGGCAGCCCAGCAGGTCGTAGAGTTTGCTGGAAACCTCTTGTATGTGTTTGGAGATTCGTTCCTCGACCTCAGCGGGCGTCACCTCGTTGCTGAAACCTTGGTATTTGGCTTCATAGTCGAAGAATTCATGTCCCCCTTTGGGGATAATCTCGGTGATGGGGAATACCAGTTTCTCGCCGTCGGCCTTGCGGAACACGCCGCAGTCGAACTCGCGTCCCACAATGCATTCCTCTACCAGGACTGCGTGGTCTTCGGTGAAGGCTTCGCGTATGGCGGGCATCAGCTGCCCGGTGGTCTTCACCTTGGTGGTGGCAACGCTGCTGCCGCCTGCGGCAGGCTTGACGAAGACAGGAAGTGTAAGCCTGCTTAACAGCTCGTCAAGGCCTTGTTTGCCGGGCTCTTCGTACAGCAACACCGACTCGGCCACTCTTACCAGCCCGAAGCTTTTCACCACAGGGTTGCAATAGCCTTTCTGGAAGGTGAGCGCCGAGGTGTAGAAACCGCAGGTGGTGTAGCGGATGCCAAGCATGTCGAAATAGCCTTGCAGCACGCCGTTTTCCCCAGGGTTGCCATGGACGATGATGAAGGCCAGGTCGAAGCGCACTGTCTGGTCGTTGTCGCTGACGCTGAAGGCGCCGCGGTCGACGGGACGGTGTTCGCCATCGTGCTCCCAGTACCAGCCGGCACGGTCGATGACAATCTTGTAGACGTTGTATTTCGTGTGGTCAAGTTGGCCGTACACTTGGTTGCCGCTGGCGATGCTGATGTCGTGCTCGCCGCTGTAACCGCCCATGACAAGTGCTATGTTCTTCTTCATGCTATTCATTTTTCTTTTGTAACGCCGTCAAGTGCCGTTTTATTGCTTTGGGGTGATATTTTTGTATGACTGCAGGCCGATGACGGCTAACGGCTTAGTTTCATGATTCTCACTGGCCTGTCGCTCCCTACCTGCAGACGGCTGCAACGGTTTGTTTCGCCGGTGTCGTGGAAGCCGCACTTCTCCATCACACGGCCGCTGGCAGGGTTCTCGGGGAAGTAGTCGGCCCAGAGGGTTTTGAAGCCTTTCTCGCGGAAGCAATAGTCTATAAGCATCTGCAACGTCTCGGTGCAGAGTCCTTGGTTCCAGTAGGGACGTGCTATCCAGTAGCCCACTTCGGCATCGTTCTCGCCGATGTCGATGTTGCTCTCGCCGTGCACAAAATAGCCCATGCAGCCGATGGGCTCGCAGGTAGCCTTGAGCTCCATGGCCCACATGTGGTCTGAGTTGAAGAGGGTGCGTATTATCTCGCGGCTCTCCTCCACACTCTTGTGTGGCGGCCAGCCCGCCCGCGGTCCCACTTCGGGGTCTGATGCGTATTTGTAGAGCGCCTCCGCATCGTCGTCGCGCCACGGGCGCAGCACTATTCGTTCGGTTTCCATGATTAGGTCTGTTATTTACTCCAATAACGACTGCAAAGATATTTTATTTTTCACCACTTCCCAATAGCCCTATATTCTTCTATGGAAGAATATATAAACCAGCAACTTACATTATCTTTGCCCCTATATCAACTCTATACCATCTCTATACCATCTCTATACCAACTCCATGGTTCCTCCCAGGCTCCTCCCACACACCTCCCACACACCTCCTGCACACCTCCTACACACCCATGTCACTCACCTATTCACTCCCCCATGTGCATTGAAACCTTTTCTCGTATTCTTCGACCAGCATGGGGCGGAAGTTGGGGTGGGCGATGCGGATTAGGTCTTCGGCACGGTGCTGGAGGGTGCGGCCTTTGAGGCGCGCTATGCCGTATTCGGTGACGATATAGTCGACGTCGTTGCGCGAGGTGCTCACGGCTGCCCCTTGTGCCAGGAAGGGCTTGATGCGCGAGATGGTGCCGCCCGCGGCGGTGCTGGGCATGGCGATGATGGCCTTGCCTTCGCGTGCCAGCGAGGCACCGCGGATAAAGTCGACCTGGCCACCGATGCCGCTGTACTGGCGTATGCCTATGGTCTCGCTGGCCACCTGTCCCTGCAGGTCGACTTCGAGGCACGAGTTGATGGATATCATGCGGTCGTTCTTGGCGATAACGAGGGGACTGTTGACATAGTCGACGGGGTGGAACTCGACGTCGGGGTTGTCGTCGACAAAGTCATAGAGTTCGTGGGTGCCCATGATAAAGGTCACCACGGCCTTGCCGCGGTGCAGCGTCTTGCGACGGCCGTTGACGACGCCCAGCTTCATGAGCTCCATCACTCCGTTGGAGAACATCTCAGAGTGGATGCCGAGGTCGTTTTTGTCGGTGAGGGCTTGTAGCACGGCGTCGGGGATGGCGCCGATGCCGAGTTGGAGAGTGGAACCGTCGGCAACCAGCGAGGCGCAGTTGCGGCCGATGGCCAACTCGACAGCGCCGGGCTCGGGGAGTTGCAGCTCCTGTAGGCGGTAGGCGCAGGGAATGATGTGGTTCACCTGCGACACATGGATCATGGTGTCGCCATGGGTGAAGGGCATCAGCTCGTTGGTCTCGATGATAACAGTCTTTGCGGCGCGGATGGCGGCGTGGGCATAGTCGCAACTGACGCCCAACGAGCAGTAGCCTTCGGCATTGGGAGGTGTCGTCTGGAAGACGGCCACATCGCAGGGGATGTCGTTGCCGATCATCGAGGGCACGTCCTTGAAATAGGCGGGGAAGAAATCGCCTTCGCGACGTTCGATGACTTCGCGTGAGTTGGCCGAGAGAAAGTTGCTCACATGGCGGAAATGGCCGTAGCATTGGGGCTTGTAGCAGGGGTTGTCGCCAAGGGTGGTCATATGGAATATGAGCACGTCGTTGTAGTCCTCGCAGTGGTCGGCGAGGGTTTGCTGTATGAGTCGTGGTGCGGCGGCGGCGTGGCCCATGACAACGCACTGGCCGTCGTGGATGTCTTTTATAGCCTCTGCAGGCTTCGACACTTTTCTTCTATAGTCTTCTTTCCAGTTCATAGTTGCTCTGTTTATATTAATACTCAATAATTAACGCATTCAAAATCCACATCACATTGGGGCAATGCGGTATCGTGTCAATAAAAAAAAGCAAATGGAGGTAGGCAACCATAGAAGGGCCGTGGAACGAATGACTTTTGACGCGAAAGCATTGTCCGAAAACAAATAGGCAGGTATCCTGGCTTTCACCATCCTTCCGGCACCTTCTCAGACATTGATAGTGTCCAATGGCATAACGCCGACAGGATTTTGTTCGGTGATTTACAGTTGCGCGACAGCTCACGATTTGCACGTGATTCCCTCTTGGCCGCCCGTTCTTGGAGGGCGGAACCTAATTGTTCACTGTTTCAAAGTGCTGTTGCATTGAGGAGTAGGCTGTGATGCCGTCCCGCCGATGCAGGTGCAAAGATACGAATTAAATTGGATGTTGAAAGTTTTTCGCCAAATTATTCTAATGAGTTCACGTCTATTACCAGCAGGAAGAGTACAGGACCCCATACATCGCAGCCAAACCTGTACCTATTCAGCACTCGTTGCACGGTAGAAGCGCCATGTGTCGCTGTGGCCGTCGCGGTAGGTGAAACTCCACTGCAGCAGGTCGGCGGTCAGCGTGTCGAGGTGGAAACGGTATTCGTATTCGATGCCGTTGCTATAGGTGTCGATAACCTTCTGCGCTAATTCTGTCGCGCCGTCGCCCTCTATCAGTTCCATGCGGAAGCCCTCTTTGGCGCCGGCGAAGAAGAGGGTGTCGCCCTCGAGGTGCCAGCGGCTGGGACTGATATAGTTGAACACCCATGTCGTGGTGCTGCTGTCGGGCAGGGTGACGGTATAGACCTGGCGTGCCGAGTCGAGGGCTGTGCTGTCGGCGTAGAAGTCCATGGTGCCACTCTCGCTCACGTCGAAGTGGTGGCCTTGCATGTCGTAGTTGAAGGCATGCTGGTAGGTATAGTGGCCTTCCATCTGCAGAGCCTTAGGTGTGGGGTTGCAGGCGCACAGGGTTAGCAGCGCCGCCAAAAGGGCGAATACTTTGATGTTTTTCATGGTATCAATGCAGGGGTATATGTTTCTCGCGTTTGTGTCGTTTGGCGTTGAGGTGGGCCTGCTGGATGACGGCGGGCGTCATACAGGCCTGCTGGAAGCGGTCCCACACTATGTCGACAGCCAATGGGGTGGGATGGGCCATGTCGGGACCGAAGAAACGGTAGTCGCGCAACTCGTCGAGGACTATCTCGTATGACGGGAAATAGGTGATTGCTCGAGTGTTTAGCTGGTCGATGGCTAGCAGGAGGGTGCTTTTGCTGAGCTGGTTGCCGTGGGCGCCGTCGGCCATGTGGCGTATAGGCGACACGGTGAACAATATATTGAGGGTGGGGTAGTGGGCGTGCAGCTCTTTCAGCAGGGGATGCCAAATAGACACTACCTCGTCGACGCTCATGCGGCGGCGCACGAACTGCTGGGGCGGCAGCTTGTGGCAGTTGGCCACGACACTGCCGTCGTGCTCGAACACCCATGCCGTGCCAAAGGTTACAATCAACAGGGTGGCTTCTTTCAGCGCCCTGTGGGCCTGATGGATGCGGCTATTGCATACTTCGAGGCATTCCTCTTTCGTCGCTCGCGAGAAGCTGCCGTGGTGGTGCCACGAATGCCACAGGCCTTCGTGCTGCACCAGGTCGGCCTCGGTTATCTCATTGTCGTCGACAATGCGGTGCAGCGCCGCTGCTATCGATGCGGGGTTGTAGAGCGTGCCGAAGGGATTCTGCTCTATGCGGAAGCCGCCATCGTTCAGCCGCGAGCCTATCTCGTCGGCGAAGCACGAGCCGAGGCTCACAATACCGCTTGTAAAGTCGAGCTGGAACGGCAGGGCGGTGACGGGGACCGGGGTGGTGAGAGGTGGGACCATGGGTGGGCTATTGTGGATGGTGATTAGCGGTTAGCAGGTAGCGGGATAGGGGTTAGGCGGTTTTTATGCAGGGTTGGATGTCGTAGACGCCGTTGACTTGTTCCAGCAGCGGGATTATGTCGCGCACTTTCACCTTCAACTCGCGGGTGTTCATGGTCAGCGAGAGCCCTTGTGCGGTGTCGACGACGGTGGCTCGCAACGGTACCGTGCCTTTATGCTTCTTGGCCAGTTTCTCTATGTCTTTACAGAAGGCTTCGTCGATGTCATCGAGTTTTACCTTGAAGTTGAGGTGCGACGAGAACTTGTCGAGCACGCCGCCAAGGTATAGCATGGTGAGGATCTTCAGACTGGTATAGGTGCGTTCGTTGCCGCTCTTGTCGGTATACTTGCGCGAGTTGACCTTGGCACGGCAGTAGACGAATGTGTTGTCGGTGAAGAAGCTCTTGAAGGCCAGGTATTCGTCGCCGAAGAGACGCAGCTCATAGCTGCCGCTGTAGTCGTCGATGACCATGCTGCCGAACTGTTCGCCTTTGCGGCTTAGCATCTCCTTGACACCTGACACCATGCCACCGAACTTCACCTCTTTGCCAGCCAGCGCCTCGAGGTTGCCCAGCTGCTCCACGGTGGTGTTGGTCATGAGCCGCATCTCGTAGCGGAAGTCGTCGAGCGGGTGTCCGCTGAGGTAGGTGCTGATAACCTCCTTTTCGTGGCGGCAACGTTCTATGTTGTTCCATGGCTGTGCAAACGGCACCGGTGGGTGGTCCTCTTCGGCCAGCTCGCTGCTCATGTCGAAGATGCTCATCTGTGCCGACCCGGCGTTGTCCTGGCGGCGGATGGCCCAGCGCACCAGCTGGTCGAGGTAGGTGGGCGTCGCTTCGGCAGCGTCGGCCTTGTGGAAATATTGTGCGCGGTGCATGTCGCCCACGCCGTCGAAGGCACCGGCTTTTACCAGCACCTCCATGTTTTTCTTGTTCACGGCGTGCATATCGACGCGCTCCAAGAAGTCGAAGATGTCCTTGTAGGGACCGTTCTTCTCGCGCTCAGCGATGATTACCGACGAGGCGGCTTCGCCCATGCCGCTGATGGCCTGCATGCCGAAGCGTATCTTGCCGTCGCGGTCGACGCTGAAGTCGAGCTCCGACTCGTTGACGCTTGGCGCGGCCACCTCGACGCCCTGCTTCCTGCAGTCGTCCATAAGCTCGCGCACACGGCTGATGTCGGTCTGTGCCGAGGTCATCACGGCAGCCATATATTCGGCAGGGTAATGGGCTTTGAGGTAGGCTGTCTGGTAAGCCACCCACGAATAGCAAGCCGCGTGGCTCTTGTTGAAGGCGTAGGAGGCGAACTTCTTCCATTCCTCCCATATCTTGGAGAGGGTCTCCTTGGGGTGGCCGTTTTTCTCGCCGCCTTCATAGAAGAGCACCTCCAGCTCATTCATCTTGTCAATCTGTTTCTTGCCCATGGCCTTGCGCAAGGTGTCACTCTGGCCGCGAGTGAAGCCCGCCAGCAGGCGGCTCAGGAGCATGACCTGCTCCTGGTACACGGTGATGCCGTAGGTGTCTTTGAGGTATTTCTCCATCACTGGCAGGTCGTACTCGATGGGTTTGCGGCCCTGCTTGCGGTCGATGAATTCGGGTATATTGTCCATGGGACCCGGTCGGTAGAGGGCGTTCATGGCTATGAGGTCGTCGATGACATGCGGCTGCAGCTCCCGCAGGTATTTCTGCATGCCGGCACTTTCAAACTGGAACACGCCGACGGTGTTGCCCTCGCAGAATAGCTTGTAGGTGAGCTCGTCGTCGAGTGGCAGATGGTCGACGTCGACATCCTCGCCGGTGCGTTTCTTTACCATGCGCACACAGTTCTTTATGATGGTGAGGTTCTTGAGCCCCAGGAAGTCCATCTTGATGAGGCCCACGTTTTCCACCACGTGGCCGTCGTACTGTGTCACCAGCACATCCTCGCCGCTGTCCTTGTCGTTGATGACGCAGACGGGAGCGACATTGGTGATGTCTTGCGAGCCGATGATGACGCCACAGGCGTGGATGCCTATCTGGCGGTTGGTGTCCTCAAGTTCTTCGGCATAGGTGAGCATCTGCTTCAGGTCGTCGGGACCATTCTCCATGATGCTCTTGAGTTCGGGCACATATTTGTAGCAGTTCTTGAGGTTCACCTTCGGCGATTTGCCTTTCTCGTCTTTGACATTGTCGGGAAAACCGCGGTCGGGGATATAGCCCTTGAGTTGGTTGACGGTGTTCAGAGGTATCTTCTCCACACGCCCCACGTCGGCTATGGAGCTCTTGGTGGCCATGGTGCCGTAGGTGATGATATGTGCCACGCGTTCTTTGCCATATTTGTGCGTCACCCATTCGAGCACCTTGCCGCGTCCGGCGTCGTCGAAGTCGACGTCGATATCGGGCAGCGAGATGCGGTCGGGGTTGAGGAAGCGCTCGAACAGCAGGTCGTAGCGCAGGGGGTCGAGGTCGGTAATCCAGAGGCAGTAGGCCACCACGCTTCCTGCCGCGCTGCCGCGTCCCGGCCCTACGCTGACTCCCAACTCTTCGCGCGCCGCGCGTATGTAGTCGCTCACTATAAGGAAATAGCCAGGGAAGCCCATGGTCTTGATGGTGTGCAGCTCGAAGATGATGCGCTCGCGCACCTCTTCGATCAACGCATCCTTGATTTCAGCGTCGGTCCAACTGCCACTCTCCGCTTGCCAATCGCCACTTAGATAGCGCTTCCGTGCGCCTTCCCACACTAGATGCTCCAGATAGTCGGCCTCGAACTTTATGCGGTAGAGTTTGTTGTAGCCGCCCAGCTTCTTTATCTTTTTCTCGGCGGCTTCCTGGCTCATCACCACCTCGCCCTTCTCGTTGCGGGTGAACTCGTTGAAGAGATCCTCTTCTGTGTATTTCTCGCGCCACTGCTCTTCGTTGCCGAAGCTCTCGGGTATGGGGAATACCGGCATCAGTGGGTCGCTGTCGATGCTGTACACCTCCACCTTGTCGGCAATCTCCATGGTGTTCTCCAATGCCTCGGGCAGGTCGTCGAAGATGGCGGCCATCTCCTCGGGACTCTTCAGCCATTCCTGCTTGGTGTAGTGCATGCGGTTGGGGTCGTCGTAGTCCTTCTGAGTAGCCAGACAGATGAGGTGGTCGTGCGCTTCGCCGTGCTCCTCTTCGACGAAGTGGGCGTCGTTGGTGGCAATAATCTTGATATTGTGCTTGCGTGCGAGCTCTATCAGCACCGGGTTGATCTTCTGCTGCAGTTCGTAGGTCTGGTAGTTGGCGTTGGGCTTGTCGGTCTTGTGGCGCATCAACTCGATGTAGTAGTCGTCGCCGAACACCTCCTTGAACCACAGCACCGCCTCTTCGGCTTCCTTTATCTTGCCGGCCATTATCAGCTGCGGTATCTCGCCGCCTATGCATGCCGAACTGCAGATAAGCCCCTCGTGGTACTGCTTCAGCACGTTGTGGTCGATACGGGGCCGGTTGTAGAAACCGTCGGTATAGGCGATGGATGCCAGCTTGCACAGCGAGTGGTAGCCTTTGAGGTTCTTGGCGAGGAGAATGAGGTGGTAGCCGCTGCTGTCAACAATACGCTCGCGTCCTGTCTCGGGGTTGATTTCCTTGAGGTTCTTGTCCTTGTCGTAGAGAGTGCGGCGTGCACAATAGGCTTCGGTGCCCACGATAGGTTTGAAGAACTGTCCTTTCAGTTTCTCCACCTCCTCGCGCAGTTGGCTCAGGCTCGGTGTGCCTTCGGGCACGCTGGTGTCGCCGTAGGTCTTCTCAACCTCCTCGATTTGAGCCTCCAGTTCCTTGATTTTTCCTTTCACCTTGCCGTTCTCCTTGTTCGCTGTATCGAGGAAGTCTTTGATGCCGAACATATTGCCGTGGTCGGTGAGGGCCATGGCGTACATGCCGCAGCGCTTTGCTTTGGCTATGAGGTCGGGAATCTTCGACATGCCGTCGAGCATTGAGTAGTGCGAGTGCACATGCAGGTGGGTGAACTGGGGCATTGTGCTATCTTTTTATACGATGAAAGGAGTAACTAACTATACATTAAATCCTAAACCTGAAACCTCGGGTCGAAAAGGTGCTACAAAATTACACTTTTTTTTTCAACCTAAGACTATTGTTGAAAACTATTTTTCCCTGTTATGAATGTCGCTCAATTCGGTCTGATTCTCCTGCTTTGCAGAAATGTGCAGATTTTATCACTTTTATGCATTGAAAAAAAGTTGTATCTTTGTACCTTGATATAATCTTTAAAAACAGCAAGAAGAGCTTGAAAACTAGATAAAAAACTCCAGAATATGAAGGATGCTTATATTGTCTTTTTGTTTGTGGCGGCGACGCTATTATGTTCCTGCGGCGGCAAGAACAAGGTGCCGTCGGGATGGACGGACTCGATAATTGTTGAGACTCTCGTCGTTGGCGATGCCGACAATATGACCGAGCGCAACTATGTTGGCGACATAGGCTCGGAGCAGGAGGTGACGCTCTCGTTCCCGCTTGGTGGCACGCTGACCAAGACGGCCGTGAAGAACGGCGACCGTGTGGTGCAAGGGCAGCTGCTGGCCGAGGTCGATGCCACCACGGCACAGAGCATGCATTCCGCTTCGCTGGCTACACTGCGTCAGGCCGAGGATGCCTACCGTCGTCTGGAGGCTGTGCACCGCGAGGGCGGCATAAGTGAGGTGAAATGGGTGGAGATGGAGACCAATCTGGAGAAGGCTCGCCAGAGCGAGGTGAGCTCTCGCAAGCATTTGGAAAATTGTTCTCTTCGGGCACCGTTTGGCGGCGTGGTGTCGTGCGGCACCTACCATGTGGGACAGGAGATGCGTCCGGGCGAGGTGTTCGCCCGTGTGCTCGACCTGAAGCGCCTGCGGGTACAGTTCTCAGTCCCCGAACAGGAGATATCACAGATAAATGTCAGCGACGCGGCCACCGCCGTGGTGCCTGCTTTGGGCAACGAACCTTTGTCGTTGCGCATAAGTGACAAGAGCCTAAGCGCCAATCCGCTGGGGCATACCTACAAGGTCTTCGCCTCGGTGGTGTCGGGCAATGTGGAGAACCTGCTGCCCGACATGGTGGCCAAGGTGAAGGTAAAGCTGAACTCCGTGGGCGGCATTGTGGTGCCCAGCGACTGTCTGCTTACGATGCCCGAAGGCACGGTGCTGTGGGTGGTGAAGAACGGCAGGGCAGAACATCGCACCGTCGTGGTTGGCGACTTCATACGCAACGGAGTGGTGGTGAAGGAAGGTCTTGCCGCCGGCGACACGATAGTTACTGCCGGCAACCAGAAGCTATATACCGGTGCCAAAGTAAAAACCGTAAGCAGTAAGTGATATGGCATCGAGGAGGAACATGATAGGAGGCGCGATGCGGAGTTTCCCGCTGATTGCGTTTTCGATAATAATAACCATAGCCATAGGCATCTATGCGTTGCCAAACCTCAACAAGAACGAATTCCCGACCGTAAAGATAAAGCAGGGCGTGGTGGCTGTGGTGTATCCTGGCGCCACCGCCGAAGAGATTGAGGAGCAGGTGGCGGGAAAGGTGGAGGAGTTTCTGTTCACCTTTACCGATGTTGACAAGAAAAACACCTACTCCTACAGCCAGAACGGAATGCTGTATGTCTTCGTGTCGTTGGTGCATTCGGACGACGACCCCAAGCTTACGTGGTCGCGTATACGCGAGGGCCTGTCGCTGTACAGGTTGACCGACTTGCCGCAGGGTGTGGCGGCGACGGCTGTGATAGACGACTTCGGCAATGCATCGTCGCTGCTGCTGGCCATAGAGAGCGGCGAACGCTCGCCACGCGAGCTGGAGGCTGTCGCCAAGCAGCTGTCGGTGCGGCTGCGTGGAATCAGGGAGATGGGCCGCATAAGCGTTGTGGGCGACCAGAAGGAGGAGATAGCTGTCCACATGGACCCGATGAAGCTGACGCAGTATGCCATCTCGCCAGCCATGGTGTCGGCCGAGCTGGCATCGCATGGCTTCCGCACCATATCGGGTAAATTGAGCAACGACGAGGGCAGCGCCATGGTCCAGGTGACCATACCCTATGGCAACCTGCACGAGCTTAGCGAACTGGTGGTCTTCGCCGATCCTGCGACAGGGCAGACGCTACGACTGCGCGACGTAGCCACCATCGAGTCGCGCTACGAAGAGTCGAAACCCCACATCAAATACAGCGACGATTCTGTGAAGGACAACCGCTGCATCATGCTCTCGATAGAGATGAGGCCTGGTAACAACGTGGTGAAATTCGGCAACAAGGTAGAGGAAATCATAGACGAATTCGAGACGTGCATCACGCCCGACATCCACATACACCGTATCACCGACCAACCCAAGGTGGTAGACCGCTCGGTGCGGTCTTTCCTCAAAGACCTGCTGGAGGCCATACTGATAGTCATCTTCGTGATGCTGTTGCTCTTCCCGCTGCGCACAGCACTGGTGAGTTCGACGTCGGTGCCTATATGCATCGCCGCCACGCTGGGAATAATGTACTTCATCGGCTTCGAGCTGAACACGGTGACCTTGGCGGCGCTGATAGCGGTGCTTGGCATGATAGTGGACGACTCGGTGGTGGTCGTCGACGGCTACACCGAACTGCTGCGGGCGGGCCACTCGCGCTGGTATGCGGCCGTGGTGTCGACCAGCAAGCTCTCCAACTCGATGCTCTTTGCCACAGCTTCCATAGCCATGATGTTCTTCCCGGCATTGGCTATCATGAAGCACAACATCATGGGCGACTTCATCAAGCTCTTCCCGTGGACCATACTGATCGCCTTGGCCTGTAGTTTCCTGTATGCCATCCTGGTTATCCCGTACATCTCGTCGCAGATGATCAAGAACGGGAACAAGACCACCCGTCTGGATCGTGTGCAGGATGCTTTCTTCGACTGGATGCAACGCAATTATGAGAAACGGCTGGCATTTTGCTTCCGCCACAAGAAACTCACCTTGGCCATCGGAGCCGTGCTGGTGGTGGTGGGAGTGTTCCTGTTTACACAGATTAATATACAGATACTTCCCAAGGCTGAGCGCGACAGCTTTGCTGTGGAGATACATATGGCTGCCAGTTCGTCGCTGGATGAGACCGAGCGGGTGTCCGACTCGCTGTCTGCCTTGCTGCTCCAGGACGAACGGGTGAAGAGCGTCACGTCGTTTGTCGGCATGTCGTCGCCGCGATTCCACTTGACCTATGCCCCGCAGCTGGCCTCGGACCACTATGCGCAGTTTATCGTCAACACAACGGGCGACGACGCCACGAAGGAACTGATTGCCGAATATGCGCAGCGCTACGAGAACATCTTCCCGCAGGCACAGATAAAGTTCAAACAGATGGACTACCAGTCGGTGTTGTCGCCGATAGAGTTCTATGTGAAAGGCGACAACTATGGAGACATAGCGGCTGTGCGCGATTCGCTGCTACGGCTGATGAAGCAGAACCCCAACTTGTTCTATGTCCACTCCGACTACGATGAGACGGAGGAAATGGTGGACGTGGAGCTGAAAACCGATGTGGCCAACAGGCTTGGCATCACACAGTCGAATCTCTCGGTATACCTGAGCACTGCTTTGTCGGGCACCACGCTATCCTCGCTCTGGGATGGCGACTACAATATACCCATATCCATCTATTCCGAGGGCAAGCAGAATATCGACTACGGCTCGCTGGGCGACCTGCTGGTGCCGTGTGCGCAGCCGGGGGCATGGGTGCAGCTGCGCCAGGTGGCCGACATATATCCTCGGTTCCATCACAGCAACATGCCACACCGCAACGGAGTGCGCTGCGTCACCGTGTCGGCCGACGTGATGCCTGGCCACGGACAGATAAGGGAGTTCTACAAAATAAAGCACGAGTTCGACAAGATGGAGCTGCCTGACGGTGTCACCGTCGAATCGGGCGGCGCCTATGCATTCTCTTCCAGCCTGCTCCCCAGTCTTATAATGGCTTTTATAGCCGCCATCTTCGTGATGTTCATAGTGCTTATCATCCACTACGGCAAGCTGAATATATCGCTGCTATCCATCTCGATGTCGGTGCTCTGCATCTTCGGCGCCACCTTCGGGTTGTGGATCTTCGGACTCGACTTCTCGATTTCGGCAGTGCTTGGCCTCATCTCGCTTGTGGGCATCATAGTGCGCAATGCCATCATCATGTACGACTATGTGGCCGAACTGCGTACCAAAGACTTGCTGTCGGTCACCGAGGCGGCCTACCAGGCAGGCTTGCGACGCATGCGGCCCATCTTCCTCACCTCGGCCACGACGGCCATCGGTGTGGTGCCCATGATACTGGCTGGCACCATGCTGTGGATGCCGATGGGCGTGGTGATATGTTTCGGTACGATATTCACACTGCCGCTTGTTATCACCATCCTGCCAGTGGCCTACTGTGTGGCCTTCGAGAACAAAAAGCGACAGAACTTCCGTCCGATTAAATTAGAAAAATAGCAATGAAAACGATAGGCAACATATTATTCAGTTTTTTCTGCGCCGTTATAATTCCCAGTGTATTATTGTCAATGTCCAGTTCGGCACAGGCTCAGGGACTCACGCTCGACAGCTGTTTGGCGTTGGCGCGACGCAACAATGTGGAGATACGCACCTCGCAGATGGAGATCGAAAATGCGCGCGAAGTTAAGCGACAGGTGTTCGCCAAATATTTCCCACAGGTGAATCTGTCGGGTTTGGGCTACTATTCGGTCAATCCACTTATTCATTTCAGCATTGAAGACATCCAGTCGAACGACATGCGGCAATTGCTGATGGATCTCTATGAATTGGTTTCTACGGAGACCGATATCAAGAAAGAACTGTCGCTGATGAAGAAGGGCGCAAGTGGTTCGGTTCTTGCCGTACAGCCCCTTTTTGCTGGTGGTCGTATCGTTGTTGGCAATAAATTGGCTAACCTCGGAGTGGAAGCTGCTGAACTGCAGTCGGATATGAAGATACGCGACGTTGTCGAGAATATAGAATCTACATACTACCTCGTTGCGGGGTTGCAGCAGAAAGTGGCTACGGTCACTGCCGCACTGACCCTTATCGACTCGCTCGACCGCGTGGTACAGCTGGCGCTGGGCAACGGCCTCGTGACACGCGCCGATGCCTTGCAACTGCAGCTGAAACGCAACGAGATGCTCGCCAGCCAGCAGCAACTTGTCAGCGGCATACGTCTTTCGAAACGTCTGCTCTGTAACCAGATAGGCATAGACTACAGTGACACATTGGTGTTCATGGACCCGCAGTTTGAGATGCCGTCGATGCCGGACTTCTCGTATTCGCCAGTCGGTGACACGTTGCGGCCTGAGGCGCGACTGCTGCAACTTGGTGTGGAAGCCGAGCAACTGCAACGGAGGCTCACCCTCGGCGAGGCGTTGCCGCAACTCACGCTGATGGGAGCAGCCTATTATGGCAACCTGATAAAGACCGATCCCTCGGCCAATGCTGTGGCGCTGCTTTCGCTCTCGGTGCCTCTGACAGGGTGGTTGGAGACTTCTCACAAGCTGAAACAGCACGACATACGTATACAGGAGGCACGCCTCAAACAGGAATACTACAGCAAAATGATGTCGCTGGAGGAGGAGAAAGCCTACAGCGACATGCTGGATGCAGGTATACTGATGAAGTCGGACTCGGCGGCGCTTGATATAGCGCAAGAGAACTACCGGCTTGCCACCCTCAACTATGAAGCCGGGGTTGTGACCATTGCCGAAGTGCTACAGGCTCACGCCCTGCTGTTGCAGGCGCAAAATGCCATCACCGACCGACACACCACGTATGTTGTGGCCCGCCGCCGACTGATGGACCTGCAAAGAACTAGTAAATAATTAGAAATTCTGAACCAAAAATCATTACATTAACGCCATCAAGATTTATGAAAATCTCGTGACGTCAAGCTTTCAGTTTCTTGTAGTGTATACGGTGTGGGGTGTCGTCGCCTAGGCGTTTCTTGCGGTTCTCCTCGTATTCGGTGTAGCCACCTTCGAAGAAGTAGACCTGCGAGTCGCCCTCGAAGGCAAGGATATGTGTGCAGATGCGGTCGAGGAACCAGCGGTCGTGGCTGATGACTACAGCACAACCGGCGAAGTTCTCGAGACCCTCCTCGAGGGCGCGCATGGTATTGACGTCGATGTCGTTGGTGGGCTCGTCGAGGAGCAGCACGTTGGCTTCGCTCTTGAGGGTCAGCGCCAAGTGCAGACGGTTGCGCTCGCCGCCGCTGAGCACACCGACTTTCTTGCTCTGGTCAGTGCCGCTGAAGTTGAATCGGGAGATGTAGGCACGCGAATTTACGAGTCGGCCGCCGACCTGCAGGTTCTCGTTGCCGCCAGAGATCATCTCGTAGACGCTCTTCTCGGGGTCTATCTCGGCATGCTGCTGGTCGATGTAGCCTATCTTGACGGTCTCGCCGACCTCGAAGGTGCCCGTATCGGGCTTTTCGAGGCCCATGATAAGGCGGAAGAGGGTTGTCTTGCCACAACCGTTGGGGCCTATGATGCCCACAATGCCAGCGGGCGGCAGACTGAAGGTGAGGTTCTCGTAGAGAAGCTTGTCGCCATAGGCTTTGCTCACACCGTTGACCTCGAGCACCTTGTTGCCCAGGCGCGGACCGTTGGGGATAAATATCTCTAGGTTCTGTTCCTTCTCTTTCACGTCCTCGTTCAGCAGGCGGTCGTAGGCGGCCAGACGGGCCTTGCCCTTGGCGTGGCGTGCCTTGGGGGCCATACGCACCCACTCCAGCTCACGCTGCAGAGTCTTGCGGCGTTTGCTCTCTTGCTTCTCCTCCATGGCCAAGCGGGCAGTCTTCTGTTCGAGCCAGCTGCTGTAGTTGCCTTTCCAGGGGATGCCCTCGCCACGGTCGAGTTCAAGTATCCAGCCGGCCACATGGTCGAGGAAGTAGCGGTCGTGGGTGACGGCGATGACGGTGCCTTTGTACTGCTGCAGGTGCTGTTCAAGCCAGTCAATGCTCTCGGCGTCGAGGTGGTTGGTAGGCTCGTCGAGGAGCAGTATGTCGGGTTCCTGTAAGAGAAGTCTGCACAGGGCCACACGGCGGCGCTCGCCGCCGCTGAGGTTCTTCACCAGCTGGTCCTCGTCGGGGCAACGCAGGGCATCCATGGCGCGCTCGAGTTTGGTGTCGAGATTCCAGGCGTCGTGGGCTTCGAGCAGTTCGGTGAGCTCGCCTTGACGGGCGATGAGTTTGTCGAAATCGGCATCGGGTTCGGCGAAGGCGTTGTTCACCTCGTCGTACTCTTTCAGTAGGTCGACGACCTCCTGCACGGCCTCCTGCACCACCTCCTTGACGGTCTTGGTGTCGTCGAGTTTAGGCTCCTGCTCGAGGTAGCCGACGCTGTAGCCTGGCGAGAAGACCACCTCGCCTTGGTAGTCCTTGTCGACACCGGCGATGATCTTCATCAGGCTCGATTTGCCGCTGCCGTTGAGACCAATGATGCCTATCTTGGCTCCGTAGAAGAAGCTGAGGTAAATGTCTTTCAATATCTGGCGGCTTGGTGGAATAAGCTTACCAACGCCTACCATCGAGAAGATAATCTTTTTGTCGTCTGCCATATTGTTTATTTTAGGAGTTAAGGAGTTGAGGAGTTAAAGAAGTTAAGGCAAATGTTTTGGCGAGCATAAGAAATTGTTCCCCTAATCTCTCTTAACTACGTATAACTTCCCTTTATCTTCCCCTTTCAAATTACATAACGTAAAGATGGCGGCAATATTGTGTGACTGTATGGCAATAATTATTCATTTATTGCGTTTTAGGGTATTATGAAAAGAATAGCATTTATACTTTGCGCCATGCTGCTGCTGTGCGGCTGTGGCAAACAGGATGATGAGCTGAAGATAATTTCGTTCAATATCCGTTACAATTCATGGAACAACATCGATGGTGAGAACGGCTGGCCCAACCGCAAGGCCGCCGTGGTGAAGATGATTGACGAGGAGCGACCCGCCGCTATCGGTCTGCAGGAGGCGCTGATCGACCAGTTACTTTACCTCGACAGCTGCCTGCCGCAGTTCCGCCGCATCGGCGTGGGACGCGATGACGGCAAAGAAGCTGGCGAGTTCATGGCCATCTACTACGATACCACGCGGCTACTCCTATTGTACGATACCACACGCTGGCTCAGCGAGACTCCCGAAGTACCATCGAAATACGAGGGCGCTGGCTGCTATCGTACCGTCACAGTGGCTCGCTTCCGAGATAAAATAGTCGGGCGCGAATTTGCCTATCTCAACACCCACCTCGACCACGTCAGCGACGACGCCCGCGGCAAAGGTGCACAGGTAGTGGGTGACATAGTGGCCAACAGTTTGAAAGGGATTCCCGTTGTAGTGGGTGGCGATATGAACTGCACCATCGACGACACCATCTTCCATGCATTATATAACGTCGGCTTGCAGGATGCTCGCGAGATGACCGACAGCACCAGCCATGCTTTCACCTACAATGCCTTTGGTGGCCTCGGCCAAAGTGGTAATGGCACAGATGCCAAGGTCATCGACCACTTCTTTGTGCGAGATGTCAAAGTGAAGTCTTTTCGCACCCTCGACGGCGACTACGGGGTGCCATATATCTCCGACCACTATCCGATAGTGATAACGGTAAGACACTAAACGACAAGGCCCCTGCAACGCGTTGCAGGGGCCTTGTTTGTGTAGAGGGTTGCTCAGTCAACGAACTTGATGTCTTTGACGTTGAGTTGGATTTCGGTTTTGCCGCGCCAATAGTTCTCTTCGATTTGATAGCAGAGGTCGAACACATCGCCTGATTTCACACGGTTGTAGTATTCGGCCATCTGGAATGCTATGGCGGGGTAGGGCTTGAACATAGACTCCTGCACCGACATGGCGGAGAACTTGAGGTGTTTCATGCCAACGATGCGGGCACTGCTCGAGCCGTACTCGTTGTAATCCACCAGGTGACGGCTGACAAAGACAGGCACGTTGTTGTCCGGGCCGAAGGGGGCGAACTGTTTGAGAATGCGTAGGAATTTGGGTGTTATCTGCGAGAAGCCAAGTTCAGCATCCACTTCCACTTCGGGAATGACCTCTTCGGGACCTATGCTTTCGCGCACCAATTGCTCGAAGCGGTCTAGGAAAGCTCGCATGTTCTCCTTGCGGAGGCTGACGCCTGCGGCGCTTTTGTGGCCGCCAAAATGTTCAAGCAGGTCGGCGCATTTCTCCAGAGCTTCGTGCATGTCGAACTCTTTGAGCGAACGTGCCGAGCCTGTGATGAGGCCGTCGGCCCCTTCGGTGAAGACTATGGCGGGCTTGTTGTAGGCTTCAACGATACGGCTGGCCACGATACCCACGACGCCGCGGTGCCACGAAGGGTCGTAGAGCACCAGCGACTGCCGGTCGCGGTAGAATGGGTCGCTGTCAATGCGGCGTTTAGCCTCCTCGGTGGCCGAGGTGTCGAGGTCCTTGCGTTCTGTGTTGTATTGGTTGATGTCGTCAGCAAGCTGGCGGGCGATGGCAGGGTCTTCGGTGAGCATGAGACGCACCGAGTCGAAAGCCGACCTTATACGGCCGGCGGCGTTGATGCGAGGACCGATGAGGAACACTAGGTCGCTGATGGTAAGTTCCTTTTCGAAATAACCGCCTTTCTTCTCGCCGGGGGCTTGTTCGGTTTGTTCGGCAGGCTGGCGCTTGTCGACATGGCCGTACTTAAGTATGGCTTCTATACCAGGACGTGGCTTGGTGTTGAGCACACGCAGTCCGAAGAAGGCCAGCACGCGATTTTCGCCCATAATGGGCACGATGTCGCTGGCGATGCTGATGGCGACGAGGTCGAGGTATTTCAGCAGGCGCAGCTTGAGGTCCTCTTGACGTTGCAGGCGAGAGGCATCGAGTTGCTCGGGCAGGTCGCACAGGCGCACGCCCATGCGCTCCTCGAGGTGGGCTTCTACGATTTTGAATCCGATGCCGCAGCCACTGAGCTCTTTATAGGGGTACGGGCAGTCGACCTGTTTGGGGTCGAGCACGGCAATGGCTTTCGGCACTTCGTCGCCGGGCAGGTGGTGGTCGCCGATGATGAAGTCGATGCCGCGTTCCTTGGCATAGTCGACCTGTTCCATGGCCTTGATGCCGCAGTCGAGGGCAATCATCAGCTTAACGCCCGTTTCGTGTGCATAGTCGATGCCTTGGTAGGAGATGCCGTAACCCTCGCGTTCGCGGTCGGGCACATAAAAATCAATATTATTGTCCAACTCCTTGAGGTAGGAGTAGACTAGCGCTACGGCCGATGTACCATCGACATCGTAGTCGCCATAAACCATGATGCGTTCCTGTTTCCGTATCGCTTCGTTGATGCGGTCGATGGCTTGTCTCATGCCTTTCATCAAGAAAGGATCGTTGATTTGGTCAAGTCCCGGCCGGAAAAATCTACGGGCCTCTTCATACGTCGTAACACCCCGCTCAACAAGCAGAGTGGCGATAATTCGGTCTACGCCCAGCGAAGCAGCAAGTCTCTCAACAGTTTCTAAATCATAGTTTTCTCTAATTATCCAACGTTTTTCTTTCATATTTTTCTGGGCGTAAAAGTACGAAAAATATTTTAAATACAGAGATTTTTTTTTCAACAAAGAAGAAATCGCCGTCGATTTGTTGAGGCACATATTGATGTTTTTTTTGTATTTTTGCAGGTGAAACTATAAGTGAAGTTGTCTTTAATATTTTGAAAAAGATATTATTAATAACTTTTGCTGTCAAAAAAATAACAATATGAAACGCATCACATTAATCCTCGCCGCATGTTGTATGATGTTTACGGCTTGTGCCCAAAACCTCAATAATCAGACAAACAAACAGTCAAAAAATATGAAGAAGACATTAGTATCCTATTTCTCGGCCACTGGCAACACCAAGGCTGCTGCACAGAAACTTGCCGAAGAGCTTGGCGCCGACCTCTATGAGATTACACCCGAGGTTGCCTACACCTCCGCCGACCTAGACTGGCGCGACAAAGGTTCGCGTTCCACGCAGGAGATGAGAGACCGCTCGTCGCGTCCCGCCGTTAAAGGCCGCTGCGAGAACATCGCCGACTATGATACCGTGTGGATCGGTTTCCCTGTGTGGTGGTACACCGCCCCTACTATCGTCAACACCTTCATCGAAGCCCACGACCTTAGTGGCAAGGTGCTCAACGTCTTCGCCACCAGCGGCGGCAGCGGTGTGGAAGGCTCGGCCAACGACCTCAAGAAGGCCTATCCTCAATACAAATGGGGCGAAAGCCGTCTGCTGAACTAAGCCATGAACGGTAAAGAATACGTCGGCAGCGACGAACTCTACGCTGAAGTGCAGCGCACTATGCGGCTCTGTGCCGAGATGAACAGCGGCTATCATTCCGAGGCCGAGGTGCGCGAATGCCTTCGGGAGATTACGCGGAACGAGGTGCCCGACACCGTGCGTGTATTCACGCCCCTTAACATCAACTACGGCCCAGGTGTGCGCTTCGGCGACGACTGTTTCCTTAATTTCGGCTGCACGCTATTGGCTATTGGCGGCATCACCATCGGCGACGGCGCCTTTATCGGCCCCCATTGTGTGCTGGCTACCGAATACCATCCCGAGGACCCCGCCACGCGCCACACACTGCTCACCAAGCCCATCGTCATCGGCCGCAACGCCTGGCTGGGCGCCAACGTCACCGTGCTGGCCGGCGTCACCATCGGCGAGAACGCCATCGTCGCCGCCGGCAGTGTCGTCACCAAGGATGTGCCCGACAATATGGTCGTGGCCGGAACACCTGCCAAGGTGATTCGCGAAATCAATCAAAAAACCGCTCATATAAACTAACTATTCTATGACAATCAAAGAAATCGACGTCAAGAGTGTGATGACCAAGTCGAACCTGCCGGTCAGCGACTTCTCGGTCAATACGTATGTGGGATGCGCCCACGCCTGCAAGTACTGCTACGCCTCGTTCATGAAACGTTTCACCAACCACCCCGAGCCGTGGGGCGACTTCATTGACGTGAAGCTGTGGCCCGACATCAAGAACGCCAAGCGCTATGTCGGCAAGGAGGCTTTTCTCGGCTCGGTGACCGACTGCTACCAGCCCTGCGAGGCCAAATACAAGCGCACCCGCGCCCTGCTGGAACAGCTTCAAGGCAGCGGCATACGCATCAGCATCGCCACCAAGAGCGACCTCGTGCTGCGCGACCTCGACCTGATAAAGACATTCCCCGGCGCCCGCGTGAGTTGGAGCATCAACACCCTCGACGATGAATTCCGTCGCGAGATGGACCGCGGCGTGAGCATTGAACGCCGTTTGGAGGCCATGCGCCAATTCTACGAGGCCGGCATCGACACCACCTGCTTCATCTCGCCCATCTTCCCCGGCATCACCGACGTGGAGGCCATCATCGAACGCGCCAAGGGTCAGTGTAACCTCGTGTGGCTGGAGAATCTCAACCTGCGCGGCGACTACAAAGGGCGCATACTGCAGTGGGTGCATGAACACCATCCCAGGCTCGACACCCTCTACCACGACATCTACACCCGCAAAGACCGCACCTACTGGCACGAACTCAACGCCGACCTGAGCCACTTCTGCGCCGACCGCGGCCTGCGCTACGTACGCAACGACGACACCACCCACGCCCGCCACGGCGAGCCCCCGGTGGTGGTCAACTACTTCTACCACGAAGAGATAATCCCCTCGGCCCGCAAAGAGCAGCTGCGCCAAACCCGCATCTGTTGCTGAGCGTTCGGCCAAAGGAGCTGAACAACCATGTAATCCCTAAATCAAATGAAAAAGACCTTATTAGCGGCCATGCTGCTCGGCGCTGTGCTGACAGCGTGCCACCAGACGACAACAAACGAACAAAAAGAAACGACTATGACAAAATTGGAACTGACTCAAGAGTGGGACAAGGTGTTCCCGCTGAGCGAGAAAGTGAACCACCGCAAGGTAACCTTCGAGACACAATATGGGCTTACGCTGGCCGCCGACCTCTATACGGACTCTATGCCATGCGGATGGCCGAACGCGGCTTCGTGGCGTTGGCCTTCGACCCGTCGTACACGGGCGAGAGCAGCGGTGAACCCCGCCGCACGGCGTCGCCCGACATCAACACCGAGGACTTCATGGCCGCCGTAGATTTCCTTTCCAAGCTGGACAATGTCGACCCCGAGCGCATCGGCATCATTGGCATCTGTGGCTGGGGTGGCATCGCCCTCAACGCTGCTGCTGCCGACACCCGTATCAAGGCCACCGTGGCCAGCACGATGTACGATATGACCCGCATCAGCGGCAATGGCTACTACGACAGCGAGGACAAGGAAGAGTCGCGCCACGCCGCCCGTGAGGCAATGGGCAAGCAGCGCCTTGCCGACCCGATGGCTATGGCCGGCGGCGTTGTCGATCCGTTGCCCGAAGACGCTCCCCAGTTCGTCAAGGACTACCACGACTACTACAAGACCCCGCGCGGCTATCACAAGCGCAGCGGCAACAGCAACGACGGCTGGCGCGTTATCGGCACCCAGGCCTACGCCAATGCCCGCTTCCTCTATTACATCAACGAGATACGATCCGCTGTCCTTGTGATGCACGGTGCGGAGGCTCATTCGCGCTACTTTGGCGAGGCTGCCTACCACTACATGG
Organism: uncultured Bacteroidales bacterium; assembly: GCA_900316515.1. Lineage (GTDB taxonomy): Bacteria > Bacteroidota > Bacteroidia > Bacteroidales > P3 > Colimorpha. The sequence goes on along the minus strand of ONDE01000018.1, from coordinate 522 downwards.
TGGACGGAAAGGCAGAGGGCTACAACTTTGTCGGCAAGCCCAACCCTGTGCCAGAGAACAAGCAGCTGCTCATCATCCCCGGTGCCACCCATTGCGACCTCTACGACGGTGGCGAGGGCGACTACATCCCCTGGGACACGTTAGCGGCGTTTTTCGGGAAGAATCTGTAGCTTTTTTAATACAGATAATCCGTAAAATCATGATAAAAAACAGGCCCAACCCCAACGAGGCTTTTCCGAACCCCAACATTCCAAGCCTCTGCTTCATCAAGAACGTGGTGAAGAACCCACGTATCATCATCGGTGATTACACCTATTACGATGATGTGGATGGTGCTGACCAGTTCGAGAAGCATGTCACCCATTTCTACGACTTCATCGGTGACCGACTGATTATTGGCAAGTTCTGCGCTATTGCCAAAGGTGTAGAGTTTGTCATGAATGGAGCCAACCATAGGATGGATGGCGTGACGACTTATCCGTTTTATGTCATTGGTGGCGACTGGGGAAGTGCCATTGCTCC
>ONDE01000007.1 GCA_900316515.1 uncultured Bacteroidales bacterium | reverse complement strand
TGGCGGTCGCCGCTGCTGCGCCCCAGCTTCACCGTCAGCACGTTGTCCGAGGTCCACTCCGGCGCCTCGTACACGGCCTCCTGCAGCGGACCCGTGCTAAGTATAAGTTTACGGTAGTCAACCGTGAATATGCCATCCACAACTTCGTTGGGTTGGTTCCAGCTCATGTGCGATGCCAGCTGCACCTCGCGCTTGAACATCTCGCGGTGCGCCACCTGCTCCGGGGTGCGCGGATTGCGCGGAGCGGGGTTGTAGGCCCGCACACACCACTGCCCGCGCCACATGTAACCCACTGCGGGTCCGAGTCTTCCGTGGAATCCTCCCATAAATCCTGCCGTCTGTTTAGCCATGATAAGGTATTTTTTATTTATATTCTGCTACCACAAACGTTGCATTCCATATATTATTGCCTACCAGAGTAAATTTTCATAAAGGGAGCATAAGGCGAGGAGTAGGAGCATAGTAAGAGAGGGTGGCAGTTCAAGGGCTAGTTATCAGCGGTTTGAGGGTCGGCCTCCGGCCTCAAAATTATAAGAAAATTGCACAGAAAATTATAGAAAACACATCGCCGCCGAAAGATCTACTGGATTTATAGATTTCGCAAAGCGGGAGACAACGGCGTTTTTAACGGCGAATTTCTTCTTTTTTTAACGGCGAATTAAACGAATTAACTCGAATTTTTTTTGATTAAAATTGCTGGCGAATTACTCGAATTGGGCGGCAGCCCCGTAGGGGCGGCACATTGGTCGCTGTTGTGTCACCCCTACGGGGTTTTGCTAAGTAGACCTACTATTTCCTGTTGTGGTAGGTGTAGGGCAGGTCGACGAGGTCGCGGTCGTCGCTGCTGAAACCTACCTGTAGGATGAACTGGGTGCTGTCCTTGGGTTCTTCCATACGGCCGGTGGCTGGGTTGAACTGACGGAACCAGAAGGGGTCGAGCTCTATCTCGAAGGGCTCTTTTTTGTCGAACGACTCGGTCCATATCGGCTCGACGGCAATCAGCTGCTTGACGGGGCCGTCGTTGTCGTTCTCGTTTTTTAGATATACCTGCACTACGGTGCGGTGGTTGCGGGCATTGGGGGCGTCGGTGTTGCACTGGCTCACCAGGCCGCTGACGGTGAAGTTGGCCTCGTCGACGGTAGGGGCGCCCCAAAACTGGTGGAAGCTGTAGCTGTAGCCGAAGCCGAAGGGGAACTCGACATGCTCGCGGTCGGCGTAGCGGTAGGTGCGGCCCTGCATGGCGTAGTCGTCGAATGAGGGCAGGTCGTCGGTGGAGCGGTAGATGGTCACCGGCAGGCGACCGAAGTCGTCGCGCTCGCCGAAGAGCAGTTCTTTCACCGCGGTACCCATGTCCTGACCGCCGTACCAGGCAAGAAGGACGGCGTCGCAGTCGTCGATGACATCCTCGAGCGACACGGCGCTACCTGCGCAGAGCACCAGCACCACGCGGTAGCCCTGGGCCTTGAAGGCTTTTATCTCGGCCACCTGTTCTTTCGGAAGCTCAATGAGGGTGCGGTCGCCCTTGTAAAATCCTTCCTTCTCCACGGGCAGTTCCTCGCCCTCGAGCTGTGGGTTGAGGCCGCCGCAATAGACGAGCGTCTTGCCGTCGCCTGCGCTGAGGGCCTGGTATTTCCCAAGAGCTTCGCCAATGGTGATGGTGTGCTTGGGGGTGCCGTTGTAGTTGCCGAGGGGCATGAGGCTGTCGTAGGCGTTGGGGCCTTCGAGGCGGAGGAACTCGCCTTCCTTGAGGGGCAGCACGCCGTTGTTCTTCAGTAGCACCATGCTCCGGGCGGCGACGGAGGTGGGACCGTCGGACGGGCCGTATGGGCAGCATCCTTCGGGACGGAATTGTCTTGGCGGTGTGGTCACCGTGAGGCGGGTTTTCAGTATGCGACGCACGTGCTCGTCGACCTTGCTTATTGGCACCAGCCCTTGCTGCACGGCCTCGCGCAGGGCGGGCAGGCCGCTGCCGCACTCGAGGTCGACCTCGCGGCCGAAGGCGTCGCCGTAGGCCGCGGCGGCGGTGGCGTGGGTACGGTGGCGCGGGATGACGGTGTCGGTCTCGTAGGCATCGTTCAAAGCCCAGCAGTCGGTGACGAGGATGCCGTCGTACTCCCATTCGTTGCGCAGTATGTCGAAGAGGCGGCGGTTGGTGCAGCAGGGCTCGCCGTTGAGCCTGTTATATCCGCACATCACCTGTGCCACATCGCTGTGCTTGATGATATATTCGAAGGCTGGGAGGTAGGTCTCGCGCAGGTCGCGGTCGCCGATGCGGCTGTCGAACTCGTGGCGGATGCCTTCGGGGCCGCTATGCACGGCGAAGTGTTTGAGGCAGGCGGCGGTGTTGTCGGATTGCAGCCCCAGGACGCATTCGAACCCCATCATGGCGGTGAGGTAGGGGTCCTCGCCGTAGGTCTCCATGCCGCGGCCCCAGCGCGGGTCGCGGAAGATGTTGATGTTGGGGGTGAAGAAGGTGAGGCCGGCGTAGTCGCCATAGTAGCCGGTGTCCTGTGCGGCTTTGTATTTCAGGCGGGCTTCGTAGGCGATGTAGCCGAAGACGTTGCCGATTAAATTGGGGTCGAAGGTGGCGGCCATGGCGATGGGCATGGGGAATACTGTGGCGATACCGGCACGGCCCACGCCGTGCAGTGCCTCGTTCCACCAGCTGTATTCCGGCAGGCCCACGCGGGGGATGGCGGGGTTGTGGTGCACCATGAGCGAGAGCTTCTCGTCGAGGGTGAGGTTGCGGACTAGCCATTCGACGCGGCTGTCGAGGCTCTTGGTGCTGTCCTGCCAAGGGTAGGATTGAGCCTTGATGGTGCCGAAAATGTTGAGTATAAGTGCTATGGCGGCTATGCGGCCGAGGGTGTGCAGTATCTGTCTCATGGTGCAAAGGTACGCAAAAAAAACGACATGGCGAGGTGTTGAAATCTTTTTGGCGGGGATAGGGAAAAAGTTTGTACTTTTGCAATTTGTTTGCAGAAGGACCACGATGGCCAAAAAGACTGATACTGAATCGCCGCTGATGCGGCAGCACGCCGAGATGAAGAAGAAGTTCCCCGACGCGGTGCTGCTGTTCCGTGTGGGCGATTTCTACGAGACTTTCGGCGAGGATGCCCGCAAGGCATCGCAGATACTGGGCCTTACGTTGACGCGCAAGATGGCCGGCGGCGGCGAATACACCGACCTGGCCGGCGTGCCGCACCATGCGCTGGAGCAGTACCTGCCGCGGCTGGTGAGGGCTGGACTGAGGGTTGCCATCTGCGAGCAGCTGGAAGACCCCAAGAGCGCCAAGGGACTGGTGAAGCGCGGCATCACGGAGTTGGTGACGCCCGGTGTGGCCTACAACGACATGGTGCTCGAGGTGAAGGAGAACAACTTCCTGTGCGGCTTGCATATTGCTGACAGAGAGCATGGCGTGAGCTTCCTCGACGTGTCGACCGGCGAGTTCTACGTGGCGCAGGGCGACATGGCCTATATCGACAAGCTGATGAGCAACTTCCACCCGTCGGAGGTGGTGGTGGAGCGCAAGCGGTTGCGCTGGATGCAGGAGCACTTTGCCGAGAAATACTACTGCAACACTTTCGACGACTGGGTCTTCGCGCCCGACTTCGCCCACGAGCTGCTGCTGAAGCAGTTCGGCACGGCGAGCCTCAAGGGTTTCGGCGTGGAGGACCTGGACAAGGGCATCATTGCCGCCGGAGCGGTGCTCTACTACCTGCAGGACACGCAGCACGACCGCACGGCCAACATCACGCGGCTGAGCCGTGTGGAGAAAGACCGCTATGTGTGGCTCGACCGCTTCACGGTGCGCAACCTGGAACTTGTGGGGTCGGCCAACGACAATGCGAGGACGCTGCTGAATGTTATCGACCGGACGCTGACGCCCATGGGGTCGCGCCTTATGCGGCGCTGGATGCTGATGCCGCTGAAAGAGGTGGCGCCCATAGAGGCCAGGCTCGAGGTGGTGGACATACTGGTGCGCGACGCCGAACTGAGACAGGCGCTGGCACAGCAGGTGAAAGCCATCGGCGATCTGGAACGATTGATAACAAAGGCTGCGGTGAGCCGTATCAATCCCCGCGAGATGCAGCAGCTGAGGCGTTCGCTGGGAGCCGTGGAGGAGGTGCAGCGACTGTGCGCCGCCAACGGCAGCGAGGCCTTGAACCGCATGGCGGGGCAGATGAACCCCTGCCGTGCGCTTGCCGAACGTATCGGCCGCGAGGTGAAGGAAGAACCGCCGGCAAAGGTGGAGAAGGGCGGCGTGATGGCCGACGGGGTGAGCAAAGAACTCGACGAGCTGCGCTCGATGTCGGGCTCGGGCAAGGAGTACCTGTCGGCGCTGCAGCGCAAAGAGAGTGAAGCTACGGGTATTCCGTCGCTGAAGATAGGCTTCAATAATGTGTTCGGATACTACTTCGAGGTGTACAACACTCACAAGGACAAGGTGCCCGCGGAGTGGGTGCGCCGTCAGACGCTGACCAACGCCGAGCGCTATATCACACCCGAGCTGAAGGAGTACGAGGACAAGATACTGGGTGCCGAAGAGAAGATATTGGCCCTGGAGACGCAGCTGTACAACCAGCTGGTGGAGGCAGTGACGGAGTATGTGCAGCCTGTGCAGCACGACGCCCAGGTGGTGGCGCAGATAGATTGTCTGCTTAGTTTTGCCGAGGTGGCCTTGGAGGGCAATTACTGCCGTCCGGAGCTCAACGACGGCAACCGTATAGAGATAAAAGACGGACGTCATCCGGTGATAGAGACCATGATGGCTCCGGGCGAGCAATATGTGAGCAACGACGTGACGCTCGACAGCGACAGCCAGCAGATAATGATCATTACCGGTCCGAATATGAGCGGTAAGTCGGCACTGCTGCGCCAGACGGCCTTGATAGTGCTCATGGCACAGATGGGATGCTATTGCCCCGCAAAGAGAGCGTCGATAGGAGTGGTAGATAAAGTATTCACGCGCGTGGGCGCGAGTGACAATATCAGCAGCGGCGAGTCTACGTTTATGGTTGAGATGAACGAGACGGCTAGTATCCTGAACAATGTCAGCAGCCGTAGCCTGGTGCTGCTTGACGAGATTGGCCGCGGTACGTCGACCTACGACGGCATATCCATAGCATGGGCCATCACCGAGTATCTGCACGACAACGGCAAGGTGCGTCCCAAAGTGATGTTCGCCACACACTACCATGAGTTGATAGAGATGGAACGGCAGTATGAGCGGATAAAAAACTACCATGTCAGTGTCAAGGAGGTCGACGGACGTGTTATCTTCCTGCGCAAGCTTGTGGCCGGAGGCAGCGACCGCAGTTTCGGTATTCATGTGGCGCGTCTGGCCGGCATGCCGCCCAAGGTGGTGAACCGAGCCGATGCCATGCTGCAGGAACTGGAAGCCAAAAACAGAGGGGCAGAAAGCACGGACGGCGAGAACCCCAAAAATGGAAAAACGACACAAAAAGATGACGGTTTGGGAGGCTACCAGCTCAGTTTCATCCAACTTGACGACCCAACATTGCTGGAGATAAGGGATAAGATATTGGATATTGATATTGATACACTTACACCGATTGAGGCGCTCCTTAAACTGAACGAGATAAAAAAAATTGTGGCGAAAAAATAAAAAATATTTTGCCAGTTTCAAAAAAGGTTGTACTTTTGCACCCGCTTTTGAGAGCAAAAGTGTGCCAAAAAGAGGTGAAAAGTTGATGCGGAAATAGCTCAGTTGGTAGAGCACGACCTTGCCAAGGTCGGGGTCGCGAGTTCGAGTCTCGTTTTCCGCTCTGAAGGCTCCTAAATCAGAGAGAGATGCTCTGGTGGTGGAATGGTAGACACGAGGGACTTAAAATCCCTTGCCCGCAAGGGCGTGTGGGTTCAAGTCCCACCCGGAGTACTGAAAAGGCAAAGTGCTAGCACTTAGATGCGGAAATAGCTCAGTTGGTAGAGCACGACCTTGCCAAGGTCGGGGTCGCGAGTTCGAGTCTCGTTTTCCGCTCCAAAAGAGAGAAATTTGAAATGCTGTAAGGCAACATCAAAGTCCATGTTCTAAACGCCTATGGTGCGTGTGCTGGTTTGTCGAGCAAACGCCAACCTAAAGGCCGATGAGGTTGCCGGAAACACAAGCGAAAAGAGAATAATGTCTTGGTAGCTCAGCTGGTAGAGCAATTGACTCTTAATCAATGGGTCCAGGGTTCGAATCCCTGCCAGGACACTAAATCGCGGGGTGTAGCGCAGTTGGCTAGCGCGCCACGTTCGGGACGTGGAGGCCGGAAGTTCGAGTCTTCTCACCCCGACACAGCTAACCGCAGTCGCCACTTTAGCTCAGTTGGTAGAGCAACGCATTCGTAATGCGTAGGTCCGCGGTTCGAGTCCGCGAAGTGGCTCAAAAAAGTTAGGCAGAACATGGAGTTCTGCCTTTTTTGTTTTAACAACATTAACAAACAACAAACAACACACAAAATGGTAAAACAGTACGAAACCGTTTTCATTGCAACTCCCGTTTTGTCTGAAGAACAGATGAAGGAAACGGTAAAGAAGTACGTCGACCTGCTCACCAGCAAAGGTGCAGAGATCGTGTACGAGAACAACTGGGGCATGCGCAAGCTGGCCTATCCCATCCGCAAGAAGACCACCGGCTTCTATTATCTTATAGAGTTCAAGGCCGAGGGTAGCGTCATCAACGACCTCGAGGTCGCCTACAAGCGCGACGAGCGCCTGCTCCGCTTCCTCACCGTCAGCCTCGACAAGCACGCCGTTGCTTACAACGAGAAGAAGCGCGCCAAAAAGGCCGAAGCCGTCGAAACTCCCGCTGAGGCTTAATGTTTAACCCCTAAAAGAACAAAGAAAATGGCTAACGAAAGCGAAATCAAATATCTGACTCCCATCGCCGTGGAGACTCAGCGTAAGAAATACTGCCGCTTCAAGAAACTCGGCATCAAGTACATCGACTACAAAGACGCCGACTTCCTGCTGAAGTTCGTCAACGAGCAGGGCAAGATTCTGCCCCGCCGCATCACCGGCACCTCGAACAAGTACCAGAAGAAGGTCTCGCAGGCTATCAAGCGCGCCCGTCACATCGCCCTGATGCCCTACGTCGCCGATTGTCTCAAATAATAATAAGGAGGAAAGATAGATGGAAATCATACTGAAACAGGATGTGGCCAATCTGGGCTACAAGGACGAAATCGTCAAAGTGAAGAACGGCTATGCCAACAACTATCTTCTTCCCAAAGGAATGGCCATCATCGCCACTCCCGTGAACAAGAAGATCCACGCCGAGAACCTGCGCCAGCGCGCCCACAAGGAGGAAGCCCTCCGCAAGAACGCCGAGACCCAGCAGGCAGCCCTCAACGGCAAGACTGTGAAGATCATCGTCAAAGTTGGTGAGAACGGTCAGCTCTTCGGTGGTGTCAACAACATCATGATTGCCGAGGCTCTCAAGGAGCAGCACAACTACGACATCGACCGTAAGAACATTACCGTCGAGGCTATCAAGACTGTTGGCAACTATACCGCCAAAGTCAATGTCTACAAGGAGATTAAGGCCGAACTCAACCTCGAGGTCGTTGCTGAATAAATCTGAAGTATACATATAAAAAGAAAGGGTACCGTCTGGTTACCCTTTCTTTTTTTTATTTATCTATGCTTCTGCAAGAAACACTGGCATGATGGTACAAAACAATAAGAGAAAGGAACTTTTTTTCTCCTGTTTTCGAGAAAAGTCGTATCTTTGCACCGCCAAAATTGAGTATAAAAACGCAAAAAAATATAAGATGAAAAAGGTTTTTTCCCTGCTAACTGTTTTGCTGTTAGTTTCTTCTGTGACCGTAGTAAATGCACGCAACCTGCCGGAGAAAGATGTGAAATCCGCTGGAGCATACTATATGGGTCATTATGCAGGTCGGAATGTTGACGCATCGGATCTGGAGTTGGTACTGCAGTTCGACAACGAGGAGCTTGGAGTGCCTGCCGCATTCCTTTTTAATGTGTCTGACTGGGGTTGGGTTATGATGGCTGCCAATACCGCCACCGACCCTGTTATCGCCTACAACGAACACTGCACCTTTCCCACCAAGGATGTACAGCTGCCCGACAACATGCGCTGGTGGGTCAATAACTATGTGGACATGGTGAAGGCTGTCCAGATTGCCGACGAGGATCAGCACTTTGAGGATGCAGCCGAGTGGACAGAACTAATTAATATGACGTTGCCTGAGTTGACCAAGGGCGACAATCCCGAGCATATTCTGATGAACGAAGAGTGGGATCAGGGAAATGATGACGGTACGGATTACAATATGTTCTCCCCGGTGGTTAACGGAATCCATTGCCCCACAGGTTGTGTGGCCACCGCTCTCGCCCAGATAATGCACTATTACCGTTATCCTGTACAGCCTCGTCTGACGGCCAGCTATTCTTGGAACGGACAGACCCTGGCCATCAACTTCGATACGGTGACTTTCGACTACTCGCTGATGCCTAACCGTATCACCAGTGCGAGCACATTGGAACAGCGTCGTGAGGTATCCGAGCTTGGCTATTCTGTTGCTGTGGCCATGAAGATGAGTTTCAATGCCGACGGCAGCGGTGCTTATTCGCATAAAGTTCCCTCTGCAATGAGCAATTATTTCAAGTATAAAGGCAACCGTACCCTGCTCGACCGCAATGGTAACGGTGACACCGCTTACATCAATGCTGTCCGCAACGAACTGAAACACCAGCGCCCGGTTTATATGCACGGCAGTACTCCTGAATCCTTCCCCGACGACCCGCATGCCGGTGGCCATGCCTGGGTGTGCTGTGGCTATCGCGACGACCGTCCTGCCCAGTATTGGATGAACTGGGGTTGGAGCACCAACATGACTGAGGCAAACGGCTGGTACAACCTTAAGACCAACAATATGCCTATCAATGGTACACACTACAATTTCAATTCCAACCAAGGTGTTATCATTGATATGTATCCGCCGCAGGATTCTACCCACATCAACATCCTGGGCATAGAGGAAGTGGTTAACAATGCTTATCTTTCGGCAGCCTACCCCAACCCCGCCACGGTCAGTGTAAAGTTGCCCTACTCGATCAACATGCCTGCAGATATGACTATCTACAGCATTGACGGCAAGCTTGTCGAGCGTCGCAGTCTGAAGGCTGGCAATGGTGAGGTAGAACTCAACGTCAGTAAGATGCCTTCCGGTATATATATTTACCGCCTCGGAGGTGCCACAGGCAAGTTCCTTGTGCAGTAAAGAAGGCTGTGTTATAGAGAAAAGAGAGGGCCGCGGCAATGCCGCGGCCCTCTCTTTTATTACACGACAGGTAGACTGATGGTGAATGTGCTGCCTTTGCCCGGCTCGCTGTCGAGGGTTATGTGTCCGTGGTGCAGTCTCACCACTTCGGCCACGTAGTTCAGTCCTATGCCGAAGCCTTTCACGTTGTGTACATCGCCTGTGGAAACGCGATAGAATTTTTCGAAGACATGCTTCTGGTCAGCCTTCGGAATACCGATGCCGTGGTCTTGTACGCTTAGCACGAAATGATCATTTTCCAATGCTGTCCGGATAACTATGTGTGGCGCGCCGGTAGAATACTTGATGCCATTGTCTACCAGGTTGTACACTAGGTTGGTCAGATGCAATTCGTCTGCCATCACCACCGACGGGTTGGCATCAAGATGTGTCTCTATCATTCCGCCGCGGTTGCTCATTGTCAGCTTGAAACTTTGCATGACCTTCTTAATAATTGGATTTATGTCAACCTCGCTAAGGCTAATGCTGAAGTTCTTGTTAGACATTTTAGCACTCTGCAGTATGGTCTCAACGAGTACCCTCATACGTTGGTTCTCGTCGGCCACTATGCCTATGAAGTTTCGGCGTGAGTCAAGGTCCTGCGACACTGAGTCGTCACTCAGCATTTCGCATGCCAGTCCAATTGTCGCTATGGGAGTCTTGATTTCATGGGTCATGTTGTTGATGAATTCACTTTTCATCTGGTCCAGTGTGCGCTGTTTGGCAATGGTACGCAACGAGATGATGAACATTGTGGCAATGACCAAAATCAAGAAAAGCGTCATGTATATGTATATGTGCGGACTAACTTGGAACGGCAGCAGCGATGTGGGGAAGGCAAGGATGATGTAGTACTGGTTGGCAGAGACCACACCTATGGGGCGGAAGTTGTAACGATATGGCGACTGTTCCAGACGGTATTCTTGCTTTGGGTCGGAGCTGTATAGAAACGAGCCCTGCGAACCGTCGTATAGACCCACTATCGGGTGCATGTCGATACCAGAAATCAGCAACTCCTCAACAATGATGGAGTCCAGCTCCTGATAGTTGAAGGCCGACGCGGGATGCGTGGGGGTCTGCATCACCTCGCCGTTCAGTTGCTTGATTACTTCGTCCATGGCATTGTTCACACTGACGTTGAACATATTGTCGCTAATGGAGAAGGTGCGGCGTGTCTGGATGAACTGTATCACCACCAAGCTCAACGCCGCCAACGCGAAAATGGATATTATGACAATTCTAAACCAACGTTTCATGGCATGTTTGCTGCATTGTAATCATTTCTTATAACGTGTGTTATAAATTATTATTATATTTTCGCACGCAAATATGGAAAAATATTGTACTTTTGCAAACTAATTATAATAAAAGGCCTCCACCGAGGTGTGAGAAATATGAGAATAGGAGTAATCATAGCAATGGATATCGAGTATCGGCAGATGCACGATGCTCTTGGCGGCGACACCGGCCGTCTTGGAAACAACGAAATCATTCTGTGGCAGTGTGGTATTGGCAAGGTCAATGCCGCTGTTGGCACCATGCGCCTCATTCAGGAACATCACCCCGACGCTATCATCAGTACCGGCCTTGCCGGTGGCATCGACCCACAGATTCGAGTCATGGACATCCTCGCAGCAACACAGTGTGTCTATCACGATGTGGATTGCGGAACAGGGCTTGGCTGTTCCCGCGGTCAGGTGCAGGGGTTGCCCGAACGTTTTGATGCCGACAAGCGGCTGTTGGATCATGTCCTCGAAGTGCCTTGTGATGCAGGACTCCGCACGGGCCTGATTTGCACCGGTGACCAGTTCATCACAGATCGAGAGAGGCAGACCCTCATTAAGCGCAATTTCGTCGATGGTCTTGCCTGTGATATGGAAAGTGCGGCCATTGCCCAGACCTGCTACTTGATGGGTCTCCCATTCCTGAGTCTGCGCGTAATCAGCGACACTCCTGGCAATACCGACAACCATCAGCAGCAGTGGGAGCAGTTCCTCGCCTCCATGTGCGACACCTCGTTCCAATTCGTCAAGAAATATCTCGAAACCCTATAATCTATATCCATTAACCTTTAACCATTACTCATCATGGAAGTAATACAGAGTTTCACCATCGACCATACCCACCTCAAGCCGGGTATCTACGTCTCCCGTGTCGACAAAGGCTTCACCACCTTCGACCTACGCATCACCGAGCCAAACCGCGAGCCTGCCGTCGCTCCGTCGGCCATGCACAGCCTCGAGCACTTGATGGCTACCTGGTTCCGCAATTCCGAAGCCAAGGAAGATGTGGTATATGTGGGTCCCATGGGTTGCCTCACTGGCATGTATGTCATCATGACTGGTAGCTACAGTGTCGAGGATATGCGCCGTCTCACCATCCAGTGCCTAGAGTGGATACTCACCCAGACCGAGGTCCCCGCCACCACACCGGAGACCTGCGGCAACTGCCTGCTCCACGACCTGCCCATGTGCCACTGGGAGAGCCGCCGTTACCTCGACCGTCTGCGCAACGATTTTCATTGCGAATACACCAAGCTGCAAGTCACCCTTAAGGACGGCAAGGTTTTTGCCGACGCATAATTATTCATGCAAACAACAAAGGAGAGGAGGCCCACACGGGCCTCCTCTCCTTTGTCGTTTGTGTGTCAACTTTTAGAAAGCGTAGTTGATGCCGAAGCTGACGGCTGCAGTGGGCAGGGTGTGGATGTTCAGACCCCAGTTGATGTCGGTGTCGACGCTCACGTTGTTCTCGAAGCTGTCGGCAGAGGTTTTGGTCTTTGACATGATGAAGCCAAGGTTGATGGCGTTGAGGTACATGTCAAGGCTCAGGTGCTCGTTGAGGGCGTAGTTGAAGCCCGGGGTGATGGTCAGGCCGAAGCTGGTGACTTTGTTGTCAATGGTGGTGGTGGTGGCGGTGACATGGGTGCCAGCGACATCGCCTTCCTCGTTGACTACGATTTTATCAGCGGTCTTGATGGACACGGGGATAGAGGCTTCGCAGAAGAGGGTGAGGTTGTTCAGCTTCATGGCATTGTAGCGGAAGTACGGGGTGATGGTGATGGTGTTGTAGCTCATCTTTCTGGTACCGACATAGTTGGTGGCACCCCACAGGGTAGGATCAACAGGGCCCCAGGAGTCTCTGGTGATATTTTGTCTGTCGAAACCAAGGATGATGCCAAGCGACATCTTCTCGTTGAGCTGGTAGCCAATCTTCGGGGCGATGTAGAAATTCATGGTCTTGGGGCCAGCAATTTCTGTGGTGGTGGTGGTGCCGCCAATGGTATTGGTCGTCACGTTGTTGTTGGTGGTGCCGTTAATGCCGAGGTTGCCACCGACGATGAGCTGTGCATTGGCTGCAAATGCGAAAGCAGCGAGTGCGAGGGTGAATAATGCTTTTTTCATTTTTTTTGTTGTTTTTTGGGTTAATAAATGTGTCTATTTTGACGATGCAAAAATACACCAAATTTATGAAAGGGAAACTGCCCGTTGGTATATTATATCAACGGGCAGTTGTTAAAACGTTTAGAAGTAAAGGTCGCGCTCGCCTTCGCCAATCTTGCAGAGATTGCCCTCCACGCGGCGCTTCAGCTCCTCTTTAGAGAATGTCTGTGTCAGTTCCTTCAGCAGTCGCAGACCTTTCTCCTTGGTGGCGGGAGAAGCGTAGTCCTCGAGGTATTCACGGAAGGTGAACATGGCATTGGGCTTGCAGTACTCCTTGATGAGGCCGGGCTTGGCCAAGTCCATGAAGTCGGCACCCACGCGTCCTTTGCGGTAGCAGCCGGTGCAGAACGATGGGATGTAGCCGCCATCGATCATCATACTGATGACCTCGTCGAGCGAGCGGTGGTCGCCAAGGGTAAACTGGGCGCCAGTATTGCCGGTCTTCTCGTAGGGCTTGGCCTCGCTGCTGTTGTTGTCCTCCTCGTAGCCGCCGGGGTTGGTCTCCGACGCGGCGCTTATCTGGCTCACACCATAGCGCACCAGCTGGTCGCGCAGTTCGGGACGCTCGCGCGTGCTGATGATGATACCGGTGTAGGGCATGGCTATGCGGATGATGGCCACAATCTTCATGAAGTCTTTGTCGCTCACGGGGTGGGGGATATTCTCCGGTAGGCTGAATGGGGTGCCTTCGGCGGGTTCGATGCGGGGGAAGGAGACGGTGTGGGGGCCGCAGCCGTAGTCCTCTTCGAGGTGGCGTGCATGCTCCATGATGGCTAGAATCTCGAAGCGGTAGTCCACCAGTCCGAACAGGGCTCCGATGCCCACGTCGTTGATGCCGCCTTCTTGTGCGCGGTCCATGCAGGTGAGGCGGTAGAGATAGTCGGCCTTGGGGGTACCGGCGGGGTGGAACTTGGCATACTCCACGGGGTCGTAGGTCTCCTGGAAGCACACGTAGGTGCCGATTTTCTCGGCTTTCAGCTTGGCATAGTCCTCCACGCTCATAGGTGCCAGTTCTACGTTGATGCGGCGTATGGTGCTGCCCTTCTCGTCTTTGGCGGCATAGGTGCGGCGTATGGCCTCCACCATGTAGTTGGCGTCGTTGCGCGGGCTCTCGCCGCAGATGAGCAGGGCACGTTTGTGACCCATGCGCAGCAGCTGCAGCGTCTCGGCCTCAATCTCGTCGAGGGTCAGTATCTTGCGCTTCAGCGCCTTGTTGTCGCGACGGAAGCCGCAGTACACACAGTTGTTCACGCAGGCATTGCCTGTGTAGATGGGGGCGAAGAGCACCAAGCGGCGGCCGTAGATCTCGTTCTTTGCATATTCTGCAGTGTCGAGGATCTTCTTAATACCCGCCTCGTCTTTCACGTTCAGCAGGTGTGCCACATCCTGGAGGTTCAGTCCCTTCAGTTTGCGGGCCTTGTTGAGGATGTCGTTCAACTCGCTCTCGCTGGGGGCCGGTTGGTCGATCATGCCGTAGAGCTTGTCGCGGTCGATGAAATTCTGATGTTTCATTTTATTATTGTTTTAAGATTAATTGTTTCTGGTAACGACGGCTTTGCACTCCACGCCTTGCAGGCGGCCCAACTGGCCAGTCAAGGCGTTGATGTCGTTCACTGTTCCTTCGACAATGAGCGAGATGACGGCCACCGGGCGGTCGTGGAATGGCAAACCCTGCCGGCAGAGGATAATACCGGCATGTTCGGACAACAATTGGTTGACAGATTGCGCCGCTTCGCGGTCGCGCAAGAGTATGGTAATAGTTCCTATTCGCTTCTCCATCAGGTGTTAGGCTTTTGGATTAGACAATTGGTTTAACGGTGCAAAGATACAAAATAAATCGGATATGGCAAAATATTTTTTCACCATGATTCCACCAGGGGCGCTGTAAAGTAGCAATCTTTTTCAATTGTTTATCTATTGTTCTTCTATCAACCATAGAAGAGCGATAGAAGAACAATAGAAGAACTGAGCGCCCAAATAGGGAGGATTCGGGTGTACGGCTTTGTCAAATTATCTGCATTTTGCTGTCAACAGGTATATAAATCCTGTTTTTATTGCTGTTTTTGAAAAAAAGCGTATATTTGCACCTCGAAAAAAACAAATAATTAGACACTGATGAAACAATATGATTTCGACGAGTTGATAGAACGTCGGCACACTGACTGCTTCAAATGGGATGCGCTGCAGGCGATGTACGGACGCGGCGACCTGCAGCCTATGTGGGTGGCCGACATGGACTTTCGTTCGCCCGATTTTGTGATGGAGGCCATCCGTCGCCGCTGCAGCCACGAGGTTCTTGGCTATACCATGCCCTCCGATGGCTATTGGAAGGCTGTCACTGCATGGCTTGCAAGGCATTATGCCATCGATACCACGAAGGAGAGCCTGCACTTCATCCCCGGCATCGTGGCGGGCATAGCCTATGCGCTGCTCTGCTTCACCCAGCCGGGCGACCGTGTGCTGGTGACCACGCCCGTCTATCCGCCGTTCATCAACCTGCCCACGGGCAACGGTCGACAGCTGGTGTGCAGTCCGCTGCGTATCGAGAACGGCCGCTTCGCCATCGACTTCGACGACCTGGAGCGCAAGGCCGAGGGATGCAAGGTGTTCATCATGAGCAATCCGCACAACCCGGCTGGCACGGTGTGGGGTGCCGATGTGCTGCGCCGCGTGGCCGACATCTGCGAGCGCAGGGGAGTGCTGGTGATAGCTGACGAAATACATGCCGACCTCACCCTTCCGGGTCACCGCCATGTGAGCTACAGCACTGTCAGCGACGCTGCCGCGCGTAATAGTATCACATTCATGGCACCGAGCAAGACCTTCAACATTGCTGGTCTAGGCAGTTCGGTGTGCTACATTGCCGACGAGACGCTGCGCAAGCGCTTCTTCGGCTGGCTCAACGGCTTCGAGGTGGCCAACGGCAATATTTTCGCTTTCACGGCCGCCGAGGCCGCCTTCGCCCACGGCGAGGAGTGGCTGTCGCAGATGCTCGAATACCTGCAGGGGAACGTGCAGGCGCTTGACGAATTCCTTCGCACGCGCATGCCTAAGGTTAAGGCTGTGCTGCCCAAAGCGTCGTACCTCGCCTGGCTCGACTTCTCCGCCTACGGCCTGCCGCATGTGGAACTGGCCCGCCGACTGGTCGACGAGGCCAAAGTCGCCTTGAACGACGGTACAACCTTTGGCGGTGTCGACTACGAATGCTGCTTCCGCTTGAACCTGGGCTGCCCGCGGGCTGTGCTGCAGGGCGCACTGGAGCGCATTGCAGCGGCGGTGGAAAAATAAATTTGGTCATATTGCGAAATGTTTGTATTTTTGCAAATTCAAAAGTTACAGATAAAAGTAAACAAATAATATTAAAACAGACAACAATGAGTAAATTCGATCCTGCAACCGCTATTCAGCGTATCGATGGCCGCGACGCCAACCGTGGCGTGAACCCCGCAATCTGCGACAGCGCCACCTTCACCTTCCCCGAGGCACACCTTATGACCGAGACCTTCCACGGCGAAACCGAGGGCTATTTCCTCTACAGCCGCCACTGGAATCCCTCGAACCTGGCCCTCTGCCAGCGCCTTGCCGCAATGGAAGGCACCGAGGCTGCCTGGGTGACCGGTTCCGGTCTTGCCGCCATCACCTGCGCCCTGCTGCACGAAGTGAACGCCGGCGACCATATCGTGGCCAGCATGACTACCTACGGCGGCACCTTCGCCTTCATGGCCAACTACCTGAAGAAGTTCAACGTGAACTGCACCTTTGTGAACATGCAGAACCTCGACGCCGTGAAGAAAGCCCTCGCCGAGCACCCCAACACCAAGGTTGTCTACACCGAGACCATGAACAACCCCCTGCTCCGCATCGCCAACATCCCCGAGCTGAGCAAGATGGCACATGCCGCCGGTGCCAAGCTTATCGTCGACAACACCTTCACCCCCATGATTTTCAGCCCCTGCCGTCTGGGTGCCGACGTCACCGTCTACTCGATGACCAAGTACATCAACGGTACCAACGACTGCGTCGCCGGTGCCATCTGCGGCAGCGCCGAGTATATCGGCAGCCTGATTGATGTGAACAACGGTACCTGCATGCTTCTCGGCCCCGTGCTGGATCCCATGCGCAGTGCCTCCATCAACAAGAACCTGCACACCCTGCACATCCGCATGAAGAAGCACGGCGAGAACGCCATGTACCTGGCCAAGCGCTTCAAAGAGGTTGGCTTCAAGTACAACTATCCCGGCCTGCCCGAGCATCCCGACTACGAGCTGTTCTGCTCGATGATGAACGAGGGCTACGGCTTTGGTGGCATGATCAGCATCGACATGGGCACCGCCGACCGCGCCAGCAAGATCATGGAGCTCATGCAGCAGAAGGGTGTCGGCTACCTGGCCGTCAGCCTTGGCTACTTCAAGACCCTCTTCAGCAACAGCGGCAAGTCGACCTCGAGCGAGGTCCCCGAAGACATCCAGAAGGAGATGGGCATGAGCGAAGGCCTCATCCGCTTCTCGATGGGTCTCGACAACGACATCGAGGCTACCTTCCAGCTGATCAAAGAGAGCGTCGACGCTTTCAACAAGTAAGATTTTTGATGGGTTTGATGGGTTTAATGGGTTGTGTGGGCATTGCCCATATTACTCATTAAACCCATCAACCTTATTAACCCCATGCAAACAATGAAGAAAATCGCTATAATCTTATCTGGCTGCGGCAACCGCGACGGCTCGGAACTACAGGAGTCGTTGAGCCTGCTGCTGGCCATAGACCGTCGCGGCTGGCAGTACCAGTGCTTCGCCCCAGAGGGATTGTTCGAGGTGGTGCCGCACGTTGACGTGCAGGACGAAGAGGAAGAAGGCACTGTGCTCGACATGGAACAGCGCGACATTTTCGTCGAGAGTGCCCGCATAGCTCGTGGCAACATCTTGCCTTTGGAGCAATACCGCACTGCTGACTACGATGCTTTGGCATTGCCCGGTGGCATGGGCGCTGCCCGCAACCTCTCGACTTTCGCTTTCGATGGCCCAAGAATGGAGGTCATCGACAGTGTGCAGGACGCAATCCTTGAGACATACCGTGCCGAGAAGCCCGTGGTGGCCATGTGCATAGCCCCCATGGTTGTGGCCAAGGTGCTGGGTCGCTATGAGGTTGAACTTACACTGGGTCCCGACAACAACCAAGCTTCGGGTGTGGCCAAGGGCTTTGGCTGCAAGGTCAAGGCATGTGGCCCCACAGACGTGTGTGTCGATAGTGAGCACAAGGTGATTACCACCCCGGCCTATATGGCCGCCACCCGCATCAGCGAGATATTCGCTGGCGGCGAGAACATGGTGGCCGCACTGGCCGAGATGCTGGGTTGAAGAAAGTGATATTTGCAAAAAAAAGAGGACGCTATCATGATAGCGTCCTCTTTTTTTGTCTAAATAAAATTATTTATTCTCGGCGATGGCAATGTATTTGTCTATTTCCTGCCATTCGGTGGACTCGGGGTAGTTCTTCTTAACCTGCTGGAAGCAGTCGAGGGCTTTGGCGTTATTCTCGAGCATCAGGTAACCCATGCCGGCTTTGAAGAGAGCTGTTGGAGCAGTGATGTAGTTGTCCTCCATCTTGGCGGCTTTGAGGTAGAGGTCGACTGCCTTCTCGGTGTTGCCGAGTTCCATTTCAGCGTCGCCCTGGGCCATGGTGGCCAGAGGCTTGGTGAAGGTATCCTTGCCTTTGTATTTGCCAAGCAACTCAGCAGCTTCGTTGTAGTTGCCAAGGCGCAGGTTGGCTATACCGGCATAGTACTTGGCCAGGTTGCCAGCCTTGGTGCACTTGTAGCTGTCGATGACGCCGAGGAAACCATTGTAGGTGTCGTCGCCGTTGAGGGCTTTTTCAAAGTCGCCCTGGGCGAACCACTGTTCGGCGGCGAACATCTCTTCTGCAGCACGCACCTCGCGGGGCTGGAAGTACCACTTGCGGAGACCAAAGATTGCCAGAATCACCACGACGATGGCGATGACAACGATGAGGATGGTCTTCTGATTTTTCTCGATAAACTCTTCTGAACGGGTGATGACGTTACCCATCTCGGTGTTCTTGTCTTCTATCTGTTTTTCCATTTCAGTATGTGTATATTGTCGGTTAAAAATCGACTGCAAAATTACAACTTTTTTATGAATTGAGCAGTGAAATTTAAAAAAAGTGTTGAACAGGGGATGTTTTTAATGCATGGTATATTTTTTGAGTATGTTGATAATCAATATGGTGTAAAAAATATTGTTAAAAAAATGAAGAAATATTTTTTCCTTAAATATATTTTACATAATTTTGCAACGATTATTGACTGATGAAAAAATAGCAAAATATGGATACAAAAACCAAATATTTGGGCCTCGAGTTGAAGAGCCCTATCATCGTGGGAAGTTGCGGTTTGACCTCCGATGTGGACAAGATGGTGCAGATGGAGCAGGCTGGCGCCGGTGCCGTTGTGCTGAAGTCCGTGTTTGAAGAGCAGATTATCTATGATATCAAACGCAACACGCACATGGTTGCTCCCACCGACAACTATGGCGACAGCTATGAATATATCGCCCAGCATGTGGCTGACGATTCGTTGGAGAAGCATTTCGCCATGATCCGTGAGGCTAAACGCCGTCTGACTATTCCTGTCATAGGCAGCATCAACTGTTTTTCGTACGAGAACTGGCTGACCTACGCCATGAAATTCCAGGAATGTGGCTGCGACGCACTCGAACTGAATATGGCCATCCTGCCGTATGAGACTTCCATGTCGTCGGACGATGTTGAACGTACTTTCTCGCAGATTATTAATACTCTCCGCAAGTCGGTGAGTATTCCCATCAGTATCAAGGTGGGCACCTACTTCACCGATATGGCCAAGCAGATGCAGCAGCTGAGTTGGATGGGTATCCAGGGTGTTACAATGTTCAACAAGAGCGTTCAGGTGGATGTCGACATAGAGAGCGAGACCCTCAAGAACGCCACATATCTCTCAACCCCCGAGGATATATACAACACACTGCGTTGGGTTGCTATCCTCGCCAAGAAGATGCGCTGCGACATATCGGCCTCTACGGGTGTCTACACCTCGGACGATGTTGTGAAGATGCTGTTGAGTGGCGCCACAACAGTACAGGTGGTCAGCTGCCTGTACAAGAACGGCATCGATACCCTGAAGGAGCTTAACAGCGGCCTGAAGGCATGGATGGAAAAGAAAGGTTATGACTGTATCTCGAACTTCCGCGGCAAGCTGGCCGTGCAACCTACAGACAAAGCTTCTGTTGCTATGCGTACACAGTTCATGAAATATTTCGCCGAAATCATTTAATTTACATTTATTTTTTACATTACATAAACATTTTATGGAACAGACAGAAGAAAGGGTGGTTAGCTTTTTCCGCTTCGAGGATCTGCGTGTGTACGCCAAAGCTACCGACTATGCCACGTGGGTGACCAACGCCGTTGCCGGCAACGATATGTACAAGTCGCTGGTCGGCTCGTTCTGCCACTCGGCATATGACATCGCTCTCAACATAGCAGAGGGATCTAGCCGTAGCAAGAGCCAGTTTGACCACTATCTGAAGATCGCCAAGACAGCAATCCGCGAGTGTGTTGTGTACACTGAGGTCGCTGCCAACCTTGGTCTCTTCACCTCGGAAAAGAAAGAGCAGTCGCGCGAGTTCCTCATGGAGCTCACCCGTATGCTCGGTGCCCTCATCATCAGCCTGCAACGCTCGGCCGAACGCCGTGGCATGCACGATGATGAATCGGACACGCCCACAGACACCTACGCCAACGAAGAAATGAGCTACTAACCAATGCTTCCGCTGCTTCCTAATCTACGCTATTCTACCTCCGACAACTTCTTTCTTATCGCCGGCCCCTGTGTTATCGAAGACCACGAGAATCCATACGTGGTCTTCGAACGCCTTATGGCTATAACCGAGCGGCTGCATATCCCATTCCTTTTCAAGGCTAGCTACCGCAAGGCCAATCGTTCGAGTGTCAACTCGTTCACCGGTATCGGCGACCTGGAAGGACTTCGCATCCTGCGCGACATTGCCGACCGCTATCATGTGCCGGTGGTTACCGATATCCATTCGGAAGCCGAGGCCGCCATGGCTGCCGAGTATGTCGACGTGCTGCAGATTCCGGCATTCCTTTGTCGCCAGACAGAGTTGCTGCGAGCCGCCGCCGCTACTGGCCGCGTGGTAAATGTCAAGAAAGGCCAGTTCCTTTCGCCCGAAGCCATGGAGCAGGTGGCAGGCAAGATGCGCGCCTTTGGCTGCGATAACTTTATGCTCACCGAACGTGGCACCACTTTCGGCTACCAGGATCTGGTTGTCGACTTCCGTGGTGTGCCGACGATGAAGAAGAACGGTGTGCCTGTGGTTGTGGATATCACACACTCGCTGCAGCAGCCTAACCAGAGTGCCGGTGTCACCGGCGGCCGTCCCGATATGATTGAGACCATCGGCCGTGCAGCCATTGCTGTTGGCGCCGACGGCATCTTTATGGAGACGCACCCTGACCCAGCCCGTGCCAAGAGCGACGGCGCCAATATGCTGCGCCTCGACCTTGCCGAGCAGTTACTTGAACATCTTGTGGCAATAAGAAAAGCAATAACACAATGGAACTAAACCTCACCAAACCTATCGTCTTTTTCGACCTTGAGACCACCGGTGTGCAGGTGGGCAGCGACCATGTCGTGGAGATATGCCTGCACAAGGTGATGCCCGACAATACTACAGATACGCGAGTGGAGCGCGTGCGTCCTGTTGACCAGAACGGCAACACGGTGCATATTCCCGAGGTGACCACCGCCGTGCACGGCATCACCGATGCCGACGTGGCCGACAAGCCCTCGTTCAAGGAGTTGGCGCCGAGCCTGCTCGAATATATCGGCGACGCCGACCTCGCTGGCTATAACAGCAACAAGTTCGACGTGCCGCTGTTGGTCGAAGAGTTTCTCCGTGCAGGCTATGACTTCGACCTCAAGTGCCGCCGCCTCGTCGATGTGCAGAATATCTTCCACCAAATGGAACAGCGCACTCTCGTGGCTGCCTATAAGTTTTATTGCCAGAAAGACCTGGAGAATGCACATAGCGCCGCAGCCGACACTGTGGCTACATATGAGGTGCTCAAGGCCCAGCTCGACCGTTACAAAGGCGTGGATTTTAAAGACCGCAGTGGTAAGGTGACACAGCCTGTTGTCAACGATATTGCCGCCCTCAGCGGTTTCACCGCCAACCATCAATGGGCCGACCTTGTGGGCCACATAGGATATGACGCCAAGCATCGCGAGGTGTTCAACTTCGGTAAGCACAAGGGTAAGTCGGTGGAGGAGGTTTTTGAAGTGGAACCTTCCTATTATGATTGGATGATTAAAAGCGATTTCCCGCTTTCAACCAAGAAACTTATCACCGAGATTTGGGACCGCAAGAAGCAGCGCAAGCTCGATCAGCTTAAGGCCCACTTCCAAGGATGAAACAGAAAGAGGCAGCCGACGAGGCTGCCTCTTTTGTCATCGCACTTCGCACGAGAGTATCTCTATCCTGCGGGCTAAGGCTGCAGGCAGTCCATATACGGGGTCTTTCGACTGGCTTTCTGTTGTCGGCTCCACAGCGCCGTGTGGCTGCTGCTGGACGAAGAGGCGGCCGTCGGTCATGGCCTCCTCAAAGACTCCCTCGCGCCACGTGCGTACCATATTTATAAAGCTGCCAATGCGGCGACGCGAAAGCACTTGGTTATATTCGCTCTTGAACACCGGCGAGGCGTAGCCTGCAATTGTCAGGATGATGCTCTTGCCATCGTCGAGGAGGCTTTCTATGTAGTCGAACAATTGTTCCACACGTTGGTAGTTGCCCACCACACAGGTGTCGAAGAAGAGTGCCATCATTGCCGAATCGCCGGCATCTTGCTGCTTGGCGATATACTCTTTGCGCCGCGAAGCATAGCTTCTCTGGCATTCGGAATATGAGGTTTCGGTAACTGGTTGGCGACTCATAGGGTCTGGCTCGTCGTTGTGGAAATAGAGGAACAGCGGGAACATGAACCTGCGTACACGCTCCACTATGGTGTCGGTGCTCTCTACGGTGTCGGCGGCCAGCCGTTCGAGGATAAGAGCTGTGTCGAGGCCCCAACGGTAGAGGTCGTTGCAGCACATTGAGTCGTTCATATAGTAACTGTCGGCACGGTTGCTGGCCAGGTAGCCACCCACGGGGAAGCCTGAGGCCGAGTCGCGGTCGGTGATGGTGAAGTAGATATCGTTCTGCTCGCTGTTGAGGCAGCCACATACTGACTGTGCCGCCTGCCATGTGTTGCGTTGGCCCACGGCGGTATAAATGTCGTATCCGCCTTTGCCGCCCATGCGGTCGCTGCTGAAATAGAGTGCCTCGTTGGGTTGGTCGTAGAAGGGTGTAATCTCGTCGGCGGGCGAGTTCACCTGCGGCCCTAGGTTGACGCACTCGCTGCTGCGCACACCTTTTACCAAGGTGTACCATATGTCCATGCCCCCCAAGCCTCCCGGACGGTTGCTCACGAAGTATAGTATTACCGAACTGTCTTTGAGCCGTCCCACTGCGGGGTGTGTGGCTGTATAGTCGCCAAGGTTGACATCGCCACGCAGTTTGACGGCCTTGGCCCAACCACGCTTCAATTTGCGGGCGCACCATATCTCGCAGCGCAAATCAGGATCGTCGATACGGCAACGGGTGAAGTATAGGTCTTTGGTCCACGGGTCAAGGGCCAGGTTGCCGGTGTGGTCGCGCTTGTCGTTGATACCCCAGCGCGACAGTCGAGGCTTGGCTACCTTGCCATTCTTCGAAATGCGTGCTTGGAAGACATTCATCTGAGATGTGGCGAAGTGGAAGGCTTTGTTGTTGCCTTTGCCGGGTTGCATGGAACTGTAGGCTAGTATGGTGTCGCCCACACGTATGGCGCCCGTCTCGCTGCCTGCGGTGTTGTATGGCGCCTCGAGGTGCACCACCTTGTACTGCGCCTTCGCAGAATTGAAAAGTGGAAAGTGGAAAGTGAAAAACATGCTTGCGCAGACGGCGAGCATTATCTTGGTTGTTATGTGCTTAAAAAAAATCAACTTTCAATCTTCAATTTTCAATTCTCAGAATATCGGGCATGGCAGCGATTGCACTCGTTTGTCTTTCTTCGAGCCCACCATGTACACCACGCCAACCTCGAAGGCGCCTATGGTGTGGCTGGCTTCGGCCAGTTTCGAGAGGTTGGCGTCGTAGCTGAAGGCGAATGTCCATTCGTGCCACAGTACAGCGAGGTTCACTGCCATGGCGTCGCCGTGGCGCCCCATCAGTCCTGCTCCGAAGACCAGATAGTCACGCGGACTCTCGTGTACATACCAGCGCACATCGCAGCCATATACCATTTCGTTGAAGCCTTCTTGTCGCTGGTAGCCAATCACGGGCAGCACGCCCCATTCCGGCGACACGCGCCACTCGGCACGGCTGTAGATGTTGTAACGGCGGCTCAGGCGCGAGTCGTTGCTCAGGCCAGTATAGCTGATGTCAGGCTCGTTGATGTTACGCACCGACAGGCCTAGCTTGGTGTAGAAGACATCGCTCATCTGGCAATACCAAGCCGCGCCGGCTCCGAAGGTGGGGTAGACGGCGCGTGTGCGGGCGAACGACTCGGTGCCGTCGTCCATGATGATGTTCTCTTCCTCGAAGCCTGTCTGCCCGATTCCGGCCTCGGCAGCCAGCGATATTATATTGTTGCCGACTCCAAGGCCCTTGAACCAGCTTACGATGGCCGATGCTGCCGATGTGCCGTAGTTCAGGGTGCCCTCGCGGTCGGCCGTGAGCCATAGGCCGGCGCTAAGGCCGTTCATGGTGCGGCGGTCGCGCAAAAGGGCAACCTCGGCGGTGGCGCTGAGGGTCTGGAATGGTGTCGACACAGACGCCCACTGGTTGCGGTAGATGATGCCGAAGCGTGCAGTGCCGTCGAAGAAACCACTGTATGCAGGGTTGAACAGCATGGGATCGAGGTCGAGCATCGAGAAATGCTGGTCCTGGGCAGTGGCAGAATTGAAAGTTGAAAAGTGAAAATTGAAGATTATGCTTGCACAGATGGCGAGCATAATCTTGGCTGGTATGTGTTTCAATAATTTCAACTTTCAACTTTCAATTTTCACCGTTCACCTTGTGTATGGCGGCAGGCTGATGTCGGCGTATTCGCCTTGCTGGTATTTGTAGTATGCGGCTATGCCCACCATGGCAGCATTGTCGGTGCAGAAGCTGAAGGGCGGTACGAAGGCCTGCCAGTGGTGCTTGTCGCAGATACGCTGAAGTTCGCTTCGCAGCAGCGAATTGGCGCTTACACCGCCGGCTATGGCCATCTGGCGCACCTTGTGGTCGATGGCAGCCCGCTCGGCTTTCTTGAGCAGGAAGCCCACGATGGTCTTCTGTATAGAGGCGCAGAGGTCGGCCTTGTGCTTCTCGATGAAGTCAGGGTCTTCCTTGAGACGGTCGCGCAGGAAGTAGAGGAACGAGGTCTTGATGCCGCTGAACGAGTAGTTGTAGACCTCAATGTGCGGCGTGGCAAACTTGAATGCGTCAGCGTCGCCCTCTTTCGCCAGGCGGTCGATTACGGGGCCTCCGGGATAGCCCAGGTCCATTATCTTGGCGGCCTTGTCGATGGCTTCGCCGGCGGCGTCGTCGATGGTGGTGCCCAGGCACTCGATGTCGAAGTGGCTGCGCAGTAGCAGTATCTGTGTGTGTCCGCCGCTCACCAGCAGGCAGATGAAGGGGAACTGCGGCATCGGCTCGCCGCGGTCTATGAAGTGGCTCAGCACATGCGCCTGCAGGTGGTTCACCTCGATGAGCGGAATGTTCAGCGCCGTGGCGAAGCTCTTGGCGAAGCTTACACCCACCAGCAGCGAGCCCAGCAATCCCGGGCCGCGCGTGAATCCAACGGCGTCGATGTCATCTTTCTCGATGCCGGCTTGGCGTATTGCGGCATCGACCACGGGAATGATATTCTGTTGGTGAGCACGCGACGCCAACTCGGGCACCACGCCACCGTATTGTTCGTGAACCTTCTGACTGGCAATAACATTGCTCAGCACGCGGTTGTCCTGAAGCACAGCTGCCGACGTGTCGTCGCAGCTCGATTCTATAGCTAGTATTATGCTCATAATTCGAATGCAAAAGTACAACTTTTTTTGCATACGGCAAAATTATATGTGCCTCCCTGTATGCTTGCTGTTAGGTGGACCTGTTCTTCGGTTGTTCTTCCGTGGATGACTGAAGGACGACTGAAGAACAAGTGTAAAACTATCGAGAAAATGAGGATGTTGGAATTTTGTTTGAGGCTGGTTCTGGTCAATATTATGAAAAAAAGTAGTATATTTGCAGCTGTTTTGTAATAGATGAATAATGCTTAAAATGATGAAACATAACATTTTGATTGCTCTCGGTGTTGCGGTGGTTTTCAGTTTTGCCGCCTGCGTGCCGCAGGCCGAACCCACCTATCGTGTCAAAGGTGACACTCCACAGGAGTGCTACTCTGTAATGCTTACGCCCGACAGCATTGCTGCCGAGGTTACTCCCTTTGCCAAAGGCAAGAAGGTGAAACATCTTGTCATGCCCCCCAAGTCGCGCTCGTTCATAGTCCACGACTTGCTGGCACGCACCATGTCGCCGGTGCGCATAGCCTGTGGCGACACCATCTATCGTCTGCTTAACTACGACGAGGTCTACACCTACAGTGTCACCTACGACCGCAAGTGTGTGCCCGACTACCAGGTGCTGCTGCGCGACCTGCAGGCCCATGGCGGCGTCAAGCTCGACACCTCGACCGACAACAATACCTACATGCTCCGCATTGTCGACACCGCCGCCTACCGTGCCGCCATTGCACCGCAGATGCGCAGCACGGGTGTCAACATCCGTTTCGATCCGGAAGGCCAATGGATGTACTACACGCCCGTGGCCGACGACGACCCGCTCCAGCCGATGCACATCTTCGAGATTGTCAGTGCCCTGCGCTACTACTGGGGCATCAATGTGGTGCCCGACCCGTCGCTCGACTTGCTTGAACTGCTCACCACCGGTGCCGACTTCGCCACCCCCGGCCTCGACGAGGAGCACGAGGGGCAGGTCTCCGAGATGCTGATGCGCAAATTCGGCATGGGGTTGGAGTTTATCGGCCGCGATATCACAATAATCTGCAATGCATGGGAAGGTGGCAAGTGAAAAAATATTTTGCCAGTTCCGGAAAAAGTTGTATCTTTGCAGTCTGTTAGTTAAACGATATTTATAAACAAACATTTAAAAAACAACAAGTTATGCCAGCAAGAATTAGACTGCAGCGCCACGGTAAGAAGAACCAACCCTTCTACCACATCGTTGTAGCGGATGGTCGTGCACCTCGCGATGGAAAATTTATCGAGAAGCTGGGCACCTACAATCCGCTGACCAACCCTGCCACCATCGAGCTCAATTTCGACAGCGCCGTCGAATGGGTGAAGAATGGTGCTCAACCTAGCGACACTGTTCGCCGCATACTGTCCTACAAGGGCGTCCTGCTCCGCCGCCACCTCCAGATTGGTGTCGAGAAGGGTGCCATCAGCCAGGAACAGGCCGATGTGAAGTTCAACGAGTGGCTCCAGGCCAAAGAGGCCAAGATCAACAGCAAGAAGAGCGACATCGAGAACGAGGCCCGCAACACCCGCAAGGCCCGCCTCGAGGCCGAGAAGAAAGCCAACGAGCAGAAGGCTGCCGCCGTCGCCGCCAAGCGTCAGGCTGCCGCCGAGGCCGAGGCTGCTGCCAAAGCCGCTGCCGAAGCTGCCGAGAACGCCGAAGGCGATGCCCCCGCAGCCGAAGCTGAGGCTCCCGCCGAAGCATAAGTTCCTGACTCCAACGACAACAGAGTCAACAACGACAACAGGGAAGCGCAATTATGCGCTTCCTTTTTTGTATGCTTGTACGCGACGTATGTCGCGCCTGAAAGGTTGTCGTTGTCGTTTCTGTTGTTGTTAAAAATAAAAGAATAGGTCGTCTTTAAAATAAATTGTCTCTGTTGCCGTTATAATTGCATCATGGAGACAAAGGATTGTTTTTATCTTGGCAGGGTTACCAAGCCCTGGGGCGTGAAAGGCCAGTTGGTACTCTTCCTCGACGTCGACACGCCTGAGGACTATGCCGAACTTGACTCGGCGTTCGTCGAGGTCAAGGGCAAACTGTTGCCCTATTTCTTCCACATCGACCAGCTCAACGGCAATAAGGCCGTTGTCACCTTCGAGGATATCACCGCCGAGCAGGCTGCCGCATTGGTGGGACATGAACTCTATCTGCCGCTCGACTTGCTGCCCAAGCTCACCGGCAACCAGTTCTACTTCCACGAGGTGGTGGGTTTCCGTGTTGTCGACAGCAATCATGGTGATATAGGTATTCTGGAACAGGTGATTGAATATCCAGCACAACCGCTGTTCCAGATAATGAAAAACGGTGTGGAGGTGCTTATCCCTGTTATCGACGAAGTTATCGACAAGGTGGACCGCGAAAACAAAACAATCTATATCAATGCTCCTAACGGATTGATAGAGTTGTATCTTGGCGATTTGAACAGATAGTGTTGAAATGTTTTTGCCGCCATGTTGGAAAATACATGTACTTTTGCACAAAAGAAAGGATTAGCCATGGAAAAGAAAACTGTTAAGAAGGCCGCGCCTGCCGCCGCCAAGAAGCCCGTTAAGAAAGCCGTTACCGCTGCAAAGCCTGCGGCCAAGAAGGCTACTGCCACTGCCAAGAAGGCTGCCACTGTGGCTAAGCCTGCTGCGAAGAAGGCTGAAGTCAAGAAGCCTGCTGTGAAGAAGGCAGAAGTCAAGAAGCCCGCCGTGAAGAAAGCTGCCGCACCGGCCAAGAAGGCCGTTGCCGCCAAGCCCGCCGTGAAGAAAGCTGCCGCACCGGCCAAGAAGGCCGTTGCCGCCAAACCCGTCGTGAAGAAGGCTGCCGCACCGGCCAAGAAGGCTGTTGCCGCCAAGCCCGCCGTGAAGAAGGCTGCCGCTCCGGCCAAGAAGGCCGTCGCCGCCAAACCCGCCGTGAAGAAGGCTGCCGCACCGGCCAAGAAGGCCGTTGCCGCCAAGCCCGCCGTGAAGAAGGCTGCCGCCCCGGCCAAGAAGGCCGTTGCCGCCAAGCCCGCCGTGAAGAAGGCTGCCGCCCCGGTCAAGAAGGCCGTTGCCGCCAAGAAACCCATGCCTGAGGTTGAGAAGACCAGATACTCCGCCGAGGAACTACAAGAGTTCAAGGAGTTGATTCTTTCCAAGATTGCCAAGGCCGAGAAGGACCTCGAGTTTTTGCAGCAGGCCGTTGCCGGCAGCGAGAACGACGTGAGCGACACCGCCCCCACCTTCAAGACTCTCGAAGAGGGCAGCAACGTGCTGCTGAAAGAGGAGAACCAGAAGCTCGCCGCCCGTCAGCAGAAGTTCATCCGCGACCTCCGCGCCGCCCTCATCCGCATCGAGAACGGCACCTACGGCATCTGCCAGGCCACGGGTAAGCTCATACCCAAAGAGCGACTGATGATTGTACCCCACGCCACGATGACCGTCGAGGCCAAGGAGGCCAGCAAGAAGCGCCGCTAGTATAGCGCATCTTCACAACCCAACATAATCTTTTTCATAAGAAGAATCGGCAGCCGCAAGGCCGCCGATTTCTTTTTTATCCGAACAGCGACATCTGCCTGACCCCTTGGGCGCAGTAGTGCTGGTAGGGGCAGGCATAGGGCTCTAGGCAGTGCTGGCCGGTGGGCGTGGCGGGCTCGCCGTGGCGGAGGATGTCCTTCATGGCCGCTATATTGCGGGCTATATCGTCATGCTGCTCTTGCAGTTCCTCGGTGAGGTCAATGGTGTCAAACCTGTTTTCCCCGTTATACACGACACAGAACTTGTTTATGCTGCGGCAATGCGAGATGACATAGTGCTGCAAGGCCGCATCCCTCTTATATGTCTCGCTTAAAACATTACCGCTCTTTACTTCATATATATTAAGGGTGCCGTCAGAG
Organism: uncultured Bacteroidales bacterium; assembly: GCA_900316515.1. GTDB lineage: Bacteria > Bacteroidota > Bacteroidia > Bacteroidales > P3 > Colimorpha. The sequence continues at coordinate 114,325 of ONDE01000007.1, read as the reverse complement.
TTCTTATGGACTACGTCAGCAAGGATCAACACATCATCATAAAGGAAGCCTGCCTCGAAGAGGGTAACCTGACTCCTCCCCTGAGACAGGGGAGGGGGACCGTCGCTTGTCGACGGTGGAGGAGTATGATTATCGTCCAGCAGCTCGGCGGTGCGGGCGGGGTAGGCGTCGACGTTGCGCTTCAGCTCGGCGCTGAGGTCGATTCCGTCGGGGAAGGTGGCTTTGAAGGCGTACTCGAAGTCGCGGCCGCGGTCGAAGCGACGCATCTGCTCGGCGGTGTAGCGGGCCAATCGCGGATTGAAGACATCGAGCCACAGCGCGCGGTCGCACTGCAGCCCGCGGATGTACTTGCTCTTGCTCAACAGGTGGCCCATCGCTAAAGATTATTATCTCCTTCAGATTGTAAAAGATTGTAAAAGAATAATGATTGCGTAGCCTTCTTTTCTAATCTTTTACAATCTGATTGAGCCTTAAAAAAACCTCCTCTACTGATTCCACAGAGATTAGCCCCGCATCGCTGCGCATCAGGCCCTCCTCTTTGATGAGGCGGAGCTGTTCGAGGAAGGGGTTGTAGTAGCCGTCGATGTTGAGGAGTATCATGGGCTTGGTGCGGTAGCTGCCGTCCAAAATGCGGTGGCCGTCGACTATCTGTAGCTGGTTAGCCACCATCACTTCGAGCACCTCGTCGAGGGTGCCGATGCCGCCGGGGAGGGCAACGAAGGCGTCGCTGTGGGCGATGAGGTATTCCTTGCGCTCGGCGAGGGTGCGGACGCGGACGAGCTCGCTGACGGGCTGCGAGTGGATGATGTCGTCGCTGAAGAAGGTGGGGATGACGCCCACCACGCGGCCGCCCTCCTGCAGGGCCGCGCCGCTGGTGGCGCCCATCAGTCCCAGATTGCTGCCGCCGTAGAGCAGCGTGTGGCCGCCGCGGGCGATGGCGCGGCCGAGCTGCCGCGCGGCCTCTGTGATCTGTTCGCTGCGCGGGAGCGACGCCCCGCAGAAGACGGATATGTTCATGGTGTCGGTGTGTTTGTCGTTGGCGTGTGGTTTCATTCAGCAGCAGATACGAGTCTGGTGCAGCTGCTCGTTGCGGGTGGAGGGGATGATTTCCTCGTGATAGAAGTAGACGGGGGGCTCGCAGTGGTTGGTGAAACGCTTCATGAACGAGGCGTAGCAGTACTTGCAGGCGTGGGCGCACCCCACGTAGGTGTTGACCGAGAAGTCGCTCACTGGCAGGTTCGACTTGGTCATCATGCTCTTGGTCTCTATTTCTTTTATCGTCATATTCGGTTGGTTTATCGTTTAAAACACGCCCTCGCCGACGGCGCGCATTACGCCTTCATCAGCATCAGCAGGCTGCCGAGGGTTATCAGTACGGCTCCGGCAATCACGTTCACGCTAACCTTTTCTTGCAGGAACACGAAGGCGAGGATGATGGTGATGACAACGCTCAGCTTGTCGATAGGGGCGACCCGTGAGACATCGCCCAGCTGGATGGCCTTGAAGTAGCAGAGCCACGACAGCCCTGTGGCCACCCCCGAGAGGATGAGGAACAGCCACGTGTGGCGGCTGACATCGCGAATCTCCCGCAGGTGTGAGCCGAACAGCACGATGCCCCACGTCAGCACAAGGATGATGGTGGTTCTGATGGCCGTGGCGAGGTTGGAGTTGACATCCTTGACACCCACCTTGGCGAAGATGGCTGTCAGGGCGGCGAAGAACGCCGAAAGGAGTGCATAGAATTTCCACATATCTACTCGTTATTGTGTGATGTTTTTTCGGAACAATCGGTATGTATACTCTTCGTGTGGCGCGGGTAGTACTGCCAGCTGCACGAGCTGTCGGTCCAGAGGTAGAGCAGCGTGTGGCCGCCGCGGGCGATGGCGCGGCCGAGCTGCCGCGCGGCTTCTGTGATTTGTTCGCTGTGCGGGTGCGACGCCCCGCAGAAGACTGCTATGTTCATTTGCTGTCTGCTTTCGGTTTGATTTTGGCATGGGGCTTCACGTAGAAGTGCGGCACAATCTGTCGAGCTGTTAGGTCGACGGTGACGGAGTCGTTGAAATCGGTGCCGTAGCGGCGGGTCAGTTCTCTCAGCGACTGGTTGAATCTGTAGATGTTTACGGGTTGGTCGTCGATAGTGACAACAAGGAACGGCGGTCTCGGGCGCGTTCCGTGTAGTTTTACATAGTACGATTCGACCTCAAGGTCTTTCCATTCGCGCTCGCTGCCGATTCCGGCATAGACGGTGACAATGAGAGCGGCATACACTATCAGCACAAAGCCGAAGAAGTACTTGCCGAAGGTCTGGAACCGGCCCTTGTAGGCGTAGAGGAACATCCCGAGCACGAGACAGATGCCGCCCACCAGCCCCACATACGTGAACCACGTCACGGTGACGATGTACTGCCGCATTGTGAAAAACATCGCCACCAGCATCACCAGTGACGCCACGGAGATGGCCTGAATCAGCGGCGGCTGGCTCCTCATCTTCTCCCAATCGAGTAGAGAGTTCTTGTTATTGTTTTTCATCTTCAATCTGTTTGCTTCGCACCCCATTTTGCGGCTCGGCATTGTGAGCAAGCTCTCATTGCTCTCGCTCTTACGAATGGGTGTTTCATTTCTGCGTTTTCAACGCGCTCATGAGCGGGGTGTTGTTTTTGTGCGAAAATCGGCCGCGCTCGCTCGTCAAGCTCGTAGGCAACAGCAGGCGGAGCGGCCGATAGTGATGTCGGGAATCTGTGCTGAAAGTTCCATTTTCATTATTATTTATATGTGAAACGTTATTTGATGCGTATTGATTCGTCGAAGGTGGGTTCGGTGAGGTTTACGGTCTTGTAAGTGCCGCTCAACGTGTCATAGACGCGCCAATCACCCACGCCGAGGAAGCCGTCGGGTATCAACCCTTCGTATCCGTTGTAATATCCGTTGCCTTCTTTTGTGATGATGGACCCGTCTTCGAAATCCTTGTAATGCGCTTTGTATTCGAACGTGTTCTCTCCAATCGTGGTGTCAACCCTTTCGATGTCGCTGATATGGCAGAACAGTTTCCCATCAAGGAACATCTTCAGTTCTCCGCACTCGTTGCCGTTGTCGTAGCGTACCTCTGTAATCATTACATCGCCTTCGTTGTACCGCCACAGGCCATCCTTTTTGCCATCAGCGTTGTATTGGTTGATTTTTTCCGCCACGGTATCGGTGGCAGATTCATCCGCGGTGCCGCTCTTGCATCCGGCCATCAGCCCGATGCCGCACAGCACGGCGAGTGTCAAGATTGCTTTCTTCATATACCTTTTATATTATATGTTATGCATCAATCTTTCGGCGTGGTTTTGTTGAGACGCGGCGGCCTCGACGATTTCCTTGTTGTGCGGCAGCGACGAGCCGCAGAAGACTGCTATGTGCATTGTGCTAAAACGGTTTATTTTTCTGTTTGACGTAAAGCAGTGCCCGGTTATTTCGATAGTTTGAAAATACGGATGGCACCACGGATTACGATGATGAACACTACGGCTCCGACGACGAGGTCGGGTACACGGCTGTTGAATACCCATACCGCCACGCCCGAAAGAATGACTCCGAGGTTGACCACCACGTCGTTGGCCGAGAAGATGACGCTGGCGCGCATGTGCGCGTCGCCGCTTTTCTGTCGGTTGAGGAGCCAGAGGCAGTAGGCATTGGCGACCAGCGAGAGCGCCGACATCCATATCATGGCCGCATACTCCGGCGGCAGGGAAGGCGAGACAAAACGCCGCACGACCTCGACCATCCCGGCCACGGCCAGCAAGGTCTGCAAAATCCCGCTCCACCGGGCCACGCGTTTTTTGCGTCCGACGGCGGCTCCGACCACCATGAGGCTCATGCCGTACACCGTGGCGTCGGCCAGCATGTCGAGGCTGTCGGCCACCAGTCCCATGGAACGGCTCAGCAGTCCGATGGCCATCTCCAGGGCGAAGAAGACGGCGTTCACGAGCAGAACGCGGTACAGGACACGGCGTTGCGACGTGTCAGCGGACGGTCGGTCGGCAGCATCGGCATCGCGTGTCTCGAAAATTTTGGCGCCCATGTCCACGCTCTCCATTGCATCTGCGAGACGTTCCGCCGCGCTCTCGCTGTGGGTCACCGCCAGCGTGCGCTTCCTCAGGTCGAAGTCGAGCGACGCGATGTCGTCGCCCAGCTCTGCCAGCTTCATACGGATGATGTTCTCCTCGCTCGGGCAGTCCATTTCCTTCACCTTGAAGAGCGTTACCGTCATTTTCTTTTGATTATCCATTCGTGTCTGTAGTTATTGTTTCTGTTCAATCTGTTCCTCACTTTATTTGATTTAATTAAGCGGTGTTCGGTTCCCCTAACGGGGTTGTTTCATTTCTGCATTTTCACCGCGCACAGGTGCGGCGGACTCGACGATTTCCTTGTTGTGCGGCAGCGACGAGCCGCAGAAGACTGCTAGGTGCATACTCTAAAAATGATATGAGACACCGCCTGCCGATATGGTAATCCTTTTCAATTGCTCACCAGCTTGACGCTCCTTTGATATAGAAATATACTCAAGGATTAGCGCAGTAATACCTGTAGCTATGGCTGTAATGGCACCAAGTGTAGGCAAAGGACTATCACCGCTGACGGTCTGTTGAGCCTGCTTGCCACCGAGGCAAAAAAGAAGGCCGCTGGCTGCACCGCCAATGATGGTGGTATTCAGTGCTAGTCTGCGATAGTTGGCCGACTCAATGAGGAGTCGCGATGGGGACTCGTTATAGTTGAACATAATAGAAAGCTGCAGCGAATTTGTATCGGGCTGCTGGCCTGGTGCCAAGACGCGCACCTGTGCTGAAACAGAGAGCGCGAAGAGCGCCACGCATACTAAAAATATCTTCTTCATCACGTGTTGTAATAGGTATTACTGTGTGCAATAACGGGTATTATCGCACACAGTAATGGGGTTTGTTGCAATGACTATTTCTGCCAGCGCTTGAGCTGGGGAAAGTACTGGCTGAGCTGCTCGCGGTACTCGTCGGCGGTGAGGTGCTGGCCGGTGTTCTGGTTGAACTGATCCACGAACTGGACGCAGAAGTCTATCATCTGCTCCATGGTGCAGTCCTGTGCAAACTTGCCGTCGGCGAAGCAGTACTTGCAGTAGTCGGGATTGTCGCTCGAGACTTCGTTGGTCAGCGGCATGCCGCAGCTCTGGCAATAACGCTGCTTGGGGGCACCGGGCTTGCGCTGGAGGACGGCATAGACCTTGGCCATGATGTCGGCGGCGCGGAGGTGGTAGTTGGTGAGCATCTCGTCGGGGGTGCCGCTCTCGCCGAACTTGTCGTCCACGGCCACGTACTCCATCGGCGTGGGGCAGTGGAGGGCGAGGGCCTGAGCGACGCTGTCGCCGAGGCCGCCGTTGAAGAGGTGCTCCTCGCAGGTGACCACGGCGCCGGTCTTCTTGGCGCTGGCCACGATGGCCTCCACGTCGAGCGGCTTGATGGTGTGGATGTTGATGACCTCGCAGCTGATGCCGACCTTCTCGAGCATCTCGGCGGCCTGCAGGGCTTCCCACACGAGGTGGCCGCAGGCGAAAAGGGTGACGTCTGTGCCCTCGTTCAAGAGCTGGGCCTTGCCGATCTCGAACTTCTCATTCTCCGGCAGGAAGCAGGGCATCTTGCTGCGGCCGAGGCGGAGGTAGACGGGTCCGACGTGCTCGGCGGCGGCCAGCGTGGCGGCCTTGGCCTGGTTGAAGTCGGCGGGCACGAGCACGGTCATGTTGGGCAGCACCTTCATCAGGGCGATGTCTTCCATGGTCTGGTGCGTGGCGCCGTCCTCGCCGAGCGAGATGCCGGCGTGCGAGCCGCAGATCTTGACGTTCTTGTTCGAGTAGCAGACCACCTGGCGGATCTGGTCGTAGACGCGGCCGGTGACGAACTCGGCGAAGCCGCCCAGGAAGGGTACCTTGCCGCAGAGGCTCAGGCCGGCGGCGATGCCGACCATATTGGCCTCGGCGATGCCGCACTGGATGAAGCGCTCTGGGAATTCCTTGGCGAAGCCGTCCATCTTGACGCTGCCTTTCACGTCGGCGCTCAGGGCGACGACATTCTGGTTCTTGCGGCCAGCCTCTACCAGGCCTTCGCCCATGCCGGCGCGCAACTCTTTGCTTGATTGTTTTTCGTAGTGGGTCATAATTATTATTTTTATTAATTATTCGTAGTATGTTATCTTGCGTATAATATCGAGACAGCCGTTGATGTATTGTTCAATCCAGTTGCCGTGGCTGTCGTATTTGTAAGTGTAGCTTGTTGTCGTAACCTTGCCTTTGTCGTAGTACCAATTGCCATTGGGGTCACGCTGGATTTGTGCAATGTCGCCTTGCTCATTGTAGGTGTATGTCACAACGTGTTCATCTTGGTATGACTCTTTTATCAACCGACCCAAGCTGTCGTACTCATAACGTTTGCCCCAATGTTTTGAACCAATGCCTTTGATACGCCCGTCGTCATACCATTCATACCACGGTTCGTTTGCTTCGCTGTCAAAATCTCCACTGGTCTTTACAGGGAAGCCCCGTTCGTCGTATATGATGGTCATTGTGTCAGTGTGCCCAGAGACTCCATGTATCACCCGTTCAAGACGGCCGTTGTCATCATAAAGATAGTACTCAATGGAGTAGCAGTCGCCATCTCGGATAATGGAGTCGAGGTGCGTGCTCCAATAGTAGATGTTGTGACACAGTTTGTCCACATCATTAAAGTACTTGGTGAGTATATGTCCATCAGGGGAGTAGGTGTAGAAATAGTAGTCGGTATCCTGCAATTCAGGGTCATCTCTCTTCTCAATTCGGTATTCCCGCACTTCCTCCACAGATCCCTTGAGAGTATAGTCGTCCAAATGCCAGAACCAAGGGGTCTCCTGCGCCAAGGCTGTCACCGCCACCGCACAGAGTATTATCGTAGTAAAAAATGCTTTTTTCATTGTTTAGAACTGTATCTTTGTTGTCTGGCTGCTTTCTATCACGAAGCGTTTGGTCTGGACTTTGTTGTATTTGGTGGCGTTCTGGGGGTGGAGGACTAGCTCGTATTGGCCGGGCTGCAATAATAACCTCTCGCCGGCGGTGCTGGGGTTGAGGTCGGTGGCAAATTCCACCTGGCCGTCGCGCAGGCGGAAGATGGCACCGGTGGTGATGCCCTTGGGCTTGCTGAGGATAAGCATGCCGGGCATGGGCACCGAGAGGTCGGTGGCGGCATTGCCGCGCACCTCGACGCCGCGCAGGGTGGTCACGGGCAGGGTCTGCACCTCGACGTCATAGCGGCCGGCAAGGTACTGTCCGGTTTCGCCGACCTCCTGCGCTGCCACGCGCTCGCCGCTGCCGGCACGCCGCACCACGACGTCAACGGCTGTCTGCTGCCATTGCGGCCGCTGGCCGCTGTACTGCACCTTGAGGGTGCCTTCGCTGACGGTGATGTCAACGTTGTTCGGGCGGTCGATGCTGAACTGCATGGCCTCGCGCCGCAGGGGCGGGTGGGTGAAGACGGCCATATCGTAGGTGACGAGGGGGTCCATCAGCAGCGTGTCGGGCTTCAGTTTGCTGTCCACGCTGTAGATGGTGCTGTGGCGGATGACGCCGGTGCGGTGGTCGTAGAAGGCCACGGGGTGCTCGGTCTCGTAGAGGTCGCCCGTGGCGTCCACCATGTTCAGCACAACCTTGGCCTTCTTGCCGCTGAGGCGGAATATGTCGTAGAGTGTCTTGGAGTATTCCTCCTCGTTGACCACGGGGAAGACCGAGCCGGCGCACGAGGCGTGGGCCGATAGGTTGCCGCCGATGCAAAGCACGAAGGTCTGCACCACCACGCCGCTGAGCTGCACTTGGCGCGCCACGTCGCATATCTCGGCGTCGCAATCATCCATGCCGTCGGTGATGATGAGTATCAGGTTGCGGCTGGAGCCCGTGGCGGGGAAGTCGCTCAGGGCGTCGGTCAGCGCCGCCGCCGCCGTGCAGCCGCCCTGCGGCACGAGGGTCTTGATCTTGCTCTGCAGCTGGTAGATGTTGTCGCTGCCGAAAGGCACCTCGAGGCGTGTGCCGAACTGCTCCTTGTTGAGGTGGCCGAAGACGCGGAGGGCCACGTCGACATCGTGCTGGCGCGAGATGCTGTCGAGGAACGACAGCAGCACCTGCTGCGTCACCTTGATCTTGGAGCCCGACTGCCAGTGGTCCCACATGGAGTTGGAGCAGTCCATGATGAGCAGCAGGCGGGTCTTCTCCGGCTGCTGCGCCTGCACGGTGCCGCCGAGCAGCAACAGCGCGGCAAATATGAATATTCTACGCATCGTAATGTTTTTAACGGCGAATTAAACGAATTTAGCGAAGGCTACGCGGGTCAATTATGAGCAAATTACTCGAATTGTGTGGTTCGAGTAATTCGCCAATAATTCAAGGGGCAGACAAATTCGTTTAATTCGCATAATTCGCCGTTCTTAATAATCTTAGAAGTCGCCGAGGGTCTCGGGCAGCTGGCTGAGGGCCTTGGGCAGGTCGTCGGCGCTGAGCACCGAGCCGTGGTACTTGTTGGTGTCCTGCATGAAGTCTACGCCGAAGCCCATCTTGGTCTTCAGCAGCACGCACACGGGGCTGCCCTGGCCGCTCATGGCTTTGGCCTTGGCCATGCCGTCTAGCACCTGCTGCATGTCGTTGCCGTTGTCAATGACCACCACCTTCCAGAGGAAGCTCTCGAACTTGGCCTTGAGGTCGCCGAGGGTCATCACCTCATCGACGGTGGCGTCGATCTGCTGGTTGTTGTAGTCGACGGTGGCAATGAGGTTATCCACGTGCTTGGCACCTGCGAACATGGCGGCCTCCCAAATCTGGCCTTCCTCCAATTCGCCGTCGCCGTGCATGGTGTAGACCAGGTGCTTGTCGCCCGTCATCTTCTTGCCGAGGGCGGCGCCGACGCCGACGCTCATGCCCTGGCCCAGCGAGCCGCTGGCCATGCGGATGCCCGGCAGGCCGTGCTCGGTGCTGGGGTGGCCCTGCAGGCGGGTGCCGAACTTGCGGAAGGTGTTGAGTTCATCGACGGGGAAGTAGCCGCGGCGCGCCATGGTGCTGTAGATGACCGGCGTGATGTGGCCCTGGCTGACAAAGAGCATGTCCTCGCCCTCACCGCTCATGGTGAAGTTCTTGGGGTCGAAGTCCATAAGGTTGAAGTTCATGGCCACGAACCAGTCGGCGGTGCCGAGCGAGCCGCCCGGGTGTCCGCTCTTGGCGTTGGTGGTCATACGGAGAATGTCGCGGCGCACCTGCGTCGCAATCTGCTGGAGTTCTGCTGTTGTTTTCATTGTTATTGTGTTTTATTTTTGTTTCATACATCCCCACACTATCGTGCGGGTTTATTGAGAGAGCGTGCCTCCGGCACGCGTTGACTTCTCTTATTTGTTCTTCAGTTTGAATACATATTGACGTGAGTTCTGGTCGATGGCGTAGAGTTCGTCGCCGTGGCGGGTGACGCTGACGGCCCATGTGTTCTCGCCCTCGTCGTGCACGGTGCCGGTGCCACGGTCGCCCTTCAGGGTTACATGGCCCCATACGCGGCCGCGAGCGCCTTCGGCCTCTACATAGATGGTCTCGCTGGCGGCTTTGGCGTTGCTGCCGGTGCGTTTGGTGGCAGGCTGCTGCGGTGTGGCGGCAGGTTGTGCCTGTGTGGCGGCAGGTTGTGCCTGTGTGGCGGCTTTCTTCGTGCCGGTCTTGGCTTTTTTGTCGAAGTAGCTCTCACCCTTTTCGATGGGGACTACCTCCAGGTGGACGGTGTCCACGAAGCCTCCGAACACCACCTGCGGCTGTTCGTCCTGTGGAGCGGCTTGTTCTGGAGCTTTCTGTTTGCAGCCTGCAAGGAGCAGGACTGCGGCAATGATAATGTAGTGTATTTTCATGATGTTGGTGTTTTTATCTGTTCCATAATTTCCAATCGTAGGAGCCCTCGGCTTCGTCGGGCAGGGTGGGGAAGAGGTCGCGTCCGATGGTGGCCTCGACATCGTCTACCGCGACAGCATAGCGGCGTGGCGAGCCGTCCTGACGGTTGTTCTCAACCAAGAACGCCACCGTCTGCCATCCGTCGGCGGTGTTGATGGCCAGGGCTTTGAAAAAACGGTCGGGCACATGCACGCAGGCTGGGCCTATATGGCGGTGGTCTGTGCTGTCGTATATCGGTCCGCAGACAACCATCACCGCGCCGTAGCGGCGTGCCATGCGGCGCGTCAGCTCCTCGATCTTGCGCCAAGCCTGGCTGTTCATCTCGTGATCCTGCGGGCAGATGTTGGTGAAGTAGTAGCTCTCCTCCAGTGCCTGACGGCTCCACTTCATGTCGGCCCTCGGCGCCATGTGGCCTTTGTCCCAGCCGCTGTTGCTGTAGTCCTCGCGCGAGGCTTTGGGGAACTTCACGTCGGGGTCGCGGCTGAAACTGTATTGGCCATCGTTCTGACCGTTGGCCTCCTCGGCGGTGAGCACCCATGCCACCCAGTCGGGACACAGTGTGGTGTGGTTGTAGGATGCCGTGTAGCCCAGGTGGTGCACAATGTCCTCGCTGTCGCTGTATGCAGGCAGTTCTGCACCCTCAAGTGCGGTGGTTTGGGCAACGGCATCGCCCTGCTGTATGTAGCCACAAGCTACAAACAACACTACCGCCGTCAGCATCAGCATGGTACGGTATCTGTTAAGATGCATTTTAAATTATATTTCTGCTTGCAAAAATACGAAATAAAGTTGAATGTTGGCCATCAAAACCGAAACTTTTATGTTTCTGGGTGTAAAATGCTGACTGATAGTATGGTTGCAGTTTTGTAAAAAAAACTCGCAGAAAACTGGAAAACGGTCCAAAACACCCCTTGGCAAGGTGCTTGAAAATCAGAGATAAAGAGCCACCATCTCTTACTCAACTCCTACTCATCGACTTGCCAACGCCTAGCCATCATTTACTTTTGTAAGAGATGATATGTCAGTCATATGTCGAACATATGTTTTCGATATGGTATTTATCTCGATTCAAGCCTTGGTGGATGTTATGCCGTTGGCTGGAAAGAGGAGAGGTGTAATGTTAAAAACCGTTGGCGTTTGAAAAAAAGTTGTATATTTGTAGTTGGCGAATGCTTTGTGCCATGCTTGGCAAGTGTTTGTGGATTAGTAAAATATAATAAATTAAGATAAGCGTTATGGCATTGAAAAGAGTAATGGTGCTCACTGGAGGTGGCGACTGTCCTGGACTGAACGCCGTGATTCGTGGCATCGTGAAGCGTGCCTCGCAGGCTTCGGACTGGGAGGTGATAGGCTGCATCGAGTCGTTCAACGGCGTGCTGCGCGAGCCGACGGAGATACAGATGCTCGACGAGAAGACCGTCGAAGGCCTTCAGATTCAGGGCGGAACGATACTTGGTACCACCAACAAGGGCGGTCCCTTCGCCTGGCCGGTGAAGCAGGCCGACGGCACGTGGACCACCGTGGACCGCAGCGACGAGATGCTGCGCAAGCTGCAGTATATGGGTGTCGACGCCGTCATCAACATCGGCGGCGACGGCAGCCAGCGCATCTCGCTGGGCCTGGCCAAAAAGGGCCTCAACATCGTGGGCGTCCCCAAGACTATCGACAACGACCTGTCGCTGACCGACTACACCTTCGGCTTCCAGACGGCAGTGCAGATATGCACCGACGCCATCGACAAGCTGGTGACCACCGCGGCGTCGCACAACCGAGTGTTCATACTTGAGGTGATGGGCCGCGACGCGGGCTGGATAGCCCTGCACTCGGCCATCGCCGGCGGCGCCGACGTGTGCCTCATTCCCGAGATACCGTACGACATCGAGAAGGTCAAAGCCAAGATAGAGCAGCGCTACAACAAGCGCCGCGGCTATTGCATCATCGTCGTCGCTGAGGGCGCCATGCCCAAGGGCGGCACTGTGACGGGCACCGAGACCGGCGAGGTGGGCTATCAGCATGTGAAGCTGGGCGGCGTTGGCGAGCAGTTGGCCGCCGACCTCAAGGCTGCCGGCGTCGAGCACGACATACGCTACACCATCCTCGGCCATCTGCAGCGCGGCGGCACCCCCATCGCTTTCGACCGTGTGTTGGCCACCGAGTTCGGCGTGCGCGCCATGGAGTTTGTGATGGAAGGCCGCTTCGGCCAGATGGTGGCCTACCACCACCCCGACGTGGTCGGCATACCGCTCGAAGAGGCCGTCCGCGAGCAGAACCTGGTGGCTCCCGACAGCCGCCTGGTGCATACCGCCAAGGGTGTGGGTATTGAGTTTGGCGACTGACGGTGGAGTTGGGAGTTAAGAGTTAAAAGTTAAGAATTAAGAGTTAAGTAATATGAAGAGATTTAATCTGATGCTGGCCATGACTATTGTGGCTATGTGCGCCGCCAGTTGTGGCAGCAAGAAAGAGGATCCCAAGACGCTGGTGCTCTACTATTCGTTGACAGGCAACACCAAAGTGGTGGCTGAAGAGATAGCCAACCGTCTGGGTGCCGATATTGAGGCAATCGAGTGTGTCAACCCCTACGACACAGCCTTCTATGCAACCATCGAGCGTTGCAAAGAGGAGCAGGCACAGGGTATACTGCCCGAGATACAGCCTGTAAAGGCCGACATTTCTCAGTACGACCTCATATTTATCGGCTATCCCGTGTGGTTCGGTACTTATGCGCCTCCCATTGCCACTTGGCTTAAAGATGTTGACTTGAGTGGCAAGAAAGTGGCCCTTTTCTGCACTTTCGGTAGTGGAGGTATTGAGTCGAGTCTTGGTGCCTTTGCCGACTGCCAGCCTAATGCCGAGGTGTTGGGTTGCTACGGTGTGCGCGCCGCCCGTCTCGATGCTGTACCCGACGAAGTGGAACAGTTCCTTATCTACCACCACCTCATCGACGGCGAGCTTAAGAATGTCGAGCCTTGGGGCCCGGAACATGATGTAACTGCAGAGGAATCCGCCATTTTCGATCAGGCTGTGGGCGACTATCCCATGATTCACGCCCGTGCCGTAAGGGTGTCGTCGCATCCCGTCGAGGGTGGCATAGAGTACAACTTCCTCGCCGAGAATATCAAAGAGGACGGTCAGCCCGAATTTCCTGGCGCAAACCGAATTGGCGTCTGGGTTATCGCCCTTGATGGACAAGCTCCAGTCTTCACACGCGTGGTGCGGTAATAAAACTATTCGTTCTATGGAAATCCGACCCTACCGCCACGAGGTGAAGTATTATGAGTGCGACCGCATGGGCATCACGCACCATTCGAACTACATACGCTTCATGGAAGAGGCCCGTGTCGACTGGATGGACCAGCTGGGCTACGGCTTCGACCGCATGGAGGCCGAAGGCGTGGTGTCGCCGGTGGTGGCTGTCGACTGCCGCTACCGACACCCGTCGACATTCAAAGACGTGATAGACATCGAGGTCAAGGTGGCCGAGACCACGCCGCTGAAGATAGTCTTCAACTACACGATGAAGGTGGCTGGCAAACTGGTGTGCACCGCCACCAGCACCCATTGCTTCCTCGAGAACGGCCGTCCCGTCTCGCTCGAGACCCGCTTCCCCGAACTCTACGCCAAAGCCACCGCCTCGGCGACATAACCTCGGCAAATAGATTTTGCCAATTAAAATATTGTTCGTATTTTTGCAGTCGGAAATAAAAACAAAACAATGAGATAAAGACAGAATAGACAACATAGACATATATTGAGCTAACCGCCCTTTATTCTCGATGTATGAATCTGCAAAATTCTAATGAGTAAGAGAATAAGCTCGCGGGAGTTCACGCTTGGGCGTGGATTATTCGCACCTTATCATTACTCAGGCTTTGCAGAGCCCATACATCTGATAAGGAGCAACAAAAGAATAATTCAACGCCTTTTTCTTTTGTACTTATTTCAGCCGAATCAACGACGGCATCGCTCAAAGCAAAAAAAGCAGGGGTGCCGAAAACTGCATTGTAGAGTAGGCGTCAAAATTATTATTATGATTGCAAAAGGTCGAACAAACTACCAAGCAATGGTAGAAGACAAAGCAGAGTCACTAAAGCTACTGCTTTCTATCGTGCCAGATTACATTTCTGACATGAGAAACAAAGTCGAGGAAGAGGCCCATTCCGTATCGGAAGAGTATACGGAATGGGACGAAGATGCACAAAAGGAAATCGTCAGGATTTGGCATCCAACACTGGATACAACAATATTTGAAGAAATGCTGTGCGACTTTTATGCATCGATGATGCAACGTGTCTATTCGTATGCGGAAATATGCATGTTGGAATTATGCAAAGATAAGAAAGTTGCACAGGAAGAACGGTTTGCTTATATGGACAATCCGGAAAATGAGAAGATATCTAATCTGACGTTCTATTACAGAATGGTACAGGACGAAAATGGTATTTCGCTCCCAGCTATCAAACGTATATGGACAAGTTATAGGGAATTTCACGATGTCAGGAATGAAATCACGCATAAGGAACTTTCTAAATCAACATCACGTGAGTTGATTGAAAAGAGCATTGAAGAGGTACACAAACTCCTTCTTAATACAGAACAAGCAATATTAACAAACAACAAATAATAACATTATGAAAAAGATATCTATCTTGATTGCGGCTTTAATGTCTTTTTTTGTCGCAAATGCAGAAACTTTTTATGTTGACAGCATTGAATATAGTCTTGCATACCCAGCCGACTCGGTTGTTGCTGTTTCTCATTGTTATCAATCAGGCGATGTCGTAATCCCAGAAACTGTATCATATTATGGTAGAACATATAAGGTAAACAAAATTGGATATGGTGCTTTCCTTGGAGATACTTATGGTATGATACATTCCATCGCTTTGCCAAACACAATAAAATATATTGAGTCTTGTAACTTTAATGATTACATGGAGCTAACAAACATTGTTATTCCGAATTCGGTAAAAGAAATTAATACTAATTGCTTTAACAGATGTTCTGGATTACGCTCGGTTGATCTTCATACGACAAGTGTGCCAGGAGACTGTTTTAACCATTGCCCTGATCTTGAAAAGGTAACGATAGCAAATACAGTTACGGAAATATCGTATGAATGTTTTTCATACGATTCGGCTCTAACTGAAATCGTAATTGGTGACGCGTGTACAGAGATATCGCGCGACTGCTTCAAATGTTGCCCAGCTGTCAAGAAAATAACGATTGGGTCTTCTTTACAAAGTGTCGGACAATATAGCTTTCAGAGTGTCATCTATAGTAGTGGACCCAATCCACAATATGCGCAAGTTGACACAGTGGTAGTACATGGTTGTGACCCATACAATTTACCCTTGTGCCCATTCGATGTGAGTAATGCTCATTCGTGTGGTATAAACTATCATACGACAACCCTTATTGTACCATGCAATACAAGAAGCATATATGAACATGCTTATGGATGGAACCAGTTCTATAATATCGTAGAGGATTGTTCCACTAATACCATTGACAATATCACGTGGCTGGACGACGACATTAGGATCTTCTCTCTTGATGGACGTATCATAATGCATAGTGAAAAATTCGCATGTGGTATTATTTGTGATATGGAAGGTCGCACAGTTGAAACCCTATCTAATGGAACGCCATCGGCGCCTCTTTCCAATGGCGTGTATATAGTATGTGTTGGAACATTGCCCGCTCGCAAAGTGGTTGTGATACGATAGTCGCAAAAACTCAAGCGCATGAAGTTTTGAAATCATGCTCATGATTCACCCGTAATCATGAGCATGATTTTTTGTATAGATGCTCATGTTTTTGTTGAAAGATGACCATGAAACGTTGGATAGTAAAACGACTGCCGAGAGACCGTTGGAGAACCGCTGAGTGATGGAGTTGAAAATAAGCACTTTATGGTTTAGTGTGTATATTTGCCCTTTCGATTGATTTTCAGTAGAATTGATATTGTTACATTGAACCCATATATAACTCACCAAGAAGGACCGAAGAGCCGTCACCGCCGAGACACCGCCGACGGATTACCGAGAGGTTGTTGTATTTTGGCGGTGGTAAATATAGGGTTGTTGCAATAAGAATCGGAGATTTTTCTCGGAAGATTTGAAGATTTTCTGATGGAGATTTGAAGATTTTTTGACGAAGATTTGAAGATTTTCTGACGGAGATTTGAAGATTTTTGAGAATAAGATAATTCAGCTTTTTATAGTATAATTAAAAATTCTTATAAGATTTTTTTATTATAATTAGAAAATCATAGCGCGTATAACCCCTGAAGCAACCTCGGTTGACGGACACCTTCGCCAAAGGCTATCCGGACCATTCCTTCGCCGTGGTGACGCCCGGGAACTACCACAATTTCGTATGCGGCAGGGGGTGAAAAT
The DNA here is from genome assembly GCA_900316515.1 of uncultured Bacteroidales bacterium. Lineage (GTDB taxonomy): Bacteria > Bacteroidota > Bacteroidia > Bacteroidales > P3 > Colimorpha. The sequence goes on along the minus strand of ONDE01000007.1, from coordinate 97,987 downwards.
ATTTAATAAAAAAGTTTTTGTGGAATAAGAAAAAGGGTGTATATTTGCAAAATGCAAGTATTGTACAGTATGTCACACAAGTGGTGTATTGTCAGTGCTTTGTATGGATATAGTATATAGTTAAATTAATAATATGGAACCTAAAAAGATAAAATCAGCCCTTGTGTCGGTCTTCTATAAGGACGGACTGGAGGACATAGTTCGCGCACTCGACGCTCAAGGCGTCACCATCTATTCTACCGGCGGCACCCAGAAGTTTATCGAAGGTCTCGGCATCCAGCCGGTGGCTGTGGAAAGCCTGACGGGCTATCCCAGCATTCTCGGCGGCCGCGTGAAGACGCTTCACCCCAAGGTCTTCGGTGGCATACTGGCACGCCGCGACATGTTCAGCGACGGCGAGCAGCTGGCAGAATACGAGATACCGGAGATCGACCTCGTCATCGTCGATCTCTACCCCTTCGAGCAGACTGTGGCCAGCGGCGCCTCGGAGCAGGACATCATAGAGAAGATTGACATCGGCGGCATCAGCCTTATCCGTGCTGCCGCCAAGAACTTCAACGACGTGGTTATAGTGCCCGCCGTGGACTACTACAAAGAGTTCCTTGACATCTATAAGGAGCAGGACGGCTGCACCACCCTGGAGCAGCGCCACCGCTTTGCAGCCTACGCCTTCAACGTGAGCAGTCACTACGACACCGCCATCTTCAACCACTTCAACGAGACCGAGCAGCTGCCCGTGTTCAAGCAGAGCTGCCGCAACGGCGAGGTGCTGCGCTATGGCGAGAACCCCCACCAGAAGGGCGTCTTTTACGGCGACCTGGAGGGCTGCTTCGACAAGCTTAACGGCAAAGAGATAAGCTACAACAACCTTGGCGACATCGACGCTGCCTGTGCCCTTATCGACGACTTCGAGGGCCAGACAGCCTTCGCCATCCTCAAGCACAACAACGCATGCGGCATGGCCGTGCGCAAGACCCTGCTCGAGGCCTGGAAGGATGCCCTTGCCGGCGACCCCGTCAGTGCTTTTGGCGGCGTGCTCATCTGCAACAAGAAGGTGACCAAGGATGTTGCCGACGAGATGCACAAGATATTCTTCGAGGTCTGCATAGCCCCCGACTATGACGAGGACGCCCTGGCAGTGCTCAAAGGCAAGAAGAACCGCATCATCCTGCGCCGCAAAGGCTTCAAGATGGCCGACCCGATGTTCCGCTCGGTGCTCAACGGCGTGCTGGTGCAGGACCGCGACAATGTGGTGCCCACCGCCAAGGACATGGATAAGAGTGTGACCAGCACCAAGATTACCAAGGCCCAGGCCGAGGATTTGGCTTTCGCCACCATCCTCGTGAAGCATACCAAGAGCAACGCCATCGTGCTGGCCAAGGGCAAGCAGCTCTATGCCAGCGGCACCGGCCAGACCAGCCGCGTCGACGCCCTGCGCCAGGCCATTGCCAAGGCCCAGTCGTTCGGCTTCGACCTGAACGGCGCCGTGATGGCCAGCGATGCTTTCTTCCCCTTCCCCGACTGCGTGGAGATAGCCCACGAGGCCGGCATCGTCGCCGTGGCGCACCCCGGCGGCAGCATACACGACCAGGACAGCATCGACTACTGCGAGAAGAACAAGATGGGTATGGCCATCACCGGCAAACGTCATTTCAAACACTAATACGATTAAGTTTATATGGGTTTACTTTCTTTCTTCAACCGCGAAGTGGCAATGGACCTCGGCACCGCCAACTCCATTGTGATATATAACGACCAGATTGTTATCGACGAGCCGTCGATAGTGGCCTACGACCGTAACAACAACAAGATAATTGCCGTCGGCAAGGAAGCCCAGCGTATGGACGGTCGCACAGACAATAAGAATATCGAGACCGTGCGTCCGCTGCGTGGAGGTGTCATTGCCGACTTCGAGATGGCGCAGCACCTCATCCGCGAGCTTATCGGCATGACCAATGTCAACCGCTCGTTCCTGCCGCCGTCGCTGCGCATGGTCATCTGCATTCCCAGCGGCATCACCAACGTCGAGGAGCGTGCCGTGCGTGAGAGTGCCGAGCAGGCTGGTGCCAAAGAGATTCGCATGATCCACGAGCCTATGGCCGCCGCCATCGGTAGCGGTATCGATGTGCTGCAGCCCGAGGGCCACATGGTGGTGGACATCGGAGGCGGTACTGCCGAGATTGCCGTCATCTCGCTGGGTGGCATTGTCTGCAACACCTCCATCAAGGTGGCTGGCGACGTCTTCAACGAAAATGTGGTGGATTACATGAAGAAACAGCATAACATGATTATCGGTGTACGTATGGCCGAGAAGGTCAAGATTGCCGTAGGTTCTGCTGTCAGTGAGCTTGCCGACCCGCCAGAGGACTACCGTACCCTTGGCCGCGACCTCCTCACGGGTCTGCCTAAGGAGATAAGCGTAAACTATAAGGAGATAGCCCATGCCCTCGACCGTTCAATAGCACAGATTGAGCAGGCTATCCTCGACACCCTTGGTGCCACTCCTCCCGAACTTGCTGCCGATATCTACAAGACCGGTATCTATCTGGCCGGTGGCGGTGCACTGCTTCGTGGCCTCGACCAGCGTGTCAGCAGCAAGACCAAGCTGCAGGTGCACGTTGTCGAAGACCCGCTGCGCGCCGTGGCCCGAGGCACGGGCATAGCCTTGAAGAACTTCAACAAGTTCTCCTTCCTTATCCGATAGTGAAAAGACAGGGGGCCGCGCCAAAGGCACGGCCCCCACTGTTTTCTTAGTACATCGTTGCTATCTTGTAAAGAATCTTATCAAGCTTTTCGGCTACCGCCTTGTCAGAACAGTCGTGGCCGTTGCTCACGATGGCGAAGGCGAGTTTTTGTCCGTGGGGTGTGAGCACATAGCCTGCGTACGACTTCACGCCGTCCATCGAGCCTGTCTTCACCCTTACGGTGATGCCCATGGGCAGACCAGGAAGCATGTTCTTGGCTGTACCGCTCTCGCCGACTTTTGCCAGCGACTGCAGGAACTCGTCGAAGTACGATTCCTTGCTGACAGCTGCAAGGTAGCGGCACAGGAAGTCGGTGGTTGTGCGGTTCAGACGCGACAGCCCGCTGCCATCGACAATGGATACACCTCCGACATCGAGGCCTTTCTCTTTGAACCAATCCATCACTACGCGGCTGCCATTAGTGAAACTGCCGAGGCCGTATTTGGCATAGCCCAGGTATTTGAAGATGCTCTCGGCATAGACGTTGTTGCTGGTGAGGTTGGTATACTGTGCGATGGTATAGTACGAGCTGCTGCTGTAGTCAACAACCTGCCGCAGACTGTCGGGAGTGGTATATACCTGCATGGAGTTCGACGATATGCTGATGCCGTGGGTGCGCAGGTATGACGCGAGGAGGTCGGCGCAGGTGCGTGCCGGATTGGGTAGGGCACCGCGCACGGGAAAGTCTTTTTTGCCCAACGGTACGGTGCCGCGATAGAGGCGCTCCTTGGAGGTGGGTGTGCCGTATATGACCACATGATCGCCGGTATGTTCGCCAGCGGTAGTCACCTCGCATGTTCCGTGTATGTCAAGGTTTTTGGGGACTGTGCGCACGACTGAGGCCGGGTGTCCCAACTTCTTGCCTGGGTTGAAGTATACGAAGTACATGTTCTCGTGGAAGTTCAATCCGTTGACTCCAGCACCATAGTAATTGCCCACGTCGCCCCACTGCCAGCTATCGTGTAGGTTCTGTTCATCGAAGATAGAGTTGTTGTAGCATACACGTCCATCGATCTTGCGTATACCTTTCTTCTTTATGGCTGTAGCCCAGCTTTCGAAGAGGGTGTCGGGGGTTGTCTGGCGGTAGCGGTACGAACCTAGCAGGGGGTCGCCTCCTCCGGTGATGTATATGTTGCCGTGTAGCACTCCGTCGCGGTCGATGTCGCCACGCACCGCTATCTTGGTGGTGAAGCGGAAGTCTTTGCCCAAGCGGGCGAACCCCACGCCGGTGGTGAACAGTTTGGCCACAGAGGCCGGCGTAACTGAAAGATCTCCGTTTTGGCTGTAGATAACCTTGTTAGTGTTGACGTTGTACACCGTCACTGCCAACACCCCGTGCTGCATGCCTGCCTCGCGTCGAGTCTGGTTTACCAGTTTCTCGAGGTCGGCAGTCTGCTGCGCATGTAGCGAGAGCAGAGTGGTTGTAATAAAGGTAATGACAAATAGTATCTTTTTCATTGTTGTATGCTAGTGTTTATTGTCTCTATTTGTTCCAGCAGTGCATCGCGGCCATAGCCGGTAAGCGACGAGGTGAGTATCATCGGAGGCAGTTCTTCCCACATTTCGCTCAGGGCTTGTTTCAGTTTCTTTATGTTGCCCATCACCTCGCGTTGTTTCTCTTTGTCGGTCTTGGTGAAAACAATGGTCAGTGGCACTCCGTTCTGTCCGAGGAAGCCAATGAACTCCAGGTCTATGCGCTGTGGCGGTATACGGCTGTCCACAAGCACATAGGTGTTGACCAGTGCCTCGCGGTGTAGGAAGTATTCGCGTATCATTGCGCTGAACTGCTCGCGGGTCGACTTGCTGGTGCGGGCATAGCCGTATCCCGGCAGGTCGACTAGATACCAATCATTGTTGATGAGGAAGTGATTAATAAGTTGTGTCTTGCCTGGGCGACCGCTGGTCTTGGCAAGGCCTTTGATGCCCGTAAGCATGTTGATGAGCGATGACTTGCCGACATTGCTCCTTCCAATGAAGGCATATTCCGGCCGTCCATCTTGCGGGCATTTGCGCCACGAAGGACTGCTCACCGTGAACACCGCACTTTTAATTGTCATTGTCCCTCCTCAGCTGTCGGCTGGCACGCTTGATGGTTTTAAGTTCTTTCTTCAGTTCCCGCTTCTTTTCTTCCAGTGCATCGCGCATACGCTGCTTGTCCTTCAGGTCACGCAGTTCCAGCAGCGATTCGGCTTCCTCGTCGCTGGTTTTTTTCCACCAAGGCAGGCGGCGCATGTCGATTTTGAACAGGCGTCGACGGTCGAGTTTTGCGTTCTTGTCGATGTAGCTTTCGATGTGTCGCAGACGTTTATCCTCGTTGATGTCTTTGAGGGTTATGAGGATGCCGATGCCGTTGGTTCCTGGCAGGCCGTGGTCGGGGCAAGTGCCGAAGTAGCGCATTGTCGAGCTGAGGTTCATGTAGGCGTTTACCAGTGACGGCACTGTGCATCCGCGCGACCGCACGGCGTGCAGCAGTATTTGGTAGTCCTCCTTGTAGTTGCGGCCGTTGAAGAGTTTTACCAGTGTGTTGTAGTCCATCTGGACTTTTGTGGGGTGGAAAGGCCACATCAGCCCGTCGGGGTCGGGGAAGTATTTCTGGTAGAAGAAGAGCATCAGGTCGCGTGCTTCGGTATCCATCGAGTCGTAGATGGTTATCTTGCCAAGGAAGTAGCGTGTCTCGGGGAACTCCAGCACCAGGGCTCCGATGCCGTCCCACAGGTTGTCGAGCGAGTAGAGGCCTTTATGTACATCGGTAGACGGCTGGTAGGCAGGCTGCACGAAGGCGCGGCCCAATTCCACGGTGTAGGGCAGGTAGTTGTCCAGGAAGTCTTGGCTGAACTGGTAGTGCTCGGCCGTGGGAGTGGCTATGGTGCCGTCTTCGCGATGCATCATGGTACTGCCGTGGTTGTAGCGGTAGCCACCCACAATCTCTTCGTTCTCGGTGTCCCACACAAAGAGCTGCTTGCAGCAGTAGGGGTCGGGGAGAGTGTCGTATTCGTCGATGTCCACTTCCTTGCCGGTGCCGCCTCCGTCGGTGGCGAAGCTCAGTTCGCGCAGACGGCCTATCTCGCGCATGATGTTGGGCGAGAGGTGTGCCGTGGTGATGTAAATCTCTTTCTTGCCACGGTTGGTCTTGCGCAGGAAATGCTTCTGCTTAAGCTCTTTCTTTATTAGTTCCCTGTCAACGGGCGGGGCTATGTAACTCAGGTCTGTCATACTTCAAAGGTTGCTTCCGGGTTGTCTTTCAGTTTATACACATGGTCTTTCACCATCTGGGCCCATTCCTGAGCTGTATGGCGTTGGTCAAAGGTCTGCCAAGGGATGGCTTTGCCGAAGGTGATGCCGAAGGTCTTGCCGCGTTGGGCATACATCTCGGCGGGTAGCAGGGCCATCTCGAAGTTGAACCGTATGCCAAGTGCTTTGCGCAGTTTTGCCATGCGGTAGAAACTCATGCGGTTGTGGGCATCGGTGAACACAGGCACCACGTCGCGGTGGTAGAGCACGGCTTTTTTGATGAAGGTGGCCTTCCAGTCTAGGTCCTTGATCACGCCGTTCTGCAGACGCGAGCAGAGGCCTGCTGGGAAGTATAGCAGCGCAGTCTTGCCGGCGAAGGCTTCTTCGAGGCTTGCCAGTGCGCGCGTCTTGTTCACTTTGTCTATGGGATAGAACAGCTCTTTAAGTCCTGGCAGGTAGAGCAGGAAGTCGTTCACGGGAAACTTGATGTCCTTGCGCACGTGTCCCACGGCTCCCATCAGTGCCAGTCCGTCGGGGCCGCCCAGCGGGTGGTTGCCTACAATCATGGGGTAGCCCGTGGTGGGTATGTTTTCCTCGCCGCGACTTTGTATGGTAACATGGAGGTCCTGCTCGTCGTGCCCTTCAAGGAACTTGTACACGAAGTCGAGCCCGAAATATTCGCGGTTATAGTATATGCCGCGGTTCATGTCGGGGATATGCAGGATACGTTCGGCCAGTCGTAACACGAACTTGGGAGCCTTCACTTTCTTTGCAGCCAGAATCTTCCCCAGATCTATGTATTTTTCTCCTATGCTCTCTGCTCTTGGGTCCATCACTACCTATTTATGACGTAATAATAGTACACTATATGATAGGCTATTCGCACAGTCTGTGCACCCATATTTAGATATCTGGGCCAGTCTTCGTCGCGCCATGCTTTCCGTTTCTTGCGGTATGTAGGTTCAACATACACTATATCGCCAGAGTGCAGATAATAGTATGGCGAGTTGAGCATTGTTTTGCTTGTAAGATCAATGCTGTCGATGGTCTGCGCGGAGCCGTTGGTGCGAATGACTTTCACGTTGGTGCGAATACCGTCCATCGTCACGTCGCCGCACTTTGCCAGGGCTTCTAATATCGTCATGCGGTTGCCGCTACCATGCAGCAGCTGCGGCTTCGTCACTTCGCCCACCACTGTCACGCGGAAGTTCATCAGACTTACTGTCACCAGTGGGTCTTTCACGTAGCGTCCTTCAATGAGGCGTGCCTCAATTTCGCGAGCCAGTCCGTCGAGTGTGAGGCCTGTGGTGTTGATATCGCCTAGCACAGGGAACTGTATGTTGCCGTTGCCGTCGACGATATAGCCCTTTATATCCTTGTTCTTCACTGTAACCCTTTTCTGCTGGCTGTCGGTGATGGTGGCCTCGCGGGTTTCTTCGTTGAAGGGCTGCACAGCAATCTGAGTCTGGCTGTAGGTGTAGATGTACAGCTGGTCGCCGGGGAAGATGGTGGTGCTGTAGTTGTTGGCAATGGCCATCTCCTTGTCGCGCGGGGCGTCTTCGATATAGACGTATTTGTACTTTGGCGAACAGCCCGACAAAAGCAGCAGTGCCAGTGCAATAATCTGTATGTCTCTGCGTAGTGTTGTCATCCTGTTTATTTCTTTACCCATGGCATTGTGGGCAGTTCCACGCTCTTGAAGGCCGAGAAGATGCTCGACGACGAGGGCTTGTCCTTGCCGTAAATGTCTGCCACCAGGTCTTTGTATTTTTCCATCAGCGGTGCACGGCGCAGCTTAAGGGTCGGCGAAAGCAGGTTGTTGGCCGAGGTCCATTCGTCGGCGACGATGCGGAACTGTTTAATCTGCTCGTGCGGGGCCAGGGATTTGTTGTACTCGTCGAGTTCCTTGCGCATGCGGTCGTGGACTTGCGGCAAGGTGACCAACTCGTTGTTGTCGCGGTAGTGCAGATGGTGTTTCAGGGCCCAGTAGTGCAGGGTGTTGAAGTTGGGGCTTATGAGCGCCGCCACCTGTTTCTCGTTCTCACCGATGACCATCACTTGCTCTATGTATTCCGAGCCGCGCAGCATGTTCTCGATCAGCTGCGGTGCCACATATTTGCCTGCCGAGAGTTTGAAGATGTCTTTCTTGCGGTCGGTTATCTTCAGGTATTTTCCGCTCACCAGCTCGCCGATGTCGCCCGTGTGGAACCATCCGTCTTCGTCTATAACCTGGTTGGTGTATTCGGGGTCTTTGTAGTATCCGAGCATGATGTGCGGTCCGCGGGTGAGTATCTCGCCGTCCTCGTCGAACTTGACCTCTACGCCTTCCAGTATCGGGCCTACGGTGCCAATCTTCACCTGGTGGTGTGCAGGGTCGTTGACGGCAATGACGGGACTTGTCTCCGAGAGGCCATAGCCTTCGTAGATGTTGATGCCAGCAGCGGCGAAGAGGCGCACCATGTCGGGTTGGATGGAACTGCCACCGGTGATGACTGTCAGTCGTTTGCCGCCGAATTTTTCGCGCCATTTGCTGTACACGGCCTTGTCAAGGAACCACTGCGACAGCTGGTAGAAGAGGCTCACCTTTTTGATGAGCGTGTAGTCGTAGCGTTTGCCGTGGCGGAAGGCCCAGTCGTAGATACGCTTGCGCATGCCACGGAAATCCTTGCCGGCGGCGTAGAGTTTGTCGTGCACCATCTCGAGCACGCGGGGCACGGCGCAGAAGCCGTCGGCTTCAATCTCCTGCATGTTCTGCTGGATGGTGCCCATGTTTTCGGCATAGTAGATGCTGATACCTTTGGCCTGGTAGTGGTAGTTCATCGAGCGCTCGTATATGTGGTTGAGCGGCAGGAAGGAAAGGAACTTGCAATGGTGGTCGCAGGGGTTCACCTGTGCGTGGGCCAAGAAGTTGGAGCAGAGGTTGCGGTGGCTCAGCATCACACCCTTGGGCAAGCCTGTGGTGCCGCTGGTGTAGATCATCGTCATCCAGTCGTCGGGTTTTATTTCGCGTTTGCGGCGCTCTATTTCGCCCATCCATTTGTCGCGGTTGGCGATACCGGCTTTCAGTATTTCGAGCATGCGGTGTTCGCCTTCGATGTTGGCAAGGGTGAATACCTGGGGACGCTGCTCAAGCTGGTCGAGGGCCGGTTTGAGGCGTCCGAGGAGCATCTTGGTGCTCACAAACGCTGCCGCGGCCTCGCTGTGGCGAAGTATGTGCAGATAACTCTCGGTATTGAGGGTGGGGTAGATGGGTACATGGATGATGCCACTCAGGGCCAGAGCCATGTCGATGAAGTTCCATTCAGGACAGTTGGCACTCATGGTCACCACACGGTCTCCCTCTTTGAGGCCAATCTCACACAGGCCGTAGGCTAGATAGTGAGCATATTTGTAATAATCGTGAGATGAATATTTTACCCATTCTCCATTCACCTTTCCTGCAAGTATGTCTTCTTTCGGAAAGTTCTCGACCAGATGGTCGAGCAAATCGAACGTACGTGTTATTTCAACCATATTATTATATATGTTTAAAAATGCAAAAATACATAAAATTTCTTAAATAGCAAAAAAAAAGTACCCCCTACACGGGATGTGAGGGGGCAATGGGTTGGTTATAAGTTGGTAATGCTAGGTGTGCATCACTTACCATCGCTGTGTCAAGTTCGGCTGCGGCATGCTACTGGGTGTGGTGGGTGTGAAGTTGATGTGTGGATGATGTGAGGATGATGTGAAGGGGATAGGGCTTTTGTGTTGACTAACAGTGGATTGGGTGTGATTGTAACGTCTATTGTGTTGATAATGTGGTGGGTGATGGTATTAGCCGCTGCGGTTAGAAGTCCCACATTCCGCTGTCGCGAAGGAACTGCAGCAGGTCGCGGCTGACGGCTACATTCATGTCGTGCGGGTAGCGTTTGGTGGTGAAAATCTCGCAGTAGTTGCGGGTGCCGTTCTCCTTGACCATCTGTTGGTTGAAGGGGTGCTCGTCGCGTACGCGATGGGTGCGCACGATGTCGTCGTCGGTGGGGTTGTGGTAGACCTCGCTGTGGACCACGGCGTCCTGGCCGAGGCGTTCGCTGGTGCGGGGCTCTTCGGCGGGATGTCCCATGGCTATTGCGATGACCGGCACCACTCCTTTGGGGCACTGCAGCAGTTCGGCAATCTGGCGGGTATTGTAGTTCACCGTGCCGAGATAGCAGAAGCCTAAGCCTTTGGCCTCGGCAGCTACGCAGATGTTTTGTGCGCAGAGCGAGGCATCGACGAGTGCCGATACAAACCACAGCAGGTTGCCGTAGGGCTCGTCGCACTGGTTTACACGGCAGTAGTGGTGGTAACGTTCCACATCGGTGCAGATGGTGAGCCACAGGGGTGCCGTGGTGCATTGGCCGAAGTGCAGCTTGCAGAGCTCAGAACGCAGCGGTTCCTGTTGGGTAGCGATAATGCTGTAGAGCTGCATGTTGCCTGTGTTCGAGGCTCGCAAGCCGCATTCCAGTATTTCGTCAAGCAGCGTGGCGCTGACGGGCTCTTTGGTAAACTGGCGCACCGAGCGGTGCGCCAGCATGGTTTCTATAGCGTTTTTCATTGTGTCAAGGGATTAGAGCGACACACCACCGTCGACGCAGATGACCTGGCCGGTGATGTACTCGGAGAGGTCGCTGGCGAGGAACAGCGATGTACGTGCGATGTCGAGGTCGGTGCCGCCGCGGCGCAGCGGTATCTCGGCAAGCCATTTGTCGTGGGCTTCCTTGGGCATGGCCTGGGTCATGGCCGACTCGATGAGGCCGGGGGCAATGGCGTTGCAGCGGATGCCGCGCGAGCCAAGTTCTTTGGCAAGGCTCTTGCTGAAGCCGATGATGCCCGATTTGGAGGCCGAGTAGTTGCACTGGCCAGCGTTGCCGTTGACACCCACCACCGACGAGGTGTTGATGATGGAGCCCGAGCGCTGCTTGAGCATCATGGGGGCGAAGGCCTTGCAGTAGTTGAATACTGAGCGGAGGTTGACCTCGAGCACGAGGTCCCAGTCTTTGGGACTCATGCGCAGCAGCAGACCGTCGCGGGTGATGCCTGCGTTGTTGACGAGGGCGTCGAGGCGGCCGTATTCTTTCTGCACCTGCTCGGCAACGGCCATGGTCTGGTCGTAGTCGGCGGCATTGCTGGCGATGAAGGTGCTTTTGGGGCTCATCTGCTTCAGCTCGGCAAGAAGCTCGCGGCTGGCGTCGTTCTCCTGCAGGTCGGTGAATATCACGGTTGCACCGTGCTCGGCGAAGAGCTGGGCGGTGCGTTTGCCGATGCCGCGCGAGGCACCGGTGATGAGGGCTATCTTGTTCTCTAACAGTTTCATTGTTTTACGGGATTATCGATTAGTGCAAAAGTTAATTCTCCTTGGCAGCATACCTTGCCGTTGACGTATGCCTTGGCGTCGACGAAGAAAATCATGCCGCGGCGGCTGGTGATATGGGCACGGAGCTCCATGACGTCGCCTGGTTTTACGGGCTGGCGGAAGCGCACGTTGTTGATGCCGCTGTAGAGCGGTGTGCGGCCAATCAGTTCGTCGCGCACCAGGATACACGAGGCCTGCGCCATGATTTCGCACTGGATTACGCCGGGAACCACGGGGTTGCCGGGGAAGTGGCCTTGCAGGAAGAACTCGTCGCCGCGCACATGGTAGTGGGCTATTGCTTCCTCGCCTTCCATCACTACGTCGTCGATGAGCAGCATGGGCTCGCGATGCGGCAGGAAGGTCTTGATGTCGTCACGATTAAGTACGTTCATTGTATTGTGCTTTTGTGTGTTTTATACTCTACGTAGGGCCACGGTGGCGTTGTTTCCGCCGAAGCCGAAAGTGTTGCTGATGGCCACGTCGGCCTGCCACTGGCGGGCGGTGTGCGGCGTGTAGTCGAGGTCGCATTCGGGGTCGGGCTGGTCGAGGTGGATGGTCGGCGGAATGATGCCGTGCTTCAGCGCCATGGCGCTGATGATGAGTTCTACGGCACCTGTGGCGCCGAGCATATGTCCGTGCATCGACTTGGTGCTGCTGATCATGGCCTTGCGGGCGCCGTCCTCGCCGAGGGCGGCTTTGATGCCTTTGGTCTCGCCCTTGTCGTTGAGGGGTGTGCCGGTGCCGTGGGCGTTGATATACAGGTTTTCGCCACTCTTGAAACCAGCCTCTTCTAGAGCCAGACGCATCGACTGGGCACCTCCGCGGCATTCGGGATGCGGGGCGGTGTAGTGATGGGCGTCGCAGGTGTTGCCGTAGCCGGCGACCTCGGCGTATATTTTGGCACCACGCTTCTTGGCGAGGTTTTCGCTTTCGAGCACCAGGATGCCGCAGCCTTCGCCGAGCACGAAGCCTTTACGGCGTGCGTCGAAGGGCAGTGAGGCGGCCATCGGGTCCTCGGCTTGGGTGAGGGCTTTCATGTTGTTGAATCCGCCGACGGCCATCTCGCAAATGGCAGCTTCGGTGCCGCCTGTGATGACGGCATCGGCGCGACCCTCATGGATGAGGCGGTAGGCCTCGCCCACACTGTGGGTACCTGTGGCGCAGGCGGTGACCACGGGGATGTTGGGGCCCTGGGCATTGTAGGTGATGGCGACGTTGCCACCTGCTATGTTGCTGATCATCTCGGGGATGAAGAGCGGCGAGATGCGGCGCAGGCCGTTCTGCAGCTTGTTGGCGTGTTCGCGTTCGAAGGTCTTGATGCCACCGATGCCGCTGCCTATGGCGGTGCCGAAACGGGTTGGGTCGATGTCCTCGCCTACACGCAAGCCGCTGTCCTTCATGGCTTGTGCAGCGGCGGCAAGGGCGAAGAGGGCGAAGCGGTCGTTGTGGCGGATCATCGTCTTGTCGATGCCCCAGTCTTCGGGGTTGAACTCTTTGACCTCGGCGGCGATCTTCACCGGCAAGTTCTCTCGGTCTATCTGTTGGATGAAATCGATACCACAGACACCATTTATAACGCTGTTCCACAGCGCGTCAATATTGTTTCCAAGTGGGGTTATGCAGCCCACGCCTGTAATGTATACTCTGTTCATAATAATATATTTATTCAAATTTATTTTATTAATAACGCATCACGGCGGCGCTGGTTACGAAACCTGCGCCGAAACCATTGAATACCATTATGTCGCCACGTTTGATGACACCTTCGCGGATCTTCTCGTCGAGCAGCACGGGTATGCTGGCTGAACTGGTGTTGCCACGACGCTCGATATTGTGCAGGAAGCGCTCCTGTGGCAAGTCGAATGTCTGCTTGATGGCGTCCACGATACGCATATTTGCCTGGTGCAGAAGGAAATGGTCGATGTCTTCAAGTTTCAGACCTGCTTTTGCCACTACGTCCTTGATGTCGCGCTGGGCTGACGTGACAGCCATGCGGAACACCTCGCGGCCTTTGAGTTGCATGGCCATGTGAGTGTCAATTCCCTCGCCAGTCTCGAAAGGAGTAGGCTCACAGGGCAGGCGGTAGTAGATGACGTCGGGCATGGGTGTCGAAGTGAGCTTGCTGGCCAGATAGTTGTCGCCTTTGCCAAGCACAAGAGCACCGGCGGCATCGCCGAACAGGACGCAGGTTTCGCGTTGTGTCCAGTCGACCATGCGGGTCACTTCTTCGGCACAGATGTATAGGATGTGCGAAGCGCGTCCTGTCTCGAGGAATGCGTCGCAAATATCTAAGCCATAGGTAAATCCAGCGCATGCCGAATTTAGGTCCATGGTGGGACAGTTAGGTCCCTTGATGCCGAGAATGTGTTGCACAAGGGCTGCCAGCGATGGTGTTACATAGACGTTGCAGACGTTGTGGCAGATGATGAAGTCGATGTCGTCGGGTACCAGCCCCGCAGCCTCGATGGCTCTCTGTCCGGCCAGGGCGGCCATTTCTTCAAATCGTTCTGTTGTGATAATCTGGCGTGACTTGATGCCAGTGCGTGTCGTAATCCATTCGTCACTTGTGTCGACGTATTCAGACAACATGTCGTTTGTGACAGTGTGTTTAGGTACGGCACTTCCAGTTCCGAGTATCTTCATTAGTTTTATTCTTTAATCGGGCATTATGTGCTTGCTTGTGCGCCCGTGTTATTATTCTTAATTTTTATTAAAAAGCGGTGCAAAGAAACGACCTTTTCTTATAATGAAAATGTTAAAATCTGCAAAAAAGACAATATGCTTGGCGAACGTGCGTTATTTTAGGTGAAATTATACTATTTTGGGTGAAATATGAACGATATATACGTTGACCAACAACTGAACATAAGGTCTATTAGGTTTTTTTTGACCCGTAGAGAGTCCATTTTCCTATTTTTGGTGCTGACGCTCGTGGCGGCAGTTTTGCTTGTTGTCTTCGGCCAGCCCACCTCCCTGACCAACTACACCGAACAACTTACCAGCCTTACAGCGCTGGGGCAGGTAACCATTTGTTTTATATCGGGATATGGTACTTTGATGCTGAGTCGTGTGGTACTCTTCTTCGTTAATCGCACGCATGAGGTGGGACCGGCAGGTTTGGTGATATGGGTTGTGGTTGAACTACTGGTATGTGTGACGGTTATAACATTGGTGCTGTGGGCAGTCAGTGGGGCAGGCAGGGTTGATTTGGCTCCACTTGTGGGTACCATTGTGCTCGGTTTCGTTGGTCTGCTCACTGTGCCTACGGTGGTGACATATCTTATTCTGCGTCTGCGTGAAACCCACGATGAACTTGTGCGTATGCGTCAGATGTTTAGTCGTCAAGACCCAGCATCGCAAATACCGGTCGATACCAACGTTAACTTCTACGCCAAAGGTGGACGCATGTCTTTCTCCACCAAACTGAGCAACATATTATATATAGAGGCGGCCGACAATTATGTCAACATACACTATATCAATGGTGACAAGGAGGATACCTTTATACTCTTCAACTCGATGAAGAATATTGAGAAGAACTTCAAGGGCACGAGCCTTATGCGTTGTCACCGCGGCTATATGGTCAATGCTGAGAATGTCAAGCTTATGCGTAAGGACGGCATGGGATTGTTGCTTGAACTCAACCAGACGGACAAGGTAGTGCCTGTGTCAAAGAGTTATGCGGAGCCTATCACACAGTATTTTGCATACAACACCAGTATGCCGCTTCCCGATGAACAGAAATAATGAACTATTATGGAGATTAGACTTACCTATCAGGAAATCAGTGAGCTCATAGAAAAGAAGGCTGGGCGTTCGCTGCCAATATTCTATGGCGGTGACCCTCATACGGTGCGGGTGTCCTATGATGTCAACGTGCTATTCAAAAGTGCCAGCGTGGGTCTCGACCTCACTGTCGAAGATGTCAGTGACGGCAATATAACCATCTCGTACAATGGCGGTATGGGCATTGACTTCATGGTGAAGCAGGCTATCGGCATGGCCAAGAACCGTCCTGGCGGAGAACTGATAGAGCCCCTTGACGGCAACCGTATACTGTTGGCTTTGAGCAAGAACCAGCAGGCTGGGTCGTTGCTTGACCATGTGACGTTGCGCGACATACGCTTCGACGAGCAGTATGCCATCATCGACTTTGTGCCGAAGGCATTATAACTAAGCATTGTGGTATTTCTCGTGCCGCAGAATTGTGTGGGCGCGATATAGTTGTTCCAGGAAGAACAGCCTCACCATTTGGTGGTTGAATGTCATCTGTGACAGCGATATCTTGTGTTGTGCGGCAGAATATACGGCCGGAGAGAATCCGTAGGCGCCGCCTATGACGAAGGCTAATGTGCGGATGCCGGCATTCATTTGTCGCTGAAGGTATTCCGAGAATGTTACCGAGGTGTATTCCCGTCCGTGTTCGTCGAGAAGTACTGTGCAGTCGACTTTTGCCAGTTGCTTGAGTATCAGTTCGCCTTCCCGCTCTTTTACCTCTTCGGGCGTTGCTTTGCCCAAGCCCTTAAGGGCGGGAATTGTCACCAGCTCGAAGTCGCAGTAGTGCTTCAGGCGGCTTACGTACTCGTCGATGCCTGTCTGGATATACGGCACGTCGGTCTTGGAGACTACTATCAGCTTGATATTCATAGGTGGAGCAGTTTTTTGCCAAAAGGAATCCTGGAGCGGTAGATGCATGGGATCTCGGTCTTGGTGGTGCCGAACGAGTGGTAGAAGTGTCCGATGCCGGGGTCCATACCGCCTTCGAAGTCGAAGGCTTTGGTGCGATCATGGAGGTCTGTTATCATGGTCCATACCAACAGCGTCATGCTGTTGCGCAGGGCGTCGGCGTGCAGGGCCGAGAGCAGCGAGTAGGCGCAGTGGCTGTCGTATACCACGAAGCGTGCCGCCATGAGGGTGCCTTTCTCGTCGCGCAGGCCGTAGAGTAGCGCCTGTTTGCGTGCCAAAGCGGTGGCGCACACCCTCTTGATGAATTCGCGGCTCAGTAGGTCGTGTCCGCTGCGGCGTTCCCAGTAGGCGGTGTGGAAGTCGGCGAACTCGTCTACGTTCACGTTGCGGTCTACCGTGTAGGCTGTCTCCACTGCGTCGATGCCTTTGCGGCGTTCCTTAGCGGCAAGTCCTCTGAGGGCCGACGGCTCTGGAATCGGGTCGAAGCGGTAGGTGTGGCGTGCCGTGATGTCGAAGCCATATTCCGCGAACCGTTGGCATTCGCCGGCGGCGATTCCCGGCGCGAAGCGTTGCATGCAGAGCAGGGCTTTCTGGTTGCGCAGACCGTAGGCCAAGGCTCCGAGGGTCGCCTTGCGCCCCAGGGCGTCCATACCGTCGGGCAGCCAAGGGCCGCTCCACGGTGTCAGCTGCGGCAGCAGTATGTATTTAAGGCCAAGCTTCCTTCCGTAGAGGAAGGGCATGGCGCCACAGTAATGGCCGTCGTTGCCGACCAGTATCACATCCCACCGTTTGCCCTTGCACACCGTCTCCATCCACCAATATTGCAGAAACAGAGGGATGTTGTCTCCCTCTGTCTCACATATCTGACGGTAGATGTCCTTGTTATTGTATCTTGATGCTGACACGATTGTTCTGTATGCGGCCTTCGTAGGTCTCGTTGTCGCCTATCGGGTTGGCGGTGCCCAAGGCCTCCACCTCGATGCGGTTGGCGTCGATGCCGCGCATCTGCAGGGCTTTCTTGACCTCGACGGCGCGCTGTCGCGAGAGACCCATGCAGTATTCGTCGGTGCCTTGGTTGTCGGTATAGCCGGAGAGGAGCACACCTTTGCGGTCGTTCTCCTTCAGGTAGTCGCTCAGCTCGTCGAGCATCGTGTTCCACGATTCCACGATGGTGGCGTCGTGCGGGAAGAACTTGATGTCGGTGAAGGTGCGGCTGGTAGTGTCGGCGGCGATGATGGCTTTCTTTTTGCTGCCGAAGTAGAGCAACAGGCCGGTGTGGATTACCTCGTCGCTGCTCTGCTCGTTGTAGTAGTTGGCGCCTTTGAAGTAGCGGTAGTCCACTTCGGCGACTTTGTATTGCACTTTGTTGCGCCATTCTTTTTTCTTCATCCATGCTGCCAAGGCGTTGAGGCACTCCAAGGCTTCTTTGCGTCCCTGGTCTGCCAGTCGGTCGTGCTCCTTGCCCTCGATGTCGGGGTTGACGGCATAGATGGCGCACATAGTCATAGTGGCGCGCGACACCTTCTCGAGGTAGTTCATCACGGGCTGCATCTCGCCCCATGCCGGCACGGGCTTTTTCGTCAGCTCGGGGAGCTTGCTGTAGTCGAAGGGGGTATAGTACAGGTCGGTCTTCTTGGAGCTGAAGGTGGTGAACTTGTCGAAGGTTAGGTAATCCACCTCTCGTATTTTCTGCTTCCCGGCGATTACCGGCGTGTCTTTCTTTTTGCCCTTGCTTTTTGTCTTGTTGCCCTGGGCGTCGACGGTGCCAGCCACCAGCAGCAGGCTCAATGCTATCAGCAGTATCTTTTTCATTGCTTGAATGTTTGATTGCTTGGTTGTTTACCTTTTAGTATCGCTTTAACGCTGTTTCTTTTGTTTTATTGCACGGTGTGTGTCATTCGGTGTCGTGGACGGTGCCGTTTTCGCAGACGATGACGCGTGCGGGGAAACGGTCTATCATCATGAAGTCGTGTGTGGATATGAGCATGGTGGTGCCAGTTTGGCGGTTGATGTCGGCGAGCAGTTGCATGATTTCGGCCGAGGTTACGGGGTCGAGGTTGCCTGTGGGTTCGTCGGCAAGAATCAGTTTCGGGCTGTTGATGAGGGCACGTGCGATGCCGACACGTTGGCGTTCGCCTTCTGACAGCTGTTGCGGCATTGCGCCGGACTTGTCGGCGATGCCTACGGCGGCAAGGGTTTTCTCTATCTGGTTCCGTATCTCATTACGTTTTTTCCAACCTGTGGCGCGAAGCACGAACTCGAGGTTGGCATCGACGGTGCGGTCGTCCAAGAGGCGGAAGCTTTGGAACACTATGCCGATTTTTCGGCGCAGCTGTGGCACGTGGCGGCGGCGCATGTTCACGAGGTTGAAGCCGCATACGTGAGCCACGCCGCTATCGATATTGATATCGGAGTAGAGCGAACGTAGCAGCGAGGTTTTGCCGGCGCCGCTTTTGCCTATAAGGTAGGCGAATTCGCCTTCGTCGAGCCGAAGGCTCACGTCCTTCAGTAGCGGTTCGCCGTCGAGGCTAATTGCAACATTCTCAAGTTCTACAATAGCATTGGAGATGCTTGCGCTATCGTTGTTTTCCATCGTTTCAGACTATAATTAATGCGCTGCAAAAATACACAAAAATCGGGACATGGCAAAAACTTTTTTCCGCCATGTCCTGATTTGGAGAGTGAAAAGTGCCTACTGCACTATCAGTCTCCGCGTGGCCGCCCCTTTCGCCGTCGACACGCGCACCATGTAGAGGGACAACAGGGAGTGCTGGGGAAGTGCTTGGGAAAGTGCTGGGGAAGTGAGTAGGGGGTGGGTAGTAAGTGGGTAGTAAGTGAGTAGTATGTGAGCAGTAAGTGGGTAGTAAGTGAGTAGTAAGTGAGCAGTAAGTGAGTAGTATGTGAGCAGTAAGTGAGAGTTAGGTGAGAGTTAGGTGAGAGGAAGTAGAAACGCCAAGTCACTATGTGAAGTGTAAAAGTGGGATTGTACTTTTTTTTGGTAATTGCGGAATTTTTTGTACCTTTGCTTATCTGCATTTTGTGCCTGTGGTGGTGCAAGTGCTTGAAGTATAGTATATAATAAATTAATAATAATAAGACAATATGAGCAAAAAGTTCTATGTTGTGATGATTTTGGCCGCTTTTTTGGCTGTTGACGGTGCCGTAGCACCTGTTTTCGGACAGAGGGGCGGTGTTGTGAAGCGCGAAGCTATTCCCATGCCTACGGTGAATACCGACAGTGTGATGAAGCACATTATCGAATTGTCGTCGGAGACCTACGAGGGGCGTATGGCCGGTTCGGCTGGTTTCGACCGTGCTGCGGACTATGTGGGGCGTGTTATGGAACAATATGGCGCCAAGTTGCAGAAGTCGGCGAGTTTTGCTGTTGAGTGCAACGAGGTGGAGAATTGCAAGTTCAATGTGCGCCGCATGCCTCTTGGCGGCGGTCAGTCGTCGTCGGCTGGTGGTGCTGCCACAGCCGAAGGCGACCGCAGGGTGTTCACGCTGGGCAACGAGTTCTGCTGTGCCGGTGTGACGGGACGCGGATATGTCGATGCCCAGATGGTTTTCTGTGGTTATGGTGTTGATGACGGCTCGTTCAATGAGTATCGTGATGTGGATGTGAAGGGCAAGGTGGTTGTTGTTCTTACGGCTGTTCCGAACTGGTTGCCGACAACGGTTACGGATCGTTATCGTACGTTGCGCGACAAGGCACGCACGGCTGAGCGCCACGGGGCCATAGGCATGCTGGCTATCAATGTCAGCACGTCGTGTCTGCCCGACGAGGCTCAGGCACGCGTGTGGTGTGGCGAGCTGCCGCACTTGGCCACATTCCCCATCCTGCATCTGACATTGGACTGTGGCCGAGAGATTTTCGACGGAGAGAAGAAGCCGTTGGATTATTGTATCGACCAGCTTGGCTCGAACCACAAGATACAGAGTTTCTCGCTGCTGAAGAAGTGCGAGATTGATGTCAATGCCCGCTATCGGCAGGCTGCCCCAACGGGCAATGTGGTGGCGTTGCTTGAGGGCAGTGACAAGAGTCTTGCCAAGGAGTATATTGTTGTCGGGGCATGCCTCGATGGTCAGGGCATACAGGGTGAGACCTGTCTTTTCCCTGGTGCCGACATCAATGCCTCAGGAGTGGCCACACTTCTGGAAACGGCGCGAGTGCTGAGCAGTAAGGATATACGTCCGAAGCGTAGCGTGTTGTTTGTATTCTTCAGCGGTGGGGAGCAGCAGTTCCTTGGGTCGCGTGTGTTTGTGCAGACATATCCTCAGATGCGTCGTGTAGAGGCTTTCGTTGGTGTGCAGAATGTGGGTTATGGTGATAGTGTGGTGGTGCTTGGCAACGCTGTGTACCCCGCGCTGTGCGACATACCCATTTCGCGCGACACTGTGGCAGGACGTCGCAATGTGGTGCGCGGCGGCGAGCCGACAACACTTCGCGGTGACGCTAGAGCCTTTGATGCCTTGGGTATACCTTCGATGGTGGTGACCACGCACGATGGCATGCATTATACCCGTGTGACCGGCGACATGTGGGAGAATATTGACCGACGCATCCTCGGTATCACGGCACAGCTTGTGGCCGAAACGGTGGCGGAACTGGGCGAAGGCCTTTATATGGGCCGCAGTCTGCAAAGCAAGGGTGAAAGAAGGAAGTGAATGGATGATTGCTTGTGTTTAACTACAAACCAACTATGTTTACACTTTACAAGAAAGAACTAAGAGGATTCTTCTCGTCGATAACAGGATATCTGATTATAGGGGTGTTCCTTGTGTTGACGGGACTGATGCTATGGGTGCTGAAGAGTGACTTCAACATCATGGACTACGGCTATGCCGGACTTGACGGCTTGTTCCTGATAGGGCCGTTCCTGTATCTGTTTTTGATTCCCGCCATCACCATGCGCAGCATGGCCGAGGAGAGACGTATAGGTACCATGGAAATGTTGATGACTCGTCCGTTGAGCGACTGGGCTATAGTGTGGGCGAAATTCCTCGCCGCATGGACATTGGTGCTCATCTCGCTGCTGCCAACGCTGGTGGCATACTTTAGTGTCTATGCACTTGGCGACCCGGTGGGTAATATTGACACAGGAGGTGTTGTGGGCTCGTATATAGGATTGTTGCTGCTTGGCGGTGCTTTTGTGGCGATAGGACTTTTCTGCTCGTCGCTGAGCTCCAACCAGATTGTGTCGTTTGTCTTGGCGGCCTTGCTGTGTGCGGTGTCCTATCTGGGCTTTGAAAGCCTTTACCGCATGAGCCTGTTTGGCAACGGTGACCTGTTTGTTAAAGCCCTGGGTACAGCGCATCACTATGAGAGCATCAGCCGCGGAGTGGTCGACACCAGAGACGTGATATATTTCGCAAGCGTCATGGCACTCTTCCTAATGGCTACGCGCATGGTGTTGCAGAGCCGTATGTGGAAAGTGGGTGGGATTAAAGGAGAAAAGAAGAAAACCAACAGAACGCCGATTGCTTCCAATCTTATAGAGATGGTGGCAACGGTGTTGATAGTAATCTTCGTGAATGTGATAAGCAACTGGCTGTTCCTACGCCTCGACTTGACCTCGGAACGTCGCTATACTTTATCGAAACACACCAAGGAGATGTTGAAGAAAATCGACGAACCGGTGTTGTTCCGAGTGTACCTGGAGGGCGAGCTTCCTGCCGACTTCAAGCGACTGCAGAACGAGACGAAAGAGATGCTCAACCAGTTCCGTGCCTATAATGGCAATGTAGACTATGAGTTCTTTGACCCAAACAGTTTCACCGACCACGATGAGCAGCAGATGTTCTACCAGAAACTCGCCGGAAAGGGGATACAGCCGGCGCAGATACAGGTGCGTGAAGGCAACAGCGTGACGCAGCAGATACTCATTCCTGCAGTTGATGTATACTACCGTGGTCGGGAAACGACGGTGCAGCTTCTGCAGAGCCAGAAGTATGTTAGCGATGCAGACCAACTTAACAACAGCATACAGAACCTGGAATATACGTTGAGCAGCGCTGTCCGTGCGTTGGCCCGTGGCGAGAAGAAGAGCATAGGCTTCCTTCAAGGGCATGGTGAATTGGCAGGTCCTGTGTTGTATGACTTCCAACGCAGCCTGCAGGAGTTCTATTCGCTGGATACTGTAACCATCGACGGTAAGATACAGGCCTTGACGGCACATCGGCAGGTTGCTGGCGAGGGTGACACGACATACCGTTTCTACAACCATTACGACCTGCTGATTGTGGCCAAGCCTACAAAGCCTTTCTCTGAGCAGGATTTGTATATATTGGACCAATATGTGATGTATGGTGGCAAGGTGTTGTGGCTTATCGATCCTTTGGATGCAGACCTGGACAGTCTGGCCAGCCGTGGACAGTTTGTGGCCACCCGCTTTCCCTTGGGACTCGACGAGATGCTGTTTACCTACGGGGTGCGTGTGAACCCGGATCTTGTGATGGACATCCGTTGCCGGCCTATACCGATGCAGACGGGCATGGTTGGCGAGAAGCCGCAGTTTGAGTTCCGCCCCTGGTATTATTTCCCCGAATTGGTCCCGACAAGCGACCATCCCATCGTTCGCAACCTCGACCTTATAAAGACCGACTTTGTCAGCACCATAGACCTTATCGACAACGATATCCGTAAGACCGTGCTGCTGACCACATCGGAGTATACCAGGGTTAAGAACGCCCCGGTGATGGTGGACCTTGCCGATGCCAATGTTGACCCCGACCAGCGGCTGTATAACAAGAGCAACTGCCCTGTGGCTGTGCTGCTGGAGGGTGAGTTCCGTTCGGCGTGGCGCAACCGCCTGTCGCCTCATTTCACCAGTCAGGCTGCCATGGGTTTCCGCGAGAAGAGTGAGCCTACGGCGATGATAGTTATCAGCGACGGCGATGTGGTGAAGAACCGCTTTGTGGCTGCCGAAGGGGCTGTGCTTCCTCTGGGTTACGACTACTACACGCAGACACAATATGCCAACAAGGAACTGTTGCTTGGTGCTGTAAACTATCTTGCTGGCGACGAGGGGCTGATGGCTTCGCGTTCGCGCAATGTTAAGTTGCGCAAGCTCAACGTGAAGAAGGTCCAAGACGAACGCACCAAGTATCAGGTCATAAATATTGTCATCCCCATTGCCTTGCTTGCTGCCGCTGGCGGAGTGATGGCTGTGGCCAGACGTAAAAAATACCGCAAATGAAGAAGAGAAACATCATAATTATTGCCGCCGTGGTGGCGGTTGGAATAGTGGCGCTGGTCGTCTATCTTACTGGTTCTCGCAAAGCCACCTTCAGTCAGGACTACCATATCGAAGATACCTCGACCATTACGCGCATATATCTTGCCGACAAACAAGATGGTTCCGTGTTGCTTACCCGTGTAGGGGACTCGTTGTGGATGGTGGATAACACCTACGAAGCCAACCAGCCCGTTATAGATATGCTTCTTGAGACATTGCACGATATGCGCATTCGCCAGCAGGTGAACCGTGCAGCTGTGCCCACGATCATCAAAGACCTCTCGGCTCATGCCATCAAGGTGGAGGTTTACCAGAAGAAGCCTTTGATCGACTGGTTCGGCGGTCGGCTGCAGCTGTTCGCCAAGGAACGGCTTGCCGTGACCTATTATGTGGGCCGCGAGACGCAGGATATGATGGCCAGCTATATGTTCCGCGATGGCGACAAGGTGCCGTGTGTTATACATATACCTGGTTTCCGAGGTTTTCTGACGCCACGTTTTGTCACAGACCCGCTGAAGTGGCGCAGCCATTGTATAGTGGACCTCAATGTTCGACAGATACAGCGTGTGCAACTGGATATACCGGCCATGCCGCAGGAATCGTTCGCTATTGTGGCCAACGGCGAGGGGTTCGACATGGAATGGCCGCTGGGACAGCGCCGCGCCGAAGGATTCGACACGGCGAGAGTGGCCCAGATGCTGGCATCGTTTACATGGCTCAATTTCGATGAGTTTGCGGCCATAGTACCCAACAGCAATGCCGACAGTTGTATCAGTGGTACTCCGCGTGCCATACTGCGTATCACCGACACCGACGGCCGTACCCGCGAGATGAAGACATACATCAAGTACAACAATCCTGACGACCTTGCCGCTGTTGGCAATACCGACTCGTATGAGCTTTTTGACATCAATAGGCTCTATGCTGTGCTCGACAACACCGACACGGTGCTTATCCAGTACAATGTGTTCGACAATATCATGCAGCCTGCCAGCTATTTCATGGGTGGCAACAAAACACTGTACGATGAATGAGGCCGTTGATACTCATAACTAATGATGACGGCGTTGCCGCCAAGGGACTAGGCACGTTGTGCGAAGTCGCCGGTGAGTTCGGCGACGTAGTGGTGATGGCTCCGGAACGAAATGCTTCGGGTAAAGGTTTAAGCCTCACCAGCGAACGTCCGTTGCGCGTCTACGAGGTCAGAAAGGACGGTGGGATAAGTGTCTATGCATGCGACGGTACTCCGGTGGACTGTGTGAAACTTGCGGTGGAACATTTCTGTCCTCGCAAGCCAGACCTGATCCTGTCTGGTATCAACCATGGCAGCAACAGTTCCATCAATGTTCTCTATAGTGGCACCATGGGCGCTGTTATAGAAGCATCGGTAATGGGCTTTTGCGCCATTGGATTCTCTCTGCTCAACCATAGTCACGAGGCCGACTTTGAGCCATCGGTACCATACGTGCGCCACATTATCGATCGCGTATTGGTGCAGGGACTGCCCGAAGGCGTGTCGCTGAATGTCAATATCCCGCGATTGCCTGCCGCCGATATCAAAGGCATACGTGTATGCTGTGAAGCCAAGGCCATGTGGAAGGATAGTTTTGAAAAACGCGTCGACCCAATAGGTAGGCCGTACTATTGGCTCACAGGTAAGTTTTTGTGCGACAATCCTCCTTCAGACAGTGATGAGACAGCGCTGAGGGAAGGTTATGTGTCTGTGGTGCCGATACACAGCGACTACACCCACTATGCCGCTATTGATAAAATAAACAACATGATGCAATAGGCAATGATTAAGAAGTTCTTCTCCCAAGACCGCCCGATAGTGGGCATCGTTGCAGGCCTCGGTGCCGAGGTGGGCTTCTGCATAGTGCTGGTTGTTGGCCTGCTCATAGCCGGAGAGCCGATAGGTGCCCATATACGATGGTTCGGCGGCATGTTCATACCGCTGATATTGGTGTTGCACCATTACGCCCGCAAGCGGGAACAGCTGAAGGTCACCAAGACACTCATCGTGGTGCTTTTTGTCACCTTCCTGGCCTTTATGATCTATATCCTCAAAGCACGAATTCTAGTCTTGTAGATGAAATATTATGTCATAGCCGGTGAAGCGTCGGGCGACCTGCATGGGGCCAACCTTATGCGGGCGTTGCGGGAAGAGGATCCTGCAGCGGAGTTTCGCTTTTGGGGCGGCGACGGTATGGCTGCTGTGGCAGGCTCTGCACCTGTGCGGCATATACGCGACTTGGCCATCATGGGCTTTGTCGAGGTGGCTGTCCATCTGCGCACTGTGCTGGGTAATATAGCTTTCTGCAAAAAAGATATCGCTGCATACCGCCCTGATGTTGTTGTGGGCATCGACTACCCAGGCTTCAACCTCAAGATTGAAAGCTGGGCAAAGGAGCAAGGGTTCCGCACTGCACATTATATCTCGCCCAACCTGTGGGCGTGGAAGAAGGGCAGGCTTAAAAGCATGCGGCGTTCCTTAGACCTTCTCTGCTATATACTGCCCTTCGAGCAGCGTTTCTTTGCCGAGAACAATATGCCGCAGGCCAAATATGTAGGTCATCCGTTGCTCGACGCCGTCAAGGACAACCTCTTCGAGCCGGCTTTCCGTGGTGATCGATCTGTTGTCGCCTTGCTGCCTGGCAGCCGTCGTCAAGAGTTGAAACGGAGTCTGCCGCTGATGGTCAAGTTGGCCAACAGTCATCCCGAATACCGTTTTATTGTGGCTGGCATGAGCCTCCTGGGTGAAAAACTCTACCGAAACCTTATCCCAGAGGAAAGCAATGTCGAGGTGGTCTACGACCAGACCTATCCTCTGTTAGCTTCGGCCTATGCTGCTGTGGTATGTTCTGGCACCGCCACCCTCGAGACGGCACTCTTCAACGTGCCCCAGGTAGTCTGTTACCGCGCCAATCCGCTGTCGATAGCTATCGCCAAGAGCATAGTGAGTCGTCGCATACGCTATATCTCATTGGTTAATCTTATTGCCGACAGTACCATTGTCACCGAGTTGATACAAGAAGACTTCAACCCAACTCGTTTGGAACGGGAATTCCAACTTGTCACCTCCGATGAGTCCAATCGTATTCGCATGTTCACCCAATATGCCCATATGCGGGAACTCCTCTCCGGAAGTGGCGCCAGCAAACGTACAGCACAAGCAATTATCGATATTATCAAATGAAAAGGCTACTGCTCATACTACTTCTTCTGCTGAATCTACAGGCCGCATATGCCGACCAAGTCCGTGTACGCCTCTACTCCACCAACAATGTGGCTACGTTGAATGTGTCCTTCGACCTTGGAAACTATAATCTTTATGCCGACGGCGACAGTCTGCTCGAAGATATGTTGGGCGAAGGTCGCTCGGTGCTAATCCGCACCGAGGGTGGCAAACTGCATGTCAGCGTCAATGACGATGATTATGGCCTTGTCGACTCGCTTCGTCTCGAGGCTACCGATACAGCTTGTATCCTCTGTCTGAATCCGACCAACTGCAAGCAGCGCACCTATGAGGGTAACCTTGTTGTGAAACCTCTTGATGGCAACCTGTTGATGCTTTCCGAAGTGGAGTTCGAGACTTATATCGCCGGGGTGGTCCAGAGCGAGATTTATGGCCAACAGACCGATGTCTTCCGTATCCAGGCTATCATCAGCCGCACATGGGCTCTCCGCAACAGGGGCAAGCATGCCGCCGATGGCTACAATTTCTGCGACAATGTCCACTGCCAGGCTTACCTCAACCGCTGTGTGCGGCCCGACATAATGATGGGTGCCATAGAAAGCAGCGGTGAGACCCTTGTGGACTCTGCCGGCGTCCTGATAGAGACTCCCTTCCATTCCAATTCCGGTGGGCAGACGGCCAATTCTGAGGATGTATGGAAGGCAGCCCTTCCTTATTTGCGCTCGGTTGTGGATACCTTCTCCTTCGGTATGCGGCAGAGCGAATGGACTAAGACCATAAGTATCGACCGCTGGCTTGCCTATTTCAGAAAGAATCACAAGATAGACATTGCCGACAGTGCTATACTTGACACACTGCTGCATTTCCAGCAGGTCGAGCGGCAGGTGCGTCTGCTGGGCATACCGCTCACAAGAATCCGTGCCGACTGGCAGCTCAAGTCGACATACTTCTCCGTCAGTGTCGATAGCGCCAGCGCATCGGTGATTCTCGATGGCCACGGATATGGTCATGGAGTGGGACTTAGCCAGGAGGGGGCCATCCGCATGGTCTCGCTTGGCTATAGTTATGACTCGGTGCTGCGTCACTATTACACGGGCGCTGTCATCCACCGCGACCCAACGGCCAACCACAATTATGTGGAAGGATATGCCAGCCAGCTGGCACGTATCATTGAGGAAGACAAGAACCGGCAGACTCGTGTGCACTCCAAGAAAGACGACTGGCTCGGACGTCTCTTCCGTCTGCGCGACCGCGAAGAGCGCGAAGAGGTGTACATAGAGTCCGAGCAAGACAACGAAAAAGATTGGGAATATGAATGGTAAACAAACAAAAATACAGAATATGAAAAAAGCATTATTACTACTCGTGGCCACATTGCTTCTCGCATCCGCAGGGGCTCAGGTCAATTGGCACACCATCGGCGACGCCTCGAAGGCTCAGATAGGCACTCGCCTTTATTTCGTCGACTTCTACACCACCTGGTGTGGATGGTGCAAACGCATGGATCGCGACACGTTCAGCGACCCAACGGTGTCGAAGATACTCAATAAATACTTCTATCCCGTCAAGTTCAACGCCGAAGGCAACGACAAGGTGGTGTGGAATGGTCGTGTCTACCCCCCTGCCGCCGCCAATCGGCACAATATGCACCCGTTCACTGCCGCCACTCTCGGCAAGCAGGCAGGCTTCCCCTCCTTTGCCATCTTCCGTCCCGACGGAACCTTGGTGCAGGTGATCCCTGGCTATTACAAGCCCAACGAGTTTGTGGTCATGCTCTGGTATTTTGCTTCGGGCGACAGCGACAAGTACTCCTACGACCATTACCAGAAGATTTTTGACAAGGACATACGTCCTGCCATGGAGAAAGAATTGAAATAGCTATGGGACTTTTCAGTAAGAAAGAGCGCAGCGACGAGCGGCAGACCCTCGACAACGGTCTCGCCAAGACAAAGGAGAGTTTCTTCGCCAAGCTCACCAAGACTATCCTTGGCAAGTCGACCGTCGACGATGATGTCCTCGACCGCCTCGAAGAGACACTCATAACATCCGATGTGGGCGTAGAGACGACCCTCAAGGTTATCGACAAGTTGCAGGAACGTATACGTCGCGACAAGTATATTTCCACAAGCGAACTCAATGCCATTTTAAAGGCCGAGATAGCCATGCTCCTTAAGCACGATAACGGCCAGTTTCCCGCCACCTTCGATGCCCCGCTGCCACACACACCCTATGTCATACTTGTGGTTGGCGTAAATGGTGTTGGCAAGACAACCACTATCGCCAAGTTGGCTTACCGCTACAAGCAGGCTGGCCGTAATGTGATGCTCGGCGCTGCCGACACTTTCCGTGCTGCAGCCGTCGAACAACTCATGCTGTGGGCCGACAGGGTAGGGGTGCCTATCGTGCAGCAAGGCATGGGCGCCGACCCCGCCAGCGTGGCCTATGACACCCTGCAGAGTGCCATTGCCAAGCATAGCGATGTGGTCATCATCGACACGGCAGGTCGCCTCCACAACAAAGTGGGTCTCATGAACGAGCTCACCAAGATTCGCAAGGTGATGCAGAAACTGGTGCCCGACGCACCCCACGAGGTGTTGCTGGTGCTCGATGCCTCTACAGGCCAGAACGCCGTCGAACAGGCCCGTCAGTTCACGCAAGCCACCGACGTCAACGCCCTCGCCCTCACCAAGCTCGACGGCACCGCCAAAGGCGGCGTCATCATTGGCATCTCAGACCAGTTCCAGGTCCCCGTGCGCTACATAGGTCTCGGCGAGAAGATGACCGACCTCCAACTCTTCAATCCCGCCGAATTTGTCGACTCCCTGTTCGAATAATGAAGATCAATATTATCACACTGGGCTGCTCGAAGAACACCGTCGATAGCGAGAACCTCGCCGGCGCCCTCAAGGCGCAGGGACACAAGGTCTATTTCGACCGTCAGCAGGCTGATTGCGACACTGTCATCGTCAACACCTGCGGCTTCATCGGCGATGCCAAGGAAGAAAGCATCAACACCGTCCTCGAACAGGTTGCCGTCAAACTCCATGGCCGCAAGAAGCGCCGCATCATTGTCTGCGGGTGTCTAGTGGAACGCTACAAAGACGATTTGGCCAAGGAGATACCGGAAGTCGATGCGTGGTATGGTGTCCACGAGTGGAACGAGATAGCCCAATCTTTGAAGGCTACTCCCGATTTCAACTTTCAGCTTTCAACATTCAGCTCCCCCAGACCCCTCTCCACCCCCGGCCACTACGCCTACCTCAAGATTGCCGAGGGCTGCAATCGTTCTTGCTCCTATTGCGCCATTCCTCTCATCCGCGGCACGCACCATTCGCTGCCCATCGACGACCTTGTGGCCGAGGCCAAAGCCCTCGTGTCGAAAGGCGTAAAGGAACTGCTGGTCATCAGCCAGGACACCACATGGTACGGCCTCGACCTCTACCACCGCCGCGCACTGGGCGAGCTGCTCGACCGCCTCGCCACCGAGAGCGGCGCCCCTTGGATACGCCTGCACTACACCTACCCCTCGTCCTTCCCCGACGACGCCATCGACGCCATCGCACGTCACCCCAACATCTGCAAATATATCGACATACCGCTGCAGCACATCAACAGCCGCATCCTTTCGTCGATGCAGCGCGGCATCGACCGTGAGGGCACCCTCCAACTGCTGGAGAAATTCCGCGCGCGCATTCCAGGCGTTTCCATCCGCACCACCCTCATCGTGGGCTACCCCGGCGAGACCGAGTCCGAGTTCCAGGAACTATGCGACTTTGTGCGCTCGGCCCGCTTCGACCGCATGGGATGCTTCGCCTATTCGCCCGAGGAGGGTACCGCGGCCTACAGCCTCGGCGACACCGTGCCAGACGACGAGAAGCAGCGCCGCGTCTCCGAGCTCATGGCCATCCAGGAGCAGATATCGCTCGAGAAAAACCAGGCCCGCATAGGCCGCATCTTCCGCTGCATTGTCGACCGCATCGAGGACCAGCACCTCGTGGCCCGCACCGAATACGACAGCCCCGAGGTCGACGACGAAGTCCTAATCCGCCAAACAAAAGGCGGCATCCGTCCTGGCGATTTCGTTGACGTCCGCATCGTCGACGCCATGGAGAACGACCTCGTCGGCGAGCTGGCAGGGTAGGGCCAGCTCCCCCATTTCTTCAGTATTTCTTCAGTATTTCTTCAGTATTTCTTCAGTGGATGACTGAAGAACAACAGAAGAACAACAGAAGAACAACTGTAGGACAGAGCTAGTGTGTGTTTTTTTTGCATCGATCGATTGATATTATTTTCGATTTTGTGCGGCTGTTTCATGTTTTTTGTGTATCTTTGCACTCGGTTTTGGTCGCCCTTTTGGGGCGCCAAGAGGGAATCGGGTGCAAGTCCCGAGCAGTCCCGCTGCTGTGAGTTTCAACAACATGCGCTGCCCGTAAGTCCACTGCGTATCGCCATAGGTGCGTGGGAAGGAGGATGGCGTGAAACAAGCCAGAAGACCTGCCAAAGCCTTTTTACGAGCCCTCGAGGAAAGGACCGATATGAACACTGCGTTATATTGTATAGTATCGTTTATTGTTTGCCGCCGTCGGTCGGTGGTTGTGCAGTGTGTCTTGAGGGCTTTTTTGTTTGCCATTCTTTTATTCCCCATAGCATCGGTGGCGCAGGTCGACACGGTGCAGTCGTTGGAGCAGGTTGAGGTGTCGGCGCAGCGCGCCCCCTCGACGCTGCGCACAGCGGTGCCCACACAGGTGGTCGACGCCGAGAAGATTGAGAGCCAGGGGCTGCTGCAGCTGAGCGACGCCGTGCGCCAGATGGCCGGCGTGACGCTGAAGGACTATGGCGGCATTGGCGGCATCAAGACTGTCTCGGCTCGCGGCCTGGGAAGCCAGTTCTCGACCCTGACCATCGACGGTGTGGCCGTCGACGACGCACAGAACGGCCAGGTGGACCTTGGGCGCTACCTGCTTACGGGTGCTGCCTACGTGAGCCTCAGCCATGGCCAGCAACAGGAGCAGCTGCTGTCGGCCCGCGCCTATGCCGCAGGCAATGTGTTGAGCATGGAGAGCGCCGAGCCGCGCTTTTTCCTGGCCGAACGCACAAACCTCAAGGTGGGTATGGAACTGGGCAGCTTCGATATGATGAATCCCTCGTTGCAGTGGGAGCAGAAATGGAGCAGCCGCCTCAAGAGCAGCCTTCTGGTGAGCTGGCTAAAGAGCGATGGCGACTATCCATTTACACTTTACTATACCGCCAATCGTACCGACAGCAGCAGCCGTGAACGCCGTGAGCACTCGGCCATGCATATGCTCACCGCCGACGGCAGCCTTTACTACCATATAGCCCGCGGTAGCAACCTCACCGCAAAAATGCACTATATGCGCGGGCACCACGACCTGCCGGGACCCGTGATATTCTACACCCAGCGCCCCTCGCGGCAGAGCACCGACGAGGAGGTGGCCTTCGCCCAAGCCAAGTGGAAGCTGGAACGCGAGAAGTGGAAGGTTCAGGTGTTGGGCAAACTGCAGCAGACCTACGACCGTTTCGAGGACAGTGCGGCGTACACTATGACTGGCTATCAGATGAACGACTACCTGCAGCGCGAGGGCTACCTCAGTGGCAGCGCAGTGTGGAATGCTACGCGGTGGCTCGACCTCAGCGGTGCCGCCGACGGCAGTTTCAGCAGCTTGAAAACCAACCTCGCCCAGCGCAACGACGTGCAACGCTCCAACCTCATGGTTGTGTTTGCCGCGAGAGTTCATAACAAAGGCCTTGAGCTGCGCGGCAACCTGCTGGGCACCGCCATCAGCGACCGTGTGGGCGACCTCGACACCATGCCATCCTACCGTCGCCTCTCGCCCTATCTGGGCGCCATGTACACCATAGGTAAAGGGTGGCTCACGCTGCGCTACTTCTACAAGGAGACTTTCCGCGCGCCCAACTTCAGCGAACTATACTTCTTCTCCATCCCACGTAATCTGCGCCCTGAATGCGCACGCCAGCACAATTTCGGCGCCACCGTAGCCACCGAGCGCATTGGCGCCACAGTGGATGCCTACTACAACCGCGTGCGCGACAAGATACTGGCCATACCCACTCAGAACATGTTCCTATGGAGCATGCAGAACATTGGCAAGGTAGACATACTCGGCATCGATGCCACCACCAACTTCCAACTTTCGGCTTTCGGTTTTCAGCTTAACTACAGCTACCAGCATGCCGTTGACCGCACAGACCCCGACGACCCCGTCTACTCCAAGACCTACGGTCACCAGATCGCTTACACGCCGCGCCACAGCGGTGGCGGCAGCGTGCGATGGGAGAGCCGCTGGGTGAACCTCGGCGCCACGGCAATGGTGGTGGGCGAACGCTACTGCCGCATGCAGAACAACGACGAGACACGCATGCCCGCCTATTGTGACCTTGGTCTCGAAGCCGACCGCGAGTTCGACCTTCGTTGGGGCACAATACGCTTGCAGGTGCAGGTATTGAACCTCCTCGACGTGCAGTACGAGGTGGTGCGCTCATACCCCATGATGGGACGCAACTACCGTTTGAAGATAATGTACGAATTCTAAAAATAGCAATATGAAATCTTTCACCTTTCACCTCTCACTTTTACCCTTGTTGCTTGCCGCCTCATTACTTTTCGCCAGCTGCAAGCCAGACCCGCCCACTCCGGAACCTCAGCAGGAAAAGATTGAGACTCCGCGCCGCATAGCTGTCGCCGACGGCAACCTCTATGTCACATGCTACCGTCCGGCATCGGTCGTGGCTGTCGACCCTGTCAGTCGCAAAGTTGTGGACAAATGCCAGTTAGGCAACTATAACCCTGAAGGCATTGCCATTGTAGGCAACCGTATCTTCGCCGTCAGCTCGTGGAACCAGACTGAAAACGGCGACTTTCTCTACGACAACAAAGTTTATGTAGTCAATCTCGACGACCTCTCTGTCAGCACCTCCCTTGTTGTGGGCCTCAACCCACAGCAGGTGAAGGTCGTCGATGAGAGCCATGTTATAGTGAACTACAATGGCAACTACGGCGACCAGCCGGCGGGTACCGCCATCATCGATGTGAATACCCTCGCCGTCACCCATACAGGACAGCCGATGGCTTCGATGAGTGTCAGCGACGGCAAGGTCTATGGTTATTCCACCGTATACGATGCCGACTGGAACCCTACGGCGGCTTATGTCTGCTATGACCCTGCCACCGCCACCGCCACGCCGATACTGGAAGGTTGCGGTATCACACGTCCATACAGTATCAACGTCTTCGGAGGCAACATCTACCTCACCACCGACGGCAATTATACATCCAATGGTGATGTGGCGTGTTTTTCGATGGATGGTACACTGCTCTGGCAGGTTGAAGCAGGAATGTTGCCCAGTAAGGTCGTTGACCTTGGCGACGGCAGTGCCTATGTGCTTAACGAGGGTACGTGGGGATCGAACAATTCTTCGTTGAGCCGTGTGGACCTCGCCACTGGGACCATCAACAACAACATCTTCTCTGCCGCCAATGGTCGCGGTTTGGGCGATGTGGCGCAAGATATCGTCGTCAGTGGGGGCAAAGCCTATATCGCCGTCAGTTTTTCAAACACCATAGAGGTTGTAAACCTGACCGACAACAAGGCTGAACAGATAAAGCTATAGGTTCAGTCTATTGCTGGGTTGCGATATAATCCAGCACTTTCTTTTTGTCGCTGCTGAAAGTCAGCACATCGACGGTGCGATAGTAGTTTTCCTTGTCGACGCAGTAGGCGTAGGCATATTTCAGGAAGTCGACTTGGGAGTTGCTGAAGTCGATGGCTTTGGCAAGTCTTGAAATCTGAGAGGACGACATGGGTGTTGCTGCAACCATTGCTTTTCCCAGGGCCAGACGGTCGCTGTCGAACGACATGGCGTTAAGACGGTCGATCATGCTTTGCACGTCCTCATCGGTGGGCAGAGTGACCTGCTGTGGCATTGGAGGAGGAGGGACGATGCCTGGTTGGTGTGCAATCTGGCGTCTGGCATCGGTTTTATGGTGAAAGTCCTCTATTTCGTTGAGGTCGCCGCGGTTATGACCCGCGGTGAAGAGGTAGAGTTGCTCAAGGCGCATGTCGTAGTTCACATTTACTGTGACGTTGGGTTCGCCGGGACGCAGGCTGAGGACTGCGGCTTTCTCGGCAGGGCGTTTCAGTACAACCACCACTTGGTGAGTCTGCTTGCTGATGTCGTTTACCATTACACGGCTTTGTGGCATACGGTTGATCAGGTTGCCGTCGATGAAGACCGAGAAAGCCTCGCCATGCTGGCTCTCGAAACTTACGGTGTGGCGCTGGGGTGGCGGTACGGAACCGAGGCGGCCTGGTTGCGCATGGGAAATTGAAAGTTGAATGCTGGAAATTGAAATCAGTAGTGCTAGAAACAATGTCTTTTTCATATCCTTTAGTTTTAATTTCTAAACGGTAAACTATAATCTAACTTACGAATTTTCCGGGTAGTTTATGCTCGCGGAAATAAGATGTGTCGATATATCGGCCTCCCTGTCCGTGCAGTGCCATTGCAAACTCGTCGAAGGTGCGGTGTTCCATGTGTATGATATTGTAAACATCGCCCACATTGTCGATGAAGTGTGCGTCGCTGTCGGTGATGAAGTTGAACCTTTTGAGATAGGCGAACTTCTTTAGTATTTCCTCTTTTGTGATGCGGAAATTGATTTCGAGTCCATCGGCCTTTAGGTCGGGTGGTACGAAACCCAGTTGGCTTATCAGCGAGGTGGTGCCTTTGTTGATATGAGCAGGCACGAAAAGTCCACCGATGCGGTGCACCTCGTCGTAGATGCCATCGATGTCGACATCGATGGCGTTGAGCAGGTGATACTCTTCTTCGCCTACGATTTCGTCGTTCTCGTCGACGATGAGCTGGTAGCCGAAGCGGTCCTCGTCGTTTGGAATCTTAGGCAGGTGCTCGTCGAGGAATAGTTGGAAGGCATCGAGTTGGTCGTCGTCGCGGAAGTAGCATAGGCAGTGCGTTTCTTCCTGCGAAGTCACCTCCACGCCTCCTAGGACAAAGAGGCCTTTCTCGCGGCCTATCTTCTGTGCCACCTTCACCTGTCGTGTGGTGTTGTGGTCGCTGATGGCAATCATGTCCAATCCGCGCTGCAGTGCACGGTCGACAATGGCCGAGGGCGACATTTCGAGGTCGCCGCACGGCGAAAGTACCGTGTGTATATGCAGGTCGGCTTTGAACGGGGCTACCATAGCTATTGCTTGATTGCTTGATTGCCTGATTGCTTGAGTGCTACGCAGTCAAATACGTGCCAACCACTCAAACATTCAAACAATTAAACATTCAGACATTCAATAACTGATAGATTTTGCCGACGGTCTCGTAGGTCTGCATGTCGGTCGACAGGAAGGGGATGCCCTCCTCGTTGCTTTGCTCCACAGTGTCGTCGCTGGCAGTGAGCCCTTTGACCAGTATGACACAGGCGAGCTCCTTGAGCGAGGCTATGGCCATCACGTTTTTGTGGGTTTGTAAGGTTACCCACACGTTCCCCATCTCGGCGTTGCCCATCACATCGCTCAGCAGGTCGCTGACATAGCAGCCGTCGATATCGCGATCCAATCCGCTCTCGCCGCTCAATACTTTGAGGTTCAGTTTTTCTACAAGTTCTCTTACTTTCATGTGATATATTGTTTTATGTTGTTTTCCGACTGCAAAGATACGAAATAATCGTGACATGGTGAAAAAACAGCAATAAAAAGTCCCTGTCGTCGTTATTGAAGCATGTTTGTTGGTGAGATAATTGCACTCGGAGTGGCGGTGTCATGGACTGTCACGGCACTCTTTGCCGAGGTGGGATCGAAACGCATGGGAAGCTTGCCGCTCAACACGGTGAGGATGACCATGTCGCTCTCGTTGCTACTAGTAACGTTATGGCTCATTCTGGGTGTTCCGTGGCCTCGTTTTGCCGACGGCTCCACATGGCTGTGGCTTTTGTTGAGCGGTGTGGTGGGATATGTCATAGGCGACTACTGCCTGATGCAGGGTTATATCTACATTGGCTCACGTTTTGGCCAGCTTTTTATGACCCTTTCGGCCCCAACAGCAGCTCTTACAGGCCGTCTCTTGCTTGGTGAACAGATGAGACCTTTGGCTATCATTGGCATGATTATAACTCTTTCAGGTATTGCTATGTCAATCCTTGCCAAGAAAGGCGATACTGTCGGTCTCAAACTTCCGCGCAAGGGGGTTTTCTTTGCTGCAATGGCAGGCATCTGTCAGGGTTTCGGACTTGTGTTGAGTAAAATTGGATTGCAGCACTACGACGCAGCCATCGCCGCCGCGGGGGTTGCTCAGGATGCTGTGCCCGATGGCGCTGTTTTGCCTATTCCTTTGTTTCTGAGCGTGCCTTTTGCTGCCACTATGATTCGAGCCTCGATAGGTCTGGTTGGTTTCTTCGCATTATTGGTGATTTTCAACCGTGACTGGAAGGAAAAACTCAACCATGCTGTACATGACCGCACCGCCATGTGGTGCGTTCTCGGTGCTACAGTGTTCGGCCCTTTTGTGGGAGTCAGTGCCTCGCTGCTGGCAACACAGTATACTTCCACCGGCATAGCGCAGACCCTCTTTGCCCTAACGCCAGTCCTCATCCTCGCCCCTGCAGCCTGGATTTTCCGACAGAAAGTGACTATACGTGAGGTTGTGGGTGCTGCTATAAGTGTGTGCGGTGTCTGCTTGTTCTTTATGTAAAATATAATAACAGCAATCGATATGAAACGGATAATGTTTGCAGTGCTAATGGTGATGGCTGCCCTTTGGCAACCGACTGCAGCACAGGAACGGCTCACAAGTCCTGATGGACGTATGGAGCTGAGGTTCGAACTGAAGGCTAGTGTGCCCTACTACAGTCTTTACCGCGACGGCAAGGCCGTGGTGCTACCCTCGCACATGGGCTTCACGCTGGAGTGGCGCAAGAGCGACCTCGCTTCGGGCTTCCGACAGGCCGACGCACAGTATAGCACCTTCGACGAGACGTGGCAACCCGTGTGGGGCGAGGAGAAGAACATCCGAAACCACTATAATGAGTTGGCATTGACGCTGGTGCAGGACTTCTACCTCGACCACGAAGGCAAGCGAGTCGACAAGCCAACGGTGATGGTGGTTCGCTTCCGTCTTTACGACGACGGCCTCGGGTTCCGCTATGAGTTCCCTTCCGACATCAATGCACTCACGCATTCAAACAATCACACATTCAACTCCCTCGTTACCTTCTGGCTCACCGACGAGTTGACGGAGTTCCGCATGGCGGGCGACCATACGGCGTGGTGGATTCCCGGCGACTACGACACACAGGAGTTCAACTACACCAAGAGCCGCCTCAGCCAGGTGCGCGAATTGCACGACAGCCCCCACATCAGCGGCGGCTGGCCGTGGAAGAGCTTCTCCGACACCGGGTTGCAGACCGCCCTCCAGATGAAGACCGACGACGGCCTCTACATCAACATACATGAGGCAGCTGTGCTGGATTTCCCGACCATGAACCTCGACCTGACATATAACGAGGAGGCGTATAACCTGAAGGTACACCTCACGCCCGATGCCACCGGATATGTCGGCCGCCTCACCTCGCCCTGCTACTCCCCCTGGCGCACCGTGCAGGTCTGCGACAAGGCCACCGATGTGCTGCGCTCGCGCTTGATTCTCAACCTCAACGAACCCTGCGCCCTGGAGGATGTCAGCTGGATACACCCTGTGAAGTACATGGGCGTGTGGTGGGAGATGATCAGCGACCACAGCACCTGGGGCTACACCAACGATTTCCCCAGCGTGCGTTTGCCAGGCGACCCGTCGCTGCCGCCATCGCTGCAAGGGGCCATCACCGACTACACCAAGGCCAAGCCCCACGGACGCCACGGCGCCAACAACGCCAACGTGCGCCGCTATATCGACTTTGCCGCCAAGCACGGCTTCGACGCACTCCTCATCGAAGGGTGGAACATCGGCTGGGAGGACTGGTACGGAAAGGACAAGGACTACGTATTCGACTTCCTCACCCCTTACCCCGACTTCGACCTGCCAGCGTTGAATCACTACGCTCATGAGAAGGGCATCCGCCTCATCATGCACCATGAGAGCAGCTCGTCGGTAACCAACTACGAGCGTTTCATGGAACGGGCCTACAACCTGATGAACGAGTATGGCTACGATGCCGTGAAGAGCGGCTATGTGGGCCATATCGTGCCCCATGGCGAGCACCACTACAGCCAGCCCATCATCAACCACTACCACCGTGCCATCGTCGAGGCAGCCAAACACCACATCATGGTAAACGCCCACGAGGCCGTGCGCCCCACAGGTCTCTGCCGCACGTGGCCCAATATGATCGGCAACGAGAGCGCCATGGGCACCGAGTTCCGCGGCCGCATAAACCCCGGCCACACCACCATCCTGCCATTCACACGCCTGCAGGGTGGCCCCATGGACTACACCCCCGGTATCTTCGAGACCGACATGGAGAAGAACGCCCCTTGGAACCGCGACCTCATGCGCCACACCATCTGCAACCAGCTTGGCCTCTACGTCACCTTCTATTCGCCACTACAGATGGCCGCCGACTTCCCCGAGCACTACGAGCCCTTTATGGATGCCTTCCAGTTTATCAAGGATGTGGCTGTGGATTGGGACACCAGCATCTACCTCTATGCCGAGCCTGGCGACTATATCGTCACCGCCCGCAAGCCCAAGGTGTCAACGCTCAACCAGGCCGCCAACGGCCTCGGTGAGTTGCCCGACGGCAAGAAAGGTGTCATCAGCAACGCCGCCCGCTTCGTCTATGGAATAGACGACACTAACGCATTAACACATTCAAACATTAACACATTAAAACCACGTGACACGTGGTATGTAGGCGGCGTCACCGACGAACAGGCCCGCGAGTTCTCTGTCAAGCTCGACTTCCTCAAGCCCGGCGTGAAATACGAAGCCACCATCTACGCCGACGCCAAGGACGCCTCGGGCTATGTCTCCGATGTCAAGATGGGCTGGGGGGCCGCACAGAAAGAGGGCTACAACCCCAAAGCCTACACCATCACCAAGAAGACCGTCACCAGCAAGACCGTCTTAAAACTCAAGATGGCCCCCTGCGGCGGCTTCGCCGTCAGCATCAGAGAGCGAAAACCTATCGATTGATGCGGTTCATTTGTTCAGATGTTCAGATATTCAGATATTCGGATTGTCAGATGTTCGGATTGTCGGATTATCCGAATATCCGATCATCCGATTATCCAGTTATCCAATAATTAAATATGAGGGAAATATATTTACTTCTAGCATTCGTAGCATGCATCGCATCTAGTGCAACGGCACAGGTGAAAGTCTATGACGAAAGCCTCGATGCTATGCAGCAAATCAAGGAAGCTACAGCATTGGCACAGAAGACCAACCGGTATGTGCTGTGCCAAGTGGGTGGCAACTGGTGTCCGTGGTGTCTCCGATTCGCCGACTTCGCCAAGAAAGACAGTGTCATAGCACCCCTCATCGAGGAGAACTTTGTCTACATCCACGTCAACTACTCCAAGGGCAACAAAAACGAGAAAGCCATGCGTTTCCTCGGCAATCCCGGCCGTTTCGGCTACCCCGCCTTCGTGGTGCTTAACCGCGAAGGGAAGCCCATCCACATCCAGGAGTCGGCATCGCTCGAAGAGGGCAAAGGCTACAGCCGCCAGCGCGTGGAGAAGTTCCTACGCCTCTGGAACCGCAAAGCCGTCGAGGCCGAAGCCACCCTGTTGGAAGAGGCCTACCAAAAGCAAGACACAGCAAAGCTGTACCAGTTCTTCGACCATTGGGCAGAAGATATCACCTCAAACGAAAATGATACCACCAATTACGAATGGCTGAACGAACGGGTGGCTGAAGC
Source organism: uncultured Bacteroidales bacterium (assembly GCA_900316515.1). GTDB lineage: Bacteria > Bacteroidota > Bacteroidia > Bacteroidales > P3 > Colimorpha. The sequence goes on along the minus strand of ONDE01000007.1, from coordinate 57,609 downwards.
CCACAAAGTCTTCGCGGCCTTCTACCAGCCCCTCCAACTGGAAAAGATAGGTTTCAGGTCTCTTCAATATCAAGACTACCCCTATTTCATTGTGCAGAACGAGCTGTACAAGATTTCCGTAGCGGACACCCTCCCCTTCAAACCTGACGAACTTGAGGCATACTATACCGAACGTATCTGCCAAACATATTCCGACGACAGCATCCGTCAAAAAAAGTTAGAATATCTGCAGAGTGAAATCAACCTGGGACGCATGTCTTTAGTATTTGATGACGATGGTTTTTTTTATACGCCCTGGAGACAAATTAACACCACTGAGATTGAGAGTTTGAGGAACCGCGAATTCCGCCCCCGGGTAAGTTTCCCCAACAAGAAAATCGTCTATCTGACTGATAAATACAAGAAACTGTTAGACGATTTCCTTGGCGACCAGCATGTCGACCTGGGTACGGAGAGCATCATGCAGGTGGCCTATGCCAAGGACGAGAGTCGCCAAAGGATGGAGTTCCTCATGAAGGCAGCCAAGATTTTCTATGGCCACTGGGGTGGCTACTGGCAATACGAGACTTATCCCGAAGCCACTTCAATTATTTTTGACCGCGAGATGCAGCGCGCCGTCGTATTCTTCCGTTGTGTTTACGAAGGAGGCGAGGTGTATCTGGAAAAGAAGGACGGCGAATGGACCATATTCTCTGGGAGACTCACGTGGATAGAGTAGTACACCACACCCTCACTTAGAGATCATATACTCGCCAGTGGTGAATATATAATAGCATTATGAAACGATTTATACCACTCCTCTTTTTATTGTTACTTGTCTCCTGCGGAAGCAAGATTCAGATTGTCTCTCCGACCGTAGAGATGCAAAATGGCTCGATGCCGCTTGCTACCGCTGAGCCGCGTTTCAGCTGGCAGTATGAGGCGGAGGTAAACAATGTGGTGCAGACAGAATACCGCATTATTGTGGCTTCATCGGAGAAGAACGCAAAGAAGGGCATCGGCGACTTGTGGGACACGAGAAGCGTAGACACCAATCAAATGCTGTACATCCCTTACGAGGGCAAGCCTCTTAAGAGCCGCGACCGATGCTGGTGGAAGGTTTTTACTACTGTCACTTACGGCAACAAAGGCAAGAAGAAAACATTGGAGAGCGATGTACAGCAGTTCGAGATAAGTCTGCTGGAGCGCGACGACTGGAAGGCGCACTGGATAGGGCGCGACTATGAAGACGATAGGGTGGAGGGTCACACCGCCATTGCGGCCCGCTACTTGCGCACAGAGTTTCCGCTTGAAAAGACATATATTGAGCGGGCACGTCTTTATATCAGCGGCCTGGGCTCTTATAGCGCCTATATCAACGGCGCCGAGGTGGCTCCCGACGAGTTGCTGAAGCCCGCATTGAGCGACTACACTAGGCGCATCTACTTCAACGCCTACGATGTGACGGATCTGCTGCGGTTTGGTGACCTCAACGCTGTGGGCGTTATCCTCGAAGGCGGCCGCTTCACCACCGTGAGGCACGACAGCACCCATTGGGAATGGTGCGGCATCACCCACGCTGCCCACTACGGCCTGCCGCAACTGCTGATGCAATTGGAGGTGACCTACAAGGACGGCACCACCGACACCATCGTTAGTGGCAGCGGACACTGGAAGATAACCAACCGCGGCCCGATACGCAAGAGCAACGAGTTCGACGGCGAGACCTATGATGCCCGCCTCGACCTTGGCGACTGGACGCAGCCTTACTACGACGACAGCGAATGGGACGATGTCGTCGTCGACTACGACCGGCAGAATATGTACCGCGAGGACATCTACAACCCCCGCCACCGCGTCTCACGTGAGTATCCTGTCGTTACCGGCAGTCCCCTACCCGGCGACTACCAGCGCCCCGACCCCATGCAACTCCTCTCACCGCAGCCCAACCCCAACATTACGGTACAGGAATTGTTGAAGCCTGTGGCAGTCTTCCCAAAAGGAGACAAGTGGATAGTGGATATGGGACAGAACATGGTAGGTGTGATGACAGCAAAGATGTTCGGCATGCATCCAGACGACACCATCACCTTCCGCTACGCCGAGACACTCAATGCCGACAGCACGATATATACAGCAAACCTCCGCAGCGCCGAATGCACCGACCGCTACATTGCCGCTGGCTCTACGGATGTTTGGTACCCCATGTTCACCTATCATGGGTTCCGTTATGTCGAGATTACGGGATTACGAGAGACGCCGAAACCCGACGACTTCATCGGGCAAGTCCTCTATGACGAAATGCCGATGACCGGCAGCTTTGAGTGCTCCAACGACATCATCAACGCTGTCTACCGCAACGCCACGTGGGGCATCCGCGGTAACTACCGCAGCATGCCCACCGACTGTCCCCAGCGCGACGAGCGCATGGGCTGGACTGGCGACCGCACAACGGGATGCTACGGCGAGAGCTATATCTTCGACAACCACCGCCTCTATGCCAAGTGGTTGCAGGACCTCGAAGACTGCCAGTTCGAGAACGGTGCCCTCTCCGACGTAGCTCCCGCCTACTGGCGTAACTACACCGACAACATGACTTGGCCCGGGGCCTTCATCACGGTGGCCGACATGCTATGGAGGCGCTTCGGCGACTTCCGCCCAATAGAGAAGCACTACGACGCCATGAAGCGCTGGATGCTCCATATGGAAAAATACTACCTCAAGGACGGCATCCTCGTCCGCGACACCTATGGCGACTGGTGCGTGCCGCCCGAGAGCCCAGAGCTCATCCACACCCGCGACACCAACCGCATGACCTGGCCCGCCAACCTCTCCACTCCCTACTTCTACCATTTCTGCCACCTCATGATCGACTTCGCCTATGCGCTGGAGCGCTACGACGACATGGACTATTTTGGCCGTCTGAACGATATTATCGTCGCGGCTTACAACGCCCGCTACCTCGACACCGCCCGTGGCTGCTACAGCAACAACACCGCCACCGCCAACTTCCTGCCGCTGGCCTTCGGCATGGTCCCCTCGGAGAGGCTCGAACGCAAAGTGTTTGACAACATCGTCGACAAAATCGAAAACGACTTCGATGGCCACGTCGCTACGGGCGTCGTTGGCATCCAGCACCTCATGCGCACCCTCACCGATTATTGCCGTGGAGACCTTGCTCTGAAGCTGGCCACCGACACCACCTACCCCTCCTGGGGCTATATGGTGAAGCAGGGCGCCACCACCATCTGGGAGCTGTGGAATGGAGATACGGGCGACCCCTCCATGAACAGCGGCAACCACGTGATGCTCCTCGGCGACCTCATCATCTGGTACTACTCCTACCTCGGCGGCCTCCTCAGCACCTCGGGCAACAATTCCTTCTTGCTACAGCCTCATCCCATCGACGGCCTCGACTACGTCAACTGCTCCTACAATTCTGTGTACGGGCGGATAGAAAGCAACTGGCGCCGCAATGGGAACCTCTTCGAGTGGGACATCATCATTCCGCCCAACACCACGGCCACCGTGATGCTGCCCACCAACCATTGCGGATGGGAGACACATACCCTCGGCAGCGGCCGCCACCATCTCTCGAGCTGTCTTAATTGATCTTCATCACGAAGCCGCCGCCGGGGGCGAGATGGATTTTCAGAGCGGAAGAGTCCGAGAGGAAAGAGATAACATTATAGTCGCTGCCTTTGCGGTGGGCGTTGATACCGTCAGAGAATATCATCAAGTTATCCGCGGCTGCCATTCCACAAACAGGCATCTGAGGTTCGTCGGCATCGGCATTGTAAAGTACAGAAAGATCGATTTCGATGTCCCGTTCCGTCCAGTTGGTTATGCCGCCTATGTACCATGTGTCGCCCTTGCGGCGGGCGGTGACGATATATTCGCCCACCTCGCCCTGCAGCACACGTGTCTCGTCCCACACGGTGGGTATCTCGGCCACGAAGCGCGTGTAGTCGGGTTCCTTCTCATAGTTTGTCGGCGAGTCGCAGAGCATATTCAGTGGCGACTCCAGCACGATGTACAGCGCCAGTTGGTGGCAGCGTGTCCCCTGGCTCATAGGCTCGTTCCACGAGGGATGGAAACTGTTGCGGCATCCATTGAGCATGGCCCCCTGGGTATAGTCCATGGGACCGGCTGCCTGACGGATGAAGGGTATCTCGGTGTCGTACTTCATCTGGTCCCATTCCAGCCCCGCCCAACGCATCTGCTCTAGTCCGAAGACCCCCTCGAAGTTGAGCACGTTGGGGTAGGTGCGGTTGAGTCCCGCGGGCTTGAAAGCCCCGTGGAAGTCGACCACCAGATGGTACTTGGCACAGGTCTCTGCCGTGCGGCGGTAGAAGTCGGTCACTATCTGGTCGTCGCGGTCCATAAAGTCTACCTTAAAGCCCTTGACGCCCATAGCGCTGTAGTGTTGGCAGACGTGCTCCATGTCGCGGTCGAAGGCATAGTAACCCGCCCAGAGAATGATGCCGACGTTGCGCTCCTTGGCATAGTTCACCAGCATAGGCAGGTCGATATCCGGCACCACCTGGAAGAGGTCGGCCTTGCCATTTACCGCCCAGCCCTCGTCGAGGATGACGTACTCAATACCATAGCGTGAGGCGAAGTCGATATAGTGCTTGTAGGTATCGTTGTTGATACCAGCCTCGAAATCCACTCCGCTGATATTCCAGTTATTCCACCAGTCCCATGCCACCTTGCCGGGTTTAATCCATGAGATATCTTCAACTCGTGAGGGCTCGCCCAGCAGGTAGCTGAGGTTGTTCATGGCAATCTCCGTGGCAGTGCCCACCATCATAATGCGCCATGGGAAATGTTTGGTGCGGTCCATCTCGGCGATATAGTCCTCGCGCTCCTTGACTATCAGCTGCAGGTTGTTGTGTCCTCCCTGCTCCACATGCTTGGGCAGCGGGGCGTGCTCACCCACAAGAATGCCGCTCTTGCCGGTGCCATGAAGATATAGACCCGGATAGTCGCTCAGCGACGACTCGGTGATGCAGACTTTGACGCCACCGTCGCAATGCACCATCAACGGCAGGAAGCAGAGCCGCCGCGGGTCGAGCTGCGATATGGGCTTGGTGGTGTAGTGGTTTTCGAACGATGTGCTGTACTGTATCTCGTGGCGCATCGAGTCGAAGCTGATGACGTATGGCGCCGTGACGGTCCAGTCGCCGTTGAAGTTGTAGTTGACTGTCTCTTTGTTCACACGCCCCGGCTTACCCTCCCAGACAAAGCGGTAGGCCAGTCCCTCGTCGTAGGCGCGGAAGACCAGCGACAGACCCTCTTTGAACTGCAGTGTCAGTTCGTTGCAGTGGTTGCGCATGGCGGCTTGCCGTGTGAAGGGCGACGCGATGGTCTCGTCGATGGTGCGTCTTGTTGCCTTGCGCATGGTCATTGAGGTATGGCCCTTATTGCCTTGCGAGTAGTCGAGGTCAATGAAAGTAGGCCGCAATAGCATGGAATTGTTGTAATGAATATAATACCCTATCGAGACGTTGTCCGACGAGATGTGTGCCACCAGCCGCCCGTTGGGCGAAGCCAGCGTATATTCATGCGACTTTGCCTCAACGTGGAAGCAAAGAAGCAAAACCATAAGTAACAGGATTGTCCTTTTCATAATTTGAACTTTTTTCCAAATGCAAAGATACATATTTTTTGAGAAATGGAATTTTTGTCGTATCTTTGCAGCCTCAAATCATCTAGATATTCTATATGGACTTTTTGAAATCAATACTGCACAAGTACACAAGCGTCAGCCTTATGATGCGAATCTTTATTGGCTTGATGATTGGTGTGTTCCTTGGTTTGGTGGCTCCTAAATTGACAGGGATAGGTATCCTTGGACGTATGTTCGTCAGTGCACTGAAGGGTATTGCGCCTGTGCTTGTGGCGGTGTTGGTTATATCTTCTATTGCTAAGGCGGGGCGTGGGCTTGGACGACGCTTTACGTCGCTGGTGGTTATCTATATGCTCTCCACCTTTATCGCCGCAGTGTGCGCAGTTGTGGGCAGTTTCCTGTTTCCTGTGACTTTACAGTTGGGCGAAATGGCCGATGGTGTGGAGATAGGGCAGGGAGCAGGTTCGCTGGCTGAGGTCTTCACCAACCTGCTCACCAACATGGTCAGTAATCCTATTGCTGCTGTGGCCAACGCCAACTATATCGCTATCCTTTTCTGGAGCATTATTCTGGGCATCGCCTTGAAAACAACGGCCTCAAAGGCTACTGTGCAAGTGTCTCATGACTTGAGCGACGTTGTGTCGCGTGTGGTTAAATGGGTCATCCAGTTCGCACCCTTCGGCATCCTTGGCCTTGTCTTCACCACAGTCAGCGAGAATGGCCTGTCTGTCTTCACCACCTATGGACACCTTTTGCTGTTGCTTGTGGGTTGTATGCTTGTCAATACCTTCGTCTTCAATCCGCTCATCTCGCTCATCATGCTGCACAGGAATCCCTATCCGCTTCTCTTTACCTGTCTTAAGGAGAGTGGCCTGCAGGCATTCTTCACGCGCTCGTCGGCAGCTAACATCCCCATCAATATGGCGCTCTGCAAAAAGCTGGGGTTGGACGAGAAGTTCTATTCGGTGAGTATCCCGTTGGGTGCCACCATCAACATGGACGGTGCGGCGGTAACCATCACTGTATTCTCGCTGGCTGTAGCACACACGGTGGGTGTCGATGTCAGCTTTGCCTCGGCATTGTTCTTGGGTGTGATAGCCACTGTCGGTGCCTGTGGCGCATCGGGTGTGGCCGGAGGAAGTCTGCTGCTTATCCCCATGGCCTGCTCCTTCTTCGGCATCGGCAACGACGTGGCCATGCAGGCCGTAGCCATCGGCTTCATTATCGGCGTGGTGCAGGACAGTGTCGAGACCGCCCTCAACAGCAGTGGCGATGCCTTCTTCACCGCCACTGCAGAATTTTATGATCGCCGCAAGTCAGGTAAAAGCGGCAACTCATTACAAGACTAAAATAATAAAATAAAATATGGATCGTCATTCGCAAATCATTCGTACTAGTTGGATAGGTATTGGAGCCAACGTGCTGCTAGCCGCTTTTAAAGCCGTTGTTGGGCTTGTTGCTGGCAGTGTAGCCATTGTCATGGATGCTGTCAATAACCTCAGCGACGCCCTTTCGAGCGTCATCACCATCGTGGGCACTAAACTCTCTGCACGCCCGGCAGACCGTGAGCACCCCTTTGGCTTCGGCCGTGTGGAATATTTCAGCGCCATAATAATTGCCCTTATCGTGCTTGCCGCCGGCGTCACCTCGCTCGTCGAGTCGGTGAGGAAAATCTTTGAACCCACCAGGCCGAGCTATACCGCCGTGACCCTTGTGGTCATCATCGTTGCCATCGTCGTCAAGCTGCTGCTTGGCCGCTATGTGAGGCATAAAGGCGAGCAGCTGAAGAGCGACGCTCTTGTTGCTTCGGGCTCCGATGCCCTTTTCGATGCCCTCATCACCCTTGCCACCCTCTTCTCGGCGGGCATCATGCTCATATGGAATTTCTCCATCGACGGCTACGTTGGTGCTCTCATCTCGCTGGTAATCCTCAAGGCTGGTTTAGAGATGCTGGCTTCGCCCATCAACGAGTTGCTCGGCAAGAAGGTGTCGCCCGAACTGGTGCACCTGATCAAACGCGACATCGCCCTCATGGACGGTGTGCACGGTGTCTTCGACATCATCCTGCACAACTATGGCCCCGATGTCATGATTGGCTCGCTGCATATCGGCGTCGACGACACCATGAGCGCCCACGACATCCATGGACTAACACGGCGCATCTCTACCATGATGTTCCAGCGCTATGGTATTATCATGACCGTCGGCATCTATGCCAACGCCAATGGCTCTGGTCCCGTGGCCGAGTTGCAGACCGCTGTCACGCAGCGTCTGCTTGCGCACGAGGAAATAGTTCAGGTGCACGGCTTCTACTATTCCGAAAAGGAGAATATGCTCTCTGTCGATGTGGTGCCTGACATCACAGTCCACGACGATGCCGCCCTCGTCGGCACCCTCGTCGCCGAACTGCAGCCATTGGTCCCCGATAAGCACGTTGTCATTGTCGTCGACCACAACTACAGCGAGTAATATTAAACCTCTCTATCGGTTTGATGCACGTATCAGATTCAGCATGCGCTCTGCCCATGCTTCGTCGCCAGCGATTTGGTAGCGGTAGTTGCCGTCAAGGTCGGCGGAGAAGCTGACCTTGTTATCGGCGCCGACGCTTATACGTCCGCGGGGCGAGAGGGCTATCAGGCTGTCGCCCTCAATCTCCTGCAGCGGGAGCATGGGGTCCCACATACGTTGCCCTGTGTTACAGTCAAACCGCAGGTATATCTGTTTTATCGGATGTATGTCGGTCCAGTCGATGTCGCTGATCACCTGTTCGGGTGCATATTCAACCATGTTGCCTGGCGCACTGGGCGAGATGATGACGTCGACGTCGTCGGGCCACATTTCCAGCAGTGTGCTTGTCGCTTCAGGATGCATCATCATGTTGTATCCGGGGCTGACTTCCTGCTCGCTGCCGGGCTCCAGCTTGGTGGCCATGAAGTAGAGCCGTTTCACCTTGCGGCGCACCAGCTCCACGCCCGAAAGCGGCGAATACTGGTCGGCACCGGAGGTGAGGAGGTTGGCTATCGTCGAAGCGATGCCGGTGAGCATGATGGTGACGCTGCCGTTGGGGGCGTTGGCCAGCAGTTGGCGGTAGAGGACGTAGCCGTCGGGGAGCGACGAATAGTCGCTGTAGGTGCGGGCGAACAACAGGTTGCCGTTTGTGTCGGTGGCCTGAGCGATGGGCGTGTAGTTGATATAACCGAAGCGTTCGTAGGTGCCGTTGCGTTCCAGCCCGATGGGCAGGGTGGGGAAGCCGTAGTAGTTGTTCATCAGGTCGGCGACGGCAGCATTGGTGTCGCCCATGCGGTCCACTACCACGCCCAGCAGGTTGCAGCGACCCTGAGCGGCATAGCGGTAGAGCAGCTGCATGGCGAAGAGATCGTCGGTCGAACTGGCGATGTCGGTGTCGAGGATAATCTGTGGCACGGCAGGCTGTTGCGGTTCCGGCGTCGTTTCCTCCTTGCTGCAGGCAAACAGCAGAAATGCCGCAAAGGCAAGGAGTATAAAGGTCTTCGTATGTTTCATGATTACTAAGTTTCTATTCATTTGATGTTGCATTGTAACTTGCCATCGATAAAAGCCGGAAAAAGCAGTATCTGTTTGCTGCGAGATGGATTGAACAATAGGTGCTCGAAATCTCGCTGCTTCTGCTTCAAATCTATTGTTGATAGTTTGTTGTATAGTGCTAATTTCAATTCATCAGGCGTGGTTATTCCATTGCGTTCACTCAGAAATTTATAGTCAGGTTCAACTTGTTGCCAAAGAAATATGGTGTCGTAGAAGTCTCTTCCCTTGGCGCGTGCAAGCAAGGCAGATAGCTTCATCGACAACAATACCTCTTTGGGTGGTACCGATATAGGAAACATGAAGCCACAACGATTGACGATGGCCGTCTGTGGTGTATACATAACGTTTTGATCTTGCGCTTCAATCTTCATCAGGAAGCGTTCCTCACGATGACCCGTCAGGTTCATATCAAACAACAATCCGGGGAAATAGATATTGCGACGGAATGCCGTTAGTTTGGGATTGTCTTTGTCGCGGAGTTCCACCTGCAACCCATTCCCACGGAGATAGTCCACCAACATATCTGTCATCTTTAGGAACTCTTCTTCCGAAAGATCTTTGCAGTCGAAGTCAAGGTCTTCCGAGAATCGGTCGATGCCGTGGATAATGCGCAAGTTGGTTCCACCGATAAATACAATCTTTGCCGCATAGGGCGTTTGCGAAAGATGCTCCAATGCCAGCAATTCGATATATTCCTTAAGGATATGCTTATGAAAAGAGGCCTGCTCCGCAATTGCTTGAGGATAATACGGTAATAGGGATTGTATGTCAATCATGGCAATAGGTTTTTAATAATAATTCAACCCTGTTTTGAATACTCTTCTTCCCGCATTGGGCAGCAAAAGCCAAGAGACGTTCCTTGCCCAACTCGTTCTGCATCCACCATTCATCAAACCGTAGGTCGAGCAAACTCTCTTCGGTATTGTACTCCGGATACAGATACAGCAAATCTATGATAGCCTTTTCCGGCAATGCCAGCTGGTAGAACCCACCGTATGCCACGGGCACCTGCTTGTACCCAAAATACATCTCCGGCTTTATGGATTGATAGCTGAACTCTCCCAGGGCATTGCTGTAGGCTGTTGTGCGGTTGGTGGTAACAGAAGTAATCCTTGATACAGCCTCGGGGATTATTCCGTAGATGGACAATGCCGAATGAAGGCTGATGTATGACGGTTGATAAATCTTGTAGGCGATATATCTGGCCGCCTCGGGTTCGGATAAAATGTCGCTAAAAGCATACCAATCTTGCCGGATTTTGAGCAAATAGCCCTGCTTCACCCATCGGCTAAGATTGGTGCGATCGAAGTTCTCTTTCCACGCGCGAAGCTGATATATGTTGAAACATCCCACCTTACGCCACTGTTCTCTAAACTGCAGATACGTCATTTTATTTCAATCAAGAAACGTTGCAAAAATACAACTTTTCTTGAATATAATAAAATATTTTTCAGAAATCGGAAATAAATACGTATCTTTGCAGCGTGAAACGAAAACAAACAATATGACATAAACGCAGAAATAGAAAACAAAAGACATAATTGAGCGGACGCTCTTGTTCTCGTAAGGTAAAGTCTGGAAACTTGCACTGGAATGAGGATAAGGTTGCGGAAGTTCACGCATGGCGTGAATTCCTTTCAGCACTTATTTATTCCAAGGGTTTTTCCAGACACCCACCTTACAAATAAGTGGCTACCAAAGAAAGAATTTACGCCTTTCTTTATGTCCCTTATTCAAACATCGGCTTCCGGCTCAATGGCTGGGAGCCGAAATTTTATTTAATCATAATAAAACTGAAGAGGCAACAGGATAAAACCGCCACAAACAACATGAAGAAAAAAATAAAAGCATTTGTAGCGTTGCTATGTATTGCGACGTTGGGACTTGCTGTGTCATGTTCCAAAGACAAGGACAAGGATACAGACCCAATTGTCGGCAATTGGCAATGTATTGACGGAACAATCACGTATGATTATTCTAATGGAGAAACTTACACTTATCAGGCAGATAGATGTGGTTACTGTTATGCAGAAAATGGAGACTATTATGACATAACAGAACTGGTGGGAAAGTGGGAAAGAATCGATGACGACAGGGTAGGAGTCCTTTATAATGACAACAGCAGATATGATATTCATGAGATTCTTTCGCTGTCAGACAATGTATTGAAAAGAAAAATTGTCAGAACGAGAGAGAACGAAGCAAATCCATATACAATCACCATCATTGAAACATTGAAACGTTCTTAACCTTAAAACTGAAGAGCCGACAGAATAACACGGCACACGAAAAATGAAGAAAATGAAGTTTTTTGCAATGGTGCTTTGCATCGCGACATTGGGAATGATAACAACATCCTGTTCCAAAGACGACGAAGACCTGATTGTTGGTGAATGGAAACTTGCGTACTTGACATCAACTAGTGTTGAAATCGACGATAACGGTAGTATTTACCGTCTAACAGGAACTTCTGACGAATATCCCGATGATTTCGAAGAAAAAATGAAATTTACAAAAGATGGAATAGTCTACACATGGGCGTACATGAATGGGGAAGTTCACGAAAATCAAGATAGATATGTTGTGCGCGACGGATATCTAGTATTTGGAGGGGGTATTGGGGGAGTAAAGAAATTTCAAATCGAGAAACTTGTCAAAAAAGAATTAATACTTTCGTACAACTACGATGGTGAAATTCCAGACCACGATGCTAATTATTTAGAGCGACTCTGGATGGAATTTAAGAAAATCTGATACATTATTGGTGGATAAAACTGAAGAGCCGACAGAATAACACGATACACGAAAAATGAGAAAACACACTTCGCATCATTACAAAGTCAACTTTCAGTGCTGCGACAGTCCTTTGTAATGATGCAAGAAAAATTGCATAAAAAAACAGAAGCGCTTCTGTCATTGTTATCACTTTATCAACTCATATCCCGTGCTGCGGCCACCGCCGTCGGTGCGGAGAATACGACAACTATTCTCCGCTTTTTTTGCGGAGAATACACAACTTTTCTCCGCATAGCAATAAGAAAGAGGCGCAATCATTTGATTGCGCCTCTTTCTTGTTATTGGCAGAGTTGTTCCGCGGTATTCGAATCCGCGGGGCGGTCCTTTTGGACCGCAGACACCGCGAGGGTGTCTTTCTCCGCTTCGCTATCGTAAAGAGCCACCGGCTCTTTACTTCACTTCCTCGTAGTCCACGTCGGTGACGTTGTCGTTGGGATTGTTGCCTTGCTGACCTGCGCCGGGGTTGCCTTGCTGACCCATGTTGTTGGGGTCGAAACCGGCGCCGGGGTTGGCACCGCCGGCCTGCTGCTGGGCTTTGTACATGTCCTCGCTGGCGGCCTGCCAGGCAGCGTTGATCTTGGCCATAGCGGCGTCGATCTGCTGGACGTTGCGGGCGCTGTGGGCGGCCTTCAGCTCGTTGAGGGCGCTCTCGATGGCGTTCTTCTTGTCGGCGGGAATCTTGTCGCCGTAGTCCTTGAGGTTCTTCTCGCTCTGGAAGATCATGCCGTCGGCGTTGTTGATTTTCTCCACCTCTTCCTTGGCCTTCTTGTCGGCGTCGGCATGGGCCTCGGCTTCGGCTTTCATGCGCTTGATCTCCTCTTCGCTCAAGCCGCTGCTGGCCTCAATGCGGATGTTCTGGCTCTTGCCGGTGGCCTTGTCGAGGGCGCTGACGTTGAGGATGCCGTTGGCGTCGATGTCGAAGGTGACCTCAATCTGGGGCACTCCACGCGGTGCAGGCGGAATGCCGGCCAGGTGGAAGCGGCCGATGGTCTTGTTGTCGTTGGCCATGGGGCGCTCGCCCTGCAGCACGTGGATTTCCACCTCGGGCTGGTTGTCGGCAGCGGTGCTGAAGACCTGACTCTTCTTGGTGGGGATGGTGGTGTTGGCGTCGATGAGCTTGGTCATCACACCGCCGAGGGTCTCGATACCCAGCGACAGAGGAGTCACATCAAGCAGCAGCACGTCCTTCACTTCGCCGGTGAGCACACCGCCCTGGATGGCGGCGCCGATGGCGACCACCTCGTCGGGGTTGACACCCTTGCTGGGCACCTTGCCGAAGAACTCTTCAACCTTCTTCTGCACGGCGGGGATACGGCTGGAGCCGCCCACGAGGATGACCTCGTTGATATCGCTGTTGCTCAAGCCAGCATCGCGCATAGCCAGACGGCAGGGTTCGATGGTGGCGCGGATAAGGTCGTCGCAGAGCTGCTCGAACTTGGCGCGGGTGAGCTTCATCACCAGGTGCTGCGGCACGCCGTCGGCCACGGTGATGTAAGGCAGGTTGATTTCGGTCTCCATCGAGCTGGAGAGCTCAATCTTGGCCTTCTCGGCAGCCTCTTTCAGGCGCTGCATGGCCATGGGGTCCTTGCGGAGGTCGATGCCCTTGTCGCTCTGGAAGCTGTCGGCCATCCAGTTGATAATCTTGCGGTCGAAGTCGTCGCCGCCGAGGTGCGTGTTGCCGTTGGTGCTCTTCACCTCGAAGACGCCGTCGCCGAGGTTCAGGATGCTGATATCGAACGTGCCGCCGCCGAGGTCGAACACTGCCACGTTCATATCCTGGGCCTTCTTGTCGAGGCCGTAGGCCAGTGCGGCAGCGGTAGGCTCGTTGACGATACGGCGCACCTTGAGGCCTGCAATCTCGCCGGCCTCCTTGGTGGCCTGACGCTGGCTGTCGTTGAAGTAGGCGGGGACGGTGATGACAGCTTCCGTAACTTCGGTGCCGAGGTAGTCTTCGGCAGTCTTCTTCATCTTCTGCAGCACGATGGCGCTGATTTCCTGCGGGGTGTACTGGCGACCGTTAATGTCGACGCAGGGAGTGTTGTTGTTGCCGCGCACCACCTTGTAGGGCACAGCCTCAATCTCCTTGCCCACCTGGTCATAGGTCTCGCCCATGAAGCGCTTGATGCTGTAGACGGTGTTGTGGGGGTTGGTGATGGCCTGACGCTTGGCGGGGTCGCCCACCTTGCGGTCGCCATTCTCGAGGAAGCCCACCACCGAGGGGGTGGTGCGGTTGCCCTCGCTGTTAGCGATAACTACTGGTTCGTTACCTTCCATGACGCTGACACAGCTGTTGGTTGTGCCGAGGTCGATTCCGATGATTTTTGCCATAATATTGTTCCTTTCTTTTTTGTTTGCTTTTTCTTAATCTCCTTCAGATTTTAAAAGATTCTAAAAGAATTCAGATTGCGTAGCTTTCTTTTCCAATCTTTTCCAATCTGTTGGAACTTTCACACCCATCATACAACAACATCCGTGCCAACTTGTAAAGTTTCAGGTTTCATGTTCCAAGTTACAAGTCTGACTGACAAAATGGCAGTCCGTGTGGCAGTCACAATACATGTACAAAGAACTTTTTATTCATTATTTGCGCGGAAAGAAAAAATATCAGTTATTTTGCATTTTGAAAAATACATCATATCAATGGTTATGGCCACCACCGTGGAAGAGATGGCAGGCTGGGACTGGCCCCAGGGCTTTATCTGCTAAGCACATCCGCAGGAACTGCCAAGCTGCTGAAACGATAGCCAGGCGACGTATGAATAAAGAAGCCAGCGAATCTCGCTGGCTTCTTTTTTTGAAGTTTCCCCGCCACATAAGCGTGCGGGGAATCATTAGGCTGACGGAAGGCATCGAAAACAGGCCATGGCGGCGCTCCGTAATAAGGTCTGGTTATTTGACCACCATGATACGTCGGGCGGGGGCAGTGCCTATCTTTATCAGGTATACACCCGAGGCGGGGATGTCGAATATCGTTGTTTGGTTGCCGGATTGCTTGATGGCTTGAATGCGGCCGGCGGCGTCGTAGAGTGCGATAGTGCTGCCATCGGCACCCTCGACCACCAACTGTCCGTTGCGTCTGAAGATTCGGACATCAGCGCCATCAATCCCTTCGATGCCACCGAGGACGGTATAGATGGTGTCATGGATGACAATCATGCCGTGCGATACAATGGTGTCGCATCCAGCCAGAACCGTCGTGTCGGTCACTGCCAGAGTGTCGTACACGACGACATAGGTGGTGTCGTGAATTTCGTAGCCCGTTGTCTCGGCCCCTGTGCTTGGCAATTCGATGTAGGTGGTGTCGTGCACTTCGGCAATGATGCTGGAATCGTGCATTAGGATAGGGGTGGCTTCCACGCCGACGGTGATGGTGTCGTAGAGACGGTACCAGTCGTTGTCAGCATTCTGGAAACTCAATTGCAGCACATAACGCGACGGTGTGTTGGGACGTACGACAGCCTGGGTAAGGGTGGGATGGTCTGTGTCGACACCCATAGGTATGTAGTAGCCATTTGTGTCGTTGGTGTTGGTGGTAAGGGTGACGGAGTCGCGTCCATCGTCGAAAATGCGGTACCACATGCAGCTATAGATGGTATTGCCCTGCGGTGTGAAGCGGAATGCCATGGAGTCGATTTCGGATGTAAAAACATTATATCCATCAGGCCAGAAGGCTGCCGGAGAGCCGTTTTGTACATAGTGGTTCGGTTCGCCGACAGCGCCAGGTTGCTGAGGCAGGCCTGTGGCGTTCTGGATGCCGATGAGGGCATCGGAAGTTGTCGGGCAGCAACGGCGCTGCTTGACATGTACCTCAATGATGTTTGTCCCTTCGTAGCATACAATCTGGTATGTGCTTTTATCGCTAACATCGCCATAGTTGGGCGCTTCTTTAAACGAGCAGACGATTTTGCGGCATGGATACTCGTCCTGAATGCCGTAGAAGATGCCGTCAACCCTGTTTGTCTCCGAGCCTACGAAGTGACCGGGAT
Source organism: uncultured Bacteroidales bacterium (assembly GCA_900316515.1). GTDB lineage: Bacteria > Bacteroidota > Bacteroidia > Bacteroidales > P3 > Colimorpha. Next base: position 41,652 of record ONDE01000007.1, on the reverse strand, counting down.
GGATGTCTTGCATCACGCCATATATGGCATCGCGCATTCTGGCCGAATAACTCTGAAAAGGATCTATATGGTTTTCAGTTCCGTCCCAGGGTATCTGGTTTTGCGAACGGAAGCCGTATGGACAATAGTTGCCAGATCCGAAATCTGCCGGGCTGCAGAATGTCACCAGGCCGTTGGCGCCGATGTTGAATTGATCTTTGCGGATGCCAAAGAAGTAGAAAGGAAATGGGATTGGAGTATGGGTGTTGGCAAACACGTCGTCGGTGCCGATGGGCATACGTGTTCCGAGGCTGAACGATGTGTCGGCAGGGTTGTAGGGAATCTCCTCGACGGCATAGGTGCCGTTGAAAAATTTTACAGGGATATATGGTTCGGCGGTGAGCGTGATCTCCTGATTCTGGCATGTCACCACCGTGTCCCAGCCCTGCTGCTGGTATTCGGGCGAAACGATATGGTCGTACTTCTGGTCGATGAGCACCTGGGGACATGGGGTTACCACATCCTGCGCCATGCTGCCGAAGCTGATGCACAATGCGGTTGTAATAAAGAGTAAGTCGGCTTTTTTCATTGTCTTTAGTCTTATTATTGTTCGACGATGGTTGTTTTTTGGGGATGCAAAGATACATACTTTTCCCGAAATGTGTATTTTTTTTATTCAGATGCCGTCGCCAACAGCCCCCCAGGTCAGTGCACCATGGCGTCACCAGAGACCGACCAAAGGCTCTGAAAAGTAGCTCTTTTTTTCAATTGTTTACCAGAGTTTCTTCGGTATTTCTTCGGTCATCCACTGAAGAAACACTGAAGAAACACTGAAGAAACACTGAAGAAATGGGCGACCAAATAGGGGGAATTAAGCGTTTTTAGAATAATATTCTCATATATTGTTTTTTTTTATTATTTTTGCCTCTCTAATAGTTTTATGATTTTTGACGTAATAATATGAAAAGAACGATATTTACGGGTCGTATGAAGATGGCCGACATGGTGGCGGCGAACTACGACTTGATACTCATGCTGCCACGTTTCGGCATTCCGCTGGGTTTCGGCGACAGGAGCGTGAAGGAGGTGTGCCGCGAAGCAGGGGTTGACGAAACCTTCTTCCTGACGGTATGCAACATATACACTTTCGACGACTACAGCCCCGACGACGAGGAGGTTGCACGCATCGACAACCGCCTTGTTGTGGAGCACCTGCAGGCCTCGCACCGCTACTATATCGAGGAGCGTCTGCCGCACCTGCAGCACCATTTGGACCACATCGCCGAGCACTCGGGCGAGAAGTCGGCCGCGCTATTGAAGAAATACTTCGCCGACTACTGCCGCGAGGTTAAGGAGCATGTGCGCCGCGAGGAGAAGAACCTCGACGCCATGCTGGAAAGCCTGCGCAACGGCGAACGCCAGAGCGAGCACTACCAGCGCAGCCACGACAACATCAAGGACAAGCTGACCGACCTGACGCAGATTATCTACAAGTATATCCCCGGCGAGCGGCTGAACGAGGAGATGATGGAGCTGGTGTTCGACATACTGCAGCTGAGCCGCGACCTGGAGAAGCACGCCGAGATAGAAGAGATGCTGCTGCTGCCGCCCGAGGACTACCAGCTGAGCGACCGCGAGCAGGAGGTGCTCGAGCTTGTGGCGCAGGGTCTCTCGAGCAAAGAGATTGGCTCGCGGCTGAACATAGCCGTCAACACGGTGAACACCCACCGCAAGAGCATCACCAAGAAGACCGGCATAAAGAGTGTGGCTGGCCTGGCGGTGTACTGGAAGTTGAAGGGTGAAAAGTGAAGAGTGAAAAGTGAAGAGTGAAAAGTGAATGGTGAAAAGTGAATAGTTGAAAAATTGAAAGTCATAATATGAAAGCATTGAAGACTGTAAGGATTATTTTGGCGGCGGCGATGCTGCTTGGCATCACGGCGCTGCTGTTGGACGCCACCGGTGTGCTGCGTCACTATCTTGGCTGGATGCCCAAGGTGCAGCTGCTGCCTGCCATTTTGGCATTGAACTTCGTGGTGGTGGCTGTCGTGCTGGTGGTCACCGCGCTGGTGGGTCGCCTCTACTGCTCTGTGGTGTGCCCCATGGGCGTCTTCCAGGACTTCGTGACGTGGATAAGCGGTCTGCTGTTCCCCAAGCGCAAGTTCCAGTATCGCCGTGCGGCCAACTGGGTGCGCTACATCGTGCTGGCGCTTTTCGTGGTGCTGATGGTTGCCGGCCTCGGCAGTCTGGCGGCTCTGATAACCCCCTACAGCGCCTATGCCCGCATGGTGACCAACATACACGGCACGGGCCTGCCGTTGGTCATAGCCATCGTCACCATCGTGGTGGTGGGTGTGATGAGCTTCGTGTGGGGCCGTCTGTGGTGCAACACCATCTGCCCAGTGGGTAGCTTGTTGGGATTGGTGAGCAAGTACAGCCTCTTCGGCATCCGCATCGACGCCTCGAAGTGCGGCGACTGTCACCGCTGCGAGCACAAGTGCAAAGCCATGTGCATCGACTCGGAGCACAAGTGCGTCGACATGTCGCGCTGCGTCGACTGCTTCAACTGCATAGGCGAGTGCAAGGCCGGGGCGATAAAGTTTTCTAGATCAACTAGACCTTCTAGAGATTCTAAAGAAATCGACGACAGCCGTCGCAAGTTCGTGGCTGGCTCTGTCGCCGTTGGTGCCGCCATGGCCGTGCAGGCCCAGGAACAGAAGATGGACGGCGGTCTGGCAGCCATTGCCGGCAAGCAGGTGCCCGACCGCAGGACCCCGCTGAAGCCCTTCGGCGCCCGCAGCCTGAAGAACTTCAGCCAGCGCTGCACCGCCTGTCAGCTGTGTGTGAGCCAGTGCCCCGAGAAGGTGCTGCGTCCCTCGACCAAGCTGACGTCGCTGATGCAGCCTGAGATGAACTACAGCGACGGCTACTGCCGCATGGCCTGCACGCGCTGCAGCGAGGTGTGCCCGGCGGGAGCCATACTGCCGATAACGAAGGAAGAGAAGACGGCCATCAGCATTGGCTGTGCCGTGGTGCTCAAGGACAACTGCATTGGCTGCGGCACCTGCGCGCGCCATTGTCCGTCGGCGGCCATCAGCATGGTCGACGGCAAGCCTGCCGTCAACGAGAGCCGATGCCTCGGCTGCGGTGCCTGCGAGTACTACTGCCCGGCACGCCCGATGACAGCCATCTATGTCGAGGGCCGCGAAATACATGCAGAAATCTAACAAAAACAATCAAACAATAAAACAAACAAGCAACAACAACTATGAGCAACAAATTTACTGAAGCAATCAAGTATGTGGGCACCTTCAAGTTCTGGAAGGAGCTTGTGATAATGATTCTGGGCATGATGGTGTGCGCCGCCGCCGTCTACTACTTCCTGGTGCCCAGCAAGCTGATTATCGGCACCATCTCGGGTCTGTCGATTGTGCTGAACCAGCTGATGGGCAACATCCTCAGCCTCGGCACACTCATCATGATCATCAACATCATCCTGCTTATCCTCGCCTTCATCCTCATCGACCGCGAGTTTGGCTTCAAGACCGTCTTCACCGCCCTTATCCTCGGTCCGTTGACCGACTTCTGGGCATGGGTGATGCCGTGGGATGCCAAGAATGCCGCCGGCGAGTACATCCTGGCCTCGTATAACAGCGTCATCAACGACTACTCCGTCATGGGCGACCCGTGGCTCGACCTCTGCTGCTTCGTGCTGCTGCTGTCGGCCTCGCAGGCTCTGATGTTCAGCATCAACGCCTCGACCGGCGGACTGGACATCCTGGCCAAGATAGTGAACAAATACCTGCACTTCGACATCGGTGCCTCGGTGTCGGTGGCCGGTGCCGTCATCTGCTGCACTGCCTTCTTCATCAACCCCTTCCGTATGGTCATCATCGGCCTCATCGGCACCTGGATAAACGGACTGGTGGTCGACTACTTCACCGCTTCGCTCAACCGCCGCAAGCGTGTCTGCATCGTGTCGAAAGACTACGAGCGCATCCGCCATTATATCACCGACAAGCTGCACCGCGGCTGCACCCTCTATGAGGTTATCGGTGGCTACTCGGGCGAGAAGAGCATCGAACTCGAGGTGCTGCTCAACAAAGATGACTTCAGCAGCCTGATGGCCTGGATGAAGCAGGAGCAGATCAACGCCTTCACCACCGCCAACAACGTCAGCGAGGTGTACGGCCTGTGGTTCAGCGCGAAGAAGCGCAAAGAGCTCGAAGAGCAGATGAACAAACGGTAGTAGTTAAGTAGACAGTAGTTAAGTAGTTAAGGCAATACTGCAGGCAGACGACATGCTATTGTCTTAACTACTGCCCGAACCATAGGTCGGCGACTTTATGGAGCCAAGGGCGAGCGAAGCGATAACTACTTATCTCCTTAACTACCAAGAAAGGAATATTATGGACAGAAGAACGTTTTTGAAAGGACTGGCCGGTGGCGTGGCTGCCGGAGCCGCATTGGCCGTGGGGTGCGACAACCCCAATGCCGTGAAGAGCGAAGGCTTTGTCGCCGGCGAGGTGCCGGAAGGGCAGATGACCTACCGTACCGACAAGCATGGGCAGAAGGTGAGCCTGCTGGGCTTCGGCATGATGCGTCTGCCCGTGGAGGGCGGCGGCAGCCTGCGCGACAATCCCGACGCCAAGCTCGACCAGGAGCTCATCAACCGCATGGTCGACTATGCCATGGAGCACGGCGTGAACTATTACGACACAGCCCCCGTGTACATGCGCGGCATGTCGGAGACTGCCACGGGCATAGCCCTGAACCGTCATCCGAGAGACAAGTGGCTCGTGGCCACCAAGCTCTCGAACTTCCGCACCTGGACCCGCGAAGCCAGCATGAAGATGTACGAGGAGAGCTTCCAGAAGCTCGGCGTCGACTACATCGACTACTACCTGCTGCACTCGTTCGGCGGCGTGGACAAAGACGGCAAAAGCAACTTCGAGATGCGCTTCGTAGACAACGGCATGCTTGACTTCTTGATGGAAGAGCGCGAGAAAGGCCGCATACGCAACCTCGGCTGGTCGTTCCACGGCGAGCAGTCGGAGTTCGACAAGGTGGTGGCTTGGACCGACAAATACCACTGGGACTTCGCCCAGATACAGATGAACTATGTCGACTGGCGATACGCCCACGAGATAGAGGCCGAGAACGTCAATGCAGAGCATCTGTATACCGAGCTCGACAAGCGCGAGATACCCATCGTCATCATGGAGCCTGTGCTGGGTGGCCGCCTGGCGACCTTGAACGAGCAGATAGCCCGTCAGCTCAAAGAGAGCGAGCCCGACCGCAGTCTGGCGTCGTGGGCCTTCCGCTACCTGGGCATGTTCCCCCGCATCATGACCTCGCTCAGCGGCATGAGCAACATGGAGCATGTGGAAGACAACGTGCGCACACACAGTCCCATGACGCCCTTGGCCGACAATCAGATGCGTCTGCTGGAGCGTGTGGCCGACGAGTTCGCCCACTATCCCGCCATTCCCTGCACCGCCTGCCAGTACTGCATGCCGTGTCCCTACGGTCTGGACATACCAGGCATCTTCGCGTTCTACAACAAGAGCCTCGGCGAGGGCAACATAGCCACTGAAGGCACAGTGGAACAGAAAGAGTTCCGCCGCGCACGGCGTGCGTTCCTCACCACCTACGACAAGAGCATCGAGCGGCTGCGCCAGGCCGACCACTGCATAGGCTGCGGCGAGTGCCTCACGCACTGCCCGCAGAGTATCAAAATACCCGAGAAGATGCGCATGATTGAGGACTACACCAACCGCCTGAAAGACTCGCTGGTATGAAACCTTTGAAAACTTTGAAAAACCGCATAATCCGCGGATACATCATCGGATTTATACTTACGCTCGTCTTAATAGTTGTGCTATTTTACCAACAACCGCTGGAAAGACTCGTTGGTAAGACGTTTTTGGAAATCCTCGTATGTATCACTTCGCTCATCGTAATAGTGCTGTTTGGAGGTAGATCTGGAGGAGGTTTGATAGATGCATGGGAAGTAAAAAGGGAAAGCCTCAAAACCCATGTCTATAAAAACGGCAAGGAATTGAAAAAAGACGAAAAAGGAAATATTTTAAAATCAAAAAAATGAAACTGTTATTCTTAGGTACTTGGGAGATTATCATCATCGTCCTCGTGGTGCTGCTGCTTTTCGGCGGCAAGAAGATTCCCGAGCTGATGAAAGGACTTGGCAAAGGCGTCAAGAGCTTCAAGGACGGCGTCAATGGCGTTGATGAAGTGAAAAGTGAGGAAACGAAAAGTGAAACGAAGACAGACGCAAACTAATTTTCACTTTTCACTTTTCACTTTTCACATTTCGTGACTTTTTGGGAGCATCTTGACGAGTTGCGGCGGCGCATCTGGTATGTGCTGGTGGCTGCGGTTGTTGCCGCAGTGGCTTGTTTCTGCTTCAAAGAGCAGCTCTTCGCCGTGGTGATGCATCCCAAGCCCGATGGTATGCGGCTTATAAATGTAGAACTCACGCAGCAGTTCCTCACCCACATGAGGGTGGCCCTATGGGCAGGCCTGCTGGTGGTGTCGCCCTACATCCTCTATCAGATGTTTGCCTTCGTGGCGCCGGGTCTCTACCAGACCGAGCGGCGGTTGGCGGTACGCGCAGTTGGTTGCGGCTACCTCCTCTTCCTGGCAGGGGTGGCACTCAACTACTTCGTCATCTTCCCCTTCACGGTGCGTTTCCTCGGAGGCTATCAGGTGAGCGCCGAGGTGGCAAATACCATCACCCTGTCGAGCTATATCTCCGTGCTGGGAGTTATGAGCTTGGTGCTGGGAGTGGTCTTCGAACTGCCGGTGCTCTGCTGGCTGCTGGCCAAGATAGGGGTGCTCAAGGCCGACTTCATGAAGAGATACCGTCGCCATGCCATAGTGGTCATCGTCATCCTAGGTGCCATCATCACACCAACGGGTGACCCCTTCACGCTGACACTGGTATCGGTGCCCATCTACCTGCTGTGGGAGCTGAGCATATTAATCGTAAAACATACACAGAAATGAAACGTATTATTGGGTTATTGGCTATATGTTATGGGTTATTGGCGTTGTGCTCGTGCCGGAGCACCGTCAAGCCCGAGACTGTCGATGTGCCTTGTGCCGATGCTCTGATAGCCTACGCCGAGCAGTACCCCGAGGCCGAACCTACCGACCTGTACAAGCTGGTGTTCCAGGACCTCTATGGGCCTGGCCATCTTATCACCGACTCGGCCAGTTGTGCCATGTACATACAGAAAGAGGTCGACGCTATGGCAGAGTCGGCATTGTTTCCGCTCTTCGAGTACACGCTCTGCGACAGCAACTTTGTGCGTGTCAACCTGAAACTCGTCAAGGACGGCCATTTGAGCGTGCGCGAGCTGACACGTGCCGTGCTCTGCAGTGCCGAAGGGTTGCCGACTCCCGACCCCAAGTTCGTGCAGAGTCATAGCGCCGCCTTCAAGGCCGCCTACGACCCGCACTACCGCATCGTGCGCCGCGACATTTTCGAGAAAGATATCTTACCATTGATAAACAAGCAAAATAAACAGATATGAAATTCAACATTCAACATTCATCATTCATCATTGCTACGGCTGCCATGCTGCTTTTCAGCGGCTGCTGTCAGAAGCATGAGCCCGCACCAAAGAATGTCATCCTCATCGTCGGCGACGGCATGGGTGTGGCACAGGTTTACTCGTCGGTGGTCGCCGAGAAGGGCGACAATAGCGCCTTCCTGCGCTTCCCCTACACGGGCTTCTCGCGCACCTATTCGCTCAACAAGTACCGCACTGACTCGTCGGCCGGTGGCACGGCCCTGACCACCGGTCAGAAGGTGGAGAACTACCACGTGAATTGCGCTCCAGACTCGTCGCGCCATCGCACCATCTTCGACGACGCTATCGATGCCGGCAAGAGCACTGGCTTCGTGGTCACCAGCGACTGCATGGACGCAACGCCGGCCTCGACATACGGAAGTGTGCCTTACCGCAAGATGTACGACACCCTGAGTCTGCAGCTCGCGCAGTGCCAGCACAGCGTGATGATTGGCGGCGGCGCCAAGTACTTCCTGCCGGAGAACCGCAAGGACGGCCTCTCTCCCCTCGACACTCTTGCCAAGCGCGGCTATAGCGTGGTCTACAACTTCGACTCCATGCTGGCCTTCACCGGCGACCGCATGGTGGCGCTGCTCTATGAGGGCGACCCGAAGACTGAGCCCGAGCGTGGCGACGTGCTGCGTCCCGCTTCGATGAAAGCCATCGAGATGCTCAGCCGCAATCCCAAAGGCTTCACCATGATGATTGAAGGCTCGCAGATCGACTGGGCCTGCCACGACAACGACTCGGCCTATCTGCGTGCCGAGCTGGCCGACTTCGAGCTGATGCTCCATGCCGTGCTCGACTGGGCCGAGAAGGACGGCAACACCCTCGTTGTGGTCACCGCCGACCATGAGACCGGCGGCCTCACGCTGCCCGACGGTGACATCGAGGAAGGCATCAACAACTTCCGCTTCTACTGGGGCAGCCACACCGGCTGCATGGTGCCAGTCTTCGCCTACGGCCCCGGTGCCGAGCGCTTCAGCGGCATACAGCAGAATACCGATATTCCTAACAAAATTCGCGCCCTGATGGGTTGGTAGTATGATTAAGTTCTGCGTCAGATTGGTACAGCGCTGGCTCCCTGAGCCGTTCATCTTCGCCATCCTGCTCACCTTCGTGGCAGCGGTGATAGCCATCCCCGTGTGCCACCAAAGCCCGATAGAGGTTGTCGAGCACTGGGGTGGGGGAGTGTGGAACCTGCTGGCCTTCGCCATGCAGATGGCCTTGGTGCTTGTCTGTGGCTCGGCTTTGGCGGCGGCGCCGTCGGTAAAGTGCGGCATCACCGCCTTGGCACGTCTGCCCAAGAGTGCCCCTGCCGCCATAGCGTTGGTCACCGTCATCTCGGCCATGGCCTGCTGGCTCAACTGGGGCTTCGGCCTCATCGTGGGAGTCATCTTCGCCAAAGAGATAGCACGCCAGCTGCAGGGCATCGACTACCGTCTGCTTATAGCTTCGGCCTACAGCGGCTTCGTGGTGTGGCACGCCGGTCTGTCGGGCTCCATACCGCTGACCATGGCCACTCCCGGCGAGTCACTCGCCATGGCCACCAACGGCGCACTTGTCGACCCTGTGCCGGTGAGCCAGACCATCCTCGACCCGCATAACCTCGTCATGGTGCTGCTGGTTATCGTGGGCATCACTGTGGCCAACACCCTGATGCACCCCAAGCAAGGTGCCGTGACCATCGACCCGATGCTGCTCGCCGAAGAGCATACGGCGCCTGTGCGCCCTGAGAAGCCCTCGCCGGCACAGCGCATGGAGCACAGCCCTGTGCTGTCGTGGCTGATAGGCCTGCTGCTGATAGCCTATCTGGTGCTGCGTCTAGGCTTCCGCGGTGGTACGCTCGACCTCGGCGCCGTCATCATGATATTCCTCTCGCTGGGTCTGCTGCTGCACGGCACCCCAGTGGCATACGTCCGTGCCTTCGGCAAGGCTGCCACAGGTGCCGCAGGCATCATACTGCAGTTCCCCTTCTATGCCGGCATCATGGGCATCATCACCGGCATCGGTGCCAGTGGCATCAGTCTGGGCAATGTGCTTGCCGACGGCTGCATACGCATCAGCACCCCCACCACCTATCCGCTGCTCACCTTCCTCTGCGCCGCACTGCTCAACCTCTTCGTGCCTAGCGGCGGTGGCCACTGGGCCATACAGGCGCCCATCATGTTCACCGCCGGTGCCGACCTTGGTGTCGACCCGGGCCTGACGGGCACCGCCATAGCCTGGGGCGACGCATGGACCAACCTCATACAGCCCTTCTGGGCCTTGCCGGCGCTGGCCATTGCCAAGCTCGACGCCAAGGACATCATGGGCTACTGCCTAATAGACCTGCTCGTCACGGGTGTTATCATCTGCGGAGGACTGTTGATATGGGCAATGTGATTAATGAAATGGAAGTTATAGAAGATAAGAAGTTAAAGAAGTTAGAGACAATACTGCAGTCGGAGCATTTGTCTTTAACTCCTAGCGCACAGCGCGATAACTACCTACAAATTCTTTAACTCCTCAATATTAAATAGATATGTTCGAAGAAGTAATAAAACACTACCCCGATTTCCCGAAGCCGGGAATCGATTTCATCGATGTGCTGCCCTTCCTGCAGGACAAGAAGGCCTTCGCCGATGCCATCCGTGAGATAGACCGCTGCTGCACGGCTCCCAACGTGGCCACCGTCGAAGCCCGCGGCTTCCTCTTCGCGGCACCGCTGCTGTCGGTCTCCGACCATGTGCACACCATCGTGCCCATCCGCAAGAAAGGCAAGCTGCCGCATGCCGAAGGCGACATACAACGTGTGTGCATCGAGAAAGAGTACGGCAGCGACGAAGTGTTCTACCGTCGCAGCGACTTGGCAGCATGCCGCATCAGCGGCGACACCATCGAGCTCACCCTCCTCGATGACCTGCTGGCCACCGGCGGCACCGCCCTCGGCATAGCCAATGCCCTCAACGGCGAGGTCGTTGACGGTCGCCGTGTCGTCGTCAAGGAGTTCGTCTTCCTCGTCGAGCTGCCCGCCCTCGGCGGCCGCAAGCTGCTCGAAAAGGTGGCTCCCGTGCGCTCGCTTATGAGCCTCGAAGGGGTGGAATAGAAAAATATTTTCACTTCGTTGTCACTTTTTGCCACCTAGTGTAGTTTAATAATATAGAAGCGGTCCAGAATGAGCTCGGCGACTAAAATGGAGCCAAATGTCCCTTTGGGATATAGCGACTATGACAAGAACTGCCGATACGACGTGCTGCTGCACGACTTCGGACGGCACATCGCCAGTTACTGCTCGCGCCACGCCGTAGGACGCGGCGAGACCCGCGAGTTGGTGCAGGACGTCATGGTGACCCTCTGGCAGAAGCTCGACAACCTCGACCCAGCCAGCACCCCGCGGCAGGTGAACCGCTGGCTGCACAAGTTGATGCGACAGGTGGTATTCGACCGCTACTTCCGCCGACGACAGCCAACCACAGTGCCGCTCGACGAGGTGGCCAGGATGCCAGAGAGCGAGGACTACGACCGCGAGCTGCTCGACGACCTGGTGGCACGCCTCGACCCCGACGAGCAGCAACTCATAGCCGAACGCTTTGAAGGCTACACTCCCGCCGAGATGGCCGAGCGACACCACACGACGGTGAACACGATGAACCAGCGGCTGAGCCGCATAACAAAGAAACTGAAAACGATACACGAACAACAATATGCAACACCAACCCCATAGCACCCCCGACATCGAACTCCTCGTGGCCCGCCGTACCCGTCAGGCCGCCGAGCAGCGTCTGCTCGCCGAGGTCGACGCAGGCTATGGCCACCGTAGTCTCGTGGCTGCCGTGCGCCACTATGCCGTCGTCGCGGTGGTAGCCGTCGTGCTGGCGGCAGGAGTGATTGCCTGCACCTCGGTGCCCGACGGACGCGATATGACAAGCGCCGACCGTGCCGCCGTGCTCTCCGATGTAAACTATGTGATAGATAATCTGTGAAACGCCGCTGGCTCATAACATTGCTGCTCTGTGTGGCCGTCCTGGGAGGAGCCCTGGCCTTCCGCCTGTGGCCCCGCACTCTGTCGCCCGACCAGTGCGGCACCGTCTACCGCCACTATGCCGCAGTCGAGTGCGTCGAAGCCACCTACATCAAGGACAAGCACATCGGCGGCGACGAGCAGGTCGATGTCACCCTCCTCCAGGCCACCGACAGCACCTCTTGGGCCACCCTGCTGCGCGACCTCGACATGCCGGATTTCGATGTCGAGGCCGATGACGACTTCTTCGTCCACTACCTCGCCGCCAAGGAGCATCCCGACCAGCGCGTGCCCTTCTCCCCAGGCCTCTGCGACTTCGTGGTGCTGTGGCCAGCCGAGAGCACCGTCTGCATCTTCCATATCGCCACCGAGGCGCAGTACGACCGCCTGCTGAAAAACCAATTCGACAATCTTGAACAATAATATATGTATATGAAAAGACTACTGCCATTACTGATGTTGCTTGTCCTGCCCGCTGCCTTTGCGGGATGCAGCAAGGGACATTATTTTGAGGACGGCACTCCAGTCCGCAAGGTGACCTACGCCGTCAACGGCGAGTCGTTCGACCTCGTGCTGCGTGGCGACACCGAGTGGGACGACTTCATCGTCATGCTTTTCGACAAGGTCGGCGAGGGATATCCCGTGCTCTTTCAGTGCACCTCCACTACCTACGAACAGGTGACGGACACGCTGGATGCCAAGCGTCCGCTCTCCTTCAAGACCGGCAATCGTCGCGAGGCCGAGAAATGGGCCAGCGAGCGCGGCAAGGAGGGCTACGTGGTCATCGTCTCCTATGACAAGAAGAATAAAGTGTACAAACTACAGGCATTAAAGAAATAACACTGCTATGAAACTGAAGCTAATCCCTCTGCTCCTCCTCGCGATGCTCTTCGCGGCCTGCAAGCCCTATTCGGAGCAGATTATCCGCGGCACGCTGTATGCCGACAGCACCAAGACCACGCCGCTGGCGGGCGACACGCTCACCTTCCGTGAGTCGAATTATATGGAACCAGATGCCGACAGCAAGTACCTCGGCCAGGCAGTCACCGACGCCCGTGGCCGCTGGGGCTTCCAGTACATCCGTGGTTTCGACAACCCCTATATGCAGGAGCCTGCTGGCGCTAAGTTCAGTTTTGAGGAGTATTTCCTGCTCATCACCCGCGGCGACGACACCCTCTACTGGGGGGGCGCCGGCAGCTTCAGCAGCAGGAATAACGACACCATAGACTTGTGGCCTGGCAAGTGGCAGCACCCCGACTGGTGGTATCAGCAGCCCGACACCACTGCCATCGACACCACCATTGTTGATACCACTGCCACCAAGTGGAAAGGAGGCCTGCTATGAAACGTATAATTCTTCTGGCCGCAGCCGTGATGCTGCTCCTGCCGCTCCGTGCCCAGCAACCCGAAGACGGCGTGGCGCGCCATGCCGTGAAGTTCAATCTGCTGTCGCCCATAGCCTCGAGCATCGATTTCAACTACGAGTACCGCATCGCCAACCATTCGGCCGTGGCCTTCGACCTCGGCGGCAACTTCATGAAGCCCGTCAGTCGTCCCATGACGACGCATGTCTTGTTCGCCCAGGCGCAATACCGTCTTTATTTGAACCGCCAGCGTCGCAACGGTGTGATGCCGTTCTTCGGCTTTGGTGCCAACTTCACCCGTGCCTGGGTACCCTTCAACTGCTTCACCGGCAATGATGGCTGGGACATACACACCGCCCGCTACACTATACACGACCAGGCCCTGCGGCCAACCTTGGCCTTCGGCATCAAGGTCAACATACCCTTCGGCCTTACTATCGAGAGCACCATGGGTGCAGTGCTAGGGCTGGTGATGAACGAAGACAACGACATCTCGGGCGAAGCCTTTCCCGTCTACTTCGGCACCCAGTTTTCCACCCGCATAGGATGGGCGTTCTAACCCCAAAACGTTATGAAGATAAAGTACCTGAAACTGAAGAACTGGCTGCTGGTCACCCTTGGTGGGTTGCTGGGCATCAATCTCGTTGGTTGTGAAAAGATATTCAACACCGCTTGTGAGTATGGCACCCCCGAAGCAACCTACCATGTTCTCGGCACAGTCACCAATGCCGACGGTCAACCCATTCCGGGCATCTGTGTGGGCCGCTACAACCCATGGGACGAAGAGGCAGACACTTTGATGTCTGCCAGGTATCATGACACGACAGACGCCGACGGACGCTATAGTGTTACATACAGTTGGTGGTTCCCCGGTGAAAATATTGATGTTGGCTTCTATGATACCGACGGCACTGAGAATGGCAACTATCAAGACACAATCGTGACAGTCAAGACCAGCGGCGTTCCAACCACAGGCGGTGACGGTTGGTACGATGGAGAAGGCTTTATCAAGCTCGATGTCACCATGAAAGAGAAAACAGACAAATAACAAATCAAAAAACAATACAACAATGAAAAAGACCATCCTTATCGTCGCCATGCTTGTCATGGCCCTCGGCCTCTCCGCACAGGAGGAGAAGAAAATCAGCATCCCCAGCGGCTACCGAGCCTTCATCGAGGAGGAGAACTCGATGCAGCTCGTCAGCAAAGAGCATTCGCTCATCGGCGTGGGCACCACCCATGGCTTCTACATGAACGAGCACTGCTTCGTGGGCCTCGGCTTCACGTTGATGGGCAACGAGGACGACTTCCTGATGCCTATCTATGCCGCCGTGCGCTACAACTTCGGCTACAAGAGCAACGTCACTCCCGTGCTGTCGCTCCGTGCCGGTTCCTACCTCTCCGAGAGCACAGGCCTCTATGCCGACTTGGGCTTCGGTGTGCGCTTTGCCTCGAAGCACCACTTCGCCATCAGTGTGATGCTCACCGGCACCTTCTTCGAGCCCACCGAGCATTATAGCTACAGCCTTGGCGACTACGTCAACGTCAACCACAGCGGTGCCGGCATCCGCATCGGCATGGAGCTGTAATATAAGCACCGGTGGTACTTACGCGGCCCTGACAGCACCAGGGTTGCCGGATAGCCACTCGGGAGCAACAAATGATAGCCGTGGGCGCGAGCCTACGGCTGTCTTTTTTTTTCAGAACAACCCAACTATCACAATTACCAGCAGGGCTATGCAGTAGACGAATTTGAGCAGTGTGCCGGTAAGGAATCCGAGGAATGCGCCCCAGGCAGCTTTGAGCGCCGGGGAAAGTTCTCGGCTTTTTATGTATTCGCCCACCAGGGCGCCTACAAAGGGCCAGAAGATGACACCCAGCAGGCCCTGCGGGCCGAAGGGCAGTCCGATGATTGATATGACGAGGCCTATGTTGCAGCCCCAGATGCCGTATTTCGAGCCACCCTGCCGCTTGGTGGCCAGCGACGGCACCACATAGTCGAGCACGGTGATTATCAGAGCCAGCACGGCGGTGACGACCAGCAGTGCGGGGCTGCAGCTGACGAAAGGCGTGAGGCATGCCAGCAGCAGGCCCACCCAGCTGATGGGTGGTCCCGGCAGGCCGGGGATAATGGCACCGAGGATGCCTACGATGAGGCAGAGGAAGGCCAGGATGATGAGGACGGTGTTCATAGGAGTTTTAAACTGTAAGTTTTAAGTGGTTTGCGAAGTATAAATTTCATCAAACAAAGAGCGGAGGCGGGAGTGGTCGCGGATGAGGTCGCGTAGCTCGGCCAGAGGGGCGGCGTTGGGCGAGTCGTCGAGCCACAGCTTGATGTAGCCTTGTTCGGAGTATTTCTCGTCGAGGTGCTGCAGTGTGCGCTGCCAGTGGCCTTCGCGGTCGAGTTCGGGGTAGTGCGAAAGGCCATATTCCACGGTGCGGCGCACGATGGTCTCTGGCTCCACGTCGCGGTCGGCCTCGGCGATGATGCAGCCCAACATGGAGCGAGGCCTGGAGGTGGCCGAGGCACGGTGGTCTTCGGCAGCCTGGGCAATCTGCTCGATCTCGTCGTCGCTGAACCAGCGGTGCAACTCTTGGCAGGCACGAATGATGCGTCCTGAGGCCAGGTGGTGCACCTCGCGGCCCTCGCAGATGCCTATGTCGTGCAATGCTGCGGTTGCAAATGTCATCGGCGATGGCTGCTGCAGCATGGCGCGGGCTATTACGCGGCGTATATGGTCGGGACGGTGGGCGCTGTCGTAGTGTTCGTGCTGCGGCAGCACCGTGCTCTCGACCCATGCCTTGAGGTCGGAGGGGACCTCGTCGTAGCGCCACCATTCGTAGGCTAGGCGCGGTGTGCCGTCGTTCATGTAGACGATGCCGCAGTAGACGAAGCCCTCTTTCTCAAGCAGGTGACGCATGGCACGGTTGCTGACGTGGGTGTCGGCGCGCAGGTGGCTGTGGTGCTCTTTGGCGTAGCGGAACACCGCCGCGGCGATGCCGTCGACGCCCTCGACTTTGGCTACACGGTGCACTGTGGCGTAGGGCGACAGTGTGTCGATCCAGCGGCCGTGGTCGATGACGCCGTAGGTGGGCTCGATGCCGGGTACGAGAGCGAAGGTGCCCACAGGTATGCCGTCCTGCTCGACAATATACGATGCATCGCGGTGGATGTCCTTGCGCAGGTCGTCGGCCGTGGGGTAACCGGTCCACTGCACGGTGTTGCCCGCGGCGCGCATCAGGCTGCGCGAGTGGTCGAACATCTGCAGCGCGGTCTCAATATCGGCCTCGGTGGAGGGACGAATAGTGCGATTCATGTATAAAATAACGTATAAGGTGCTTTTATATTGCCATCAGCACCCCTGGTTTTTCGGTTGTTTTTCAGCCGTTCTTCAGTGAATGACTGAAGAACGGCTGAAGAACAACTGGGAATCTATTGAAAATCAATGGACGTTTATGGGGCGTTTGGGTCTTTTTTTATGATTTTTAATAATGCAACAATAAATATATGCTTTTGGCGTTATAAGCATATTAATGTAAAAAAACATAAAAGTAAAGATATGATAGCAAAAGAACTACTCAATCCCCGTAGCATCGTCATCTGCGGTGCTTCGTCCGATGTCCATAAACCCGGCGGCAAGTCGCTGAAGAACCTCTTGGAGAGTCCCTTCAAGGGCCAGGTCTATGCCGTGAACCCCAAGGAGACCGAGGTGCAGGGCGTGAAGTGCTATGCCAAGGTCGACGACCTGCCGCAGGTCGATTGCGCCATCCTTTGCATCGCCGCCAAGTTCTGCGCCCAGACGGTCGACGTGCTGGCCAAGGAAAAAGGCTGCAAGGGCTTCATCATCGTCAGCGCCGGTTTCTCGGAGGAGAGCCATGAGGGTGCTGAAATCGAGAAGCACATCGTCGATACCATCAACTCGGTCGGCGGTTCGCTCATCGGCCCCAACTGCACCGGCTTCCTCAACGTGAACTATGCCGGCTGTTTCGACACCCCCATTCCTCCGCTGGATCCCAAGGGTGTGGATTTCATCACCGGCAGCGGTGCCACCGCCGTGTTCATCAAAGAGTACGGCATGAGCAACGGCCTTAAGTTCAATAGCGTGTGGGCTGTTGGTAACAGCGCCCAGTTGGGTATCGAGGACGTTCTGGAACACCTCGACGAGACCTTCGACCCCGTGAAGTCGAGCCACGTCATCATGCTCTATATGGAGAAGATTGGCGACCCGCAGCGTCTGCTGAAGCACAGCCGCAGCCTTATCAACAAAGGCTGCCACATTGCCGCCATCAAGAGCGGCGGTTCGGCCGCCGGTAGCCGTGCTGCCAGCAGCCACACTGGCGCCCTGGCCACCAACGACGCCGCCGTCGACGCCCTGTTCCGCAAGGCCGGTATCGTGCGTTGCCAGAACCGTCAGGAGCTGACCACCGTGTGCGGTGTCTTCATGTATCCCGAACTGAAAGGCAAGCGCTGCGCCGTAATCACCCACGCCGGCGGTCCTGCTGTGATGCTCACCGACGTGCTGAGCAACGGCGGCATGGAGGTGCCCTCGCTGAAGGAACACCCCGCCAGCCCCGCCCTGTTGGAGAAGCTCTTCGGAGGCTCCTCGGTGGGCAACCCCATCGACTTCCTGGCTACCGGCACCGCCGAGCAGCTTGGCTATATCCTCGACACCGTCGAGAACGAATACACCGACATCGACTTCTCGGTGGTTATCTTCGGCTCGCCCGGACTGTTCAGCAACAAGGAGGTCTACGACCTGCTCGACCAGAAGATGCGCACCTGCAAGAAGCCCATCTTCCCCGTGCTGCCCAGCATCATCAACGTCAAGGAAGAGATTGAAGACTTCATTGCCAAGGGCAACATCAACTTCCCCGAGGAGTGCGTGCTCGGCAATGCCATCTGCAAGGTATACCATACTCCCAAGCCGCAGCCCGAGAACGTGGAGCAGCCCAAGATCGACGTGGCCCGCATCCGCAAGACCATCGACCGCTGCAAGGACGGCTATATGGAAATCAGCGACTACAACGAGCTTCTGGACGCCGCTGGCATCAGCCGCAAGAAGAGCGTCGAGGTGAGCAAGAAAGAGGACGCCCTGGCCTTCGCCAAGGAGGTGGGCTGCTCGAAGGATGTGCCCCTCGTGATGAAGGTCGTCGGCCCGCTGCACAAGAGCGACGTGGGCGGCGTGACCCTCGGCGTCAAGGACCTCGAGACTGTGGCCAAGGAGTTCGACCGTCTTATCGTCATTCCCGAGACCTACGCTGTGGAGATGTACCCCATGCTCGACGGTCTTGACGTCTACATCGGAGCCATCCGCGACGAGAAGTTCGGCCATCAGATATTCTTCGGATTGGGCGGTATCTTCATCGAGGTGTTGAAGGATGTGCAGAGCGCCCTGGCTCCCATCACCGCCGCCGAGGCCAAGGATATGCTCCGCCAGCTGAAGGGCTACAAGATTCTCGAAGGTGTGCGTGGCCAGGAAGGTGTCAACATCGACCTCTATGCCGACCAGGTGGCCCGCGTCAGCGCATTGGTGCAGGCAGCTCCCGAGATTGCCGAGATGGACCTCAACCCGCTGCTGGGCAACCCGCGCTACGTCACCGCCGTCGACGCTCGTATCCGCCTGGAGAAATAAGAAACCTTATTATTAACTAAATAGTAAAACAACATGAAAAAAGTATTTGCAATTTTAGCAGCCACCGTGCTGTTCGCAGGAATGGCCAGCGCTCAGCTGGGTATCAACGTGGGTTTTGCCCCTCAGACCTACAAAACCACCGTCACCAGTGGTAGCACCAGCACCACCAGCAGCATGAACCTTAACGGCTTCTTCGCTGGCGTGAACTACAACATCAACCTCACTGGTGACCTCGGTGTGAGCCTTGGTGCCAACTACCGTCAGAACTTTGGCAGCGATGAAGAGACCGTCAGCCTTCTTGGTTTAGTCAGTGCAACTGCTGAGTACAGCCATACCCAGAGCCTGATAGATGTCCCCGTCCTGTTCAATTATGGTCTCAAACTCACCGATGACCTGAAGATTTCGGTATTTCTTGGCCCCACCTTCAGTTTTGCACTTGCTGGCAACACCCACTTCAAATATAGTGGCAATTTGGTTGGCTTCACTGGTGATACCGAGGGCGACACTGACTGGTATGGCGACAACAGCGACCGCAAGAAATTCGACATCAGCGGTACCGTTGGTGTCAATGTTCAGTACAATGCTTTCCGTCTGTTCGGTGGCTACAACATGGGCTTCCTGAACCTGACCGATGCTGACAATACCAAACTGAAGGCCAGCAACTGGTTTGTCGGCCTTGGCTTCAGCCTTTAATTGAGTCCCATTGGGATGATAGAAAAAGAGCCGTGGGCGATTGCCTACGGCTCTTTTAGTCTTAAGTCCTGTAGGGACGATATTAATTAGCCGTGGGCGAAAGCCCACGGTAGGCAAGAGGTCCACCCGAAAAACCGAGCCCCGTAGGGGCGGCACAAACAATCGTCAAAGTGTCGCCCCTACGGGGCTCGGAATATTATTGCGGTCTATTTCCGTGGGTTACCCCCACGGCTAATTTCTGTCGCCATTACAGGACTTTATTTGCTGAACTGTAGCGCTTCGGCGCCGCTGCCGGTGTCGTCGCCATTTACCCACACATGCTCGATGCGCGTGTGGAATGTTTGGCCTTCCAGTGGACTCCATCCACATTTGTAGAGCAGACTCTCCTTGGTAACTTTGCTCTCCACGCCAGGACGCACAAGCACCAGGTCGGCCTTGTAGCCCTTGCGGATAAAACCACGCTCACGGATGCCGAAGAGCAGGGCAGGGTTGTGACACATCTTGCTAACAATAGTGGGTAGTGGATAGTGGGTAGTGGGTAGCATTAGACCACGAGTGCTATCCACTACACACTCCCCACTATCCACTGAGCCGGCGAATGCCGGCTCGAGCATCATCTGCAGCGAATGCTGTATGCTGGGGATGCCGCTTGGAGCGTCGAAATAGGGGCGCTGTTTGGCCTCGAGAGGGTGGGGGGCATGGTCGGTGGCGATGGTGTCGATGAGGTCGTCCTCGAGTCCTGCCCAGAGGGCCAGTCGGTCGTCGTTGCTCTTGATGGCGGGGTTGCACTTGATGAGGTTGCCCAGTTCGGCGTAGTCGCGGTCGTCGAACCACAGGTGGTTGGGCGTCACCTCGGCGGTGATGTTCTTCTTGTCGAGGTCGAAATTGGAGAGCAGGCTCAGTTCTGTGGCAGTGCTGATATGGGCCACGTGGAAGCGTGTGCCGTAGCGGCGGGCGCGCTCGATGGCTTTGTAGGACGAGAGGAAGCAGGCCTCGGTGTTGCGAATCTGCGGGTGCAGGGCGGCCGTCTCGGTGGGGCGGCCTTGGTGCTCGAGCTTGAAGTTGTGCATGTTTGCCTGCACCACGGCTTCCTCTTCGCAGTGGGCCACGATGAGTTTGCGGGCATCGCGGAAGAGGTGGTCGAGCTGGTCGGGGTCGTTGACGAGCATGTTGCCCGTGCTGGAGCCGAGGAAGAGCTTGATGGCGGCGTAGCGCGTGGGCTCGAGGGACAGCAGGGTGTCGATGTTTTCGTTGGTGGCGCCGAGCATGAATCCGTAGTTCACGGCGCTGTCGCGCTCGGCGAGGACCTCCTTGGCCTCTAGGGTTTCTAGGGTGGTGGTCTGCGGCTTGGTGTTGGGCATGTCGACGACCGATGTCACGCCGCCGGCACGTGCGGCACGGCTCTCGCTGTAGAATGTGCCGGCCGGGTTCTCGGACTGGCCTCCGTCGCGGAAATGTACATGTGTATCAATGACACCCGGCATGAGTATCATGCCAGTTGCGTCGACCACGTGCTCGCATGTTGGTGCTTCGCCTTCAAAGATGTCGGCGATGCGGTCGCCGTCGATCAATACTGAACCATTAAAAATGCGACCCTCGTTGACGATGGTCGCATTATGAATCAAAGTCTTCAAGATGGTATTGTCTTAACTACTTAACTACTGTCTACTTAACTACTTGAATCAGAACTTGCGTCCTTCCGCCCAGCGGCGGCCGGCAATCTGAGCTTCGGCCGAGGTGTTGTACTGGTTTTTAACCACGAACTGGCCTGTATGGTCGATGCAACCCCACTTGCCGTCCATCTTGGCAGGAGCCACGCGGTCGTTCCACACGAATGTGAACAGCTTGGCATCCTCGAGGGTGGGCTTGATGACCCACATGCCCTGGTAGTCGACATATCCCCATGCGCCCGAGCTGGGATCCTTGATGGGGTAGAGCCAGTGGCCCAGTTCCTGATGGGTATCCCACTCGTTGCCGGCAAGCCATGCCTCGCTTGAGAGCGTGAAGACGTTGCGGCTGAGGTCGTCGCCGGTGTCGCTGACCACCATCCAATAGCCGTCGAGTTTGGCGGTGGCGAAGAGGCCTGTGTCGTTGGCGAAGCGTGTGGCAGCTTCATACTTGGGCTTGATGCGCCATTCTCCGCTCCAGTCAACCCAGCCCCATTTGTTGTCGGCGGGGTTGGTCACGGGATAGCGCCAGTCCTCAAGGGCACGGCCGTGTTCGAACTGACGTAGGGCATCTATGGCCTCGTCAGAGGTGAAGAAGATTGGCGTGGTGACAACGTTGCCGTTGCGGTCTATGTTGCCCCAGCGTCCCTCGTGTTTCACCTGAGTGTAGGGATAGTTGTTGTCCTCACCGAAAGGCAGACGGTCTTCGTAGATGGGTTGCACAACCCAGCGACCGAGATAGTCGACAAAGCCCCACAGTCCGTTGTTGGGATTGGTTACAGGCACGCGCCATGTGTAGTAGTTGCGGGCTATAGCCCACTGGGCACCGGCTTCCTCGGCCTGCTCGGCACTATGGAAGATGTTGTTGATGACCATCACTCCACGGCCGTCGATGCAGCCCCAGCGGTCGTCCTTCTTGACGGGAGCGTAACTCTTCGGGTCGCGGCCTTGGTGAGGTTTGGCGGCTTGATAAACGGGCTGGTATTTCCAGCGGCCGTAGTAGTCGACAAAGCCCCAGCGGCCGTCGGCGGCGTTGCGGGCAGGGTAGACCCACTTTCCGGGTTCGGTCATCTGTTCCCACTGGCGGCCGGCCTCCATTGCCACCTCTTTGGAGGGGAAGAGGTTGCGGCACACCATATTGCCATCAATATCAATGCAACCCCAGCGGTCGTCGACCTTTACGGGGGCCCATCGCCTCACCTTGCCTTCGAACTCGCCCGCACGCTGGTACTTGGGCATGAGACGCCATGTACCGTCGTCGTTCTTATAGCCGAACAACTGCATGGCACTTTCGAAGACAGGCTTCTGAGCCTGCAAGGCGGGCGCTGCCAGCAGCACTGTGAGGAGCAATAATGTGATTCGTTTCATTTGCTTTTATGTGTTATTGTGTGTTGTTTTCAACGGGGGTCGGGGATGCTCATCAGTCGAGCGGCATCGCCGACATACGAGGTGGCGCAGAGACCGCCCTGGTTGTAGAAGCCTGCATATACCTCGCCGCGGCGTTTATTGGCGAGCTCTTGTACATAGAGGTCAATCTTCTTGGCAATGTCGAGCTGGCGGCTCTTGCGGAGCTTCATGGCTTCGGTGATAGCCTTGTAGTACACGGGCACTGCTTCGCCGTAGTAGCTGCACATGTCGTTCTCCGTGGGCTGCTTCTTTAGAGAATAGTTCTTTTGCCAAATGTTTTCGCAGGTCTCTTCGGCTTTGGTGTAGAGATCCTCTATTTCTTTTTCAACGGCGTTGTATTTCTCGAGCATTTTCTGGTATTCGGCGTCGTTGCCAAGCATCTCGGCGGTGCGGATGTAGCGCTCCTGTAGTTCTACAGCATATTTCGATGCCAGTTCCTGCTGCTCTTTCTCCGACATTTTCTCGTACTCATCCTCGTTGATTCCCAGCTCTTCGAGCAACTGTTTGTCATAATAGTAGATGTTGCCCGAGCCAGGCTGGCTCATCATTGCTACGTAGCCCGATGCGGCAGCCACACCCATCTGGGTGATGAACTGCATTGTGGGGTTGGTAAGCATCTTCAGAGTGCGCGGGTTCTCGCGGTTCTGTTCGCAGAGATATTCGGCGATGTTCTGGTAAGTGGGCAGGGCAGGGACGGTGGCCATCACCTCCTCGGGGGTGGGTATCTTGCCTTCTGCGCCTTCCTTGGGCTCGCCAGTGTTCTCGTCAGTGGCAATCTTGTTGCTGTTCTGTGGGGTGGCGGCTTCCTGCTGGTTCAGGCCAAAGGCATTGTCCAGAGCCTTGTCCACCTCTTTCTCGACTTTCTTCTTGACCTTCTGTTCAACTTTCTTCTCCACTCCGCGTCTAACTGCGTTGCCGAGGTTGCCGAACTGAGCCTGGGCACCAAAGAACAGTGCTAGGGCCAAACACAAGACTGATAACTTTTTCATGATTATGATATTTATGGGTTAGTAGTCATTCTGCACGAAAACTTGCAAGGTCGGCCTCGGTGAAGTGCATCACGTAGTAGGCTTTGGCGCACACGTCTTCCTCGGTCATGCGAACATATACGTTTGCGCTCTTGCTGAACAGCTCGGGGGCGCGTGTGGCATCGTCCATGATGAGGAGGCTCATGATGATTTCGGTGGTCATGTCGTAGAGTCGACGTGCCAGGAAGTCGTGAACGGCTTCGCTCTGCTGCTCTTTGACATAGGTCACGGCCTTTTCGTAGAGATCCACCAGCGGGGCTATGCGAGCCTTCAGTGGCTTCATCTCCTCGCTCACCTCGCTCTGCATCATGTCCTTGATGACCTGCAGATAGGTGCCGTTGGTGACGTAGCGTATGGCTGCCACAACCTGCAGCTGCGTGGTACCTTCGTAGATGCTGAAGATGCGGGCGTCGCGATAGAGGCGCTGGCTCTTGTATTCCATGATGAAGCCCGAGCCACCGTGTATGCTGATGGCGTCGTAGGCGTTCTGGCTAGCGTACTCCGAGTTCATGCCCTTGGCCAGCGGCGTGAAGGCATCGGCCAGTTTGCTGAACTGCTTCATCTCGGCGCGCTCTTCGGGCTCCAGCTTGCGGAAGCGGGCGATGTCTTCGAGGCTCTTGTATATGTCCACATAGCGGGCGGTCTGGTAGAGCAGCGAGCGGCCTGCGTCGAGCTTGGCCTTCATGCGGCTCAGCATGTCGTAGACGGCGGGGAAGTTGATAATCTTCTCGCCGAACTGGGCACGTTCGCGGGCGTAGGCGAGGCCTTCGTTGTAAGCTTCCTGTTCCACGCCGACACTCTGGGCGGCGATGCCTAGGCGGGCACCGTTCATCAAGGCCATGACGTATTTGATGAGACCCAGTTTTCGGTCGCCGCAGAGCTCGGCCTTGGCGTTCTTGTAGGTCAGCTCGCAGGTGGGGCTGCCGTGGATGCCGAGCTTGTGCTCTATGTGGCGCACGTCGACACCGCCGTTGCGCTTGTCGTAGATGAACATCGACAGGCCGCGGCCGTCCTTGGTGCCCTCTTCCGAGCGGGCGAGGACCAGGTGAATGTCCGAGTCGCCGTTGGTTATGAAGCGCTTTACGCCGTTCAGGCGCCAGCAGTTCTCTTTCTCGTCGTATGTGGCCTTGAGCATCACGCGCTGCAGGTCGCTGCCGGCATCGGGTTCGGTAAGATCCATGCTCATGGTCTCGCCGGCGCAGATGCGCGGTATGTATTTCTGGCGCTGCTCCTCGCTGGCGAACTCGTAGAGGGTGTCGATGCAGCTCTGAAGGCTCCAGATGTTCTGGAAGCCGGCGTCGCTGGCGCTGATCACCTCGCTCATCATCGAGAACACCACCATGGGCAGGTTCAGTCCGCCGTATCGGCGTGGCATCGAGACACCGTAGAGGCCTGCCTTGCGGGTGACGTCGAGGTTCTCGAAGGTCTTCGAGGCGTAAATCATGCGGCCGTTCTCGAGGTGCGGACCTTCAAGGTCCACGCTCTCCGAGTTGGGCTCTATGACGTTGGCCGCCACGTCGCCAGTGATGTCGAGGATGCGGCGGTAGTTCTCAATGGCGTCCTCGTGGTCTACGGGGGCGTAGTCGAACTCCTTGGCGTCCTTGAAGCTGTCTTCTTTCAGTTCCACCAGGCGTTTCATCAGAGGATGGCTCAGGTGGAAGTCAATTTCAGGATGGTCGGTATAGTAGTTTGCCATAATTCATTTAAATTAAGAGTGAAGAATTAAGAGTGAAGAATCTGCTGTCGCCAGAATTAGGCGCATGACAGTTCTATACCCTTTATTCCATATTCATCGTTTTTTTTATTGTTCTTTTTTGTTGTATTAATGGACGATACTAACATTGCAATGATTTCATTGCAGTCTGAAGCCATACTGTCAAATTCTTTGTCTGACAAATAGTCTGTGTCATGCAGAAGATTTAACCAGTTCATGGTCTCGTTCGCTTCTTTAAGTGCAATGTGAAGTTTTGCGGTGAAATCAGAAGGACTCTGGGCAAATTCGGATTCGTGGACGTTGGCCGACACGGAGGTTCCCGATTTAAGCACTTGCTTGTATATTGCCATCAGTTTCCAATCGTTTCCCGTAAAATGCAGAAACATTTTGGTTATTCTCACGGCAAAAGCATAGCTCTTGACATGCAGCGGTGATCCTTCTCGTTTGTAATTCTTCATAAGAATGACTTTCTTTTGCGTTAGCCCATTCTTCATTCTTCACTCTTCGTTCTTCACTTACTATTCTGTTTGTAATACTTAATCATTTTCGGGACGACGTCCTCGACGGTGCCGGTAATCACATAGTCGGCAATCTTGTTGATGGGGGCCTCGGGGTCGCTGTTGATGCTTATGATGATGCCCGAGTCCTGCATGCCGGCGATGTGCTGTATCTGTCCGCTGATGCCGCAGGCTATGTACACCTTGGGGTGCACCGTGACACCTGTCTGGCCAATCTGGCGGTCGTTGTCAATCCAACCGGCGTCGACGGCAGCGCGGCTGCCGCCCACTTCGCCGTGTAGCACCTTGGCGAGCTCGAAGAGCATGTCGAAGCCCTCCTTCGAGCCCACGCCATAGCCGCCTGAGACCACGATGGGGGCGCCCTTGAGGTTGTGCTTGGCAGCCTCCACATGGTGGTCGAGCACCTTGACGACGAAAGCCTCGGGGCTCACATATTTGCCCACTTCGGGATACACCACCTCCTTCTTGCAGCTGCCATCGTAGATAGCCTTCTGCATGACACCGCTGCGCACGGTGGCCATCTGCGGACGGTGGTCAGGGTTGACGATGGTGGCCACAATGTTGCCACCGAAGGCGGGACGTATCTGATAGAGCAGGTTCTCGTAGGTCTTGCCGCTCTTCTTGTCCTCGTAGGGACCTATCTCAAGCTGAGTGCAGTCGGCGGTGAGGCCGCTGGTGAGGCTCGACGAGACGCGCGGACCCAGGTCGCGGCCGATGACAGTAGCACCCATCAGGCATATCTGCGGCTGCTCCTCCTTGAAGAGGTTAACCACGATGTCGGTATGCGGTGCCGATGTGTAGGGGAAGAGTTCGGGAGCGTCGAAGACGAAGAGCTTGTCGACGCCGTAAGGCAGCACCTGCTCTTCCACCTTGCCCTTGATGCCGGTGCCTATGGCCACGGCATGGAGCTCCACGCCAAGTTCGTTGGCCAGCTTGCGGCCCTTGGTCAGAAGTTCCTGAGAGACCTCGCGCACCTCGGTGCCCTCAATCTCGATATATACGAATACGTTGTTCATAATTTTCTCTTTTTGGGGAGTTAAAGAATTAAAGGAGTTATCGCTTTGCTAGGAGTTAAAGACAAATGTGCAAGACGATATCATTGCCTTTAACTTCCTTAACTTCTCAATCTTCTTTAACTACCATTTTATCCTATGATTTTGTCGTTAAGCAGTTCCTGGATGAGGGCGTTGATGTCCTCGTCTTTTGCCGTGAGGGTTTTGCTCTCCTTAGCCTGGAAGGCAATGCTCTGCACCTCCTTAACCTTGGTGGGCGAGCCGCTCATGCCGCATTGGCTGGGGTCGCCGTCAACGTCGGCCACGCTCCACTGCGTGAGGTTCAGGTACTGGCGCTCGGCGCGGAGCTCCTTGCGGGGGTCGTCGTCGGCCACTTCGAGCGGGCAGGCGGCATACTTGTATTTCATCACTAGTTTGGCGTTGGCGGGGCGGCACTCGGCGGCGCTGCCGTTCACGGTAACCACCAGGGGCAGCGGTGCTTCCACCACCTCCACGCCGCCGTCGATCATGCGGCGTATGGTTGCTTTGCCATTCTCAATCTTCAGTATTTCCTCGGCGTATGTCACTTGGTTCAATCCCAGTTTCTGTGCCACCTGGGGACCCACCTGTGCTGTGTCGCCGTCGATGGCTTGGCGGCCGCCGATAACGAGGTCAACGTCGCCAATCTTCTTGATGGCTGTGGCCAGGGCGTAGCTGGTGGCCAGCGTGTCGGCTCCGGCGAAGAGGCGGTCGGTGAGCAGCCAGCCGGTGTCGGCGCCGCGGTAGAGGCCTTCGCGGATAATCTCGCCGGCGCGCGGCGGACCCATGGTCAGCAAACCTACGGTGGTGCCGGGGTTCTGTTCCTTTATGCGGAGCGCCTGCTCCAGTGCATTGAGGTCTTCGGGATTAAAAATAGCGGGCAGCGCAGCACGATTCACCGTGCCCTCGGCTGTCATGGCATCCTTGCCAACATTCCTTGTATCAGGAACTTGTTTTGCAAGTACAACAATTTTCAAACTCATAGTATATTATAGTTTTAAAATGCAAAGATACACTTTTTTTTACAATATGTGACAAAAATAATCTTCCGCACCTCAAAATTTAACGTTTCATTCTCCGTCCACCACCCTTCTTGCACCACCCTTCTTGCATGTTCCATCATACATATTCCATCGTTGTCTTGTTTAGTCTTTTTGACCAGAGTGTTGCATTTATGGATTGAACATAAAACCCCAGTCACCATCATATCACTACCTACTCACTACCTGCTCACTACCTACTCACTTCTTACTCACTTCTACATGGTGCGCGTGTCGACAGCAACGGGAACGCCGGCGCGGCGGCCGATGGTGCAGTGGGTACAATTCGTTTTTCATATTTTTTTGGTCACATTGTGGAAAATGTGTATTTTTGCACCCCGAAAAAACGCAAAAATAGACAATGAATATAATAATTGCCGGCGATGGCGAGGTGGGTGTATATCTCGCAAAATCGCTTTCAGAACTGGACTATAACATCACTGTTGTTGACCCACATGCGGATATGCTGAGCCGTCTGGAGAACGAGACGGACTTGATGACTGTGGCGGGCAGCGCCACGTCGCCACAGGTGCTCAAGGATGCCGGCGTGGGTGTATGCGACCTCTTCCTCGCTGTGTTGCACGACGAGAGCGTAAACCTCATGAGCTGCATCCTGGCAAAAAAACTCAAAGCAAAGAAGACGGTGGCTCGCATCACCAATGTCGAGCTGCTCTCACCCAAGATGCGCGACATGATGCGCGACCTCGGCGTCGACGAGATGGTGTGCCCCGAACGCATCGCCGCCAAGGAGATTACCAACTTGCTCAACAACAGCGCCGCCGCCGAGTTCTTCGATTTCAGTGGAGGCCTGCTTACTATGTATGTGATACGCCTCGAGGCAGGAAGCCCTGTTGTCGACCATGCTG
The DNA here is from genome assembly GCA_900316515.1 of uncultured Bacteroidales bacterium. Classification (GTDB taxonomy): domain Bacteria; phylum Bacteroidota; class Bacteroidia; order Bacteroidales; family P3; genus Colimorpha. The sequence continues at coordinate 13,117 of ONDE01000007.1, read as the reverse complement.
TGAAAGACCTCGCTGAGACCTATAAGGACCTGCAGGTCAAAGTTGTCGCCTTGCTGCGCGGTGGCGAGACCATCATCCCGCATGGCGACACCGTGTTCCACGCCGGCGACATGGCCTACATAATCGGCCGCGCCAACCAGGTTGAAACAATCAACCATGTGGCTGGTAAAAAGGCAGTGGATATCAAACGTGTGATGATAGCTGGCGGCGGCCGCGTGGGCCGCTATGCTGCCGACACTTTGCAGGAACGCCTCAAGATAACCCTTATCGAGGAAAACCGCCAACGCGCCGAAGCCCTCAGCGCCGAACTGGCCGATACGCTGATAATCAATGGCGATGCTACGAATATCGAGCTGCTGAAAGAGGAAGGTCTGCAGGATGTGGACGCCTTCATCGGTGTGACCAATTCGAGCGAGACCAATGTCCTCACCTGTCTGCATGCCAAGCGTCTGGGCGTGAAGCGCACCATAGCCCTGGTTGACAATACCGGCTTCATCACCATTTCGCAAGACATCGGCATTGACACCATCATCAATCGCAAGCTCATCACCGCCAGCTATATAGCGCGCTTCATCGTAAAAGGCGACGCCGTTAGCAGCAAATGGCTCAGCGGTACCAATGCCGAGGTGCTCGAACTGGTTGTCGGCAAGTGGGCCCCTGCCACGCGCAAGCCCATCGGACAACTGGAAATACCGCATGGCGCCACCGTCGGCGGCATCATCCGCGGTCGCGAGACCCTGCTGCCTAGCCGCGAGATGCAGTTGAAACATGGCGACAAGGTGGTGATATTCTCCCTGCCATCGGCCATGACGGCCATGGTTAAACTCTTCGACTGATGAACTATAGGCTTGTGGCGAGGTTGACGGGCATGTTGCTGCTGCTTCTGGCGGCGGCGATGCTGTTGCCTGTTGCCGTGAGCCTGCATTTCCATGACGGTGCCATGCTCGGCTTGGTATTCTCCGGTTGCGTCATGGCTCTGGTGGGCCTTCTGCTGCGCAGCGTGGTGGGCCGCGGTGCCAGTTTGGAACTCCACGAGAGGGAAAGCTACTGGATTACCGCTTCGGTGTGGATAGTGGTGCCTCTGGTCGGTGCGTTGCCCTACCTGCTGACAGGTTCGTTGAAGTCGATAACCGACGCAGTCTTCGAGTCGGTGAGCGGTTTCAGCACCACGGGCTCGTCGGTCGTGGTAGACCCCGCCAAACTGCCACAGGGACTGCTCGTGTGGCGCTCGATGACGCAATGGATAGGAGGGTTGGGACTCATACTTTTCGTGGTTGCACTGCAGCGACGGCTTAGAGGCAGCACGTTGGCACTCTACGGCGCCGAGTTCTCGGGCACCCAGCAGCGCCGCCTCCACCCCAAGATAGCCACCTCGGTGACACGTCTGTGGGGCATCTACCTCGGAACTACCTTAGTCCTGATAGTGTTGCTGGCTCTGGCTGGCAACGGCATAATTGATTCTTTCTGTCTGGCACTGAGCACCGTCTCCACCGGTGGCTTCATGACCACGGCCACAGGCCTCGACGGCTATAGCCACCTCACCCTTGCCTTGATAACGCTCTTCATGTTCCTCAGCGGTGTCGGCGTTGCGCTGCTATATAACTTCTTCACGTTCCACTGGCGTCGCCTGCGCCGCAACGACGAGTTCATCGTTTATGCCGCCGTCTATGTCATCGCCGTAGCTGCCTGCGCGGTGTCATTTGCCTTGCGCGGCAATGGTGTGGGCGTGAGTGTCACTTATTCGCTCTTCCATGTGGCCTCGACGGTGAGCACCTGCGGCTTCTATGCTACAGGGCTGGAACAGTGGCCCTTCGCCGCTTCGGTGGTGACCTTCCTGCTGATACTCAGTGGTGCTATGGCAGGCTCGACCGGCGGCGGACTCAAGCTCCGGCGTCTGATGACGCTGGCGCTCTATCTGCGCAACTATTTCACGCGTATGCTGCACCCCAACGCTGTGTTCACCATAAGGATCGACCGTCAGGTTGTGCCGTCCGACTATGTGCACAAAATCTTCGGCTTCGTATTCTTATACATACTGTTTATAATCTTCGGTGCCTTTGCGCTTACTCTGTGCGGCAGCGGCATCGCCGATGCTTTCTGCCTCGCAGCGGCAAACATCAGCAACCTGGGTCCGTCGCCGCTGATCAATACCATGGGGGCCAACCTCGAGTATGCCATGTTGCCCACAGGGGCCAAGTGGACCCTGATGGTGCTGATGCTCGCCGGCCGCCTCGAAATATTCGCCTTGCTGGCCATTGTCTCACCTGAATATTGGAGAAAGAGATGAAGTGGGACGACATAAAGGCTTTGTTGCGTTTGATAGGCATATTGCTTGTGGCCGAGGGCGGGCTGATGGGACTCTGCCTGGTGCCGGCAGTGCATTTTGCCGATGGCACTGTGGTGGAAATGTCGGTATGTACGGCAGTGACTCTAGGTGTTGGAGGTGTTTTGTGGGGCTGTTTCCGACGCTATCGTCGCATCGGCGACCGTCGGATGGCTTATCTTCTGGTGGTGCTGCTGTGGCTCACGCTGACAGTGTTCGCCACCTTGCCGCTGCTCTTGACCGGGGCGACACATAGCATCACACGGGCCTTCTTCGAGGCCATGAGTGGCCTCACCTCCACCGGCGCTACGGTCTTCTCTGATGTTCAGAGCCTGCCTGCCTCGGTACTGCTGTGGAGAAGCATGATGCAGTGGTTCGGTGGCTTTGGAATAGTGCTGTTGGTGGTGGCTCTTTCGTCACGACTGGGCATCAACAGGTATGCCCTCTATACCGCCGAGGCATCGGGAGCCGACAACTCGGGCCGCAGGGTGGTGAGTACCGTGTTGGCTGTACGCCGCACTTTGGCAGTCTATCTCGTGGCAACAGTGGTTTTCATAGCTCTGCTGTGGTCGAGCGGCATGGAAATGTGGGATGCTGTCAACCTTACTTTCACCAACATCTCGTCGGGTGGCTTCTCGGTCAATGGCGACAGCATAGCATCCGTAACGCACCTGCAACAGTATATCCTTGCGGTGGCTATGCTGCTAAGTGGCGTCAATTTCACCCTGCTGTATCTTTTCTTCACTTTCCGATGGCGCCAGATAGGACACAAACTTGAGCAGTTCGGTTTCTATATTGTGCTTTACCTGCTTTCTGTGGCCTTTGTGGTCGGCGGCTTGCATTGGAGCAACGGTTACAACTGGGGCGACGCCGTGCGCCTCGGCACTGTGCAGACCATCAGTGCCTTGACGACGACAGGCTCGGTGGTGGCCGACACCACGCAGTGGTGGACCCCGGTGTGCTTCTTGCTGCTTATGCTCTCTATTTGCGGCGGCATGGCCGGTTCCACGTCGGGCGGTTTGAAGATAATGCGTGTGCTGATCCTGCTGCGCAACGTGCGTGGCATACTCTATAGTCGTCTGCACCCTAACGCCGTTATGCCTATCAGACTCAATGGTCAGGTGGTCAGTGGACATATACGCAGCAACGTGATGGTGATTTTCATGGTCTTCGGGCTGACATTGCTGCTCGGCGTTATGCTGCTGATGCTCTGTGGTGTAAATGCCACCGAGGCCATAGGCGCGTCGGTCGGTTGCCTGACGGGCTATGGCCCCGGTCTGGGTGCTTCGGGCGGCTTCGGCAGCTATGCCGCTTTCCCGCCGATGGCTTTGTGGCTCTGCTCGTTTCTAATGCTCATGGGCCGTCTGGAGTGCATGACGGTGCTTGTGCTCCTGCTGCCACGCTTCTGGCGCAGAGGTTAGCCTTTCACTTCTTCAAGCAGTGCTTCGATATTCGGGGTGATGATAATCTCCGTGCGGCGGTTCATTGCCTTGTGCTCGGGACTGTCGTTGGCCACCTTGGGCGAGAACTCGCCGTGGCCGCAGGCCTCGATGCGCGAGGGGTTGATGCCCTTGCCGTGCTGAAGGAGCAGCTTGACGATGGCTGTGGCGCGCATCACGCTGAGGTCCCAGTTGTCCTTGACGGCTGTCGATCCGCGGTAGGCGTCGTTGTCGGTGTGGCCTTCGACCATGATGTTGAGGGTGGAGTCTTGCTCAAGCACCTGTGCCAGCTGCTTGATGGCTGCCACGCCGTCTTTCGACACAGTCCAACTGGCCGACGGGAAGAGCAGCTTGTTCTCCAGGGAGACATATACTTTGCCGTCGCGGGTCTCGACGTTGAGACCCTTGTCGCTGAAGCCCACAAGGGCTTTGGTTACCGAGTTTCGCACAGCCTCCAGTTCACGTTCCTTGGCGTCGAGTTTGGCTTTGGTGGCTGCCTCTTGCTGCTCTAGCTGTTTCTGCTTGGCAAGCAATGTGGCCTCCTTGGCCTGGTATTCGCTGCGCTGTAGTTTGAAGGCTTCCTGCTGTTCGCTGAGTTCGGTCTCCTTGGCTTGCAACTCGCGCTCTTTGTCGTTCAATTCCTTGGTGCGGGCGGTGAGGAGGTTTTGGGCACGCGTAAGGTCGCGACTCTTGCCGGCGACTTCCTGCACGTAGTTCTCCATGGTGGTGTCGTAGTGCTGGTGCATCTGTTCGATGCGGCGTGTCAGACTGTCGACTTTCGACTGGCAGGCTGCTTTTGTCAGGGCAACCTCCGACATGTCGTTGGTCAACTCTTGGTTCTGGCGGCGTAGATCGTTGTTTTCGGCGCGCATTTCTACCAACTCTGACTGCGTCTGGTTGAAGAGTTTCGATGTCTGGTCGTATTTTGCCTGCAGGGCTTCCATCTCGCTCAGCGACACACACGACGAGAGGACAAATGCGGCAATGCCGCAGAGAATAATGGCACGTTTCATATAGTCGGTTTTATTTTATTTCCCAAATTATAACGCAATTAAAATATTTTTCGTATTTTTGCACCCGCTTTTTTGTGAAAAAAGAATGTGGTGAACTTTTATAAGACTATACACCGTTGGCGCCTGCGCCATATCAGCGAACCCGTGTTCGTGATGCTGTTGGCTGTCGTCGTGGGCTTGCTGAGCGGCCTGGCTGCAGTGCTGCTGAAGACTCTTGTGCACTATGCTGGAGTCCTTGTCACACGTCTGTCGACCGACACTTCGCTCATCATTCATCATTCATCGCTTATCATTATCTTCTTCTTGCCGCTAATCGGCATCCTGCTGACGGTGCTGTATGTGCGCTATATTGTCAAGGGCGACATCGGCCACGGCCTGCCGTCGGTGTTGTTGGCCATCAGCCGTAAACGCTCCGAATTGCCGCCCAAGAACATGTACACCTCACTCATCGCTTCCACACTTACCGTTGCCTTTGGCGGCTCGGTCGGTCTCGAGGCGCCAATAGCCTCCACGGGCTCGGCCATAGGTAGCAATGTGGGGCGTTGGTTCCGACTCTCGCCCAGAAGCGTGCGACTGCTGCTGGGTTGCGGTGCTGCAGGAGCCATTGCAGGTATCTTTAAGGCCCCCTTCGCCGGGGTGCTCTTTGTGGTTGAAGTGTTCATGTTCGACCTCACTGCCACCACGGCGCTTCCGCTGCTTATCGCGGCCCTCACGGCTTCTTCGGTGGCCTATTTCACAATGGGTACCGATGTGCAGTTCAGCTTCACCGTCGAGGCTCCTTTTGCCTTGTCGCAGCTGCCATTCTATGCTGTGTTGGGTATCTTTTGCGCCATGGTGTCGCTCTACTTCCTCAGGGTCGCCGACGGCGTCGAGGGTTGGTTTGCCAAGCGCAAGAACCCGTGGGTCAAGATGCTCGTTGGCGGTCTTGTGCTCGGAGTCATGGTGGTGCTATTTCCGCCGCTCTACGGCGAAGGTTATGCCTCCCTTACCAATTTGCTGCATGGCAACCCCGACAGCCTTTTCGCCGGTACCCTATACAGCCAGTGGGCCGGTAACGCATGGGCTATCGTGATAGTGCTGTTTGTCCTCATCCTGCTCAAAGCTATAGCCACTGCCACCACCATCGGTAGCGGCGGTGTGGGCGGTACTTTCGGCCCGTCGCTGGTGCTGGGCGGCCTCTCGGGGTATTTTGTCGCCACCCTCGGCAACCAGCTCGGTCTGCCGCCACAGGACACCGCCAACTTCGCCCTCGTGGGCATGGCTGCCGTTATGACTGGCGTCATGCACGCCCCCTTCATGGCCACCTTCCTCATCGCCGACATCACCGGCGGCTACGGCTTGCTGGTGCCTCTGCTTACAGCCTCGGCTGTCACCTACCTCTGCATCTCGCCCTTCGAGCGCCACAGCATATATGCCCGCAAACTTGCCGAACACGGCGACCTGCTGACGCACGACAAAGACTCCTCGGCATGGAATCTGATGAATATGCATAGTCTCATTGAGACCAACTTCGTCATTGTCCGTAGCGGCGACCACCTGCGCGACCTTGTCGAGGCCATCAAGTCCTCGCGCCGTAACCTCTTCCCGGTGCTCAGCGACGACGACAAGTTCCTCGGCGTCATCGTCCTCGACGATGTTCGTAAGATAATTTTCAATACCGATTTGTACGACAGTGTCACTGTCGACGACCTTATGCACCCCCTCTCCGAGGGCGACCTTGTGCGTAGCAGCGACTCGCTAACCGAGGTCGTTGAGAAATTCCGTATTGGCAACCGCTACAACCTTGTGGTCATCGACGACGAGCAGAACTACCTCGGCTTCATTTCCCGAGCCAACACTTTCAGCGCCTATCGTCGATTCATCAGCGACACCAGTGAGGAGTAGATTTGTTGCTATTTTATTATTGTGTATGCCACTCTTTTATTACACTACGGAAGGCAATAGCATTATCTCAGTATCCTTCTGGCTGTGATATACCGTTCCTTGTAGTAAGGTTCAGTGGAGCGACTTATTATCACTCCAGCGGTGGTTGAGGAGTGGATGAAGCGGAAGACTCCGGTCTCGGCGTTGGCCTCCACCACTATGCCGGTGTGGCCTATCACTTTCGATTGGTGCCGGCCTCCGAAGAAGACCAGGTCGCCGCGTTGCAGATTGCGGGGATCGCTAACCTCGATGCCTAGCCGTGCTTGCGCACCGCACCAGCCAGGCAGGTCGTAGCCGTAGCGCAGGTATGCAAAGCGTGCGAAGCCGGCGCAGTCAAAACCCTTGGGCGTGCGGCCGCCATAGCGGTAGGGAGTGCCGATATATTTCGAAGCATAGTCTATCAGCAGGTCGGCAGTGTCAATGCTCTCCGACGGCAATGGACGACGGAAGGGGATGCTTATGTTGCCGTGCTCCACCTCCTCGTCAATGTCCCAACAGCGGTGGCGCACGTGTTGCTGCGCGTGTAAGGTGAGTGGTGTGAGGTGAAAGGAGAGAAGAAGGCTCGCGCAGAACGCAAGTCGCAATAGTCTGGTTATATCTATTTCAACTTTCAATTCTCAGTTTTCAATTTCTCCGAGTATACGTCCAGCGCCACCACGGCAGCAGTGAAGGCCCAGAAGGGCACGGAGAGTTTGTCGGTGTCCAGGAAGTTGTTGAAGACACCGTGTATGTAGTAGGTCAAAAGGCACAGTGTGAATGCCAATGCCATGTGCCGCACCTCGGGGTCGCGGGCTGTGCGGTATACACGCACGCCTGTGGCAAAGGTGGTAAGAAACAACGCCACAACAAGTATTACCCCGGGCAGTCCTTGTTCGGTCATGGGACCTATGTATTCGCTGTGGGCGTTGCCCAGGTTGCCGCTGTTGGTGCTGATGGTCGACAGCTGGTAACTGCGCTGGTAGCTGCCGTAGATGAACTGGTAGGTGCCGGGACCTGTGCCCAGCACGGGGCTCTCTTTCCACAGGCGCATGGCCGAAGCCCAGCGGTTCAGTCGCTCCACATTGCTGGCATCGGTCGAGATATTCGATATGCTCTTCACCTGGTCGGCAAGCTCGTAGCTCGAGTCCTGGTGGTTCTTGCCCAACTTGTAAAGCACCTCGCTCTGGTACATGAAGAAGGCTCCCACGCCAAGGCCGAAGAGCAGTACCATCCATTTAACCTTCATGCCCATGCGCACCAGCACATAGACTCCTATGGCACCCAGCACGCTGAGCCATGCCGCGCGGCAGTAGCTGAAGAACAGGCCGACGCAGAGTCCTGCGAAGAGCAGCAGCGTCAGCACGCGGCGCCAGCCGCTGTGTCCACGCGAGAAGATGAAGTAGAACGCTGCCGGTATCATCAGCGCTATGGCGCAGCCGTAGGCTGTATGGTCGTTGTAGAATGGGCGCATCACACGGTGCAGCGTCTGCAGGTCGCTGAAGTTGCCCAATGTCTTGGTGGTGGCTATCAGTATCACTATACCTAGTCCAATGGCGTAGGCCCAGAAGAACTGGCGTATACGGTCGCGGTTGCGGAAAATCTGTGCTGCGGCGAAGAAGAAGGGCACCACGAACCAGATGCGCGCTATGAAGTATTTGAACGACACCCATGGCAGGCGCGAGGTGCAGCTCGTCACCACCCACCATACAAGTGTGGCCAGTAGCAGCAGGCTCACGGGGTGGCGCAGCAGGCGCAGGTCGTAGCTCTTGGACACCAGCACGCGGAAGAAGAACATCAGCGTGAAGAGTATCATCATTGGCTCCACCGGCATCGAAAGTTCCATGCCAGGCAGCAGGGCCACGTTGACGGCAAATGGGGTTAGCAGAGCCATCAGCAGCAGGCCTGTCTCGAAGCGCACGGCGAAGAGCCACACGGCAATCAAGGCCAGCGGCGCCAGTGCCGCCAGGTATCCGCCCTTCCAGTAGAACACAGCGCACTCGGCAGCTATGAACGCCACCGTCACCGCCAGCGCTCCCAGCAGCCCCTTGTTATTTTGCAGCCATTGTTTCATTGTCTAGGATTTCTAGATGTTCTAGATTATCTAGATTTTCTAGAATTTCTAGTTTTCCTCCTCTTTCTTGGCCGGGCAGAACACCAGCAGGGCAAAGATGCATACCACCACGGCACCGAAGGCACCGGCCAGGGTTATGAGCGAACGCTTGGGGTAGGCTTTCTTGTCGGCTGGAACAGCGCGGTCTACCGAATACTTGTAGCTCACCTCCAAGTCGCGGTCCACGGCGGTCTGCGTGGCGCGTGTCTGCAGGTCGGCCAGCTGCTCGCATTTGTCGGCTATCAAGGCCTTGCGCCACTCGGTGGCGGGCAGTTGCGACAGCGAGTCTATCTCTTTCTCCAACTCTGCGCACACACCATGCATGGCTTCGGCTGCGCACACTGCGCGGTCGTGGTGTATTTGGTGGCACAGTGTGTCGTACATCGCCGCCATGTAGTTGGCTATGTCGGCCGCCCACTGCGGGTCTTGGTCGAGCACGCCTATCTCCACGCCGAGGAACTCGGTGCGTTTAACCGAGATATTGCTGCGGTACTGCTCGCTGAGGTCGAACTGTGGGTGCGGTCCCTTGATGGCGTAGTGCTCCATCAGGTTGAAGTGGTCGCACACGCGCTGTTCCATGCTCTTCGAGCTCAGGATCTGTATGGCGTATTCGCAGTCGCGCTCTATGCCGTAGTCCATGAAGTCGAGGCTGTAGTGGTAGTCCATTATGGCCTTCGAGATACGGTTCGAGTTGGTCGGGAATATCACCGCCGACGATTTGTAGAGGGGTTTGATCAACAGCGATATGCCGAGGCTTACTGCTGCGCCGACAACGAATACTATTGTCAGCACACGCCACCAGCGGCGGAAGAAACGCACAGTGTTTTGACGGTCGTAACTGTTTCCAAAAGATTGTTCCATTGTTCTCGTTTCAGTTATTAATTGTTTAATAATTCTAATAACGCCCGCGAGTACATAATATTGTTATGGGGTCTCTTTTTTATGTAAATTGTGTTTCGTCTCCCCCGACGAACTCACCATCACCGGCTTCGAGAAGAAAATGGTCGAAATTTAGGCCAAAATACATGGCATCTTCCTTACCGCTTTGAACTTGGTCTTGTTCAGCAGGTCGGCATATACTTTGGTAGTGTTTATGTCAGAGTGGCACATGAGTTGCTGAACGCTGTAGATGGGGACATCTTTTGTCAACAACAACACGCAAAAAGTATGTCGTGCGCTATGGAACGATACGGGTTTCTTGATTTTTGCATTCTTGCACCATCTCTTTATGACAACATTTACCTTCTGGTTGCTATCTTCCTTGAAGACATACTCGCCGCCATGCTTCTGCCCGCGCATCAGGGCTTCGGCTTCGGCACATAGCGGTAGACGCTCGTGGGTGTCGGTCTTCTGTTGGTGAAACTCCAGCTGAAGATGCTTGCCATTGCGCTTCACGTCCTTCCACCGCAGACCCTGCACATCGCTGTAGCGCAGTCCTGTCATGCAGGAAAAGAGGTTTCCCCGTCGCGCTCTTTCCCGTTGAAAACGAATGGGTGAATCCGCATGGTTTGAGTGCACTTTATTTGGGCAGTTTTATGTGCTAATATGGTCAATTAGTTGTTGTTTTCACCTGGACTTTTCCACTGGGGTGATTCCCAACACCTTGCTTCTTCAATCTATCAGCAATCTCATTTACCTGTTTGTTTTTCCAACCAAATCCGCTGGAAAAATTGATTGTTCTTTTTGTTTTACGATCTACTAAAGATATGCAAACATTAAAAGGGAATATTGTCGGACCAGGTGTGTGAAGAACCTGATATTGTATGTTTTCGGCATGGATTTTAATATTTTTTGGTCGGAAACACCAATCATAGTATTGTATTGTAAATATTCTTTGCTCCGAATTGTATCCTAAAGACACCACTTTATCTCCCCCATACCACCATAGTAAAAATAGCGTTAGAAAAATATCAAAAGCCACAGATTCCCATTCCAGCGCGATATATTTTATATATTCTAATGTTGTCATACGATTTGAAAAAACAATACAGCAAATAACCTCTAATGAGATTAAGTATAACAACGGATACATGATATATTGCACAATCATTGTCCCTCGTTTTTTTTTGTTTTTGTAGTAAAATGAACTCATTGGGCTATTCGATTTTTATTTTCCTATTAATCCGACTCCCCTGTTACGATGTTCGTTGTGTGTGACTATTGAACCATCGGGAATCCCTTTCATTGTTGGGTGAGACAAAGCTCTATATTTTACGGCAGACCATGTTGCATCAAGAGCAAACGCAGCATAGCCTGTAATGAATTTTGTCAGCTTTGATGTCGTCAAAATTACTTTCTCTGGTGACAGTTTTTTTGTTATTGCCGCGGCTGTTGTTGTTGCTGCGTCAGAACTTATAGCTTTCAAAATGGAAACAATCTTTTCGTTTCTGGTTTTAGGGTCGCAGGATCCAGAATTAGCAATTGATTCGATACCAAGCCCCACTTGAGCGCCTCCTGCCATAGCTATTGGCACGGCAACGCCAGTTGCCGCACCCTCGGTTGCAACCGCAAGCGCAGCTCCTCCAACACATGTCATAACTCCTCCAAGAATATTGGCTCCCCCATCAACAATGTTATCAGCTTGATTTGAAAAGACATTGAAATCAAACATATCTTCAATTACACCATTGTATGACACCATGGAATTATAAGACTCGTGATTACCATCTCCAGATGTAAGTGTGACGGTTTGTTGAGTACTACCCCCGTTCCCATTTAGCCATTCTATTTTCTTTGTGGTAGTATTATATTTCCATTCATCGTCATTTTCCATAGCCTCTTCTCCCTTCGGATCCACCAATTTCACTGGATTCCATGCGCAATAGTTGTATGGGCTTAAAGATGGGTACTTATCCGCCATCGGGTCAACGGAGAGCCACATGGTCATCAGCTCGTGGTCCATATACCTCGCGCCGAAGTAACCATAGCCTGTCTCCTCATCCCGTTCTTTGCCGGTGAAAACGATGGGGTGGAACCGCATAGTTTGAGTGCGGTTTTTCAGGTCGAATTTATGTGCTGAATATTTCAACTTTCTACTTTTTAATGCAAAGTAAGGCTTCATTACCAAAGAGTTCCTGTTACTCCATTATTGGAATGATAGAGTTTCCAGTATTTTTTTTTGACTTTTTCCATCAAATTACTGCTTATTCTGTCCTTATATATCCAATATTCTCTGCCATCATATTCAATAGAAAACAGATAATATTTTTTCTTTATTGTTGCGATTCGAATGTAAGTGGGATCCGCGTGCCGAATCCATTCGGTAGAAATTTCTGCATGAACCCACATTGTGTCGTTGTCTGAATAGTCCATATAACTTTTCAGACAAAGACTTATTTCAAAGATTCTGTTGGTGTCTTTCTGTTCCATAGCGAAACTGTCGATGTGCAACAGTGTTCGATAACTATTTTCCGACATCGACATTGTAAATCCTGTAAAAATAAACCATATAGTATCGCTCTTGTTATTATTTGAATACTGGATGTAACCTATGGATCTCTCAGGAAGACGTCCATTTACAAATACAGGGAATAGTATTCTCTTGGCCGATCCTTCACTGTAACAATCATGAAGAACCTTATCATAAATATCCTGTCCAAATGATGTATTTGTGATTAAAACAATAAAACAAATACAAATGCTTAGCATCTTCATAATCATTTTACTTTTATGCGACTACATGCTGCTGAAATTCCCCCATAGGCTATATTCCGTAATGCGTTTTCCAAAATCACAACTTTTGGTTTGACATCTTCTTTCGGCGTACCGGCTAATGGCCTTCCATAGAAAGCTGCCCCATACTGAACATTGTACTTGGTATTATGTATTTCTTGACCCAAATCTCTTTTTTCGCATTGTCCCACAATAATATTTAAATTATAGTTACAGAATGTTTCATCTATATCAACTTGGGAGGGGTGTGTTATCCAATGTCCAGTCCTTTCATCTGCATCTGGATGAGAATGAATAGATACTCCCTCCCCACTAAAACCATCATCGACTGGATAAATTATGCAGCCACTATGGGTCCCTTCTTGTACTGAACTATACGTAATCCCTTTCATTGAAACACCAAATTCTTTTTGTCCATTTCGTTCATGTGTCATATCTAGCACTTCAACGGCTTTTCGCATGACAGCATAATTAGTACTTACTGCAATATTAACATCAGAACTCGATGTTGTCTTTTTATTTCTAGTATTTGAGCTGATTTTATTAATGCTTTCCTGCTCCTTCACAATATAAACATTCATATCTTGTTTGCCATCCCATCCAAGATACTTCCCCTGAGTGTCATAATAATCTCCAAACTCTCGCCCATCCGGGTCAA
>ONDE01000002.1 GCA_900316515.1 uncultured Bacteroidales bacterium | reverse complement strand
AACAACTGTCGCTTTTTTTCAACACCCCGTTTTTGAGGCGAAAGCGGATGCAAAAGTACAACCTTTTTCAAAACTACCAAAATATTTTTTCAAAAAAAAATCTCTAGCAAACGGAACTTGCTGTCAATCAGCACTACCTACGAAGAAAAAATTTTGCTCGGCACCAACCTGCGGCCACGCAAAAAGGTGCAAATGGGCCGAAAATCACAAAAAAAAGACTACAATCGGGCAAAAACGGCAAAAACCTAGGAAAAATACACCTAACTAACTATAAAACAACAACTATACATGCCCTTACGGACGGTGGGACACAATACTTATCAACAATCCGGCTCGCTTCGGCGGCAAGGTTCGAACCCGCCCTGGCCGGCACCCTGCTCTATCTGTTCTACGATTGTTCTTCAGTTGCTCTTCAGTTGTTCTTCAGTGGATGACTGAAGAAATACTGAAGAAATACTGAAGAAATACTGAAGAAATGGGCGTGTTGGCACCTGCATGGCAGCGAACGCGGGATGTGTCGCATCGTCTTTTTTAAGGCCGACATAAAGAGGACTCTCGCGTATTAAATAAAAATTAGTATATTTGCAATTTGAATTATTAACGACTAATATCTATAATACATTGAAAACAAAAATACTAACATTAGCTATTGCCGCCATATTCACAGGTGTCACACTGCCTGCGGCGGCTCAATTGACATGGACCGATGCCTTCAACAAATTAAAGATGGAGGTGAGGGCCGACGGCGAGTACACCACCACTGACTCGACTCCCAACCTGGGATTTCACGGCAAATACTTCAACATTATGATTGGAGGCAATCTGGGTGGCCATTTCAGCTACTATTTCAAGCAGCGCATTGTAGCCAATCAAGGCTCGGTGACGTTTTTCGACAATACCGACTTTCTCTATTTGGACTATATGCCTACAAAGAACTGGCGCCTGCGCTTCGGTAAGGATGCCATGGCATTGGGAGGATTCGAGTACGACGCATCGCCCATCGACGTTTACTTTCCCACCAATATCTGGCGCAACATCTACTGTTTCCAGCTGGCGGCCAGCGGCGCATATATAACCAACGACGGCAACCACACATTCGTGGCGCAGGTGAGCAACTCGCCGTATGTCAACTATAACGGTCTCAACTACGATGCCGGCCTGGTGTCGTACAACCTGTATTGGTCGGGCAAGGTGGGCCACTGGCAAACGCTGTGGAGCACATCGATGGTGGAGTACAAATGGGACCACTACCTGAACATGATTATGATTGGTAACAAACTGGTGTATGACAAGTGGGACATCTATCTCGACTTCATGCACCACACACTGTCGTTCGACGACTGGGGAAAGAACTTCGGTTTTGTCAGCTGCGCCAACTATTATTTCACCGACCGCTTCAACATCTTCGTCAAGGGGATGTACGAGCAGAACAAGTCGGAGGTGACGCTGGGTTCGTCGGTGTCGATGGATCACCAGCTTGCAGCAGGCCACACCTCGGCACGATATGGACTGGGCTTCGAATGGTATGCCAATGCCGAGAAGAACGTGCGCCTGCACATCTACGGCTGCCGCATGACCGATAGCTACACCGATGCCATAACCAACCAGCAGGTGACCGATGCCACATGGAACTTCAACATCGGTGCCACATGGACCATGGACTACTATAAGCTTTTCAAAAAGTAGTTAAGTAGATGGTGTTTTTTCGCCAATTAAATTAATTTCAAATGTGCTCAAAGCCTGCAAGCAGGCAGAAGTAGTTAAGACAATACCTTATTGCATCATGAGTGAAAACACAAATAATCACCGCAATCTGCTGAATACAATGCTTTCGGTGATCGACCCATTCCAGGTGTTCCGCCACCACGAGACCGACCACAACAAGCACAACGGCAAGCCGCGCAAACTGAAATTCACCACCAGCCGCAGCCTCGAAGCACTGCTGTTTTTGGTGCTTTTCTTCGGATTTTTCGGCTTTCTGGCCTACAAGATGACCCTGCCCAACATGCTGAACACCTTTATGCAGACAGCATACAGCCTGCTGCTTGAGACGGTATTCTACATCATGGCCATCTGTGTGCTGATGGGGGCCATCTCGAAATTGCTGACCGAATTCGGCGTGGTGCGACTGATGGAGAACTTGCTGCGCCCGCTCATGAAACCATTGTACAACTTGCCGGGAGTGGCGGCATTGGGGGCAGTGATGACATTCCTGAGCGACAACCCCGCCATCATCTCGCTTGCCAAAGACAACAACTTCGCCCGCTACTTCAAGAAATACCAGTTGGTGAGTCTTACCAACTTCGGCACAGCCTTCGGCATGGGTTTAGTGGTTATTGCCTTCATGACTGGCAAAGGCTACGGTAGCGGAGCCTTGGTCGGACTGCTCGGCGCAGTTATCGGCAGCATTATTAGCACACGCCTCATGCAACGCTTCACGCTGAAGAGCTATCCCGAGATGGACAGTCCCGTGACCGAAGAAGAGGGCACTGAGCAGAACATATCGTTCAAGAGCGAAGGCAACGCCTTCCAGCGCTTCCTGAACGCCATGCTCGACGGTGGCAAGAGCGGTGTGGGTATCGGCGTGGCCATTATTCCTGGCGTGCTTTGTATCTCCACCATCGTCATGATGCTCACCTTCGGCCCTGCCGGTGAACATGGAGAATATCTAGGCAAAGCCTATGAAGGCGTGCCTGTAATCACATGGCTTGCCGACAAGGTGAATTTCATCTTCTACTGGCTGTTCGGATTCGAGAGTGGTGCTCTGGTGGGCTTTCCCATCACTGCATTAGGAGCCGTAGGTGCAGCCATCGGTCTGGTGCCCACCTTCGATGCCATGGGCATCATCAACAATAACGCCATTGCAGTGTTCACCGCCATGGGCATGTGCTGGAGCGGCTATCTGAGCACACACACCGCCATGCTCGACAGCCTCGGCTACCGCAAACTCATTGGCAAAGCCATCGGAGCCCACACCATCGGCGGCCTATGCGCAGGTATTGCAGCCCACTGGCTGTGGGTGCTGCTAGCCTTGATTTTCTAAGCTGTGAACATCAAAGAGCTATACCGCAAGTTCCGCGCCTGGCAAAAAGAGCCGTGACGCTTCTCCGACCAAAAGATGAGCGAACAACACTGTGCTTGCTGCGGGCATGATTACACGGGCAAGTTCTGTCCCGTGTGCGGACAGGCGGAGGGCGACGGACGCATCACCTGGAGCTGGCTGAGGAAAAGCATACTGTTGCTTTGGGGTATGGACTCGCGTTCGATGCCTTACACCATATGGCAACTTATATGGCGTCCCGGATACCTTATCGGCGAATACATAAGCGGCCGTAGGCAAGTAAGCTATCCTCCGGTCAAGATGATCTTCATAGTGGTGGTTATTTATGCCGTTCTCAAGCAACTGCTTGGCCTAAAAGCGTCAGGGCTGGAAGTTGCTGCCGACGGGAACAAAATCTTATTCATTGTTGACTGGCTGGTGACGCATCCCGGATGGGGTATGATCTTTGTGACCATGAACATGATTCTGCCCACCTGGATATTGTTCCGCTATGCCCCGAAGCACACACGCCACACATTGCCCGAAAGCGCCTTCATACAGATATTCATGAGCACACTTATGCTGGTGATGATTATTTTGTCGCGCACGGTAACCGCGTTTTTCCTGCTGCTCATTCCATTCTACTATTACATCACTTACCGCCAATTGTTCGGCTACGGCAGATGGAGCACCCTGTGGCGCACTGTCACCTGCTTCCTTGTATGGACAATGACCATGTTGACTATCATCGGTAGTTCGTCGAATATACTCGCAGGATTTGACCCTGTCACTTTCAAAAGCACCTGTGTGACGTTTACCATGATAGCCGTAATCCTAGCTGTAGGCTATTGGATTGGCAGAAAGAATTACCGGCCACAACGGACTGATTGTCAACAATAGGGCAATCATACATCACCAATAATGGTGAAATAATTTTGCCATATCGGGAAAAGTTAGTACTTTTGCACTCGCTTTCAAAGCAAAAAATATTGCAATATTAATCCTAAAAAACAGAAACAAAATGGCTTACAAAATCACTGACATCTGTGTTGCTTGCGGCACCTGCATCGATGAGTGCCCCGTCGGAGCTATCAGCGAAGGCGACATCTACAAGATTGACGAGAACGCTTGCGTTAGCTGCGGTACCTGCGCTGGCGCTTGCCCCACTGGCGCTATCCAGGAGGGTTAAGTCACCCACAGATCAACAAAAAAGGAGAGCCGAATCCGGCTCTCCTTTTTTATATCTCTTCTTCGTCCTCAAATGTAAGTTCATCCTCCACGGTATGAGCCAATTCGGCATCGCGGGTGGCGTCGCCATGACCGCTGACCGCGGCGAATGGGGCAAACTGAGCGGCACGTGCGAGCATAGACATCTGAGGATGCCTCGCTGACACATGGTGCGGGAGATTGATTATATCATCATATTCATCTTTGTTTTCTGTCATGCCTTGTGTCCTCCTATTTGACGATTGCGGTCTTTAGCTGTGGCACCTTCTTCGAAGTTCATACCTTTGAGCACAGCATTCTTGCCGAAACGGTGTTTTATTGCCACACGCGCCTGCTGCAGACGGTGTTCCTTGTCCATTTCAGCTTGCAGTTCCTCATTCTGACTATTGGCGGTCTCGGGGTCGGTGAATAGGTCGAGCTGCACGGCTTCATGGCGGACCTCCGATGCCAGTATGACATTGTTCACCGTGATGTTCAGGCGACGGACCGTCAGATTGGGGTCTACAAGGTTGTCAAACAACTTTCCTACCGCTTCGCTGATGAGGCGCGACGACGAGGTTGGATTGTCCAGATTTACTGCGCCATGTACACCTTTGGGCGCAGGGCGACCATAATAGTCGGTCGACACCACGCCACGGTATTTGGCGCGACGCCGTGGATCGGTAATGTTCCCTGCATCGTAGCCCACACTGAGCACAACCTGTGACGCAACAAGATTCTTGGACACTAACTTCAGGGACATGTTATCGGCCATCTCTAAAGCTACAATCCTTGCCTTAGTACTTTCGTAGGCTTCGCCGAGAACCTGACCACTGCTGAACGAGTTGCTTTCAGGACGGTAGGCCTTGACCATGTCTATGGTGCACGGCTCCCAACCCCAAGCGTGGTCGATTAGCAGTTCAGCATTGACGCCAAAAAGATTGTAGAGCAATTCCTCGTTCTCCATAGAGCAACGCGCCAGTTTGCCCATGGTGTCGATACCGTGGGCTTCGAGCTTGTGGGCAATGCCACGACCGACACGCCAGAACGAGGTCAAGGGTCGGTGGTCCCACAATTGGCGGCGGTACGACATCTCATCAAGTTCGGCAATGCGAACCCCGTCCTTGTCGGCAGGCATCTTCTTGGCCATGATGTCCATAGCCACCTTACAGAGATACATATTGGTACCTATACCCGCTGTGGCGGTAATACCTGTCTGTTTCAGCACATCGCGAATCATAGTCATGGCCAGTTCATGTGGTGTCTTTCGGTAACTACGCAGGTAGTTGGTGACATCCATAAACACCTCGTCGACCGAGTAGATATGTATATCCTCGGGGGCTATATACTTAAGATATATGTCGTATATCTTGGCGCTCATCTCGATATAGTGCGCCATGCGCGGCGGCGCGGCGATATAGTCCACCTCCCAGTCGGGGTGGGCCTTGAGGTCGGTATCCGACACCGACTTGCCGCGGAAGAAACCCTCGGGCGAATGACAGAGACGGTCGAAGTTCACATCGCGCAGCCGTTCCACCACTTCGAACAAGCGCGCACGGCCGCCGATGCCATACTGTTTCAACGATGGCGACACAGCCAGACAGATAGTCTTCTCTGTACGGCTCACATCGGCCACCACGAGGTTGGTAGTCAATGGATCGAGTCCGCGTGCCACGCACTCTACCGAGGCGTAGAACGACTTGAGGTCGATGGCGATATATGTACGCTGCTGCTGCATTCAAGTCAATGTATCTGCAATCTTGTCCACATTCATGCTGCGTGCCGAAGCATCGAATATCTCCTTATAGAGGCCTCCTTGTCGGTACACATCGGTCGGGGTGCCGCGCTGGACGCAGTGACCCGTGTCGAGCACATAGAGGCGGTCGCTGTCGATAATCTGGCCTATGTTGTGGCTGATGACAATGACCGTGCGGCCCTGCTTGATGGCATCGATGGAGTTCTTGATTTGCTCGGTGGCAATGGCGTCGAGACTGGCGGTAGGCTCGTCGAGGAAGATGATGGGCGGGTCCTTGAGGAACATACGTGCTATGGCAATGCGCTGCTGCTGGCCGCCGCTGAGCTGGAGGGCGTTGCTGTTAAAACCGTCGGGCAGTGCCACCACCTGATCGTAGATATATGCCTTGCAGGCGGCCTCGAGCACCTCCTCGCGAGTGGCGTCGGGACGACCGTAGCGTATGTTCTCCTCGATGGTGCCGCTGAAGATATGGTTCTTCTGCAACACGAGACCAATCTGCTCGCGCAACACCTCGGTGTCCCAGTCCTCGAGGGGCACGCCGTCGAGGGTGATGCTGCCGCTGTCGGGCGAGTAGAACTTGTCGAGCAGGTTAACTATGGTGCTCTTGCCAGCACCGCTCAATCCAACTAGGGCAGTGGTCTTCCCCGGCTCTATGGTCATCGTCAGGTCGCGGATGGCGTGGGTGCCGCTGGGATAGGTGAACTCTACGTTCTTAAGTTCGAACCGCCCTTGAACTCTCTTTCCGTTTTCCACTGTCCACTGTCCACTCTTTTCCACCTCTTCTTCGGCATCCAGAATCCCGAAGAAACCTTCGGCGTATACCAGCGCGTCGTTGAGGTCGTCATAGATGCGATGCAACTGACGGATAGGTGCACTGACGTTGCTGAAAAGCAGTACATGGTACATAATCTTACCTATCGACATGCCTGGATAGTCGATAAGCACGAGATAGGCCGTCAGGATGATGATAAGCACGGTGCCAATCTGCTCCACGAAGGTCTTGAGGCCTTCGTAGAGGAATGATATGCGGCGCGTCTGCATCTGCTGGTCGGTGCTCTGCTCCTGCAGGGCAGCCTGTTTGTCGGCCTCCACGCGCTCGCGGTTGAACGACTTGATGACACCCATGCTTTCGATGATGTTCAGGATGCCGTGACTCAGTTGCTGGTGAGTGCCGAACACGCGGTGGCGCCAGCCCTTCATGCGGCGTCCCTGCACGGCGGTTATCCAGAAATATATAGGTATGATAGCTGTAGCCACGAGGCCCACATAGACGTTGGCGGCATACATCAGCACCAAGGCCAGCACGGCGCTGGTGAAGAGGGGTAGGATGTCGATGAAGAAATTCTTGACCGTATTGCTGAGGCTCATGATGCCGCGGTCGATGCGGGTCTGCAACTTGCCGGGCTCGTTGCCGTCGGTGCTGAAGAAAGCCATGCGGAATTGCAGTATGCGGTCGACGATGCGGAGCGACAGGTCGCGGCTCACGTTGATGCGTATCTTCTCGCCGAAGATACGCTGTCCGAAGGTGATAAGGGCTGCCAACACCTCCTTACCCAGCAGCACCACACTGATGACCACCAGAATACGTGCCGCCTCGTCCCATTGGAAACCGCCTTCAAGATGCAGCAAAGCGTTGATGCGATCCACTGCCCGGTCGAGCACCACAGCGTTGACCTGCGCCATCAGCGAGCCGGCGAACGTCAGCACCAGCGTGGCCACCAACAGCCAGCGGTAGGGCAACACAAACGGCAACAGCCTGCGCAGCAGGCCACCGATGCCCATCTTCGATTCATTGTCCTTTTCCATTGCGGATGCAAAGATACGATTTTTTCGCGACATATTAGTTTTATTTCGTATCTTTGCATTCTAAAACAGCTGTTAATGAAGAGGACTGCACTTCTGATAATAACCCTTCTCGTTGTGTACGGCGCTCTCCAGGCGCAACAGCGCGACCGTCTTGCAGAACTCCCTATAGAGTGCATCAACCCGTATGTCACCCACACCTCCGTGGCGCCCGACGGCTCACTTTGGATGGTGAGCAGTTGCGGTGAGATATTTCATGCCGACAACATCCATTCACCTTGGCGTACCCTGCAAGATGGCCATCTAGGTAGCAGTTTTGATAACGAGGAGTTTGAGAATATCGTGGCCTTCGACCGTAACACGGCGGTTATCGTAGGAAATATGTGGGGCGAATATTTTAAGCGCTCTGCAACAGGAGGTCGCTCATGGAAGAAAATCAAATACGTTAGCAATCGAGGATCCGAATGGTTTCACCCCGTTTGGCAAGGCAAGGAGGGCCGTATGTGGACAGGTTCTCAGGATGGCTACCTGGCATTCAGTGCAGACTACGGACGTTCTTTCAAAGCACTGCGCGATACGGCGTTCGATCACAAGACGGGTATCGACATAATATACATGCTCAGCGCCGACAGCGGCTGGATTGTCTGCCACGACGAGAGCCTCTACTCCACCAGCGACAACTGGCGCACCTTCCACCGCTGGCCCACGCCCAACAACAAAGGTGTGAACCTTATCCGTCCTTGGAAGAACTATCTGATTGTGAATCAAGATGGGAAAAACTATTATGCCACTACCGACAACACATTGCAATGGAAGCGCATGCCGTTGACGCTACTGTTCTTCGAGGTGGATACCGCCACTGGAATGATGTGGGCTATAAACAACAACCAGGAGGTGGTGCTGATGGAAGACATCGCCAAATGGAAGCCAATGGGTGTGAAGGCATTGTATATCATAGGGATACTCAACGACCGACTCTATTGCCGCGTCGATGGAGGCGTGATGCGCGTGGGGGCAGACGGGATAGTGGACAACAGTCCATTCCTCACTGACGAGCGGCCTCTCAAGACGCCGGAACATATACTTACCAGCGGCACACTCCGATGGGGACACGACGGGAAGAGCGTTTATTTGCAGGACAAGAAAGGATGGTACCGTGTGGCGCGTCTGCGCAACATCGCAGGAATGACGCCCGCCCCCGACCTCAAGGACCACGTCATTGTGATGACTGGAGTGGGCGAATGGGATATGAAAGATGCGGGGAAGACCTTCAGCGTCGACACTGCCGGAAACGTAATACCTTATACCTATCGGCAACCCTTAGCGAATTTCGTTAATTCTAGCATTCAAAGCCTTGAGATAATGACTTTCAGGAACGTTGGCTGGTATGTCATTAAGAATATCATAGGCTACCGCCGCAGTGGCAATAGCCTGGATGAGACATCGCGCCGCGTGGTAAGGGAGAGCTATGACCCTCACATCGACAATGGTCCACGGAAAGACACTCTTCCCATGAACTGTGGAAGCGATACCGCCAAGCGTCGGCTTGCGGTAGCCATGGTGGAGCAAGGACTACTCAGCCTCGGTGAATGCTACAGCCGTTATCCAGTGCCGCAGGACTTTGGTCTGGAGGACACGTCGTTAGATATGCATACGGTCTTTTACGAACGGAATACAATTAGTAGCAACAAGTACGGCTACTTTATCACCCTTGTCAACCAAGCGGGCGATACGCTAGAAGCATACGGTCACACCTCTTCCGGACTCGATTTGGGCTTCAGCACCCACTTCCCGTGGATGCTACCGATGACGGTGCACTGGCACGGTGCCGAATTCCTTACCTACCAACCTGCGTTGTGGCAGGCCCTTCGTGAGGCGTTGCCCGACAGTATGATGCACAAAAACTATCTGGACAACGGCACCTTGCACGTAAAGGACACATTACAAAGCGGCGATCTGCTGTTTTTGAGCAACAACTGGTCGGACATGGAAAAAGCCATTAGTACCAGCACGGGTGGTTACACACATGTAGCTCTTGTGGAGCGTGACAGAGCCGGGAAGGTATGGATTAT
Source organism: uncultured Bacteroidales bacterium (assembly GCA_900316515.1). Classification (GTDB taxonomy): domain Bacteria; phylum Bacteroidota; class Bacteroidia; order Bacteroidales; family P3; genus Colimorpha. The sequence continues at coordinate 247,484 of ONDE01000002.1, read as the reverse complement.
CGAAGCCACTACAAAGGAGGGTGTGAGGAAACGGTCGTTTGAATCCTTCAAAAACAGTAATGATATCAAGTACTTCGGCTATAATGTCTACCGCCTCACGGTGCCTTTCGACACCGCAGCGGTCATCGCACGAGCAACAACCCTCGTCGGCAAGCCTTACGACAACGCCTTCCTGCCCGACAACGATGCCTACTACTGCTCCGAGCTCATACAAGTGGCTTTTGACACCCTATTCCCGTCACAGCCCATGAACTGGCGCGACAAGGAGGGCAACCTGCCTCCCTACTGGATTGACCATTTCAAGAAACTCGGCACGTCCATCCCAGAAGGAGTGCCGGGAACCAACCCGACCGATATTTCGAGATCGCCGCTGTTGAGAAAACTATAAAAGAAAACCTCCCGTCGGGGAGGTTTCTTTTTTTACTGATTGGCATATTGCTGTACCTCATCGTGGAAGAACTCCAGCTGGATGCCAGCCTGGCGGAAGAGCTCTTCGCTCTCGGCGCCGGCGTGATATTTCCTTTCGCAAACCACACGCTTGATGCCGCAGTTGATGATGAGCATGGCGCAGGTGCGGCAGGGGGTCATGCGGCAGTAGAGGGTGGCGCCGTCGAGGGCTATACCACGTCGTGCCGCCTGGCATATGGCGTTCTGCTCGGCATGTACGGTGCGCACACAATGGGTGGAGATATGGCCGTCGGCATCGATGGTCTGGCGGAATAGGTGACCCACCTCGTCGCAATGCGGCAGACCGCTGGGCGAACCGACATAGCCGGTGACCAGCAATTGCTTGTCCTTGACGATGACACAGCCCGAGCGGCCGCGGTCGCAGGTGGCGCGGCGGCTGGCGGCATTGGCCAACTCCATGAAATATTCGTCCCACGAGGGCCGGTGGTAGGTAATTTTCTGCAGTACCTCTTCCACCTGCGCGTTCAATTGCTCTATGGTACCGCCGTTATCAAAGCGGAAATCTGCATTTTCGATGCAGTATTTGAGGTTCTGCTTGTTGGGGTCAGTGTTGTCCATCTCACGCTGTTCGTTGGCGAGGAAAGTCTCAAACGACACGTGGTCGGTCTCGCTTCCACGCAGCACGGCGCGCTCGTAACGTACCTTCGGGTCGGCGTCGACGGCGAAGAGGTAAAAGTTGGGCTTACCACGCAGGGCATACACCTCGCCGGGGGTGCGCACACTCTCGATGATGCAGTTGCAACCTGAGGCTGCGGCCTGCTCGTAGAGTTGCTCCACAATCCACGACGGAGTGTGCTTGGCACGCAGGTCGTTGCCCACCTCGGTCATGGTGTCGCGGTTGGCCTCAAGTCCACGGCGTTTGATTTCCTCGATGAGGAAGGCGCGCACACTGTAATGCACAAAATCCTTGTTCTGCACCAAATAGTCGACGATGGTGCCCTTGCCAGCACCCAAAGTCCCGGTTATGCCTATGGTTATCATACCTTGAACTTGTATTCGAGTTTAGCCAGTTCTTCGTTGGCTTTGACGATTTTCTTCTTGAGGCCAGCTTTGTAGGCTATGAGTTTCTGCATCATGGCATCATCGGCCAGGGCCATCATCTGCATGGCCAAGATAGCGGCGTTCTGGGCGCCGTTGATGGCCACTGTGGCCACGGGGATTCCCGGAGGCATCTGGAGGATGGCGAGGGTTGCGTCGAGACCCTCGAGGCACGAGCCTTTGATAGGCACGCCGATGACTGGCAGGGGCGTCTCAGCGGCTATGACCCCCGGCAGGGCGGCAGCCATGCCGGCGCCGGCAATGATGACACGGATGCCGCGGCCCTGGGCGTTGCGGGCGAAGTCACTCACCTCAGCAGGCGTGCGGTGGGCGGAGAGGGCGTTGACCTCGAAGGGTATCTCCATCTCTTCGAAGAACTGGCAGGCTTTCTCCATAACCGGCAGGTCGGAGGTGCTGCCCATGATGATGCTGACGATAGGTTTCATATCTGTTTGCTGTTATCTTGTCGTATTACCGACCGAGAGCGTTATCTCCACACGGTCGCGGTCTTTGGGTTTCTTCTTGCCGTAGCGGTTGTTCTTGTAGATGCATGTCATCTCGCGATGGCCATCCTCGCTCTTCCACTGCTCGAAAACCATGCTCACCATCTCGGCATCGACCCCTTCGAGGGTGGCAAGCAACTCCTTGCGGTCGTATGTGGCTTTCTTCACCTTGCCCTTCACCGAGCCCACATACTTGGTGCAGCCCATCTTGGCAGCCAGCTGGGCCTGAAGGTCCGACGCCTTGGGCTCCACTGCGAAGACACGCGCAGCGTCGAGGCTACTGAAGGTGCCGCCGACGGTAAACACAGTGTCATTAAGCACTACCAAAGTACATGCTACGGTGTCCTGACCTTCGGCACGGACAAATGGGTGCATCTGCATGGTGAACATGTCGACGATACCTGCTTTATTGTAGGTGAAACCGTATTTCTCCAGTTGCGCCTTGCATGCTTCGAAGGTGGGCCGCTTGGCGCCATTGCACATCGCCACCATCTGGCGGTACTGGTCGGCAGTCTTTTTACTGACAGTCTGCGACATAGCATCGGGCACAATACTCCCAATGAGAGTAGCGACAAGCAATACTGCAAAGAATACGGTCTTTCTCATATCCACCAATCTTATAAATGTTAAATAATAACGTGCGATGTTCTATTTTATTATATTGTCCCTTTCGTTTTTTATGGCAAGGCAATAATATTGTGCACAATACGTTATTTGGGCATGAAACGATTGATGCTAACGATGACGGCCCTTGCATGCGCCTGTATGACATTTGCGCAACAGGAAGCCATAGTGGTTAGCGAAGTACTATACCAGCCGCGGAGCGGCGAAGCGGAGTATGTCGAGTTGTATAACAATGGTGACGAGGCGTTGAACCTTGCCGAATACCATATTGTGCGCTGGGTGAGCGATTCTCTTGGCAAACACTATCCGCTCCCAGAATACACTCTTGGTCCGCATGACTATGTGGCACTGACCAAGGATGCCGCTTCGGTGACAGCCAACTATGATGTAAAATATTCCAGCAAACTTGTAGAATGCGACCTGCCACCCTACCCCAATACGGGCGGCAGCGTGGTAGTGGCGACAGTTGATGATGTCGTCGTCGAGCGCTTCGACTACAGCCCGGCGATGCACAGCCGTCTGCTGCGCAACAAGGCCGGCGTGGCGTTGGAACGCAGGAGCTTCGACAGAAATACAAACGATGCTACAAACTGGTTCTCGGCTTCATCGCTGAGCGGCTACGGCACACCAGGATATGAGAACTCACAGAGCAAGGAATGGCTTGTGGAAGAGTCGGCGTTCGAATTCTCCTCCACCCTTCTCTCACCCGACGGAGACGACTATCAAGATGAACTGGAAATAAAATACCAGATGTCCGACGGGAGTCTGTCGGCTCGGATTGACATATACAACGCCCGTGGCCAGCATGTGCGTCAACTTTTGAACAACGCACTACTCGGCACACATGGCACAATAATATGGAATGGCACCGATGAGAACGAAAAGACGGTGATGCCTGGACAATACATCGTCGACATCACCGTATATGATCTTTCAGGCACACAGCAGACCATACGCCGCGCCGTGGCATGTCTTTTATCGCATTGATTAACGGTATCTCAACTATTTAGATGAATTCTCGTCTAATTTACAATAGACAGAATTGTTGCTAAGGAATTCTGGCACGATGCTCTTCATCTTGGCCACAATCTTCATATCATCCATACCTTCTAGTACATTCCAGAGTTCGTTGTACTCGTGGTCGATGGCGTCGAGAGCATAGCGGCGAACCTGGGCGCGCATAATCTTAGGATGGTATGTGGGGATGGTGTTCTCCTTGGTAGCGAGCAGTTCCTCGTAGAGTTTTTCGCCGGGGCGGAGGCCTATCTCCTTAATGGATATGCCATGCAAACCAGAGAGCTGTATCATCTTGCGAGCAAGGTCGTATATCTTAACAGGCTTGCCCATGTCGAACACAAAGATATCGCCACCCTCGCCCATAGCACCTGCCTCAAGCACGAGGTTGCAGGCTTCGGGGATGGTCATGAAGTAACGGATAATATCCTTGTGAGTCACGGTCAGCGGTCCTCCAGCGGCGAGCTGTTTTTTGAATAGCGGAATGACCGAGCCATTGCTGCCAAGCACGTTGCCGAAGCGGGTGGTGACAAAATGTGTGGTTTCGGTCGATCGGCTCTGAATATATATCTCGGCCATACGCTTGGTAGCACCCATCACATTGGTGGGGTTCACAGCCTTGTCGGTGCTTATCATAACGAACTTCTGCACGCCGTATTTGATGCTGAGGTCGGCAACATTGCGGGTACCAAAGACGTTGACATATACGGCCTCATAGGGGTTTTCCTCCATGAAGGGCACATGTTTGTAGGCGGCTGCATGGTATACCAAGTTGGGATGATAGAGTTGGAACACCTCCTCCATACGTGCACGGTCTTTCACGTTAGCGATGACAAATTCCATACGCTCAAGTTGATCCTTGTATGTGCCACGCAGTTCGAACTGCAAGTCATACATGGGGCTTTCGGCCTGGTCGAGCATGATTACCTTCTTGGGTTTATAAAGCATCAGCTGTCGGCATATTTCACTTCCAATGCTTCCTGCAGCACCTGTTACCATGACCACCTTGTCAACCACTTCGCGAACGATGTTCACATTGTCCAGCTTGATGCTTTCACGTTCAAGCAGATCCTCAATTTTTATATCCTCAATCTGGTTGGACGAGAAACTGCCGTTGAGCCATGTACTGACTTGCGGCGTAGCCTTGACAGTGAGGCCGAGGTCGAGACCGCGGTTGGTAATAGCCTGCTTGTGAGTGACACGAATTGTAGGAATGGCTATAATCAGCTGTTTGACATTCTTGCTATCGATGAACTTTTTGTTCAACACATTACGCATACGCATCACAGGCACACCATTGAGTTGCTGGTTGACCTTCGACATGTCGTCGTCGATATAGGCGACAACATGGTATTCGTTGTTCTGGTCTTGGTGCAGGGCGTTGTAAGCGATGATTCCAGCGGCACCTGCGCCATAGATGACCACGTTTGTGGTGGGACGGCGACGGCGGAAGAAATCGTTATATATGCGTTGCATGAAGAGGCGCAAGACAATCATAAACACCGTCAATAGCATGTATACGGTGACCGTCTCACGGTATGAAAGAAGAAATCCCTGTGGGATGACATGGAACTGGTTGTTGATAATATTTACGACAAAGTACAAGACGGCCGGGCCGATTGTAGCAATGAGGATCTTATATATGTCGCTCATACCAGCATGACGGATGATGCCCTTATAGCTGCCGGTGACGAAGAAGAATATCAGCGTCACCATGAACGAGATGATGAGCTTGACAACAGCGTCGCGCAGGCTGAGACCTGCGAAGCCGCCGCCACGGAAAGCCTCCATAAGAATAAATGATGCAAAGAACAGCACAACGTCAGCCATCAATATCACCCACTGCGATAGTGTAGAGTGACGGTAGCGTTTAACCAATAAGAATGATAATTTCTTTATTGAGTTTCTCATGATTGATATTATTTCAGGATTATGCTGGAAACCATTTCTATTTCTTCATCTGTCATATAGGGGTGCATGGGCAGCGAAAGCACCGTCTGCGACAGCCTGTCGGCTATTGGGCATGGCTGCTGGCCAAGATGGGCGAAAGCTGTCTGACGGCTCATGGTGCGGGGGTAGTAGACCATGGAAGGTATACCTGCAGCCTTGAGGCGTGCCTGCAACTCGTCGCGATTCTCAGCCTGGATGGTGTATTGTGCCCAGGAGGAGACCATGCCGTTGGGAATCTCAGGAACATGTACCTTGCCATGTAGCAATTCGGTGTAGCGTTTCGCCACATGGTTCACGGCGTGTAGTTCGTCGTCGAAATGGCGCATCTTCACCTGCAGGACAGCCGCCTGAAGGGTGTCAAGGCGCGAGTTGAGACCTAGGCGCACATTGTCGTATTTGTCAGTGCCCTTGCCGTGTACACGGTATGAACGCAGCAGCGAAGCCCATTCATCGTTATCAGTGAAGAGCGCGCCGCCGTCGCCATAGCATCCCAGAGGTTTGGCCGGGAAGAACGAGGTGGTGCTTATGTCGCCGAACGAGCATGCCTTTTTGTCGCCAATGCTGCCACCAAAACCCTGGGCGCCATCTTCGACGAGCATAAGGCCACGTTCTCTGCAGTAGTTTACCAAATAATCATATCCAGCCGGCCGTCCAAAAAGGTCGACTGCGATAACAGCCTTGGGTGTGGCCATTGTTTTGCTGCCACATGCAGCGGTAAGTTTTTCGTTGAGGTCGCAGGTATCTATGTTGAATGAATCGCGATCAACATCAACAAATACTGGCGTAGCCCCAACCATTGCCACTGCCTCGGCAGTGGCGAAGAAAGTGAAGTCGGGGACAAAGACGGTGTCGCCAGGACCGATGCCAAGAGCCATCAAGGCTAGCCGCAAAGCATCGGTGCCGTTGGCGCAGGTGATGCAGTGCTTCACTCCCACGTAAGCTGCCAGTTGCTGTTCCAACTCAGCCACCTGAGGTCCCATGATGTAGGCTCCCGATGCGGCAACGTTAAGCATCGCCTCATCCATTTCGGCCTTCATGGCCTCGTACTGTCTGTGTAGGTCGCGGAACTGCATAGGTCTATTCTTCTACTTTTCCTATAATTTTTGCTGGCACGCCAGCCACTATTGCATAATCAGGGACATCCTTTGTCACCACGGCTCCGGCACCCACCAGGGCGTGGCGGCCAATGGTATGACCACATACGATGGTTGCGTTGGCACCTATCGAGGCTCCTTCGCGAACCAGCGTGCGCTCATAGTGTCCGTTGGCGGGACGGTCCAGTCGGGGCATCAGCACGTTGGTGAACACGCAGCTGGGGCCGAGGAAGACATTGTCTTCAATCTCGACGCCCTCATATACCGACACATTGTTTTGGATGCGGACGCCGTTGCCGATATGGACGTTGGGGCCAATGTTGACATTCTGTCCCAGCGAGCAGCGTTCGCCCAAAACGGCACCTTTCTGGATATGGCAGAAATGCCACACTTTGGTGCCGGCGCCAAGGGTTACGCCATCGTCGATGTAGGAGCTTTCATGTATAAACGGTTCGTTTACCATCCGAAGGGGTGAGGTGTTAATGGATATTTCGCCATGGGGTGATAGTCGCCCTTAAGGCCGATAGGCTCGGCGTGACGGATATCATATACTGTTTTGATACACTCTCTTGCTTCGCCGATACGGAAGCCACGTCCTGCCAGAACTTCCTCGTAGGAGCGTGTGTGCAGGTCGGTGAATCCTTGACTGAATTCGAATTCCTGTCCGTCGACGGTGATACTGCGGTAGCTTCCGTTGTGACCTTCGGGCACATGATCGCCGTTGATGCTGAGGAAATAGCGTACCCGAGCCTGACGCATTTCAAGATATCCTGCCACGCGGTCGTGACTTGCGATATGCACCACATTCTTTTGCACCGGGCCGAAGACCCACTGCAGCATGTCGTAGAAGTGAACACCAATATTGGTAGCCACGCCGCCGCTCTTCTGTATATTGCCTTTCCACGAGGCATAGTACCAGTAGCCACGCGGTGTGATATAAGAGAGGTCTACATCGTATACTTTGTCCTTCGGGCCTTGTTCTATCTTTTTCTTGAGCTCCACCACTGAAGGATGCAGACGGAGCTGGAAGATAGTGTATGCTTTATGTCCCGTCTGGTGTTCAATCTCCTCGAGGGCGTCGATATTCCAAGGACTTAGCACCACAGGTTTTTCACAGATGACATCACAGCCAAGCCTAAGGCCATAGCGTGTATGTGCGTCATGCAAGTAGTTGGGGGAACAGACGCTAAGATAATCAATCTTATTGCCCTGGGCGATAAACCAGTTGTTATGACGATCGAAAAGCTCCTGCTCGGTAAAGAAGGAGGCCTTCGGGAAGTAACTGTCGATTATGCCGACAGAGTCGTTCTTGTCGTATGCAGCGACGAGATTGTTACCTGTCTCCTTTATGGCCTTCAAATGACGAGGAGCAATATATCCACCGAGGCCTATGAGTGCGAAGTTCTTCATTGCTTGATATTGGTGAGGCACCGTGACAGGGCTTCCGTCCAATAGGGTACCTCTTGTTTAAAAGTGTTTTTAAATTTGGTTTTGTCGAGCACCGAATAGGCCGGGCGTTTCACAGGTGATGGATATTCGTTGCTGTGGCAGGGATTTATGCGGCATTCGGTGTGGGAGCTCTGGCGGGCAATCTCTTTAGTGAAGTCATACCAGCTGCAGACACCCTCATTGGCATAGTTAAAGATACCTTCCTGCTGGAGGTATTCACCACTCTCTATTATGTCAAACACTGCCTTGGCAAGGTCGCCAGCATATGTGGGGGTTCCTACTTGGTCGAATACAACGTTCAGTTCGGGCCGTGTAGCCGTGAGGTTCAGCATGGTGAGCAGGAAGTTCTTTCCATATTCGCTGTAGAGCCACGATGTGCGGAATATCAGGTGGTGACAACTGTTAGCAGCCTTCTCGCCAGAGAGTTTGGTACGGCCATAGGCGCCTGTCGGATTCACCGGTTCGTCTTCGGTACACGGGGTGTTGTTCTTGTTGCCACCAAAGACATAGTCGGTAGAAAAATGTATCAGCGTGCCGCCGACTTTGTGCATTTCATTGGCAAGGATACCCACGGCATCGCCGTTGATGCGCAATGCCGTTGACTCATCGCTCTCGGCACGGTCGACATTGGTGTAAGCGGCGCAGTTGACGACAAGGCTGATGCCGTTGGCTGTAACATAATTGGCAACCGCCGAGGCTGATGTGATATCGAGTTCGGCGACATCGGTGAAGAACCAACGATTAGCCGACTGTGGGGCAAGTAGTCCGAAGTGGCGGCCAAGTTGACCATTAGCACCTGTTACCAAGACATTCATATACGCGCTTTTAAAATGGAGTTACAAAATCCGCGAACAGCTGGTGATGCTTGTCTTTCTCTGACAATTCTGCCTCTGACGGTGCGATTCTCCAGTCGATAGCCAGCGTTGGGTCATTCCATGCAATTGCACCTTCGGCCTCGGGATGGTAGTATTCATCGCACTTATACTGAAACACGGCAATGTCGCTGAGTACTGCAAAACCATGTGCAAACCCTTTGGGCAGGAAGAACTGGCGCTTATTCTCTGCCGAGAGTTCCACTGCCACGTGATGACCATAGGTGGGGCTGCCACGACGAATGTCGACTGCGACATCCAGCACACGTCCTTCCACGACACGCACAAGTTTGGCCTGCGCGAATGGTGGCAACTGGAAATGCAGACCCCGCACCACACCGAAATGCGAGCGCGATTCGTTATCCTGCACAAATCTTACATCAATACCGGTTTTCTCGGCGAAGTCACGTTCGTTGTAACTTTCGAAGAAGTAGCCTCGGTTGTCGCCAAACACTCGCGGTTCGATTATAAACACACCGTTTATTTCAGTCTTCACTATAGTCATTTGAGGTAACTGTTAGAGTTCTATCTCATAGTACAACGGCGGGTGCTATGCATCCCGCCATTGTCGATTTATATACTTTGAGGTCTCTGCTATTCGTTCGAGGCATCGCTATCCTCGCCGTAGCCGTAGCCATAACCGTAGCCATAACCGTAGCCATAACCGTAGCCATAACCATAGCCATAACCATAGCCATAACCACCATAACGCTTATGGATAAGGGGAACATCCGTGAGGATGACAGCCATATTCTTGAAGCGGCCCTTGTCGGACATCTCCTGAATGAACGGCAGCGAGTTCTTGTTCAGGCGGCCCACGCGCATGATATATGTTGTCAAGTCGGCGACACGGTTGATGATAGCTGCGTCGGCAACAATCTGAGCGGGTGTGGAGTCGAAGATGATATAGTCGTAATGCTCGCGGAGATAATCTACCAGTCGGTCGAGTTTCTCGCCCATGAGCAACTGAGTGGCGTTAGGCGGAGTCTTCTCGCAGACAATATAGTCGAGGTGGTTCGAGGTCTCGCTGTGCATGATGTACTTCTCGAAGTTGTCGTCCTGATCAAGCAGGTAGTGAATAAGACCCATACGGTTGTGACGGTCGATAGTCTTCGAGAGGCTGCGCTTACGAAGGTCGAAGTCGACCAATATTGTCCGTTTACCGACATAAGCCAACGACAACGCAAGGTTAAGGGCGGTATAGGACTTACCTTCGCCAGGCGTGGTGGAAACCGTCTGTATCACCTTTTGGCCATCCTTCAAGAAGAACGGGATATTACTATGCAGCAATCGGAAGGCTTCCGTGACCACATCGGTACCATTGGCAGTGACGATAATCTCGTCGTTGACACGTGCAGCCGGTTTCTCGGGTATCTCACCCAATATCGGCAACGTCGTGGCACGTTCCACATCGGTCTTCGAGCGCAATTTGGTGTCGAAGAAGCTAATGCCGAACATAATCAGCGCAGGCAATGCAAGGCCAATGACCAATGCCACGAGGATATACATCATAAGTCTCGGAGCGGTCTTGGAAGAAACCGAAGGCTCGACAACTTTGGCGTTGGCGATGGTGACAGCCAAATTCATGGCTGTCTCCTCACGTTTGCTGAGGAGGTAGAGGTAAAGTTCCTCTTTAATCTTCTGCTGACGCTGCACCTCGGACACAGCCTTGGTCTGTGTAGGCATGGCGGCAATCTGGCTACGTGCACGGGCTTCCTGGCTGCGGGCATCCTGCAGACGCACGGTGGTGGCATTGAGCAGGTTGTTGACTGCCGAGTTGATGGCGCTCCACTGAGCGTCCATCTGCTGCACTAGATTACGTATCTGCGGGTTACTGGTACCAGCTGTTGTCTTGGTGCGCTGATATTCGTTGACCAAGCGGTTATACGATGCAATCATGCTCTGGATGCCGGCATCGTTGATACCGACGTTTGCGGGCAAGAGGTCTTCCTTGTTGGTCGGGTCGGAGAGCACATTCTTGATGTAACGAATAAGCGTGAGTTCCGTCTCCAGTCGCGACACCTCGTCGCCATATCGTGTACCTGTCTGCATCAGCTGGCTGGCAGCGCCTTGCAACTCGGGCAGTTGCGACGAACGTTTGATAGCTTCAACCTGAGCGTCGACGACATCAAGTTCGCCAGAGATAAGCGAGATACGGTCGGAGATAAACGTTTCGGTCTTCTGGGCCACTTTATTCTTGTCCTCGATGGCATCGTCGTTATACACGGCAATCAAAGTATCTACGATATCGCCCGAGCGTTTCTCATTCTTGTCCACGTAGCTAATTGAAAGTATCGACGCCATTTTGTCGACGCGAGAGACAGAGAGGCTCTTGATCATGTTACGGGCCATGGGGTAAACCTCTTTGATGCCGACGTTGAGTTTAACACCCTCGAAGGCGTCGGTGTAGAACGAAGTCTTCTCAATGGTAAACGAGACTGTATCGTCCAGTTTCACTGGCTGGCTGTAATAAGCCTCGCCTTCCACCCCATAATCACTTGCGCTGTAGCTAAACTTATTGTTAGCCAGCAAACGTATTTTCAATGCAAGCTTTGGCTCGCGTTCCTCGTTGAGGTCGTGGACAGTGAGCTGCACAGGAGCATCGTTGTAGTAGGTGATTTTCTTGAACATATCGTTGCGTTCGCAATAATAGTTCATGTTCAGGCGTCTGATCACCTGCGACATCAGCGACGAAGAACGCAACATGTAAATCTCGTTCTCCAACGATTGGCCGGAATTGGAGATGTCCATATTGTTAAGTATGGCATCCATGTTACGCGACTGGTAGCGGATTGAGTTACCGTTGTCGCGCACCAGAATGGTACCTGTTGCGGTATAGCTCTTGGCCTGCATTTTGTATACCAAGCCTGCAATGCCCAAGCAAACCACTGCCGAAATAACGAACCAATACCAATTGTTCAACACCATGAACACAATGTCACGGATGTTGATGTTGGTCTCGTTTCCCTCGCCGCCGTTGGCGGCATTAGGGTTTTGTATCTGTGTGTTGTATTCCATAGTCAACAAAAAGGTTAGTTGTCGTTATTTAAGTCTTTGCACCATCATGTAGTAGTAGAACATGGACGTCAGCGACGATAGGATAGAAAGACCCGTAGTGATATAGGTCATAATCATCGGGTCGCGGTCGGCGGTTCTCTTCTTCTTCATATTGGGCTCAACATAGACCACATCGTTCTGGTGCAGGTAGTAATAAGGCGACTCGAAAATATCCTTCGAAGTAAGGTCGAGTTCGCCAATTGTGCGCTGACCGTTTTCCTCGCGGATGATGGTGACGTTGTTGCGCTGGCCATAGATAGTCAGGTCGCCCACCATACTGAGAGCCTCAAAGATAGTCAAACGTTCGCCGCTGGCCACAATTGTACCGGGCCTAGCGACATCGCCGAGAACGCTGACGGTGAAGTTCATCAAGCGCACTGTTACGCGGGCATCAAGGATATGTCCTTCGCTGACGAGCCTGCGCTGTAACTCTTGTGCCAGTTCGGCATGGGTCATACCAAGGACATGCACATTACCCAACACCGGAAATGTGATATCACCCTCGTTGCTGACGAGATAGCCACTGACTGCTGTCGAGCCCGGGTTCATGACCACGCCGTCGCTCATGGCGATTTTGTTTGTCTCCTGGTTGAACGGGACCGTTGCTGTGGGAGTTTCACTCTCCACATAGATGCTCAGCAGGTCGTTGGCCTGGATGCCCTTGGTGAATTTGCCCGAGATTGCTTCGGCGTTGTCGCGCGTGGCGTCATGGATGTAGGCAATCTCCTGCGGTGTGCCACACGACACAAGCGTCAGCACAGCTGCCGCTACAACAAAATAGGTTTTTCGTATCAAATTAGTTCTCATAAGTATGATTGTTTTCTCTATTTTATTTAATATTCAATTGTTTGCGCACATCTTGCATACACAAAATGTTCTGCAAATATACAAGTTTTTTTTATATGTTCAAAAAATATTTAATATAATTCCTGTATTGATTAGATTTTTTTGCGTAAATTTGCAGCCGCAAATATGCCTTTTGTACCTGAAATACTGAAATACCGCAGCCTCTCGATTGTCGGGCTCGAAAAGAACACCGGGAAGACGGTGTGTCTCAACTATATACTCCGCAGACTCAACGAGATGCACACACATGTCGGTGTGACATCCATTGGTGTCGACGGCGAGCAGGTCGACAGTGTTTTCGCCACAGCGAAACCCGAAGTTGTGCTCTACGAAGGCACCCATTTCATCACCTCCGAGCAGCACTATCTCAAACGTCAGCTGGTCTCGCGTCTTGAAGCCGTCGACAGCCGTCGAACAGCACTAGGTCCGCTAGTCACAGCACGGGTGCTAATCAGAGGCAAAGCCCTGCTTTCAGGAGCTGCCACTACGGGCATCCTGCGCACACAGATAGAGCAACTTGAGAGCATGGGAGTTGGTCTTACCATAGTCGATGGCGCCCTTTCACGTTTAAGTCTCGCCTCCCCCACCGTCACCGACGCCATGATACTTGCCACCGGAGCCGCAGTGTCAGCCAACGTGAAGCAACTGGTGAGCAGGACGAAATTCCTGCACAACCTCATTCGTTTAGACGAAGTCGAGCCGACCTTGCGCGAACGCCTGAGCCCCATACAATCAGGACTTTGGGCCGTTGACAGCGAGGGGCAACCCCACGACCTCGGCATTGCCTCGGTATTCCTTATCGACCGTGCAGAGACAGACATTCTGCACTATGGGCATACCCTCTTTGCTTCGGGAGCCGTTAGTGACCGCCTGCTGAGGGTTCTGGCTACCAAAGGCAATGATATCACACTGATAACACGCGACTTCACCAAACTTTTCATCACCCCTGAAGCCTATGTAGAGTTCACCCGACGAGGAAACCGCCTGATGGCCTTGCAGCGTTCACGCCTGATAGCCATCACCCTCAACCCGACTTCGCCGCAAGGCTTTCTCCTTGATTCCAAGAGCACTTGCAACGCTTTGAGCGACGCTTTGCAGATGCCTGTATACGACGTAATGAAAATAGAACAATGAAGATCAAAGACCTCATAAAACAGGACGCCGGCTTCCAGTATGTTATTGATAGCATGGAGTTCATGTCATCGGCTGGCCGACGCAAGATGCTCAACACCGAATTCAGCGACAACGCGGCCGAGCTGCAAGACGAATGGCAACGGCTCGACCGCGCCATTGCAGCCACTAGGGAGTACAAATACAAGAAACCGTATATAGAACTGCGCCACTGCCTTATGCAGCTTCACGACCTGCAGGGCACGCTAGTGTCGCTGGCCAACCATACCTCACTCAACGAGATAGAACTATTTGAAATCAAGAGTCTTGCCCAACTGACCCAGATTGCCTCCGGTGCCATTTCCGAGATGGCGTTGTCGGAGATGCTTCCGCTGCCCGACACCAAAGAGGTGTTCGAGGTGCTTGACCCCGACAATACTGGCATTGCAAACTTCTACATCTATGATAGTTACGATGCCCGCCTGGCACCGCTGAGGCGTGAGTTGCAGGGGCTTCAGACAGCGGGTGGCGACCCCGTGCGCATCAGCGAACTGCTGGCAGAGCAGAACGAGATACAGAACACCGTCTGCATCGGTCTTTCGGACAAACTCACACATTGGACAGACACCCTTGTAACAGCCATGGAACAAATGGCTTACACCGACTACCTGCTCTCAAAGGCCGACCTCTCCATCCGTTGGGAACTTACCCGACCGGAGATAGGGGAAACCACTGAATACATGGGCCTTATCAACCCGCGGCTCAAGGAGCACAACGAAAAGCACAAACTGCGCTATCAACCGATAGACATAACGCTGCGTCCGGGGGTGTGTCTCATCACCGGTGCCAATATGGCAGGAAAGACCGTATTGCTCAAGAGTGTGGGCACAGCACAGATTATGGCGCAGTGCGGTATGTATGTACCTGCAAGCAAAGCCATTGTGAGACTCATGGAAGGTATCGCCACATCCATTGGCGACGACCAGGACGAGATGAACGGCCTCTCATCCTATGCGGCAGAGATAATAAAGATAAGCAATATCCTGAAAGAGTGCCGCAAAACCGAGTTGCTGGTACTCATCGACGAGCCCGCCCGCACCACCAATCCTGTGGAAGGCAAAGCTTTGGTGCAAGCCATCATTACCATCCTCAACACCATGAATTCCACAACCCTCATCACCACCCACTACAGTCAACTGGGTACCGACTGCCGACGACTGAGGGTGAAAGGGTTCGTAGAGGATATGGCCGACGTGCCGCTAAATCCGCAGAACATCAACCGCTTCATCGACTATTCACTCACCGAGGACCAGAGCGACAATGTGCCGCAGGAGGCGTTGCGAATTGCAGACATCCTTGGATGCGACGAGCAGCTGACCACATTGGCCAGAGAGAACGTCAACCGATAAAAAACTTACAGGATACGCCAACCCACGATGCGCTCCTCGGACGAGAGCCGGGGGCCGGTGAGCCATGCGAAGATGAGAGGGAAGGCCACAAGAAGCACCAACAACATTATCAGCGATATAAACGAAAGGGTATAGGGACGGGCAAACATGTGTGTGCCGCGCACGATAGCGTCGCCTGCCGCCAGCACGACACCCAGTATCAAACCGTTGATCCAACGCAAAAGGAAACGATGTTCGGTCTTGCGGAGCCAATAGGCCGAATGCGCCGTGTGGTAGGTCTGTGCCAGTTCGCGGGTTTCCTCTATGCCGCCTGCTTCGCCGCGACCCTCCTCGAAGATGTCGGAGATGCGGTCGACCGCCTTGTAGGGGTTGACACGGTGGGTGAGCGAGAAATCGTAGATAAACTCCACGAGGGCAGCGCGTTCGACCAAGGTCTCGGGTTCGACCTTGAACAGGTACCACTGCTTGCGCCAACGCCAGCGCCAAGACTCCATCTGCTCGATGAGATAGGCCTTGTAGAGTTCACTTTCGGGGGTGATGTATTTTTCTTTTACAGCGTTGTTTGACATATGGCGTTTTGCAGTGAGAAACCCGGCAGAACGTGTCCTGTCGGGTTTTCTTTCCATGAGCGGAAAGGAGGGGATTCGAACCCCTGAAGCGCTGTTAACGCTTACTCGCTTTCCAGGCGGGCCTCTTCAACCACTCGAGCACCTTTCCGTGGATGATTTTCTTTTGGTTTGTTTTCCAAAAAATCGGCTGCAAAAGTACTACTTTTTTTCATATTGGCAAAAAAAATGTATCTTTGTAGTTTCAAAATGCGGGACAAAACACACAAAAACCTTTAATAATGAAAAAGTTAATCATTTTCGCAATGGCAGCATCAATGCTACTGGCCGTCGGTTGCAAAGGCAAGAAAGCAGCCGAGCCGAAATCGGAAATTCAACAAAAAGTGGACGAGTACGCCGAATTCTCGTTGACTTCGGACCTCGTCGAGACACTCTCGGCCAACGAGAAGGAGCTGGTGAAGATTTTCATTGAAATCAGCCAGGTGATGGACGAGATCTACTGGGATCAGTACTTTGGCTACGAGAACCGTGCGGCCCTCGACACCCTCAGCGACCCTGCCGTCCGCGCCTTCGCCAACATCCAGTATGGTGCCTGGGACCGTCTGGACAGCGAGAAGCCCTTCGTGCCTGGCTACGGCGAACGCCCGCTGGGAGCCAACTTCTACCCCGTCGACATGACTGAGGAGGAGTATGCCGCCCTCGACGATCCTCTGAAAGAGAGCCAGTACAGCGTCATCCGCCGCGATGCCGAAGGCAAGCTCTATGTGCTTCCCTATCATGAGGCCTACAAAGAAGAGCTCGCGAAGGTCGACGCCCTGCTCGAGAAAGCCATCGGCCTGGCCGAGAATGCAGGCTTGAAGAAGTATCTGGAAGCCCGCCGCGAGGCCTTCCGCACGGATGATTATTTTGAGAGCGATATGGTGTGGATGGACATGAAAGACTCGAAGCTTGACTTTGTTGTCGGTCCCATAGAGAACTACGACGACGCCCTGCACGGCTTGAAATGCTCGCAGGAGGCCTATGTCCTCATCAAGGACGAGCAGTGGAGCAACGACCTCACGAAGTTTGCCGCCATGCTGCCCGAGATGCAGAAGTTGCTTCCCTGTGACGAGAAATACAAGAAAGAGGTGCCCGGCACCGATTGCGACATCAACGTCTATGATGTGGTGTACTATGGTGGCGACTGCAATGCGGGGTCGAAGACCATCGCCATCAACCTGCCCAACGACGAGCGCGTGCAGCTGGCCAAAGGCAGCCGCCGTCTGCAGCTGAAGAACGCCATGAAGGCCAAGTTCGACAACATCATGGTGCCCATCGCCAATTTGATGGTGTGCCCCGAGCAGGTGGACAGCGTCACCTTCAATGCCTTCTTCGGCAACACCTGCTACCATGAGGTTGCTCACGGCCTGGGTATCAAGCAAACCGTTACCGGCAAGGGTGCCTGCCGTGTTGCCCTCGGCGCACAGTACAGCGCCTGGGAGGAGGCCAAAGCCGATGTGTGTGGATTGTTCCTCACGGAGCAGCTCATCGAGCGCGGTCTCATCACCAACACCACCGTAAATCAGAACTACATCACCTTCATCGCCGGTATCCTGCGCTCGGTGCGCTTCGGTGCCACGGAGGCTCACGGCGTGGCCAACATCATGTGCTACAACTTCTTCAAGGAGCACGGCGCCTTTACGCGTGACGAGAATGGCAAGTATGTCATCAACGTAGAGAAGGCCCGCGAGGCTGCCCGTGAATGGGCTTCCATAATCATCGCCATGGAAGGCGAGGGCGACGCTGCCGCCGCAAAGGCATACAGCGAGAAGAACGGCAAGGTGAGCCCCGAGCTACAGGCCGACCTCGATGCTATCCGCGACGCCAATATCCCGCGTGACATCGTCTACAATCAGGGTGCCAAAGTGCTGGGCCTCTAATCGGAGGTTCACAAACACATCTGACGAACACAGGTCGCCCACTACGTAGTAGTGGGCGATTCTTTTTGTGGAAAGCCCCTGCACCGAAAGACAACCGAAACTCAACCGAAAGTGAGTGGGAGGTGAGTGGGAGGAGAGCAGGAGGTGAGGGGGGAGTGAGGGGGGAGTGACGGGGGGAGTGATGGGGAAGTGATGGGGGAGTGACGGAGGAGTGACGGAGGAGTGAGGGGGGGAAGTGAGGGAGGAGTGAGGGGGAAGTGAGAGTTAGGTGAGAGGAGGGTAAGAGGAGAAAAGGAGAAGAGTTGAAGAGGGGAAAAAGGGGAAGAGGGGACTTGGAGGCGGTTATAAATATAAATTTTATTTATTTCAAAAAAAAGTGTATATTTGCATTCGGATAGCAATTGTATGTATAGCACGATAATTACTGTTATCCAGAGGGTTGCGGCAACATTCCTGCGATAGGAATGCCCGTGAGTCGGACTACCCGAAATGCCGACGAGCCCCCGGGAACTCCACGCATATAGGTGGAGGAGGGGGAGGAATATGCCTATGGACAGCCACTGGTACGCCTTCAAGGTCAACTACAACCGAGTGCAGCCGCTGATAGCCGACTGCAAGGAGTTGGGGATAGAGTTCTTTGCGCCTGTCGATGTCATCAAATCGTTGTTGTTCCTGCATTGCACAGAAGGCGAAATGGCGCGTTTCGTGGTGAGCCACCGCCGTCAGGCGTGGGTGTACTACAACTCGGAGCGTACACAGGCTGCCGTCATTCCCGACCGCGAGATGGAGGTGTTCCGCTTTGTGGTCAGCGCCGGGCGCGACGGGCTTGAGGTTCTTGGCGACGACCGGCCGGAGTATCACGAGGGGGACCGCGTGGTGGTGACGGACGGTCCGTTCAAGGGTGCCGAAGGGCATATCAAACGAATAAAGCGCGACAGGAGGCTGGTGGTGACCATCCGCGGCGTTGTGGCGGTGGCCACGACATATATACACCCGAGTTTGCTTCGCAAAGCAGAGGAATGAAGAAAGGACTGTTCCAACTGCAGTATGAGCTTGACGAGGTGCGCACCTATACGGAGAACGGTGCTGACGCCGGGGCCAAGCTGTACCTGGACGACATCGGCGACGAGGAGGTGCGCCGCGAATTTGAGTCCGTCATGCAGATGAGTTACAAAGAGGCGCTGCGATGGCTCGGCTCGGAGAGGGCGACGTCGGACAAGGCGAAGTCGTTCGCAGTACCGTTCACCACCCATACGCCCGAGGCATTGGAATACCGTCTTTCGGGTGTGACGCCGCAGGTTCTCTTTGTCTCGCGGCCGCTGCATACCATCGAACGTCTCGACGAATACCTGTACACCATAAGCAACCACCTGCCTATAGGCGGCTACCTGTGGTGCCACTCGATGACGGCAGTGCTGAAGCGCAAGTTGCTCTTGCAACGCTATCCGTGGGGCGTGGCCCACGTGCTGATAGCAGGGGACTATCTGTGGCACCGCGTATGTCCCAAGCTGGCGCTCACGCGCAAATTCTATTTCGCCGTTTCGAGGGGCAGTAAACGCACCTACAACCGAGTGGAGATTCTCGGGCGTCTCTACCGAGCCGGCTACGAGGTTGTCGACGAGCAGTTCCGCGACGGCGAGTTCTTCGTCATAGCCCGCAAAGAGCACAAGCCTGTCGACGACACGCCTCCCACAGGCTCACCCATCATACACCTGCGCCGCGTAGGTCTCGGCGGCAAAGAGATTGTGGTGCACAAGTTCCGCACCATGTACAGCTATTCGGAATACATCCAGCCCTATATCTACCGCTACCAGAGCCTCGAGCGCGGTGGCAAGTTCAAGAACGACTACCGCGTAAACATATGGGGACGCATCCTGCGGCGCACCTGGCTCGACGAGCTGCCGATGCTGTGGAATGTGCTGCGTGGCGACCTGAAGCTGGTGGGCGTGCGTCCGCTGAGCCGCCACTACTATAACCTTTACAGCGACGAGATGCAGCAACTGCGCATAAAGGTCAAGCCCGGCATGCTGCCGCCGTTCTACTACGAGCGCCATACGCCCGAGACCCTTGAAGAGGTGCAACAGAGCGAACGTCGCTACCTGGAAGCCTACCTCAAGCACCCGTTCGCCACCGACTGGAAATACTTCTGGGGCATCGTGGGGAATATACTATTTCGCCGCAAGCGGTCGAAATAGAGACTTCGAGACGTCAAGACGTCGAGACTTCAAGACTTCAAGACTTGTCGGCCAAGCCGACGGCACACCACGAGACATCAAGACTTGTCGGCCAAGCCGACGGCACACCACGAGACATCAAGACTTGTCGGCCAAGCCGACGGCACACCACGAGACATCGAGACTTCGAGACTTCGAGACTTCAAGACTTGTCGGCCAAGCCGACGGCACACCACGAGACATCAAGACTTCGAGACGGCGAGACGGCGAGACGGCGAGACTTGTCGGCCAAGCCGACGGCACACCACGAGACATCAAGAAAAAAAAATTATTCATATGGAAAGGGCTCTTGAGAATCTTTACATCTGGAAAGAATCACGTATGGTCGTGAATTGCATCTACAAGATGCTCGCAAAAAATAATGACTGGGGTTTTAAAGATCAGATCCAGCGTGCAGCAATCAGCATCATGAACAATATAGCCGAAGGTTTTGATTCAGGGAGTGACGCTAAATTCATAAACTATTTAAACATCGCCAAAGGTAGCTGCTCAGAGGTACGAAGCATGTTATATTTGTGCGAAGATTTGGGCTATTGTGACTCGGAAACACGACTTAACCTACAAAATGCCGTAAAAAGGATAACGGCCGGTATCGTTAACCTAACAGGAATAATCTCAAATGAGGCAGAATAATAAAACCAACATCTCGAAGTCTTGCGACAGCGACTGGACTACCGTCATAAAGCCCAAAGAGAGGCTGCTGCAGGTGGACTTCAAGGAGCTGTGGCGATACCGTGATTTGTGCATGCTCTTCGTGAGGCGCAACATCACCACGCAATACAAGCAGACAATATTGGGTCCGCTATGGTACCTCATACAGCCCGCCATGACAGTCATCATGTATATGGTGGTGTTCGGCGGCATAGCCAAGATACCCACCGACGGGTTGCCGCAGCCGCTGTTCTACCTCAGCGGTATCTGCCTGTGGCAGTACTTCAACGACTGTCTCGGCAAGACCTCCTCTACCTTTACCGCCAATGCAGGCATCTTCGGCAAGGTGTACTTCCCACGCATGGTGGTGCCGATATCCACGGTCATCAGCAACCTGCTGCGCTTCGGCGTGCAGTTCGGGCTCTTCCTGGTGGTTTACGCCGTTTACCAGCTGTTCGTCATGCCAGGTCAGATACACACCAACTGGTACGCCCTGCTGCTGCCCGTGCTGGTGCTGATGCTGGCAGGCTTGGCGCTGGGTTTCGGAATACTCTTCTCGAGC
The DNA here is from genome assembly GCA_900316515.1 of uncultured Bacteroidales bacterium. Lineage (GTDB taxonomy): Bacteria > Bacteroidota > Bacteroidia > Bacteroidales > P3 > Colimorpha. The sequence continues at coordinate 226,118 of ONDE01000002.1, read as the reverse complement.
CTCACCACCAAATACCGCGACATGCAGCTGCTGATGGACTTCTTCGTACGCCTATGGATGTACGCCACGCCCGTCATATATCCCCTGAGCACCATCACCAACGAGAAGTTGCGCTTCGTGATGAGCCTCAACCCCCTGACGGGCATCGTCGAGGCCTTCAAGTACGGCTTCCTCGGCGAAGGACAGTTCAGCTGGGGTCTGCTGGGCTACAGCTTCGGCTTCATGGTGGTGCTGATAGCTGTGGGCGTAGTGGTCTTCAACCGAGTGCAGAGGACGTTTATGGATACGGTGTGACGAGTCGACCATGTCGACGAGACTGCGAGACTTCGAGACTTCAAGACATCGAGACTTCGAGACTTGTCGGCCAAGCCGACGGCACACCACGAGACATCAAGACTGCGAGACGTCAAGACTTGTCGGCCAAGCCGACGGCACACCACGAGACGGCGAGACATCAAGACATCGAGACTTGTCGGCCAAGCCGACGGCACACCACGAGACTGCGAGACGTCGAGAAAAAGGGGCTCGCAGGCATACCACTGATTGGAATTGAAAAACGAGATTGACATAGTGCTTGCATTGTTGCGAGGTGCCATTGAGGGTCAAGATATTTCGACGTCACGTTGTCTTGATGTCTCGTTGTCTTCCCATGACTGGTGGAGTCTCTTCCGCTTGATGCAGCAGAACCATGTGGCGGCGATGACGGCCGATACGATGGCTGCGCTCGACGTGCCGCGCGAGGTGAAGATTCCATGGCTCGCCGAGCGCGACAAAGCGGCACGATGGCACCGTTACCAGCGCGAAGTGCAGCAGGAGATAGTCGACACTATGAAGCATCACGGAATTGAGACGCTGGTGCTCAAAGGGACGAATACGGCGCAGTACTATCCTGTGCCGGAGCTGCGCGAGTTCGGCGATTTGGACCTCTACTTCTACGACCGTCACGACGAGGCCGACCGCGTGGCACACGAAAAGCTGAAAGCCGCTGTCGGCAACGATGCGCACCACCACAGCAAGTACGACTATCGCGGCATCACCATAGAAAGTCACTACGACTTCGTCAACACACACTATCCTCCCAGCAACCGCCGCTACGAGACGCTACTTAAAGAGATATGCCCCTCCCCTACTTTCGAGGTACTGTTCCTGCTGCGCCACATGGCGGGTCATTTCGCGGCAGCGCGTATCACGCTGCGCGACCTCGTCGACTGGGCACTCACCTGCCGTGCGTTGAGCGACAAAGTCGACTGGGGCCGGGTGCAGGATATAGTGACCGAATACGGGATGGCGCCATTTGTGTCGGCCCTCGACGATATTGCTGAACGGCGCTTAGGGTACAGCATACCGGTGCGGCTTGTGCATGACGACGATGCCGTCGAGAAAGTAGAGCGCGACATGGTTTACGGCAGCGTGGACAGCAGCAAAGCCGACGGCATAAAGCGACTGATATGGAAGTCGCGCCGTTGGCGTGCCATGGCATGGAAACGAGGAATGGTGTACAGCGACAGTCCGATGGCACTATGGTTTTCAAGCCTCAGCTCGCATGCCGAGAAGCCGCAGAGTTTCTTGCATAAACAATAATCTCAATCAGAACCAAAAGAACTGAAAAGAAATTCGTCTGATTCGTGAGATTCGTGGTCGTTTAATCTCAATCAGATTATAAAAGAATTTAAAAGAACTCGCGGTCTCAAAGTCTCGACAACTTTGACGGCTTGTTGACTCAAGGACTCACAGACTTATAGACTTAGAGGCTTTTTGACTTTTCGACTTAACGACTTACACATTAACGCATTTACGCATTAACACATTCATATAATGGCCACTGCCATAGAATTTAACAATATCAGCAAACTCTACCGCCTCGGATTGGTAGGCACCGGCACTTTGGGGCAAGACCTCAAGCGCTGGTGGACGATGAATATCCGGGGTGAAGAAGACCTCGAGAAAAGTTCAGGCAGTGTTCATGCCTGGACCCTCGGAGGTATCTCAGAGGATGCACGCTATATCCTCGGAAGTGTAAGCTTCTGAGAGCCGAAAAACCGCCCGCCATAACCAGCCGAAAAAACGATTTCGTACATTAGACGAAGACTAGGCATATCTTAAGCCAAGCGTAGGCGATGAAAACCGAAAGAAAATCGAATCACTCTTTATGCAAGACCGCATCAAATTAGCCCCAAAGGAACCCTGTACAGGGTGTGCCGCATGTGCTTCCATCTGTCCAAAGGGCTGTATAAAGATGGTGGAAGACAGGGAGGGCTTTCTTCAGCCGAAGATTGACACAAAGGCTTGTGTAAGATGTCATCAATGCGAGAAGACCTGTCCAATTCTCAATCCGCAGACCATCCCATCAGATTTTGAAACAAAAGCCTATGCTGCCATCAACAAAGACGAGGAAGTCAGGATGCGCAGCAGCTCAGGCGGTATGTTTCATGCATTAGCCAAATGGACGATAGAGCAAGGTGGCGTGGTTTTCGGTGCCCGTTTTGATGAGAAGTGGGAGGTAATTCATGATTACACGGAAACCACTGAGGGGATTGAGCCCTTTATGCGCAGCAAGTATGTTCAGAGCCGAGTTGGAGATACATTCAAGCAGGCAAAACAATTTCTTGAACAAGGTCGTTGGGTGCTGTTTTCTGGCACCCCATGCCAGGTTGGTGGCCTGCAAGCTTATCTAAAAAAAAAATACGAACGGTTGGTTTTGGTGGATTTTATTTGTCATGGGGTTCCAAGTCCCAAAGTGTGGAACAATTATCTAAGTGAAACATTTAAAGGTGATAGAATTCTTAAGTTTAATTTTAGGGATAAATCGGAAGGATGGAATTCTAATCAGTGCATTGTGTCTACTACTACTGCTACTACTACCCACTGTGCCAAATTGCTAGAAAACCCTTTTTTTAGAGGCTTCCGTAATGAAATATATTTAAGACATTGTTGTTATCGTTGTTTGTTCAGGAATTATCATCGTGGTTCTAATTTCACAATAGCCGACTATTGGGGTGTCGAGAACACGTGTCCTGAAATGTACGATAACAAGGGCACGTCAATTGTTTTTGTTCATAATTCTACAAGTGACCAAATGCTGAATGGACTTGAGAATTTGCGCATACTTACTCAAAGAAAAAACGATGCAATAAATGGTAATAGAGGAATGGATATTGAGAACCCAATATACTCACCCTTGAAACGTTTCGTGTTTTTTTCAACCTTTAAACTATCAGGATTCATTTCATCCATGGTGATTACTGATGCCATGACGAATATTGAAAAGATGTCTTTTAAATACAAGAGGAAAATAAAGAATAAATTAGCAAAACTGTCGAAATGAAACTGCTCAGATTGTTGAAACCATCATATTGGTTCATTGATGCTGATATTTTCCGTGAGAATTGGTCGTATGACTTGAAGTTTAATGCCTCTTTTCGCGGTATTCCGAAAATGACGAAGACGGAGCTGAGAATGCCGCAATATAAGTACCTGTACTTGTATCGAAAGACCCAAGCTTCATTAAATACTGTTTGGTATAAATTCTTCTTTTGGAAGTTGCGTCAAATGAGTTATCAGACTGGGATTGGCCTGTACGAAAACATGAATATTCCCAAAGGCTTAATTATTGGTCATCCTGGCTCTATCGTGATAAACGGAGCCGCATCTTTTGAAGGCAACGTCATGCTTACCCATGGAGTTACTATTGGACGAGATATTCGTGGGAAAAGAAACGGAGCCCCTCATTTTGGTAGAAATGTTTGTATTCGATGTAATTCAACTGTTGTTGGGAATGTCACTATTGGCGATGATGTGTTGATTGCTCCCAATACTTTTGTGAATTTTGATGTGCCAAGTCACTCTGTAGTAATCGGGAATCCTGCATCAATTCATCATAAGAATTATGCGACAGAAGGTCATATAGGAGTAGTAAACGAATGAAGATATTAATCATTGGCGGTTCGGGTATCCTAAGTTCATCAGTGGTTGATTGCTGTATTTCAAATGGGCATGAAGTTACGATAATGAATCGTGGTAATAATTTAGAATTCACTAATGACAAAGCCAGGTTGATTGTTTGTGATGCGAGAAAACCAGAAAGTGTAAAAAAACGATTAAATGAACTACATTTTGATGCTGTAATTGATTTCATTGTTTATCAGAAAGAGCAATTGGAATTGTCTTTATCGTTGTTTGGTAAGACAGCAGACCAATATGTTTTTATCTCAAGTGCACAAGTTTATAACACTTCTATTTCCAAAAAATTAGAGGAAACTGACGATACACCACAGCCATTATGGAGTTATAGTATTAATAAGAATATTTGCGAGCATTATTTAATTGATTATTGCCTTAAAAACAGAATCAACTATACTATAGTGCGTCCTGGAGTAAATTACGATAACCGACGGATCCCTTATGGTATGTATCCGCCCATTGGTATGCATTGGACGATAGTTGAACGTATAAAAGCTGGCAAACCAATCATAACATGGAATAAAGGGGAGAATAGACTGAATCTTACAAGGGTGGAAGATTTTGCAAAGGGTTTGGTGGGATTATTGGGGAACCAAAAGGCTTATAATGAAACTTTTAATGTTGTGGGTGATTATGTGTATAGATGGAAAGATGTACTCGATACATTGGGTATGATTTTGTGTATCCAAGTAAAAACAATTGATTTAGAAGTTGATGATTATGCCTCCGAATTACAAGGTGATGACAAAGAGATGTTATTAGGAGGAAGGGCTTGTGATTTGTGCTGTTCAAATGAAAAGCTAAAAGCGGTTGTTTCTGGTTTTGAAAGCAAGTTTGATCTTGAGAGTGGAATGAGAAAGACCATTAAATGGTATAAAGAGAATGGTTACTACAAAGGGATTGATTATGCATGGGATGCGGAACAGGATAGGATAATTCATAAATTTACAAAAGGATACAACGGTAGATTTATTGGGTATGAAAAAAAACGTTGGGTTGAACTTTTTATGGATAGGTGTAATTGGAATGTGGTTTATTATCGAGATTTTAAAGTTTTGAAGACTTTTTGGAAAACGGCGAGGAAGTTTATCGCAAAACCGATTTATAGACAATTGAACAAATGAAAATTCTTATCATAAACCAACCTCTTGGAAATAGAGGGGACGAATCGGCTCATAAAGCACTAGTCAGAGCCCTACTAAAGAGGATTAATGATGTGTCAATTAGGGTGCTATTTGTTGATAGTGGAGAGGTCGATAGCATCCGCCAATTCGCAATTGAAAGTGATAGGGTTCAATATGTAAACCTACACTCTTTTTTTAAATATTCTAAGTTTGGAGAAATTGCTATTCGCAAACCTGAACGTCAATTCTTGTGGTGCGTGCATCCTTTTACTCGACAAATTAAGGGACTATATGATTGGGCTGATGTGGTGGTTTGTGCTCCTGGAGGAATATGCATGGGCGGATTTCAGGATTGGAGACATCTGTATTTCTTAAAATGGGCACAATATTGCAAGAAACCACTTGCATATTATGGGCGTTCGTTTGGCCCATTCCCAACAGAAACTGAAATGAATCGTAAGTTTAAAAAACTCAGCTATGAGATGCTATATTATTTCTCGTATCTTTCTGTTCGGGACAAGGAAACAGAAAAAATAGCGGATGAAATAGGAGTCCAATATGTTTCAACGTTGGATTCGGCATTTTTGGATAATCCAACTGTAGATATCCCATACGAAATTCGTCATTCATTGCGAGGAAAACCATATATGGTATTTGTTCCAAATGAATTGTTATGGCATTATGCATACAAAGGAAAGTTTTCTAAAGAAGACTTAGTTGACTTTTATTGTGAGATGATAAAGGTTGTGTGGTCGCATAATCCCGATTTGCAAATTGTTATGCTTCCTCAAGTCTTTGGAAAAGGAGTTGAGTTTGACGATATATATCTTTTCAGACTGATTGCTAATAGATTGAATGACGATAGAGTAGTAGTGATACCCGACTGCTATAGTTCGGATATACAGCAGTCGGTCATTCGAAATGCTGAATTTGTAATAGGTGCACGCTATCATTCTGTGGTTTTCTCAATCAATCAAGATGTACCGTTTATTGCCCTAAGTTATGAACATAAGATTGCTGGTTTAATAGAGACTCTTGGGATAAAAGATTGCATGATTGATTTTAGGGAGACAATGCTTTCCAAAGATGGACAAGATGCTTGTTTAAAGAAAGTGGGGTGTTTGTTGCCGATAATCAAAAAAAATCCCGAAGCAAGAGTGAAAGCCAAGACGATAGTGAAGAATGGGATGGAAGAGTTTATAAAAAGATTTGTTAAATGAGCAATCTCCCTTTAGTCTCAGTCATTATCCCCAACTACAACCATGCCCTCTACCTCAAGCGGCGGCTGGACAGCGTCTTTAACCAGACCTATCAAAACTTTGAAGTGATAATCCTTGATGATTGCTCCACGGACAATAGTCTGGAAATCATTGAGCAATATAAGGATAATCCGCATTTGAGCCACGTTATGGTTAATGAGGTTAATTCAGGCTCCCCATTTGAACAATGGAATAAGGGTATCAAACTCTCAAAAGGAAAATGGATTTGGATCGCTGAAAGCGATGACTATTGTGAGTTGAATTTGTTGGAAGATTTGGTATTTGCAACAAGGAAAAGGAAGAAATGTGTGTTAGCTTATTCTCCCACTTTGATGATTGATGACGAGGGTAATACATGGGATATTCCTTTTGAAGGAAGAAATCAATATATGAGCGGCATTCGTTACATCAAATGTTATCTAACCCTTTTCAATTGGATAAAAAATGCCAGTTGTGCTATTTTTAGCAAAGAAGCGGCGAAGAATGTGCCGCAGTCATTTATGAAATACAAAGGTGCTGGCGATTATTTATTTTGGGTGGAAATTGCTCGTCAAGGCATAGTGGCAATCGTCAATAAGCCAATGGCTTATTTCTGTCGTCACTCAGGAACTGTTACCAACCAAAAAGAATTTGACGGAACAAACCCATTGGAGGTAAAAAAGATTGTGGATTATATTGGCACATTTGTATCTATAGAAGGATGGCGTAAACATTTGGTTTTTGCTTATCATAGACAATGGCACAACCACGATTATATCTCGTATAATATCTATCAGGAAGTGGCTAAAGAGTGGCAGTTTGAGAAATACAACGCCCCATTTGACAATTGGTTGCTAAAACAAGCACGCCGTTTCCGCAAATACTTAAATTATTATATCTGATGAAAACAATTCTATTGTTAGGAGGGTACGGCTTCTTGGGTACCAATATAATCAAATATATTGATGCTCTTCTTCCGGAACAATATAAAGTGATAGTATTTGACAGGCATGAAACCCACCCAGGAAGATTAACATTCAAAAGTGTTGTCAAAACTTATGCTGGAGATTTCGCTGACGGTGTTTTTTTGAGAAAAGTATTCGATGAAAACAGGATAGACATAATACTTCACTCTCTTAGTACTACCATCCCCATTAGTTCACACAATGCCAAATATGATGTAGAGACCAATTTGTTACCTACTTTGGATATCCTTAACCTAATGGTGGAATATGAGGTTCGTGAAATTATTTACATGTCATCAGGAGGTGCTATCTATGGAACACGCGGTGAAAAAAAGCATCGTGAAACTGATGATGTTTTTCCTGTGAGTAGCTATGGGGTAGTAAAACTTGCCATTGAAAAATATCTAATGCAATATGCACAACTATTTGGAATCAGGCCTCTAATTATTCGGTTAAGCAACCCTTATGGGCCATACCACTATGGCATGAAACAGGGGGTAATCAACGTGGCATTAGCCAAAGCACTAAAAGGGGAGAGTATGGAAATTTGGGGGAATGGTGATGGGCTGAAGGATTATGTATTTGTTGAAGATTTCGTGAACATTCTGTTTTCCTTGATACAGCGTAATGTCTACAATGAAGTAATCAATATTGCCAGCGGACAGCTGCTTTCGGTTAATGATATTGTTACTGCGGTTCGATTGCATGTACCCTCCTTTACCACACATCACATAGAGGCTGACAAGCTCGATGCCTCTCATTTCTCCTTGGACACTACAAAACTACATCATCTCATTGGACATTATGAATTTTGCTCAATTCAAGAAGGCATACGTAGAACTTATAGGTGGACAAAAAACATCATCTAAATGGGAAAAGATCAAATAAACATACTGATAGGTTCAGACATCAAATATGCGCCCTATTATGGGGTGATGCTGACCTCTTTGTTTGAGAACAATAAAGAGAGCCAATTCGATATTTATCTTTTGACCGATAACTCATGGACAAAAAAGGCCACAAAAAAATTCGAGAAGTTATGCGCAAACCATAATTCCAGGTTTTTTATGCGGGTGATTGATGATGAAACAATGAAGGTTTGTCCGCTGAATCCACACAACCATATTTCTCGAAGTACCTACTATCGCTTGATGGCTGCGACGTTGTTGCCCGATACGATTGACAAGATTCTTTATTTGGATGGAGACATGGTTGTTCGTGGAGAGATTCGTGACCTATGGAACTATGATTTACATGGCAAAGCCATCGCTGGAGTGGCAGATAGTCTACATTATGATGATGAAACCTATAGTCGATTGGGATTTGACAAGAAATATGGGTATTTCAATGCAGGGGTAGAACTTATCAATCTTAAATATTGGCGCGAAAAGCAGGTTTCACGCCTTGCCATTTCATTTATTGAATCCCATCAAGATAACCTTCCATTGATGGATCAGGATACAATCAATGCAGTTTTGGCCGATGTAAAAGCCTTTTTACCCATTTGCTACAATTTCCAAACCATGTATTTAACAAAATACTTTTCGAAGAACTTCACCCCTGCATTTATGGAAGATGTTTTGGCTAATAGTAAGCATCCCGTCATAATTCATTATAATGGGGGAATAAAGCCTTGGCATTGGCGATATTACGGACTACCCTATCAGAAAGAATGGGACGCGGCATATAAGGCCTCGCCATGGCACCACGCCCGAATTCAACGGCCATGGGGCAAACACTTGAAAAATCTTGTAAAACGTGCAACAAACAAACAATCATATCTCAATGACTGTAGAGAGCAATATATTATGGAGGTGCTTCACCTATGAAAAAACTCACATATATTATCCCTGCATACGATGTGGCCGGCAGCATTAAACGTGTATTGGACAGCATCTTCGCATTGCCGTTTTCCTGCAGTGAATATGAGGTAATCGTGGTGGATGATTGTTCGACGGACAACACATTAGATGTTTTGCGCAGGATACAGACGTTGCATCCTAATATGACAGTGCTTCATCAAGAACGCAACCAAAGGCAAGGCGCAGCTCGAAACAGGGGAATCGACATTGCCAAAGGGGAATATATCGCATTCTGTGATGCCGATGACACAATTGTCGCTGATGGCGTAATAAATGCTTTGAAAGCAGTTTCTGAAACAAAAGCGGACATCTGCTACTTCGACTTCGAATACGAGTACCCGAAAGACAACTGGAATCAGTTTCAGATGCCTTTGGAGACTCGGAACACTGTTTTAAAAAGTAACGACTATCTTGAGAACTACTACACCTGTTATTACAATGCCCCCTGGCGCTGTCTATATCGTACCGATTTTTTGCGGCGGACAAATATTCGTTTTGTAGAAGAGGTCCGTTGGGAAGATTGTGATTGGACTGTGAAGGTATACGCTAAGGCGAACAAAATTCAGTTCGTTGATGGGGTTGGTTACCGATATGCTTATAATGCATGTGCCACATCTAAGCAACGCACTCCAGAAGCCATGTCTGAACGGGTTTATGCGGGTCTTCGTTTGATGGATTTTGGAAGAGAAATTAGTGATACGTCACCTAGATTGTCTGCCGTTGTAAAAGACGAGGGCCGCAATTATTATGTGACAGATACAATCCGGTTGCGCAATCTGACCAAATATTCCTTTAAAAAGATCAGAGCATTTTATTCTTATATTGGAGAAGAAAGACGTTCAGCATTGATAAAGTATACTTGGAATAAATGGGAAAACTTGTTCTTGAAAAAAAAGAGTTTTGCTTTATCCATTCTGTTTTTTGCTTGCCCGTTGGCATCAATTGGTAGGAAAATAGTGTGTTTAGTAAGAAAGCGCTGATATTATGATTCCCAAAACCATACATTATTGTTGGTACGGCCGAAGTAAGTTTCCGCCAGAAATAGAGACGTGCCTCGCGTCTTGGCGGAAATATTGCCCCGACTTTAAAATCAAGGAATGGAACGAGGACAATTCTCCAATGGACATACCTTGGATTCGTGATGCTTATAAACACCGCAAGTATGCCTTTGTGGCTGACTATATGCGTTTCTATGCTCTCTATCGCGAAGGGGGTATTTATATGGATACAGATATGCTTCTTGTGCGTCCTATTGATGCCTTCTTGCAGGACGAGGCCTTTCTCGGCAGGGAGGATGAGTCCAACGCGAATATGGCCATTCTGGGTGCAGAACTGGGGGATACCTTCTGCAAGAAGTGTCTCGACTATTATGACAGCACAAAGTTTGATGTCGTCAGCCCTCCTATCATAACTAGGTTTATCACGCCCCAGCTGTTCCAGTATGGCTTTATCGAAGAGGATACCACTCAGAATCTGACGAATGGATTGACTGTATACAAGTCCTCTTATTTCTATCCCATCCATTATTCTCAGGAGTTTGCATTGGAAGGGGTGATGCAATATATAAAACCCGACACATACGGGATTCATCTGTGGAACAAATCATGGACAGACGAACTGGCTCTGCTTGCCAAGGGAGAATATAAAGCAGGATTCCACTTGGCTAGACAACGAATCAAGCGCACACCTTTCCTGCCCTGGAGGTACTACAGAAAACTGTTGAAATATTTTTTTCTCTACTTAACTCCCAGTAGATTTTAAAAGGAATAGTCTCACGATCTAGTTGACCAGTAGTCATGATGTATCGATATGACATAATAATACCATAGAAATATGTCAACTGCAATAGAATTCAACAATATCAGCAAACTCTACCGCCTCGGATTGGTAGGCACCGGCACTTTGGGGCAAGACCTCAAGCGCTGGTGGACGATGAACATACGCGGCAAGGAAGACCCTTTCCTGAAAGTGGGCGAGACCAACGACCGCGCGACTAAGGGCGATAGCGAGTATGTGTGGGCCTTGCGAGATATCGACTTCAAGGTAGAGCAGGGTGACGTGGTAGGCATCATCGGCAAGAACGGAGCCGGGAAGAGTACGTTGCTGAAGATCCTCTCGCGTGTCACAGCCCCCACCACTGGCACCATCCGTGCCCGTGGACGTATAGGTTCATTGCTGGAGGTCGGTACCGGCTTCCATCCCGAGATGACTGGACGAGAGAACATCTACATGAACGGTGCCATCCTCGGCATGAACAAGCAAGAGATCACGCGCAAGCTTGATGAAATAGTGGATTTCAGCGGCTGTGAGCGTTATATCGACACCCCCGTAAAGCGTTATAGTAGCGGCATGATGGTGCGGTTGGGCTTTGCCGTCGCCGCCCACCTTGACCCCGAGATACTGGTCGTTGACGAAGTCCTCGCTGTTGGCGACGCCGAATTCCAGAAGAAAGCCATCGGCAAGATGCAGGATGTCTCCAAAGGCGAGGGAAGGACGGTTCTGTTTGTAAGTCATAATATGGTCAGTGTACAACGATTGTGTAACTCGGGTTTGTTATTGGATAAGGGAAAGGTGGTGTATAGAGGCTCGGCATCCGACACTGTTTCAATGTATATGCAAGGCCAAGTGGTTCAATCGGAATATATCAACCATGCTCCCATTATCAAGGATAAGTTGAATTTATTGTATGCTCGCGTGGCACCGAAAACCGGAGAGCATTTCTATACATCCACTCCGATTGATGTTGATTTTAGAGTGAGAATAAATACCCGTGTGGGTTATCTAGTGATCGGCTTCAATTTGGTCAGCTCGTTCCAATATCCTTTGGCAAGAGCGGATTACAATGACATAGATGGCATTTATTCGTTGGATCCTGGTGAATATGAGTTTCATTTTGAAATTCCCGCCAACACGTTGTCGAATGGCGATTATAAGATTGAACTTGATGTGGCGGAAAAGGAAGTGAGGAATTATGCAGGCGATGACGCTCGTCTGTCGTTCCGGGTGGACGTGAGCGAGGATACTAAAGGTAATGTCTTTAATGAGGCCAGTGGCCTAAAAACCTCAATCATCAGGGAAAATTGGTTGGTTGGGTACAAAAAGGTATGATCATCGTTTGATTATAAGTAGAATAGATGATTTCTGTAGCGCTTTGTACTTATAACGGAGCCCGATACATACGGCAACAAATTGAGTCCATTCACACCCAAACGATGCCTGTAGATGAAATTGTAGTGTGTGATGACGGCAGCACAGACATGACACTGAATATCATTGAACAAATAAAAGCAACCACATCTATCCCCATACACATTCACCGAAACAAGATGGCGCTCGGAACAGTCAACAACTTCCAGCAAGCCGTCAACTTCTGCCAAGGCGATATAATATTCCTTTCAGATCAAGACGACATATGGATGCCTGAGAAAGTAAAGACAATCGTCTCCTACTTTTCCGAGAACAAGAACATCTCGACCATTTTCACCAACGGGTATCTTATCAACGACAACAACATACAAGAAAAGGATACCCTCTTCGACTATTTCTTCGACTCCCTAAGTCATAGATTATTCAACGCAGGACTAGTGCCAGAACGTTTTGCCTATAGCAACTGTGCGACTGGTGCCACAATGGCAATTCACCGAGGCAGGTATGGAAACATACGCTTTTCAGAATACTGTACAAAAGGAATATTCCATGATTACGTTATTGTCATCCAAGCCTTGACACAAAACGCCTTGGCCTACATTGACACCCCTCTAATTAAATACCGCATCCACTCTGACCAATCGGTGGGTTTAAGTTGCGAAAAACCACCAATAAAAACATGGAAAGAACCCTTTATAGGCAACTACACCCCATTCCTACAAGTTGCGCAATCCGATTACCTCAATCAAAGGATACAATTCCTTGAGTATAGAAAAAAAATCAAATATACTCCTTCTGGGGCGCTGAAGGCAATATCCAAACTACCCGTATATCTGAAATACTACAATTCCCATGGGTTATCCCTACTGCTCTATGACATGTATGCATCGTTAAAACACGCCATCCTTCGCAGGGCAAACAATAATGACACCTGTATCTTGGATTAAACGTATTGTTATTTCATGAAACTCTCCGTCTTTGTCGTAACATACAATCAGGAGCAATACATCAGGCAGTGTCTTGACAGCATCTTATCCCAGCAGGTGAACTTCGATTACGAGGTCGTTATCGGCGACGACTGCTCTACCGACAGCACGGGGGGTATTTGCGACGAATATGATGCGAAACACACCAACTTTCACGTATTTCACCACGAAAAGAACCTCGGCCACGTAAAGAACTGGGAGTTTGTGCTCCAACATTGCAATGGGGAGTATGTGGCCATGGTGGAAGGCGACGACTACTGGACCGACCCGCATAAACTGCAGATGCAGGTCGACTTTCTTGACAGCCACAAGGACTACTACCTCTCTTTCCATAAGGTCGACTTGCTTTACGAGCAATCCAATCATCCACAAGAAACAATCTTCAGTCAACTTGAAGAGCGAGAATATTCCGCCAGAGAGATATATGACACTTGGACAGTACTCACCAGCAGTGTGGTTTTTCGCAATAAAATAGGTCCCGTGGAGTTTCCCAAAAACATCTTTTTCTCCGACATATACCTTTTCCTAACAATCATGCAGTACGGGCGTGCCTGGTGCCACGATATACATGGCGTGGCATATCGCAGACATGCTGGCAACCAATCATCATCTCAATCCATTCGGCTTGCCATACGCCTCTATAAACAATACTGTGCAATGAGCCATTACTTTCCAAGCCTGCAAGGTATCACCGATGCCAACAAGCGGCAGTATTTGCACGATATTGCATACAACTATGTTCATGAGCCATCCGCACTCCCCTACATGTTTCTGTACATGACACAGCATCCCTCAAAAGTTCTATCTCTGAAATACTGGCGAAGAATTATCAAAAACATTGCCTAATATGAAAGTATTTGTTATAGTCGTGACATATAATGGAACAAAATGGTACGACTATTGTTTCCGCAGCCTCATTGACAGCACCATTCCACTTGACATACTGGCAATCGACAACGCCTCCACCGATGGCACATGCGAGTACATCCGCCAACACTTCCCGGAGGTCACCCTGCTGCCGCAGAATAAAAACCTCGGATTTGGCCAAGCCAACAATCTAGGCATGAAACTAGCACTTGGACAGGGGGCCGACTATGTATTTCTGCTGAATCAAGACGCATGGATTGAACCTGGTACAGTTGACGAACTAATCAAAGTATCTAAAGATCATCCAGAATACGGTATCCTGAGTTGCATGCATCTTAACAAAGAGAAGACTAGAATCTGGCAACTCAATTGTATTTGCAACGACCAAATCACCGACCCCTCTTTATACAACGACACGTACTTCAGTGTCCTCAAGGAGGTCTACGACACAAAATATGTCAATGCTGCCGCATGGCTGCTGCCACGTAAGACTATTGAGACTGTCGGCGGTTTCGATCCAATCTTCTTCCACTACGGCGAGGACGACAACTACATCAACCGAGTGCTTTACCACGGCCTAAAGATAGGAATTTGTCCCAAAGAGCGTATAGTGCACGACATGCGTCTCGACCGGCCGCTCTATGACACACGCGAGCACGAGATACTCACCCTTATCGACTATACCAATCCCAACACACAGCACGATATCGACCACGACATCCGCTGCCATCATGCCAAAGCCATCCACAGCCTGCTGCGTGGGCGTAAAGCAACATATAATGCCCATATGGCAGACTATCGTATACTGCGAAAATATCGCAACGCTATAGTGCAAAGTCTTTCCATAAACCGTAATATCGGATTGCATTGGCTATGAAGGAAAACACACCCGTAATACATCAAATTGTCAATATTGCTATATTGACAATAGTTTCCATCGTGTTTTTGCTAGTGTTTTCGTTCAATTCGTCGCCATTGTATGCAAACGATGGGATGGACAGTGTACTATTCAAAACCATTGGCAGGGCCATCTTGGATGGCAGAATTCCCTATCGGGACGTTTTCGACCACAAAGGACCCTTCCTTTTCTATATTAATGCCTTTGGAGAGCTAATTGCAGGCCATGGATTGGGAGTTTTTATATTACAAGTTGTCAACTTGACGGTAACGCTATGGCTTCTTTGCAAAACGTCTCTTTTGTTTATCAGCAGAAGGGGAACTTTGTTTATATTGTCGCTATTCGTATTGTTGCTTTGCGGCATGCTTTCTGAAGGTAACGGCTGCGAAGAGTGGATGTTGCCATACATAATGCTGTCGCTGTACTTGTCGGCAAAAACAATCAAAAAAGGGAAACAGTCACGTCTGACATCGGTTGTAATAGGAATTTGTTTCGCTCTGGTTTTCTTAATCAGGCCTAATGATGGAGTTTCTTCCGTAGGGGCGTGCTTTGCTGGGTTGATCATCTTCGGTTTAATAAGGAAAGAATGGTTAACCTGTATAGTGCAATGCTGTTTTTTTACACTTGGATTCTTGGCCATCATGCTTCCCACATCAATATACTTCGCCGCAAATGGTGCCTTTACTGATATGCTTTATGGCCTGATTGGTTTCAACATGAAATATACAGAAGGCGTAAAGGGACTTATTACTGCCTGTTTCAGCGCGAAATACTTCATGTTACTGACGACTTTGGCAACCATAGTAGCCTTGGTTAAAAGCGAGAACAAAATGATGCTGTGCCTGCTTTGCCCCATAATGGTGTGTCAATGGGTTCTGACAGGAAGCAATATGCTTGTGCATTATTTCATCATCACAGTGCCCGTCTTGTGCCTTGCGACTGCTGTTTTAATGACCTCATACCGCAACGGAGCAATCGCGATATGGACGGCCATGCTGCTTATGCCAAATTTCACGTTTATTAGAAGCCGTACCAGAAATGCCGCAAAATGCTTGTTCAGGAACGGCAATGAGATTATTGACAACTATTACCGTTCGACGGAAAATGTATTGCAGGCCATACCACCAGAGGACAAAGACAGCGTATGGAATTATAACCTTGCCTATATAGATGGCAGGGCTTATGACCCATCGGCCTTGAGCATTTTCTATCATTACGACATAGTACCGTGTAATAGAATAATCTTATGGTGGCACTATTGTTTTGACTCTAAATTTTCCGATCCAGAATCTATTACTTTGCACAATCCCAAATGGGTAGTTGTAGATATGCAAAGCGAATACCTTCCCGACATCACATATATAGAAGAACATTATAGTGTCTATGCGCAATCTGACACATCGATATGCGACATACGACTTTTCGGGCCAAAGAGAGAAGAATGAAATTTTTGCGCACAATAATATACAAAGGCAATTCCGTTACGAAGCTCATTGTCTCAACACAGATAGGTGAGCCAAAACGTATAATGCTCATCGACCATGGCATATACGAGTATGGCTATTTCAACGCCTGTTTTCTGGAGAACATGATGTCGCTGATGGTATACAGTCTTAACCGTGGATATACACCACATATCAATCTAAAAAACCGCGGCGAAGGATGGACAAACTGGGATACCTTTTTCGAGCAGCCATTCAATACGACCAAGGCCGGTCATGCAGACATTGTATGCGACAGGGACACCGGCGTAGTGAGCCCGAAATTCGACACACCCTATAGGAAAGGTGATTTACGCATGTGGTGCCTGGTATACGATAAACTCGTACGGCTCAACATGCAAACCAAAGCCTACGTCGAAGCGGAATACAACACTGTGCTTGCTCCACACGAGCGTGTACTTGGCGTTATCTGTCGCGGTACCGACTATATAAAACTCAAGCCACAAGGTCATCCTGTCCAGCCCAATATCCACGATGTGGTAAAAAAAGCCAAAGAGATGACCAATCGATACGGCTACCAATATATATATCTTGCCACCGAGGAGCGTAGCATCCACGAGACCTTCGAGGAGGCATTCCCTGGCAAAGTGCTAGTCAACAAGCGACAATACTACGACGATATCTTCAATGCGGGGAACCACACATACATATATCAGGTGAATTTCGACCGCAAAGACGACATCTATCTAAAGGGCTTGGAATACCTCTCGTCGCTGCAACTGTTGTCACGGTGCGACGCCTTGCTCGGCGGCAACTGCGGTGGTGCATGTGCTGCCCTGTATATGAACAACATGAAGTACGAGCACGTAGAACTGTTCAACTTAGGTCTGTATCCATGATTAAACGAAAAATACACAACCTATTCCACCCTGTAGTGGGAGAAATCTGGTGTCTGCACCGTGTTATGCCGGAGCGGAGTAACTTTGCCGCCAACCGCGACCTGGAAATAACACCTAAGTACCTCGAACAACTAATCTCGAACAGACTATCACAGGGATACCGTTTTGTCGACATCGACGCCTTCATCGACGCCTCGCATCGCATAATGTCCCGCAGACTGATAAGCATATCCTTCGACGACGGTTTCGCCGACATCTTCACCCACGCCTACCCCATACTCAAAAAATACGACATACCCTTCACCATCTACCTTACAACCGATATGCCCGATGGCAAAGCAGACCTCTGGTGGCTGCAGTTGGAACAAATGGCAAATGGCGACAACAGGTGGTTTGACCAGGCTATCAACGACATTTATTCCAGCAACAAAGGTTTCGCCGCCGCCATGCATGCCATCACCTCAAGCACACCCGACGCAGCACTATGCCAACAGCAAGCACTCTCATGGGAGCAACTGCGCACCATGCTGGCTGAGGGTCTATGCACCATCGGTTCCCACGGGGTAAGCCACTCTGCTCTCTCGCTACTCACAGAGACACAGATTCTGCACGAACTGCAGGAGTCCAAGAAACGGATAGAAGAGATGCTGGGCATTGATGTTCGTCATTTTTCCTATCCCCATAGTTTCTATAACGATACCACCAGCCATTTGGTGTGGCAAGCAGGCTATCACTCTGCCGTCATAGGCTACGGCGGCAAGACGCGTTTCAATACCCGCAACCGTTTCTTTTACCGCAGCTACATCGTTCAACCGTGAACATACTCTTCATCTCATCCGACGTCAACCCCTTTGGTGCCAAAAGCAACGGCGACTCACAGCGCACCCGTCTGCTGCTGCAGGCCTGTGCACGGCTAGGCACCGTCGACCTCGTAACGTTCCGTAGCGGCGCCGTCTCCGACATAGACAATGTAACGGTAGTGTATAGTGGACCCGTGAACGATGCCTTGCCGCAAAAGACACGTATAGCCAAATGGCTGAGCGTAATGCCATGGGGTGGGATGCAGTCCTTGTTCCCAATTGCAAAGGAGAGGGAGAGAATAATTGACGATATCGTCGCCAGCGGTCATTACGACCTTATCGTTTCCCGCTATCTTTTCCGCACCCTGCCGTGCGGACTGCTCAAGTACGGCAAACGCTTGGTCGTTGATGCCGACGACGACCTCACATTCTTCTTCCTGAACCAAATCGGCAACAACTCGAACTGGGCGCAACGCCTCCGTCTGCATCTAGCCGCTGCCAAAGCTCGCAGACTTACCCCCGCTACCGCAAGGGAACTGCACGCTGTGTTCTTCTCCGACCAGCATACTGCCATACGCAACAGAGGCACCTATCTGCCTAACATACCCTTCCAATCCGACACCTGTCCCGATGCCGACTTCTCAACACCGCGTCGTCGCATCCTCTTCGTGGGGCAGTTAGACTACACCCCCAACCGCGACGGGCTCGACCACTTCCTCAAGCATATCTACTCTCCCTTGACCGCCACGATGCCCGAGCTCGAGATGCATATTGTGGGGCAACTGAACGACCTGAGTATCGCCAACCGCTGGAAGCAATGCCATGGCGTAACGCTTACCGGCTTTGTCGACGACCTCAAAGAGGAATACTCCAAGGCTCATGTCGTCGTGGCCCCCATCTACCGCTGTGGTGGCACCAACATCAAGCTGTTGGAAGCCCTGCAGATGAACCGCTGCTGCATTACCACCTCCGAAGCACTGAGCCACATCGTGCCACCCTTCGAGAACCATGTCGACATCATCGGAGCCAGTTCCGACGACGAATACCTCGAATCACTGAAACACATGCTTTCATCCCCCGATACCGCCATTGCCATGGCCCGTAACGGATATAACAAGATGCAGCAACACTATTCCTTCGAAAAATTCGCCACAATAGTGGCCGACACCTTGACATGCCGCTAGTCTCCATCCTCATAGCCAACCTCGACAACGGACAATATATCCGACAAACGCTGAATTCCGCCATCAGCCAGACCCATCGTGACATAGAGATTGTTGTGGTCGACGACGGTTCCTCAGACAATTCGGCACAAGTCATACAGCAATTCATCGACACTCACAAAGGAACAACGATATACTTCCATCGGAACGATGCCCCAGCCGGCTGCGGGCGCATCAAACGCCAACTTGTCGAGCTCTCGCATGGTGACTACTTCATCTTCCTAGACCCCGAAGACACCTTTACCCCCGATGCCGTTGCCACACTGCTCGCCGGGCACCAACGGGGCATAGAATACAGCATCGTCTACGGTACGCACTACCTATGCGACGAGCAACTGCAGGTCCAAAGTGTCTCGACCTACCCTGGAGCCATCCCCGAAGGCCAGTCGCACCTCACCTCCACGGCAGGCCATATCTCCGCCCCCGCCCTCTGCCGTCGCAGCTGCTACAAGCGCACTGAGGGCATCAACCCGACATTCTACGTTGCCGAAGATCAAGACTTGTACCTCAAGATGGAAGAGGTGGCACCGGTGCTGTATGTCGACCGGCCGCTCTACTACTACCGCCACCACGACCACAACACTTCGTGGAACAATAGCCATCGCGCCGTCAACCTGAAATATCTCCACAAAGTGCGTGCTGCCGCCTATCAACGGCGATGCGCCAGCACCATGGCCACAAACCTCACCCGCATCCAATACCAGCGTGAATGCTTTTCATATCACTTGATGTCCTACAACATCTATCGCAGACAACACAATCCACTCACTGCCCTAGGCCACCTACTATCGGCCCTGCCATACCTTCCATACCTTAAAAATCACCAATCATAGCCAATAATCATTCTTTAAGGCGTAATAATCAATTAAATGAAACATGCTATTCTAATATTAGCCCATGACAATGTCCAACATCTGAACGATATTGTTCGATGGTTTGATGATGATTTCGATATTTATATTCATATTGATAAGAAGAGCAATATAGATCACTCCCAGTTGCCCTGCAATACAAATTTACATATCTACAAAAAATACTATATACATTGGGGTGGAATAAATATAATAAAAGCTACCCTGTTTCTATTAAGAAAAGCCTCCAGTTTGTATTCTTACAACTACTATCATCTTATATCTGGCAGTGATATTCCAACAAAGGACATAAATTGCTTTAAAAGTTTTTTCTTAAATTCCACTCATTCTTTTGTGGATTATTTTCCGCTTCCATATAAAAACTGGATTGGTAATGGAGGGATGGATCGCATTACAAAATTCTGGTTCTTTAACAACCTGACAGATATTAGAAAGCACCATTTTTTGTCCGATCTATCTCAAAAAATCCAAAGAAAACTATCTGTCAACCGCTCTTTCAATTCTTTTAAAACACTATATGGAGGTTCTCAATGGTGGAGTGTAACAGACCTCGCCGTAAAGGCAACACTGGACTACCTTGACTCTCATCCTGATTATTTTAGACGATTCAGATACACACATATTCCAGATGAAATATTCTTTCAAACACTCTTTTGCAATCTGAACTTACCTATCCAAAACAGTTCTTTGAGATATATTGCTTGGGAAGAATCTTCAGCCTCTCCCAAAAGCCTTACATTGGATGATGTTGACAAAATAATGGCAACAACATGTTTTTTTGCCCGCAAGTATCAAGAAGGAATTTCCGATTTATTAAAAGAAAGTCTCATGAGCAAATGAACTATAATAAACGCATATATTCTTTTGATGTATTCGACACCTGCTTAGTCAGACTATGCGGTTCCGCGAGTAATGTATTCGATATATTGTCCGCCAAATTATTTCCTGACAACGAACAACTTAGAAAAATATTTATTGCTCTGCGAACCGAAGTAGACTGCCCCACTCTTGAAGCGGCCTACAACGCCATCGGAAACATTATGAAGCTGCCACTTCCCGTTAACGAAATGGTTAAGTTGGAGATGGCAACAGAACACTCTATGTTAAAACCCGTGCGCGCAACCAAACAGCTGATAGACAAACTGCGCATTAAAAATGGCTGTAATATTGTCTTCTTAACTGATATGTACCTTCCATCTAACTTCATCCGTATGGTACTAACAGACAATGGTTTATATAAAGAGGGCGACAAACTGGTTGTGTCGGGGGAAAAAGGGGTGTGGAAATATGACGGCACTATGTTCCATTACGTCAAAGAAGCCGAAGGCATTACATACAGACACTGGCACCATTGGGGCGACAATCATCACAGCGACTATATCGTACCACGCCGACTAGGTATCCACGCACACCTGTTGCGATATGACTATTTATACTTTGAACAAAAGTGGCAAGACATCATATGCACTGCCAGTTATCAATACCCATCCATTCTGGCTGGAGTCAGCCGTGCCATAAGGCTGTCTGTTGGCACCATAGAATATCAAAACAACTTTGTGAGCGATATTACTGCACCATTTATCACTTCGTGGATATGCACCATACTCAACGATGCACAACATCGCAACATAGAGCGAATATATTTCTGTGCCCGCGACATGCACTCGCACTACCATATAGCCAAAGTCCTATCACCTTACTTCCCCGACATAGAGCCAAAATACATATTTATTTCGCGCAAGTCACTCTACAGCGGCAATCCATTGATAATAAAATACCTAGAACAGGAAGGCGTGGCTAGTGCCGAGAGTGTGGCTCTTGCCGATGCTGTGTCATCGGGCAATACACTGCACACCATCAACCAACTGCTGACTCAAAACGGCTACACACCCATTGCACATTTTTATTGCATTAACGGCAAATGGGGTGCCGACATGGGTAAAGGTGAGACAGATAAGGAGCAGTTCACAGAAGACAACCAACACGCACAATACATACTGCTGGACCGCCACATCGCTACAACCGCCAACAACGCCCTCGAACGGACAATAGAGAATATTGTTTTTCATGAAATACTGCCATCACTGAACTATCACGGCACCACGACCACTTATGTTAGGCACGGCAATACCATACGGCCACAATTGTCCGACGATTGCAACTGGCAATTCGCTGGGTTTTCGCACCATGACATAAAAAACAACAATGACAGTCTACTCACCACTTTTGCCGACGCTTACGCAGCAACTGGATTGATAGCATACAGCGACAAAATACTCGAATACATAGCCCTACCAACCCTAGTTCAGTTTATAGACAATCCGCCGAAGGTATATCTCCACTACCTGCACATATTTCAACTCGATGGCACTCCCTTTGTAAACAAACGATACCGTCCCAACAGATGGAAACGCGGCAGCAGCGCATATACCTTCAGTTCTTACACACTACAGATACTTAGGAAAGTTAAAAAAAAGTTGTATGGCCTGCTCACACGCTAAAAAAGTCCTATACATAATAACTGCGATACCACAAACATAAGCACAGTGCCCACCATTGAGAAACAATTGCAATTCTCCATTGTCATACCAGTCTACAACGTTGAGTCCTACTTGAGGGAGTGCCTCGACAGTGTGCTAGGGCAGACCTGCGGCGACTTCGAGGCCGTGTGCGTCAACGACGGCAGCACCGACGGCAGCCTGTCGATACTGGAAGACTACGCCGCACGAGACAGCCGCATACGCGTCATCTCGCAGCCCAACGGCGGTCTCTCGGCAGCTCGCAACACCGGCATCAATGCCGCTCATGGCGACTATATACTGTTCCTCGACAGCGACGACTGGCTGGAGAGTGACACCTTGCAGACACTGGCTGACGGCCTGGATGGCGAGGATATGCTCTGCTTCGGCGGCTGGCGTGGCGATGAAGTCGAGCAACCCACACCTGCCATCTTCCCAACTGGCTGGGAATACTACAACCGCTGCGCCCTCGACAGACACCCCTTCCCCTTTGTCTGCGTGGTGCTACGTTGCTACCGCAGAACATTTCTAGCCAACAATAGACTTCGATTCCGCGAAGGCATACTGCACGAGGACAACCACTTCACCCCTCGCGCCTGCTTGGCAGCAGGTCGGGTGCGAGTCATATCCACATCCTTCTACCACTATCGCATACGCCAAGGCAGCATAATGACCACGCGCAGCCTGCGCAGCCGCGAGGACATGCTGCGCATCGCCAACGACCTCGCCGGCATCTTTACGCAGCGCGACGACATTGACCGCAGCGTCGTCTATCGTGCCATCACCCACCACTACCAAGCCGCCTTCCTCGGCGCCGACAGCGACGCTTGCCGACAACTGCTCCCGATGGTCGACTGGCACCTGTACCGCACCGTAAGCCGCACCAAACTACGACATAGACTAAACTACGCCCTCCTGCGTCTATCCCCATTACTATTCCGAATGGTATGCCATGCTTAGTCAAGCCACCGACCATGAGACGCACCTCTACGGCTTCGTGTGGGATCACAGCTGCGAGGCCTCACAGTCATCGAATATTGGAAACATAACGATATAATGAATAACCAACCACTGCTAATCGTCATTACACCTGTACGCAACGAGGCATGGGTTCTTGATGCGTTTTTGACCTGCACATCTTCATGGGCAGACTATATCATCCTTGCCGATCATCACAGCGAGGATAATACCCGTGAGATTGCGCAGAAGTACGAGAAGGTAATCTTAATCGACAATCCGACATTCGAATGGTATGAGGCCGAATGCCGCACACGTCTGCTCGAAGAAGCCTGCAAGATACCTGGGGACAAGATAATCTTTGCTCTTGATGCCGACGAATTTCTATCTGAGGGATTCGAAAAAACTAAAAGCTGGGAAAGAATCATAAATTCCAAAGGGAACGAGATATTCTGCTTCAATTGGTTGAATCTTTACGACAACTTCAAAACAGCGGAATATACAAAGATGCATTTCGAGTGGGCTGCCCACTTTGATGCCTCGGTAGATGTGGTTGAAGAATACAAGAAACGGGAATCGCATGCAGTCCACTGCTCTCGAGTGCCCTGCATTGAGGCTGAGTGGTGTAAGTATGTAAATGTAGACGATTTCTGGGTAGTACATCTTGCCAAATTGAACCATGAAAAGGTTCGTCAGAAAACGGACTTTTACCAAGTCACCTGGGTGGACAAGAATAAGGAAAAAGCCAACCCTATTAACATGTACCGTGGCTATTCGAAGTACTATCCCGACAAGCTGTGGTATCTCGACCATCCTGTGAAACTATGTAGTATGGGAGATGACAGGGACTATTCGAGTTTAGTACAAACAGCTGATTATGGCAAGCATTATGTTGAAGAGATGTTGCGCGTATTCAAACGTGAAGGGACAGACAAGTTTGCCATGCTTTGCATTTGGGACAATCCTTATTTAAAGGCAGCAGGTGTCAATCCACGACTGCCGTTACGTTATCGAATCCTGCATTGGTACTTGAGAAAGACACAACGCTTTGCGAGTAAAAAGGTAGTGCGACTAATGGATAAAGTTTTAAAGCGGATTTATTAAAGATGTTTTTCTCTGTCATAATGCCCCTTTACAACAAGGCGCCCTACGTCCGCAAGGCGATGGAGAGCGTCGTTGGGCAGACGTATCATGACTGGGAACTGGTTGTGGTCGATGACGGCAGCACCGATGGTGGCGGCGATATTGTAAAAGGATTTGCTAACGACCGTATCAAGCTCATCCAGCAGGAGAACAGCGGAGTAAGCACAGCACGCAACAACGGGGTGGCGGCATCCACTGCTCCATATATCACTTTCCTCGACGCCGACGACTGGTGGGATCCGACATTCCTTGAGGAGATGGCAGGCTTGATTGAACGCCACCCAGACGCAGGCATCTACGGCACAGGCTACCATATCGTCAAGAATGGCAAGAAACGCGTGGCGCCAATAGGCATTGAGGAACATTTCACGGAAGGCGAGATAAACTACTGTCAGGTATACACGAAGACTCTTTGCATGCCGCTGACAAGTATATCGGTATGCATGCGAAGGAGTGTGTTCGACGAAATGGGCGGCATTAAGCCACAGCTAAAACTGGGCGAAGACTTCGACCTATGGATACGCATCGCGTTACGACACAAAGTGGTGTTTCTCAACAAGCCGTTGAGCAACTACAACCAGGATGTTGACACTACATTCCGCGGCATCGGACGCCTGCATGCACCTGAGCAGCACTTCCTGTGGCATATGGACTATCTGCATCTTGATGGGGACCTGAAGATTCTGATGGACCGCCTTACCGCATATAACCTTATTCCTTACTACCTATCACGGCGATACCACAACGACACGCTACCATTGCTACAACAGATTGAATGGGGAAATATTCCGAGCAACATAAAACGGATATACCACCTTCCATTGTGGTATTCGCGAATAGAATACAAGGTAAAAACTCTGGGTTCTCGAATTAAAAAGCTATTAACATTATGCTAAATCTTACTCTACGGAGGATTGGAGGATTGGAATTAAATTCATCCACTACTTGTCTCCATTGAAACTCGACCACCTTGACTCCAGAATATCTGTAAATTGAAAATATACTCCTATAATTCCCTAATCCGTAGAAAAAGATGATACCAAAGACAATACATTACTGCTGGTTCGGTGGCAAGGAGTTGCCACAATTGGCGAAAGAATGCATCGCTTCTTGGCACAAGTTTATGCCCGACTGGGAGTTCAAGTTATGGAACGAGGAGAACTTCGATGTCAAAAGCACGCCATACACTAAAGAGGCATATGCTTCTGGCAAGATGGCTTTCGTGAGCGATTATGTACGTCTATGGGCACTGGAGAAAGAAGGAGGTTTGTATATGGATGTTGACTTTGAGGTATATAAACCTTTCGATGATTTACTCAAAAATCATGCTTTTGCCGGTATCGAAGGGAGTAAACGCCAGCCTGTGATGATGGGTGTGTGTGCTTCTGAACCACATGGCCAATGGGTGACGGAGATGCTGAGCGCCTATCGCACCCGCCACTTCCTGAAGGCCGACGGCACTCCCGACCTCACCACCAACGTGCAGTTTATCACAGCACTGATGGCGGCAAATGGGTTCCGTCAGGACGGCACAGAGCAGGACTACAAAGACCTGCACGTATTCCCTGTGGACTACTTCTCGCCGCGGCATACCACAGGCGAATACATACGTACAGAGAACACCTACTGCGAGCATAAAGGACTCGGGTCGTGGAGTGAGAACAGAAAAGGGTGGAAAGGTGCAGTTCTCAAACTGGTAGGCCAGAAGAACATGACTAGACTTATTAAACTGAAACGCCGGATAACCGAATAAATCAACCTGTTCTTATCTCTTTCAGATTTTAAAAGATTTTAAATAAAAGTCTGTTGTATTGTAGATTCATTTTCTTATCTCCTTCAGATTTTAAAAGATTATAAAAGACAACTTGCTGACTAATTTCTCTAACCATTATTTCTAACCGAATAATTCCGAATAATAGTAAAGCAATCTTTCGGACCGTCATCAACATAAAAAGCGTTGTACGACTATTCTTCCAAAGGAATAATCAGGTCTATCCGAATTACTCACGCATTTTCACATTCACGCAATCACACAATACATAAATGGTTCCGTTCTTTCCAAAACAGATATCCTCAAAGGCCATATACTTGTATCTTGGCGCACTGGCAGCAGTATCGTTGCTTTTCTACCGTTTTGCCATGTCGCCCACTTTCATCATCATGGGCATAGTGTGGGTGGTAGGTTTTTTCCTACTCACCACATACTGCAGCAAGAAATGGCAAGACATACCAGAAAAGAAACTTATACGTAACTTGGTGCTCGTCGCCCTTGGATTAAGGATTGTATGGGTTATCTTCAGTTACTTCTTCTACCTTATAAAAACGGGGGCTCCTTTTGAGTTTGCTGCTGCCGATTCCATGGGTTACTGGGGTGATGCCGCATGGCTTTCAACAGAGCGTTGGCCTGTCATCAAAGACTACCTCTTCACCTCCAGAAGTACAGTCTCGGATTCAGGCTATGTATTCTACCTCACATACCTCTACAAGGTAATCGGCCCCAATATTTTCCTGACCCGTGTCATCAAGGCTCTCATAAGCACAGCCACAGTAGTGCTATTATACTTCCTGGCCAAACGCAATATAGGAGAAGAGGGTGGACGGCTGGCTGCCATATTCGCCTGCTTCATGCCCAACCTAATCATCTACTGCGGACTGCACCTGAAAGAGACCGAGATGCTGTTCCTGATGGTGGCCTTCCTTGAAAGAGCAGACTACCTGCTGCGAAGCCGCAAGTACAATGTCTTCACTATTGCCATACCCATCCTATTGGCAGCAAGCCTTTTCACGTTCCGCACTGTTCTCGGTGCCGCAGCTGTCTTCTCTGTTGTCACAGCCATTGTTTTTACCAACACAAGTGTTATAGGCCGCACCAAGCGCATAATGCTCATCGCCTGGGGTGTGCTCGCCGCCACCATGCTGACCGGCGGCACCATCATGAACGAGGTGGATGGATTGTGGGAAGATCGCGGCGAGAACCAAAGCATAAAACGCCACCAACAGACGGTACGTGGCAACCAATGGGCCAAATACGCTACAGGCACAGTGATGGCGCCCATGATGTTCGTGCTGCCATTCCCGACGATGGTGGATGTGGACGAGCAATACAACCAGCAGATCATGAGTGGCGGAAACTACGTGCGCAACTTCTTCGGCGCCTTCGTGCTCATAGCCGTATTCAGTGCCATCTTCGTCACCAAGAACTGGCGCAACCTAAGTCTGATTGGATCGTTCGTGATTGCATATCTAGGCATCATATCCGTCAGCGGATTCTCCAACTCGGAGCGATTCCTGCTGCCAGGACTTCCCGTGCTGCTCATAATGGCAGCATACGGCATGACATTGCTGAATGCCAAGAACTACCGATTCGTCAAGATATGGTATTATGTGGTGCCCGTGATGGCTGTGGCATGGGCGTATTTCAAGGTCGGCAGCCGCGGGCTGCTATGATATCTCCTTCAGATTGTAAAAGATTATAAAAGAAAAGGGTATTATGTACGATGAATTAGCCTACAAGATTATTGGATGCATAATGCGCGTACACAACAATTTAGGCCCTGGGCTGCTTGAGTCTGTTTATAAAAAAGCCCTTATGATAGAACTAGACAACGAAATCCTTCTGGCAGAGGAAGAGGTCCCAATCGACATTATGTATTCTGGTTCTAATCTCGGGGTTGGATTTCGCATTGACATACTCGTAGAAGACACAATCATACTTGAGTTGAAGTCAGTATCACAACTTGAAAAGGTTCATTTCAAACAACTGCGCACATACTTGAAACTAGCAAACAAACCTTTAGGATATCTTATCAATTTCAATGCTGAAAGCATGCGGATTGGAAAAGAAATTCACCGCATAATAAACAGAGACTATCATTCATGATTTTTCTTTTGAAATCTTTTTAAATCTTTAGGAGATATACATGAAGGTCTTGGTAGTGGTTAGCGGGAATCATGGGCGGGTGGCGCCGTTTGTGGCCGAGCAGGCGGAGGCCCTGCGGCAGGCAGGATGCGATGTAGAACTGTTCAAGGTAGAAGGACATGGCGCCTCTGGTTATTTGCGCAATCTACACAGGCTGAAAGATGCCATCGGGCAGTTCCAGCCCGACGTGCTGCATGCCCATTATGGACTATGTGGCCTGCTCTGCACGCTGCAGCACAGGGTGCCGGTAGTTGTCACCTACCATGGCAGCGACATCAACGACAGCCGTGTCTTGCCATTAAGCCGCATGGCCATGCGGCGTGCCGCACACAATATCTTCGTGTCGGAGAGAACAAAAGAAATAGCCGTTCGGCATTCGTCGTCCGTCAACAAACGCTCATCTGTCATACCCTGCGGCATCAACCTTGGAGACTTCCCCATCGTTGACCGCATCGAGGCGCGCCAGCGTATGGGACTATTGTCAAATGGTCGATATGTACTTTTTGCGGGGGCCTTCGACAACGCCGTGAAGAACGCCACTCTGGCAAAGGCCGCCTGCGCCCTTCTGCCCGATGTCTTGCTGTTGGAGCTCAAGGGCTATAACCGCAATGAGGTAGCCATGCTGATGAATGCTGTCGACGCACTGCTTATGACATCGCACAGCGAAGGATCGCCACAAGTGATAAAAGAAGCTATGGCTTGTGGGTGTCCCATTGTGAGTGTCGACGTAGGCGATGTGGCCGAGATGATAGACGGCGCAGATGCCGGCATTATAACCGCCAGCACAGCAGAAGCATTAGCCGCTGCGCTGACACCGTTTCTCGACCACCCCCGCCGTACCAATGGGCGCAAAGTGATTATGGGACGCAACCTTGACAATTCCGCTGTAGCACAAAGATTAATTACACTATATTCCTCATTATAACACACTAGATGAAAGCATACTTGAAACGTGAGCGCCAAGAAGTGCCCAACTACGAGGCAACAGGGCTTTGGCGCACCATGCGCATGTCGGCCAAAGAACATGGCTATAAGTCAGCGCTATGGTTTGGCCTGATAAGGCTAAAAGATCACATCTTGAACGTTTGGGCGCAGACCACACCTTGGAACAAACTGCGCGTAAGGATGCAACGCTGGCGCGGCGTACAGATAGGGAAAGACGTTCACCTGGGAACATTTGTCAACCTCGACCTTCCATACCCTTATTTCATCAAAATCGAAGACGGCGTATCACTGGCAGGCAATGTAACAATCTTGACGCACAACAAACCTTTGAAATACCATCGCAACTGCAGTCCCGCCTACATAGCACCAGTTGTCGTACACCGCAATGCCTGGGTGGCAGTAAACGTAACCATCTTGCCCGGGGTTGAAATAGGCGAAGGTGCCATTGTGGCGAGCAACAGCCTGGTGAACAAAGACGTGCCGCCGATGACCCTGTGTGGCGGAGTTCCTGCAAAAGTAATAAAAGACCTCTCCGAAAAGCTACGCGACAACTACTCCCAAGAAGAGTTTGACAAACTGATGAAAGAACGCAAAGAGAAATACGGAATATAATGAATATCGACAAAATATACATCGGGCAGAATTGCTCCATACACCGCAGTTTCACTGCCGAAGAAGTGAAGCAATTCGCCTCGCTATCGCTTGACACCAATCCTCTGCATACCGATGCTACCTTTGCCAGCAAAAGCCGTTTTGGCCAGTTGATAGTGCCTGGTATGCTCAGCGCATCACTCTTCAGCGCCATTATAGGCACTCGCCTGCCCGGTGACGGAAGTATCTATCTATCGCAAAACCTTTCGTTCCGCAAACCTGTATATCCCAACCGCGAAGTGGTTGCAACCGTAACGGTGACCAGTATGGACAGGCAGAAAAACAGGGTAACGCTGAGCACCACCCTTCACGACAATAACGGGGACCTTCTTATTGACGGAACTGCACTAATACAACTGCAATGAGAGTAATGATACAGATGAGCCATCCAGCTCATTTCCATTTGTACAAGAACATCGCGAAACAACTGAAAGCCGATGGTCATGATGTGCATATCCTGATTAAAAGCAAAGATATTCTTGAGGACTTGCTGATTGCCTCGGGCTTACAATACACCAACATCCAACCTATTGCACATCGCAGCCATCGTGTCGGTATAATATTCGACACGCTTCTACGTATGTGGCGTATGGGGTGCTATGTGAAAAAACACCATATCGATTTACTCACGGGATGCAGCGCAGAAGTGGCTCAGATTGGCTGGCTCTTGCACAAACACCGTATTAATCTTGGCGAGGACGATGCTACAATCATACCACAACTCATCAAACTCATAAAACCTTTTGCAGAAAGGTATTACGCACCCGATAGCTGTAACACAGGGCCACTCGAACCAAAGACAATCCATTATGCGGGTTATCACAAACTTGCCTATCTACATCCAAACAAATTCACACCAAGCCTTGAGACGGCATCAAAACACGTAGATACCACCAAACCCTATTTCCTACTTCGATTTGCGAAATTGAATGCTTACCACGATTTGGACAATGCCGCACACGGAATCAGTACAGAAGTGGCACAGAACCTTATAGATCTCTTGGCCCCACATGGCAATATCTACATTACCTCGGAGCGCCCCCTTGAACCTCAATTTGAGAAATACCGACTGAATATAAACCCACTTGACATACACCATGTTATGGCCTTTGCCACCCTGTATATCGGGGATAGCCAGAGCATGGCCGTTGAAGCCGCCATGCTTGGTACCCCCTCAATACGTTTCAATGACTTTGCGGGTCGTATTGGAGTGTTGGAAGAACTTGAACACAAATATCAGCTTACTTTCGGCATTAGTCCAAGACAGCCCGAGGTACTATATTCGAAGGTGAAAGAGCTACTGTCGACCGAAAACCTAAAGGAGCTGTTTGCCGATCGACGGCAACGTATGCTGGCCGAAAAAATAGATGTGACAGATTATCTTACGCGAGAGATAGAACAATTGGCAAAATGACGTGGGCTATTGAACGGTAGCTCCTATGGAGCATAAGAGGTATTCGATCTTTTGGCGATGGGCTATTGAACGGTAGCTCCAACGGAGCATATTGGGTATTTGATCATATCGCGATGGGCTATTAAACGGAAGCTCCTACGGAGCATAGGGGTACTTGATCTTATCGCGATGGGCTATTGAACGGTAGCTCCAACGGAGCATAAGGGGTATCTGATATTATTGCGATGGGGCTATTGAACGGTAGCTCCTACGGAGCATAAGGGGTATTTGATCTTATTGCGATGGGCTATTGAACGGAAGCTCCTACGGAGCAATTTTACCCCGTAGGGGGGGGTAGAACAATGCGGAACAATAATATACACTGATGGACTTCACTCTGGAGAAATACAAGAAGTTGCTGGAGGCAGTAAAAAAGAGCGGTATAGTATACCATCTAAGGCACGACGTGGACCTGAGGCCCGAATATTCGCTACGCATAGCAAAGATTGAAGCAGCGGCGGGAATGCAAGCGACATACTACTTCAGGGCCATGCATTTCGACAGTCATGCCGAGACCATACAGGCCATAGTGGCATTGGGGCATCGAGCTGGATACCACTACGAGTGTTTGACCACATGCAATGGTGATATGGAGGCTGCATACGAGGATTTCTGCAAGAATCTGGAACGGCTCCGAAAGATAGTGCCGGTCAGCACCGCCTGCGCCCACGGCAGTCCCAGGTCGCCATGGAACAGCCAGGATATCTGGGAGG
The DNA here is from genome assembly GCA_900316515.1 of uncultured Bacteroidales bacterium. GTDB lineage: Bacteria > Bacteroidota > Bacteroidia > Bacteroidales > P3 > Colimorpha. The sequence goes on along the minus strand of ONDE01000002.1, from coordinate 193,535 downwards.
AGAAGAGGGAAAGAGGAGAAGAGGAAAAAAGTCAAAGAGGCGAAAAGGCGAAAAGTCAAAAAGTCGAAAAGTCAAAGAGTCGGTATGATATACACTCGCTTGGTATTGAGTATGAATCGATGATGGATACCGACTTCAGCAAGACGCTGTATCTCACTGATACAGGCCGGCGATGGGACGGGTACAAAGTGAGTGTGCGTGACAAGGTACCACGATATCAAGAGCAGTGGATGAATGAGAGGCTTGTATTCCACTCCACCGATGACATAATCCGTGCCCTCAAAGACCCTTCGCACGCAATACACCGCCACAGCCTCCTAATCAACACCCACCCGCAGCGATGGATGCCTTTCGGCACAAACTGGCTGACAGAAGCCGCGGTGCAGAATATTAAGAACATTGCCAAAAGAATTCTTATCTCCTGCAGATATTAAAAGAGTCATAAAGATACAATGACTAAAAGACTCAAAGTCTATAAGTCGGCGAGTTTTCTTTTATAATCTATAAGTTTGTAACTTTTAGAACTTACGACTTGTTGACTCGTAAACGCAAGGAATAAAAGGAGTACTATGAAACGAATATTGACAATAGTAGGTGCAAGGCCCCAGTTTATCAAAGCGGCAGCAATCAGCCATGCCATCAGGGACATGCGCGATGAAGTCAAGGAGGATATCCTGCATACCGGACAGCACTACGACGACGCCATGTCGGCACAGTTCTTCCGCGAACTAGACATACCGCAGCCACGTTATAACCTAGGCGTAGGTTCGGGCAGTCACGGGGCACAGACAGCCTTGATGCTCAAAGGAATTGAGGATGTGCTGCAGAAAGAGCATTACGATGGGGTGCTGGTTTATGGCGACACCAACTCGACACTGGCAGGAGCGCTTGCAGCAGTTAAACTGCACGTGCCTGTGTTCCACGTGGAGGCCGGTCTTAGATCGTACAACAGAGAGATGCCCGAGGAGGTGAACAGAGTGCTGACAGACCATGTGTCGTCATTACTATTTGCCCCGACCGATACTGCAGTTCAGAACCTAAGAAAAGAAGGTTTTGACGAACGAGGCATTGTGTTCAGCGGCGACGTGATGCTCGACAATGTGCGCCATTATGCTCCGCACCAAAATACAACTGAAAAGGGGGAAAGACCTTGCATTCTAGCCACGGTACATCGCGACTTCAACACAGACCATCCAGAGAGGTTAAAGAACATACTTACAGCACTTTGTGACGTTGCCGAAAAACACAATTGCGACGTACTGTTCCCTGTGCACCCCAGAACCAGGAAAAGACTTGAAAGCATGGATGACGCCCCCATCTCGGGTAGAATAAAGATGATGGCACCGCTATCATATCTAGAGACGTTGGCTGCGGTGCAGCGTTCGGTGCTGGTGATGACCGACAGCGGCGGGCTACAGAAAGAGGCATTCTTCTGCGGGCGGTGCTGCGTGGTGCTACGACCGGAGACAGAATGGACGGAAATTGTCGACTGCGGTGCGGCGTTGCTTGCCGACGCCGATGCAGAGAAGATTGTCGATGCCGCAGACAAGCTATGGGATAATATACCATGCCAACCAACACAATTTGGCGATGGCCGCGCTGCTGTAAAAATTGTTAAAAATATCACATCCTTTTTATTATATAAATAAAAAGTCGTATCTTTGCGCACGTCCAACGTGTTACATCTTGTATGTAACAACGTGATTTGTAATGCAATATGACACAAACAAAAGAAATAATATATAATAAAAATATACAGGCAGCCTTTTTCTGCATTGTAATGGCTGTTCTTTTCACTTCGTGCGTCACCTCGCGCCGTGTCAACTACCTGCAAGACATGACCCAGGGCAGCCAGATAGAACTGGAGAACCGCTTTGAGGCCGTCATAGCCCCTTACGACCAGCTGGAGATAAGCATCACCAGTACCGACAAACCCGAACTTGCCAGCCCGTTCAATTCATGGAATGGAAATCAGAGCCAGAATCAGCGCGGATTGAGCAACAGCTACTTGGTTGATGTGAACGGCGACATAGAGATGCCGACGCTGGGACACATACATGTGGCCGGTCTTACCAGGCTTCGTCTGCAAGACACCATAGCCGACATTCTTAGAACCGAAGGCTACATCGCCAACCCATTCGTCAATGTCCACTTTGCAAACTTCAAGATATTCTACCTCGGCAACGGCACGGGAAAGGTTATAACCATTCCCAACGAACGTTGCACATTCCTCGAGGCCCTGTCGATGCTTGGCGGTCTCGACCCCTATATACGCCGCGACAAGATTGCTGTGATGAGAGAGGTGAACGGACAGATGGTGATGCGCTACCTTGACCCCCGGTCGAGCGATGTCTTCAACGACCCCTTCTTCATGATGCAGCAGAACGACTTTATCATAACCGAAAGCATGAACGGCGGCGTACTCCGCAACGAGTTCACATACTGGACGGGGTTGGTAGGGACATTCCTTTCCTTAGCTTCGCTCCTGACTACTTTTATGTTATACCGTTCGATGTCGAACCAATAACAGAACAGCAATGGCCGAAAACGAGCACAAAAACAATGACACCTCATTCCTCGAGGAGAAAGGCACACAGAAGATACACATCAAGGACGTGCTTTTCATCGTGTTGCGCAATCTGCACTGGTTGATACTGTGCGGCACGATAGGAGCTTTGGGGTTCTATTTCCATGCACACCACCAGAACCGAGTGTATGAGAGTTCGGCCCGTGTGCTTATCAAAGGCTCGTCGACCAGCAGCAACAACGACAACACCACCATGCGCGAAGCCACGGTGCGCAATATGTTCAGCACCCGCTCGCTGTACAACAGCAACATCAACAACGAGATGATGATACTCACCTCGAAGTCGGCCATCACGGAGGTTACCCGCAATCTGAAACTCAACACCACATATACCCAGAAAACGCGCATAGTCAACCGTGTCAAAGACCTATACGGAGAATCGCCAATCGAGGTATCGTTCATCAATGACAACGAGGACGACTGGTTCAGTTTCGACATCACGCCGATGGACAGCAGCAAGGTGCAGGTCAACATGGAGGGATACGAACCCATGGAAGTAAAACTCGGCGATACGGTGGCCCTGCCTTTAGGCACCAGCATCGTGGTGAACAGCACCTGGTTCTACACTTCCGGGTTAAATGGAGAGCCTATAACGGTAAGCCACAAAAGTCTGAACGCCACGGCCGACTACTACCGCTATGCCTTGCAGGTGACTCGCAACGACGACTTCAACACCATCATCAACATCTCGCTGCAAGACCCATCGCCCATACGTGCCGCCGACGTCATCAACGAAGCCATACGCGTATACAACGACGATGCCATACGCGACAAAAAGCGCATCATAGCCTATACTTACGACTACATCAACGAGCGTCTGCAGCTGCTGCACGCCGACCTGGGCATTGAAGAGAGTGCGCTGGCCAACTTCAAGCGCGAGAACCAACTGCTGAACATCTCCGAATTTGGCCAGAACTACCTTGCCACCAGCATACAGAACTCGGAAGAGGTGGATCGCTTGAAGAAGCAACTCTCGATGGCCCGCTACCTTGTACAGCTCAATGAAAGCGGAGAGAAAGCCAAACTGATACCACCCAACATTGGCATCAACGAGGAGCATGTGATGTCGCTCATAGGACAGCACAATGCGCTGGTGTTGGAACTTGAGCAGTACGAAACGCAGAACAACCCTGTGGTGAAACAGAAGCTTAACGAACTCACCAATATCCGTGTCAGCATGAACAACCTGCTGGATGTATACATCGGTGTGTTGCAAGAGCGTATCTCGGAGGCACAGATTGCTGTCAGCATGGCATCGAACAAGATGAGCCAGGTGCCGCAGCAACAGATATACATCGAAAACCTTGAACGCACACAGAAGATCAAGGAAGACCTCTATCTGCACCTGCTCAGTCGCCGTGAGGAGTTGATGATCAGCCAGCCTTCAATCGAGCCCAACGGCAAGATACTGGACCCCGCCCGCGTAAACCGAAACCCCATAGCGCCCAACGATAAGCGTTCGACGATGATAGGCTTGGTGCTTGGATTGATGGTGCCGGTAGCCATATTCTTCCTGCGCCGTCTGTTCGACACCAAGGTTAAATACTACAACGATGTCACTAAAATAACTTCGGCCCCGTTCCTGTGCGAGATACCTGCGCGCGACAAAGACGACGACCGAGTGGTGGTGGTTACTGCGCACGACCACGACTCAATGTCCGAATCGTTCCGGCTGTTGCGTTCAAAGGTCAATTTCCTTGGCAACAGTTCAAATTCGCAGACACGCGTGATAATGATTACCTCGCTGTTGCCTGCTATGGGCAAGACCTTCATCTCTGCAAACCTTGCCGCCAGTATCGGTATCTCTGGCAAGAAGATTGTCATCCTCGACCTCGACCTGCGGCGCGGTTCCTTGACGAGACTCTTCTACTCGCGCCGTCACGCAGGCCTGTCGAACTACCTTGCAGGCAAGACCGACAATTGGCAGGCGCTTGTGAAGCACGACATCATATGCACCGGTGTGGACAGCATCTTCACCGGTCCCATACCGCCCAACCCCACCGAGCTTTTAGGCAACGGCCGCTTGGACAACCTGCTCAACGAACTTCGCAACAATTACGATTATATAGTCTTCGACACAGCCCCCACGGGTCTTGTCGTTGACACCGATATAATTAAACACCTCGTCGACAACACCCTCTTCGTCATACGTTCTGGCAAGTTCGACAAACGTATGCTTGAAAGCATCGACACAATGTACAACGAGCACGCGTTCCCCAACATGGCGTTGCTGCTCAACGATGTCCACTACCGCAAGCTGACGCCAATAGAGCGTAAATACGGCTATGGCTATGGTTACGGGTATGGCTACGGTTACGGCTATGGTTATGGCTATGGTTACGGCTATGGTTACGGCTATGGCGAAGATGAATCGGAAAGTTCCGAGGATACCAAAGACGACAAGAAAGAACGAAAGAAATAAAATATAAACGACTGATATATATATATATGTAAGTATAAAATATGAAAAAGGTATTTATTTTACTCACTATTCTACTCGCAACCTCCTCTGTACTTAACGCACAGAACTTTTCCCGTAGAGGATTCTCTCTTGGTGCCGACCGAGACACATTGCTCTACATCATCGCGTCGCCATTCGACAACTGGTATATCATCACAGGAGCAGGCATACAGACATTCATCGGCAACGAACTTGAAGCTTCCGCACGTCACAATAAGCTGAACTTCAACATAAAGGCTGAAATCGGCAAATGGATTATCCCCGATGTAGCTGTATCACTGCGTTTTGGTATGTTCAATGTCGACGGACAAACCATGTACGGCAGACAACCTTTCATCGACAAGATAAACGATATACCCAACGAAAACGGCTACTACCCCTTCCACGCCTATGCGGCCATCTTGATGGGATATGTCACCCTCGACTGGACAAACTTCCTTAGCGGTTATGAGATAGGTAAACGGACAAAGACACACATCTTCACTCCCATTGGCCTAGGAGCCTCGATGCTCTTCGGACCGCAGCGCAATCCGCGTGGCACAGACGAGTTCGAGCTTGGTGCCTTCAGGAAGAACTTCGAGCTTGCCTACTCGGCCGGCCTCGGTGTAGAATACGAGGTGTCGCAGGATTTGGCGCTCAATATGACCATTGAACTATTCGGATCGGAGTCGACATGGGATTGGTCGCCATACGACAACAGCTATTCCCGTTTCGACATTATACCGTCGTTCAACATCGGTGCCCGATTCAACCTGCTGAGCAACGTTACCAAATACAATCCCTATACCAAGAAGTCGAATCGCGAAAAGGTGAACCACGAGTTCCTCTCCTTCGGCTCGCGCAACACCATTCCCTCGCTCAACGGCCGCATAGAGCGCCTCAACCGCAATATCGACTCCATCCAGAACCTCTCCGACAAGCGGGGTGCACAAGACTCTGCCAAGTTGGCCTCCATGAACAAGGAACTGGCCAATCTGCAGGATCAGCTCGACTCGGTACAGTCGCTGCCCTACAGGCCTGTCAATGTGCTTGAAGAGCTGATACAGATGAACGAAGTTATGGGCTTGCCCTCCACCATAGTATACTTCCAGCTCGACCGCTATGAGCTTGACTACAACGGCCGCAAGCGTCTGCAGAACTTCGCCAAGGAGCTCAACGCCATGGACGACACAGTAGAGTTCTACATTGTCGGTGCCGCAGACTCGGCGACAGGTACTGTGCGTCACAACCTCTGGCTCTCTGAGCGTCGTTGCGAGGCTGCCTACAACATGCTTGTCGACCACTTCGAGGTGGATGGCAACCAGCTCATCGTGGTGCCCGTCGGCGGTATTACCGACTACGACCCGCAGGAGAACAACCGTATGGCTATGGTCATCCTGCGCACTCCGGTCACCGAAGAGATTATAGAGCGCTGGATGAGCAAGCGCAAGAAATAACGAAAGACTGCAAAAAGAGAGAGAGGGCCACGCCGAAGCGTGGCCCTCTCTCTCTTTTATTTATTCTGTTTATTTAAGGCCTAATTTTTTCTTCACTTGAGGCATAATGTCGTCGCTGTCCTGAGAGTAAAGAATGGCAGCGGTGCCGGCATCGAGGATGTAAGTATAACCGCCTTCTTTAGCCACATCTTCTATAGCTTTCTTGGCGCGGTCGATGATAGGTTTCAGGAGTTCGGCTTCGCGGGCTTGGAGCTGCTCCTGGGCGTTCTTTTGGAACTCCTCCATACGGGTAGCCATATCCTGAATCTCGCGCTGTTTTGTCTGACGGATAAGCTCTGTCCAACCGGCCTGGTTGGCGACATAGTCATTGTAACGTTTCTCGGCTTCGGCCTGCATACTTTTAAGGGTTTCTTCGAGTTCAGTCACTTCGGCCTGCAATACCGTCTGTGCCGAATCGCGGCCAGGCATAATCTGCATGAGGTCGTTGGAGTTGATGTGACCGAGTTTAACACTCTTCTGGGCAACGGCAGTGCCGCCGAAAGCGAGCATGCATGCCACAATTGCGATTAAAGTCTTTTTCATTTTGTTGTATCAGTTTTTATTATTTCCTTATTTTTTCATGGCTCCCATGGGGGGCATGACATCACGTCTGTCTTTGTCCATGCCCGGCTTACGCATTTCCGGGTTGCTAGGTTTCTTGGCCTTTTCCGAGCCTTTATCGTCTTTCTGCTGCTGCTCGGAGGCGGCATTGGGTTTGTAGCCGAGCAATTCGAGCACCTCGTCGCTGATGTCATACTTCTTGTTGGCGAACAAGAGGGTGGCACTGGCGGCCTTGTCGAACACGAAGGCGTAGTTCTTCTCCTGCGCCACACGCTCGATGGTATTGTACACGCGGTCCTGCACCGGTTTGAGGAGTTCGGCGCGTTTCTTGTCGAGGTCTCCGCCTGCACCAAAGCGTTGGTGCTGCAGGGCGCTTATCTCCTGTTCCTTTGCCTTTATTTCCTCTTGACGGCGCTTCTTCAAGTTCTCGGGCAACAGGTAGTTGTCCTGCTCGAAGTCGGCACGCATGGCGTCGAGTTCGGCGGCCTTGTCGGAAAGCTCCTTTTGCCAATCGGCGACGTACTTATCGAGGCGCTTCTGTGCGCTGCTGTAGTCGGGAATGCTGCGCAGCACATAGTCGGTATTCACGCATGCATACTTCTGTGCAAATGCGGAAGTGAAAAGTGAAAAGTGAAAAGTGAAAATAACAGAGACACAGAGTGCCGCTTTAAGTATGACGCTTATGTGCTTGTTGTTTACCATTTCAATTCCAGTATTAGTCATTCGCTTATGTTAGTCGAGGCTTTGACCGATGGAGAAGTGGAAGTGGCTGCCGCCGCTGTTGCCTTGGAAGCCGTAGCCCCAGTCGACGCCGATAAGGCCGAACATGGGCATGAACAGGCGTACGCCGACACCGGCCGAGTTGTACATGCTGAAGGGTTGGAACTCCTTGAGGTCGGCCCAGCAGTTGCCGCCTTCGAGGAAGCCTGCCACCCAGATTGTGGCATTGGCGCTCTCGATGATGGGTTGGCGCAACTCGAGGGTGAAGCGGTCGAACACAGCGCCGCCGCCCTTGGCACTGGCGCCGAGCGAGTTGTTCTCGTAGCCGCGCAGCGGTACCACCTCGCGACCATCGAGCATCCACGATGACAGGCCGTCGCCGCCCACGAAGTAGCGTCCGAAGGGCGAGAGGCCGATGTCCTTGTTGTAGTAGCCCATGAAGCCGAAGCGGAAGCGGGTGTTCAGCACCACGTCGCCAACGAGGTTGAGCATCCACGAGCCGCGGATGTTAATCTTGTAGTATTCTGTCCATTTGTATTTTTCCTGTGCTGTAGCACTGCTGAAATCTTTGCCCGACAGGAACGAATAGGGAGGTGTGAAATAGGTTACAACGCTAACCTCAGAGCCGCTGCGGGTGTAGATGGGCGAGTCGAACGAGTTGCGGCTCAGCGTGAAGCCATAGCTAAGGTCGTTAGCCACGCCGTCGGTGAAGATGCTCGAATTAATGCTGTAGTTGTCGAGCACATAGTGCTTGTAGCTGAGGCCGTGGCTCATGATGAAGTAGTCGTCAGGCCATTTCAGGCGTTTCGAGAAGCTCACGCCAGCACCTGTAATTTTCAGGCTATAGTATTTCTCGCTGTCTTTCTTGTAATAGAAGCCGTTGCTGTAGAGGTTGTGGTAGAGGCTCACCGTGAGGCTTTGGGCACGTTTGCCACCAAGCCAGGGTTCGGTGAACGAGCCGCTGAGTGCGTAGTAGTAAGTACCGTTGGTCACGGCGTTGAGGCTCAGTTTCTGTCCGTCGCCGGCGGGCAGTGGCACCCAGGCGTCCTTCTTGAAGATATTGCGCACGCTGAAGTTGTTGAGCTGTATGCCAACCTGTCCGATGACCATGCCGCTACCGTAGCCGCCCTGCAGGTTGAGTTGGCTGGTGGAGCCTTCTTCGACCTTGTAGACGATATCGACGGTGCCGTCCTCCTGGTTGGGGCGAGGCTCGGGGACGATGCTTTCCTGCTTGAAGTATCCGAGTGTGACCAACTCGCGCTGGCTGCGGATTACGGCATCGCGGCTGAAGAGGTCGCCGGGGCGGGTGTGCAGTTCGCGCATGATAATCTTGTCGTTGGTGATGGTGTTGCCCTCGACCCAGACGTTGCGTATTCTGGCCTGTTTGCCCTCGACGATGCGAATCTCGATGTCTATCGAGTCGCCCTCGACGGCCACTTCGACAGGTGTGGCGCGGAAGAAGAGGTATCCGTTGTCCATGTAGAGCGAGGTGATGTCGGTGCCCGAGGGGTTGTATGTGAGGTTCTGTTCGAGGTCCTTCTTGTTGTAGGGGTCGCCTTTCTTTATGCGCAGGGCACGGCTGAGCACGTCGTCGCCATACACGGTGTTGCCGCTGAAGGTGATGTTGCGGAAGTAGAAGCGCTGGCCTTCGTAAATATTCACCCTCACCTTCACGCGGTCCTGCTTGGCTTTGTTCTTTTCGCTGACCTTGAGTTCGTCGGCAGGCACATCCCACACGGTGTCGCTCATCACGCGGGCGTCGCGGTAGCCCTGCTCGTTGTAGTAGTCGATTACCTTGCCGAGGTCTTCGCGGAAGTCGTTCTCAATGTAGCGGCTCTTTTTCCAGAAGGCCTTTGTCCAGAAGCGCAGTTTCCAGAAGTAGTGCACGTCGTGGGTCTTTTCCATCTTGGTCTGCAGCTTGATGTCGCTCAGCTGTTCGTTGCCCACAAATATCAGTGAGTCGATCTTGACCTTCTTGCCACGTTTGACGTTGAATGTCACAGTCACACGTCCGGTGCTGTCGGCCTCAGTGGTGGGGTTCACCTCCACACGGGTGTAGCCTTTGTCGATGTAGTAGCCTTTGATTTTATTCACCGACGTGCGGAGCATGTTCTCCGTCACCACTTCGCCAGTACCTATCTTGATTTCTTCGCGAAGTTTGTCGGCCTCGCCCTTGCGCACGCCGGTGAAGGAGAATTTGTCCATTCTGGGGCGTTCCTTGAGGACAACCTTGAGAAAAGCTATGTTGCCTTGTAGGCGGCTTACGCGGATCTGCACATCCTCGAACATGCCTTGCTTCCAGAGGTTGTCGACGGCAGCCGAGAGTTTGTCGCCAGGGATCTTGATTCGGTCGCCCACCTGCAGGCCCGCCACAAGTTGCACGACACGTGTGTCGAAGTTGTCGGCACCTTCGAAACTGATGCCGCCAATCTCGTAGGTCTTGGGGGTGAGGTAGTCGAAATCGTAGCCGTCGTCGGAGCCAACAACGGTCTGTGCCCGCAGGGCGAAGACATTGAGTATCAATATAACTGCCAGCAGCAGTCGCTTATAATCTTTCATCTATCAGTATATGTTACATTTGTCGGCACAACAACCGATAACTATATAGTAACTCACTATAAGATGTTTTATTATATATAGTGTAATTTTTTTTGAATATTTAAGTAATCGGGATACCGTATCACCACACCTTGGGGGATGTGGGAGGGGAATGGGAGGGGAATGGGAGGGGAGTGACGGGGAAGTGAGGGGGGAGTGAAGGGAGTGCTACCCTTCGGTTTCATCACTTTTGGTTCCAAAGACGCCAAGTTGGCGAAGCAGGAGGTAGTAGACAAGGATAAAAAGCAGGGCAAACATGATGTCGCCCACAGCCACGTATCCACGGCCGAGGAATAGCAACGGCAGCAGCAGGAGCAACAGGCGTGCTATGGCGTAGCTATGGAAGCCTGAGCGGCGCAAGTTCCACATGAGGACAGCTCCAGCCAGTTCGAGTGCAAAAAGGAAACTACATACAAGGTAGTAGGTCCTAGGCACCTCGAACATGCGTTCCATCATGGTGTAGAACTGCTCGGGCATCATTTCGGGGTGGACTTCATAATACTGTTGGAATGTCGGCAGCATAAGTCCCATCATCAGGTAGGACAGGCAAGACATACCGGCCCATATCATGGTGATTACCAACAGTATGTGCAGCGTAACCTTGTTGTTCATCGTATTGAGGCTATAAGACCGCAGCCATCTGCTGCTGTAGTTTCAAGGCTTCGCGAGCGGCGGCTTCGGCAAAATCGGTACCGTTTGAGGCGTATATTATGCCACGCGAAGAGTTGACCAGCAGGCCACAATCCATGGTGAGGCCGTAGCGGCACACCTCTTCGAGGCTGCCACCTTGGGCACCCACGCCGGGAACCAGCAGGAACGAACCTGGGACAATGCGACGCACGTCGGTGAGCATCTCGGCCTTGGTAGCTCCAACCACATACATCATGTTCTCCTCGTTGCCCCACTGTTTGGAGGTCTCGAGCACACGCTGATAGAGCGGAGTGCCGTCCTTGCTCTCGGTCAGCTGGAAGTCGAAAGCGCCCTTGTTGGATGTGAGAGCCAGCAGGATGACCCATTTGCCGGGATATACGGTAAAGGGGGTAACGCTGTCGGCGCCCATATAGGGAGCCACGGTGATAGCGTCGAAATTGAAATCGCCCTGTGGGTCGAGGAAGGCCTTTGCGTAGCGTTCGCTAGTGTTGCCGATGTCGCCACGCTTGGCATCGGCGATAGTGAATACGGGCTTGCCGAGGCCATGGATATAATCCATCGTCAGTTTAAGCTGACGCAGACCTTCTATGCCAAGCGCCTCGTAGAAGGCCAGGTTGGGCTTGTAGGCCACACAGTGGTCGATGGTGGCGTCAATGATGGCGCGGTTGAACTGGAAGACACCGTCCTTGGCAGAGCGCAGGTGCTCGGGCATTTTGGCGGGGTCGGTGTCGAGGCCGACGCAGAGGAACGAACGGCGCTCGCGAATGAGGTTGATAAGCTCTTGCTTGGTCATATAATCAATTCATTGTCAACTTATGGAACTGCTCGGTGAGCTGTCCGGCGTTGATGTTTGTAATGTTTTCATCGGCCACAATGCGACCGTAATTTATGATGATAGCCCGGCTGCACATAGCCTCGACCTCCTGCATGATATGGGTCGAGAGCAACACAGCCTTGTTCTTACCTGCATTGCGTATAACATTGCGTATGAACTCCAGCTGGTTTGGGTCGAGGCCCGTTGTGGGTTCGTCGAGGATGAGCACCTGTGGGTCGTGAATCAAGGCTTGTGCAAGACCCACGCGTTGGCGATAGCCTTTGGAGAGCTGGCCGATGCGTTTGTTGGCTTCGGGTTGCAAGCCGGTAAGCTCAATGACCTCGTCGGTACGTTCAATGGCATTCTTCACCCCACCAAGACCCGCTGCAAAACGCAGGTATTCGCGCACATACATATCCAGATAGAGGGGGTTGTGCTCGGGCAGATAGCCAATGGAGCGGCGCACTGCGAGAGAGTCGTCGAAGATGCTGTGTCCACATATTGTCGCCTCGCCTTCGGTAGGCGGTATGAAGCAGGTGAGAATCTTCATAAGGGTCGACTTGCCAGCGCCGTTAGGGCCAAGCAATCCCACTATCTCGCCCCGACCGACATAGAAAGTGGCATTGTCGACGGCGCGTTGTACGCCATATAACTTGGTGATTCCTTTTACGTCAATCATAGCTTACTTCCTTTTCTGTATTTCGGCAGCCCTCTCGAGGGTTATACGTTCACCATTGTAGATGGCAATCACCATAGCATCCTTGAAGGAAGTTTGCTTACGGATGCTGTTGCAGCGTTGCTGAGCTTCCTGCTGGGTGGCGTAGTCGCCGGCGGTGTAGATATAGAAACGACCCGAGCGGCCGGTATGGATATCCTTTATACCTTGCAGGTCAGGGTCGCCAGCTTTCATATTCCTGGTAGCCGTGCAGAACTGGACCCTGAATGTCAAGCCTTTAATGGCTGTCGACGCCGGCTTGGCCGGTGTAGCTGTCGGCTGCTGGGGCTTTTCGGCTGCCGGGCCCTTGTACTGGTAAGCCCAAGCGTCGCGGAAGGTTGTGGTACGACGCACATGGGCGCAATATGCTGCCGCCTCCTGTTGGGTGGCGAAACGGCCTGTGATATAGGCATACATCTTGCCTTGGCGGAACGTCTGGAAGTCACTGATACCTTGAAGTTCGGGTGCTCCAGCCTTGTAGAGGGTGGCCATTGTAAGGAACTGTACGGTGTAATATGACGTTGCATCGGCAGAGGCGGTATTCTGCGGAGGCATGAGGGTTTCGATCTCCTGTACCGGTGCGGCTGGAGCTTCGTTCTTCGGCTCTGCCGCGGGTTGAGGTGCTGGCGTCGGTTGAGGTTCGGGTTGAGGCTCGGCAACGGGCTGTTCCTGTTTAACTGGCTGTGGCGGCAATTCGACGGTGGGGGTAGGCTTGGCTGGAGGGGCTGCCTGCTCGACTGCCGGTGCGGGCGTGACCGGCTCGGCCGGCTTAGCCTCTTCCTTGGCAGGTTCGGCAACCTGAGCAACCTCGGCCTTGGATTCAGTTTGAGCCTTGGGAGCAGGCTCAGGCTGGGCCTTGGGCTCGGAAGCCTGGGACGTCTCTTTTTCCGCATCGGCAACGGCAACCACCGCGGGCGTGGGCTCAGGTTTCGCCTCGTTTTGAGTTTCGGCGGGCTTAGCCTGCTTGGGCGCCTTGTAGCCGGGAATGTCGAATTTCGGGTTGGCGGGCTTGTTACTTCCCTCCTCGGTGGCTTTGAAGTTCATAAACGCGTTGAACAAGCTCACAGCTATTTTCGCCTGACCCTCGTCGGATAGCATGAAAGCTTCCTCGTTGGGATTGCTAATGAATCCTATCTCGGTGAGCACCGATGGGCAGGTGGTCTTGTAGAGCACAAAGAGCTCGGCCTGCTTCACACCACGGTTGATAGTCTTCAGGTTGCGCATATACTGGCTCTGGATGGCCTGAGCAAAATTAAGGCTCTTCTCCAGGAAGGAGTTCTGGAAGAGGGTGAGCAGCACATAGCTCTCGGGGGAATTGGGGTCGAAGACACTATAATCGGAATTGTCCTTATAGTCGGCCTCGAGCAGAATATCGGCATTCTCTTTCTTTGCAACCTCGAGGTTGGCTTTGCTCTCGGACAGACCCATGACAAAAGTCTCCACACCATTGGGTACCGAAGTGGGATGCGAGTTGGCGTGTATGGAGATGAAGAGGTCAGCCTTGTTGCGGTTGGCTATGCGGGCACGCTCGGCGAGCGATATATCGGCGTCGTTGGTGCGGGTAAAGATAACCTTGACGTCGGGGTAATTATCCTTTATGAGCTTGCCGAACTTCTTGGCGACATCCAGGGTGATGTTTTTTTCGTAAGAACGGCTGCCGCGGGCTCCCGGTTTTGCACCACCGTGGCCTGGGTCGATTACCACCGTATGCACCTTATAGGTCTCTTTTTTTTGAGAAAAAACCGCCCCGCAAGGCAATATAAGCACAATAAAGAGTATAATTAATCGTTTCATATCCAAAACAATAATTTTTTGTTTCTCAGTTTCAATAAATAGTTTTATCTTTGCAAACTGAAATGCAAAAATACAAATAATTTTTGAATGCTGAAAATTAAATAATTTGAATAGGCGGAAGAGATATGTGGCGAGGGTATTTTTGATACTGCTGTTGGTAATGGCGGGGATGTCGGTCCATGCCCAAAACGATATCGACACCGTAATGCGCATGTCGAGCAATCCCGTCAAAGAGACAATCAAATACAAAGCCCGCGACTCGGTGGCCATGGACCTCAATTCGCGCCGTGCATACCTTTACGGCGAGGGCGTTATCGACTATGAGGCGATGAACCTGCAGGCCGATCATGTCGAGGTGGACTTTGACAAACAAACTCTTCATGCCCACGGTCTATCAGACACGACTGGCGATGTAAGCGGACGCCCCTATTTCAAGCAAGGCGAGGACGAGTACCATGCCGACACTATCACTTTCAACTACGGCAATCAGAAGGGCATCATCCAAGGAGTGATAACGCAGGAAGGCGACGGCTACCTGCACGGTAAGAAAGTGAAGAAAATCAACGATTCGGTGATGTACCTCAGCGGAGGCAGCTACACCACATGCAACTATGCCCACCCCCATTTCGCCATCAACTTCACAAAGAGCAAACTCATAACCGGAGACAAGATTGTAACCGGTCCTGCTTGGCTCACCATCGAGGACGCTCCCACCCCACTTGCGTTGCCGTTTGCGTTCTTCCCCATAACCCACAACCGTGCTTCGGGCATTATACTGCCCTCCTATGGTTGGATGAACTATCGCGGCTACTACCTCAAAGACGGCGGCTACTATTGGGCCATCAACGACAATGTCGACCTCGCCATGCTAGGCGAGCTGTACACCAATCTCAGTTGGGCTGCCGAAGCCAAGTCGAACTATTACAAACGATATAAGTACAAAGGCTTGCTGGACCTACGTTTCGGACGCACCTTCACCGGCATTCGCGGCGACACAAACACTTTCAGCGCATACAACGACTTCAAGGTAACCTGGCAACACAACCAAGACACCAAAGCCAACCCTTACAGTCGATTCTCGGCCAACGTCAACCTGCAAAGCCGCAACTACAACAAGAACACAACCAACCGGAACGACTATTTCAACTCAACTACAACATCGTCCATCAGTTACAACACCAAACTGGGGTCGTATCTGAATCTGGCGGCCACAGCGCGCGAGTCGTTCAACTCACAAACCGGCGTGATGAACATCAAGCTGCCGTCGATTTCCCTCTCGTCGGTCACCATCTACCCACTGCGACGCCGCAACCCATCGGGAGCGTACCGCTGGTGGGAAAACATCTCATTGTCCTACACAATGAACGCCGAGAACAACATCACGGCACAAGATTCCGACCTCTTCAAACAGACGACACTCGACCGTATGCAATACGGTATACAACACTCGATACCTCTGTCGTCGAGTATCAAAGTGCTGAAATTCTTCAATTGGACAAACTCGGTATCCTACAATGAGCGATGGCATTGGAGCACCATTGACAAGAGATACGACAACACCACAGGCAAAGTGACCATTGACACCGTGCGCGGATTCCGTGCCAACCGCGATGTAAGTTTCAGTTCGTCGCTCTCCACCCGCATCTACGGCATGTTCCAGTTCAAGTTCGGCCCTCTGAAGGCCTTACGCCATGTCATCAACCCCTCGCTCTCCTTCAATTACCGACCCGACTTCGGCAGTGAGAAGCTTGGCTACTGGAAACAATATACCGACACCACAGGTTACGTGCACCGCTACTCAATCTTCCAAAACTCGCTCTACGGTGGTCCTGCCGACGGCCGCAGCGGACAGGTTCGTCTGTCGATAGGCAACAACCTGGAGATAAAAGTACAGAATCCCTTCGACACTGCGGCCGAGGTGAAAAAGATTACACTCCTCGAAAACCTAAACCTCAGCGGTTCATACGACATAGCCAAGGACTCGCTGAACTTCAGCAACCTCTCGGTCACCGGCCGCACCACACTATTCCGTTCTTTGGTGCTCAACTACAGCGGTTCCTTCTGTCCATACGTCATCGACTCGATAGGCAACATGCACAACCAGTTTCTCTGGGAAGCTGAGCGGAAACTGTTCCGCACCGAGAACTCCACTTGGAGCGCACAGCTCTCATTCAATTTAAACAACAACACCTTCAAAGGAAAAGATGCGCCAAAATCCAACGGCCAGCCGATGTACACCCTGCTCCAGACTCCTTACAACTATAGTCCTGCAATGATGATGGGTGGTTATGTCGACTTCTCGGTGCCGTGGAACATAAGCATCAACTACACCTTCAGCCATGTGTCGCGCTATGTAGCTGCAGAGATGGGGTTGAAGAACGAGAACATACAGAGCATCAATATCTCCGGCAACATAAGCTTCACCCAGAACTGGAAGATAGCCATGACCACGGGGTATGACTTTGTCAACAAAGGCATGTCATACACCACCGTCGACATCTACCGCGACCTGCACTGCTGGGAGATGCGTTTCAGCTGGGTACCTTTCGGCTACTACCGCAGCTGGTCGTTCCAAATAAACATAAAGGCCGATGCGCTGCGTGACGTGAAATACGAGAAGAGCGAGAGTTACCTCGAAAACCAAGGTTACTATTCATATTAATATAAGCCATGGAAAAAAAGTTGTACTATACCATAGGCGAAGTGGCCGAGATGGTCGGCGAACAGCCGACAGTGCTACGCTTTTGGGAGAGTGAGTTCAAGCAGATACATCCTGTTAAGAACAAACGTGGAGTGCGTAGCTATACAGAGCACGACATAGATATCCTACGGCGCATACACCACCTTACACGCGAATGCGGCTACACCCTCGAAGGCGCCCGGGAACAGATGCGCACACGTCCCGTTGAAGATCCCAAGATGGAACTGGTGAACAACCTCAAGGAGGTGCGCTCGTTCCTCGTGGGACTCAAAGAAGTACTCTGAAATGTTAAATTTTCTGCCCCACACAATTTAACGCATATCGGGTCGTTTATATTGGTGAATACATTTTTTATTAACCAAATAACGGCGCGTATGATGCAGGAATACGATTTCTTAAGCACAGACACATTTTCCGTAGCTTCTGCAAGCACAGACATACGTCCTTCGGAGCAGGTTCTGCAAAACATTCTGAACTTTGCCCGCAGTTGCCAGATTGTGGAGGCCGGAGGAATGCCGATCGAGCTCTTCCTGAACTGACAGGAAGTTCTAACAAAGCGAAGGGGCTGCAAACTGCAGCCCCTTCGCTTTTCTTATAGTTTCTCTACCCAGTGTTTTATCTGTTGTTCGTCGTCGAGCCGACATACCAGCAGCGAGTGGTCGCGCAAGGCCACCAGGCAGTGGTCCATCCCTTGTACAATGGCTTCATAACCCTTCTCTATGTTCACCACACTGCCTGTAGTGTCGACCAACACGGCATGACCCGTGGCGGCATTACCGGCGCCATCGTGGGCCGCATGGGTGTAGAGTGAGCCCCAGGTACCTATGTCGCTCCAGCCAAAATCGGCGGCGACAGTATAGCGGCTATGCGACCGTTCCATCACGCCATAGTCGATTGAGATATTCTCGCACCGCTCGAACTGGCGATTGATAAAGTCCTGCTCTTTGTCGGTGCCAAACAGGGGCTTGCCTTCGTCGAAGAGATTTACCATATCGGGCAGATGGCTCTTGAAAGCATTCATTATAGCGTCGCTACTCCACAAGAATATGCCCGAGTTCCAGAAATAGCGGCCTGCTGCGAGGAACTTTTTGGCCGTCTCAAGGTCTGGTTTCTCCTTGAAACTCTTCACGGGAACAATACCATCCCTGACCTCGTCGACCTCGATATATCCATATCCTGTCTCGGGGCGCGACGGCTTGATACCTATCGTCATCAGAGCTTCGCGTTTGTGTTCCACAAAATCCAACCCCTCCCCTATCACTCGCTGGAACTCCCGCTCGTTGGTAACCAGATGGTCGGCCGGAGTGACTGCTATAGACGCTTCGTGGCACTGGCTGAGGATATGGTAGGTAGCATAGGCGATACAAGGCGCCGTATTGCGACGCATAGGCTCGCAAAGCACCTGATTCTCCCTCAGTTCCGGCAGATGCTCGAGCACCAAGGCTTTGTATGCCGCGTTGGTCACCACCACGAAGTTCTTGGCCGGCACCACAGGCAGGAAACGCTCGAAGGTGGCACGTATAAAACTCTTGCCAGTGCCAAGTATATCAAGAAATTGCTTCGGACAGTTGTCCTTGCTCAGTGGCCAGAAACGGCTACCTATGCCGCCAGCCATGATAACACAATATCTCTCCATTGCAAACAATATTATATTTCCATGGTCCTTGCACGACGCAGCTCAAAGTCGCGACCCAGATATTTCTCCCTCACGTCGGGGTCGGCGGCCATCTCCTCGGGGGTGCCGTGGTGCAAAACATTACCCTCATAGAGCAGATAGGCGCGGTCGGTGATTGCCAGCGTCTCACGCACGTTGTGGTCTGTTATCAAGATACCTATATTGCGTTCCCTTAAGTGTGCCACAATATCCTGTATGTCCTGCACTGCTATGGGATCGACGCCGGCAAATGGCTCGTCGAGAAGCAGGAACATTGGATCGTTGGCCAATGCACGTGCTATCTCGGTACGACGTCTTTCGCCGCCGCTGAGCTGTATGCCCTTGCTCTTACGGATATGCTGCAAACGGAACTCGTTGAGCAGCGACTCCAGCTTCTCCTGCTGCTGTTCTTTGGTGAGGTCCTTACGAAACTCGAGGATAGAGGCTATATTGTCCTCCACCGACATTTGGCGGAACACCGAAGCTTCCTGAGCCAGATAGCCCACCCCCATCTGCGAGCGGCGGTACATCGGCAAGCTGGTTATATCCAAACGCCATGGTGCCCCGTCGGGACGCTCGGCATGCTTATGTTCGAACATCGGGTTCTGCTTGTCCTCTTCGCAGGTGCTTTCGAAGAACACCCGTCCCGAGTTGGCCTTGATGATACCCACCACCATATAGAATGTCGTCGTCTTGCCAGCGCCATTGGGACCCAGCAGACCCACGATCTCGCCCTGGCTCACCTCGACCGACACCTCCTTGACGACAGTACGCGATCGGTATATCTTTACCACCTTGTCTGTATACAGTTTCATATTATGCCCTCTCTCAGTATATCATGTATGTGAATAATTCCCAGATAGCGGTCGTCGGCATCGACCACTATGAGTTGTGTGATAGAATTCTGCCGCATAATTTGCAACGCGTTGACCGCATATTCTGTGTCGAGGATACGCTTGGGGTTGGCGTGCATGATGTCGGCTGCCGTCTTGGGCGAATGGAACGTCTGCATCATGCGGCGAAGGTCGCCGTCGGTGATGATACCCTTTATCTCCTCGCCATCGAGGACAACAGTGCAACCCAGACGTTTGGAAGTCATTTCCAGTATTGTCTCGTCGATGGTTGCTGCAGGCGATACAGCAGGACGTTCGTTCTGTATGTATAGGTCGGCCACACGCATATAAAGCTGTTTGCCGAGTGCGCCACCGGGGTGGAAACGGGCGAAGTCGCGAGCCGAAAAGTTGCGACACTCTATGAGGGCCACAGCAAGCGCGTCGCCCATCACCAGCTGCGCTGTAGTGCTGCTTGTGGGGGCCAGGTTGTTGGGGCAGGCCTCGTGCTCCACAGTGGTGTCGAGCACCAAGTCGGCCTCATGAGCCAGAAAAGAGTCGGTGTTGCCGACAATGGCTATCAGTTTGTTGCCGAAGTTCTTTATCAGAGGCACCAACACCTTGATTTCAGGGGTATTGCCACTTTTCGAGATGCATATCACCACATCGCCCGGACGCACCATGCCGAGATCACCGTGGATAGCGTCGGCAGCATGCAGGAAAAGAGCCGGAGTGCCTGTGGAATTGAGTGTTGAGACAATCTTGGTGGCTATGTTGGCGCTCTTGCCGATACCTGTTACAACCACACGCCCCGGTGCCGAAAAAATAGTTTCCACAGCCTCGGCAAAGGCGTCTCCAATGTGGTCAGCCAAATTTTCGACGGCTTTTTTTTCATCGGCAATCACCTGAATAGCAATACTTTTTATCTCGTCGCGTGTCTTCAAAGTGTTTTTTATTTTGCTGGTTTATTTTTTTTAACTATCTTTGTAAAACTGAATTGATAACGCAGCTTTATACTAATTATTGTAACGTTATGGCAGATTTGCAGGCATATTTGAAAGAAATCTTTGGCTTCGACAAGTTCAAAGGCGACCAGGAGGCAATCATACAGAGTCTCCTCGACGGCAATGACACCTTTGTCATTATGCCCACCGGTGGCGGCAAGAGTCTATGCTACCAGTTGCCGGCCATGATTCTCGACGGCACGGCCATCGTGGTGTCGCCGCTGATAGCACTGATGAAGAACCAGGTCGATGCCGTTCGCTATACTTCGGGCAGCAACTGTGTGGCCCACTTCCTCAACTCGTCGCTCAACCGTGCACAGGTCAACGAAGTCAAAGACGACCTTCTCAAGGGCGACACCAAACTGCTCTACGTAGCCCCCGAAACCCTCTCGAAGGAGGAAACCATTGAATTGCTCAAGCAAATAAAGATAACCTTCTTTGCCATCGACGAAGCACACTGCATCTCGGAGTGGGGCCACGACTTCCGTCCCGAATACCGCCGCCTGCGCGATGCCATCAAGGCTATCAACCCCAAAGTGCCCATCCTCACCCTCACAGCCTCGGCCACACCAAAAGTGCAGCAGGACATCATTAAGAACCTCGGTATGGAACAGGCCAAGACCTTTGTGTCCAGCTTCAACCGACCCAACCTGTACTACGAGGTGCGTCCCAAGCCTGCCGACCCGATGCAACTGCACAAAGAGATAATCCGCTTCATCAAAGAGAACCCCAACAAGAGCGGCATTATCTACTGCCTCACACGCAAGAAAGTCGAAGACCTGGCCGAACTGCTGGTCATCAACGGCATCAAAGCCCTGCCCTACCACGCCGGCCTCGACAACAAAGTGCGCGCCGAGAACCAAGACAAGTTCCTCATGGAGGAAGTTGACGTCATAGTAGCCACCATAGCCTTCGGCATGGGCATAGACAAACCCGATGTGCGTTTTGTCATCCACTACGACATTCCCAAGAGCATCGAAGGCTACTATCAAGAAACCGGACGGGCCGGTCGCGATGGCGGCGAAGGCCGGTGCATAGCTTTCTACAGCGAGCAGGACGTAGAGAAACTATATAAGTTCTTCACCGAAAAGAATGTCACCGAGCAGGAGATGGCCCGCCAACTGGTGCAGGAAATGGTCTCCTACGCTGAAAGCTCGGCCTGCCGACGGCTCAACATACTGCGCTACTTCGGCGAAGACTACAACGAAGCATACTGCGGCAACTGCGACAACTGCCTCCACCCCAAACCCCACGAAGAGGCCAAGGAAGAAACCGTACTGGCCCTTGAGACCATAGCGGCGATGAAACAAGCCTTCAAGCCAAAAGACATCGTCGACGTGCTCATGGGTCGCCGCAACACCAACACCAAGAACTACCACCTCGACAAGCTCGAGCAGTTCGGCGCAGGCGACGATCGCAACGACCTTTTCTGGAAAGCCGTGCTACGCCAGGCACAATTCGAAGGACTGCTGCAGAAAGAGATTGAACAATACGGCGTACTGAAGATAACCCCAGCAGGTAACAAATTCCTCAAAAAGCCCTACAGCATCTCTGTGGCATGCGACCACGACTACTCGGCAGCCGCAGAAGAAGACGAAGAAGAACTGATGGCACAGAATGCCAGCGGCGCATCGGCTGCCGGAGACGAAGCCCTCTATGTGCAGCTGAAGAGCCTCCGCAAAAGCATCGCCGCCCGAGAGAAGCTGCCTGCCTACGTCATCTTCGAGGACACCTCGCTCAAGGACATGACCCTCCAATACCCCTGCACCATGGACGAACTGGCGCACTGCTCGGGCGTGGGTGTAGCCAAGGCCCAGAAACACGGAGGTCCTTTCATCGAACTCATCAAAAAATACGTCGAAGACAACGACATCGAACGCCCACAGGACATCGTGGTGCGCTCGGCCGTCAACAAGTCACGCCTCAAAGTATACATCATCCAGAGCATCGACCGTCGCAAGAGTCTCGAAGACATAGCCGACGGCAAAGGTATCTCGATGGACGAACTGCTCACAGAGATGGAACACATAATTTCCAGCGGCGCCAAACTCGACATCGACTACTACATCAACGACGTCATAGAAGAAGACCACCAGGAGGCCCTGCTCGACTACTGGCGCAACTCTGAGAGCGACTCGCTCGAAGATGCTTACGAAGAATTCAGCGACGATCCCGACTACACCGAAGAGGAAATACGCCTGATGCGCATCAAGTTCATGGCCGACTACGGCCACTAGATGCCAGGCGTCGCCCCGTTTAGTCCAACGCGTTTCCAGTCATTGGAAACGCGTTTTTCATATCTTTACGTCCCGTCGAATCGCATAATCGGCACCACCAGTGACATGAAATAATGAATGGGAAATTTGGCCGCCAAGGGGTAATACATAGTCAACATGTTGGATTTCAATCGCATACCAAGAAATATATTGCTAATGAGGTCAGAGATGGCCATTTTTGGCCTTTCAACCACCCTCAAGAACTATTTTACGGACCCATGACACGCTTTTTACCGAAAAATTTTCACAATTTGCAGGATTGATTTTCAGCACAATACAACTTTTCGTTGAAAAAATACGAAAAAAAACTTTGTCAGTATTTGAAAAAGTAGTATCTTTGCAACCTCAAATCACGAAAAAACTCGTGAGAAGAGCAATAAAGAGAGGTGTTTGAAAGGTTGACAGAAGCCGATGTAACTCAGTTGGTAGAGTAGCTGATTTGTAATCAGCCTGTCGGGGGTTCGAGTCCCTTCATCGGCTCGGGGTCCGACGCTCGAAAGATTGAGCAGTCGGACAACCATAAAGGGGGAGTCGCATAGCGGCAATTGCAACAGACTGTAAATCTGTCCTCGGAAGAGTTCGGTGGTTCGAGTCCACCCTCCCCCACGAAGCCAAACTTCACGAAAGCGGAAGTAGCTCATTTGGTAGAGCGATAGCCTTCCAAGCTATAGGTGGCGGGTTCGAGCCCCGTCTTCCGCTCGAAAATAGCGGAAACGGGTAACAAACCTCCAGGACCGCTTAGAGAAAGCAAGGTACTCAAAAAGAGAGAGTGCGTAAGATGCAAAAAGCCGCAGTAGCTCAGTGGTAGAGCGCTTCCTTGGTAAGGAAGAGGTCACGAGTCCGACTCTCGTCTGTGGCTCTCTTTTAATGCCCGAAAGGGGAGAAAAAGAATAAAAAAATGAGGACGAAAGCAGAGATGCCCGCCCTCTTTGATGGTGAAATGAAAAATAATTATATTAACTGTTAACATTTAATACGTATTAAAATGGCAAAAGAAAAATTCGATCGTTCCAAACCGCACGTCAACATCGGTACCATTGGCCACGTTGACCACGGTAAGACCACTCTGACCGCTGCTATCACCAAGGTTCTCGCCGAGAAGGGCCTTTCCGAGGTGAAGAGCTTCGACAGCATCGACTCCGCTCCCGAAGAGAAAGAGCGCGGTATCACCATCAACACCGCTCACGTTGAGTATCAGACCGAGAAGCGTCACTACGCTCACGTGGACTGCCCGGGTCACGCTGACTATGTGAAGAACATGGTTACCGGTGCTGCCCAGATGGACGGTGCTATCCTCGTTGTGGCCGCCACCGACGGTCCCATGCCCCAGACCCGTGAGCACATCCTGCTCGCCCGTCAGGTTGGTGTTCCCCAGCTCGTTGTGTTCCTGAACAAGTGCGACCTTGTTGACGATCCCGAGCTGCTCGACCTCGTTGAGATGGAAATCCGCGAGCTCCTGAACTCCTACGATTTCGATGGCGACAATATCCCCATCATCCGTGGTTCCGCCCTCGCCGCCCTTAACGGCGAAGCCAGCGGTGTCAAGGCTGTTGAAGAGCTGATGGATGCCGTCGACAACTGGATTCCCGAACCTGTCCGTCAGAAAGATAAAGACTTCCTGATGCCCATCGAGGACGTGTTCAGCATCACCGGCCGTGGCACCGTTGCCACCGGTCGTATCGAGACTGGTGTCATCCACACTGGCGACCCCGTCGACATCATCGGTATGGGTGCCGAGAAGCTGAAGAGCACCGTCACCGGCGTCGAGATGTTCCGCAAGATCCTCGACGAGGGTGAAGCTGGTGACAACGTGGGTCTGCTGCTCCGCGGTATCGACAAGAACGAGATCCGTCGCGGTATGGTTATCGCCAAGCCCGGCTCGGTGAAACCTCACCACAAATTCGAGGCTGCTGTCTATATCCTGAAGAAAGAGGAAGGTGGCCGTCACACCCCGTTCCACAACAACTATCGTCCGCAGTTCTACTTCCGTACCACTGACGTGACCGGTACCATCATGCTGCCCGAGGGCCGCGAGATGGTCATGCCTGGCGACAACCTGACGATCACCGTCGAGCTTATCGCCGACATCGCTCTGAACGAGAACCTGCGCTTCGCTATCCGCGAGGGTGGCCGCACCGTTGGTTCGGGTCAGGTGACCAAGATCCTCGACTAATTCGAGAAAAACCTGTAAGGGCGTAGCCGCTCTACGCCCTTACATACAGGGGCATAGTTAAATGGTATAATGGCGGTCTCCAAAACCGTGGTTGGGAGTTCGATTCTCTCTGCCCCTGCCAAATAGAAAAAGATTAAGAGAAATGTCAAAGTTTGGTGAATATGTGAAGTCGAGCTACGACGAGCTGATGCACAAAGTGTCGTGGCCCACATTCAAAGAGTTGCAGAGCAGCGCCGTTGTGGTGGCTGTGGCAACCCTTGTCATTGCCCTCATCGTCTTCGTCATGGATGTCGTCTTTGGCGTCCAGAGTTGGGGATGGAAGGGTATCCTTGGATACTTCTATCAGTTAATCAACGGATAAAGGCAAAACGGCGAAATAGCCCTGGTCTTGCTTCCCAAACTTCTTTGAGACCTGTGGTGAATTGCCTGTATCCTTGATAAACGGAACAAAGTATATTTTTTCACTGTCCTTTTTTTAACCCAAAACAATGGAGCAGCAGGAAAAAAAGTGGTATGTCGTCAGAGCAATCAGCGGCAAAGAGAAGAAGGCTAAAGAGTACATCGAAAGCGAAATGGCCAAACGCGGCTGGAGCGACGAGGTGCCCACAGTCCTCATCCCTACCGAACAGGTGGTAGCAATCCGAAACGGCAAGAAGGTTATCAAAGAGCGTAACTTCTTCCCGGGATATGTCATCATCGAGGCCAATCTGCGCGACGAGATTATACCCGTCATCCAGAACCTGCCCAACGTGCTTGACTTCCTCCGCGAACGCGAAGGCAAGCCCATACCTATGCGCCAGGCCGAAATCAATCGTATCCTTGGCAAGATGGACGAGCACGTCGATGGTGCCGAGATGATGGACCGCTACATCATTGGCGAGAACGTAAAGGTCATCGACGGACCATTCAACAGTTTTGTCGGTGTAGTCGAGGAGGTGAACGAAGACAAGAAGAAGCTGAAAGTAACAGTCAAGATCTTCGGTCGCCGTACACCCCTTGAGCTCAACTTCTCGCAGGTTGAAAAAGAGCAGTAACACGAACAACTAACTTATTTAAAATTTAATTCAATGGCAAAAGAAGTTGCAGGATTGATTAAATTGCAAATCAAAGGCGCTGCCGCCAACCCCGCTCCGCCAGTGGGACCCGCTCTGGGTGCCAAGGGTGTGAACATCATGGAGTTCTGCAAGCAGTTCAACGCCCGTACACAGGACCAGGCCGGCAAGGTCGTGCCCGTGATTATCACCGTGTACACCGACAAGTCCTTTGACTTTGTACTTAAGACTCCTCCTGTCGCTGTCCAGCTGAAAGAGATGTCCAAAGCGCAGAAAGGCTCCGGCGAGCCCAACCGCGTGAAGGTCGCCTCGGTCACCTGGGAGCAGGTACGCCAGATTGCCGAAGCCAAAATGCCCGACCTGAACTGCTTCACTATCGAGAGCGCAATGAGCATGGTGGCCGGCACGGCACGCAGCATGGGTATCACCGTTACGGGTGAGAATCCGCTGAAGAAGTAAAAGAGATTATGAACAGTGGTAGCATAAGTAACGAGAGTGAAAGTGCGTTGACCACAAAAACGAACCAAAATGGCAAAACTTACCAAAAAACAGAAAGAGGCTGTTGCCAAATTCGACGGAAGCAAAGTTTACTCGCTTGAAGAGGCCGTGAGCATCGTGAAGAAGATAACCTTCACCAAATTTGATGCTTCGGTTGACATCGACGTGCGTCTGGGTGTTGACCCTCGAAAGGCCAACCAGATGGTGCGTGGTAGCGTCACCCTGCCTCACGGCACGGGCAAGACCGTCCGCGTCCTCGTACTTTGCACCCCCGACAAAGAGGAAGAAGCCAAAGCTGCCGGTGCCGATTACTACGGCCTGGACGAGTACATCACCAAGATCAAGGGTGGCTGGACGGATGTTGATGTCATCATCACCATGCCGAGCTGCATGCCCAAGATCGGCGCACTGGGCCGTATCCTCGGACCCCGTGGCCTGATGCCCAACCCCAAGACCGGCACCGTTACCATGGAAGTGGGCAAAGCTGTCCAGGAAGCCAAGGCAGGTAAAATCGACTTCAAGGTCGACAAATTCGGTATCATCCATACCGCCGTTGCCAAGTGCTCCTTCGACGACCAGAAGATCGTTGAGAACGCCCGCGAGGTGCTCCAGATGATTATGAAGCTCAAACCCAGTGCCGCAAAAGGTACCTATGTGAAGAGCATCGCTATCAGCAGCACCATGAGCCCCGGCGTCAAAGTAGACACCAAAGCCGCTACATTGTAACAATTAAAACTAACGAAACATTATGAGAAAAGAACTGAAAGACCAGCACATCGACGCCCTGTGCGAAGAGATCAAGGCCTATCCGAGTCTTTATATAGCCGACATCGGAGGTTTGAACTCGGTGCAGACAAGCAAACTGCGTCGTGCCGCCTTCCGCAACGAGGTGAAGCTGGAAGTTGTAAAGAACACTCTTCTCATCAAGGCTCTCGAGAAGTCGGGATTCGACTACAGCGAGTTGTTCCCTGTGATCAAGGGTGAAACCGCCATAATGCTTTCCAACACCAACAATGCGCCCGCCAAGCTCATCAAGAGCTTCCGTGCCGCTGAGAAGAACGCTGAGAAGCCCATTCTCAAAGGCGCCTATGTCGAGGAGTGCTTCTATATCGGTCACGAGAATCTCGACGCTCTTGTCAACATCAAGAGCAAGAACGAACTCATCGCCGATGTTGTGGCCCTGCTGCAGTCGCCCATCAAGAATGTTCTGTCCCAGGTGCAGTCGGCTGGCAATACCATTACTGGTGTGCTGAAAACTTTGGAGGAGCGCGAGGCCTAATCCTCACGCGAAAGAAGGTCAGGCCAACCTCAACATGGCCACAAAAACAAATAACAAATTAAGTAAAACAATTTAAAAAAATAAAAGTCATGGCAGACATTAAAGCTATCGCTGAAGAACTGGTTAACCTTACCGTTAAGGAAGTTAAAGAACTCGCTGACGTCCTGAAAGAGGAGTACGGCATTGAACCCGCCGCTGCTGCTGTTGCAGTCGCCGCCCCCGCCGCCGGTGGTGCCGCCGCCGCTGCTGAGGAGAAGACCTCTTTTGACGTTATCCTGAAGGGTGTTCCCGATCAGACCAAGAAACTTGGTGTTGTGAAGGCCGTTAAGGATATGGCCAGCCTTGGCCTGAAGGAGTCTAAAGAGCTCGTCGACAACGCCCCCAAGACCGTTAAGGAAGGTGTTTCGAAAGACGAGGCTGAGAGCCTGAAGAAAGCCCTCGAAGAGGCTGGTGCCGAAGTCGAGGTTAAGTAAGGTTGATCCTTATTCAATCCCCACGAGGAATAGTGCCTCCGGCAGGGTCCGGAGTGCCTATTCCTTGTTGCTGTGGAATACAATTCCACATTTTCAGCCCTCTACCTAACCCTGAACGGGTACCCTTTCTTCAACCGCGATAAGTTATAGAAAAAGATTAATTTTTAGTCCCTTGGCAAAAAAAGAACCCACAGTAGTAAATTTCGCGTCGGTACGCAAATTTGATTACCCGGATTTTCTCGATATACAGGTCAAGTCGTTCAAAGACTTCTTCCAAATTGAGACCAACCCCGACAACCGTCTTGAGGAAGGACTGTTCAAAGTCTTCAAAGAGAATTTCCCCATCACAGATGCGCGAAATAATTTCGAGCTCGAATTCTTGGATTATTTTATCGATCCTCCCCGTTACAGCATCGAGGAGTGCATCGAACGTGGCTTGACATACAGCGTGCCACTGAAAGCCAAGATGAAACTGAGCTGCAAAGACCCCGAGAACGAGGATTTCCAGACTCTCGAGCAGGATGTGTATCTTGGCATGATACCCTACATGACGCCCAAAGGCACCTTTGTCATCAACGGCGCCGAGCGTGTTGTGGTATCGCAGTTGCACCGTTCCCCCGGTGTCTTTTTCGGCACTCAGTTCCATTCGAACGGTACACAGCTCTACTCGGCACGTATTATCCCCTTCAAGGGTTCGTGGATGGAGTTTACGACCGATATCAACAATGTGATGTATGCATACATCGATCGCAAAAAGAAGCTCCCCATCACCACTTTGTTGCGTGCCATAGGATTCGAGTCGGACAAGGACATCCTCGACATCTTCGAGTTGGCTGAGGAAGTAAAGGTTAACAAGAACAACCTCAAGAAAGCCATTGGCAAACAACTTGCTGCCCGTGTAGTGCGTTCCAAGAGCGAAGATTTTGTTGACGAAGATACCGGCGAGGTTATCTCCATCGAACGTACAGAGGTGATTATCGAGCGCGATGTAGAACTGACTGAGGAACACATAGAGAAGATTCTCGATACCGATGTCAAATCCATCCTCATCAAGACAGAGGATAAGGATGGCATCGACTATTCGGTCATCTACAACACCCTCAAGAAAGACACAGCCAACAACGCCAAGGAGGCCTGTGAGTTCATCTACCGCCAGCTCCGCAACGCCGAGCCGCCAGACGAGGAGACCGCCCGCAGCATCATCGAGAAACTCTTCTTCTCGGAGAAGCGCTACGATCTCGGCGACGTAGGCCGTTACAGAATAAACACGAAACTTAACCTTGATGTGCCCGACAATGTGCGCGTGCTCACCAAGGAAGATATAACTTCCATTATCAAATATCTGGTTGAGCTCATCAACCAGAAGGCGGAAGTGGACGATATCGACCACCTGTCGAACCGTCGCATCCGCACTGTTGGAGAGCAGCTCTCCAACCAGTTTGGCGTGGGATTGGCCCGCATGTCGCGCACCATACGCGAGCGTATGAATGTTCGTGACAACGAGGTGTTCACCCCCACCGAACTCATCAATGCAAAGACCCTTTCTTCGGTTATCAACTCGTTCTTCGGCACCAACCAGCTGAGCCAGTTCATGGACCAGACCAACCCTCTGGCCGAGCTGACACACAAGCGCCGTATCTCGGCACTCGGTCCTGGCGGTCTGTCGCGCGAGCGTGCCGGTTTCGAAGTCCGCGACGTACACTACACCCATTATGGCCGTCTCTGCACCATCGAGACCCCTGAAGGCCCGAACATCGGTCTTATTTCGTCACTTTGCGTCTACGCAAAGATTAACGAGCTTGGCTTTATCGAAACGCCGTATCAGCGCGTCGAGAATGGCAAGGTGATGCTCAACGAGCCTCCCGTCTATCTCTCGGCCGAAGCCGAAGAGAACAAGACAGTGGCTCAGGCCACCACTCCTCAGGATGAGGAAGGCAACATCACTGTTCAGCGTGTCAAGGCCCGTCGTCAGGCCGACTTCCCCATTGTGTCGCCCGATGAGATTGACCTCATAGACATCGCATCCAACCAGATTGCATCCATCGCCGCATCGCTCATCCCGTTCCTGGAGCACGACGATGCCAACCGAGCCCTGATGGGATCGAACATGATGCGTCAGGCTGTTCCTCTGCTCAACCCCGAGATTCCTATTGTCGGAACCGGTATCGAGGAAGCCGTAGCTCACGACAGCCGTGTGTTGCTCAACGCCGAGGCCGACGGTGTGGTGGAATATGTCGACTCTACCAAGATTGTCATCCGCCACAACCGCACTGAGAAGGAGCGTCTCGTATCCTTCGACGACGATATCAAGGAATACAAACTGACCAAATACCAGCGCACCAACCATTCTACGGCCATCAACTTGCGTCCAATTGTCAAGAAGGGCGACAAGGTGAAGAAAGGCCAGGTGCTCTGCGAGGGCTATGCCACACAAGGCGGCGAGCTTGCTCTCGGCCGCAACATGATGGTCGCCTTCATGCCTTGGAAGGGTTACAACTTCGAGGATGCTGTCGTGATTTCCGAGCGCGTTGTGCGTGAAGACATCTACACTTCGGTCCATGTCGAAGAGTTCACCCTCGAGGTTCGTGAGACCAAGCGCGGCAACGAAGAACTGACCCGCGATATTCCCAATGTCGGTAACGATGCCACCAAAGACCTTGACGAAAACGGTATCATCCGTATCGGCGCCGAGGTCAAGGAAGGCGATATCCTTATCGGTAAGATTACCCCTAAAGGAGAATCCGACCCGACTCCGGAGGAGAAACTTCTCCGCGCTATCTTCGGCGACAAAGCCGGCGATGTCAAGGATGCCTCTCTCAAGGTTCCGCCCTCGCTGCACGGCGTTGTCATTGACAAGAAACTCTTTGCCCGTGTGGTGCGCGACCGCAAGTCACGTGCCCGTGAGAAAGAGCTTCTCGCCAAACCGGAAGAAGAATATCGCTTCGAGTGCGAAGAGCTGAAAGAAAAGCTCATCGCCCAGTTGCTGGTCATCCTCAACGGAAAAGTCTCCAACGGTGTATACACCAACCACCGTGAAGAACTCATTCCGAAGAAGGTCAAGTTCACTGCCAAGACCTTGAAGACTCTCGACTATACCGAAGTCAGCCCCAACAAGTGGACCACCGACAAGGAGACCAATGCCCTTATCAAGGAATTGCTCAACAACTATAATATTAAATTCCGCGAAATCTCCGGTCGATTCACTCGCAACAAGTTTGCCCTCACTGTGGGCGACGACTTGCCCAGTGGCATCGTTCAGATGGCCAAAGTATATATCGCCATGAAGCGTAAACTGCGCATCGGTGATAAGATGGCAGGTCGCCATGGTAACAAGGGTATCGTGTCGAAGATTGTCCGCGCCGAGGACATGCCATTCCTTGCTGACGGTACACCTGTTGACATAGTGCTCAACCCCCTCGGTGTGCCTTCGCGAATGAACCTCGGACAGATTTATGAGACCGTCCTCGGATGGGCAGGCAAGAAGCTCAACAAGCGCTTCAAGACTCCTATCTTCGACGGTGCCACACTTGAGCAAATCAATGGTTACATGCGTGAGGCTGGCCTCCCCGAGAACGGCCGTACCTACCTGTACGACGGTGAAACCGGCGAACGTTTCGACCAGCCGGCCACCGTAGGTTACATCTACTACCTCAAGCTGCACCACATGATTGACGACAAGATGCATGCCCGTTCCATCGGACCCTACTCCCTCATCACCCAGCAGCCCCTTGGCGGTAAAGCCAACTTCGGCGGCCAGCGTTTCGGTGAGATGGAGGTCTGGGCTCTCGAGGCTTACGGTGCATCGCATGTGCTGCAAGAGGTGCTCACCGTGAAGTCGGATGACGTCATGGGCCGTGCCAAAGCCTACGAGGCTATTGTCAAAGGTGATAATATGCCCGTTCCCGGCATACCCGAATCGTTCAACGTCCTAGTCCACGAGCTCCGCGGCCTTGGCCTTGAAGTTACATTTGATTAATATAGGTTCCAAATAGATAAGTTTAGAGAACATGGCTTTTAAACAAGAATCTCAGTTAAAGACCGATTTCAACGCTATCACTATCAGCCTTGCGTCGCCCGAGTCCATCAAGCGTCGTTCATATGGCGAGGTGACGAAGCCTGAAACAATCAACTATCGCACGTATAAGCCCGAGCGCGACGGTTTGTTCTGCGAACGCATATTTGGACCTACCCGCGACTGGGAATGCCATTGCGGAAAATACAAACGCATCCGCTATAAAGGCATCGTCTGCGACCGTTGTGGAGTTGAAGTCACCGAGAAGAAAGTCCGCCGTGAGCGCATGGGTCACATTGAACTTGTGGTTCCCATTGCCCACATCTGGTTCTTCCGCTCGCTGCCCAACAAGATTGGCACATTGCTAAACATACCCTCCAAGAAACTCGATCAGGTCATCTACTACGAGAAATACATCGTTCTGCAGCCTGGCAAGGCCATGCTCAACGAGATGCCCGTGCAGAAGCTCGACCTGCTCACCGAGGAGGAATACTATAACATTCAGGACACCCTGCCCGAGGACAACGCCCAGTTGCCTGACAGCGACCCCAACAAATTTATTGCCGGCATGGGTGCTGAAGCTCTCTACACTCTACTTGCCGAGCTCGACCTCGACAAGTTGAGCTATGAACTCCGAGCCAAAGCTTCGAAAGAGACCGCTGTTGCCCGCAAACAGGATGCTCTAAAACGCCTGAACGTTATCGAGTCGTTCCGCGAATCGCAGCGCGCCATGCAGGCCCGCGGCATGGACAACCGTCCCGAGTGGATGATTATGAATATCATCCCCGTTATTCCGCCTGATCTGCGCCCCCTCGTTCCGCTGGATGGCGGCCGTTTCGCCACTTCCGACATCAACGAGCTTTACCGCCGCGTCATTATTCGTAACAACCGACTGAAACGCCTCGTCGAGATTAAAGCCCCAGAAGTCATCATGCGCAACGAGAAACGCATGCTGCAGGAAGCTGTCGACTCACTGTTCGACAATAGTCGTAAGGTGTCGAGCGTGAAGAGCGAGAGCAATCGTGCCCTCAAGTCGCTATCCGACGCCCTCAAGGGCAAACAGGGCCGTTTCCGTCAGAACCTGCTCGGTAAGCGTGTCGACTACTCCGGCCGTTCGGTCATCGTGGTCGGCCCCGAGCTGAAGATGCACGAGTGTGGTCTGCCCAAGGACATGGCCGCCGAGTTGTTCAAACCGTATGTCATCCGCAAGCTCCTTGAGCGCGGACTGGTAAAGACTGTCAAGAGTGCCAAGCGCATCGTCGATCGCAAGGAACCCGTCGTATGGGAGATTCTTGAGAATATATTGAAGGGACACCCCATCCTGCTCAACCGTGCTCCTACGTTGCACCGTCTGGGTATCCAGGCTTTCCAACCCAAGTTGGTTGAAGGCAAGGCCATCCGTCTGCACCCCCTCGTGTGTACGGGTTTCAACGCCGACTTCGATGGTGACCAGATGGCTGTCCATGTGCCTATGGGCAATGCCGCCATACTGGAGGCACAACTGCTGATGCTCTCCACGCACAACATCCTCAACCCTGCCAATGGTGCTCCTATCACTGTGCCGTCGCAGGACATGGTGCTTGGTCTGTACTACATGACCAAACCGCGCCACACCACGGCTACCGAGACCGTACACGGTGAAGGCCAGCGTTTCTATTCTCCCGAAGAGGTGATTATTGCCTACAACGAGAAGCGTGTCGACCTCAATGCATGCATCAGCGTCAATCTGCCGCTGCCCGAAGGCCAGGACGAATATTCATATGTGAAGACCGACCGTACCTTCACCGAGGTAATCAAGGACAAGAAAGGCAACGTACTTACCGACGTTGACTGCGCCACGCCCTCCGAGATAGCCATCCACAGCCGCACTGAATACGAGGTGCGCCGCGACAAGGACGGCAATCCTATTGTGGATGCCAACGGCCATTACATCAAGACCACACGTCTGCGCACTACCGTGGGTCGTGTCATCTACAATCAGGTTGTGCCCAGCCAGTACGGTTATATCAACCAGGTTATGGGCAAGAAGTCGCTGCGCGACATTATCGGCGACATCTTCACACAGTGTGGCAATGCTGTCACCGCCCACTTCCTCGATGACATCAAGAACATGGGCTACCGTCAGGCATTCCGCGGCGGTCTATCGTTCAACCTCGGCGATGTAATCATCCCTGCCGAGAAGGAGCAACTAATCGAGAAGGCCAACGAGGAGGTCGAAGAGGTCATGGCACAGTATGCCATGGGTCTTATCACCAACAACGAACGTTACAACCACGTCATCGATATCTGGACCAATACCAACAACCAGCTTACCGAGACCCTGATGAAACAGCTCAAGGCCGACAACCAGGGCTTCAACCCCATCTACATGATGTACGATTCGGGTGCTCGTGGTAGTAAGGAACAGATTCGTCAGCTCTCCGGCATGCGTGGCCTTATGGCCAAGCCTCAGAAAGCTGGTTCGGCAGGCAACGAGATTATCGAGAACCCCATTGTTTCCAACTTCAAGGAAGGTCTGTCGGTGCTTGAGTACTTTATCTCCACCCACGGTGCCCGTAAGGGTCTTGCCGATACCGCCCTTAAGACTGCTGACGCTGGTTACCTCACCCGTCGTTTGGTCGATGTGGCACACGATGTCATCATCACCGAAGAGGACTGCGGCACCCTGCGCGGACTGCCCACCACGGCCCTCAAGAAAGGCGAGGATATCGTCCAAAGCCTCGGCGAGAAGATTCTCGGCCGTACTTCGGTGCACGACATCTACCACCCGCAGACTGGCGAACTCATCGCCCATGCTGGCGAAGAACTCACCGAAGAGATTTGCAAGAAGATTGAAGATTCTCCCATCGAGGAGGTCGAGATTCGCTCGGTACTCACCTGCGAGTCGAAGCATGGCGTCTGTGCCAAGTGCTACGGCCGCAACCTTGCCACAGGCAAGATGGTGCAGAAAGGCGAAGCTGTCGGCGTCATCGCTGCACAGGCCATTGGTGAGCCTGGTACGCAGCTTACCCTCCGTACCTTCCACGTCGGTGGTGTGGCCGGTGGCAACATCGGTACCACCTCCAGCCTGCAGGCAAAATATGACGGACGTCTTATCATCGATGAGCTCCGTTCCATACCATATACCGACAACGATGGCGACAAATACCACATCGTCATGGGTCGTTCGGCCGAGATGCGTATTGTCGACACCAACACCGACGTCACCCTCTTCTCTGCCCTACTGCCCTACGGTGCCAAGTTGTACAAAGCCTCTGGCGATCTGCTCAAGAAAGACGACCTCATCGCCGAATGGGATCCCTACAACGCCGTTATCATCTCCGATGTTGCAGGTAAGGTCTCCTTTGAGAATGTCATCGAGAACGTCACCTACCGCATCGAGAGCGATGCCCAGACAGGTCTTCAGGACAAGGTGGTCATTGAAAGCCGTCAGCGCACCAAGAACCCGACCCTGAACATCGTCGACAGCGAAGGCAACATCCTCAAGGTTTACGACCTTCCCGTTGGTGCCCATATTGGTGTCGAGCAGGGTCAGAAACTCAAGGCTGGTGACATCATGGTCAAGATACCGCGTTCCTTTGGCAAGGCTGGCGATATCACGGGCGGTCTGCCCCGCGTCACCGAGTTGTTCGAAGCTCGCAATCCAAGCGATCCTGCCATTGTGGCCGAGGTCGACGGTATCGTCTCCATCGCCAAGAAACTCAAACGTGGCAACCGCGAGGTCACCATTACATCGAAGACTGGCGAGACCCGTTCCTACCTCATTCCCACATCCAAGCAGATTCTTGCTCAGGACAGCGACTATGTCAAGGCTGGTACACCACTCTCCGACGGTGCCATCACACCTGCCGACATTCTCGCCATCAAGGGCCCGATGAAGGTTCAGGAATACATCGTCAACGAGGTTCAGGAGGTCTACCGCTTGCAGGGTGTGAAGATCAACGACAAGCACTTCGAGGTCATCGTGCGCCAGATGATGCGCAAGGTGGAAATCGAAGACCCGGGCGACACCCGCTTCCTTGAAGGCGACCTCGTCAACCGTCTTGACTTCAACGATGTCAACGATCGTATCTTCGGTATGAAGGTCGTCGAGGACGCAGGCGACAGCACCACCCTCTCGGTTGGTCAGATTGTCACCGCCCGCGAACTTCGCGACGAGAACTCGGCACTGCGCCGTCAGGACAAGAAGCTTGTCAGCGTGCGCGATGCCCGTCCGGCAACCTGCCGTCAGGTTCTTCAAGGTATCACCCGTGCATCGTTGCAGACCAAGTCGTTCATCTCCGCCGCATCGTTCCAGGAGACCACCAAGGTACTCACCGAGGCCGCTATCAATGCCAAACGCGATACCCTGATGGGCATGAAGGAGAACGTCATCGTCGGCCACCTGATTCCTGCCGGCACAGGTCTGCGCGAATATCAAGACCTCATCGTGGGCAACGCTCCCGCCATGAGCGCCGCAAAGGAGGATTAAACATTAAGTAATCCATAGAAAAGGGGCATTCGGCAACGGGTGCCCCTTATTTCATACAATAAAAAATACACTTTTACGTTTCTTGAAAAAAACTCACTATTATGGCAAAACAGAACGAACAACAGCAGAACCTGAAATTAAACATTTCACCTGAGATTTCACAAGGAACCTATTCCAACCTCGTTGTCATCAGCCACAACCCTACCGAAATCATCCTCGACTTCGCCCAGATACTGCCTGGCATCGATGGTGCTGCTGTACGTCAGCGCATCATCATGAATCCAGTCCACGCCAAACGCACACTGGCAGCCCTGAACGATAATATCAAGAAGTACGAGCAGCAGTTCGGCACCATTGAAGAGCCGCATATGCCCACGCAGGGTGACACCGTGCCCTATGACATCCTCGGCAAAGCCTGATCTGAACTGGGCAATAGACACTGGCTATTGGCGCACCCACAAAGAGCAAAGCGAGGCGGCACGGAGTCTGCTGTGCCGCTTGCTCGACCGGGATGTCACCATTGAGCACAACAGCCAAGGCGCACCATACCTGCCAGACAACCCATCGATACATATCAGCATTAGCCATTGCCGCACAGCAGTGGCTGTTGCTGTTTCTACCAATAATAGAATCGGCATCGATATAGAAAGCCGCCGGAAGATCAGCCCCTCGCTAATGGAGCGCGTATGCAATGACAGCGAATTGTCGGCAATACAATCTTCCGACGATCCAACAATGGCCTTCCTGCGCTTCTGGACACAAAAAGAGGCGGTGTTGAAGATGCGCGGTACAGGTATTCAGGGATTCGGCAGCATGGTCGACGCTGCCAATACTGCCGACTGTACGGTTGAGGAAATCGACTGCGGAACTGAAGACACCGTAGCGGCCTTGGCTATGGCCTTATAACTGTCTCGCTGCCGTCTGAATATATCTTTACTATACGACTACTTTGGGTGAGTCCCGATAAAAACTCGGGCAACGGCGACACACAGTAGTCCACACGGAGTTTCAATTCTTCTTCTATTTCATCGTATGATGCCGGCGATGGACGGCCAGACAAGTTGGCCGAGGTACTCACCAGCGGAGCCCCAAGGCGGCTTATCACCTCTTGGCAGAAAATATGTTTCGGCATCCGTATGCCTAGCGAGCCGTCGGCAGCCGGTAGATTATCGGCAATGTCTTTGCCCAGCAAGAGTTGCCAGCGTTCAGGCGGCAAGATAAAAGTTGTAGGGCGTTCTCCACCCTCCATTTTACATTTTCCGCTTTCCACCAGCACCAGCATACTCTTTGTGTGGTCGCGCTCCTTGATGGCATAAAGCCGTTCTACGGCATCGCGATTGCGAGCGTCGCAACCTATGCCCCATATCGTGTCTGTGGGATAGAGAATGGTGCCGCCATGACGCAGCACATCGACAGTTTGCTCGATTATTTCCTGCATTTTCACGCTGCAAAAATACGAAAAAAAACAGCACGCACTTGGCGGTGTCAGTTTTTTTTCGTAACTTTGCACATTGATTATTGAGTCCACTAAATATTAAAATCAGTTAAATAAATTATAAACCAAAACATTACAACTATGGATTTCATTACAAATCTGTGGAATGCCAACACACCGCTGTTTATGCTCGTGGCGGGTTTGATTGTTGTCACTCCGTTCATCATCTTCTATGTGCGCAAGGCACTTAAGGAACACCCCAAGGGACTTATCCCTGCCGCTTTGAGCAACATGGGCGAACGTTTCGGCTATTACATCATGAATGCCGTGCTGACGCTGTTCATCTGCTCCAAGTTCGGTGTGCCCGACCAGACGGCTGGCATCATGTTCGCCGGATTCTATTTCTTGATCTATGTACTCTCTCTACCCGGTGGTATCATCGCCGACCGCACCAAAAACTACAAAGGTACCATCATTGCCGGTATCATTGTGATGGCTGTTGGTTACGCCATATTGTCGGTACCCGTGTTCAGCGGCCACGGTTTCTCGTGGGTCATGGTGCTCACACTCTGCGCTCTGGTGATTATCGCCTGCGGTAACGGTCTTTTCAAAGGCAACCTGCAGGCCGTGGTTGGTCAGCTTTACGACGACTTCGAGGCCGAGGCTGCTAAGCAGGGTCCCGAGGCCCTGGCCAAAGCCAAAGAGAAACGCGACAGCGGCTTCCAGATTTTCTACGTCTTCATCAACATTGGCGGCGTGATAGCCCCCTTCATCGCCCCCATCATCCGCAACTGGTGGCTCGGCACCAAGGGTTTGGTCTACAATGCACAGCTGCCCATGCTTTGCCACAACTACCTGACCAGCAACATGCAAGGAAACGACATGGATAACCTCACTGCACTCACCGCCCAGTATCCCGAGGCAGCCAACAACCTCGGAGCCTTCTGCGACAGTTACATTAGAGTGTTTAACGAAGGTGTCCACTTTGCCTTTATCGCCTCGGTGGTCGCCATGCTCATCTCACTGACCATCTTCCTCTGCACCAAGAAGGGCCTGCCCAACCCGGTGAAGAAGGAAGCCGCCGCTGCTAATGACACCAAGGAGGTTACCTACACCGCCGAAGAGAAGGCCGCCATGGCCAAGGATGTCAAGCAGCGCATGGCCGGTCTCTATGCAGTGCTCGGCGTCTGCGTTTTCTTCTGGTTCGCTTTCCACCAGAACGCAGAGTCGCTTTCGCTCTTCGCACGCGACTTCGTCAGCACGTCGTCCATCCCGCCCGAGATCTGGCAGTGCATCAACCCGTTCCTCGTAGTCATCCTCACACCTATCATTATGTGGATGTTTGCCTCCTTTGTGCGTAAAGGCAAAGAGGTTTCCACTCCCAAGAAGATCGCCTTCGGTATGGGCATCGCAGCCTGCGCCTACCTGTTCCTTATGCTGTTGTGCATGATCAACGGCTATCCCAGCGTCGACGAGTTCCGCGGCATGCCTGTTGATGCGGCGTCGGCCATGAAGGTCGGTCCGTGGGCACTGATTGTCACCTACTTCTTCCTCACCGTGGCCGAGCTCTTCATCAGTCCGCTGGGTCTGAGCTTTGTGTCGAAGATTGCCCCCAAGCATATCCAGGGTATCTGCCAGGGCCTGTGGCTCAGCGCCACTGCCATCGGCAACCTGCTTATCCTCCTTGGACCGGTACTGTACAATGGTATGTCCAATCTGTGGATGTGCTGGCTGGTATTCCTCTTGGTCTGCGCCATTGCCATGTTCGTCATGTTCGGCATGCTCAAGTGGCTCGAGAAGATTACCTCCGAGAAGCAGTAAAAAAAACTATAAACACATAGATAAATCCCCTGCAGCCGCAAGGTTGTAGGGGATTTGTTATAATAGCCGTCTACTATATTGTCGGCTGGAGGCTGCGGCGGTAGTCGCTGGGCGACTGGCCGAGGTGCTTGGTGCAGTAGCGGCTGAAGTAGGAGAGGGATGTGAAGTTCATGCGGTCGGCTATCTGCGTGAGCGACAGACGCTCGTTGTTAAGGTATTTCTTCAGGATGGGCACCGTGGCGCGGTCGATGAAGCTGCTGACGCTGTGACCTGTGACGCGCTTGACAGTGGCGGAGAGGTATTTTGTCGAAACATTCAGCCGCTCAGCATAATAGCTCACGTCGCGCTCCGTGCGGCTGATGCCGGTGGCGAGCAGGTCGGTCAGCTGACGGACGATGATGGCGGTGCGGTCGCTGTGGGTGTCGGTGGCGTCGCGACGGGCGTGGAGCTCGAAGATATCGTACATCATCGTCAGACAGAGGCTCCCCATCATCTCGCGGTAGAAGAGCAGGTGGAGGTCGTCGAGGCGGTCGCGCAGGCGGTGGAAGTCCTCCAGCAGGATTTCCGCCTGACGGTCGTCGACCTTGATGACGGGGTTCTGGTTGAGGCTGATGCTGCCCCAGATGCTGTAGTTGTTTGACGGCAGTAGGCTATGCAAGAATTTGTTGTCGGCGGCGAACCACTCCACCTCCATCCCAGGTGCCGCCGCGAGGTTCTTCGCCCGTGTGGGGTTCGGCATCACCACCAGGTCGTTCTTCACGATATGGTAGCACCGCTCGTTGAACACAAAGCTCCCTTCCCCTGCCCTGCACAGCAGGTGCATACAGGTGTGTCCCAGCTCCGGCGCATTCATCGCCAGAAAATCCGTCGAGTATAGAAAGTCAATCTTCATAATCTATAAGATTGCGTTAATGTGTTGATGCGTTATTACGTTAAAAACGGACAACTTTTGTATTTATTGTGAAAACATTGGTGCTTTTTG
This sequence comes from uncultured Bacteroidales bacterium, assembly GCA_900316515.1. Taxonomy (GTDB): domain Bacteria; phylum Bacteroidota; class Bacteroidia; order Bacteroidales; family P3; genus Colimorpha. Next base: position 152,498 of record ONDE01000002.1, on the reverse strand, counting down.
TGAAATAGAGGTATGGAAAAATGGTTGTAATTTTGCATCATCAAACGGAATGAACGAGAATTGAATAATAAACAATAATACAGATACTTATGCAAGAAATTACATTATCAAACGGAGTGAATATGCCCTTGCTGGGTTATGGCGTCTTCCAAGTGTCGCCCGCCGAGTGCGAGCGTTGTGTCAGCGATGCGCTGAGCGTCGGCTACCGGCTGATAGACACAGCACAAGCGTATGCCAACGAAGAAGGTGTGGGTAACGCCTGGCGCAAAAGTGGCCTGAAACGCGAGGAGCTTTTCCTCGTGACAAAGGTGTGGATTGCGAACAACGGAGAGGAAAAGGCAGCCAAGAGCATCGACGAGAGCCTGCGCAAGTTGCAGACGGATTACATCGACCTCATCCATCAGGCGTACGGCGACGTGTTCGGCACGTGGCGGGCGATGGAGAAAGCCTATCACGACGGCAAGGTGCGCGCCATCGGAGTGAGCAACTTCCTGTCGGGCCGCTTCTTCGACTTCGCCCACTATGTGAATGTAAAGCCGATGGTGAACCAGCTGCAATGCAACACCCTCATACAGCAGACAGCCATCGAGCCGATACTTGCAGAATTCGGCACACGTATGATGGCTTGGGGACCGCTTGGCGGACAAGGGGTCGAAGGCATCGTGAAGAGTGAAGAGCTTGCCGCCATAGGTGCCAAGTACGGCAAAAGTGCCGCTCAGGTGGCCCTCCGGTGGCTGACCCAGCGTGGTGTTGTGGCCATCCCCAAGTCCAGTCACAAAGAACGTATGGCGCAGAATTTCGACATCTTCGACTTCACGCTGACCGCCGACGATATGGCCGCCGTCGCCAAGCTCAACCAGCACGACACGGGCACGATTGACTTCGGCGACCCACAGTTTGTGAAGTATTTGATTGAGAATTACGGATAGCCTCTATGCGTGAACGCATCGAGAGCCGTCACGGTATCCACACCGTCGAGCACGCCGAGAAACTCGGCCTCGGCAGCCGCCAGTACAAGCTGGTCTCCATCGACGGGAAGGAGTAAAACCCGCATTTATCCCATCCGAAGCAAAGAAGCCATCCGTCTTGGGAGCCACACCTCCTTGGCGGATGGCTCTTTATGTTGCACGATTAGTTCCCGGCTGGCACAATATTTTCTGGGAGTTGAAGTTAAATATGGCGTAAGAAAGTATCATCAATAAAACTTCAAGATTATGGAAATAGCAATGCAAATCGACCAAATCTCCATCGCGCGGGCGGCCAACGCGCCCCATTACGAGTATATGACCACCTTCGGCAAGCGCACCGCCGAGCTGCCCATCGACCACGAGCTCTGGCGCAAGGGCAAGGACGAGTTCGACACCGCCTTCAAGGCCGAGGACTAAGCCTTCAAGCGCTACCGCGACAGCGAGCTCACCGACCCCCTGAAGGCCGCCGACGAGGAGCGCGACAAGCTCTACGCCTCGCTGCGCGACACCGTCAAGGCCTACGCCAAGTTCCCCATCGCCGAGACCGCCCAGCACGCCGAACCCCTCCTGCGCGTCATCAAGAACTACAAAATCAAGACCACGGAGAACTATATGAAGGAGAGCGGCCTCATCGACAACATGCTGCAGGACCTCTTCCAGTACCGCACCCAGCTGCGCCGCCTCGGCCTCGAAATCATCGCCGACCGCCTCAAGGCCGCCAACGACCGCGTGCGCCAGCTCCTCACCGAGCGCAACGACGAGCGCTCGGCGCAAATCATGGGCGAGCTCAAGGCAGCCCGCGAGGCCACCGACCGCGCCTACCTCACCCTCGTGCGCCTCACCAACGCCTACGCCCTCCTCAACCCCGACCGCGCCGAGGCGCAGAAGCTCGTCGCCCTCGTCAGCGAAGACCTCGAATACTTCCGCAAGCACGCGATGGCACCCTCGCACCGCGACAAGAAGACGCCCGAGCCCGACGCCGAGCCCGCGACACAGGGCGAGACGCCCGCCGAGGCATGACAACGCACCGCGCTCATGAGCGCAACCACGGACGAGGCCGGAAAACGCACCCCGCTCACGAGCGCGGTCGATTTTCAGTCCGGAAGTGCCCTCCGCTCACGAGCGCGGTCGATTTTCAGTCCGGAAGTGCCCTCCGCTCACGAGCGCGGTCGATTTTCGCACAAAAACAATACCCCGCTCACGAGCGCGGTGAAAATGCACGAATATTCTTTTCATTACCACAAGAAACAATGCTGCAACTGAACAAAGTACATCACATCGCCATCATCTGCTCCGACTATCGGCGGAGCCTCGAGTTCTACACATGTGTCCTCGGCTTGCGCGTCCTCGCCGAGCACTACCGCGCCGAAAGGCAATCGTACAAGACCGACCTGGCCCTGGGCGAGGATTACGTCGTCGAGTTGTTCTCGTTTCCCTCGCCACCACCGCGGCCGACACGCCCCGAAGCCACGGGGCTGCGCCATCTGGCCTTCGAGGTCGACGACATCGATGCAGCGGTGAACGAGCTGGACCGTCTCTCCATTTCGCACGAGGCAATCAGGACGGACGAATATACCGACCGCCGGTTCCTCTTCCTTCAAGACCCCGACGGACTGCCAATCGAGCTCTACGAGAAATAACGCGGTGAAAATGCAGAAATGAAACAACAGATTGAACAGAAACAATAAACACAGACTGACAATGAAGAAGATAATGCTCCTCTGCGCCGTGGCCTTTTTATCTGTTACTGCCAGTGCACAGTTCTATGAGTGGGGAGAACGGGTGCCTGAGGTATGGTTGGATAGTGTAACGGGGCAACAACAGATTGTGGGTGGGGATTGGCACCTTAGAAGTACTTTCAGGGTTGATGAGATTGAAACTGTTACTTACTCGTATAGCAGAGATACAGTCTTGTTGATCCAAGTTAGGTGTGTCGACACCGCTATGTATAACGCCGCAAAAGAAAAATATGGCCGCTACACTGCGGAGGAAAACTCAAAAATGACGATTGTAAGTTTCCCATCCAACGTCCCGTGCAATGGCACTGTTCTGGAAGTCGGGAACACGTATAACCTACATATATGGTTATGGCATGGTATTCCTGCTGTTGGACATGGTGAGGATTTGCCGACTTACGATTATATCAATGGTGTAGGTGTACCGTGGAAGAAGCTGCAATCGCAGCCATTGATGGTGAAGGAACTACACGGATTGTGTTTGGATATTTCTAAGGAATAGTATTATGAATATCTCCGTCTTCTGCGCCTCGTCGCTGCCGCACAACAAGGAAATTGTCGAGGCCGCCGCCGTACTACAACGCCGACCTGGCGAAAATCGACCTGCAATACCAGCAGAGCCGCAAGAAGGGCGGCCTGCCTGACCAAACGGGAACGGCTTTGAGCACCGCTGAATAAAAACAATATTGCGAAAAAGGACGAGGAACCCACGCCGGAGACAGAGACGGCGGAGGAAATCTGATTCGAAAACGAACTGTAATGAGGGCGGCCCCGCCGGATGGCGGGGCCGCCCTCGTCGTTTTTATTGTGGTGATTTGTGAAAGAATTGGCGTAAAATGTGAAACTGCCGTGTGGCGGAATGTTCGTATCTTTGCAGTCGGAAACCGGTGAGGGTGAATGTGCGGAATATATTTAGTCATCAACGATTTACAAGAAAATCAACCCCAAACAGAACTACCGATATGAGCGCAAAACAGATTTTTACCTACCACCCTCGCGGCCTTTGCACTCTTCCTGGCCTCGTCGGGCTGCAACGCACAAAGCAAGCAAGAGAATACTAACGCAATAACGCAATCAAACAATAAAACAATGAACAAAATAGTCATCTTCTTCTCCCACGCGGGCGACAACTACAGCGTGGGCAACATTGAGGTCGGCAACACCAAGATTGTGGCCGACTACATCAGCGAAATCACCGGTGCCGACCAGTACGAGATCGTCACCCACAAGTACGACGGAATGGCCTATATGCCGCTTATCAACCTCGCGCAGGAAGAGGCCAACAAGGGCGAACTGCCGCCATACGAAGGCGCTGCCCCCGACCTCTCGCAGTACGACACCGTCTTCATCGGCGGCCCCGTGTGGTGGGGCACCTGTTAATGACGTTCGCTCCACTCCGGTCGCGCACATCCCGCAGGTGATGTTCACGCTCTTCAAGGACATCGACCTTGCCGGGAAGACCGTCATCCCCTTCACCACCCACGAGGGCAGCGGCCTGGCCAACTGTGTCAGCGACGTGAAGAAAGCCTTCCCCAAGGCCACGGTCACCAAAGGCTTTCCCATCTATGGTCACGAAGTCCGCACAGGCAAAGCCAAAGTGGAGAAGTGGCTGAAAAGTTTGCAATAGAGACTACTTCGCATAACCGTATCACTTGCGACAGACGGTGATAGAGACATGCTGTTGTGACGGTTATTGGCTAGGGAATAAGAATCCCCTGCAGTTGGAAAGCTGCAGGGGATCACTTTTTCAATGGCGTTGCTCCTACAGTGGGAGCTCCATGCTCAGGCTTACTTGTCGAGCTCTTGCTGACGCAGGTGCTGGACGTAGATGGCCTTAAGATGCTTCTCGCGGTTGATGACACTGGGTTTGGTGAACTGCTGACGACGGCGCATCTCTTTCACCACACCGGTTTTGTCGAATTTGCGTTTCAGCTTCTTCAGAGCTCTCTCAAGGTTTTCACCTTCTTTAATGGGAACTACGATCATTGCTAATACCTCTTTCTTGTTAAGGGTTAATACTAATTTATTTAAGACTGTATGTCTTCTGGTTTAGAACATCAGGAATCCATGACGTTTGTCATTTTGGCCATCCGGCCAAAAGGACTTAGAACATCAGGTGACCCTGGGCGGCAGCGTCGTTAAGGGCGGCAATGATGCCTTTTTTGTTGATGATGCGCATACCTTTGGCAGAGACCTTGAGGGTAATCCACATATCCTCTTCGGGGATGTAGAATTTCTTGGTCTGCAGATTGGGGGCGAAGGTACGTTTGGTGTGGATACGGGAGTGCGACACGTTGTTGCCCACGATTACTTTCTTACCGGTGATTTCACATTTCTTTGACATTGTAGTATAATTTTTGTTGTTTTATTACGTTATTTTTTTGTCGAAACGAGGTGCAAAAGTACTACCTTTTTTCATACTGGCAAAATATTTTGCATCCGCAAGCCGGATTTTAATTTTTTTTAACATTTCGTTAAACATACATTGTTATATATCAACATTTTAATTATAAAGGCATTTGGGCATTTAACATAGTTTTTTCAGGTAGTTATACCTCATGTGGATATCTTTATTTGGCCATTTTGAATTATTTTAGTACTTTCGCATTCTAATTTTTCGACAACATAAAGTATCACGAACCAACGAAAAAAAGTATGACTGGTGTAAACAAAGTAATCCTTGTAGGAAATGTGGGCAGACTTCCCGATGTAGTAACTTTCCCCTCAGAAGGGGCCGCTCCTGTGAAAAAGGCTTCCTTCCCCTTGGCCACCACAGAGTATCGCCGCAACCGCAATGACGAAAGAGTAGAAATAACCGAATGGCACAATATAGTGTGTTGGCGAGGCTTGGCCGACGTTGCAGAGCGTATATTGACCAAAGGCTCACAAATATATATAGAAGGGCGACTGCAGAGCCGTACCTGGGAGGACAAAGAGGGCAACAAACGCCATGTCACCGAGGTGGTGGCCGACAATTTGCTGCTGCTCTCGAAGCGCCAGCAGAACGACGACAACAACCGCAACAATCCCCTTATCGATATTCTCAACGCAGATACCGAGCCAATAGGAGATCTTCCTTTCTAAGACTATTTTAAAAGGAGTACTGTACCCACCTCGACCTGACTGGCCGCTGGGTAGTCTATGCCACGGTATTCCAGTTTCCACACATAGCCGCCTTGAGGGCATCCTTCACCGTTCCAACCTTCGCCTGTGAAGTCTTTGGTGCGATAGACCAAGAGTCCCTCACGGTTGTAAATGCTCAGTTCGCCGTCAATCACACCTTGCACGGAAAGGACAAAACGGTTATTGTCTTCTTGGTCGGGAGTGAATACATTGGGGGCGAACACCACCACTTTACGAATAGGCAAACGTTGACTGACTGTGTCCCAGCATTGACTGTTGAATACACTGAGTGCAACGGTTACGGTATCGGCAAGAATATCTGCCTCGGTGACTAGCTTACGCGAAGTCTCGCTTTGCGGTAACCAATCGACATACCATACCCGCTCGGTGTATTCTTCTGAGATATCGTATGCATTAAATTCCAAATTCTTATACGACAATGCATCGGGGGTAACATGGATTTGTGCCGTGGGGATGGTGATTTTGCGCAAGGTTATTTGGTCGGTCAAGGGACAACGAAGACCGTCGTGGTAAGCAACATAAATCATATAATCGCCTGTGGACTCGGGCGACACCCGTATCTGCCGTTGCTGTTCCTGTCCGTCGAGCATTGGGTCGAATGGGTCTGACGACCAGATGCTGTAACCGACATCTGTAGTAACGCTGAGGTTATACCACAGGTTGGCGCAATCGATGTCATAATCGAAAATGATGGTCGGTTTGGCCAGTTTGGTGAGCAGGAGGCCCACTACCGAGTCGCACTGCCACACGGTGAGCAGCGTGTCCGTCAGGTGATAGTCGATAGTGGAATACTCATCGTCGCTGTGCACCGAAAAGTCGTGCCATGTATAAGTCTCGTCATAGCAGAAAGTGTCCACCGCAGCGGTGAAAACAGAATAATGTACTCTTAGGTCGAGGCTGACTACAGAATCGCAGCCACCTTTGGTGACAAGAGTGTCGACAGGACCGACAACAAAGCCACTGCCAAGCGGACCTGCTGTACCGATGGTGTCGCTATAATACCACTCACCGTTTATCCACTCCATGCTGTCGCACACCACCTGTCGGTCGGTATACCAACTGGTGTAATCGACCGTGAGGTCGAGATGGCGCACACTGTCGCATCCCCAATGATTCTGCAGAAGCACCCATGGTTCTGCAGTTGAAGAGGTATAGGTCACACCGTTGCGCCATATCAGTGAGTCGCAACTGTGCTGCACATCGAATGTAGCCGATGTATCGCGGGCGATGACGGTCATGACAACCAAAGAATCGATGTTGTCGAGTCCCAGCAGATGCACGGAATCCTTGATAGTCTGCCATTCGGCACCGCGCACTCCGTCACCTTCTTGGAACACTGTGTGCAACGGGGTGTTGCCACGCATGTGGTGCCAAGTCAACGGCAAGGCATTCTGACAAATCACCGAGTCGACATACGTGCGGCGGTTGCGCTGCAGGTGCAAAGTGCGCAGGGAGTCGCAGGCATAAACGGCCTCGAACCTACGCGGATAAACACCTGTGGTGTCGTAGAGTACCTGTTCAAAAGTATAGGTATCGCCGTCGTATATGGTGTCGTAAAAGTGCATATCGTATGTCGGGTATACCCTTAGGTGCAACGTCCTTGTGCTGTCACATGCAAGCGGGCGCTGAGTTGTGGCAAGTGTGGAGAGCTGGTGTTGGTAATTACCTGTTACGGTATAGGTGGCAGTCTCGAAACTGTAGTTGCGGCTTTGCCATTCTGGAGTGCGGCCGCTCTGCCAACCGGCGTCGCACATGGTGTCGCGGTAGTGCAGGTCGTAAGCTGGCAGGAGTCTCAGGTGGAGTGACGACAGAGAGTCGCACGAATGAACCGAGGACAGGTGGTCGGTAAACATGGTGTCGGTCACCGCCACAGTCTCAACCTCGGCGCTATCAGACCCATGCAGCCACAACGTGATGCTCGCCGGCGGCACCATAATCCTTTGCGGCGTGCCCCATGTGTATGACTGATTGGCGCACACAGTGTCGTACTGATGGTGGTCGAAGGTGGGCCAGATATCAAGATGCAACGTCGACAGACTGTCGCATCCGCGGATGGAATACAGGCTGTCGGTATAGTCGATATGCGACGCAACTCCGTTGAACAGACTGTCTCCGAAATTGTAGCTCTGATTGTCACATATATTTACCGAGAGGTGATGGTCGTAGAGGGGATGCACCAGCAGGCGCATAGTAATGGTACTGTCGCTGCCCACATGCGTCGGGATGACAACGGTGCGCACCATGGTAGCCGACACTGCAAGGGTGGTATCGTAGACCGTAGGCACACTCGCAGATCCGAGACTTTGCGTCCACGTCAGCGGCAACATATCGTTGCATACTGTGCTGTCTAACACCGTGTCGCGGTTCCAATGCACAAATAGCGAATAATCGATTACGCTGTCACAAGCAGCGGCATTGGCTATGGTCACCGTTGCGTGGCTGATACTGTCAGTGAAGGAAGTCCCGTTGAACATACGTGGCAAGAGATTCTCGACGACAGTGTCCATATAAGCCGACTCGGTGCTGCCACGAAGCATGAGGTGCAGTGTCGTGGTGCTGTCACAACCTGCGGCATTTGTAGACAGATGAGTCGCCACATCGCCCGACATGGTGTAGTTGATGCCGTACCATACAAACTGGTCGCACTCGTTGGCGGAGGTGTCGCCTACGGTAGTAGCCCTCACTTGCAGCATCAGGATACGCACACTATCGCAGCCGAGGCTGCTGACCAAGAGATGTGGATGGCTGCCTGCAGTGGTATACGTTGTACCTTCGAATGAGTAGATCTCGTTGTCGCAGATAGAAGCATCGACGACGATGCTATATGTCGGATTAACATACACTGTGGTTGTTACGACACTGTCGGCAAAATGAGTAGTGTAAAGACTGTCAACCGACACGCCTGCCGAGGCAAATGTATGTCCATTGAACTGCAGCGGCAAAGCGTCGTCGCACACTGTGGTGTCGAGCAACGATGTCGTATTCCACCATACCTTGAGAGAGTACGTTATTGTGCTGTCGCAGCCCTGCGTGTTGGTTGTGTGGAATACTGAGCCTGAGGCATCGGCAGTGAACGTAGTTCCGCAAAAAAGATATGGCAACTGATTCTCGACTATGGTGTCGAAATACTCACGCTCGGTACTATGTCGGACAATAAGATGCAGATATTCGGTGCTGTCGCAGCCGACTGAATTAGGGCCGACCATTAAAGCGTCTTCGGTCGAAGTGGTATAAGTAGAGCCATGCCATGTATAACTGTCGCATACATTAACTGTAGTATGGTGGATCGTTGTATCGTTAACCATGAGCGTCAATGTCCTAACACTGTCGCATCCAGCAATGGACGTAAAGTATGAGATATATGTGCCCGGCACGGTGAACACATCGCCCTCGAAGGTACAACTCTGATTGTTGCAGATTGTCTCCTGCAGAAGGATGCTGTATGTTGGGTTCACATGTAATGTCATCGTAACAGTGCTGTCGGCACCGGAGGAACTTTGCATCACTACCTGTTGTGTTCCGGCGGTGTTGAAATTCAAGCCGTTCCAATGCACGGGCAGAGCATCGGCACACACAGTGCTGTCGACAAACGTTCCCACGTTCCAGTTTACGTAAAGAGAGTAATCTATGGTCGAGTCGCAGCCCTGAGAGTTGGTCAAAACTATAGTGGCATGCTCGACAGGGCCAGTGAAAGTATGACCATTATATACAATAGGCAATTGGTTCTCCACCACAGTTTCTGTCACCACACTGTTACTTGAATGATTCACCGTCAGGTGGAGGTTGAAGGCGCTATCGCAGCCTTGTGCCATAGTCTTTATCACGCTGTAATCGCCAGTTTCGGAGAATGTTTGTCCGTGGAACTCCACACTCTCGTCGCAAGTTACCATAGTAAGTTCTTCGGCCGAAGGGGCAAAAATATGCACCAGAGCTGTCAGCGTGTCGCACCACGCTGGGTAGCACAAACCATGCATCAGAGCGACAACCGTATGGTCGCCAGTGGTGGTGAAATGATGGTTGAGCTCCATGCCCATGTCCGCCTGTGGCACACCATCGATAATCCACAACACCGTGGTATCGACACCCGTGGTACTGGTGGCCAGATGCACAGTGTCGGTGAGGCAGATGGTGACTTCTTGGTTGTGTGACTGACTGTATTCACCGTTAACGATGAGTTCGTGTATTGGCGGTGCGAAACTGTTGGCCTCCAAGAAAACACCGCTATCGAATTGGTTGTCGCCCACGTTGCAAATAGAGAGATGCATGTGATATGTGGCGCCTGGCACTATATTGGCAGTAGCCGTGAGCTTGACGGTATATCCATCATACTGGATGCCAGCATTACCAGAAGGATTTGAGTTGTAATACTGAGAGTATTGCGAATAGCATCCACTATTGGTAACGGTTCCAGGATTCACGGAGTTGATGGCAACAACGACGCCGTCGGGATTTTCAACGGTTACTGTGCCCGGGATAATGGCAATATTTCGATTCATCGTGCCACCTTCAGGGTCGGGGCCACTGATGAAGAATGCAAAGATGTCGTTAAATTCAGAGCATACATATTCTGGATATTCCTCTGAGGCGAACACATAGTTAAACTCCACGGTAGTGGCATTACACATAAAGTCGAAGTCGAGCGTGGCACAGCCATTGATGACATCGCTAGCGAGAGGTTGGAGCTGGCTGTCGCTAAAGTAGCCACATTGCGCAGAGGAGGCGCCATCGGCATTGTTAGGACCTTGAGCCACGGAAATACAACCGGTGGTCATCAATACCCCAGCATCCATTGAGAGCCCGGCGAATCCGTTGGATGAGAAGGTGCCTATATGGTCTGTCACCACAGTACCGACAGTTCCGTTGAACATTGCATTGCTCACCGTCACACCATTGCCGACCAAATAAGCATTTAAAAAAGACTCCAATTGCTGACCCACGGCAGAAGACACCGTGATATTCTGTGACATAACGCCAACACGCATCATCAGGCAACCCAACAAGGCTGCAACACGGAGTGTCGGTGTAAAGCGAAATATCATATGAACCTTAGATAAACTAACGGCACTCAATATACTGCAACACTATCACACATAATATCTTACACACAATGATGCAATACTTACCTTAGTGCAAATATACACTTTTTTTCAATATAACAAATAAAATATTGAAAGACACCATAAAACGAAGAGCACCCGGCAATATCATGCTCAGGTGCCCTTTGGTTTAAGTGTGTTTACTAGGGTATTAGAAACCTGGTTTGCCCAGCAGGCGGAACATATTCTTTTTATATGCCTCGACGCCCGGCTGGTCGAAGGGGTTAACCCCCAAGGTGTAGCCGCTTATGCCGCAAGCGAATTCGAAGAAGTATATCAGCTGACCGAGAGTATACTCGTCGACACTACCGACAACAAGTTCCACAACGGGTACGCCGCCCGAGACATGTGCCTCGATAGTTCCTTCGGCGGCACAATCGTTAATCTCGGTAAGACTCTTTCCACAGAGGTAGTTGATGCCGTCGAGGTTCTGCTCGTCGCGAGGAACGTCTACCGTGGTGTTGGGGCGACGTACACGTAGCATAGTCTCCATCATCAATCGCTCACCATCCTGTACATACTGGCCCATCGAGTGCAGGTCGGTGGTTATACTCAGACTATGCGGCAGCAGGCCTTTGCCATCCTTGCCTTCGCTCTCGCCATATAACTGCTTCCACCATTCGGCGAGATAGCGCAGGTTAGGCAAACAACTGACAAGCATCTCAACCTTCTTACCTTTGCGATACAGTGCATTGCGCACAGCGGCATACATCAGAGCGGGATTGCCTTCGAGAGTGTCGTCGGCGATGCACAGTTTACGCATGTCACGTGCACCAGCCAGCAATTTGTCAATATCAAAACCAGCCATTGCAATAGGAAGCAGACCCACTGGAGTTAGCACGGAGAAGCGCCCACCGACATTATCTGGTATAACGTACATCGGATAACCCTCTTGGACTGCAATCTCGTGCAATGCACCACGACGTGCGTCGGTGATGGCCACGATACGTTTCGAGGCTTCGTCGCGACCGTATTTGTGCTCCAGATGAGCCTTAACGATACGGAAAGCGACAGCGGGCTCGGTAGTTGTGCCACTCTTCGAGATAACGGCCACGCTGTAGTCCTCGTGCTCCAGAAGAGACAGCAACTGGCTATAATAATCCTCACCGAGGGTGTGTCCTGCATAGACAATGTAAGGGGCTTTGCCACGTTGCATGGCGGCGAACTCGGACTGCAGGGCCTCAATAACCATGCGGGCACCTAGATACGAGCCTCCGATGCCTATCACCACCATCAAGCGACTCTTGCCTGCGAGACGAGCAACATCGGCTTTCAGTCGCGCCAACATGTCGGCATCAATTTCTTCGGGCAAGTTTACCCATCCCAAGAAGTCATTGCCAGCCGCATCGCCTTTCAGCAGATGATGCTTGGCATCAAGCACCTCGGGGAGAAGTGCATCTATCTCATTCTTTGAAACATGGCCAAAAACATGCTTCACGTTAACTTCAATGTGCTCCATTTTTTGATTATTTGTTGATAAATTGTTTGTATTTCAAGGTCAAAATTTGCAAGTTATGAATTTTTTTTCAGCCGTAACTACAATATTTTCTTCAAATTAACGAAGAGAAATAAAAAATATTTTACACATATTGAAAAATATTTGTACTTTTGCACCCAAATAATGCCCCTAAAAGGCTTGAACATAATAAAGAAAATAATAACAGAAAAATAAAAAATGATGAAAAAAGTATTCAAACTTTTCGTTGTGATGTCACTCCTTGTGGCATCCACCAGTGTTTTTGCACAGAACACCGGCAAGCCTGAGTATCCTCACTACGGCTTCTGGAGCAACTGGTCGATCGGTGGTGCTCTCACCCTCAACAACCAGGCTGTCATGGGTCCCATCGCTTTCACTCCGGAGCTCTGGCGTGTTTCCACCAACATGGGTATCGACGTCTTTGCCCAGCAGAAACTGAACCACGCCTTTGACTGGCGTCTCCGTTTTGCCTATGGTACCCTTGGTAAAGTTCGCGAGGATGCCGCTGGCGTGCAGATGGACAAACACCGCACCCTCACCCTCGACATTCTGTTCTCGCTCAACAATGCCATTAAGGGTTACGATCCCGATCGTCGCTTCAACCTCTACATCTTCGCTGGTGGTGGTCTTGGTTTGAGCTGGAACCCCGATGAGTCGATTGTCGACTATGGCAAATTCGGCATCACCCTCGACGGTGGTCTTGGTATGAGCTACCGCTTTGGTGAGCCCCACCACCTCTTCTTTGAGTATGGTTACGACATCAATGGCGATGCTCCCCATCCCAGCACCTTCTTCTCTTCGGCTCTCCACCACACCAACCGTATTTTCCGTCTTGGTTACTACTACTGCTTCGGTGTGACCGCTGCCGACCAGGCTATCGCCGCCCAGAAGGCCATGCTGACCCAGGAGAACTTTGGTGCCCTCAACAGCCAGGTCAACAACCTCGAGACTCAGGTCGCTGCCTCGCGCAACAACGAGAAGAAACTTGAGAACCGTATCGCCGAGCTCGAAGACCAGCTCGCCGAGGCTATGGCCAACCAGGGCGAAAAAGCCAACAATGCCGCTTCCGACAGCCTGCAGGCCGTTATCGACCAGATCAAGGCCGATCAGCTCAACTTCTACGCCATGCCCTTCTCCGTGCAGTACGAGGTTAACGAGTGGCAGGTCACCGACGAAGAGATGGAGAAAGTCAAAGCCGTTGCTCGCGTTCTCAAAGACAATGGCGATGTGAAGATCATGGTTGTTGGTTTCGCCGACTACACTGGCAGTGACCAGTACAACATGAAGCTCTCCGAGAAGCGTGCCAACGAGGTCAAGCGCCTCCTTGTCAAGAAGTATGGCATTGCTGAGGATCGCATACAGACCGACTATAAGGGTAAGAGCGTTGCCTTCGGCGACATCCAGTATGCCCTTAACCGCCGTGTCAGCTTCTATCGCGTGATTGAATAGTTCTATACGCAGATATAAATAAAGAGGGCTTCCCAAAACGGAAGCCCTCTTTATTTATAATGATATTTATGTATCACTTATAAACGACCCTATATTCAACACGCCTATTGCGGCGGCGCCCCTCTGGTGTATCGTTGGTGTCGACAGGCTGTGACTTACCATAACCTTTAGTAGTTATCCGACGGCGATCAATACCACGCTCCACAAGGTAATCGGCGACAGCCTTTGCACGATCCTCAGACAGTTTAAGGTTAAACTCGATGGTACCTTGGTTGTCGGTGTGTCCTCGAAGTTCTATCTTCATACTAGGATTCGCGGTCATTATATCCTGCAGACGACGCAGCTCATTATACGACTGAGGAAGAATCTCGCTCTCGGCTGTTGCAAAGAAGATTTCCCACATTGAAACAATATCGCCCTTTTCCGGAGCAGGATGTGACTCAGCGACAGGCTCCACTTCGTCTATTGGCACAACACTCACATCATCGACATAATAGTATGCCCCTTGCAGAACAGCATTAGGATTGTTTGTTTGGCGTACATTCGAACGGTTGAACGAAGCAAAATTGCCAATGGTGAGGAATCTTTCACCGCCATTAGCCACATATTCTCCACTTACCTCAACCCATTCTTTGGTATCTGAAAGGACGCTATCGGCATGGTTTACAACCTGTGGCTCAAGATACACTGCTATCGACTGAGTGCGCTGGTAGAGATAGTCGGTAACCTCGCGTTCCATCAACACATCCCATGTGGTATCTTCCAACCGTGCAACTGAAAACAAGGCCCCAAGTGTTGCAACTGCATGTGGCGACTTGTCGGCAAGACTTACCCAGAAACTTACGCGGTAACGTTTTCCCACTATGAGCGGACGTCGTAGTTCAGTCTGAAGGTATTCGCGGTAATGCTCTTGCGAACAATATATTCCGCAATAGGCCTCACCGCTATGGGCTTCTTGAAAACCCATCTTGTTACGAGGTACCTGACAGTCTCGTCCGCCACAAGGGTTGAAATAGTCACTGCTGCCTGCCGTAGGTTGCCACCATGCATCCACGGCTGTCATAACACCGAGGGCATCGATGCGTTGCGGACAACGTCTATGTTCCTCAAACGAGGGGTTATACACAATGTTATCTGACTCCTGTGCACATATTGAACCCGCACGGAGCATCAGCAACAAGCCTACTATAGTGATCCAGCGATATTTCATCGTTGCTCCATTGTCTTCATTAAACTATCCCACAACAATGTAGCTGTGCGTTCCCAACTGAATTTTTCTCGTTGCATCCTACCTTTCTCTATCATGCTGTCATGGGCAGCCTTATCATTCAAACACCTGATAGCATGCACTATATCATCTACCGATGACGGATTAATATAAAGTACCGCGTCGCCACCGACCTCGGGCATCGACGTGGTGTTGGAACATATTACTGCTGTTTCGGCATACATTGCTTCCAAAATAGGGATCCCAAAACCCTCAAAATATGATGGATAGACTAGTGCTTCGGCTGCCGACACAAGACCTGCAAGGTCGTCCGGGTCCACACGACCGGGCATAATTACGTCGTCCTTATATTGCATACCGTCATATGCTGCAGCAAGTTCGTCCTGCCACCACACCTTGCTACCAACTACAACCAACTTCAAATCATTTGATTCCATGACTTTTAGTCTATCGAATGCCAGGAGCAGGTTGGCTAGATTTTTACGTTTGAGGATGGTGCTTACAAAAATGATGTATGGACAGCCGCCAGTAAAGCGACAGCGTATTGCGTCCTTTTCGGCGTCAGTGTGCGGACGGTAGCGGCTGTGGGCGCCATCGTAGACCACGTCGATTCTGGCTTCATCGATGCCATAAGTATCCGCAATGTCGTGCTTTGAATATTCTGACACTGTAGCAATACGGTTGGCATTACGGGCAAAAAGTGGAAACCAATGCGTCATATAACGCTGATGTGATGGTTTGAGATTGTCGGCCGAGTGCTCGAAGTTGAGATCGTGGATTACCGACAACGTCGGCACCTTAGGATGCAACGGCATCATGCCATCGGGCGTGAGATAGATGTCAATATTGTACCTTTTCAACGCGAATGGCACAGCCCATTCAAAGTACATATACCATAGTACAGGATGCCTTGCCTGTGGACACAACACCACTGGCACAATATTGGGGCAAGCGATGAATTCGGTTGCCGGCTTACGATCGAAAAAGAAGTAGAACGTATGCTCGGGATGTGCCTTGGCCATTCGGACGGAAGTCTCGGCGGAGAACCAGCCTATGCCATCCATCTTGCCTTTCAGCATTAACCTAGTATTAATGGCGATGCGCATCAGCGATGTATCGTTTCGTCAATTACGCGGGGGAAATACTCCTTCTCAAGCAGATGTATCTTGGCTGCCACAGACTCCGGAGTGTCGTCGGGTGTCACTTTGCATCGTGCCTGGAACAGCGTAGTGCCCTGGTCGTAGTGATTATCGACAATATGGATGGTTATGCCTGTTTCCTTCTCGTGGGCAGCCACTACGGCTTCATGTACATGGTGGCCGTACATGCCCTTGCCGCCGTATTTTGGCAGCAAAGCAGGATGGATATTGATTATGCGGTTGGGATAAGCCTCAAGCATATTTTCTGGCACCAGCCAGAGAAATCCTGCAAGGATGACCCAGTCGGCTTTTTTAGCGCGTAGGTAATCGAGCACCGTCGTGGTCTCATAGAAATCCTTGCGTCCGAAATAGCGAGCTTCAATTCCGAGGTTTTTGGCACGTTCGGCGATGTATGCATCGCGCTTGTTATAGATAATACAACACACCTCGACGTCGGTGCGAGCGATAAAATATTCGCTAATTTGCTGAGCGTTGGTGCCATTACCTGAGCCCAATATGGCAAGTCTGATTGGATTTTTCATGTCCACAATATATATGTGATTCGGAATGCAAATTTACGAAAAATATCTGAGATTACGTTGTTTTGAACATAAATAAATCCCATCCTGATTGAATACCAACCATTTATTTTAATACAACGTATAACATACCAACATCCTGCCTTGTTTTCCATTTACATTTCAATTGTTATTCAATCGCAATTGAACAACAGACCATGTCTGTACCAAGCAAACATGAAGACATCCTCCCCAAAAAAAGAGAAATGGAGACATTAAATAACAAAAAACAACGATATAATGTTGTGAAAAGTTAAAAAAAACTAAAATACACCCTCTTTGATATCAACGAATTAACAAGCATTGGTGAATTGAAAAATGTTAAATAGTGTTGCTGTATCGGAAAAATTTCGTTTCTTTGCATCCGATTTTAACTTTAAAAATTGAAGAAAATGTCAGAAATTGCAACTAAAGTTATCAGCATCATCACCGACAAACTCGGTGTCGAAGAAAGTCAAGTTGTTCCCGAAGCCAGCTTCACCAACGATCTTGGCGCCGATTCTCTTGACACTGTCGAGCTGATTATGGAGCTTGAGAAGGAGTTCGATCTGTCCATTCCTGACGAGGAAGCCGAGAAGATTGTTACCGTTGGCGACGCCATCGCTTTCATCGAAAACGCAAAGAAGTAAATCTTCTTTACAGCAGAGAACGTTGAAATGATGAAGCGCGGCGAGACCGTGCTTCACCATTTCAGCCTTTTCAGGTATCTGTTAAACCGACAATCCACCCGTCAAGTCCCTTATGGAGTTGAAGAGAGTTGTTGTTACCGGACTCGGAGCGCTTACTCCCGTTGGAAATAATGTGCCTGCCTTATGGGAGGGGCTTACCAATGGCGTAAGTGGTGCGGGTCCGATAACTCATTTTGACGCTACAAAATTCAAATGCCGCATTGCCGCAGAACTTAAAGGGTTCGACGCACTCAATTATTTCGACAAGAAAGAGATGCGCTTGTTTGACGGCTACACTGTATACGGACTAGTTTCGGTAGATGAAGCCCTGAGTGATGCGGGATTCACCGACCAGAACATCAACGATGACCGATTCGGCGTTGTTTGGGGGTCGGGTATGGGTGGTGTCACCTCACTTCAGAACGAGATTATCGACTACGCAGCCAACAACCGCAATCCACGTTTCAGTCCATACTGGGTGCCCAAGGTTATCACAGACATATGCGCCGGGCAGATAGCCATACGCCATGGGCTACGCGGGCCCAACTACTGCACAGTAGCAGCCTGTGCCTCGTCGGCAGCAGCTATTAGTGATGCCTTCAACCTAATACGTTTGGGCAAAGCCGATGCAATGGTTGCTGGCGGGAGTGAATGTGCCGTAACCGAAGTAGGCATAGGTGGATTTGGAAATATGCGTGCCCTCTCGACCCGCAACGACGACCCACAAACAGCCTCACGCCCCTTTGACCGCGACCGCGATGGTTTTGTGCTGGGCGAAGGTGCAGGAGCTTTAATTCTTGAGGAACTTGAACATGCCCTTGCACGTGGGGCAAAGATATATGCCGAAATCACCGGTGCCGGCCTTTCGGCCGACGCATACCATATCACTGCTTCACATCCCGACGGCCTCGGCGTAATCAATGCCATGCGGCAGGCCATAGAAGAATCGGGGATGCAGATTACCGATGTTGACCACATCAACACCCATGGCACATCGACGCCAATAGGCGATATCTCAGAACCCAAAGCCATTGTAGGTCTGTTCGGTGACCATGCTTACAAGATGGCCATTAATTCCACCAAGTCGATGACGGGACACCTACTTGGTGCCGCTGGTGCTGTGGAAGCCATAGCCACAATACTCTCTATCAAACACGGCTTGGTGCCTCCCACCATCAACCACTTCAACGATGACCCTCAGATTCCAGCGCTCGACTTCACCTTCAACAAGGCACGTCGCCATAAAGTGCATTTTGCCTTGAGCAATGCATTCGGTTTTGGCGGCCATAATGTCTGTCTGGCGTTCCGTAAATTCTGACGCTGTGCCGCTATTCTGTAAGAAAAAAGAAAGGCCCGAATTCTATCGATTCTTTAAGAACGTCTTGGGTTTCACTCCCAGGCATACAGAATTATACCATACCGCCTTTATTCATCGCTCTATAAGCGCTGTGCACGAAGGGCACCGTATCAACAACGAACGTCTGGAATATCTCGGAGATGCCATTCTAGGTGCTGTCGTTGCCGAATTTTTATACAAAAAATACCCTTTACGTGGCGAGGGATTCCTCACCGAGATGCGGTCCAAAATAGTAAGTCGCAAAAGTCTGGGTTCTTTAGCACTCCGGATAGGCCTAACAGAGCTAATAGAACACCAACCCGGCACCGAAGGCGGTTTCAAGTCAATGGGCGGCGACGCAATTGAAGCCTTGATAGGTGCCATATACATAGAGAAAGGCTACCGTTTTACCCGCCGACTTATCGTCAAACGTTTGTTGTGCACATATATTGATGTCGACAAGGTAGCACAGACTGACTGGAACTACAAGAGCAAAATAATAGACTGGGGACAGAAGAATCATCACAAGGTGACCTTCGAAACCGTGAACAGCTATGTGCGCAACCATTCGGGTCGCCGCGAGTATGAATGTCGCGTGAACATAGACGGCCAACCCAAACAATCGGCCATAGAGTATACCATTAAAGCCGCCGAACAACTTGCAGCCGAAAAAACCTACAAGGTGCTTCAGGAAGCTGGTGAAATAGCTGTTGCCGCTGAAAAATAATCAGAGTTTGCATCTCACTTGCACGAACCACGTCTGCCGACGTGGCCCATTTGTCTGTGCCGCACCACTGCCAAGACTCTCTTGGCCTGGATACCAGCTCAACGCATACTTGGCTGCAACGCTCCAACTCTTGTCAAAAGCATAGCGCAACACTACACTTGCCCTCACGCCTCGTCCGGTGAGCATCGGCATACTCCAAGCGTATTGCAGACTACTTTCGCTCAAATAGAGCCGAGCGTAATAACCATCAACATCGAACCATGCTGCTGAGGCTGTAGCCTGTAGCCCCTTGTTGGTATATCGTGCCGACTGTGCTACCAACCACCCTTTCTGCGGCTCGCCATTCCGGCTCTCAAAAAGGGAATACATTGCTCGGGCAGAGAACTGCCAGGCGCCGACATTTGCCTTCACCTCCCCTTGCACCTGCTGGCGCAATGTCCGCTCGCCAAGGTATGAAGTACTATCAATATTTGGCACATTGTGTTCCTTTTGCCTGTATGCATACCGAAGTGCGCAATCGACATGACGGCCAAAAGAGCGGCCCAAACGCAGTCTGACCCATGCTCCGGACGACGGACTATAGGCACCATAGCGCAACGACGGGAAACTATGTATATCTGCACTAATAACAGCAAGAACACCAAATGGAAGACGTGTCTGTGAATCGAATGTAACACCTTGCTCGCCTTGATTGCGTCCGATAGAGTAGCCCTGTGCATGCAGGTTGTGGTATAGCGCATCGTAGTAACGGTAACTGACACCGAAACGGTTGGCACCCGAGCCGGTGATTGTGGCTCCAGCAATTACAGCTGGCTTCCCTTCCGACGACATGGACCCCTCACCATAAAGCAATATCTTGCTCCACTGCCACGCGACATCAACTCCGAAATTGCCTAATTTCTTACCTTGGAAGTAATTCTGATTGTATACATAATCGTTCAACGAAAGGCTGTCGTCCAACGATGTGTATACACCTGTAAGACCTATAACAAGATTACCATTACGGTATGTAACATGACCGCCCAGCATATTCTCGCCACCGGTTCTTGACATAAAGGCAGACAGATGCATCCCGAGCCCTACATTTACCGTGGATGCCACACCTTCTTGGTAGTCCTCTTCGTAAAAGGCCGAAGATGGCCGCACGCCACTGCCATAATGCACTGGTGTTTGTCCAATGAAACTGAATGGGCGTAGTCCGGTCCATAACGTCAGTCCCTGTCCGAATTGCAAATTATAGCGTCCAACTATCAGTTTTTCCACCCTGCCGATGTCGTTCAGCATCAAATGGTATCCATAGAAGTTGCCCTTGCCCCATGCTTCGGTGGGGTCTTTGTCGGCCACAAACCTCACATTAACACGGTTAAGATAACTGTAGGTATAGCAGAACAATGCTCGTAGATTGTCGCCAGCATATATACTATCGCTGTAGCCTGTAGCTTGTTCCACCGTTCCACCTATTCCAGTTACCACACTATGCCTGCCCTGCCACCATTGCCACTTACTATCGACGGCGTATGGTTCCACGGTAGTCATTATCTCCAGCAAGGCACGTGTCGCGCTATCGAATCCCGGTACAAACGCCAACTCTTTGAACGAAAGCAACTGTCCGTGAAGAATAATGTAGTTGCTTAATGCCTTCAATTGGAATGGGCTTAGAAACGGCAGGCTGGCCATCGCGATTGTGTCGTTGATGTTTACTTTGTTGGATATATACTCCTGCAGCATGTCGTTCATCTCGGCAACTTCATCCTCAGTTGCATCCTCTTGAATCCAATCATCCATTATTTCCTCTACCTGCGCAATTGCAGTAAATGGGAACAACAAAACCAGCATTATGAACCATCGTCTTAGAAGCATACCGAGAGTGTTGTATGTGGTGTGACACCAAGAGCCTGATGAACCTCGACACCTAGATCTATGCTTAACAATCTGTGGCGGAATCCAATGCCAAAAGTAGCCACCAATGGTGCGGTAGCGATTCCTGCCCGGAACAAAAAAAGGTGCTCGTAATCATACTCCATACCCATACGCAGGCGAGCACACTCTTCGAACTCGAATTCCGCCACAGTTAGCATGTTGCTCACAGGCACGTATTGAACTTGAAGATGTAGTCGATATGGGAATCTCTTATTCCATGGACGAGTACCAGTGAGCAGAGAAAGTTTGGTGTGTGCCATCGAGGTTTGTAGAAATGCCATTGCCGCAAGCCAGTGCTGTGGGATGTAATGCGGGTCTGAGGTGCCTATATTCAACCATTTGCCGGCTACACCCACTAACAACCAATCCATCGGACGTATGGCATAACCCAACGAAGCCTGTTGTTCGTGGTAGTCAATGTTCCCATGGTGCATATATGTGGCTGCCGCCAATCCAACCTTGCCGGTGGGCCACAGAAGTGTCAGGCGTTTGTCAGCCAACCCTGCAATGGCAAAGGTTTGTCGATAAGCAACACTTACCACCCTCTTGTCAGTATCTAGCATAAGACACCCACCCATGGCACTACCACGAGCATCTAACGTGGTAGTGACAAACTGAGCGTATGCGGACCTTGACAGGGCCGATAGTAGAATCAAAAGTATAACATTATGCCATCTCATGCCTGTTCGCCTTCAACCTGCGCCTCGGTCTTGCCAAAGCGACGCTGACGGCGTTGAAAATCAAGCACGGCAGTAAAGAAATCCTCATGACGAAAGTCGGGCCACAGCAAATCACTGAAGTATAGTTCAGTATATGCCATCTGCCACAGCAGGAAGTTTGAGATGCGCAATTCTCCACCAGTACGTATCAACAAGTCGGGGTCAGGATAATCACGAGTGGTCAGGTAGCGGCGCAGAGTCTCTTCATTGACCTCATCAGCATTCAATCCATCGCGACATATCAGCTTCAACGCCTCGGCTATCTCCCACCGCGAACTGTAACTCAGGGCAAGCACCAGGGTGGTGCCAGAGTTGGCAGCAGTCTTCTCTATGCAACCTTGAAGAACTTTGCGCGATCGCTCGGGTATGCGCTGCATATCCCCAATGGACTGCAAACGTACATTATTGTCCATTAGGGTCTTCGTCTCATTATGCACGGCCTTGATAAGCAATTCCATTAGTCCATCAACCTCCTCCTTAGGACGATTCCAATTCTCGGTGCTGAATGTGTAAAGCGTTAAGTAGCGCACGTTGAGTTGTACCGCAGCTTCTACAGCGGCACGCACAGCCTCTATTGCATTGTTGTGACCAAAGAGACGTTCGTGTTTCTGTTTCATAGCCCAGCGGCCATTACCGTCCATTATTATAGCCACATGCTGTGGCACGCGGGTTTTATCTATTTGTTCAAGTGCTGACATATCATTATTATTTCAAAGTTTACAACGTTTCGAACGCATCCAGCCGAAGAGCGTCTCAAGACTGATGCCCATGGAGATACGGAAGCATGCGTACCAGTCGTCGAGCGAACTGTCGCCACGCTTGATGCCCAGGGCGTTTACGTAGCCTTCCACCACCTCGCCACTGCGGTCGGCTAGCCGAGCCGCCAACTCACCGTCGTCGACATTCTCCGTCAAGCATTCGCTGCCCACGTAGGTTGTGCTCACATCATCGAGGTAGTCGGTCCAGGTCTTGCGGAAGCCGTATTCTGCCGTGAGCGACACCGCCTTCCCCAAACGCCATTTGAAGCCCACACCAAAAGGCATACAGACCTGGAAGAGGGGGTACGGTTTGCGGTCGAGGTAATCCGGAGTACCCTGACCCTCGGTACACAAAGGCTGCAACTGAACCCACTGCAGGTTGCCTTCATTGTCTATGTACGACGTTTCAGGGCAGAAATGGAAGAACCCGAATCCTCCAAAAATATATGGGGTCCACGTGCTTTCCGTTGCTCCGGGGCCATAAGGGCGGAAGTTGAATTCCATCATTGCGGCACATTCATAAATATGACTACGGAAACTGAGGTTGCGACGGGCTATATAGTCCTTCTCACAGGATATGTTACCATAGTTCAGTTCCACACGCACGGCCCAGCGGTTGTCGAGCCTTTCCCGAAGTCCAAGACCAAAGGCCATATGTGGTGTGCTGAAAGCGCTTTGATTATTCAGGTCACCAATATAATTCATGCCACCGACAGCCAACACCAACTCGCCCCGTCCCAGAAAATCCGACCGCTGGGCAACAGTGTTCATGGCCACCGCCAGGAACAATAACACTATGAGCCGACGGCTATTCAACCTTCTTCCATTTTATTGAGCGGCATATACCGTCTACCTGCATCAGGTAGTCGCGCTTGTCGAAGCGGGGGCAATATACATAGCCCGTTAGTTCCACCACTTGTGTGCCGTCGGGCGAAAGGATGCAATAACTTACAAACGGGCCGCCCATGAAGTCACCAAAAAGACGCCATAGTCCACGCGTTTCGACACAATACTTCGAATCGCCGAACTCCACCTTGCGGCTCTCCAATGCGACACGACGTTCAGTGCCCATATAACTACCCTCAGCGGGACCTGGCACCTCGCGGCGCATAAGAGTGTCGAGGCGGTTATATATCTTTGCTGTGTCAAACATATTGGCATCGCGGTACGGCATAACATTTACCAGCACTCCAAGGCCGAAATCCTTGGTCTCCTTGCGCAGCCACACGAAGTCACCATCCTCTTTGGCCAACGAGAATTCTTTGGGCAACGAAAGGGTAAAGTTATACTTATCCCCTACCCTATCCATCAGCTCCACGTTGCGGTCATTGTAGAACACATTGTCCATGCGGCGGTATTCGTCGCGATAGATTTCCTCCAAAATACGGTCGGCATGTTTTCTCAACATAGCACAAAGTGAGGCCTCGCTAGAAGCAGCAATGTCAACCACCACCTGCGGCTCGGCCCACTGGTCGTGATGAATATAAAACTTGTCCGGGTTCCCTGCTTTAACATCACAAATGATAATGTTGCGATGCATCTTGAACATATGCGTGTTATAAAGCGATGATACGGGCACGTTAACCACACTGAAACGTGCTTCGGGCTGCGGCAAACCCTCTTGCGGACTCAGCAGGATGGAGTCGAGCAGTGCTTTAGTGGCGCCGGTATACTGACCCTTATCGGCAGCCACAAGAACCTCGCAGGTTTTACCCGATGAACTCCGCTTCGATAATGCCTTGGTCTCTGGGCTGTTGCAGGCACCAACAAACAGGGCGGCCATTAAAAAGAAAAACAATCTTTTCATATCGTGGTTTATTTATTGAATTGTCTCCATTTGTGAAAATCAGCAATAGCATGTTCAATGGGTGTCTCAACGTACCCAAGAACCTCGCGGCCACAAATATTGTCATAATATTCGTGCACCATCAGCTGTCTTACGTTAAGTGAGGAAAGTTCTGTGCGCAGTCTCATTACTCGCAGTATATCGCCTACTCTGCCAGCAATCGCCAGCAACCAATTAGGGAGCGTCAAAACAGTCTGATGGTAGCCCATAACTTGCGATTGTATCTTGTAGAAATCTTTTACACTCATACATCCGTGGCTGTTTACTACAATGTACCGTGCACCGTTGTCGCCTTTCGTCAGCGCCGACACAACTGCCTGCGCAACATCATTCACGGCCACAAATGCTTTGCCACCATGCGGCGCCACCATCAATCGTCTTTTGTATCCGGCCAACAACAAACGTCCCGACGACGGCTTCACATCGTAAGCGCCGATCATAAATCCAGGATTAATCACCACAACATGCCAATCTTTGTGGTGCTGTGCTGCACCAAGAACAACCAACTCACCTGCCCTCTTACTGTCTGCATAATAACTACCTTCAAAAGGCGGTTGCATAGGAGCATCTTCGTTGGCTGGATGTCCGGCGCTGCCATACCCTATAGTGTTTACCGTCGAAGTATGCACTAGCCGGCGGATGCCTTTCTCCTCCATCATGCGCACCACCATCTCGCACAGGTCGCGGTTCATGGGCATGAAGTCCTCCGGCCGCGGCAGCGACATGTCGGTGGTGCCGGCGCAGTTGACCACAGCCTCGCAGCCCTCGGCGGCGCGGCAGAGCGTTGCGTAGTCGAGCACCGAACCCACCATGGTGTGCCAGCCGCTGACGGGCAGGCGGATGCCGTCGCTGCGGCGCACAAGCGCCCTCACCTCGTGGCCTTCGTCCACCAGGCGCAACAACACATTGTGCCCCAGCAGCCCCGTCGCACCAAGCAGTAAGACTTTCATGCCTTTATTAACGCCACCGTGCACGATTTATTGTGCAGCCATCACCTTAACACTATTTGTGACGAGTATAAACCATAGCCATTATAAGGTTTTGACAACAATATCTTTCAATATCACCATAGTCCTTTTCACAACCACAGAAAAAAAACAAAACCTGCACTTCATTGTACAATCAAAAACTGAAAATAAAGCACGTCTCACTCCCCTGTCTATCCCTCACCCATGTCGTTGGTGTGACATTGATGTGAGGTTAATGTGAATCAGATGCTGCTTTCCTGCTGGCATTCAATGGTTTACAAATCAAACAACCGCCTAATTTCTTGACAATGTGGCAGGTAAACCATAAAAACCAGGGTACCCTGGCCTAACCCTTGGCCACCGGCGGACTCGAATTATTTCACTTGCATGTTTGGATTTTTTTTGTACCTTTGTTTTTTAAAGGCCAAGTGCCTAACCACGAAAAACGACTGAAGATGAATATATTACTACTGGGATCGGGCGGCCGCGAGCACGCCATTGCATGGAAAATAGCGCAGAGCACGCGCTGCACGCACCTCTATATAGCTCCTGGAAATGCCGGCACAGCTGCTGAGGGTGAGAATGTCGCCCTCAAGACTGATGATTTCGCTGCTGTAGGTCAGTTCGTGTTAGAGCATCATGTGGAGATGGTTGTCGTAGGTCCTGAAGCACCGTTGGTGGCTGGCATCGCTGACTACTTTGCCCAAGAACCTTCACTTAAAAATGTCATGGTTGTTGGTCCCAGCCGTGCAGGTGCAATGCTTGAAGGAAGTAAGGATTATGCAAAAGCCTTCATGCAGCGGCACAATATTCCAACCGCACGCTACCAGACCTTCACCGCAGCCACCCTCAAAGAGGGTCAGGTTTTCCTCGACACCCTTCAGGCACCCTACGTGCTGAAAGCCGACGGCCTGGCTGCCGGCAAAGGAGTGCTGATAGAGAACGACCTGGCAACTGCCAAAGCGCACCTCGCCGAGATGCTCGGCGGCAAATTCGGCGATGCGTCGGCAAGTGTAGTAATCGAGGAATACCTCAGCGGCATCGAACTCAGCGTCTTCGTGCTCACCGACGGACAGCACTACCTGCTGCTGCCTTCGGCCAAGGACTACAAGCGCATCGGCGAAGAGGACACCGGCCTCAACACCGGCGGTATGGGCAGCATAAGCCCCGTGCCCTTTGCCGACAAGGAGTTTATGAAGAAAGTCGAGGAGCGCATAGTGAAGCCCACCGTCCGCGGCCTGCGCGACGAGAAGATAGACTATCACGGTTTCATCTTCGTCGGCCTGATGAACTGCGGCGGCGAGCCATATGTCATCGAGTACAACGTGCGCATGGGCGACCCCGAGACCGAGAGCGTCTTCCCGCGCATCAAGAGCGATGTGGTGGAACTCTTCGAGAACACCGCCCGCGGCACCCTCGACCGCTGCTCACTCAAGGTCGACCCGCGTACGGCGGCCTGCGTGATGATGGTGGCTGGCGGCTATCCCGAAGCCTACGAGAAGGGCAAAGTCATCAGCATCGGTGAAGAGCAGGAGGATGTCATCGTGTTCCATTGCGGCACCAAGCACGGCGCCGACGGTGAGCTGCTCACCAACGGCGGCCGCGTCATCTGCGCCACAGCCCTCGCCGAGACACTCCCCGAAGCTCTGATGAAGAGCTACAACCGCGTCCACACCATCACCTGGGACGGTAAATACTACCGCCGCGACATCGGTCAGGACTTGCTGAAATTGCTGATTTAAACTTTCGGCTCGTAAGTCTGGAAGACTACGAGATGGCCCTCGGTGCGGAGCGTGAACTCGGTACCGAGGGTCTCGTTTAGTGATGCCTGCCACCAGCGACGGGCGTGGAATTCTTCTAGTGGCCACCGAAGACCCTCGCTGTAGATGGGCTTGTCGGGGTCCATAGTGAAGATGCTTACCTGCTGACGCGTGAAGGAATTGAAGGTGCGACTGCCGTTCATCGCCGTGAAACGGCCGTAGTCGGTCAGAATCTCAATGTCGGTACCGGGGTATTCTTCGGCAAAGGTGACAAGATAGGAGATATTGCCCAGAGTGTGGTCTTCTCGCTTGCCGGTGGCAGCTATAAGTTGATAGTGGGTAGTGGGTAGTGGGTAGTGTGCGGCGGCCCACTGCATTGCCTTGTGGAGGTCGTTGTAGTCCTGCTCGGCAACGTGTACCCAGCGGTCGCCAAGAGCGGCCTTATCTGCTTCTGACAAAGAATCACCATCTCCTACCACTACATAATTCCTCATTCCGAATTCCTCATTCCTCATTGCCTTATAGGCGCTGTCGCAGCATACGACGAAGTCGGCCTCCTTCAGAGCACGGAGGGGCACTTCATGCGTCGGGAAGTCGCCGGCGGCGAGGATTACGATATGCTTTCTTTCTTCCATTTAATCACTCCAAGTATGCAGAACACCTCGAAGACAGCGTAGAGCACCGCCGAGGCGTAGTTGCCGGTGAGAATAAAAATGACAATCATCAGCGGCTCCACCAGCATCCAGCAGAACCACTGCTGCCACCATTTATGCGCCAGCATGAGCATACCCACGATGGTGAGGGCCGACGACACACCGTCAAGCACCGCGAGGTGGATGATGCGGCCGCTGGGCAGCGTGTAGGTGCTCTGGTTGAGGTAGCCCAGCAACCATGTAAGCAAAGCGCTGAGCAGCACGATGACGGTGATAATCTGCCACCAGTACCGCTTCGGGCACGAGGAGATATGACGCTCGCCGCCTTGGTCTTCTTTGCGTTTCTGTATGATGCCGCGCCAGACGAGAATGCCGTAGATAGACATCACAAAGTTGTAGACGCAGATGGCGCCGTTGGCATAGATGCCCGACGTGAAGTCGATGACGGCGTAGAATGCCGACATCAGCAGCGAGAGTGGCCAGAACCACCGGTCAGCCCTATATTCACTGATGATATAGAACAGACCGATGGTTGCGCCTATTATCTCGAAAATATCCATTAGAACCTATATATCACACGTCCCATGAAGTTGATGCCAGGCTGCTGGAGCCAGGCGCGGTCGTGGTAGTAGCCGTACCAGGAGGCGTCGTCGCTGAAGTAGTCGCCCACCCAGGCGTTGAGGCGGTACTGGTGGTCGAGCACGTTGTTGACCACCAGCTGGGCTTCGATCTCGTTGGTGCCACCGAGGTGCCAAGTATAAGAAGCCTTGGCGTTGAGCAGGAAGTAGGGGTCGATGGCGTAGCACTCGCGGCCGGTGTTGTCGGCATACTGCTTGCCGACATACTTGCCGATGAGCTGGATTTTGGCATCCTTGACGGGGATGAAGGTGGCGATGGCGGCGCCGACGATGGAGGGCGAGAGGGAGAGGTCGGTGTTGGCGGTGACGGTTTGGAGGACGGTGTCGCCGTCGGCGAAGTCGGTGTAGGTGAAGTCGACGGACTTGTTGTGGCTCAGCGTGAGGTTGGCGTCGAAGCGGAACCAGTCGGCGGGCTGGTAGCCGGCCTGGAGTTCGATGCCGATGCGGTGGCTCTTTTCGACGTTCTCCATGAGGGCGTAGCCGCTGCTGCTGACGTCGCCGTTGGGGGTCATCTGGTTGCGGTAGAGCATGGCGTAGAGGTTGGCGCTGAAGTTCCAGCGGGCGGAGGCGAACTGGTAGCCCAGCTCGAGGTCGAGCAGGCTTTCGGGCAGGATGGTGTCGCCGCGTCCGATGGCGTCCTTGATGTCGCTGCGGCGCGGCTCGCGGTTGCTGATGCCGGCCACGAAGTAGGTGCGCTGGTTGTCGCTGATGCGGTAGTTGAGGCCCAGCTTGGGGTTGAAAAAGAGGTAGTTGGCGGTGAAGTGCATATCGAAGAGGTCGTCGGCGTAGCCATAGACCTTATAGTTGATGAATCGCAGCTGGAGGTCGGCGTAGGCGTTGAGGTTGTCGTTGAAGTCGTAGTTGGCTTTGACGTAGGTGGTGTTGTCGTATTTGTCGCCGTAGTTGCGGTACCATTCGTAGGGGGTGTCGAGGTGGACGGCGGTGTCGCGGAACCAGATGATGCTGCCGAAGTGTTCGCCGTCGTAGTAGAGGAAGTTGTCGCCGAAGGAGAGGCCGAGGTTCTCGCCGTTGTAGCGGGCGGCGAGGTTGGCGGTGTAGGCGTTGTTGTACAGCTCTTTGCGGGTGACGAAGTTGTGCTTGCTGCCATCCTCGTACTGTGTGAGGCCGTAGGCTTTGTATTTCTTATTCTTCATCTGCTCGTAGTAGCCGTCGCCGTGGGTGAAATCGAAGGCGGCGTTGAGGCTCCAGTTGTCGGAGAGGAGGTGCGAGACATAGAGCTGGTAGTGGCGCTGCCAGTAGTTGTCGGTCTCGTTGGGGTAGTAGAGGGTTTTGCCGTCCATGGTGTAGGCGCCGGAGGGGTTGTAGGTGGGGTCGGCGTCGAGTTCGTAGTCGTAGGCGCCGTCCCAGGTGATGCCGGTGGTCTGGCTGCCGATGATGGTGAGGAGCTTGATCAGGGTGCGCTCGCCGTACCAACTGACGCTGCCGAAGAAGCTCTGCTGGTCGGTGCCCCAGGAGCGGATGTAGCCGTCGGAGGTCAGGCCGCTATAGGTGAAGTCGAAGGAGAGTCCGTTCTTGAGGATGCCTGTACCGGCGCTGAAGCTGTATTGGCGTGTGTTCCAGCTTCCGAAGCCCAGGTCGGCCTCGCCGTAGGGGTGGTTCTGGGCGTTGAGGGTCTGCATGTTGATGGCGGCGCCAAAAGCAGGGCTGCCGCCGTTGCTGGCGCCCACGCCGCGCTGTATCTGCATGCTCTGGGCCATGCCTCCGAGGTTGGGGATGTTGTACCAGAACACCTCCTGGCTCTCGGGGTCGTTGAGGGTGATGCCGTTGATGTTGACGTTGATGCGGCTGCCGTCGACGCCGCGGATGCGGAGGGCTGTGGCACCCACGCCGCCGTTCTCGCCGCTGGCCACCACGGAGGGTTGGGTTTCGAGCATGAAGGGCAGGCTCACCGCGGTGCGGGCCTCGTCGAGCTGCTCGCGGTTCATGGTGCTGGTGGTGAGCGGTGTCTTGTTGCTCACGCGCGCGTCTTGAATAATGACTTCGTCGAGCTTGCGGACGGTGTCCTGAGCCTTGAGAGTTGAGAGTTGAAAATTGAAAATTAAAATTGCCACGGCCAGGCAGGCTATCATCTGCCGGCGGCTGATTCTGGTGGCCTGATGTAACAGATAGCGGCCACAACTATAGATGTGTTTTACCATATTCCTTCCTTACGCGGGCATTATCCCGATCAAGTTTTGAGGGTCTGTTCTCAGCTGTTTATGCATCTACTGTACTGTAGATGTGCAACATAAACGCACCCCTTTGTGAACTCTTCACGCCACAAAGATACAAAACTTTCGATAATTGACAAAAAACTTTCCCACACATTAATGTTTTTTCGTATCTTTGCAGCGATGAAAATCGACGAGGCAATAACACGGTTCCACGACTATATAGCCACAGAGCGGCGCATGGCGGCAGGCACTGTGGAGAACTATATAGGCGACTTGCGCGACCTGGAGGCCTACCTGCACAGCATCGATATCGACGATATGGAGGAGTTGAGCGCACGCGAGTTGCGCGAATGGCAGATGGGGCACATGGAACGCGGCGAGGCGGCAGGGACGGTGAAACGTCGCCTCTCGTCGGTGAGCAGCTGGCTGCGCTATCTGCGGCGTCACGGACTCTACGACGTGGACCTGATGGCCAAAGTGTCGGCACCCAAACAGCCCAAACACCTGCCTGTGTTCTACAAGGAGAGCGAGACGGAACACCTGTACGACGAAGGAGTGTTCGCCGACGACTTCTGGGGTCGGCGCGACGCGCTGATTCTGCGCATGCTCTACGAGACAGGCATGCGCCGCTCGGAACTTACAGGACTCAAGGAGAGCTCGGTGGACTTCGGCTCGCTGACCATCAAGGTGCTCGGCAAACGCAACAAAGAACGACTCATTCCGATAGAAAATGAGTTGGCACACAATATTTCGGAATATCTCGCGTTAAAACAACAGACATTGGAGCCGACAGAATGGCTCTTCACGGGCAAGCGCGGTGGACAGCTGAACCCCGGCCAGGTGTACCAAATCGTCCAAAAATACATGACAGGCCTGTCGAATGCCGACCGCATCAGTCCCCATGTGTTCCGCCATAGTTTCGCGACACACATCCTGAGCGAAGGCGGCAACATACAGGCCATCAAAGAACTCCTGGGACACGAAAGCCTGTCGACGACAGAGATATACACCCACGTCACGCGCGAACACCTGAAAGATGTCTACAGTCACGCCCACCCGCGCGGCCGCAAAAAATAACAACACGTATCAACAACATATAAAAAGGAGGATATTATGAACACTACCATCAATTCGGTGAAATTCAAAGCCGACGAGAAACTGGAGAAATTCATCAACGAGAAGGTCGCAAAACTCGACCGCATGATTGACAACGCCATCAAATGCGAGGTTACCCTCAAAGTCGATAAACCCGAGACCGACAACAATAAGATTGCCGAACTGCGTCTCTTTGTTCCCGGCAAAGATCTCTTCGTAACCAAACAGGCCAACACCTTCGAACAGGCTGTGTCCGATGGTATCGACACCCTCAAGGTACAAATCGAGAAATACAAGAACGCCTAAAGAGCGCTCAACACACAGGCAGGGCCGGTTCACAAGAACCGGCCCTGCTTCTTTTTTATCTGATCAATAACACCGACCCTACCTGTTTCTGCATCTTCTCCGGGCGGTAGACGGTGGAGTAAAGGATGTAATAAATATAGTTGCCCGACGGGCAGTCGTAGCCCTCGAGGTTGCGACCGTCCCATCGGCCGCTTATGTCATCGCTGCGATAAACCAGCACACCGCGACGGTTGTAGACGTTTATCTCATACCGCTCAATATTATAGCCCACGACATAGAACTCACGGTTGGTCTCAGCGCCTGGAGTGAAAGCATTGGGCACAACCAAATCAGTATGCTCTACAGGCAACAGCATCAACGCCGTGTCGGTACAGCGTCCATCACCCACTACAAGCATCACGCTGACGGTGTCGGCATCGGCTTCGGCGGTAGAGTGGATGACACGACCTGTCCAGTCAAGCAGTTCGTCGTCAATAAACCACTGTCTCCACGCATATTCATTTCCAACATCGCGTGCTTCGAACGAGAGCTGCTCGATATTGAGGATACGCGGTGACACCCGCATCTTAGCCTCCGGCAGAGTAAACGGCGAGACAGTGAACTCGACGACAACCGGACAGAGCGGCTGGGGCCGATAGTCGGCGTACAGGCGATAGGTGGTTACAGTATCTGGACTTATAACGATTTGTTCTTCATGGTTTTGTGCGCCAAGAGAGGGGTCGTCTGGCGAGGACAGCCACCATATGTAAGGCACATCGCTGACGGCCCGCATAATATAGTTCTGCCCGCCACAGTCGTAACTGCTGTCAACACTAAGGTGCGGCATAGGTATCACCGTCAGGTTCACCCCCAGCACACTGTCGCAGTTCTCGGTGGTAGCCAATGTGTCGGCATAATATCCGGTCTCATCATAGTAGTGGCCGCGGAACAGATATTGGCTGCCACCGCACACAGTGTCGTCAAAGACATAATGCTTCGAGGGATTGACCGTAAGATACAGCGTAACCACGCTGTCGCAGCCAAAGATTGTCGACAATGTGTCGTCCACATCGGCGGTGTCGGCAAGGTAGAGCTGCCCGTCTATCCACCGCAGCGAGTCGCAAACCACATGGCTGTCGTCCGTCTGCTTGTTGGGCATCACCGTGAGGTGCATCGTCGTCAGGCTGTCACAACCAAACATCGTAGAGTCTATATGCAGGTAGGACCCTGTGGTGGCAAGCATTGTGTCGAAGAAGGACAACGTCGCGAGGTCGCAGATGGTGTCATATTGCTGTGGATAGTAGTCGTCCCACAGATGCAGGGCGAGGGTCATCACACTGTCGCAGCCATACTCACTATGACGCGAGAGCATAGCAGACAATGCCTCGTCCGAAGTGGTAAAGGTCAACACAGTGTCGCGCCATACATAGGGGCTCGACGACGAGCAGACGCTGTCGGCATCATTAATATCGTATGTGGGGTGCACCACAAGGGTGTGGCTCAACGTATCGTGGCATCCATTGGTGTCCACCGTGTAGCAAGTAAGCACAGTGTCTGCCAATGGAGTGATTATCTGTGGCGAACCACTTCCTCCCGCCCATTGGTACTGAGTGGCATTAACCACCATTATTGTATTCGGCTCATCGTTGTCGCAACGAGCATTACGGCCCTGAAGGGCAGTTGACGGATATGGGTAGGCAATGTGTATGTCGCGCGTCAAGGTGTCGATACACTGGTCGTTGGCAATACCCACAATGAGGGTGACGGTGGTGGTACCCGTATCGGCGAAATGCAACGACGGAGACACCGCTGTACTTGTTGTGCCGTCAGGCAATACCCAGCGGTAGGTCTCGCACGGCTCGCCGGTACCCAGAGGCGTTACTCCGTCGCCGGAGATGGTGCTGTGGTTGTTCAGTTGCAGGTCAAACTCGCAGTCGGCCACCGTCAACACGGTGTCAATGATAGCCAACGGGTAGCGGGCGCCGGCAAAGGCACTCATGGTGAAGTTGCACGAGGGGTTGTCGACAAACGACAGCTGGCAATAGTATGTCACGCTATTGTCCGAACGTACCCAAATACTCGACGAGTCGGAAATCGTCGCCGTAGTGTCTTCCGAGGAATACCAGCGGTAGTTAAAGCCTGTCGGCACCGTGAAGCGGTTGTTCGGCACATCGCTGCACCCCTCTGTCTGCATCAGCTTCGAAGCACAACGCAACGTGAAGTACGCATAGCCGAAATGCGACCCTTCACCACAGTCGTTGGTGGTGAGGCGCACAAAAATGGTCTGCCCGTCATAAGGCATCAGGTCGACTCCGTAGGTGGTCCAGTCTTTCCACAACACTTCGTTGGCCGCCTGCGCCCACCCGAGGTTGGCATTGGCAATGAAATCGGCCATACTGCACGAATCTATCAATGCGCCTTCCTGATTCAGTATTTCAAGCCTGAAGCGGGGCTGTAGTGCAGCTGCATGCTCGGGGTCCTGCAGCACGGCGGCATAGCGAAGCACCAGCAGGTCGGCTTCAGCCGCATCCACTGTGAAGCCGTAAGTGATGCTCTCTGCCTGCGGCATGCTGTTGCCGCCGGACATCCAGTTGCCCAGACGCACCGATGCCTGCTCGTTGACAGGAATAGTACGCAGCAGACCTCCTGTGCGGCTGTCGCGCTCGGCGGTGTCAAAATGTACCGTATGGCGACTCTGCGCACTCTGATAGCCATAGTCAACGGCTCCTATATTTTCCATAGGATTGGTATAGGAACCGTAGCTGCAGGTGACATAGGAGGCCGTAAGGTCGGTATAGTCGATACATCCGGCGCCACCCTGAGGTGTGAATGTATAGAAAGTGTCCACCTGCCGCTCGTCGGGACATGCCGTACTGTCGGCACATTGTCCGCTGGCATAGAAGGCGTAGTTGGTCAACGGCGACAGATTCTCTATGCGGCAGGGCGATGACACAGGATGCACCACAACTCCGTCGGCTTCGTCAAACCCTCGGGGGCCATATACAATGCTTACCTCGGGCGTACCCTGCTGCTCCCATTCTATCACCACATAGTCGGCTTCCCTCTCCGTCATACGGAACCCATAGGCGGCACAACTGTTCACCCTCACATCATCGATGTCAATCACATCGTCGTCAGCCACCTTGAGCGCGAGGAAACGGCCATTGCCATAATAGCTGTCCAGTGTGTAGAAACAACGCCTGTATACGTTTCTCATCGATGCGAAGGACGTCAGCGAGTCAAAGGTCGACGGGTCGGAGGCGTCACTCATGGTGCCGAGCACCAGACTGTGGCCGTTGCTGTTGTGAAAGCGGGCATAGAGGCTTACATTCAAGCGTCGCAGGCTGTCGACCGAAGGCTGCGGAAGCACAAGATACGTGGTGCCGTAATAGTTCGATACAGTCAGCTTCTGGTTGCCGCTGTGGGCGCTGCCGGCAGTCACACGGGCATAGTTGCCTGTGTGGTCGATAAGGGCTCGCCATCCTGCGGGCTTTTCGTTCACCGCATCGGCGTCGAAGTTCGTACAATACGGTATCGGCGTAAGTGCGGCAAGCGTAGTGAGGCGCTGTGGCGGCCGGCAGGTGAGCAGTAGCGAGTCGCAACGCAGATAGATATTGTAAACCGTGTCGGGCTCGAGGCTGAGGACAAGCGGCGCAACATCGGCTCTGCGTATATTCCCGCTGCCCTGCGGCAGGCCGGCAAAGGTGTACTCAATGTAAAAGCCCGAATAATCATTCGTATCCCAGGTCAACTCCACACGTCCGTTGCCGGGCTGCGATATCGTCAAACTGTCGGGCAACTCACAGCTTTCGACCATCAGGTTGTCGATATACGCCGTTCCGCTGCCGATAGCCAGTATCTGCGGACGCCCGTTATTGACTACCGACACATGCTTCCTGCCGCTGCCTGCTATCGTGTCGCCGCACAACACCACAGAGGCTGTGCCGCTCTTGTCGAAACTGAAGTGCAGCAATCCCGACGGCAAAGCCGGCATTTGTACTCCTACCGTCTGACCCGCAGATACCTGCAATGCCAGTTGGCCGGTCGACGATACGCTGCCGCTGTTCACAGCATCGCTGAACGGAGTCCACCCCACAGGCATGCCCGAATCGAAATTCTCACAATAGGGCAGCGCCACCGCCACAGATGTCGCTATCTGTATGGGCTCTCCGCAGGCAGCGTCATCCATCGCACAGAGTGGATAGAAATCATAAAGCGTGGTGTCGGCAAGCACTATCGTCCTGGGACACGTCACAAGGGTTCCGCTGCCGGGCACAAATCCCGACGGGCCGTATTCTACTGCGCCGCTGCCTGTAAATGCCACACTGTTGTCGTCGTAGAGGGTCACTGTCGGCAACTCGCATTCCGAAACCTTGAAGGCGTCGATGACGGCATTGGTGACGTTGGTGGTCTTCAAGGCCACAAAACGGCCGCTGCCGTTATATGCCGCGAGGCTTACATGTATCGGGCTCCACGTGCCCGCACTTGCCGTCACGGTGTCTACCGGCACAAAGCTGCCCCAGTCGTTCTGTCGCTCCATAACACCCACCACCACAGGGCTGCCTCCCCTTAGCGTGAAATATATGTGCAGAGTCGACACCTCGTCTGCCTCTAACTCGGGTAGCATATATGACGACAGAGTGTCGCGACGGTGACAGTATGGCAAGCTCTCCTCGCCGGGCATTACGACAGTCAGCGGTTCCATACATGTGGCCTCGGCTGCGTCGTCGCGACAATAGAGCCAGTATGTCTGCTGTGGCACGAGGCCTGCTATCGTCGCCGTATCCGAGGTGATATGCACCACAGTGCCATTGCCCTGCATCGTGCCCGACAATCCGTATTCCACATAGTAGTCGGTGTCCGCGTTCGTCAGCTGTATGCTGCGGGCCGACAACACAGCCACCTCGGGCGTCAGGCCCCGGGTTACGGTGACATCGTCTATCCACATCTCAGCCGTCTGCGTCGTGGCGTCACACGCCAAAGCAATGCGGTCGGTGCCCGAGAAGCGCCCGAGGGCAAGCCTCACGGTGTGCCAATCCGTCGACGACCCAACCGTTACGGTGTCGCGCGGCGAGAAGGTATTGGGGTCCGAGGCATCGGATATCTGGCCGACTATCAGGCGTGTACGGTTGTGGTTGGCAACGCGCAGACTCATGCTGAGCTGGTGCGCCTCTATGTCCACAACGTCAAACAGCGGCAGTACGGCTATGCTGCGATTGCCCACCGCAGCCTTCAGGTTGAGCCGCTGATTGCCCCCGACAACGGCCATCGACGGAGTGTTGTTATAGGTTCGACTCACAACCCACCCCGACGTCATACCGGCCTCGGGCGTGTCGTCGAAGTCCTGGCAGTATGGGGTTGTGGCGGCATTGCCCGTCTGCACAATTATCTGTTGGCAGTTGGCCAAATCCGAACAAATGGACTTGAGGTATATGTCGTAACTGGTTGTGCCGTCCAAGCCTGCCATCTGATAGCTCTGCCACACTCCCGCACCACATTCAATGGTGTCGTAAGTGCCTGAGCCGGGAATGAAGCCCGCAGGGCCGTACTCGACAGCCACACGGCTCACCCCATTCAGCGCCTTGAAGGTCAACAGGCCGCTGTTGCTTGCCGTCGCAGCGCTTATGCCGCATCGCGACACCATCAAATCGTCGACAAACAGCGTCCCGGCTCCCGCAGCAGGCCGCAGGGCTATGTATCGGCCCGTCCCCTCATACGCCGTAAGGTCGGCAACCAGATGCTGCCACACGCCGAGAGTGGTGAGACGCAGGGTGTCGAGCGGGATAAAGGAATCCGCCGAATCGGGATGGTTCATTATGCCGACGGCAACACCCGCACTCATCAGCGTGGCATTTGTGCCGAACAGGAAGAGGCTCACCACAGCGTTGCCCACATCTCCCATAGGAGGCAGTATCAGCGTGCTCCCTCCCGAGGTCTGCAGGCTATGGAATCCGTCATGATAGTTGCGGTCGGTAATCATCATCGTGCCGCTATATCGCCACAGATAGGGACGCGAGCCGGTGGTCATCTCAAAGGCGTGGCAATAAGGCATCGTCTGCTGGGCAGCATGGGTGTTCAGGCTTATCGTCACCCTTCCCCCGTTGGCGGTAGTGCCGGTCGAACCCTCGCCGGGCCTGTAGGCGGTTCCTCTGGCGCCACAGCCACAGAGTGTGGTGAATGTCAGGCTGTAGGACGTGCCCATATTGAACCCCCCAAGCGTGACGGGCGACTGACGAAGGGTATCCGTCCTGACAACACCGCCTCCGCCAATCTGGCAAACCAAGCTGAGGCTGTCCTCTGTCGTCCAACTCACGGTGACTCCCGTACTGTCGATATCGCTCACCCGCAGGTTCTGCGCCACACAGGGCTCCAGGCAGAGGTCTTCAACAAACACCCTCGTCTCGCCACTCGCGGCACCCCTGAGCATTATGGCGGTATGGCCTGCGCCGGGGGTGAAACGCGTCATGTGGTGCACCCAGCTGTCGGCAGCCGTGAAATGCAGGGTGTCGGTGGCCACGAATGTCGAAGCGTCGGTGGCGTCGGTAATGGAACCCACCAGCAGCACGGCATCCTGATGGTGCGTGGTGGCGTTGGCCCAGAAAGCAAGGGCCACATGCTGCGAACAGGTCTCCATATCGGGAAGTATGGCCACCGTGCTGCCGCTGCCGAAGACCGACATACGCAGCGAACGGCCGCCCGAACGGTTACGGTCGCTGCTCACCAGCGGGTACTCGCCGTAATCCGACAGGCGCCGCCAGTTGGCAGGATAGCTGCTCGTCGCCAAGCCGTCGAAGTTCTGGCAGTAGGGCAGCTCTATGGCCGACGGCATAGTGGTGAAATACTCCGTGAAGTAATGACAGCTGCCATTGGCGGCGCTGTCGTAAGGGCTCACATGCAGACAATATCTGGTGTCCGACGCCAAGCCCGTAAGGGTTATCGTACTGTCGGCAACAACGACGGTGCCGCTGCCGGGAACAAAGTCTACGCCCTGCACCGCAGCATATTCTATCCTCACTCTGTCGCCGCCCATCAGCACCCAGCTCACCTGCGCCGAATGCTGCTCTATGGCGCTCACCGCCACCGTCTGCACCACACCGGTACGCAACGCCACAGCGTCGATTGTCCACACCGACGAGGCACTCCTCAACGCCAGACAGCTGTTGGCCCCACCGGTCACCCGGACGATATACCTCGTCCAGCTGCCGTTGCCCGCAAGGGTGTCGGTGGACACAAACGGCGAGTAGGGTGTGGCCATACGTCCCACCACTATGTTTGCATTGCCAAAGCCGTAGAATTCCAGGTAGAAGGTGTCGGGCGTGTCGTTGCCGAGCAAGGGCATCACAGCCGTCCCTCCTGCCGCTATCCGCAGGGCTCCCGAGCCTTGGTAGGAGGCTTCCGTGAGCGTCGAACCGTCGCTGACGACCCATCCCTGCGGCAGTTCCCCTTCCTCAAAGCCCGTGCAGTAGGGCGTCGTCACCTCGTGGGCGAAAGTGTGGAACCGATGCTTGTCGAAGGCCGACGGCTGGTCGCCGCACGAGGGCGTTATATAGAGGTCGTAGTCTTGGTCGTTGGCCAAACTGTCGAGCGTGAGGGGCTGCCCCTGCGCGACAACTACCGTCCCGCTGCCAGGTTCAAACCCCGTCGGCCCGTATTCTATCTGCACAACCGCACCCTGCGCCATCACCACAGTGTCCCACGCCAGCGTCACGCTGCTCTCGGTCAGGTTGTACATCCTCACATTGTCTATCATGCATCGGGCTATCCTCAGCTCGTCGACGGTCAGCGTCCCGCTGCCTACGGCACACAGGGCCAGATACTGCCCGTCGCCGGCATATCCAGCCAACGAAACCACCTGCCTCCCGGCAGCCGCCTGAAGAGTGTCTATCGCCACGAAGCTCTCGGGCTCGTCGGCATACTCCATAGCGCCCACCACGAGCCACACATTGCTGCTCCCCGCAACGGTAAGCGCCATATTCAAATCGCTGAGCACAGCTCCCGTGGGCAACGGCAACACAGCTATGCAACTGTCACCCGCCGTAGGCGTCATGCGCAGCACTCCGCCCGTCACCTGCGGCTTGTTGGTCATCGGGCGGCGCCAGTGGCGCGGCATTACGCTGTCCACAGCGTCGAAGTTCTCGTAGTAGGCTATCGTCATGCCCGCACTCTCCAATGTGTGCACAGCCACCGTCTCTCCCTCCGAACCGGCACAGCCCACCTGGAACACATAGTCGCTGTCGGGCGTAAGACCCGTGATGGTCAACGGACTCGCGGCGGGACTTATCACCGTGTCGCCCCACCGCACCTCTACGGTGCCTATGCCGTAGGGCTCGAAATTGAGCGTCACAGTGGTGTTGCCCACGTGGTTCGCCCAAGGCGTCGTGGTGCCGCAGCTGCTCACCGTGATATCGTCTATCCAGCAGGCATCGTTGTCTGTCTGCAAGGCCCGCTGCATGCGGAACGCCAGCCTCCGCCCCACCCCGCTGTAGGCACTCAGGTCTACCACCATCTCCTGCCAGCGGCTGCCCTGATCCACATGCAATGTGTCGAGCGGCACAAAGGCGCGACTGTAGCGGTTGGTGTCCTCACAGATACCCACCTCCAACCTCGCCGATGTGGTGAGCGAGAAAAGCCTGAAACAGAGGTGCAACCCCTCGAACGACGACACTCCGTCGATCTCGGGCGAGATAATCATGCTGTAGTGGCTCTCGGCCAAAGTGCCGGGATAGAGCACCATCGATGCAATTCCGCTGTAGTGACGGCTGCCGTCGAGGTGCGGGGAATAGCCTATGTCGTAGTTTCGCGTGACAAACCAGCACGTGGGCACCAACTCGGTACCCGTGCCGTAGCTGTCAAACTGTTCGTACACAGGCATCGTCAGCATGCAGTTCTGCTGCTGGGCCGCTATGGGCAATGCCGTCAAAACGGCAAGCATAGCTATGAGCACATTTTTGCGCATCGGACATATTAACGCCGTCGTGCGCGAAATATTGTGTATGCAAAATAAAATTACAGAGCCGGCACGATGATCTGCTCCGTCGAGCGGCTCCGCTGCTCGAGCAGTATCGGCCGTCCGCCGACGATGCTGTCAATCACCTCCTGCGTGTAGTAGCGGATGGTGATCAGCTGCAGGTTCTCGTTGTAACGCACACGGAACATGCTCTTTAGCCGCTCTATCAGCACCCCCACCCGCTGCGGGTTGTTGTCGATGCAGATGGAGAAGCTCAGCGCCGAGTTCTGCATCAGGTTCACCCTGATTCCAAGCTCGTTGAGTATGCCGAAAATCACCTGCAGGTTGTCTTCGGCTATGAAGGAATAGTCGCGCGGAAGGATGGAGAGCAGTATCTGGTCGTTCTTGACGATATAAAGGGGCGTCTCAGGACTGATAGCATGATAGTTACCCACTGCCGAGCCCTCGCTCTCGGGCGTCACGAACGAGCGTATGTAGAGCGGGATGCCTTTGTTCTGTATCGGCTTCACGGTCTTGGGGTGTATCACCGACGCACCATAGTATGCCAGCTCAATGGCCTCATTGTATGGTATCTGGCCTATCTTCACGGTGTCGTCGAAGTACTTGGGGTCGGCATTCAGGAAGCCGGGCACGTCTTTCCATATCGTCACGCTCTCGGCATCAAGGCAATAGGCCAATATTGCCGCCGAGTAGTCAGAACCCTCACGACCCAGCGTGGTGGTCTTGTCCGAGTTCTTTACGCTGCCTATAAAGCCCTGGGTGAGAACCACATCGTAGCCCTTGGCGGCATCCATCATCAGACGGCAGGTGCCCTTCGTGAACTCCCAATCTACGTGACCCTCGCGGTAGTGGTCGTCGGTGATGATGAGCTGTCGGGCGTCGGCAAGCATCGTCTTCACCCTTATCCCGTTGAGGTAGTGCGCTATAATCGTCGTCGACAGCACCTCGCCGTTCGACACCGTCTGATCGTAGCTGTAGTTGTATTCGCCTTTGCCCTTCTGCAGCTGCTTTATTGTGGCGTCGAAGCGCACCAATATCGTCGAGATATCGTTCTGAACATCCTTGTTATCAGGCATCAGCGCGTAGGCAATCTCTCTGTGGTAGTTCTCCAGCTGCTGGCGTAGACGGGCGGCATCCTCTTTCGGCGTCACTCCCGGCACCAGCTTCTCCAACAGGTTGGTAGTCTTGCCCATGGCCGACACCACCACCACCAGCGGCTCACCCGCCGTCAGGTGCTGCTTCACTATCTGCGCCATATTGCGCACCGCGTCGGCGCTGTTCACCGACGCCCCACCGAATTTGAATACCTTCATAACTCAAACATTCAAACAATCAAGCAATCAAGCCTTTTGAGTAATTCGCCGTTCCTAAACACTGCTAACCGCTAACTGCTTGCTTTGACCTGCGACCGAAGCGGAGCAAACCATTAACCTTTAACCATTATAATTCCCTCTCACCTTTCACCTCTCACGTCTCACCTTATTGTATGCCATCGGTATTGTCCCTTAACTCCCCTTAACTTCTCTTAACTCCCCTTAACTCCCCCAATATCAAGTCTCGTGGTATGCCATCGGCTCAGCCGACAACATTAATAAATCCCATTCTTCACTCTTCATTCTTCACTCTTCATTCCTCATTGGTACGCCCCCTTCACGCCAACTCCCTCTCCATATCCCTCTTCGAGTCCTTCGCCTTGATAGTCTCGCGCTTGTCGTAGTGGTGCTTACCCTTAGCCAGCGCTATCGTCAGCTTGGCGTAGCCCCGCGGGTCGACATACAGTAGTTCCGGCACTATGGTGAAGCCCCGTTCCTTGATTTTATTCTGCAGTTTGCGCAACTCGCGGCGGGTGAGCAGCAACTTGCGGTCGCGCTTCGCCTGGTGGCCCCAGTAGCTGCCGAACTTATACTCCGAGATATGCATATCCCTTACGTACAGCTCGTTGCCCACAAACGTGCACCACGCGTCGTTCAGGTTGGCCTTCCCCTCGCGGATACTCTTTATCTCGCTGCCCATCAGCACCAAACCCGCGTTATACTCGTCCAGCAGGAAATACTCGTACGCCGCCCGCTTGTTCTTTATCTCTATCTTGTTCTTCTCTTCCATGATTGGTTTAGCATCCCGCTTAACCTACCGGGCAGCCGGGAGTCACCAGGTCGCTGGGGGTCAGCAGCACCAGACGCCCGTCTTTGTCTTCGGCACTGAGGATCATGCCCTGACTCTCTACTCCCTTGAGCTTGCGCGGCGGGAAGTTGGCTATGAAGCACACCTGCTTGCCAACGAGGGCCTGCGGGTCGGGATAGTATTTGGCTATGCCGCTCACTATGGTCCTTGTGCCCATACCGTCTTCTATCTTGAACTGCAGCAGCTTGTCGGCCTTCGGCACTTTCTGGCATTCCAAGATGGTGCCTACGCGGATGTCCATCTTCCCGAAGTCGTCGATGGTCACCGCAGCCTTCACCTCCGCGGGTTTCCAGGCATTCAGCTCGTTCTGCGCCTTGGTGGCCTGCAGCTTGTCTACCTGCGCCTGTATCGCCTCGTCGCTTATCTGCTCGAAGAGCAGCTCCGGCTTGGCTATCTCATGGCCTTCCATCAATATGTCGGCCCTCCCGGCATCTTTCCAGCCCAACGCCTGCAGGTTCATCATAGCATGCATCTTGTCGGCCGTGAAGGGCAGGAAGGGCGCACAGAGCACCGCCAGGTTGGCACAGATCTGCAGCGAGAGGTTCATCACCGTCGCCGTGCGCTCCGGGTCACTCTTGACGAGCTTCCAGGGCTCGGTGTCGGTCAGGTATTTGTTGCCCAAGCGGGCTAGGTTCATCATCTCGGCCAAAGCCTCGCGGAAACGGTAGGTCTCTATCGAACGTCCTATCCGCTCCGGGAAAGTAGCCAGCTCTTTGACCACCTCTTCGTCCTGCGCCGTCAGCTTGCCCTGCGCGGGCACCTTGCCCTCGTAGAACTTGTGCGTGAGCACCAGCGTCCTATTGACGAAATTACCCAGTATAGCGACAAGCTCGCTGTTGTTCTTTAATTGAAAATCTTTCCAGGTGAAGTCGTTGTCCTTGGTCTCGGGGGCGTTGCTGCACAATGTGTAGCGCAGCACGTCTTGCTTGCCGGGGAATTCCTTCAGGTATTCATGCAGCCACACAGCCCAGTTCCGCGAGGTCGATATCTTGTCGCCCTCGAGGTTCAGGAATTCGTTGGCGGGCACGTTGG
This sequence comes from uncultured Bacteroidales bacterium, assembly GCA_900316515.1. Classification (GTDB taxonomy): domain Bacteria; phylum Bacteroidota; class Bacteroidia; order Bacteroidales; family P3; genus Colimorpha. The sequence goes on along the minus strand of ONDE01000002.1, from coordinate 107,955 downwards.
CAGGCAGTATGTAGCTGCCGTCGGCATGCAGCATCGAGGGGAAGATGATGCAGTGGAACACTATGTTGTCCTTGCCTATGAAGTGCACCAGCTTGGTGTCGTCGCTCTTCCACCATTTCTCCCAGTCGGCACCTTTCAGCTGCTTGGTGAAGCTGATATATCCTATCGGAGCGTCGAACCACACATACAGCACCTTGCCGTCGGCACCCTCCACCGGAACCTTCACGCCCCAGTCGAGGTCGCGCGTGACGGCTCTCGGCTGCAAGCCCGCGTCGATCCACGACTTGCACTGCCCGTAGACGTTCACTTTCCAGTCACCCTTGTGACTCTCCAGTATCCACTCCCTCAGCCAGGGTTCGTCCTGATCCAGCGGGAGGAACCAGTGCTTGGTCTCCTTAAGCACAGGCTTCGAGCCGCTGAGGGCACTCTTGGGATTTATCAGGTCGGTGGCGTTGAGACTCGTGCCACAGGCCTCGCATTGGTCGCCGTAGGCGCGCTCGTTGCCGCAATGCGGACAGGTGCCCGTGATGTAGCGGTCGGCAAGGAAGCAGCCCGCCTCCTCGTCGTAGTACTGCATCGACACCTTCTCCACGAACTTGCCCTCGTCGTACAGCTTCTTGAAGTACTCCGCCGCCGTCTCGTGGTGCTCCTTGCTGCTCGTGCGACTGTAGATGTCGAACGAGATGCCCAGCTCCGCGAAGCTATCCTTGATGATCTTGTGGTAGCGGTCCACGATGTCCTGCGGCGTGCAGCCCTCCTTGCGGGCCTTGATGGTGATGGGCACGCCGTGCTCGTCACTGCCGCCTATGAACATCACCTCCTCGCCCTGCGCGCGCAGATAGCGCACATACACGTCGGCAGGCACGTAGACACCCGCCAGGTGGCCGATATGCACGGGACCGTTGGCGTATGGCAGCGCCGACGTCACCGTATAGCGTTTGTACTTGTGGTCTTTCTCTGTATAAGTCATTATCTCTGTTTATTTTTCAGTAGTTAAAGAAGTTAAAGAAGTTAAGAAGTTAAAGAAGTCAAGAAGTTCAAGTATTTAGAAATTAGAAGTTAGAAATTAGAAGTTAAAGAAGTCCAGGTATTTAGAAATTAGTAGTTAGAACTTAGAAATTAAAAACTGTACGCTTGCCGCAATAATTTCAATTTTCAATTTTCAATTTTCAATTTATTCCTCGTACTGGAATTCTATCACCGTCCCGTCGGCGTCCTCCATTCTCAGCGGACAGCCCGCGGCGTTATACTCCAGGTAGTCGTTGAACGTCGACTCCACGGGCAGCGCGTAGTCGGTCTCGTAGAGCTGCATCGTCTGCCCCATGATGGTGGTGCCGATGGTTATGTGGGCGTTGCCGTTGTGGATGGCTGTCTCCACGTTGTTGGCCGTCAGGGCCGACACATCGAGGCGGCCCAGGAAGTGGCGGTAGGGGTTCGTCTTGTTGTCGTAGGTGTACGCCACCGTGTCGCCCACCGTGACGTTGAAGTACAGCGGCTGCGTCGCGGGCACCACCGTCAGGTACGAGCCGTATTGGCCGAAGACGCTGCTGAGGTTCTCCTCGCCGACCACGTCTATCAGCGTGCCCACCGTCGTGGCCACCCTGAAGCCCAGGGCCAGCAGCGCCTGGCGCACGTTGTTGCCCTCCCAGCTGAAGCTCACCGAGCCCGTCACGTTGTCCACCGCGGTGGCGAAGTCACCCTGTCCCGTGCTGTCGGCCAGGAACTGCGCCAGCATCGTGTTGAAGAGGTCCAGCAGCACGTTGTCCGCCAAGTCCAGCGTGGCGCCGCTCACCTTCTTGTCGCTGCCGTGCTGCACGTTCACCGTCAGCACCTCCGCGCCACCGTTTACCACCGACAGGCTCGAGATATACTCGCCGTTATAGCCCACAGCCATCGTGCCGCTGAGGTTGCCGATGGGCAGCAGGCCGCCGGTCTCTATGTTGCTTATCTGCACCTGGTCCACGCGGCCGTCCTCACGGTAGCTGAACACTATGTCGTTGTTCACCCTCTGCAGCTTGCCGTCCTCCCACACCCATTCCTCGTCGGGCGTGTCGTTACTGTAGCTCACAGCCACAATCCTGCATGCGGGGTCGTAGGCACCCTCGCGGGAGTCGTGCTGCTCGGCGGGGTCGTTGTTGTCCGGCGTCGGGGTCACGGGATCCTTCTTGCAGGCCACAAAAGCCACCATTGCCATTGCGCAAAGCGCCATAAAGATCTTTTTCATATCGGGTTATTTTAATGTTTACCGTTTACCGTTTACCGTTTACGGTTTGAGGAGACAGGCGTTTTAAATTCGAGTAATTATTCGCTTAATCTATTTTTTTCCAGCGGTGCTCATCACCCCTTCGGGGGTCGCTTGCAATTGACCGGCTCCCGCCCCAATTCGTTTAATTCGTATAATTCGCCGTTCAATTTTCAGCGTTCTGCCTGGCTCTGCCTGGCGTTTGGTCAAAGTCCGCTTTACCCTAGGCAAGCAACGTCCGAGACAGAAGCATTTGTCTTAACTCCTTAACTCCTTAACTTCTTAACTCCTGTTATCGTTAGCGTTAGCTTTCAGCGTTCTCTTTCTCTTCTTCGAACGTTATCTTCTCCGCTCCCAGCAGCACGTTATACCATGCGAACAGCTTCCTTGCGTCCGACGTATGCACCCGTTCGCGGTCGTAGTCGGGCAGTGCCTTCTCCAGCAGGTCGAACAGTTCTTTGCCATCGGCTTTCTTGGGGTCGAAAGCGGTGGCCTTGCCGTCAAGCACCTTGAATATGGCCTGCATCACCTCATCGAGAGGACGCTCGTCGGTCTCCGTAAACATGCGTATCTCGCCAAGCGAGGAGATACGGTCGTTTTTGAACACGGGGTATTTCTGTCCCGTCACCAGGTTCTTCACTATAGCGCCGCCTTTCGTCTGCGACACCAGTTCACTCAGATCCGGCTTACCGGAAATCACCAGAATGTTTGTCAAATCCATTTTTAGTTGTCGTTTTTACAATTAATCGAAACAACATAACGGCGTTTTTTTATTTATATTGTGCTTAATTAATGAAAAAAATAGGGATTTATATACCCGTTGACAACAAAATGCCGATAAATTGACAAAGCAATGCAACCATCAGGAAAAAGTGTTGATGCGAGGATTCAAAAACCCTAAATACTCCCTATAGGGGTGCTCTGTTCTTCGATTGTTCTTCGGTTGTTCTTCGGTTGACTATCGAAGAACAACCGAAGAACAGACGGTAAACAACTGAGAATGAGGGCTACTTTTTCAGCACTTCAGGTCGCACCAAAACCCGAACAGGACCGCTGCAAAATAGCACTCATCCTCAATCATTTACCTATTATTCTTCATAATCAGAAAGAAGAACGATGGAAGATAAAAGCGACCTCGCCGTGGCAAAGGGCGGCGCCGAACTAATTTATTTTCACCTTGTATTGTTTTTTTTCGTACTTTTGCATCGTCAATTACTCCCACCGAGCTTATGAAAGAGATACACGATTTCACCATCATCGACCGCCGCGAACACGGCCCGCAGTATTTCTCATTAGTGCTGCAACATTCTGGTTCCATGCAACGTATAGACCCAGGACAGTTTGTCGAAGTGCTTGTTGAGGGCTGCAGCAAGGTGATGCTTCGCCGCCCCATATCGGTCCACGATGTCGACGAGAAAAAAGGTACGATGACCCTGCTCATCCAAATTGTTGGCAACGGCACCCGTCGCCTCAGCGCCCTTAAGGTGGGCGACTGTCTCAATGTTGTCTACCCACTCGGCCACGGTTTCAGCGTCGATGCCGCGGGCGACAAGCCCCTCCTCGTGGGCGGCGGAGCAGGCATAGCACCCCTGCTGCACCTAGCCAAAGTGCTTGCAAGCAAGGGCGTTAAACCCACCGTGCTGCTCGGCGGACGCACCGCAGCATTGATACCCGTATGCGACGAGTTCAACCCCTACGCCGACGTGCTCGTGGCCACCGACGACGGCTCGAAAGGACATCACGGCATCGTCACCACCCACCCAGCCTTCTCACAGAACTACAGCATGATATACACCTGCGGCCCCACGCCCATGATGAAGGCTGTGGCCCGCTCGGCAGCCGAACGCAACCTGCGCTGCGAGGTGAGCCTCGAGAACATGATGGCCTGCGGCGTCGGCGCCTGCCTCTGCTGCGTCACCGACACCGACCAGGGTCACCGCTGCGTCTGCAAAGACGGCCCCGTCTTCGACATCAGCACAATGAAGAAATGGTATGAATAATAATAAGGAGTTAAGAAGTTAAGGAGTTAAGAAGTTAAAGAATTAAAGAATTTGAAAAGATAAATTCCCTCGGCAAGGCAAAGTCCCCAACAAGTGGTATTGTCTTAACTTCTGCCCGAAGGGCGAGCGAAGCGATAACTTCTTAACTTCTTTAACTCCCCCAAATTTAACTCCCCAAAAAACAAAGCTATGCTTTCAGTCAACGTTCATAATCTCAAGCTGAAGAACCCCGTGCTCACCGCCAGCGGCACCTTCGGCTACGGCGAGGAATTCGCCGACTTCGTGGACCTCGAACGCCTCGGGGGCTTCATCGTCAAGGGCACCACAGGCAGTCACCGTGAAGGCAACCCCTACCCACGTATGGCCGAGACTCCCGCGGGAATGCTCAACGCCGTAGGCCTCCAGAACGGCGGCGTGGAGAAGTTCTGCAACGAGGTGTATCATAGAATCAAACACTTAGACACCAATATCATCGTCAACGTCAGCGGCTCGAGCATCGAGGAATACTGCGATGTGGCGTCACAGATCGACGCCCTGGAGAAGATCCCCGCCATCGAACTCAACATCTCGTGCCCCAACGTCAAGAAGGGCGGTATGGGCTTCGGCACCAACCCCGAGATGGCGGCACAGGTGGTGCGCGAGGTACGCAAGGTGTACCATAAGACCCTGATAGTGAAGCTCACTCCCAACGTCACCAGCGTCGTCGACATCGCCAAAGCCGTCGAGGATGCCGGCGCCGACAGCGTGAGCCTCATCAACACCATGCTGGGTATGGCCGTCGACGTCGAACGCCGCCGCCCCTACCTCAGCACCATCACCGGCGGCCTCAGCGGCCCCGCCGTGAAGCCCGTAGCAGTACGTATGGTCTGGCAGGTCGCCCATGCGGTGAAGATACCCGTCATAGGCCTCGGCGGCATCTGCTCGGCAGCCGACGCACTCGAGTTCCTCATGGTGGGCGCCAAAGCCATCGAGGTCGGCACAGCCAACTTCATCGACCCCGCAGTGACCATGAAAATTATAGACGGAATGGAAGAGTTCTGCAACAGCCATGGTGTCAAAGACATCAACGAGATAATCGGCATTGTATGATACTCATAGCCGACAGCGGCAGCACCAAGACGACTTGGGCATTAATCGGCTCTGAAAACAAGGTTGTTACCGAAGGTCTAAATCCCCATTTCACCTCCGACAATGCTTTCCTGTCTGCTTGCTGTGCGGTGAGCCAAGGTTTTCCGGTTCCCGATTCTCTATCATCTATTTTCTTCTACGGAGCCGGATGTGGCAACCCCACACAGCGCGAACGTGTAGCCAATCTGCTACGCCTCCATTTTGGAAGCGCCGACATCCATGTCGAGACCGACATGCTGGGCGCCTGCCGCGCCGTCAGCGGCCGCAAACCTAGCCTCGTTGGCATCTTAGGGACAGGCAGCAATGCCTGCCATTATGATGGCACACGCATCGACTGCCAACTCGCAAGCACTGGCTATATACTTGGCGACAAAGGGTCGGCCAACCATGTGGGACGAATACTACTCAACGACTACTTGACTGGCGTCATGCCCCAAAAGGAACGCCAGCTGTTTCACAACGCCGTCGACCTTACCGACACACAATTGATGGACGCCGTATACCACCAGCCCAATGCCAACCGCTTCCTTGCATCGCTGGCACCTGTAGCTGCAAAGAACGTGGACAACGACTACTTCGGCAGCGTGATTAGGGACGCCCTCCAGGCCTGGTGTCTTGACCCCCTGCAGCCATTAATGCAACGTGCCCGATGCAAAGAAGAACGCTTGAATATCGTAGGCGGTTTCGCCAAAGCTATCGAACCTACCCTGCGGCAATGCTTCGAGCATGCCAAACTCACCATCGGCACCATCCTCGCCGACCCAATCGATGGCCTCTTGGCATACCATTCCTCCTAACCGTCTTCCTGAGTTTTTACGATCCGAAAAGGGACATTGTTTTAAAATCTAAAATATTTGAATCGGCATCCTGCCGGTTCTCTTTTTTTCGCCTTTCTCAAGACGCTGAGATGCAGCCCAAAGAGACATCTAAGTTCTTCTATACTCCTTCATCGACTCTTCAATTTTTTTTTGACTAAATACAATAAAAATATAGTGCACTCCGTTACTTGTCTCAGACAAAAAAACACATTGAAATGGGAAAACTGTATCAAGGTATCGAAGGACCGTTCAGTGGCAAGGTGGGTCCCGTGGTGGGCTATATGTGGAAAAACCGCTCATGCATCCGCGCCTACCATCAACACGTGAACTACCCCAACACAGAAGACCAACAGCAACAGCGAAACTGGTTCGTAGGTATGGTACGCTTCGCATCGCAGGCTACCGACGCACTGAAACTGGGCCTGGCAAATATGGCCAACGCAGCAAGAATGACGGAGGGCAACTACTTCATTCTCAAGAACAAGCAGCATTTTCACCGCGAAAACAACGGCGTAAGGATCGACTACGAGAATCTGCAAATTGCCGTAGGCTCTGCCACCGACGTATATTTTCACAAGCCACATTTCGGGGAAAAAGAAACGGTAATAGTGGATTTTGAGAAGAATTCTCTGTCGCTGAAGGCGTCGTCAGACGACCGCGTATACGTTTATATCTACGCTCCTGGTATCGCCGAAGGACTGCTTTCTGCTCCCACCACACGCCGTTCGAAACAGATACAAATGGCTCTGCCACAGAACTGGGCGGGCCAAGAAGTTCATCTGTACGGCTTTGTGGTTGACAACGATGGGCGGGCATCAAACAGTACATATATCGGTGTCGGGCGCGTGAACCATTACGAAGACCGCGGACGATATATCCCACTTGACAACAACTGGCAGGAATTCGTCGATCTAGCCAACGGAAAAGAGGTTCCAGCCAAGAGTAAAGAGGCAATAATCCCAACTATAAAATTAGCCACAGAGAAAGCAAAAGAACCACCTGAAGTACCGTGACAACAGCAGGGAGCAACAAATTAGACAATTTATTATATCACTGTTTCTATGGCAGATAGACTGTCACGGTTTTTTGTTTGTTACTTTTTTTTTGCCAGTTCGGAAAAAAGTAGTACTTTTGCAAACTCTTTTTGAGGCCTTAAGGCCTGAAAAATGACTGACTCAGTAGCTCAGTAGGTAGAGCACAACACTTTTAATGTTGGGGTCCTGGGTTCGAGCCCCAGCTGGGTCACAAAGACAACCAGTCAGCACTGACACTGACTCAGTAGCTCAGCAGGTAGAGCACAACACTTTTAATGTTGGGGTCCTGGGTTCGAGCCCCAGCTGGGTCACAAAACCATATACAACCGGATTAAAAGGTCCGGTTTTTTTGTAGCAATGCGTAAGTGCATATTATTAATAACATGGTGTTTAACACTCCTTACAGCCATCAATGCCCAACAGACTAATGAGCAGTTGGCTGCCTACTATTTTGACCACGGGGAGTATGCACAGGCCGCGCAACTTTATGAATCGCTTTACAAACAGTCTTCGAACAAATACTACTACCAACGGCTGCTAACAACCTATATACAACTAGAACAATACCGAGATGCCATGCGGCTGGTGGACCGCCGCCGCAAAAGCAACGGTAAAGAACTCACCTTGTTCGTCGATGAAGGTTCCATCTATCTGAAACAAAAACAAGAGAAGAACGCTACTAAGAGCTTTAACAAAGCAATAGAAGCCATCACATCAAACCTTCAGCCCATACCAGACTTGGCGATGGCCTTCATGTCTGTCGGACGAGCCGACTTTGCAGCACGTACATACCTGAAAGCAAGAGAGAAAACGAAGAACAGGCAGTTGTATTTCAACGAACTTGTGGGTGTCTACCAAAAGATGGGCGACTACACGGCGATGACCAATGAATACTTTGACTTGCTAGACCACTTTCCTGGCATGCTCAACTCCATACAAATCTCAATGCAACGGGCCTTACAAGAAGCCCCAGACGAAAGGCTCTCCGACGGTGTAAGACGCGCGCTTGTGAACCGCGTGCAGGAACACCCCGAGAACAAGACATACCTTGAGATGATGATATGGTTCGCACTTCAGCAGAAAGACTTCCGTTTCGCCCTGGAGCAAGCTGAAGCTATTGACGCTCGTTTCCCCGAGATTGGTGGAGCTCAGCTGCTACGGGTGGCAAAGATTGCACAAAATAACAACGACTTCGGCGTGGCAACCGATGCCTACCGAAAGATTATAGCCAAGGGCAAAGAGACTCCACACTATTTCGATGCACGCGTTGGAGACTTGGAGGTTGAGTTTGCACAGATTAATCACAATTACTCTATTGACAGCAAGAACCTTAACGCACTGAAGGAGAAGTATGAGACCGCCTTTGAAGAACTCGGAAAAAACGAGCTCACCATACCGCTGATGCGCAACTACGCCACATTGATGGCATACCATGGAGGCGAGGCACAGACGGCTGTCGACATCCTAGACGACGCAATCAATATACCCCGCCTGAAGCCACAGCTGCGGGACGAGATAAAGTTGGAACTCGGTGACCTGCTGCTGTTCGTCGGACAAACCTGGGACGCCTCTCTGCTTTATATGCAAGTGGAAAAAGCAAACAAAAACGACGTGCTCGGCGCAATGGGCAAATTCAAGAACGCCAAACTGTCGTACTATAACCATGACTTCGAGTGGGCAAAATCACAGCTCAACGTGCTACGTGCATCTACTAGCAAACTGATAGCCAATGACGCCATGGAACTATCGCTCCTAATTTCCGACAATATGGAGGACGACAGTACCTATGGCATGTTGGAGCTCTTCGCCGATGCCGACCTTTTGCTTTACCGCAACATGCTTGACTCAGCATGGAATGGATTCAACACCATAAACAGCCTCGCATTGTCGCACCCATTGCTAGACGAAGTACTAATGAAAAAAGCACAAATACGCATGAAGCAAGGTCGTTACGAGGATGCAGACTCACTGTTGCAAAGATTGGTCAGCTTCTATCCCAACGATATCACTGCCGATGACGCCCTAATGATGCGAGCCGAACTGAACGAAGAAAAACTTGCCAGACCGCAGACGGCAAAAGAATGCTACGAAAAACTTCTGCTTGACTATCCCACAAGCCTTTATGTAGACCGAGCACGTAAACGATTTAACATCCTGAAAACAAAATGACAGAAGTAAGAGCCAAGAAATTCTTGGGACAACATTTCCTAACCGACGAGAGCATTGCAAGGCGGATAGTAGAAAGCATCGCCCCAGATTCACGACATCTGTTGGAGATAGGCCCAGGAATGGGGGTGCTAACCAAATACCTGATAAATAGGGGAAATACGAACTTTCATGTGATTGAAATAGACCATGAGTCAGTATACTATCTGCACAATCATTACCCGACTCTCGACGTAATAGAAGGAGACTTCCTTAAATACGACCTAAGTAACCTGTTTCAAGACCGCTTCACCATAATCGGCAATTTCCCATACAACATCTCGTCACAGATACTATTTAAAGTTTTTGACAACCGTGATAAAGTGAACGAAGTAGTCGGAATGTTCCAAAAAGAGGTGGCGGAAAGGGTGGCCGCCGGTCCTGGAAGCAAAACCTACGGTATCTTGTCAGTCTTGTTATCAGCTTTTTATAATATAGAATACCTATTCACCGTTAATGAGAATGTATTCAATCCTCCTCCAAAAGTAAAGTCAGCGGTAATACGCCTGAAGAGGAATGACGTGACGACTCTGGATTGCGACGAGAAACTGCTCGTGCAGGTCGTAAAAGCCGGCTTCAACCAGCGGCGCAAGACTCTTCGCAATGCACTTAGACAACTTGGTCTCAGCCTTGAAGAGATTCCCGAACAGCTGCTATCAAAAAGGGCTGAACAGTTAGGGACAGATCAATTTATCGAAATCACAAAAACCTTACAATCATGACTATAGCCGCATATATCGTGGTGGCGGCAGCCATGTCTATTACCGACATGCTATTGTTTCGCCGATGTGCAGAGCCTTATCCTGTACGCCTGTCGACCGGACTAACCATTGCCTTAATTGTGGCGCTGGTGCAGACAGCACTATATATGACTGGTATTGCCATAGGAGACTTGCTTCGTCTTGAAAGCACCTCGAATGCCACTATGTTTTCACGACCAAATGCATATATCTCCTTAGGTCTGTTTATTATAGTGATATTAAAGTTATTGCTTCCATATCTAAGACGAGAACCCAAGCTGCCAACCTTCAACATACAAGAAATGAAACCAATTGTCGCCATGGCCTTTGCGACAGGTATCAATATGCTGCTAATTGGCATTGCCATGGGTTTTGCTTCTCAAATAGAGCGCAACATCCATGTTGCAACATGGCCAATGCTAGGAATGACCTTCTTATTTAGTTATTTCGGCATAATGTTTGGGCGACAGAAGGTTACCATGCGGCCGAGGAGATGGATGATTGTGACATGCGTCTTATTGCTTGGCACAGCAATTGCCGCAGTGATAAATTCTTGACAATTACGCTATCTGTCTTTTTTCTTACGTTTGAAGACATGGGAGAAAAAGCGACGCCATGTCGCGGCGTCGAAAATAGACGAGTCTGTAGTTGCCTGCAATGTAAGAAATATTCCTATTGGGAGCATCACCAACGTAGAAAGCCACATGCCTTCAGGACCTAAGGCGGACTCACGAACTGCCTTTTCGGCAATCATACCCACCACATAATAAAGAACAAAGAATCCTACCGAAGCCACCAATGGCATACCAAGCCCCCCCTTGCGTACAATGCTGCCAAAGGGGGCGCCGATAAGGAACAGTAGCAGACACGCAACAGAGAGTGTGAATTTTCGTTGTTTCTCAATCTCATGGCGGTTGATGTACTCGCGGTCAGCCTGAATAACCTCACCATAGTTCTTACTATCGGACACCACCGAGGAGGCTAGAAAGCGTGCTCGATTATAAACCTTTGTACGCTTAATTGGAGGCATCTGCTTAATCAGTTTATGAACATCTACGACTTTCGGCTCTGCACAGGGTATGGAATCGTTACGCTTATGCCAAAGAATCATATTGCCCTCCATATCGCGCCGACTCTCGTCATAACGTCGGACCAGGTTGGAGTCTAGATGCTTCATAGCTGCATTAAGTTGGCTGACATTCATCATCTGATAACCGCCCTCAAAGAGGTCCTCGGTGCTTCGATTATATGCGAATGACGATATGTCGAAAGAGATAGTCTGATGTCCGAACTTAACAGTAGTAAGGGGTCGTTTGTCATAGTATTCACCCGACGTGGGCTCGCTGTATGAGTAGCCGTCGATGAGTGAGAATAGCATATAACGGTTATCCATAGTCGTTTGCATGATTCCATTGCGGGCAACTATGACGTTAGTCTCTCCCACACCCTTGGAATGGTCATAAATGATGACATCTTGCAGAGTTCGGCCATCAGGTGCCTTGTTCCCCACGCGTATTACATAGCCGTCTATGTCCTTGTAGTACTCTCCTGGACGAATATTCACTGCAGGTTTTTTACGGGTAACGTCATAAAGCGTCATGCGATACCGGAGCATAGCCTCCGGCATGACATTGTTGGCAAAATAAAAAGCCATACCTGTGAGGAGCACCGCCACAACAGCCATAGGTAACATTACGCGACTAATGGAAATACCGCCCGCCTTCATGGCCACAAGTTCATACTTTTCACCGAAATTACCCATAGTCATGATGGAGGCGAAGAGGATAGCTATGGGGAGCGCCATTGGAACAAATGTAGCGGATGCATAAAGCAACAACTCTGCGATTATACCGAACTCCAAGCCTTTGCCCACCATATCGTCTATATACTTCCACACAAACTGCATGAGCAGGACAAACACAGAAATAGAGAATGTCAGCAGTAGTGGCCCGAGGAACGAGCGTAGTATAAGACGATCTATTTTCTTCATCACATAAGACCTAAAAGCCGCAGGATGTCGTTACCGTTGGCGATTATCATCAACGCCAACAAGAGGAAAAGGCCTATGTTCTGTACTACCGTGAGGAACTTTTCAGACGGCTTGCGACCGGTAATCATCTCCCATAGTGTGAACATAACATGACCACCGTCGAGTCCAGGGATAGGAATAATATTCATAAATGCCAGAATAAGAGCCAACAGAGCAGTGATATCCCAGAAAGCATGCCAATCCCAATAAGGTGGGAAAATACTACCCATAGCAATAAATCCACCCAGATTCTTAGTGCCTCCACGAGTAAATAGTATTTTGAGCGACGAGACATAAGTAACCAAGGTCTTCCAACCATGACTGATACCTGCAGGAATAGCTTGCCAGAAGGTGTAGTCGCGATGGCGATAGCCTGGGAAGAGAAGAGGTATGTCGGTCACTGGATAGACGCCGATAGTAGCCGATTCACTGACCAATACTGGTAACTGCATATAGTTGCCGGAGCGGTAGAGTCCCACGATGACGGTATCATTAGTATGCTGGCGGAACACTGCTGTAATGTCGGAGAATGCAGCCATCATGGTGTCGTTGACACTCACAAGACTATCACCTCCCAATAGCCCAGCTTTCTCGGCGTTAGAACCCTTCACCAAAGACTTTACCACGAATGGCATACGCGCCGTCATTAAATTCTTGGGGCCTTCGTGATTAACACGCTCAATGAGACCGTCGCGTATGGATATGTCGACCAGTGAGTCGCCACGCAAAACAGTAACTGTCTGTGGATCTTTAAGCAGCAACGTTGACGTGGCGTCAGCAAATTCGTACACATCGTTGCCATCGACGGAATAAATAATATCTCCATTAATAAATCCTTCGTCGAGAAGCACTTGATGATAGTCGTATCCCAGCGAAGCTTCGCGAAGAGGCAGTTCGTCCTTGCCCCAATGAGCAAATATACAGGCGTATATTAACAAGGCCGACATGAAGTTAACCAAAATACCGCCACATATTATCAGAAGTCGCTGCCAAGTTGGCTTAGTCCTGTATTCCCATGGTTGAGGTGTACTCTCTAAGTCATCAGCACCCTTGGTCTCATCAACCATACCAGCGATATCACAATATCCACCTAAAGGAATCCACCCCAGACCCCATAGTGTGTTATTCTGGTCTTCGGGAGCAAGGTTCTTCTCGTCCCAACTCTCCGGAGTTTGGGCATTAAAGAAACGGAAATGCCACTTGCCGCCGAATTTCTTGGCTTTCAGAATAGAAAACTTCCAATTAAAAAAAATATAGTATCTGCGCACACGCGTGTGAAAGAGCTTGGCAAAAGCCAGGTGGCCCAACTCATGGGTAGCCACCAACAACGTCAGGCTCAGTAGGAGCGCAACTATTTTAACCATTGTAGGACTCATTTGCAACGAATTATTTTGTCGGTTTCAAAAAGGTCGTCAAGAGTGGGATTAGGTATAAACAGTGCCGTTTGCATGGCACGTTCCACATAGTCGGCAATCTCAAGGAAGCCGATTTTGCCATCAATAAACCTCTGTACAGCAACCTCGTTTGCGGCATTCATTACGCATGGCATATTGCCTCCGCGAGCGATAGCATAGTAGGCGAGGTCGAGACATCGGAATGTAGTACGGTCAGGCTTCTCAAAAGTCAAAGTGGAATAGTTGGAAAAATCGAGACGAGGCAGATAACTCTCTATTCGTTCGGGGAATGAAAAAGCAAATTGGATGGGTGTCTCCATCGTAGGCACACCTAGTTGGGCTTTGATACTGCCATCTCGAAACTGCACCATAGAGTGTACGACCGACTGTGGGTGCACAACTACTTCTATATCGTTAGCTTCGACACCAAAAAGCCACTTTGCTTCTATGACCTCGAGGCCCTTATTCATCAGGCTTGCCGAGTCAATGGTCACCTTGCGGCCCATGTTCCAGTTAGGGTGCATCAACGCCTGCTCAAGGGTTACGGTAGCCAATTGTTTCAAGTTCATGCCGCGGAAAGGTCCGCCACTGGCAGTGAGTAGTATCTTGTCGATAGGGCTCACCTCACCGATAAGACTTTGAAATATGGCCGAATGCTCGCTATCGACAGGCAATATAGGTACATGGTTGCGGATAGCAGTGTCCGTCACTATAGCACCTGCTACTACCATTGTCTCCTTGTTGGCCAACGCTATTGGTTTGCCACACTCAATGGCTCGCAATGTAGGCCTCAGTCCAGCGAAGCCAACGATAGATGCCAACACCATATCAATGCTGTCCATCGTCATTAAATCGACCATTGATTTCTCTCCTGCGAACACCTTTATATCGCTGCTGCACAAGGCATCCTGGACTTGCTGATACTTCGATTCATCGGCAATAACAACGGCGTTGGGCAAGAATTCCAGCGCCTGCTTGATAAGAAGGTCGGCATTGCTGCCAGCACATAGTACTTCGACGGAGAACATGTCACGATGGCGTCGTATCACGTTAAGTGCCTGTGTTCCAATCGACCCTGTAGAACCTAATATAGCTATGCGTTTCACTTAGAAAGAAATGTATTCTTCTGGATTCACTGGAGACCCGTTTACCCACACCTCAAGGTGAAGATACGGCCCTATTTCACGTTTATGTCCAACACCAACATACGCTATAGGTTCGCCAGAACGCACCACATCGCCTTGATGCTTTAGCAGCGCACTGTTGTTGCGGTATACTGTTATCACACCACCGGGATGCTGCAGAGCAATTACATATCCGGTTTCTGCAGTGAAACTGGCAAAAACCACCGTACCACTATAGGCAGCGTTAACCGGCGTATTGCTTGCCGCCGAGATGTCCACACCGTAGTGTCGCTCGGCAGCATTATACGGTATCACAATGTTCCCCTTCAGCGGGGCAAAGAAGAGGTGTGTCACTACGGGTTGTGCATCGAGCGCAACGTTATTCTGCGATGTGGTTTGTTTCACCTGGTAGCGATTGTCCTCATTCTCAACGTCGACACGTAGCAGACTATCCTCCTTAGAATGTTTATATGCTTTTGTGACAACTGCCAATGTGGCGGTGCTGTCGGCAACAGCTTCTTCAAAGTCTGTACCCAGATGCTCACCTCTAAGCACAGCCTGCATAGTTGCAATCAGCCATTCCTGATCACTAATGGCGACCTCGAGCGAGTCAATCTTCTTGGCGTTGACATATGTCTGCTCCACCATCTCGGTGTCAGTGTATCCAGGTATGTATTCGCGCAGTGGGGTGAAGGCAATGAGCACCGTAGTAAGGACGATGAGCACGATGATGGTGACACCTATGGTAACGAATAAGTTGATGCCAGACAATTGGAATGAGAACTTCTCCTTGAATGTGTCGGTATCCATCACAACAAAGCGATGCTTATGTTTAATAACATCGCTAAGGGGTGTTCCTTTCAATTTCAGCCACCAATCTTTTATACCCATACCTCCTGAAAGACAAATGATGAATGATGAACTTCAACCGCATGTTCACCATTCATCATTATGTCATGCATCAATATCTGTTAAAAGAACTTGTTACGTTGATCTGTAATTTTGGCGGCATCGCGAAGCACCTGACGTAATCTAGCGGTCTTGTTGCGGTAACCTTGCTCCATGCGCATCTTCACAGCCTCGTCGGCAATAGTCTTGGGAGCCTTGCTGTCAATTTGAACCATATAAACACCGCTGGCGCCTTTGACTGGGCCAACAAGTGTGCCCTCATTGGACACGGCAATAGCAGACAGAACTTTAGGTTCCATACCATAACGGCCAAAGTAATAGTCATTGAAAGAGACGCTGTCGATAGTGTCAACTGCGGCATTGAGCTTGACGGCTATCGAAGGAAGATCCTTGACGGCATTCATTGCCTCTTCAGCACGAGCCATAAGAATCTCACTCTTCTTCTCAAGGCGCACTGGCTGTTCAATAGCCGTACGGACCTGCTCCAGCGGCACATATCCTTTTTTAAGAACATCCTTCAAAGCAACAACCACATACATACCGTCGCAGGAAAACACCTGACCGGCAACATCGCCGATATTGGTAGTGTCATTGAAAGCCCACTGGACAATATTGCGGGCATTGCTGACACCAGAGATGCTGTTGGCCATCATATTAACTCTAGCACTGCGCACCTGCATGTTCTCCTGCTGTGCTGCTGCAGTGAACTCAGCAGCAGTACGGTTTCTGCCAGCGAACTGGTTGGCGGCGCCGTAGATAGCGTTATCCGTCTTGGGAGTTGCGGCAATCTCATACGAGAACATGGCCACACGGTATTTCTTGAGAGCAGGGGTCTTGCCTGTCACTTTCACCAACAGATAGCCCAAACCTTGTGGGTGTTCACATATGAAGCATGAGCCAACCGGAGTTTTCACTATATCCTCATTGATGAAACCATAGTTGCCGTCCAACTGCCAATCCATATCACCATTCGTTGCTTCCTTCTGGGGGTCATCGCTGAACTGAGCAACAGCCTGTTCGAAGCTCATCTTGTTGCTCTTAACCAATGCGAGCACGCTGTCGGTCAAAGCTTTTGCCTGGTCGTTGTTACGGGTAACAGCGCCACCGGCAGTGCTATTAAGGATGTACACAACACTCGCACGGAGTGAATCGGGGCGCATGGCAGATGCCAGGACCTTGGCCATTACCCATTCATTGCCAACGATAGTGGGAGCTATAAAGGTGCCGGGGGCGGCGGCCTCTATCTGAGCGTCGAGGGGAGCCTTGAAGTTGCTAGCCTTCACAAAGGAGGAGTCGTAGTTTCTAACAAAATATTTAATCTCACTATCATCAACTGTTTGGAACTCGCTCCATATCTTCTCGACAGTATCCTGAATGTCTGCAAGATCCTGCTGGGTGGGATTGACGGGGAAAGTGATGAAGTCAATGTCACGATATTCCTCTGGGATACGGAACTCGGCCTTGTGGTTGTCATAGTAAGTCTGGAAGTCAGACTCGGCAATGGTAGCCTCATCATCGCTAACAGTTTGGAATGGGAGAGCAACGACCTTGACATTGGCTACAGTACTGCCGTACTCGGCGACCTTCTTGGCAATAGCGTTGGGCATATAGAAACCTGATTCGACAATCGTGTTGAATTTCTGCATTTCACGATCCTTCTTCACATATTTCTCCATCTCAGCCCACTGACTACGTGTAAGCCACAACACTCTCTTGTCCTGAGGAGCGTTGGGGTCGGCAAAAATAGAATCGGCACCATCGTTAAGCTGGTCAACGATGTGGTTGATTATCTTAATGTCAACCTGACCAGTTTGTGGATCGCCAAACGACTGACGGACGGCAGCATGGACAAATGTACCAGTGTACATGTCGCTAACCTCTGCACCGGTAACCTGCATGCCCATCTTCGAGGTCTGTTCCTCCATGAGGGTCTCGTCGACAAAATTCTGCCACACCTGATCGCGAATCTGCATCTCCAACTCGGAAGGTATCTGAGTTGTACGCTGCTGCATCTTGTAGTTGTCCTCCATCTCGGTGACCAGTTCGTTAAATTGCCGCGAGGTCATGGTCTCGCCGTTAACAACACCCACGTCAGGTATGCTTCCGCGGTTCTTGGTAAGGTCGCCAAGAATGAACGCCAAAATGGCCACACCGACAATTGTCACAGCCACCCACGAATGTTTTCTAATACTTCCAATGATTCCCATTTTCTGTAAGTTGTTTTGTTATTATTATGTTATTATTTTTTACTTTAAAAAGCGTGCAAAAATACAAAGAAAAACCATAGTGGGAAAATTTTTTTGCCGCAATACACAGGGCTAAAAACAGAACACACACATTATCAGCCGCTAGCAACAATCAACTTTTTAACTGTCGCTGCGACTTTCATCGCCATAAAACTCCGATTCCCGAGTCTTCAACGCTAAAAATCAAAAGAAAAAGGAAGCAGGTCAGATGCCTTTTCAAATACCCGGACACGTCCATTGGCAAGGTAGCACAATACTCGCATTGGATGTCCTTGGTTTCTCTCATATTCCACCAATACCTGACGACAAGCGCCACAGGGCGAAGCCTCACAGTATACTCCATCTGAGTTACGGCCAACAATAGCCAATGCAATATAACTACGCATTTCTGGCCGTTGAGCCGATGCCGCAAAAATTGCCGTACGCTCGGCACACAATCCTGAAGGGTAGGCCACATTCTCTTGGTTGCTGCCCTTCACTGTAATACCGTCGCCCAATAGAAGGGCTACACCGACATGAAACCCCGAATATGGAGCATAGGCTCCATCCGTAGCGGCCATAGCATCGCTTAAAAGGCGAACATCGATGGATGGCAAATCGTTTATCGAGTCATACTCTTCGTAAGAAATCATTAGTTGGTGTTTCATATCCTTAGACTTTCTAAATAGTTATTAGCTTCTGGGCCAATATTCATCAGGAGGTCCAACACGCTGAGGTTTGGGACAAATGGCATTCTGTCGGAAAACACCTGATAATATGGTTTCATGCCGTCGGTGGGATAATGCTTCTTGGGGGTGAAACGGCTTCGATAGTCTTGCTCTTCGCCACATTCGAGACGGTAATCCGTTGTGTGTTCAGTTCGGCACTGTATCTTAAGCTTTGCCAACACCCAAGCCAATGCTGCGTCGTTCAGGTCAATCAACCGTTCATAATGACGCATGAGCAGCCCTTCGATGTCATCTTTGTAGTACATGAAGAAGGGCGATGCGGCATAAGCAGCCGTCAACGTTCTGAAATGTATAACGTTCCACCGATTCCTGTAGTCGATACCTACCTCATCTGTGCGACTATGGTTCACCCGTTGCACTGGCACTATCAGACAGTGCACACCATTGGCCGTCAGTATCTCCATACGGTTGCGGTAGGTCTGCTTCTGAAATGTCTCTTTCGTCTCTACTTCAACTTTTGGAAATCGCGCCATTGCAGCCATGTAGGCTATCGGCGGGAAATAGGCTGTGCTGAACAGCGGCGTCATGCACCCATCACGATTGAAACCAGTTCGCCTTCATCAAGGAAGAAGTCAATGTTGCCCTCGGGGAAGCTCACACGGCGCTCGCCCCAGTCTTCTTCGTCGACATCCTGCTCGGGATAGCCGTTCTTCACCATCACCTCCACAATCTGACGCTCATCCATGTCGAACACCTCCTTGCCAAACAGCGTGCAATCCTCGTTTGCCACATCGATGCATGCCAGCACAGGGCTTTCGCCTTCAAAGAAAAGGGTGAGGCCCAAGTCGTTGTAACGCAATACTGTGGTTGGTTCGTCGGCAGCGTTGTCAATATCCTCCACCTCGTCGGCTTTGCCAAGCAAGGCTGAAACCTCTTCCACCGGCATATTGAAATGCAGGTCGCCTATGCCTTCTTTGATGTTAATCGCAAGATTCATAGCATTTGGAATTTTGGTGCAAAGATACGCACTTTTTTTCAATGCCACAAATTATTTTCACTTTTTGTAGATTCGCATCACGCATTCACGGCAGTCGAACTGCAGACGGAATAGTCTGCCGTTGTTGTGCAGCACCAGGTTATCGCGCGAGTCTATGGCTACGGTCGGCGGTTTCTGGCCGGCTTTGTTGTGCAGGCAGCAGCCCAATTCATACCGCAGACAATATTTTGTGGTCATCAGGGCTTTGCCGTCATAGTCGCCCGTTTGCTCCACCCCACGTTCTATTTTATTTATTCCATGACGTTTATAGAATCTCTCCGACATGCTGTTAACAATATTGGCGCGGTAGTCAAGCACATCGCCAGGATAGGGTGTACCCGCGGCAACCCGGTGGCAGTCGGCAGGATGGAAATGGGCTATGCGGCACTCTATGAGCTTCTCCACGGCAATGCGGCGCATCTGGTTAAGTGTCGACGCCGGCAGAAAGCAGCTCCCTGCAGTATAGTCCTGCACATCTGTGGCGTAGAAAGGTGTATCGCCCAGTTTTGCAAGCTGTTTCTTAATGTTTTCCGTAACACGTTGGCTATTGTCGGCGGCAATGTGTTCCGCCTCCTTATCTACCGTAGCTCTTATGCCGTCTTCGTCCACTATCTCGACCGAGAAACCACCGTCCGTCAATTTGAAACAAATGCTTACACCTATGTGTCGGTCAGCACTTCGCCCATGTAACAGACGCTCGAACTGCTGGTCTTGGTTGCGCCAAAGCGCCGCACCAACCTTGATATCAGGCATCTGGTTTGGTTTTACGGTACGCCCTTGTACGTCGTTGACCAGAAAGCCTTGCATCTTCCCATTGTCATCGAAGTAGCACAGGCCGTCGCCGTTGGCGAAGTTTTCGCTTCCACCGATGGTGATAGTGCCGCTACCCACAGCCAAGACCTCTCCCACTCTTTTTCCCAGCGACTTCTGCGTGGCGAAGTTTGCCATTGGCTGGCGGCCGCGAAGGAAATAGTCGGTATAAGATCGGTTGAAGGTGCGCTCCACATCGGGGATGAAGAAAAACTTAGTCCGACCCGACGAAGCACGCTGCCATCCTCGCGCGCCGTTTTCCATCATGTTGTCAAGTATTTGACGATAATACGCCGTCACGTTCTTCACGTAACCCAAGTCCTTTAATCGCCCTTCAATCTTGAATGATGTGATGCCGGCAGCAATCATATTCTCAAGCTGTTGACTGGCATTAAAGTCCTTGAGCGAGAGCAGGTGGCGCCCCTTAATAATCATTCGTCCGTCGGCGGTCAACAAGTCGTAGGTTGAACGGCAGGGCTGCGAACAGCATCCGCGATTGCCGCTACGGCCATTAAGATACTGGCTCATATAGCATTGGCCACTATAACTGACGCACAAGGCGCCATGGACAAATGCTTCAAGGTCGACTGTGGTGGATTTGCGAATGTCACGCATTTGCTCCAAAGAGGTTTCGCGGGCAAGGATGACCCGACTAAACCCTACTGATTCCATGAACTTTACCCGCTCGACCGTGGCGTTGTGGCACTGGGTGCTGGCGTGCAGTTCGATAGGCGGAAGGTCGCATTCCAAGAGACCGAGGTCCTGAATGATAAGGGCGTCGACACCGATGTTGTACAGCTGCCTGATCATGCGCACGGCATCGTCGATCTCGTTGTCGAACAGCAGGGTATTAACTGTGGCAAACACCTTGGAACCATAGAGATGGGCATAGCGGACCAGTTCCTCAATATCTTTGATGGTGTTGGTGGCGGCGGCGCGGGCGCCGAAAGCCGGGGCGCCGATATAAAGTGCGTCGGCACCGTGATTTATGGCCTCGCGACCGAACTCCAGGTTCTTGGCAGGAGACAGCAGTTCGAGTTTCATGCAATAAATAACGCAAAGTGACGTTATATATTGTATGCCGACACAAAGCAAAACCATCTATGGCGGCCTGCGTTCGTTGGGTCGCGAACTTGAGAAAGAGGAATGGCGCGATGCGCACTACATTATCGTGCTGGACGAGAATACATTCCAGCACTGCCTGCCGCTGCTGATAGGGAGCGTGGGGGCGCTGCAGGAGTCCGAATTTGTTGAGGTGCCAGTGGGCGAAGAATGCAAAAGCCTGGAGGTTGCGGCGCAAGTGTGGCAGACGCTGATTGAGGGTGGCAATAACCGCAACAGCGTGATAATCAATCTTGGGGGAGGTGCAGTGTGCGACATTGGCGGCTTTGTGGCGGCAGGATACAAGCGCGGGGTACGCCATATAAACATACCAACGACCTTGCTTGCAATGACTGATGCAGCCATTGGCGGCAAGACGGCCATTGACTTCGGGGGTGTGAAGAACAGCATAGGACATTTTTATCCATCGGTGCTAACAGTCATAGAACCAGCGTTCCTCGGCACACTGCCGCAGGAGGAGGTGCTCAACGGCAAGATGGAGATGGTGAAGACGGCAGCTGTCACCGACGCCGAGTTGTACAACCAACTGCTGGCCAATGACCAATGGCCTGTAGCCACTGTGAAAGAGGTGGCTAGAATAAAAAACCGCGTGGTGAAGGCTGACCCGTACGACCGCGATGTACGTCATATACTTAACTTTGGTCACACCTTTGGTCATGCAATAGAAGTATACTCTGGGCAGCCGCATGGCATAGCCGTAGGCATAGGCATGATGGCCGCCATGTATCTGTCGGTAAAGAAGATAGGGTTGAATGAGGAGGTGCACAAAAGTTATTCTATGTGGTTGAGGCAGCATGTGGAGGTGCCGCACTACACCCTGCGGGACGTTGAGGCCATGCTGCCCTTGATGCACCACGACAAGAAGAACGCCGACGGCGACATACGCTGCGTGCTGCTGCAAGCCCCCGGCGCTGCTATGATCGATGTGACAGTTTCTGACCATGAGGTGCGCGACGCGATGCTAAAAATCTGATTTTTCACGTCAAAAAATATTATCCACAAAATTTGTTTTTTTCGTGGAAAAGTTGTATATTTGCATTTGAATTGAAGGCGTATGGTTGCCACGTATACCGTTGGCGTGTAGTTAAATAATATTTCACAAGCATTATTTGCAGGGAGGAAAGCGAGAAGAGGGAGAATTGCGGACCGGAAGAGAACCGAAACTCAACCGAGACTGAACCGAAACTTTATAGGAGGAGATGGGGAGGAGAGGCGGAGGAGAAGCGGAAGTGATACGGATGAGGGACAAGGGACAAGAGGCAAGAGGCAAGAGGCAAGAGGCTAGGGACAAGAGGCAAGAGGCAAGGGACAAGAGGCAAGAGGCAAGGGACAAGAGGCAAGGGGCAAGGGACAAGAGAGAAGGGGCAAGGGACAAGAGAGAAGGGGCAAGAGGCAAGGGAGAAGGGACAAGGGGCAAGAGGCATACGAAGAAAATAAATCATGAAACAGGTACTATATGGCAGAATTGATTAACACGACATTGGACATGAAAGGGCATCTGGGAGACCTTACCCTTTATCAGCGGAACGGGAAGACGTTTGTAAGGCCAGCGCATATCCGGCAGCCACGACGATTGTCGCGCAAGCAGCTGATGCAGCGCGAGCAGTTGTCACACAACAACATATTGTGGCGGAGGCTGAAGATGAGCAAGCGAGTGTATTTCGAGGGGGAGAAAGGTGCGTATTGTCGTTTTATGTCGGTAAACAAGATGTCGCCCGTAGTATATCTGACCAAGGAGGAGAATGCCTCGAGGGTCGGCCTGCTGCTGCCCGAGATGGTTATCAGCGACGGGCCGCGGCCGTCGATAGGATACCGGTTGGGCAATGTGGGTGGAGAAGCCGCCTTGCTTGTCGACTTGTGCAAAGAGGAGGTCGGCAAGGGGGAGTTGCTGCTTTATGTGCTTAGGCAGGAGTTGGTGCGCCGATCCCGATATGGCGAGTTGCCGCAATTGAGCATAAAAGTGGAGACGGTGGGGATAGAAGATGTGGTTGAAGTGGAGGGCGGCATTGCGATGACCGGGGAGCGATTTGCCGATGCGATGGCTGGTTTTGGCTTGGTGCAAGTGATTGACGGACAGGTTGGCCAGCAGCGGGTGGTGACCCGTTGCACATATTATGAGCGCTACACCACAGAGGAGGCGCTAGAGGCTGCCGCGAAGAGTTACGGCGGGTTGACGTAGTAAGACCATTTAAAGAATTTTCAATCTATATATGGATTTTTTTTCGTATCTTTGGGGCGGATTCTTTATTCTGGAACTGACAAATAACTAATAATACAAACCAACAAATCAACAACATGCAAAAAATTTTACGTACTTTTGCCCTTATGGCACTACTGGCTGTGCCATGGACTAATGGTGCACAAACCATGACAACCATCGTTGCCGACGGCAGTGCAACCAACGACTACATCCCGATTTACGGATACTGGGCCGATGCAGAACAACACAATCAGATTGTCTATTCGGAAGATATCCTGGCCGATATGTTGGGAGTAACCATTTCTGGCATGAAATTCTATGCCACTGACTCACCGTCGTGGGGCCTTACGGCCACAGTAAGCATGGGTATCGCCGAGTCGTCGACCCTTTCGGCGCCCAACACCACAGCAACATTAACGCAGGTGTGGACCGGCACGGTTACTTTCAGCAACAACGAGTGGTCGTTCACATTCGCGACTCCATTTACATACAATGGAGGGAACCTGCTAGTGGACATAGTGACAACGACAGGCAGCTGGTCATCTGGCACATTCTACGGAATCTCCATGACGAACGCATCATACTACCAGTACAACTCGTGGGGTAGTCTTACTGGCGGAAGTCAGAGTTTTGTCCCCAAAACGGAATTCACTCACACAATTCCAATGCTGTCGTGCTACCGCCCAGCCAACTTAACTGCCAGCAATGTCACCTCCAGCAGTATCGACATAGCATGGGTTGACACGATGAATACCAGTGCCACCTACAGCATAGACTACTGGAAGCATGGTGGCGACACCAATACGGTAACTTGCAACGGCACATCATACTCTTTCACAGGTCTTGATGCCAGCAGTCTCTACCACTTCGCCGTGAAGGCCGTGTGCTCCAGTACCGACGAATCCCTTGCGCTAAACGGCAGCTTCTCTACTGCATGTGGCGGTTCCACTTGCGACCTCAGCGTCACTGCTGCCGGCCAAATAGGTGGCAACAACTACTCCCCCACCCTGACAATCTACCAGAACGGCACAGAACTAGCCTCGGTGTGCAACAGCACCCAAAACGTCTCTGTCTGCTCAACGGACACAGTTATAGTCCTCTATACCGAAGCTTCCTACACATGGTACGGCCGTACAGCCACGATTCTCGATGGCGGCGGCACAACCTTGTTCGACGGCTCAACAGCTGATTATTCCACGAGCGACACGTTGGCAGTCATTACTACTCCCTGCCCTTCGTGCATTCCCCCCACGGCGTTGCAAATTGACAGCGTCACTACCAATGAAATCACCTTCTCTTGGAGTCCGCGCAGCGGTGCCACTCAGTTCATCGTCTTTCTTGACGACTCGATTGTTAACGACAATGTTACCGACACCTTTTACACTTTCTACAACCTCAGCGCCAACACCTCGTATACCATCAAAATACAGAGTGTCTGTGCCATAGATGACAGTTCTGCCATTGTCAGCATCGGCGCCCGTACCGATTGCGGCGCGATGGATTTGCCTTTCTTTGTGGACTTTGAAGATGCAGCCTACAACGGCGCCTGGTATCCTTGCTGGGACAGCACCATCCATGCCGGCACCGACCCGAGCGTCAACGACCAGCCCGGCGGCAGCTACAACCCGACCCAGCACACCCCCGGCGGCCTCTATGCCATGTACTTGCAGGGCAACTCCAACGAGAACTACAACTTAGTGGTCGGCCCCGAGATGAATGCTGTAGGCAACCAAATCAACGTCAGTTTCTGGGCTATGATAAACAGCGGATGGATCAAGGCCGGTGTCATTACCAACCCTCGCGACACCACCACGTTCATCCCATTGGTGACCATCACCAGTGGCGGTTGGAGCGAATATGAGTTCAACACCGCAGCCCTGGATGCCACTGCCAACTACCGCATAGCATGGCTGGCCAACGGTAGCGGCTATATCGGCAAATTCGACGACGTGAACGTGACCGTCTACAGCGGCTGCAGCCGTCCCGCCAGTGCAAGCGTAGACAGCATCACGGCCCATACGGCAAAACTGACATGGAACGCCGTCGACGGTGCGTCGAGCTACAACGTCTACTATGGCACCGTTAACGATGCCACCAGCAGCAGCCTGCAAAACATTACCGTCAACGACACCACCACCACACTCACCGGCCTCAGCGGCCAAACCACATACTATGCATGGGTGGCCACTGCCTGCGGCAGCGCGGAGAGCGATTTACGTTCCGTCGGTAGTTTCACCACTCTCATTTCCTGCCCAAGAGTAACCGGCCTTACCGTCGACACCACCACATCTGACGGTGCCACCGTCCATTGGACTGCCGGTGGCAGCGAGACCGAATGGTATCTTGTGATTGACAGCACTGAGATAGGCATAGTTACCGACACCTTCTACACCTTTACCAGCCTCGACGCCATGACAGGCCACACAGTACAGGTGCGTGCGGTGTGTGATGCTGATGACACTTCGGCGGTGCGTAGCACCACTTTCGCCACCAAATGCGCCGACGCTGTATGCAACTTTACCATCGAGATGGCCGACTCATATGGTGATGGTTGGAACAACGGCTCGGTGAATATATACCAAGCCGGTATACAAGTTGGTTCGGCAACCCTAGTCAGCCCTTCCAGCAACGGTTCTGCAACAATAGAAGTGTGTTCCTCGGAAGCTGTTGAAGTCCGTTTCACTGCTGGAAACTATCCCGGTGAAATGAGTTTCACGGTGCGTGACGGCGGCGGCAATGCAGTATATACCGCTGCCCAAGGTTCCATGTCGGGATCAAACGACGGCAATATCCTTGCCACCGTGGCCAATCCATGCCCCGCATGCGTTCCTCCCACGAATGTCTACGTTGACAACATCATCGCTGACGGCGGTATCATACATTGGACAGCCCAAGACGGTCAAAGCGCATGGATTGTCCGTATCGACAGCACCGATTACTATGTCACCGACACCTTCTATACAATCTATGGTCTCGATGCACGCACACAATACACTATATGCGTGGCCACCGACTGCAGCGGTGACACCTCAAACTTCACCTGCATTTCTTTCACCACCGACTGTGCCAACGGTTCGTGCGACATTGTTATCGCAGCGCAAGACTCTTATGGCGATGGTTGGAATGGCGGCACGCTGAATTTCTATCAGAACGGCGACCTCGCAGGTTCATATAGCATGCCTGGACAAAACGTATATAACACAACCATCTACGACACTGCAACCATCAACGTCTGCTCCAACATTCCCGTACACTTCAGTTGGACAACCGGTTCTTACGAGGACGAAGTAAGTTACGTAATCTACGACGGCGGCGGTGCCGAACTCTACAACTCCTCCAGCAGCGGCGTGAACCACAGCGACAGCGTGGATAACGCCTGCCCAAGCTGTCTAACCCCTACCAACCTCATGGTCTCAGGCATCGACAGCAACGAACTGAGTTTCACATGGACGGTGATTGACAGTGTTATGGAGTATCTTGTATCGTTCAATGGAGGTACCTGGCAGGCCAACACCACTGGTTTTTACAACGCCACCGGTCTGAATCCAAACACAGCCTACACGTTCAGCGTCAAAGCCCGCTGCGACACGTATGACACTTCCAACGCCCGTACCATCACTGTGAAGACTGCCTGCGGCCAAATGGTTCTGCCCTATATCGAAAGTTTTGAGGCCGACCCAGTAGGAACCGTGCCTTCGTGCTGGATGGTGGTCACCCCCGGATACAACGGTTATCCGGCAGTCGACGAGAACGCCCACACAGGCGAAAACAGCCTTACCTTCAATACTAACGGTGGCAGCAGCATGATTGCAAGCGGCGCCATACCACTGCCATGCGACTCCATATACGTCAGTTTTTGGGCCAACGTCAGCAACTCATATGTAGGCACCCTTGAAGCAGGTGTGATGACCGATCCGCTCTACGACACCACCTTCATTCCACTGCTCACCATTCCCGCTGTCGGCGGATACACACGCTACGAGTTCAACACCAGCAGCTTGAGCAATTACTATGGCAGCACTTTCTACTTGGCCTTCCGACACACAAACACGTCATCCTACTACTATGCCAATGTGGATGACATAAACATTCGACTTGACGAAGGCTGCATGTATCCAACCAACCTGGTGGCAACACCCAGCGCCAATGATATGACGTTAACCTGGGTCAACAGTTCGTCCACGGCGAACTTTGTGATACAGTACCACAATGCAGGTACATCGACCTGGGACACCACCATAAACACCACAGATACCACTATCATCATCAACGGCCTAAGTCCTGCCACCAGCTATGAATTCCGTGTAGGCTTCATCTGTGGCGCCGATACCATGTGGAGTGAGATATCGGCCACAACCAGCTGCGCCATACTACCACTGGAATACTTCGAGAACTTTGACGCCTATGCCAACGACGTAATGCCCCCATGCTGGGAGTGGTCTTTGACATTTGCCACCCATTGGGACGGTGGTGTGTTCTTTAAAAGTTACCATGGTGGCGGCAACGAATATGTTGTCCTGCCGCACATTGCAGGTAATATCAACAAGTACCAGCTAGAATTCGACTGCAAAGTTGGCACTCCCGACGAGCAAGACGGTATTCTGCTTGGCATTGCCGATGCCAATGGCACATTGTTGAGTTGGATTGACACCATTCAGGACCCCAACCACTCACGCAATGCCCACGTGCACCATGTCATAAATATGGTCAACTACCCAATGCCCAACGGCGCCGCCCGTATTGCCTTTGCCCAGTATCGTAGCTGGAATGAATGGGCTCTGATTGACAATATCCACATCAAAGAACTTCCCGACTGCCTGCCCGTTGACACACTCACTGTACACAACATAGAAGATCCCGACCACACCAGTTTCACGTGGGCCAGCCTGGGAGAAGAGGCTGCATGGCAAGTTTATGTCGACACTGTGACTTCCAACATCGACTCTGTTGCCGACAGCCTCTTAACTGATGTAAACACCAGAAGTTACACCATACCTATTGGCACCATCCAAGGCGGTGGCATATACACTTTCTACGTTCGTGCCAACTGTGGTTTGGATCATAGCAGCTGGGCGTCCTACACTTTCGGCGCCGGCACCGTGATAATGAACAACAGTTCGGTGGCCGACACCGTTGTGGGTTGCGGCCTTGTTGTCTACGACAACGGTGGTCCCATCGCAGGATATCTACCCAACAGCAATTCAGCCCTCGTTATCCGCAGCGAGAATGCCGGCAGTGAACTAGAGGTCTTCGGCGGCGCTTTCGGTTTCGGTGCCTCGGCGGCCACACTGACAATCTACGACGGTGAAGGCACCGACGGTACTGTGCTCTACACCTACAGCATCATTGATGGCCGCGACACCATTGACAGCGTCTTGGCTACTTCAACCACTGGAGCCCTGACCATCACCTTCACCTCCAGCGGCGAGATGTGCCACACTGGCTATGAGCTCTACATCCATTGTGTTGGTACTGCCCTCTGCGAGCGGCCCACCCAGCTGCAGGCAGAAATGACCTACCTAGACGAGGCCGACGTAAGCTGGCATGGAGCTTCGGCAGCCTACGAACTCTATTACAAACCTTCAGGTGCCAGCCTGTGGAACGTGGAGAACTGCAGCACAAGCAGCGCACACCTCACAGGCCTCATACCCGATACTAACTACGATCTCTATGTGGTGGGCATATGCGGCAGCGAAACCTCTACGCCCAGTTTCCCGATAGTGCTCAACACACACTTCGACGTTGTTATCGAACCCTGCGACCCTGCCACCGACCTTGCCTACAGCGACGTCTCCACCACCACGGCGATGCTCGACTGGACCAGCGACGGTGCAGAGTGGGAGATTGAGTTGAAGCACCTCAATGTCACCGACACTATCAACGTCACCGCCAAACCATATACGCTCACCGACCTCCTACCCACGATGCAGTATAGCGTACGTGTGCGCACCGTGTGCGACAATATCTTTGTCGAGCCCTACTCGGAGTGGAGCAACACGGTGACCTTCACCACCCAGACTCCCGACCATGGGAGCATCGACAATGCCGAGAACAGCATGATGGCCCTCTACCCCAACCCTGCCAGCTCTGTTGTCACAATAAGCGTCGCTATGGAAGGCCAGGTCGAGATGAACCTTGTCGACATGAACGGCCGCGTGGTCTACACTCAAGCAATCAAGCAATCAGACAATAAGACAATCTCTGTCGATGTCAGCACGCTGGCCAAGGGTGCCTACTTCGTCCGTATTGTTAGCGAACAGGCAACCGCAGTCCGCAAACTGATAGTGAAGTAAGCAAACTTCACACAACAGAAAAGCCCCGCCGAATTGGCGGGGCTTTCTTTTTGCTGTTTCGTTGTTTCGACTTATGTCAATAGTCTACTGTACTGCTTATTTATTGTAGCGCTGGCACTCCTTGGGGGTGACGCAGGTGCCGGTGGCGCGGGCCACGAGGATGCGCTCCTCGAGCACCTCGGCGGCGCTGGCGCTGATTTCCGGGAGGGTACGGATGACCTTATAGGCCTCGAATTTCATCTTGCGACTGGTGTTGCCGACGTGGGTGATTTCGCCGTAGGCTTCGATGTAGTCGCCGGCGTAGACGGGGGCCTTAAATTCGACCATGTCGTAGGCGCAGAAGAGACCTTCATCGCCGTCCTGCTTGATAAGGAGCTCGGTGGCGACATCGCCAAAGAGGTGAACCATGTGTGCGCCGTCAACGAGATTTCCACCATAGTGGGCGTCCTTGGCGCTCATGCGGACGCGGAGCATAGAAGTAACTGCCATATTCTGGATTATTTTTTGATTACATAGTCAACAAAGATACCGGGGGTCTTGACGTTCTCGGGAGCAATGGCACCAGCGGCGACAATCTCCTGCGGCTCGACGATGACGGTATCGGCGGCAGTGGCCATCATGGGGCTGAAGTTCTGCGAGGTGCCCTTGTAGACCAGGTTGCCGGCCTCGTCGGCAATATTTGCGCCAATGATGGCGACATCGGCACGGACGGGTTTCTCAAGGAGATATTCCTTGCCATCAACGGTGACCTTCTGTTTGCCGTTCTCTACGACAGTGCCGAGACCGGTCTGGGTGAGAACACCACCAAGACCTGCGCCGGCAGCACGGATCTGCTCGGCCAGGGTGCCCTGCGGTTGGAGTGTAACCTTCAACTCGCCAGCGTTCATCTGGTCGATAGTGTTGTTGTTGGTGCCGATGTGGGTGGCGATGAGAGCCTTCACCTGGTGGTTGGTGATAAGTTTGCCAACTCCAACCTCGGGATAGGCTGTGTCGTTGCAGATGATAGTGAGATCCTTCACATTGCGGGCCACAAGCTCGTCGATGAGAGCGATGGGATTGCCAACGCCGAGGAAACCACCAACCATAACGGTCATGCCGTCGTGAATCATGTCGGCGGCCTCTTTTACTGTGACAAATTTCTTCATATAAATATACTTTTTTATTGTTGTTTGCGTTATCTATTTCAAAGTGCAAATATACTACTTTTTTGTCAATTAGAAAAAAAATTTGCGCAGTTGTCGAAATATGAGTATTTTTGCACCTGCAAAGTAATACAAAATGAGCATGAAAAAAACGCTGTTTTTGACACTTGGACTGCTGTTGCTGACTGCCTTTGCCGTCAGGGCGCAGGAATATATAGAACCTGTCGAGAAGTGGAAAAATGCTGAAGTGTGGGGTAATAATTACCACGGATGGGCTTTCCATCAGGATTGGGAGGTTGATTTTACGGTAGAGAACCAAGATGGTCGTTTCACCCCTACGGACGCTGAGATTGCCGAGGTGGAGCGTTTGATACAAAAGCGCATTGCCTATGTCAACCGTGAACACTATAATCAGCAGGGTGACTGCCCTATTATTGACGAGCACATGCGCCTCTACCGCCGCCAATATGTAGGATTTACCAACGATCGAGGTGATCATATCATGTGGGTCAACTTCCTATGGAGCGACAGCATCAGCGATGCTAGATTGGCTGACGACATCATTCTCACCCGTGGCCAGTGTGGTCACTTCTGGCATATCAAATGCAACCTCGCCACTCGAAAGGTTTACGGTCTCGAGGTGAACGAAAGCGGTGACCTTGAGTTCATACCACGTGTTAAAAAGCCCGCTCCGCGCATCAGCAAGTCGAAGGTTGACAAAAAGCAGAAAGTGCGCAAAACCGGCATCATACACCGTCCAGACGAAAAGGTGTTCAATTGATGGAGTTACGCTCTCTTTTTACCAAGTTTGTTAAATTCGGTATAGTGGGTGCCAGTGGTATGGTGGTCCACGGAGGTGTGCTATATCTTTGCAAAGAGATTTTTTTCCTGAATCCTTTTGTCGCCAACACCATAGGCTTTGTTACCGCAGCCACGACAAATTATATACTTAACCGCATCTGGACTTTCCGTAGCAAAGAGAAACAGGTTGCGATGGAGTATATGAAATTTATTCTTGTATCGGTAATTGGCCTTGGCATTAACAACGGCACCCTGTGGTTGACAGGTCGTATGTTGCCAACGTGGAACGATGACTGGCGTTTCTATATACTATGGGTGTTTGCCGTTGGAGTCACCACTCTGTGGAACTTCTTTGGCAATATGCTGTTCACTTTCCGCAAGAAATAGACTTCTTCAGGGCACGGACACGTTCTGCCGATTCGTGAATACGTTCGGCACTTACCGTACCGTCGTTCACAAGTTTTTTAATTATCCGCACGGTCTTAGGCACCAACTCGGTGTCATATTTGCCACCATTGTTGCTCAAGCACAGCAGGTCGGCACCGGCCTCTATGGCCATGCGTA
This sequence comes from uncultured Bacteroidales bacterium, assembly GCA_900316515.1. Classification (GTDB taxonomy): domain Bacteria; phylum Bacteroidota; class Bacteroidia; order Bacteroidales; family P3; genus Colimorpha. The sequence goes on along the minus strand of ONDE01000002.1, from coordinate 75,450 downwards.
TTGCCGTTTCGAAGGAGTATTGGTTCACTATCGCACCCATTGCCAAATCGTCTGTCACTATCACCCCCTTGAAGCCTAAAGAATCGCGCAGATATGATGTGATGGCTGGCGACAGCGAGGCCGGCAGGCTCGAAGCATCAAGTTGGCGGTTTATTACATGCGCCGTCATCACCATTGGCACTTCTTTTACAAGTCCGCGGTAAGGGACAATCTCCAATTCCTTCCAGGTGTCACTCACGTCCACCAAGCCTTTGTGTGTGTCGCCGGTTGCACTGCCATGACCCGGGAAATGTTTCATGCAACTCACAATACCCTGTTTTCTCTGCTCTTCGAGCCATATACGGCAACAATCTGTCACGTGGTCAGCCGAAGGCGAAAAACTGCGCCCCATCCTGCCAATGACTGGGCAGTCAGGATTCACGTCTACGTCGGCGACAGGTGCGAAATTAAGGTTTATACCAGCCTCACGTAACATCTGCGCTGTCATTCTCGCTGCGTTCCGCACACTGTCGTAACCTTCATAGGCGCTTTTTTTGTGTGATTCAACAAGCGGGAACCCATAGCGCGGATGCAGACGACTTACCATACCGCCCTCTTGGTCGATGCCAATCAGCAGATCCGGTCTAACACGATGCAATTGCCGGCAAAGGCTCTGCACTTGCTGCGGACGAGTGATGTTGCGACCTCGCTTGCCGCTCTGTGCGTCGTAGTCAAACAATATCACTGATCCTACACGGAAATGCGTCAAATCGCGCCATATATGGTTAGTCGAGTCCACTGCTATGCCTCGGAAGCCCACTAAAAGCATCTCGCCTATATCTTCGTCAAGGTTGTAGGCAGGAGCCTTATCGCCTTCGGGCAAAACAGTTGTGGAGGCATTGCCACACGCAGTAACTATACCCGCCAATACAAGAAAAACAATTAGTATTTTTTTCATCCTTCAAATGGTATTCGGTGTAATATGCTGCGGCCAAGAGTAATTTCGTCAGTATACTCAAGGCTGTCGCCCACGGCGACACCACGGGCCAAAGTAGTAACCCTAACGCCCAGTGGCTGCAGTTGACGGTTCAAATAATAGTTGGTTGTATCGCCTTCCATCGTTGTGGGCAATGCCAAAACAACCTCCTCGACAGGTGCCGGGTCACCAGTCTCTATGCGACGCAGAAGACTTGCTATCTCGAGGTCGTGTACACCTATGCCGTCGATAGGCGAGATAACACCGCCCAGCACATGATACAAGCCTCGATACTGTTGTGTGTTTTCTATGGCCATCACATCCTGCACATTCTCAACCACGCAGACAATTCCTCGTTGGCGTTTTTCACTGCTACATATGGGACACACTTCGGTGTCGCTCACGTTGTGACAATATCGGCAGTGGTGCAAATGGGTCTTCAGGTGCATGATAGCCTCGCTGAGGTCGCGAACATGCTGTTCGTCCTCTTTCATCAAGTGCAAAGCATATCGCAATGCCGAGCGTTTGCCCACGCCTGGCAGCGTAGCCAACTGGTCTACAGCCTCCTGCAATATCCTCGACGGCAAATCCATCAGTTGCCGTTAACAGAGGTTCATGCTCTTCTTGATGCTCTCTATCTTGGCGTCGAGGGCGTCGTTAGTAGTGTCGAAGCTTCCTTTGCAGCAGAGCTCACCCTTAACGCCGAAGTAGAACTTTATCTTGGGCTCAGTACCACTGGGACGGACAGTAATCTTGTTGCCCTTGTCGGTGAAGAACTGCAGCACATTGCTCTTAGGTAGGTCGATGGGTGTAACCTTGCCAGTAAGCAGGTCCTTGCTCTCGTGGGTCTGGTAGTCCTTGATGCACACCACCTTCTCGCCGTCAATTTCCTGCGGTGGGTTGCTGCGGTAGTCGCGCATCATCTGCTGTATCTCTTCGGCGCCGCTCTTGCCCTTGCGTACAACGCTCACAAGGCCTTCCTTGTAGAAGCCGTATTCACGGTAGATGTCCACCAGCACGTCGAAGAAAGTCTTGCCCTGCTCAGCAGCCCACGCTGCTATCTCGGCAATCATCGAGCAGGCCGCAACAGCGTCCTTGTCGCGCACAAAGTCGCCAATCATGTAGCCGTAGCTCTCCTCGCCGCCAGCGATGAAGGTCTCGATGCCTTCCAGCTCGCGGATCTTGCCTCCGATGAACTTAAAGCCTGTCAGCACATCGTAGATCTTGATGCCAGCGCGGGTAGCAATGTCGGCGGGCAATTCACTGGTGACGATGGTTTTCACCATGAACTCATTGCCCGTGAGCATCTGCTTCTCCTGCCACTGCTTGACGATATAGTAGAAGAGCACGCTCATGGTCTGGTTGCCGTTGAGCAGCATCCATTCGCCGTCGGGGCGCTTCACGGCAACACCCACGCGGTCGGCGTCGGGGTCGGAAGCGAAGACGATGTCGGCGTCAATCTTTTTCGCAAGTTCCACTGCCATGCTCATGGCAGCTTTCTCTTCGGGGTTGGGGCTCGGCGTGGTGGGGAAGTTGCCGTCGGGCACTGCCTGTGCCTCGACGACATTGACGTTTGTGAATCCCAGTTGCTTCAACATGCGTGGGATGAGGGTGATGCCAGTGCCGTGGAGCGGAGTGTAGACAATTTTCACGTCGTGGTGCTTCTTAATGAGCCCGGGGTTGAGGCTATTTGCCTCCACGCGGGCCAGATACACTTTGTCGACGTCCTCGCCGATGATGGTGATATTTTTCTCGCCTCCGGTCATCTTCACGTCAGAGACTGCTTTAATTTTCAGCACCTCGTCGATGACGGCGGTGTCGTGCGGAGCGGTCAGCTGGCAGCCATCACTCCAATAAGCCTTGTAGCCGTTGTATTCCTTGGGGTTGTGCGAGGCGGTGAGCATCACGCCCGTGTGGCAGTTGAAATGGCGCACAGCGAAACTCAACTCAGGCGTGGGACGCATAGCGTCGAAGAGGTATACCTTGAAACCATTGGCGGCAAGCACCGAGGCGGTGATTTCGGCAAACTCTCGGCTGTGGTTGCGGCTGTCGTGGCTCACGGCGGCACGCAGTTCCTTCTCGCCTACATTTACTTTCTTCACATAGTTGGCCAAGCCCTGTGTGGCCATAGCCACTGTGTAGCGGTTCATGCGGTTGGTGCCCACACCCATGATGCCGCGCAAACCACCTGTACCAAACTCTAGATGGCGGTAGAAGCTTTCATTGAGCTCGGTGGGATTGGCGGCCATATCGCGGATGGCCTGCTTGGTTGCCTCGTCGTAGTCGCCTTCGAGCCAGGCTTTAACATTGAGCTTTGCGCTCTCGTCGATGTTCAATGTATTTATATCCATAATTGTAATTTGTTTTAGCTTTCGGTTATAACTCAAAATACGGTCTTTTATTATATTCTCGTTAAGCATGCTTTTCGGCAAAGCGGCGGTTGGCACCACATAGAGCGTCGTCGGCATTGATGCCGTGCCGGCGCGCCCAGTCGACAAGGGCAAAAAGATAGTCTCCAAACTCATCCTCATTCATATCATCTTTCAGTTTGCCGCCTTCCACTTTCCAGTTTTTGTCTTTCATCCCGGCCACCTTCTCCTGCATACGCACAGCTTTGATAAGGGCCGGCAGCGTTGCCGGAACTCCCTCAAGGACATTCTTGCGCCCTTCACGCATCTTCAGCTGCTCCCAGCTTTCGCCGTGATATTCTTCCTTGCGGTAGATAAAGGGATGTCGGTCGATAAGTTTATCACAGATAGTGTTGTAGACATCGGCGGTACTGAAAAGACCTTGTTCTTCGGCAAGTTTGCAATAGAAGAGTATATGCATTGCCAGATCGCCTAGTTCCTTCTTGAGGTCGCCGGTATTGCCCGAGACAATGGCCTCGCTAAGTTCGTGAACCTCCTCAATAGTAAGGTAGCGCAAGCTCTTCATAGTCTGCACCTTGTCCCATGGACACTCTTTCCTCAGCGTATCGAGTATTCCGCTCAGCCGTTCGAAAGCCTTCTGCTCTTCATTCATATCCTGTGTACGTCCTCCACGCCGTCTATGGACTTGAGCTTATTTATCAGACCGTCTAAACTTTCTACGTCGCCAACATACAGCATGATGATGCCTCGGGCCACACCTTCGGATGCTTCGAGAGTGATGGCACGCATATTGAGGTCTAGCTCTTCCGAAATGCGACGGGTTATTTCCTGCAATAGACCTTTGCTGTCGATAGCCGTGAGCGCGATACCAGTGAGTAACGACAACTGTTCTCCTGGACGCCATTTAGCGCGTACCGTATGGCTCTCGTGGTTGGCCATCTCGTCCATCGCCACACTGCAGTTAGTACGGTGCACCATTATCTTACCATCATGTACTATACCCACCACCTGGTCGCCCTGTACGGGCTTGCAGCACGAGGCGATCTCGGTGGGATAACCTTCGTACTCCTTGTCGAGCAGGAAAGGGGACAATTCTTTGTACTTGTCCAGGAAGAACATCTGAGGCTCGCGACGGGCTTTGCCGAAACATTCTGCCACTTGGTGTTCAGTGATGGTACCCACAGCTATATCGTAGTAGAGGTCGACATCTGACTTCTGGTTGAAGAATCGCTTCAGTTGGCCGAAGTTGGCCTTGCTGTCTTGCAGGTGTAACTTCTCCAGATAACCTGCCAGGCGCCGCTGACCATCTTTCACATATTCCTTCTTCTGTTGCCGTAGGAAATCTTTAACAGCCTCTTTGGCGCGTGGCGTGTGGCATTGCTCTATCCAGTCGGGCTGCGGCAGGGTTTTCTTTGAAGTGAGCACCTGCACCTGGTCACCGGTATGGAGTCGGTAACCTATAGCCACCGGACGGGCGTTGACTTTGGCGCCTATGCAATGCAGACCTAGAGCCGAATGAATGGCAAAAGCAAAGTCGAGCACCGTGCTACGACTTGGTAGCACCACCGTTTTGCCCTGCGGCGTGAACAGGTATATCTCTTTGGTGTACAGACTTTCCTTGAATTCCTCCACAAGATCCATTGCGCTCTTGTCGCTCTGTTCCAACGATGTACGTATCTGCTGCAACCATTCCTCGACAGGGTTGTTCTCCAGTTGTTCCTCTGGGTGCGCCTCTTTGTAGAGGAAGTGCGCCGCCATACCTTTTTCCGCTATGACATCCATACGGTCGGTACGTATCTGAACCTCTACCCATCGGCCTATGGGAGTCATCACTGTTGTTTGCAGGCTCTCGTAACCGTTGTTCTTCGGACGGTTTATCCAGTCGCGGAAACGCGTAGGATTTGGCTTGAACTGGTCGGTAATGAGGGCGTACACCTTGAAGCACTCTTCTTTCTCATGCTCGCGCGGCACACCGTGCAGCACTATTCTCATGGCATAGAGATCGTAAATCTCGTCGAAGTCCACGTGCTTGTTCTCAATCTTCTTCCAGCAGCTGTATACCGATTTCACGCGTGTCTTGAGCGAATAATCGTAGCCTGCAGCGTCAAGCATCGCTCGCACGGGCGCGTATAGACACTGTTCTAACTTCTCGTCGGTGCCCTTGGTGGCAGCTATCTTGGCCTCTATCTCCGCATATTTGTCGGGGTTGGTATAGCGCATCACCAACTCCTCGAGTTCAGTCTTGATATTGTAGAGACCCAGACGGTGAGCCAATGGCACATAGAGATAGGAGGTCTCGCTGGCGATGATGAGCTTCTTGGTATCCTTCATGGAACCGAGGGTGCGCATATTGTGCAGCCTGTCGCAGAGCTTTAGGAAGATGACGTAGGCATCGTTGCACATCGACAGCAATATCTTGCGGTAGTTCTCTGCCTGCTTGCTGTCGGTCTGTTGCATCACCATCACGTCGTCGATTTTCGTCACGCCGTCGACAATAGTGGCCACACGATCGCCGAAAACCATACGCAACTCGTCGAGGGTGATGTCTGTGTCCTCCACCACATCATGCAACAAAGCACACACCACCGCTATCGGTCCAAGTCCCACCTCCTTGACGGCGATGAGTGCCACCGCCAGCGGATGGAATATGTATGGCTCACCGCTTTTGCGACGAGTGCCGTCATGTGCTTTCTTGGCAATCTGGAATGCCCTCAGAATTTGCGACTCCTCGTCGGTGGTAAGAGGCTTCAGTTCGCGACATGCAGCAATCAACTCATCGTATTTCACCTGAATATCACGTGCCTCACGGGCTTCATCTATAACATATTCGCTCATCTGACTTGTTGATTACCAGAAAAGGAATGTCGCCAATCCGAAGATAGCTACCATGTCTATACTGGCGCCGAATGTTACGAGGGCGTGACTGCCTACAACTGCACATCCCATCGATACCGATGTAAAGCAAAACTCTTTACTACGCTGAGGTGTTGCAACTCGCAAACCCACCTCGCCGCCTGTCGAACGGCCTCCGAACATCACACCGCCGTAGAGTTGCCAATCGACGCTGGAGTCGTAGCCGCTGAGGCGCAAGGCCGGTCCCACCGACAGGTAATTGCGATTGTAACCAAAGAGCACCGAACCGTATGCACCCCACCGTTTGGGCAGGTAGGTGAAGTTGAGTCCTATGGCAAAATCATTTACCCCATGAAGGGCTTCTCCTTCTAAAAATATGGAACAAAAGTTGTTGTCGAGATTGTTAAGGTAATGATGCTTCGGGCGATGGTATATCTGCGAAGAAATGCCACTTCCACGAACGTTGCCATTCCCGTCATAGTACACCGGCGCTCCAAGCACATTGGCCTCTTTGCGGCCCTTGTCATGTCGTAACGAAGGTTTCGTACCGATGACATTCTCTTCCACTGCGGTGGTGTCATCTGCAACGGCTGGCACACTGTCACGCACCACGTCCTGAGCCCACACACTTCCGCTGACCAACAGCAACACTAATGTCAGTAGTTTCTTCATTTCTCTTTGCTTTATTTATTCCTCACCGAGGGACTTTTCTTTCAATGCTGCACGTATCTTCTGTTCCAGTTCGTCGCTGAGCTCAGGATTGTCGCGCAACAACTGTTTTAATGCCTCACGGCCTTGAGCGAGTTTTGCCTCGCCGTAGCTGAACCATGAGCCACTCTTGTGTATAATGTCTAACTCCACTCCGATGTCGATAATCTCACCCAATTTACTGATGCCCTCGCCGAACATGAGGTCAAACTCGCACTGACGGAACGGAGGTGCCACTTTGTTCTTCACTATGCGCACCTTCACGCGATTGCCGATATTCTGGTCGCCGTCCTTGATGGCCTGTATTCGACGGATGTCGATACGCACCGAAGCGTAGAACTTCAAAGCGTTACCACCTGTTGTAGTCTCAGGATTTCCGAACATCACACCAATCTTCTCGCGCAGCTGATTGATGAATATGCAGCAGCAGTTAGTCTTGCTGATGGTGGCCGTCAACTTGCGCATAGCCTGGCTCATCAGACGAGCCTGTAAACCCACCTTCGAGTCGCCCATATCTCCGTCAATCTCAGCCTTCGGTGTCAAAGCGGCCACCGAATCGATGACGATGATGTCGATGGCGCCAGAACGTATCAGGTTATCGGCAATCTCCAAGGCCTGCTCGCCGTTGTCGGGCTGCGATACCAACAGATTCTCTATATCCACTCCCAGTTTCTTCGCATAGAAACTGTCGAAGGCATGTTCAGCGTCGATAAATGCCGCTATGCCACCTTTCTTCTGGCATTCAGCTATGGCATGTATAGCCAGAGTAGTCTTACCCGACGACTCGGGACCATAGATTTCTATAACTCGTCCTCGCGGGAAACCGCCTACGCCCAAGGCGGCGTCGAGGCTTATGCTACCCGTAGAGATAACCTCCATCTCGCCGTCCGGACGGTCGCCAAGTTTCATAATGGACCCTTTGCCATAACTTTTCTCAATCTTGTCTAGCGTGCTCTGCAGTATCTTCAGTTTCTCCTGCCTCAGAGCATCTGCCGCATTCACTTCTTTTGCCATAACTTTCAATTGTTTAGTGTGTTTATATTCTTTACTTGCTTTCCTGTTGATAGGTGCAAAAATACATAATTTGCGTGATACTGCCAAATTTATTTTCACAATCCCCCAAATTTATTTTTTGCCATGTTATATTTAATTTGTACTTTTGCACTTTCAAAAAATTAATATTCACCATTATGGAAATTCTATCAAACCGCATCCTCAATATGGCCGAGAGCGAGACTCTCGCCATGACCGCCAAGGCCCGCGAACTCAAAGCACAGGGCAAAGACGTCATAAGCCTCTCCATCGGCGAGCCCGACTTCAATACCCCTGAGGTGGTGAAAGAAGCCGCCAAGAAGGCCATCGACGACAACTTCACACACTATCCCCCAGTGCCCGGCTACCCCGACCTCAAAGAAGCCATCTGCACCAAGCTTAAACGCGACAACAACCTTGAGTACAAACCCGAGCAGATCGTTGTCTCCACCGGTGCCAAACAGAGTCTCTTCCAGGTGGTGCAGTGCCTCATAAACCCCGGCGACGAGGTCATCATCCCCACCCCTTTCTGGGTCTCCTACAAAGAGTTCGTTCGTCTGGCAGAAGGCAAGTGCGTCTTTGTCAAGACCAAACTCGAGAACGACTTCAAGGTCACCCCCGAGCAGCTCGAGGCCGCCATCACACCCCGCACTAAACTTATCATGTTCTCCAGTCCCAGCAACCCCACCGGTATGCTCTATACCAAAGAAGAGCTGAAAGGCATTGCCGAGGTTGTCGCCCGTCATGAGAACCTCTTCGTCATGGCCGATGAAATCTACGAGCACATCAACTTCGTGGGCAAGCACGAGTCCATAGCCCAGTTCCCCGAGGTCAAAGAGCGCGTCATCACCGTCAACGGTGTTGCCAAGGGCTTTGCCATGACCGGCTGGCGCATAGGCTTCATCGCCGCCCCCACCGTCATCGCCAAAGCCGCCAACAAGCTGCAGGGCCAGGTCACCAGTGCCACCTGTTCCATCGCCCAGAAAGCCACTGTCTGCGCAATGCTCATGGATCCCAAGACCAGCAAGGACATTATCGACATGCGCAACATCTTCCAGCAGCGCCGCGACATGGTCTACAAGCTCCTCTGCGACATCCCCGGCCTCAAGGTCCGTCTGCCGCAGGGTGCCTTCTATTTCTTCCCCGACTGCAGCTCCTACTACGGCAAGAGCTACAACGGCACCAAGATTGAGAACTCCACCGACATGGCCTTCTACCTGCTCAACGAAGCTGGCGTGGCCACGGTGATGGGCTCGGCCTTCGGCGACGACAGCTGCATCCGCCTCAGCTATGCCACCAGCGAAGACCTCCTGCGCGAGGCCCTGCGCCGCATGAAAGAGGCTTTGGCCAAGCTCAAATAAAGACACACTTTATACCAAACCTACGGGGTTCCTGCTTAAGACGGGAACCCCGTTACTTTATACACTCTGACACTTTGATACTAAGCCATCCTGTAACTCATAAAACAACAAGGGTCTCCAATTGGAGACCCTCACTGTTTGTATACGTATAACCCTTAAAAAATCGCTATTCTCTCGCGCTTATTAATCTTCCTCGTAGATCAGCAGCTGACCGTCGGCCCAGATGAAGAGCAGGGGGTCTTTCTCATTCTTCTTGCTGATCCAGCATCCGCCATTCTCACTATCGATAACCATGTTGCAGTATTTGCGGTTGATCTTCTGCTCGGCAAGCAGGTGGTCGTCCTTGTCGTAGACCTGCAGATAGGTATCGCCACCGTCACGCACTATGGCATACATAATGTCACCGCTGATGCCGTAGGTTACGAGATCCACATTATATTGATCCTGAACATATTTGTGCACCACAACCACGTCGGTCACATGATAGTCATACCAGTAGCTGTTGCAGTAGTGCCAGAATCCAGGCCAGTACCAAGGACGCGGAGGTATCGGATCCCAGAAAATGGGGTGGCAGTGTACATAGTGACGATGGTAGGGGTGGTGGAAGTAAGGTGCCGGATGTATCGGGCGGTGGCTTGGGGGCATCACGCCGCCGGGGCGGCCGGGACGTGCATAGGGAGTCACATCGTTGGCACGACCAGTCGATACGCGAGCACTAGTGCTCGTGGGGGCACCGCTGTGCGAACCTACTCTAGGCGAACCTGCAATCACATCCCTACGTGCCGATGAGGGGTCGCCTCTACGGCTGGGAGCTACACCTGTCCCGCGGACACTGCTACGGCCTGGAGCCACACCCGCTTCGCGGGCACCGCTACGGCTGGAACTAACACTAGCGTCCCTGACACCGCTGCGGCCATGAGTCATGCCGGCCTCTCGGGCACCGTGTACAGAGGGAGCCTGACGGGCCTCGCTACGCGACGAATTGCGCACGCTGCTGGGGCTCGTACTACGGCTAGGAGCACTGTAGCTGCGGCTCGGCGAAGAGCTACGGCTAGGACTGCTGTACGAGCTGTGGCTCGACGAAGAGCTACGGCTTGGGCTGCTGTACGAGCTGTGGCTCGACGAGGAGCTGCGGCTCGACGAAGAGCTGAACGAACTGCCAGACGAGCGGCTGCTGCTCATCGAACTGCTGTGGCTGCTGCCACCGCCGCGGGAACCACCGCCACCGCGTTGTGCCAGCGCAGGCGTGGCGCTCAAGGCCAGAGCCATCATTGCCAGAGTTATGATTTTCGAAGTTTTCATAATGTTACTCCTTTCTTTTATTTATTGTTGTTTGTTTTTCTTTACTTGCGCGTTAACACATTCTCTCGTTCTTTTTCTGTTGCAAAGATACCACTAAAACCCTAGTAAAATTCCAAATCCGTCACGTATTTTTCCCATGCCAAACCAACTATAACGTTTTCAGCGGATTACAGCATACCATCCTCTTGTCGTTGACCCATCAATCTTGCCAGAGGCTCCACATTTTATAGGTTATGGCTGATAAGTTGGGACGGGTTTCTTGTATATAGTTTGGGGGAAAGAAAACAGCATAATGAGAGATAATATGTCACACATGTCATAACCACAAAACTTTTTTCGCCGTATTCGGAATTATTGCGTATCTTTGCAGTTTTAAAACCAATGTCAATCTATGGCCACGGATAAGCAAAAAATGGCAGCCGCAGAGGCTTTTGCCACCAAGTGGAATGGCACAGGATACGAAAAAGGCGACACACAGAAGTTCTGGCTCGAACTGCTACAGAAAGTATTCGGGGTGGAGGACCCCTATTCTTTCGTCAAGTTCGAGGACAAAGTGATGGTGGATAATACCAATTTCATGGACGTTTACCTGCCTGCCACCCATGTGCTCATAGAGCAGAAGAGTGTCGGCAAGGATCTCGGTGCGCCTATCCATCAAAGCGACGGTTCGCTGCTTAATCCGTTCCAGCAGGCAAAGCGATACAACAGTGAACTACCCTACTCGGATCGGGCCAGATGGATTGTAACCTGCAATTTCGCCGAGTTCTGGGTTTATGATATGGAACAGCCCAACGGTGAGCCGCAGAAAATACTGCTGAAAGACCTCGGGAAAGATTACTACCGCCTGCAATTCCTTGTCGACCAGAAAAGCGAACATATCAGCAAGGAGATGCAGGTCTCGATGCAGGCTGGCGAAATTGTGGGCCGCATCTACGAAGCGCTGCTTAAGCAATACGACGACCCCTCACCCGAAGCGCTCCGTTGGCTCAATATCCTATGCGTGCGCATTGTCTTCTGCCTATATGCCGAGGATGCAGGCATTTTCGCACACGACCAATTCCACGACTACCTGGCGCGCTATGATGCTGAAGATCTCCGCTCGGCACTTATACGTCTGTTCGAGACACTCAACACGCCTCAGGAGCAGCGCAGCAAATACATGAAGGACGACCTCAAGGCTTTCCCCTATACCAATGGTGGTCTTTTTGCCGAGGAAATCGAGATACCGCAGTTCACTCCTGAACTGAAGGCCACCATGCTCGACAACGCAAGCCTCGACTTCGACTGGAGCGAGATATCGCCCACAATCTTCGGTGCTGTCTTCGAGAGCACGCTGAACCCCAAAACACGGCGCAGCGGCGGTATGCACTACACAAGCATCGAGAATATCCATAAGGTTATTGACCCACTGTTTCTCAATGACTTGCGTAGTGAACTGAATGATATTTTGGAGATGAAGGTCGAGAAAGACCGCAACAAGAAGCTCGACGCCTATCAAGATAAGATTTCATCTCTTACATTCCTCGACCCTGCATGTGGTAGCGGAAACTTCCTAACTGAAACATATCTCTCCTTGCGCCGCCTGGAAAATGAGGTTATCAATGCCCGTTACCACGGCCAGTCCTTCCTCGGCATTGAAGAGGTCAACCCTATTAAGGTGAGTATCAACCAGTTCTATGGCATTGAGATTAATGACTTTGCCGTCACTGTAGCCACCACAGCCCTCTGGATATCCGAGGCACAAATGCTCCGTGAGACAGAGAAAATCATCCACCGTGATATCGACTTCCTGCCCCTGAAGAGCTACTGCAACATCCGCGAAGGCAATGCACTGCGGATGGAGTGGGATGTCTTTGAGCAACCTTCAGATATCCCCACCATCCGTGCCAAGAATGTTCACTTGATTATTGAGCCAGAAACAACGATGGCCAGCGAGCCAATAGAGCAGTATGGTGAACTGAATGTGGTGACAAGTCATTTCGACAGCGTGACAAAACCTGAGGTTAAACGTTACGAGGTGCACTATGACTACATAATGGGTAACCCACCGTTTGTGGGTTATGCATTCCAATCCAAGGAACAAAAAGAGGATCTTTCAACTGTATGTCCCAATTGTGGTAAGAATATTGACTATGTAACCGGGTGGTATTACAAAGCAGCCAGATTAATTGGTAAAAGTAATACTCGAGCAGCCCTCGTTTCAACCAATAGCATCACACAAGGAGAGCAAGTCGCAGCAATCTGGAAGAACCTTATTGAACGCATGGGTATCCGTATTGACTTTGCTCACCGGACGTTCAGGTGGGATAGCGAGGCTTCCTTAAAGGCTCATGTTCATTGTGTTATTGTAGGTTTTAGCAGCAAAAACACAGAGGTATATAGAAAGTTTACTATCTATGATGGAGAACGGAGTATAGATGCTGATAACATTAGCCCATATCTGATTAATGCTCCTTCTGTTTTTATCGAAAGTAGAAAGAAACCTCTTTTTGATGTTCCAGAAATAACAAAAGGTAGTATTCCTGTCGATGGTGGGAATCTTATCATCGAGGCAGATGAATATGAGTCATTTGTTCAAAAAGAGCCATCAGCAAAAAGATTTATTCGAAGGTTTGTCGGAGCAAGAGAGTTTCTGCATAATGAACCGCGATACTGCTTGTGGTTGATTGATGCATCTCCTCATGAAATCGCAAATATGCCGATCGTTCGAGAGAGGATTTCTTTGACACGAGAATTCCGCTTAGCTAGTACCAAGGCGGCTACACGAAAATTTGCGGATATGCCCTCTCGATTTATGGAAATACGGCAACCTGATAGTAATTATATTATTATTCCAAGCCATTCGTCTGAAACAAGGAGGTATATTCCAATAGGATTCATGTCTCACGATGTTATTAGTGGTAACGCCAACTTAATGATTCCAAATGCAAATTATTATCATTTTGGTGTGCTTATCAGCAATGTCCACATGGCTTGGATGCGAGCTGTATGCGGCCGGCTTGAGAGCCGATACCGATACTCTAACGATATTGTCTACAACAACTTCCCGTGGCCCACACCCACAGATGCGCAGAAAGCGAAGATTGAGCAGACAGCACATGCCATCCTTGATGCCCGCGCACTATATCCAGACAGCAGTCTTGCCGACCTCTACGACGAACTGACGATGCCGGCGGAACTCCGAAAAGCCCACCAAGACAACGACCGCGCCGTGATGCAAGCCTATGGCTTCGACGTGAAGACAATGACCGAAAGCAAATGCGTAGCTGAACTGTTCAAACTCTACGAGGAGTTGACATGCGTCCACTGATGATACACACCCGGCACTTTCCCCCACAGAGGTTCCACGCCATAACTTTGTTCCCAGTCATCTTCTACAACGAAAAGCCGATGACGGAGCAAGACATACGGCATGAGACAGTGCATCTGTGGCAACAGGCACTGCTGCTCGTCGCACCGTTCTACCTGCTGTACGCCCTGTTCTGGCTGTGGGGCATACTGCGCTACCACGACAACCAAAAGGCCTACCGAAACATTCCGTTCGAACGGTCGGCCTACGCACTGGAAAAAAAAGACCGAGGTAAAACCCCTACGTCAAGCTTTCGACTGGTTACATTATCTCAAGCGTCGAGATAATGCTTTTTGATTTGATCCAACACTTGCTCGGTATCGGCAAGGGTATTTGTGCTGACAAGTGCCAAACGATAGGGTTTGAAATTGTACAGCCCCTTGAAGTAGGAACCATAGTGCTTGCGCATCTCGAAGATGGCTGTGCGCTCACCTTTGAACTCGACGGCCATGCGGAGATGGCGTCGACAGACATCCACACGTTCGGCCACCGGCACTTCGTTATACTGTTGGCTTCGCCCATCTTGCTCCGTCTCGGGCAAGCACGCAAGCATACTCCCCTCTCGACCTCCGCAAGGTTCCCCGTGAAACAACTGTTGGCACTGCCTGAAAATCCATGGGTTACCAATTGCACCACGCCCAATTAGTATTCCGTCGACCCCGTAACGTCTCTTGCTTTCAAGGGCTTGGGCGGCAGTGGTGATGTCTCCATTTCCAAAGATGGGTATATGTATCCTGGGGTTGTTCTTGACCTCACCTATCATTGTCCAGTCGGCGATGCCGCTATACATCTGGGTTTTAGTGCGTCCATGGATGCTGAGGGCAGCAATGCCTGTATTCTGGAGCGCTTCCGCAAAGTCTGTAACATGCATAGAATCGCTATTATAGGCCAATCTGGTCTTCACCGTGACGGGCAAAGTGGCCCGTTTTACTATACTTTCGGTGATTCTAAGCATTTTAGGTATGTCCTGGAGGATGCCGGAACCGGCCCCTTTGCCCGCAACCTTGCGCACAGGACAGCCCCAGTTGATGTCGATGAAATCGGGCTCATTTTGCTCCACGACCTCGAGGCAACGTAGCAGCTCATCCTCATCGGCACCGAAGATCTGGATGCCTATCGGACGCTGTGGCTCGGAGAAGCGCATCTTGCGAAGGCTCTTCTCGGCATCGCGGTTCAACGCCTCGGAGGCTATGAACTCGGTGATGAGCAGGTCGGCGCCGAACTCCTTGCACAGCTCCCGGAACGGCATGTCGGTGATGTCGTCCATTGGCGAAAGGCCAACGAGAAAGTCTTTGTCTGCAGGGAACGGGAACAGCATATTTAACGGTGAATTACTTTTTAACGGCGAATTATACGAATTATGCGAATGCTACGCAGGTTGATTGTTGGCGGATTACTCGAATTATTCTAAACGGCGAATTTTACGAATTATGCGAATGCTACGCAGGTTGATTGTTGGCGGATTACTCGAATTATTCTAAACGGCGAATTTTTACGAATTATGCGAATGCTACGCAGGTTGATTGTTGGCGGATTACTCGAATTATTCTAAACGGCGAATTTTACGAATTATACGAATGCTACGCAGGTCATTTTTAGGCAAATTACTCGAATTGTTTTTAACGGCAATTTTACGAATTATACGAATGCTACGCAGGTTGATTGTTGGCGGATTACTCGAATTTGGTGGATTGGGGGAGGGCGCTAACGAGCGAAAGTGAGAAGCAGGACGGAGATATCGGCAGGCGACA
Organism: uncultured Bacteroidales bacterium; assembly: GCA_900316515.1. GTDB lineage: Bacteria > Bacteroidota > Bacteroidia > Bacteroidales > P3 > Colimorpha. Next base: position 59,770 of record ONDE01000002.1, on the reverse strand, counting down.
CACCGCTGATGCGGGATGCCTGGCCGATGGTTACGGGGCGGTAGCGATTCAACTTTTCGCGGCACTCGTAGCTGAGGGCCGACAGCTGGAAATAGTCGTATCCTGCCGGCAGAGGGATGTCCTCGAACTTGAGGATACGTGACGCCACCTCCTGCTCCTTCTCGATATAACGTTGGTATTTGATTGAGGTCTCCACCTCTTGCAGCACCTCGTCGGACACCGCCGCGACGGCATCTACAACCACTGGCGAGAGAACGGCTAACTCTCTTAGACCAAGCTCGGGACGAAGCAGAAGGGCGTCTAAACGGACCCTTTGGCTCAGAAGAGCCGAGTTATGGGCTTCGAGCCACTCGTTTGCATCGGTAGGAGAGACTGATGTTGCTTGGACTATGGATGTTAGGTTCGCAATCTGATGCTGTTTTTCTTCCAGACAATGCATGCGGTCGTCGTCGGCCAGACCTATGGCGTGCGCCAGAGGTGTGAGGCGTTGGTCGGCATTATCCTGACGGAGCAGGATGCGATATTCGGCACGCGAGGTGAACATACGGTATGGCTCGTCGACACCCTTAGTGACAAGGTCGTCGATGAGGACACCGATATATGCCTGGGTGCGTCCCAACACAAAGGGGGCACGCCCCTGTAACTTGAGGGCTGCATTGACGCCAGCCATTAGACCTTGACATGCTGCCTCCTCATAACCTGTGGTGCCATTTATCTGACCTGCAAAATATAGGTTCTCTACTATCTTGGTCTCAAGGGTATAGCCCAGCTGGGTGGGAGGAAAGTAGTCATATTCGATGGCATAGCCCGGCTTGAAGATGCGTGCATGTTCGAAACCACTGATACTATGTAGTGCTGCGAGCTGCACTTTGATGGGAAGCGAGGAGGAGAAGCCGTTGAGATACCATGACTGTGAATGCCATCCTTCGGGCTCTACGAAGAGCTGATGGTGGTCCTTGTCGGCGAAGCGGTCGATCTTGTCCTCTATAGATGGGCAGTAGCGCGGTCCACGTCCTTGGATGCGGCCTGTGAACATAGGCGACTGGGCGAAACCCGTACGCAAGATGTCGTGTGTATGAAGGTTTGTATTAGCCAGATAACATGACCTCTGGCTACTCAAAGGCTTGGTGTCTGAGAAAGAAAACTTGGCTGGCTGTTCGTCGCCAGGCTGCTCCGTGAGCTTAGAAAAATCGATGGTGCGCCCGTCGACACGTACAGGGGTACCTGTCTTGAGTCGTTGCACCTCGAAGCCAAGGTCGCGCAGTTGGTCAGAGAGTCCGATAGCCGGAGCCTCCCCCACCCTACCTCCTCGCCACGATTCAGTACCGATATAGATAGTACCGTTTAGAAATGTGCCGTTAGTAAGCACCACGGCACGTGCAGGGACAGTGTGACCCATACGTGTGACCACACCACTGACGGCATTACCGTCGACCGTAAGCGCCGTGACCTCGTCTTGCCAGAGGGCGAGGTTTGGGATACTCTCAAGTACCTGACGCCAGTTGAGCGAGAAGAGCATGCGGTCGCATTGTGCGCGAGGGCTCCACATGGCCGGGCCCTTCGACTGGTTGAGCATACGGAACTGGATAGCTGAGCGGTCGGTGACAATGCCGCTCCAGCCGCCTAGGGCGTCAATCTCGCGGACAATCTGTCCTTTTGCCACGCCGCCCATGGCTGGGTTGCACGACATCTGACAAATTGTATCAAGCATCTGAGTGACCAACAGCACACGACAACCCAGACGGGCTGCTGCTGCCGCCGCCTCAGCACCGGCGTGACCGGCACCCACAACCACTATGTCGTAAGGCTCAAATTGCATAGTTTATGTTATTTAGCCTTCATGTTGCACGTGAAACATATCGTTCCACAACGAAAGCGCCTCTTCCTCCTGACGACGCATCTCGGCAGCTTCGGAGTCGCTCTTGTCGCCCTGTCCCAGGAGGTGCAGCACGCCGTGGATGATGACACGGTGAAGTTCGTGTTCAAATGGCACTGCGAACTTGACTGCGTTCTCCCCCACCCTATCGATGCTAATCATTATATCGCCCGACATAAGTCCACCGGCAACATAGTCGAAAGTGATAATGTCGGTATAAGTGTCGTGGTCAAGATACTGTTGGTTGACACCAAGGAGATATTCGTCGTCGCAAAAAAGATAATTGATGTTGCCAACCTGCTTTCCACGGCGAACGACAACCTCTGAAACCCAACGCTTGACTTTTTCGGCCTCAGGCAGTTCAAAATTCACAGTTTGACAAGAAAAGCGGATTGCCATAGTATATGCTATATTTTACTGATTATCAAAAATATGCGTGAGAAATATGTGTTGTTTTTCCTCAAAATGCGTGCCGAATTTGTTGCAAGGAGGAACAGTTATACTACCCACGGAACGTAAAAAGAGGAATGGAATCATGCCGCAACAGTAGCAAAACGCTCCTGAAGGATGGCGATACGCTCAAGGGCGTCGGCAGGGTCGATACCGCTGACCTCGAACTCGAGCCTCACCATCCGACCGCCGTCGGAGAACGTCATGCGGTCGGCGAGCGATTTCATGATGAAGATTCCCTCACCAGCGGTTTGTTCGTCCGAAGGCAGCTGACCAAAACGTGAGAAGTCGAATCCATTGCCTTGGTCTGCCACTTCGGCGAAGATACCGCCACGACAAGTGCCAAAGGTGACGGAGACTTGCTTATCGCTGTCGGAGCCGTTGCCATGCACGATGGCATTCTCCACAGCCTGCATCACAGCAACCGACACAGCCGAATAATAGTTGCCCACATTACATTCGTGACAAAAATGGAATAGACGCTCCTCCACGAGGGGCATATTGGCAATATCGGACTGTATAACAAAGGTTTCAGTCATCGCTGTTGTAATCTTTGACAACTGCAAAGATACAACTTTTATTTAATATTTATTAAAAAATATAAGAAAAATGGTCAGTTGCGATAGAAATAGTCGTTGACCTTCTCGCGGTAGTATGGCTGAAGTGTTGGCGGCACAGTGTGCAACTGGTCGGTGGCTGGCTTGAGCTGCTTGTTGTATTTCTCAAGCTCGGCGGGCGACGGTTGGCTATAGAGGTCACCGGCTTCATGACTCTCGCGACGCTCTTCCTTCTCGCGCTGCATCTCGGCCTTTTCGTGCTGGAGGAGGCGCGTCATAATCTGTTGCTGACGTTGGATAGTCTGCTGTGTGATGGTTCGGTTCACAAGGTCTGTCTCGGTCTGTTCCATCTGGCGCATCATCTGTTCGATTTCCTTTGCCAGCTTGCGATTGCCGGCATCGCCCTCTTTCATCTCCTGACCATATTCCTGCATCATACGGCGTATCATCTCCTGCTGTGCGGCCATGCGGGCGAACTCCTCGCTCATCTGCTGCCCCTGCCCTATCTTGTGACGGCCGCCTTCCTTGTTGCCCTGCTTGTCGAGCTGTTTTTTCAGGGCTTCCATCTGCTTGTTGAGTTCCTCCTGCATCTGGCGCATCGACTTGGGCGAGGGCTTGCCCTTGCCAGGGTTGCTGCACTGGCTGTTGCTCTTGCCCGGGTTCTTACACTGTCCGTTTTTCTTCTTCTGGCTGTTCTGCCGCATCTGGTTCTGCATCTGGTCGAGACTCTCGGCAAGCACCAGGGCCAGATTGTTGAGCGATGTCATGCTATACTGCATCGGGCGTGCTGCATTGGTATTCCTGTATGTGCCGTAGAAACTCTGGTTCATGTCGAGCAAGCCAGACAGCGACTGGCTTATGTTGCTGTTCACAGAGCCCAACTCCTTGGTTATTGCCGACGCCACTTGCAGCTGGCGTCGCGCCATAGAGCGCAGCGAATCCTCGACATTGCGGAAGTCGTCCTTCACACGGTTCTGACGTGTGATAATAGTCTGGTACTTCGGGTCTTGTATATAAATGGCGTTGAGGTCGGAGATAAGTTCCTCCTGGTTGAACGAGAGCTGCACAAGGTTCTTCAGCAGTTGGCGCACCTGCTCGGCATCCTCGGCGAGGTCCTGTTGCTCGGCATCGACCTGCGCTTCGGCCAGTGCCTCGCTGAGTTTCTCCATATCGTCGGCGGCCTGCTGCTGCTGCTTGCCGGCATCTTTGTTCTTGCCTTTCTGCAGGCTCTGCTGTGCTTCTTTCTGGTGCTGCTCCACCTGCTTTTCAAGCTCCTCGGGCACCTTGAAATCGGTGCTGGGGTCAAGGTCTTTGTAGTCTTGCTTTATCTGGTCTATATCCTGCTTGAGCTGCTGGAAACGGTCGTTGAGTTCCTGCTGCTTCTGCTGCAGTTCTTCCTTGTCTTTCTTGGCAGACGAGGACGTCTGCGTTCCCAGGTCGCGTTGCTCCTCGGCCAGACGGTCCATCTTCTGTATCGTCTGCTCCACCTTCTTCTCTATCTCGAGGCGTTTCATAAGCTCGATGTTCTGGTCGAGCTGCCGTTCCAGTTCAGCGTTGTCGAGCTTTATCTTTTCCAGTTCTTGCTGCACCTTCTGCTTGTCCATTTCCTTCATCAGGCGGTCTATCTCGGCCATCGTCTCCTTCATCTTCTCGTCCATCACCTCGTTCATCAGACGGTCAAGCTCGCGCTGCTTCTCCATCAACTGTTCACTCTGCTCGCGGTATTTCTGTTCCAGACGGTTGTTCTCCTGAATCTGTTGCTGCATCTGCTGCATCATGGCCTTCACCTGCTTCTGCTTCTCGGCAATCTGCTCCAGGTCCTTCTTGTCCTGCCAGTTCAGCTCCTTCTTGTCCACCAGGCGCCGCATCATCTCGTTTATCTCCTCCTGCAGCTTCTGCAGTTCGCTCATCTGTGCGTCGGCACTCTGGCGTACCTCGGTGCTGCTTTGTTCGAGCATCTGGTCCAGTTCCTCGGCGGTGGGAATCTTTATCTCGAACACCTGCGAGCGCGCCGTCTTGGGGCCGTGTATGGCGTCGTTGTCCGACACCTCGAACCAGTAGCTCAGCTCGTCGCCGGGCGCGAGAGTTAGCTCGGCGGTGTTGAACGAGAAGTAGAACTCCTGGCTAGTCTCGCTGCCAAGGGCAATTTCGGCCTCGCTGACGGCCTTTCTCGCCGTGTCGGCAGCATTGGTGGTCTTGTGTATGAAAACGAGCTTAGAAAAGCCGTAATCGTCCTTTATGCGCCCACGGAACAGACGTCGGTCGGGGTGCAGCGAGTCGACAACCTCCTCGACAGCGATCATAGGCAACGCGTCGGCAATGGCCGACAGGGCAAACCGCAGCGTGTCGGAAGAATGATGAATGATGAATGATGAGTGATGAATATTGCTGACGCAGAACGCATACTCCATGTTCTGCATCACGCGGCGGCTCACCTCCACGCGTCCGTTGTCGTCCACAGCGCCCTCCGCTTTCCACGCACCGCTCGTCTCTTCGAAATGCAGCGTGTCGGCATCGCGTGTCTGGAAAAGCCAGCGCACCACAGTGCCTTCGGGCACCGCAGCATCGCCAATGTCCACCAGCGTCTCGCTCTTGCGGCCCGTGTAGGGCGGGTAAGCCAACACCATGCGGAACGACACCACCTGCGGGTTGGGCAGCATGCGCAGCACATGGCCTGCATCGACCACGCCGGCGGCCTCGAGCGAGAACTCCTGCGTGCGGTTCACCTGCTTGAAGGTATACTGGAAGAGGGTAGGGGAGACCTTGGTCATCTTGAAGCGGCGCCCCTCGACGTTGATGAACGCTTCGTTGGGCAATGCCTCGCCGTCCACCTTGACGTCGAGTTGGAAGTCGTGGCCAGGCCACACCGAGAGGTCCTGCTGCATAATCTCGAAACGGAACGGAGCCGGACGCTCGTAGACGGTGTTGTAGTTCACCAGGCGTTTCGACGGCTCGGTCACCGTCCGAGGCGACACCAGCAGCAGCACCAGCAAGAGCAGCAGCGGCGGCAAAGCATATTTCAGGTAGCGGCGGTTGCCCTTGAGGTCTATGGCGTTGAGGAACGGCACGGGCCGCAGCTGCGCCGTCTTCTGCTCAACGGCGGCAAGCAGCAGATCGTTCTCCGCCATCTGTCCTCCGCTATCCGATTCCATCAGCTGCAAGAGGTTGAGCAGCTTGTCGCTCACCTCCGGGAAATGCTTTCCTATAATGCGTGCAGCCTCGTTGTGCGAGATACGCTTGCCGAGGCCGTGCATTTTCAGCAGCGGACGCACCACAAACCACGCCAGCACAGCTGCCACAGCGGCTATGCCTACCCAGAAAATGATGCCCCTTGCCATCTGCGGCAACCAGCCAAAATGTTCCAACAACACGGCAGCAAGGTATAGCGTGAACACTATGCCCACAGCATACAACGCGCCTTTAATCAGGAGGTTCTTATAGTACTTCCTAATGAATGCGTCGAGCGCCTGTAGTATGTCGTGCTGCTGTTTCATCGTTGTGAAAACAAACTGCAAAAATACGAATAAAATCTCATATACGCCGACTGTAATTTTAAAACGGCGAATTTTTTCGAATTGATTCGAAAGGTATACAAAACAGAATTATAAGCGAATTACTCGAAAGAACGAGTTATTTTGATAAATCTTCGTATCTTTGCAAAAAATTTGAGCTAACAATGGAGCAACAGGTAATCATCATCACCGGCGCCTCGTCGGGTTTCGGCAAGGCAACAGCCGAAATGCTTTCACAGAAAGGACACATCGTCTACGGCCTCTGCCGCCGCGCGATGCAGGACACAACGATAAAATACCGCCAGTGCGACGTACGCAACCGCGAGCAGATAGCCGCCGTGGTGGCGCAGATTGTCACCGAGCAGGGTAGGGTAGACGTCCTCGTCAACAACGCTGGTATGGGCATCGGCGGAGCGCTGGAGCTGGCCACCGAGGAGGAGATAGACCTCCAGATGGGCACCAACTTCATGGGCTGCGTCAACATGTGCCAGGCTGTGCTGCCCTACATGCGTAAGCAACGCTGTGGAAAGATTATCAACCTCAGCTCCATCGGAGGTGTCATGGGCTTGCCCTACCAAGGCTTCTACTCAGCCTCCAAGTTCGCCATCGAGGGCTTCACCGAGGCCCTTGCCGCCGAGGTCACGGGCTTCGGCATCCGCGTCTGCATGGTAGAGCCGGGCGACTTCGCCACGGGCTTCACTGGCAGCCGCAAGAACAGCCAGGCCACCATGGACGACCCCGACTACGGCCCCATCTTCAAGCGTAGCCTCGCCATCATAGAGAAAGAGGAGAATGGCGGCCTACAGCCTGAGGTGCTGGCCCGCCGCATAGTGAAACTCGTCGAAAAGCAGCGCCCGCCGCTGCGCAACGTCGTGGCCAACCTCGAGCAGTGGCTCTCCACCGTCATCAAACGCGTACTCACGGGCAACCAGATGGTCGGCATCCTGCGAAGCTACTATAAAAGCTGACTTGTTCTTATTATAACAAGAATTACCACGAATACGCCCTATAAGGGTGCTCTTTTCTTCAGTATTTCTTCAGTATTTCTTCAGTGTTTCTTCAGTGGATGACTGAAAAAACACTGAAGAAATACCGTTAAATAACTGAGAATGAGGGCCACTTTCAGCACCCCTGGTCGTTCCCTGGTAAAACCCTAATGCAGAAGAAAACATGAAGGTGTTCCTCTTTTACAAGGCTTTGCCGAAGACGGCGCGCTGCATGAGGGGCTTGGTACTGTACTGTGTCTCCCAGATCTTGACGGCTTCGTTGCCGATAATCTGTGGGTTGGTATAGGCTGTATGCACACCATGCTTGATGGCGGCTTCGTTCATGTCGCAGTAGTAGATGCTGTGCACACCGCGTTTCTGCCATTCGGGCAGCACACCGTTGAGGAGCAGGTCGATGGTGTCGAAATGCTTGAGGTCGTGCAGTATGTGGTACCAGCCGAAGGGGAAGAGCTTGCCATTGGCTTTCTTGTAGGCCTTGGTGAGGTCGGGGATGGAGAGGCCGAAGGCGACAAGCTTGTCGTTCTCATCGACCACGAACTGCACGAAGTCCATATTCACAAAGGGGAAATACTCGTCGATATAGACGCCGATTTCCTTCTCGGTCATGGGCACGAAGTCGTAGAGGTCCTTGAAGGAGTCGTTGATGGCGTGGAAGAACTGCCAGGCGTAGGGGATAAGTTCCTTGCGGCGTTTTACCTTGACGAGCTTGAGGTGGTACTTCTCCATGATGAGCTTGTTGAGGCGGCCTACCTTGTCGGGCACAGGCTGGTTGGCCTGCATGGAGTATTGCTGCCAGCGGCATTTTATCTCGTATCCGGCACGCTCGATGAAGCGCACGTAATATTCGGGGTTGTAGAGGGTGGAGGTGTTCTGGCGTGCGTCGAAGTTGTCGATGGCCCAGCATTCCTTGTCCATATCGGTGAATCCGAAGGGCCCCTCGATTTCGTTCATACCGTTACGCTTGCCGTATTCTATCACCTTGTCGAGCAGGGCGGTGAAGACGTCGTAGTCCTCGATGAAGTCGAACCAGCCGAAGCGTACAGCCTTCTTGTTCCAGTGCTCGTTGACGGTGCGGTTGATGATGGCTGCCACACGGCCCACCACCTTGCCGTCGCTGTAGGCGAGGTAGAGCTCGCGCGAGCAGTGCTCCAGCGAGGGGTTCTTCTCGGTGAGGAGGTTGATCTCGTCGAAGTCGAGCGCGGGGATGTAGGAAGGGACATCCTTGAAAAGTTTGTTGGGGAATGCTATAAACTTGCGCAGCTCGCGGCGGCTGGTAACGGTACGGATTTCAATCATAGCAGTGTTATTATTAAATATTAAGCTGTAAGTTTTAAGTGGATATAGGTCATTGCCGCTAGCACTTAAAACTTACAGCTTACAACTTACAATTTAAAGAACTCCCTGTTTCTTGAAGGCTTTGTAGATTTTCTCCACACCGGTGTCGATCTGCTCGTGGGTGTGCGTAGCCATGAGGGCGAAACGGATGAGCGTCTCGTTGCTGGGCACAGCGGGCGAGATGACTGGGGTGACGAATACGCCGTCGACCAGCAGCTCGTGAGTGATGGTGAAGGTCTTGACGTTGTCGCGTATGAATAGGGGGATGATGGGTGTCGAGGTGTTGCCTATCTCGAAGCCGAGGTCTTTGAAGGCTTTCAGAGCGTAGCGCTGGTTGTCCCAGAGTTTTGCGTTGCGTTCGGGTTCGCTGCGCATGATGTGCAGGGCCTCTAGCACAGACGCTGTGCTGGCGGGAGTGATGCTGGCGGTGAAGATATAAGGACGCACGCTGTGTTTCATCCAGTTGATGGTGTCCTTGTCGGCGGCTATGAAGCCACCCACCGAAGCGAGGCTCTTGCTGAAGGTGCCCATGACGAGGTCGACATTGGGCAGCATGTTGAAGTGGTCGCAGGTGCCGCGGCCTTCGCGACCGAAGACACCGAGGCCGTGGGCTTCGTCGACCATCAGTGTGGCGCCGTATTTGTCGCAAATCTCGACCATCTTGTCGACATGTGCCACGTCGCCTTCCATCGAGAAGACGCCGTCGGTGACCACCAGCTTGGATGCCTCGACGGGCACCTTGGAGAGGACGCGCTCGAGGTCGGCCATATCGTTGTGGCGGTATTTCTGTGTGTTGGCGATGGTGATGAGGCGGCCTTCCATGATGCTGGCGTGTACGCGCTCGTCGTAGAACAGGTAGTCGCCACGGCTGCAGATGTTAGGAATGACGCCGCTATTGGCCAAGAATCCGGCCGAGAAGAGCATTACGCCGTCCTTGCCAAGGAATTCAGCCAGTTCGTCCTGCAGCTGTATGTGAATGTCGAGCGTACCGTTGAGGAACGGAGAACCTGCACAACCTGTACCGTATTTGTCGATGGCGCGTTTGGCAGCCTCTTTCAAGCGTGGGTCGTTGGTGAGGCCAAGGTAACTGTTGCTACCGAACATCAGAATGGGATGGTCGTAGCCAGTGACGTATACCTCGGTGTTCTGAGGGCTGCAGATGGGGGTGAAGTAAGGATAAATACCCAGGGCTCTCATCTCCTGGGGGTAGGTGTATTGTGCTAACTTTTGCCTTAGCGGTTTCATACTTACTTTGTATTAATTTTAAAGTGCAAAGAAACGAATTTTTTCCGAAACAGCGGCAAATTAAAATGTTAAAAGTGAGTAGAGGCTTTCCGTCAAGCGGCTTGCACCTATTCTAAAGGTCTGATTGTTAATAAAATTGTTGCCTACTATTTTTTTCGCCATTTCGGCGTAGACGAGTGCCTCTTCTGGGGTTCTGATGCCACCAGCAGCCTTAAAACCGACGGTCTTTTTGTTAAATTTAACGTTTTCGTTAACGACATTTAACATCATTTCTGCAGCTTCGGGAGTGGCACCAGTTGATATCTTGCCCGTGGAGGTTTTGATGAAGTCGGCGCCCCCGTCGATGGCGCGTTGAGCGGCGCGGCGGATGAGTAGGGGGGAGAGTTCGCCTGTTTCGAGGATAACCTTCAGCGTACGGCCTTTGCAGGCAGCCTTCATCTCGGAAACTTCGTCGCACACAACGTTATATTCGCCTGCCAGCAATAGCCCACGATTAATGACAATGTCGACCTCGTCGGCACCGTCTTCAATCACACGGCGTACCTCATCTACTCTGAGGTTCAACGGCAGCTGGCCGTGGGGAAACGCACCTGCTACCGAAGCCACTTTTATTCCGCTGCCTTCGAGTGTACGCTTGGCGATGCCTACAAACATAGGATATACGCACACTGCGGCAACAGTGGTGCCGTCGGCAAGACGCATCTCCATGGTACGACGGCAGAATGCCTCGACCGACTTGTTGTTGTCGGTGGCGTTGAGCGTAGTGTTGTCGATACACGAAAACACACGCCGGGCCATATCCTTGTCGATCATAGCAGTTGGCTTATCTTCTCGACGCGGCGCTGGTGGCGGCCACCTTCGAAGGGAGTGTCGAGATATTCGTCGACTATCTGCATGGCTGTCTCCTCGCTGATGAAGCGGGCAGGCATAGAGATGCAGTTGCAATCATTGTGCTGGCGGCCGAGGTGGGCAATCTCGGGTGTCCAGCAGAGGGCGCAGCGCACGTTGGGATACTTGTTGACAGTCATCTGCACACCGTTGCCACTGCCGCAGATAACAATGCCACGTTTGTACTCGCCTTTGTTGAGGGCAGCACCCACCTGATGGGCGAAGTCGGGGTAGTCGCAGCTGTCGGTGCTATTGGTGCCACAATCTTTGACATCGAAACCACGCTGATGCAGATGGTCAATAACTTTAAGTTTAAGTTCATAGCCCGCATGATCGCAGGCAATAGGTATGATTTCCTTCATCGTTGTTAATATTAATGTTATTTCTTTCTGACTGCAAAGTTACAACAAAAGAATAAAACAGCAAAACTATGTTTTCAACAAGAGAACGTTTATGCAGCTGTTAATTGTTGTCAATAGCGGTGTTTAAAAAAAATAGATGTTGAAAAACACTGTTTTTTTCATAACGATATCAACAAAATTACCAATTATAACTACTAGTTTTGACAATAAACATTCTGCTGTTATATCATTTTTCACAATGATGTTGATAAAACACAAATAATCTAATATTCTTGGATTTTCGATGTTGAAATTGCTGTTAATTGGTGTGGAAAGAAACAAGCTTATATACTTACATTACATGCTTATCAACAGAATTAACAAGCATAAAAGAAAAGAAAAAATAAAAAAGAAATAAAGAATTATTTATAATTCATAGTTGGAAAAGTCGTCGACAGAAAGATTTTTTTCTTATCTTTGCATTTTCAAATAAATGAAAAATGGCAATGAACGACAATGAATTGAAGCAGGAGATACTGCGCTTGAAAAAGGAAAAGAACGCTGTTATTCTTGGACACTATTACCAGCGTCACGAAATACAAGAACTGTCGGATTATGTAGGAGACAGTTTGGCGTTGGCACAGAAAGCTCAAGAGGCCACTGCTGATATAATTGTTTTTTGCGGTGTTCATTTCATGGCCGAGACGGCAAAGATACTTAATCCTCAGTGTAAGGTGCTGTTGCCAGATATGGAGGCCAGCTGCTCGCTTGCCGAGAGCTGCAAGGCGGAAGAGTTTGCCGCATTTAAAAAAGAGCATCCCGACCATATGGTGATAAGTTATGTCAACTGCTCGGCAGAGATAAAAGCCCTCAGTGATCTTATCTGCACAAGTGGAAATGCAGAGAAGCTGGTGCGTTCGCTGCCGGAGGAGCAGAAGATTATTTTCGCTCCCGACCGTAACCTTGGTGGATATATCAACCAGGTGACAGGGAGGAAGATGGTGTTGTGGAACGGTGTATGCACCGTGCACGATGCCATGCAGGCCGAGGCTGTGCTGATGTTGAAAGCCGAGCATCCCGACGCTCCTGTCATTGCCCATCCCGAGTGCAATCCTGCGTTGCTCAAGGTGGCTGACTTTATTGGTTCCACCAAGGCTATGCTCAATTATATCAAAGCCAGCGAGGCCAAGAAGTTTATAGTGGCCACCGAGACGGGCATACTATATGAGATGAAGCGCGAGAATCCCGACAAGGAGTTTGTAACACTACGCGACAACAAGAGCTGTGCCTGCGACGACTGTGCCTATATGAAGCTCAATACCCTCGAGAAGCTCTATCGCTGCTTGCGCGACGAGCAGCCGGAGATATTGATGTCTTCCGAAATGATAGAGGCTGCAAAGCGTCCCATCGTCAGGATGCTTGATATGTCAAAACAACTTGGAATAATAAAGTAAGGTGGGCAAACACGAGGAAATGCCGCTAGTTGAAGGCTATGTGGCTGAGAAAAGAACTGTCAGCCTCCTATTGGCGAATATCTTTTCGATAATCTTGTTAGCTGTGTTGTTGTTGGCTGGTTTTGCCGCGATGCATCTGCTTTGGCCATCAGTGAACTTCGATTTTGGCTCCAGCGAAATGCTGTTGCTGTTGCTGGTGTTTATTGTCGGCATTGTTGTCCACGAACTCATACATGGAATCACGTGGATGCTGGCCACCCACAAGGGTTTCAGCCATCTCAGTTTCGGTGTCATCAAGATGTCGCCTTATTGTCATATAGATGTGCCGATGCCCAAGCGTCAATATGTCGCCGGTGCCCTTATGCCGCTGTTGCTGCTTGGCGTGCTGCCCACGTTGGTGGCTCTTGCCATTGGCAATTATTTTTGGCTGTTGGTAGGGATTATTTTCATAACAGCCGCTGCGGGTGATATAATGATAGTGTGGGCTATCCGCAAAGAGCCTGCCACCGCTTTGGTTTATGACCACCCTAGCGAGGCAGGATGCTATGTCTATCGTAGGGAGGGGTAGTCACCCTATCAGACGTTCTATTTCTTTCTCTGTGGCGTGTGGAAGCAGAGTGTGGAACTTCTCCAGCAACCGTTTGTGGCTCTCTTCTGGGCTGCGGTCGCAATGACAGGATTCTCTGCCGAAGAGGTGTTCAGGAATATTGAGCAGTGCCCATCCCCAACCGTATTTGTTGCCATGTTTGTCATGTGGGTATACGAAATCCTCGGTCACTATGCGGCAAGCCATTTGCAGTCGGGTTACATAGTTGTCGAAGCGTGAACGCATTTTGGCGCCGGTGAACCCACATGCTGCTCGCAGTTCGCGGGTGATCATGCTGCCGTTCACCTGCAGCACCGATAGGATAGCTCCTTCCACGCTTTCCTCGTTGGGCATGGGGTTGCGGCTGCGCCGCCAATTACAGAAGTCGGGCCACCACTCCATGGTTACGAAGCCGGCCTTGCCGTCGAAGAACTTGCCATAGGCGAAATGACCCTCGGTGACGATAGGTCCTTTCCAATCCCACAGAGGCCAGTCCCAGCTGCCGTCGTCGAGCAGTTTGTAGCGGCAGTCGGGCGCAATCATTTCGTCGGCCGAGAAGCCAGGCACGGTGCCGGCAAGCAGTGGCAGGAAGCCCAGATGACCGATGGCTTCCATCAGTTCGGGGCAGTCGTGTATGTCGTTTTTCAGAGTTTGTTTCTTCTTCATTGCGGATGCAAAGATACACATTTTTTCCGATAGGTTGTTTTTTATTTGTATTTTTGCACTTCGAAACTCAAAAAACTATGATAGGACAACCGCAAGTATACGAGGCGTTGGAGCGAATGCAGATACCGTTCGACTACTACGAGCACCCCGAGGCGCCGACCATAGAGATTGCCGCCCAGTTCTACCGAGGTGAGGGAACCACACTTTGCAAGAATCTCTTTTTCCGCAACCACAAGGGCAACCGCCATTACCTCGTCATCATGGACAGCCGTTTTCCGATGGACATACACGACATGGAGCATCGTCTGCACCAGGGCAAGCTCTCTTTTGCCAGTCCCGAGAGGATGATGAAATACCTTGGTGTCAAGCCTGGCAGTGTCTCGTTGTTCACTCTTGTCAATGACACCAATCACGAGGTGACGCTTTTTGTCGATCGCAACCTGCTAAATGCTGAGAAGGTTAGTTTCCATCCCAACGATAATCGCGCCTCGTTGGTGATAACACGCGATGATATGTTGAAATTCATCAAGGAGATAGGCAACCCTTATGAGGTTGTTGATTTGTACGACCCGAATTGTTGATAACGTAGTAAAAAATGTTTCACGTGAAACAAAAAAAGAGAAGGGCTTTGCCTCGCAGCCTTTGTTCACCAAGTTTTTCCGTCGCACGACAGGTATGAACCCAACGGATGTGCGCAAAAAGATAGTTTGATTATGAAGAAACAAGAATATACCGTCAGTGAGCCGCAGGAGCTCCTTGAATTCCTGATGAAACAGATGGCCGACAGCAGCCGCACGAAGGTGAAGGAGCTTCTGGCGCACAATGTGTATGTCGACGGGCGCCGTACGTCGCAGTTCAATTTCCCGTTGCAGAAGGGGATGAGGGTTTCGATAGAGAAGGCCACGTTCCAAGACAGGCTGCGGCCGCGCGACCTGGACATCGTATATGAAGACCAGCACCTCTTTGTCGTCAACAAGCACGAAGGGTTGCTGAGTTACAGTAAGTTTCCCAACGACAAGACGGTCATCACGGTGCTCAACCAGTACCTTTCGGCCACGCATCAGAAGTGCCACGCCCATATAGTGCACCGTCTCGACCGCGACACCAGCGGTTTGATGGTGGTGTCGAAGAGCAAGGAGGTGAGCCAGAAGTTTGAGGAGGATTGGAAGGGCATGGTGTTTGACCGCCGTTATGTGGCGGTGGCATGGGGCCACCTGGAGCAGAGCAGGGGAGAGGTGCGGTCGTGGTTTACCGACGGCGAGTACTGTGTGTTGTCGTCGCCCACGGACAATGGCGGCAAGTTGGCTGTGACGCACTACGAGGTGAAGCAGACTTCTCGTCGCTACAGCCTTGTGGAGCTGAAACTGGACACCGGCCGGCGCAACCAGATACGTGTGCACCTGCGCGATTTGAAGCATCCTGTGGTGCATGACCCAATGTACGGTTACAAGGAGGATGTCTCTCCGATAAACCGTTTGGCACTTCATGCTTTCCGTTTGTGTTTCACGCATCCTGTGACGGGGAAGCGCTTGAAGTTTGAGACCCCGGTGCCAGCCAGTTTCATGAAGCTCATGGAAATATAATTTGGCACATTTTTTGCTGGAAAAGAATTAAACAACAACAATAAAACAGATAGATTATGAGTCAATTCAAAGACGACAAACAGACGGGACGTTATATCCTGTGGGGTGTGCTGGCGGTGCTGGCAATCATCGTGTTCTTCTCTTCGTTCTACACCATCCGCTCGACGGAGCGCGGAGTGCTGGCAACCTTCGGCAAGATGAGTGACCAGGTAGTCGAGGACGGATTGCACTTGAAGATTCCTTTCATCCAGACCATCAAGAAGGTCAACGTGCAGCAGAAGAAGTTCGACGGCAAGGAGAATAGCTACACGCGCGACGTGCAGACTTCCGAGGTGGAGTACACCATCAATTACGACCTCGTGCGTGAGAATGTCAGCAAGTTGATGAAGAATGTAGGCGATGACTATCACAACCGCATCGTGGTGCCCTTCATCCGTTCGGCCATGAAGCAGAGCTTCGGCAACTTCGCCGCCACCGAAATTGTGGAGAACCGCGACGCTGTGCGCCGCGAGATTGAGTCTTCGCTGCGCAAAACCCTCGACAGCAACTACTTCATGAACGTACAGTTCCAGTTGGTGAACATTGACTTCGACGACGATTTCGAGACTGCCATCAAGGAGAAGCAGGTGGCTGAGCAGAACGCCTTGAAGGCCAAGAATGTTACCATCCAGGTGGAGGAGCAGGCCAAGCAGACGATGATTAAGGCCGAGGCCGACGCCGAGGCTATGCGCATCAAGGCCAACGCCCTTGAGCGTAACCCGAAGCTGGTCAACTATGAGGCTGTGCAGAAGTGGGACGGCAAGATGCCGCAGTATATGCTCGGCAATTCGGTGCCGTTTATCGACCTCAAGTAACGGAGTGCGTTAGCAAGCAGATCAAAGAGGAAGGCCGTCGGTCTTCCTCTTTTTTTGTCAAGGGGGGGGAGTAAGTGAGTAGTATGTGAGTAGTAAGTGATGGGGGATGGGAGTGAGAGTTAGGTGAGAGTTAGGTGAGAGGAAGAGGGGTGGGTGGGGAGCCGGAGAGGATGGCTATGAAAAAAAAGACAAAGTCATGGCAATAATATTATTCATGCGCCGTTATAATTGATAATTATGAGTAAAAAGGTCGTCATATTGATGCTTGCCGTGCTGGCTTTCGGTTGTGCCTGGTCGCAGGACGATACGTCGCGCACGCACGTGCACCTGTCGACTGGTGCCACGGTGGCATCGGGCTTTGGGCGCACGCAGGCTTTGTCGTGGGTGGCACCCAGCGTGGAGCTGAAGATGAGCGACAGACTCACTGTCAGCGGTGGTTTTGCCGCTGCGGGCACGCTGCTCGGCGGATACGAGGTGCACAGATACACGCCGTCGATGGCGCCGCGCAAGCATGGCACACGGCTTGGTGGCCTGTGGGCAATGGCCGAGTATAAGGCCAGCGACCGACTGTGGTTGTGGGCTTCGGTGACGCATGTTGGCGGTTATGCGCAATGGTTGTGGAGGGATGCCTCGGTGCCCCTGGGGCTTACGGCGGTGAGTGGCGGATTGGCGTATGAGTTTCCGCGCGGCAGTTTGCTGGAGCTATATTTCCACTTTGTGCACGACCACTACGGCACGGCGATGGAGGGGTTGCTTGCGCACCCGTGGTATGGCGCATATACGCCGAGTTTAGAATTGTACAGTGGCCCATGGCCATTTTAGATGAATGAAGAAAACCTATGGAGTATAACACCCAGAGAGAACAACTGAAGATTACCGACTATGGCCGCCATGTGGCCAAGATGATAGATTACTGCAAGACTATAGCCGACCGCGAGGAGCGCACGGCGATGGCCAATGTCATAATAGACGTGATGGCGTATGTCAATCCCAAGATCAAGGAGCGTACCGATTACCGTCATATTCTGTGGGATCACCTGATGATGCTGGCTGACTATAAGCTTGATGTCGACTGTCCATACGAGGTGAACCGTGAGGAAACCGAGAATTTCCATCCGAACCGCATTCCATATCTCGACAGAGAGATACGCTACCGTCACTATGGTCGAGCGCTTGAGGATATGATCCGAGCTGTAGCAGCAATGCCCGAGGGCGAGGAGCGCACGTTGCTCACATGCCAGATAGCCCATGCAATGAAACGTCAGTATCTGCAGTGGAACCGTGATACGGTGGACGATGATCTTATAGCGGAGCAGTTGGCTGAACTCAGCGAAGGGCGTTTGGTGTTGCCCGAGGGCTTCCAGTTCCATTCCTCGCAAGACCTTATCGACACGATGGCTGCAGCGAGTGCCAGGGCTGCCGAGGGAAAGAAGAAGAAAAAGAAGAAAAAGAAATAATGGCAAGCTTTGAAATAACAGGTGGGCGCAAGCTACGCGGAGAGATAGTGCCGCAGGGAGCCAAGAACGAGGCTCTGCAGGTGCTGTGTGCCGTGCTTCTCACCCAGGAGAAGGTGCGCATAGAACATGTACCGGACATACGCGATGTCAACAAGCTCATTGACCTATTGAAGCTGCTTGGAGTCAGTGTGCGTGAAGACCACACGTCGCTGTGCGAGAGTGGACGCACATTCGAGTTCCAGGCTGACCAGGTGAACCTTGATGTGCTTGGCAGCACAGAATACCGTGAGCAGGCCGGCACTTTGCGCGGCAGCATTATGGTTGTAGGGCCGCTGCTGGCGCGTTTTGGGCAAGCCGTGGTGCCACAACCAGGAGGCGACAAGATAGGCCGTCGGCGCCTCGACACCCATTTCATAGGCATGGAGCGTCTTGGGGCAGAGGTGGAATACAAGCGCGGCGCCTATATGGTGAAGGCAAAGAAGCTGAAGGGTTGTTATATGCTGCTCGACGAGGCTTCTGTCACCGGTACGGCCAACATAGTGATGGCGTCGGTGCTTGCCAAGGGTACCACCACCATTATGAATGCCGCGTGCGAGCCTTACGTCTACCAGCTGTGCAAGATGCTCAACGCCATGGGAGCCCGCATCAGCGGTGTGGGATCAAACCTGCTCACCATAAAGGGAGTGAAAGAGTTGCATGGTTGCACGCATCGACTGCTGCCCGACATGATTGAGGTAGGGTCGTTCATCGGAATGGCCGCCATGACGCAGAGCGACCTCACAATCAAGAATGCCCAGGTGCAGCACCTCGGACTTATTCCGCAGGTTTTCCGCCGACTGGGAGTGGAGGTGTGGCAGAAAGGCGACGATTTATACATACCGTCGATGGAGCATTATGAGATAGAGCGGTTCATGGATGGCAGTATCATGACTGTTGCCGATGCTCCATGGCCTGGTTTCACGCCGGATCTAATATCCATAGCGTTGGTTGTGGCCACGCAGGCCAAAGGCAGTGTGTTGATACACCAGAAGATGTTTGAAAGCCGCCTCTTCTTTGTGGACAAGTTAATCGACATGGGGGCACAGATTATACTCTGCGACCCGCACCGTGCCACTGTGATAGGACTTGATCATGAACATAAGCTTCGCGGGGTGCGAATGGCATCGCCAGATATCCGTGCCGGAGTTGCGCTGCTGATAGCGGCCCTGAGTGCCGACGGTGTCAGCAGGATTGACAATATCGAACAGATAGACCGTGGCTATCAACACATAGACGAACGCCTGCGCAAGCTAGGAGCAGACATCAGAAGAATCTAAAAACGACAACATATGTTTCTTAACCTCTTTAGACGCAAGTACCAACCTCGTCCGATTTTTGCCCCGCTGGGTACCGATATGCATTGCCACCTTATTCCCAAGGTTGACGATGGTTCAAAATGTGTAGAAGAGAGTCTTGAGTGCTTAAACACGTTGAAGGCTGTTGGTTACAAAAAGGTTATAATAACCCCGCATTTCCAGCATCCCCGCTTTCCGAACAACGAAGACGACATAGTGCGCCGCTACAACGAGTTGAAGCAAAAGGCAGGCGAGGCCGGAGTGGAAATAGAGATAGCCGGTATCGGAGGGGAGTATCGCATTGACAGTGGCTTTGCTGCGCGTTTGGAAAATCCCCGTTTCCTGCAGGTTGCAGGCAAGTATGTCCTTGTCGAATTCTCATTGCACCAGCAGATGATGGGCAGCGACGAGCTTATTTTCGACCTGCAGATGAAAGGATATGAGGTCATTTTGGCACACCCCGAGCGCTATCCCTACCTCAATGTGCAGGGTTTGCGTATGGAGCAGCTGAAGAACCAGGGAGTGTATTTCCAGATAAACGTGCTTTCGCTAGGCGGTTTCTATGGCGAGGAGGCCAAACGCAAAGCCTATGAGATGTTGGAGCAGGGGTGGGTGGAATTCATGGGCACCGATACCCATAACACCATGTATGCCCAGGCGCTCAGCGACCTCAGCCGCGATCGTAAGGTCGAGAAGGTGCTTGAGAAATATACATTCTTGAACAATACGCTGCTCTGAAGCGAGAATACTTCTGTGCACGAAAGGTTGATAGAAGATTATGCTAACCTCCACATCCAAGTCCATGAATTCCAAATATCGCACTCTGACTTCCAGTGAGATAAGTCAGCTGGAAAGCCAGGGGAACTATGCTGAAGATTGGTCCACAGTGCATGTGGCCCAGGTCTTTTGTGTCCAATGTGTGAGGAACAGCACCTTCGAAGGAGCGGTTTATATTGGTAACGTTGAGGATTGCCGTCATACCGACGGAGCCCTGACGCTAAGGGAAGGCATATACGGTTCATACCTAAGAGACGCAACGGTAGGCAATCACCCCGCCGTGCACAATGTGCGGATGTTGAGCCACTACACCATTGGCGACAATGTGCAGTTGTTTAACATCGACGAGATGTGTATCGACCCCGATAACCTTGCGTGGATGGAGCCAATGAACGAGAATGGCGGCCGAAGGATTCTTCCTTTTGGGGGCATGACAATAGGAGATGCCTACTTGTGGGCTCGCTATCGTGGCCGTAAGCGGTTGATGGAAAAGCTTGAGCAGTTTACGACTGCTTTGTTAACGACGGATGAAGGCCGCTACGGACGTGTGGGTGACGGCTGCATCGTCAAGAACACCCAGAGCCTACATAACGTCATCATACAATCGACCGAAGAAGACCGCACGGTGATAGACAGTTGCATTACGTTACGTGATGGTGTGGTAGGATATGGCTGCACATTGGAACACGGTGTCATAGCCGTACGTTTTTTGCTTGGCGAGCATGTGCATCTGGAGTTTGGACTTCGTCTCAACGATACAGTTGTCGGCGACAACTCGACATTGGCGCGCTGTGAGGTTGGCAACAGCATCATATTCCCCGCCCACGAACAGCATCATAACAATTCGTTCCTCATTGCCGGCCTTGTCATGGGCCAGAGCAATATAGCAGCAGGCTGTACCATAGGCAGCAATCATAATTCGCGTACCGCCGACAACGAGCTTGTAGGTGGCCGTGGTTTCTGGCCAGGCTTGTGCTGTTCGTTCAAGCACTCGAGCCGATTTGCCAGCTATTGCATGATTGCCAAGGGCGACTACCCATCGGAGCTTGACATAAAGCTGCCCTTTGCGCTGGTGAATAATAATGTGAGCAGCGACCAACTTGAGGTGATGCCTGCCTACTGGTGGATGTACAACATGTATGCCATGGATCGCAACAGCAAGAAGTTCGCCAAGCGAGACAAGCGCAGGTACAAGGCGCAGAACATAGAGTTCGACAACTTGGCCCCCGATACCGCCGAGGAGATGCTGCGTGGCATCGAGCTGCTGAGGAAATGGAAGTCTGAGAACGAGGAGTGGAGAGTGGAAGGTGGGGTGATGGAGAAAAGCAAACGTCCTGTGGTGATCCTCAAAGGCGAACAAGGTATTAGAGCCTATGAAGAGATGCTGATATTCTATGCCATGAAGACGTTGGAAAGCGGAGGATGGAAAGCGGAGAGTGTAGAGCGCGAAAAGGAATGGATTAATCTTGGTGGCCAATTGGTGGCGAAGGCCGATATGGAGCAGCTTATAGCCGATGTGGAGAATGGTATTATCGGCAGCTGGCAAGCCATCAACGAGCGACTCGATATGCTGTGGGGTGACTACCCTGCAAAACGGGCAGCGCATGCCTATGCGATACTCTGTGCGTTGGCAGGTGTTGAGCGGTTGGACGACGCACAATGGGGTCAATACCGGCAGCGTTATGTCGAGATACAAAAATACATCGAAGAACAAAAGGTTGCCAGTCGCAAGAAAGACGACGTCAACCCCTTCCGCCGCATGACATACTGGGACGACGAAGAGATGGCGGCAGTGCTATGAACAGCAGAACCACTATAGGACATCTGGCCTGCGCCGGAGCATATATTATCTTTGGCATCAATGTAGTCGTTTGTCGCGACATAGCCACCGACGGTGGTTTGGAACCCATAGTTTTGTTTGCCATGCGGTCGCTGGTGGCTGGAGCATTGTTCTGGCTGGTGTCGCTGTTTACACCCAAGGAGAAGGTGCCACCGCTCGATTTATTGAAGTTGGCTGGAGCAGGGATACTCGGATTGTTCCTGCCGCAGCTCACCTTTCTGCATGCCATTGCACATACCACGCCAGTGGACCTGTCGGTGATGAGCACCACGACGCCTATCTTCACCATGTTCGTGGCAGCCATATTCCTCAGGGAACCAATCACATGGAAGAAAGCCTTGGGTGTGGCCATGAGTTTCGGAGGCATACTATGGCTCATTCTGCAGAGTACATTTGGCACCGGCGGTGCGTCGCAGACGGAACCTGTGGGCATCATGTTCTGCTTTGCCAACTACATTGTCTTTGCGCTTTACCTTGGCACCTGCCGTCCGTTGATAGCCCGCTATTCGGTTGTCACAAGCATGAAATGGATGTTCCTTGTGTCGTTCATCATATCCATCCCATTCGTCATGCCACACCTGCCGCAGAGCGATTTTACCGCTGTGCCTGGCCATGTGTGGTGGGAGATAGGCTTTATGATACTCTTCTCGACATTCATAGCCTATTATCTTATTCCTGTGGGACAGCAGAGAATCAGGCCGACGCTGGTGAGCATGTATGGCTATCTGCAGCCAATCATAGCCATTGCCGTTGCCATCTGGACAGGGATGGACCGTTTGACGGTGACCAAGGTGGTGGCTGCGCTGTTGGTGTTCACCGGTGTGTGGGTGGTGAATCAAAGCCGTGCAGCGGCAACGCCAAAGTGAGGTACGGCAGCATTTTAATATATTTTTCCATATACGGTGGTTGCACTATTTAAAAAATAGTGTATCTTTGCACGTTGAAAGAAACGCTAAAGACATGAGTAAAGATATAGTTTGCAGTGGCATACGCCCTACCGGCAATCTTCATTTGGGCAACTATTTCGGTGCCCTGCGCAACTTTGTTAAGATGCAGGACGAGATGGACTGCTACTTCTTCATTGCCGACTATCATTCGTTGACCACGCATCCCACCCCAGGCAGCATATACAACGATGCCCGTGCCATATTGGTGCAATATCTGGCTGCCGGCCTCGATCCCGAGAAGGCAACCATATACCTGCAGAGCGACCTGCCCGAGACCATCGAGCTTTACCTCTTCTTCAATATGAACGCCTATCTCGGCGAGCTGGAGCGTGTCACATCGTTCAAGGACAAGGTGCGCCAGAACCCCAACAATGTCAATGCAGGTCTGCTGACGTACCCCACGCTGATGGCTGCAGATATCCTGATACACAAGGCCACCCGAGTGCCTGTGGGCAAGGACCAGGAACAACATCTGGAGATGACACGCACGTATGCCCAGCGCTTCAACACCATGTATAAATCCGAAGTGTTTCCGCTGCCGCAAGCCATTGGCAGCAGCACTGGGTTGGTGAAGATCCCGGCCCTCAACGGCAGTGGCAAGATGGGTAAGAGTGAAGGCGAGGCCAGCACAATTTTCCTCACCGACGAGCCGTCGGTAATACGCAAGAAGATTATGAAAGCCAAGAGCGACAGCGGCCCCACGGAGATGAACCAGAAGAAGCCCGAAGAGATAGAGAACCTCTTCCTGTTGCTGAAGGCTGTCTCGACCCCTGACACGGTGGAATACTTCGACGACCTGTACAACCGCTGTCAGATACGCTATGGCGACTTGAAAAAGCAGTTGGCCGAAGACATGGTTGCTTTTGTGGAGCCTTTGCGCCAGCGCATACTGGAAATAGGTGCCGACGATGCTGCCCTGCGCCGTATCATGGACCATGGCAAAGAGAAGGCCCGCGAGAGCGCACGCAAGACCATCGACGAGGTGCGTCACGTTATAGGATACCGCAACTAAGTGGGAGTCAAAGGAACATACGTCTACGAATACGAGCGGCCGATGCTTACGGCCGACTGCGCCGTGGTGAACCGGCGTGGTGAATTGCTGTTGGTGCGCCGTGGTGGCGAACCATTCAAAGGCTGCTGGGCACTGCCTGGTGGATTCATGGAGATGGATGAGACCATAGAGCATTGTGCTGTGCGCGAACTCGAGGAAGAGACCGGAATCCGAGTGGACGAAGGCGACTTGCGGCTGATAGGCGTTTACAGTGCTCCTGGCCGTGACCCTCGCGGCCGTACTGTGACGGCAGCTTATGCTGTGACTATTGATACATGCACAGCAGTTGCTGGCGATGATGCCGCCGAGGTGCGTTGGTGGCCTCTCGGCGAGTTGCCTCCAATGGCTTTCGACCATGCACAGATAGTCGGTGACGCCCATTTCCAACCTAAGATGCAATAAAAAGAGTCGGCACGATACCCAATATATCATGGCACACAACGACAAATCCTCAACAGCAGGCAACCTGATTCTCATCCTCGTGGCAATGGTTCTCGGGGTGCTGATAGGTGTCATGTTCACTTCGCACGAAAAAGTCAACCATAAGGATGGTACTTTGCAGGGCAAGGTGAACGAGGTGTTGCAACTGGTAGAAGACGAATACGTCGACGAGGTTGATGTCGATTCCCTCAGCGAGAAATTGTTGGCAGTGATGCTCAGCGAGCTGGATCCGCACAGCACCTATCTTTCTGCCAGAGAGACTGAGAAAACAGAAGAGATGATGCGTGGAAACTTCGAGGGTATCGGAGTGGTGTTGCACAGCGAGGACGACTCGGTATATGTGGGGCAGGTGTTGCCCTATGGTCCGTCGGCCTCCGTTGGCCTGCTGCCTGGCGACCTGATAATCACCGTTGACGGTGATACGGTGAGTGGTGTTGGTATGCCTACCGACAGCGTGGTGGCACGTCTGCGTGGACCACGGGGATTAAAAGTAAAAGTCGATGTGTTGCGCCAAGGCGAAGGACTAAAGACATTCACCATTCGCCGCGGTGTTGTTTCGCACAGCACCGTACTTTGCGCCAAGATGCTCAACGACACCACGGGCTACATATACCTTTCGAGTTTTGCTTCGACGAGCCACAACGAATTCCATGATGCCTTGGCGCAGTTGAAACGTCAGGGCATGCAGCGTTTGATATTCGATTTGCGCGACAACGGTGGCGGTTCTTTGCAAAGTGCCTTGGGGATAGCGGGTGAATTGCTGCCTGGCGGCAGCCTGATTGTATACACCCAGGGAGCCCATAGTCGGCGGCGCGATGTGAAAGCCCATGCTGGTGGACTCTTCACCACAGGCAGTGTAATTGTGATGGTTGACGAGAACTCAGCCTCGGCCAGCGAAGTGGTGAGTGGAGCATTGCAGGACAACGACCGTGCCTTGATAGTGGGGCGTCGCACCTTTGGCAAGGGTCTGGTGCAAGGCGAGTTCGAATTGCACGACGGCTCGGCGTTGTTGCTCACCACGGCGCGCTACTATACCCCTTCGGGCCGCAGCATACAACGCCCCTACAACGACGGTACCGACAAATACTACCGCGATTACCTTGAGCAGGTGTTTGGCGAGGCATATGCCGACAGCATGACGGTGCATATCACCGACTCGACACCCTATAGCACCATCGGTGGTCGTACAGTATATGGCGGTGGCGGCATAACCCCAGACATTCTGTTGCCTTACCGCAAGGACGAGTCGTTCGTCTATTACAACGCCCTTGTCAACCAACACCTCATCAATCGTGTGGCATTCCGTCAGGTACGCCGTCATGCGGCAACCATGCTGCAACGCTATCCCACCGCCGAAGCCTTCAAAAAAGGCTACAGGGTGTCAGACACTATCATTGAAGAACTTGTGCGAGAAGGCGAGAAGCGGGGTATTGCGCGCAATGCCAAGAGTCTTGCCGTTCAGCGCAAACTTATTGAGGCTGGCATCAAGGCCAACATGGGTCAGTGCCTCTATGGCAACGAGGCTTTCTACGATGCTTATCTGCCCATGGATGATGATCTGAATCGCATAAAAAACATAAAGATAGACCTGAAATGAAAAGATTGACAACCATACTGCTTCTTGTATTTATGCCCGTAATCGCCGCGTTGGCACAGAAAAGCACCCTTAACGCCACCTTGAAAGGTGTCGGCCAAGAGGTGAAGGTGATTGTCTGTGAACCGCAGGGGGGGCGTCTGGTGCCGGTTGATACGATTGCTCCTGACAGCAAGGGCCGTTTCACAGTAGAGCGCAACAGCACTGAACCCCAATTCTTTGCATTGGCATTGACAATCGACCGCAGTCCTATGGTGCATGCCATCTTGTTGCCGAAAGAGAGGGTGACCGTTGAGTTGTCGTACAATCCCGATGCCAACTTCCTCAGTATCTCCTCTGCCAAGGGCTCGGACAACATGGACCTCTACAAGGGCTACACCGATATTGTCAGCGCCGTCATTGCCGACCCCACGTTGCAGGCCGGTATCAACGAAGAGATAGCCCATCTGCTCGACAGTCGCCCCAATGTGTTGATGAGCGCCTTCCTGGTGACATATTTTGAGTCGGCCTTCGACCAATATGCCGCGCTGTACAAAAAGATTCACGACAGCTTGACCCCTACCTATTCCACCCATGATTTTGTGCGTCATCTTGCCGACAAGTTGCGTACCGCAGTGGTTGCCGGTATGGAGGCTCCAGATATTGCTATGGCCGACCGCAACGGCAAAATACGCCGCCTCTCCGACCTGCGTGGCAAAGTCGTGCTCATCGACTTCTGGGCCTCGTGGTGCCGTCCCTGCCGCTCCGAGAACCCCAACGTGGTGCGCCTCTATCATGCCTACAAGGACAAAGGTTTCGACATCTTCAGTGTGTCGCTCGACAATAGTCGAGAGAAATGGCTGCAGGCGATCGATGCCGATGGCCTGGTGTGGGAAAACCATGTGAGCGACCTTCGCGGCTGGAGTTCCGAGGGCGGACGCCTTTACGGCGTAAGCTCTATTCCTGCCACGGTGCTCGTCGACCGCGACGGCAAAGTGTTGGCACGCAATTTGCGGGGACAAGAACTTGAAAGAAAACTAAAAGAATTGTTTGGACAATGATAACAACAACACAAATAGAAATGGCCTTGGGCCATGTCAACGACCCCGATCTGGGCCGTAGCCTGACAGAGTTGGGCATGATCGAGAACATAAAGGTCGACGGCAAGAAGGTGAGTTTCGACCTGGTACTCACCACCCCCGCCTGTCCCATGAAGAAAAAGATGAGCGACGACTGCATCGCCGCCATCCACGAGCTGGTAGACCGCGAGGCCGAGGTGGAGATAAACCTCACCAGCCGTCCACAGCCCGACCCCAAAGAGGAGTTCAAAGAGGTGTTCGAGCACATTCACAACACCATCGTAGTTGCCTCGGGCAAAGGCGGCGTTGGCAAAAGCACCGTTGCCGTTAACCTTGCTATATCGCTTGCCAAGACCGGCGCCAAGGTGGGTCTTGTCGACGCCGATATCTACGGTCCTTCAATCCCCATCATGCTTGGTGTCGAAGGCGAAGAGATATACGGACACCGCGTAGGTGAAAAGACCTATATGCTGCCAATAGAGAAGTACGGCATCAAGCTGATGTCTGTGGGCTTCTTTGTAGACCCCTCGAAGGCTCTCGCCTGGCGTGGCCCCATGGCCAGCGGTGCGCTGAAACAGATAATCACCGAGACCTGGTGGGACGAGATCGACTACCTCGTGGTCGATATGCCTCCGGGAACGGGCGACATACAGCTTACCCTGGCGCAGACCATGCCTGTAACAGGTGCCATCATCGTCAGCACCCCGCAGCAGGTAGCATTGGCCGACGTGGTGCGTGGCGTGGAGCTGTTCCGCAACGAAGCCGTCAACATCCCCGTGCTGGGTTTCGTCGAGAACATGGCTTACTTCACACCCGCTGAGCTGCCGAACAACAAGTACTACATCTTTGGCAAGGGCGGCTGCCGTAAGCTTGCCGAGGAGATGAACATCCCGCTGCTGGGCGAGATTCCGCTGGTGCAGAGTATAGCCGAGAGCGGCGACAGCGGCAGGCCGGCCGCACTGTTCAATCCCGCCAAGACCGACGACCCTGTGCGTGATGCCTTCGACGCTGTGGCGCAGAACACAATCAAAGAGATTTGCAAACTTAACGTTAAATAATTATGACCGAACAGGAGAAACCCGCCGTAGAGCAGAAAGTGAAGAACGCTCTGGCACAGATACGCCCCTACCTGCAGCAGGACGGCGGCGACGTGGAATATGTCGACATGACCGCCGAAGGCGTTGTCATCGTGCGACTCAAAGGCCATTGTGGAAGCTGTCCGCATGCCATGCAGACCCTCAAGCAGGGTATAGAGCAGGCCTTGAAACGCGTTATTCCCGAAGTTAAATCTGTGGAGAAGATATGATATACACCAAGACAGGCGACGGTGGCACCACATCGTTGGTGGGTGGCAGCCGTGTGAATAAAGACGATGTGCGCGTCGAAGCCTATGGCACCGTCGACGAGCTGAACTCGCATATAGGTCTGCTGGCCGAGATGCTGCGCCAGTGTCAAGGCAGTTACTACGACGAGCTGAAAACCGTACAGCGCAACCTATTCACCATCCAGACTCTCTTGGCTACCGAGGATGAGGCCATATATGCCCGTCTGCCTCAACTCAAGGACGACGATGTGAAGGCTCTCGAGCATCAGATTGACGCCATTACCGACCGACTGCCCAAGTTGCACAGTTTTGTCATCGCCGGAGGCAACCTCGCAGGTGCCCAGTGCCATGTATGCCGCACTGTCTGCCGTCGCGCCGAACGCCGTATGGTCACACTATCTCACGAAGTTAAACTCGACGAGACCATACAGCGCTATATCAACCGCCTATCCGACTACCTGTTCGTACTGGCACGACTGGCAGTAGTCATGGATGGAAAGACCGAAGATTTGTATATCAACTAATTGAAAAAATTATTTGCCAGTATTGGAAAATAGTGTACTTTTGCAAAAAATTTGAGAATTAGAGTATGTATTGGACACTTGAATTAGCATCGAAACTAGAGGACGCACCGTGGCCCGCAACGAAGGAAGAACTTATTGATTATGCGCAGCGTACAGGTGCTCCTATGGAGGTTATAGAGAACTTGCAGGAGATAGAGGACGAAGGCGACCAGTATGAGAGCATTGAAGATATCTGGCCCGACTATCCCACCAAGGAGGATTTTTTCTTTGAAGAAGACGAATATTAACCCGCACACCATATCTATTGTGGGCTCGGGCAATGTAGCAACGCACCTTGCCTTTGCCCTGCACAACGCTGGACATACTATACGTCAGGTCCTATCACGTTCCTACGATCATGCACGTCTCCTCGCCATGCGGGTGGAGGCAAAGCCCATTGACTCTTGGCGCCTGCTGGACGAGGATGCCGAATTCTATATCTTTGCCGTCAACGACGACGCTCTCTATGATCTTGCTCTCGACCTGCGCCTGCCTGCAGCCACGGTAGTCCACACATCTGGCACCACGCCTGCCACCGTGCTGCACGACATCAGCCGCAAGAACGGTGTCGTATGGTCACCGCAAACCTTCGTGCGCGACATTGCCATGGACTATGCCCGTCTGCCGCTCTGTATCGAGGGTAGCACGCCGGAGGTGGAGTCAGCCATTGCCGAGCTCTTCGGCACCGTCAGCGACAATATCCACTGCCTCGACTACGAGCAGCGCCGCCGCGCCCATCTGGCTGCCGTCATGGTGAGCAACTTCGTGGGGGCCATCAATGCCACGGCGCAGGATTACATGCAGGCCAACGACCTCGATTTCGACATGCTGCGTCCGCTGGCCGAGCAGACCCTACGCAAGTGGGACTACGGCAATCTGTGGCAGCAGATGACCGGCCCCGCCATACGCCACGACAACAGCACCCTGGCTGCCCAGCGGCGCCTGCTGGCAAGCCAGCCCGAGCTGCTGAAACTCTACGACCTGCTTACCGACATAATACAACAACATTAACTGTAAGCTGTAAGTATTAAGCTGTAAGTGCGTCAGCCAACTTAAAACCAACAGCTTAAAGCCGAAGATTATGTACGTCGACACCCA
Organism: uncultured Bacteroidales bacterium; assembly: GCA_900316515.1. GTDB lineage: Bacteria > Bacteroidota > Bacteroidia > Bacteroidales > P3 > Colimorpha. The sequence continues at coordinate 29,932 of ONDE01000002.1, read as the reverse complement.
TTGCCACCTCTACGACGAAGCCTTCGACGCCGACCGCGCCGCCGCCGTGCAGCGTGCCCTCGATGCCGGTGTCACCACCATGCTGCTGCCTGATATCGACAGCACCAGCACCCCGCAGCTCGACGCCCTGCTGCGTCAGTACCCCCAGCACTTCCGTCCCATGGCAGGCCTCCATCCCACTTCCGTCAAGGACGACTTCGAACAGGAGCTCAACCATGTCTACAACCGCCTTTTTAATCCGAGTAATTCATCCATGATTGGCCCGCGTAGCAATTCGCTTAATTTGCCGTTAAAATATATCGCCGTCGGTGAGATAGGCATGGACCTCTACTGGGACCGCACCTACGAGGCCCAGCAACGCGAAGCCCTCAAGACCCAGATGCTTTGGGCCGAGAAGCTCGACCTTCCGGTATGCCTGCACATCCGCAAGGCCCACAACGAGGTCTTCGGCCTGCTTCGCGACCTTGGACGTGGCAGCTACCGCGGCGTGATGCATTGTTTCGGCGGCAGCGTGCAAGAGGCGCAGCGTGCCGTCGAGATGGGCTTCCACCTCGGCATCGGCGGCGTGGTGACTTTCAAGAACGCCACCATGGCCGATGTGGTGAAGGCCGTGCCGCTGGAGCGTCTGCTCCTCGAAACCGACGCTCCCTATCTCAGTCCTGTGCCGCACCGCGGCCAGCGCAACGAGAGCTGCTACATCCCACTCATAGCGCAGCGTATCGCCGACCTCCGTGGCATCACCGTCGCCGAGGTCGCCGAGGCAACCTCTGCCAACGCTCGCCGACTCTTCCGTCTATAAAATCAGCTCCCACGCCATCGCCATGAATATCGAACTGTCCGGACACTACAGCCATTGGCGCATTATCCGCTCTGTGCTGCCCAGCATTGGCATGGTGCTCATCACCTCCATCTATTCCATTGTCGACGGTTTCTTCGTGGCCAACTTCGCCGGCAAGTCGGGCTTCGCCGCCATCAACCTCACCTTCCCAGTCATCATGATGATTGGTTCGCTGGGATTGATGATAGGTTCTGGCGGAGCGGCGCTGGTGGCCAAAATCAAAGGCGAGGGCTACCCCCTCAAGGCCAACCGCGTCTTCACCATGCTTGTGCAGTTCGGGCTGGCGCTAGGCGTGCTGCTAGGCATAGCGCTTGCCATTGCGGCACCCGCGGTGGCGCGCTGGCTGGGTGCCGACGAACCTATGATGGAAGAGTGCGTGACCTATATCCGGCTCAACATGATAGGCATGCCTGGCTTCGTGCTGCAGTGCGCTTTCCAGTCGTTCTATATGGCTGCCGAACGGCCGCAGCTGGGTACGTTGATGAGCGTGGTGGCCGGCGTCACCAACATAGTGCTCGATGCCGTGCTGGTGTGGGCGTTGGGCATGGGCGTGGCGGGCGCCGCCATCGCCACCTCGGCAGGTTGCCTGGTGGGCGGCCTCTACCCGGTGTTCTACTTCGCCTCGCGCCGCAACCGCGGCACGCTGAGCATCACGCCCACACGCATCATCTGGAGCTACATTGGCAAGGCCTGCACCAATGGCCTGTCGGAATATGTAGGCAACATAGCCATGAACATCGTCACCATCTGCTACAACCTGCAGCTCATGCGCTTCCTTGGCGAGGACGGCGTGGCGGCCTACGGCGTGCTCATGTACATAGCCTTTATCTTCGTCGCCGTCTTCATTGGCTACAACATCGGCATCACCCCCATCATAGGCTATCACTACGGTGCCGGCGACCTGAAGGAACAGCGGTCGCTGATGCTCAAGTCGTTCGCAATCATCGGCATCACTGGCGTGTTGATGACGCTCACCGCCGAGCTTTTCGCCCGTCCGCTGTCGAGCATCTTCGTGGGCTACGATGAGGGGTTGATGACGCTGACAGTCAGGGCTATGCGACTCTATATCGTTGCATTCCTCGTCTGCGGGTTGAACATGTTTGTGTCGGCATTGTTCACCGGCCTCAACAACGGCGTGGTGAGTGCCGTCTCCGCCTTCACGCGCACGCTTGTCTTCGAACTCGCTTGTGTGTGGCTGCTGCCGGCATTGCTGGGAATCAACGGGATATGGATAGCTTGGCCCATCGCCGAGCTGCTGTCGCTGCTCCTCTCGGCCTTCCTGCTGTTGCGCTTCGCACCCCAACTGCTCAAGAAAGTCCCCACTGTTTCTTCTTTCCGTCGTCGATAGCGTGTCCCACACGCCTGGTTGACACTTATAGGCGAAGCTCCCTTCGCACTGTTTGTCGTACCCGCCATCAAGGTCTGCCCAGGGTAAAAACGCCGGTGAGTAGCCACCCACAAGTTATAAAAAACGTATCAAAACCTAATGTTAAATTTAACATCTCTTACTATAGTAGGAGCTAATAAGGCGATGACTAGGCTATGAGCAGGAGTTGATAAGGAGTTGGTGCTGGGTTTCAGGCAGTTATATGTTTGTTTTGAGGCTATTTCACACTGATACAGAGTATTATATGTGATTTTATTGTTGTAACTCATTGATTTCCATTGCGGGCCTAATCGGCAAAAACGAGCGGCGTTTTAAGGATTTTTATGTTAATTGAATTGCGGCGTTTAACATCTCATTTCGGCACCTTTCCGTGGGTCTCATTTCCGGAAATGCCTTCAATTGTATTTTTTTTGTATATTTGCAACCACTAACGTTACAACGTATAATGCGATATGGAGTTTAAAGTCAACACTATAGAGGAAGCAATTGAAGATTTCCGCAATGGCAAGTTCGTCATTGTGGTCGACGACGAAGACCGCGAGAACGAAGGCGACTTTATAATGGCCGCCGAAAAGATAACCGCCGAGCATGTCAACTTCATGCTCAAGAATGGCCGTGGTGTGCTCTGCGCCCCCATCACCGAACAGCGCTGCCACGAGCTGCAGCTCGACATGCAGGTGCACGACAACACGTCGCTGCTGGGTACCCCCTTCACTGTGACCGTAGACAACCTGCTCGACGGCTGCACCACGGGTGTATCGATGCACGACCGTGCCTCCACCATCCGTGCCCTTGCCGACCCCAAGACCACTGCCGACCAGCTCGGTCGCCCCGGCCACATCAATCCCCTGCGCGCCCGCAACGGCGGCGTGCTGGTGCGGGCCGGCCACACCGAGGCTGCCGTCGACCTGGCCCGCCTGGCCGGTCTGCAGCCTGCCGGAGCCCTCATCGAGATTATCAACGACGACGGCACCATGGCCCGCATGCCTCAGCTGCAGGAGGTGGCCAAACGCTTCGGTATGAAGATCATCACTATCAAAGACCTTATCGCCTACCGTGTGGCCCACGAGACCCTCATCCGCAAGGAGCAGGAGGTCTTCCTGCCCACCAAGTGGGGTAACTTCCAGCTCATAGCCTACACCCAGCTCGACAACGGCAACACCCACATGGTACTTAAGAAAGGCGAGTGGAAGGAAGACGAACCTGTGCTGGTGCGCGTGCACAGCAGCTGCGCCACGGGCGACATCTTTGGCTCGTGCAAGTGCGACTGCGGCGAGCAGCTCCACCGCGCCATGGAGATGATCGAGGCCGAGGGCAAAGGCATGATAGCCTACATGAGCCAGGAAGGTCGTGGCATAGGCTTGGTCAACAAGCTCAAGGCCTACCACCTGCAGGAGGAAGGCCTCGACACCGTCGACGCCAACCTCAAGCTGGGCTTCAAGGCCGACGAGCGCGACTACGGCATTGGAGCACAGATACTGCGCGACCAGCATGTCACCAAGATGCGCCTCATCACCAACAATCCCGTCAAGCGCACTGGCCTCGAAGGCTACGGCCTCGAAGTCACCGAGATAGTGCCCTGCGTGGTGCAGCCCAACAAATACAACGAGCGGTACCTGAAGACCAAGCAGGACCGCATGGGCCACGAACTGCACATCAAATAGTGTGCGCCCTCTGCTACCACGACGATGACGTCAGCGCGGAGTAATCTTTCTTGAAAATCTGATAGAACAAGGTGCTGACGATAGCTATCAGTACGCTGAACACAGTTATTGCCAACACTTTGACAATAATGTTTACATTTGCGACCATCCATTGGGCCGGTAACTGGTCCGTTGTAATTGGGGCTATGGGGTGCAACATGATGTAGAAAGCCATTGCAACACCGGCAATGCCACCCGATACGAAGGCAACAATCAGACGGTTGCGCATCTTTCGGCGTTCTGTCTCGTACATCTGCTTCACGGTTTCAATGGCATCCAGCCGTCGCTGAAGATTGCTTATATATTTGTCGCTATCGCCCAGGTTGGGCTGATAGTCGGCGAGCATCGCTTTAAAGGTTTCGTTCTGTTTCATCTCTCAAGGATTATTTTCAGTTGTCTCAGCCCGCGCGACAGTCGTTGGCGCACGGCGATGGGGTTGCTATGGGTGATAGTGGCGATATCGCCGAAGGAATAGCCTTCGATATGGTAGAGTAGCACGGCGGCGCGTGACTGTTCCGGCAGCTGGTCGATAGCGTGGTATAATGCCTCGTAGCGGAATGTGGCATCGGCCCGTTCTCCGCCCTCGATTCTCTCGTCAAGCGGTTCTGCCAACCGGTGTGGCCGCTTGGCGTAGTCGAGGAACGTGCGGTAGGCAATCTTGAAGAGCCACGTGCGGAACTTGTAGTGCTCCACAAACTCACCGGAGGCAAGGTATGCCTTGACAAGCGCGTCCTGCGCAATGTCCTCGGATATGGCACGGTCGCCACCGCACAGGGCAAGCAGGAACCGTCGCAATGGCTCCTGCTCGGCTGTCACCAGCTCGATGAATCTTTCTCTTGTCATCGTCCCCTACTAATCATCAAAATTCAAACATTATTTTCTTTCTCCTCGGCCTCTATCTCTTTTTTCAGCGTCCGGCGGCCAACGAAATAGTAGATTAGAAATGCCACTCCTAAAGCAAGCAGGGCGACTCCGCCGATGCCGAGCTCATTTCCGCAGTCGGCCGGTGAAACATAGTGCCGAATGATAAAGCCAAGCCCCAAAATCGTGCAGACCAAACCCCATAACAGTTTGCTGAGCAGACGTTCTTTGAGGCTCTTCTTGGGTTTGTTGAGGCTGTTTATCAGCTCCTCGGGCACCGTGCCGCTGTCCTTCTCCAGCGCGGCCATGATTACCTGGGCCCTCTTGTTGGTTTCGTTCACCCTGCGACGGTATGAAAGCACCGCTATCACGATGGGGATTGACAGCGCAACAACCACGGCAATGAGATCTGTAAGGTGGCTAAACCAATACGGATCAATGTTTAGCAAAATTGACATTGTATTCATGACTTTTTTATTTTTGAGTTATTCATTTTGTTTGTTTCTTCGAACCGATTCACCTATTAAACGACAAACTACCCCAATTTGTGACATAAACATGAAAAAAAATGAATTACTCGAATTGTCGTCGCATTTCGAGTAATTCGCATTGATATATTTAAAGCTTTTGTATAATTCTTATAATTCGCCGTTACCTTTCGCGTATCACCTCGCCGTGCTGGTCGACTATCTGGCGGTAGAACCAGGCAGGGTAGGGGGGCTGCTTGATGCCGGTGACGACGCCCGTCGGTGTGGTCTTGATGCGGCCGTTCTCGACGGTCTTGATGTTGCCGTCGATATATTTCATCAGGAGCAGCTGGTCGAGTTCCTTCCAGCGGCGCATCATCTTCTCGGCACGCTCGTTGCTGAATCGGTTCAGCTCGCCCACCAGGCGGTGCTCGTTGTCCTCCTGTGCCCAGCGGCGGGCGTGGGCCTGCTCGTCGCGTACGAAGTCGGTCTCCAGTTCCTGCTGCACCTGCCGCACGTCGACAATCATCGAGTCGTAGCGCAAGTAGCAGAAGTTGGCCACACGGTTGAAGAGCCAGAAGGCTGCGGTCTCGCTGTAGCGACTCATGCTGCCGTTGCCCTCTTCGAAGCATACAGGCACCTGGGTGACGCCGCAGTAGATGGGGCAGTAGACGGTGCTGTAGGTGTCGTCGACGCCGAACCAGATAACGCCACCCAGTTTGCTGGGCAACCACGAGCGGCACTGGGCAACGAACGAAAAGCCCGTCTGCTGGGTGCTGATGGCACGCTCGTGGACATATTTCTGTCCGTCGACCTCGAAGTCCATCGGACGCCAGCGGTAGGGGCAGTGGAAGGGGCCTGCGCCGACATCCAGCGTCATGTCCATCGGCGTGCCCTCGAAGTGGTCGCGCATCAGCGCCATGCAGTCCTGCACGGTGAGTTTGCGGTTGGGCTTGACCCACAGGGGCAGGCGCTCGGCGGTGGCGTCGCCCATAGCGAACTTTTCATATCGCTGCATGCCGTCGGCGGCGCGGTTGAACATGGCATACACGCGGGCCTCGCAGGCGCGGAGGCCGGAGAAGGTGAGGGGGTTGTAGATGTCGGCGAAGGAAAAATCAGCATCGGAACCGCTATAAAAACCGTGTTTGCGGGCAAAAGCCGCCACATCTTCGCTATAGACACACTCCACTTCGGGGTCGAAGATACGTTTCATGTTCTTGCTGCTGATACTGTTCTTTACCTTTTTCCCCTCCCAGGGGAAGGTGGTGATGCGGGCCTGGTTGGCGTGGCCGCAGATGTAGCCGTCGGGCACACGGCGCGCCACCCACACGGCACCCTTTTCGTCGCCTTTGTTGATTATCTCGTATATCCACACCTCGTTGGGGTCGGCCAGCGAGAAGGTCTCGCCGCCGTCGCTATAGCCGTAGGTGCTGACCAGTTCGTGCATCACCTTGATGGCCTCGCGGCAGTTGCGGGCGCGCTGTAGGGTGACATAGATGAGGTTGCCGTAGTCGATGCCCGTGCCGGGGCCGTGTTCCAGCTCCTTGCGGCCGCCCCAGGTGGTCTCGCCGATGGCCAGTTGGTGCTCGTTGATGAAGCCCACCACCTGGTAGGTGTGCGCCGGCTGAGGTATCTCTATCTGGAACTTCAGCGAGCCGTAGTTGTAGAGCTTCAGCGTCGCGCCGTCGGGATGGTCGGCAGCGGGGCAATAGCGCAGCTGACCGTAGCGCGTATGGCTGTCGGCGGCATAGGTGATGAAGGTGCTGCCGTCGGCCGAGGCTCCCTTGCTGACAATGAGGTTGGTGCAGGCCATGGCGTATGTGCCGGCCACCATCAAAAATACGAAAAACAGTCGTTTCATATCGTTCTAATTTAGAGTGCAAAGATACAAATTTTCCAGCATTTCGACATTTTTTAGTACTTTTGCACCCGTAATGAAACGTGCAACGAACATATTTTTATCCGCCATCATGCTGACACTGATGCTATTGGGAGTATCGGGGGTATCGGTGGAGAAATGTTCGTGCACAGGACGGATAGCGCTGACTATACCGGCCGACACAGGGTGTTGCCCCGGCGAGAATGGATGTATGACCGTGAAGACAATACACCTGTCGGACTATGTGCCCTCGGTGACGGCGCACGTCGACATGCCGCTGCAGCCATTCCTGTTCCAGCTATTCACATCCTACAATATAGAATCACAGACCCCTGCCATCAGGCATATGGGGTCGCCAAATGCCGCCGCCCCTCCGGGAGGCAAAGCGAGCACCGTTACTGTACTGAGAGTCTGATTGCGATGCGTTAATGTTTCTACTCATTAATGTTACAATAATCAGATAAACGTACAATCATGATAAAAAGACTTTTTGTTGCCAGCCTCTTCATGCTGGCAGCCATCAGTGTCGGAGCACAGACCGACACCACACGCAGCCGCACGCTGGAAGAGGTATCCATCCAGCAGCGCAAGGCCGAAGGTGTGTCGCGTATGGGCGGCGCCCAGAACGGCACCGAGATAGGACAGGACGAGCTCTTCCGTGCCGCCTGCTGCAACCTCGGCGAGAGCTTTGTCACCAATCCCTCGGTCGACGTCAACTACAACGATGCCGCCGTGGGCGCGCGCCAAATCAAGCTGCTGGGCCTCAGCGGCCAATATGTGCAGATGCTGCTCGAGAACCAGCCCGTCACCCTCGGCGCCGCCATGCCCTATTCGCTGGGCTATGTGCCTGGCGCATGGATGAAGAGCATATCGGTGAGCAAGGGTGCGTCGAGCGTCAAGAACGGTCCGCAGAGCATCACAGGCCAGATCAACGTGGAATACCTCAAGCCCGAGGATGAGCCGGGCCTGCTGCTCAACCTCTACATCGACAGCCGCCTCAAAGTCGAAGGCAACGCCATGGGCAATATCCACCTCAACCACCACCTCAGCACCGAGGTGCTGGCACACTATGAGCGCGACTTCATGCACATGGACGAGAACGGCGACGGCTGGCACGACTCGCCCAACCTCCAGCAGCTGCACCTGCAGAACCGCTGGAAATACCAGAAAGGCCGCTACATCATGCATGCCGGCATGGGCTACCTGCAAGAGGAACGCGAGGGCGGACAGTTCCTATCCTTCACCGCCAACCCCTATCGCGTGCTCCTCGACGCACAGCGCATGGACGCCTATATGAAGCACGCCTTCCTGCTCAACCGCGAGCACAACACCAACCTGGCCCTGCTGGCCACCGGCAGTCTCTACAACCTCGACGGCACCTTCGGCCCCAAGAGCTATGCCGACCGCCAGCAGAACCTCAACGCCCAGCTGGTGCTCGAGCACGACTTCAGCGACAGCCACAACCTCTCCACCGGCCTAAGCTTCAATGCCGACCGCATGGACGAGACCCATTCCTCATTCCTCATTCCTCATTCCTCATTAGAATATACGCCTGGTGCGTATATTCAATACACCTACAAGCCTTCATATAAGTTCACAGCCATGGCGGGCCTACGAGCCGACCACAGCACCCTCTACGACCGCACCTATGTCACCCCGCGCCTGCATGTGAAGTGGGTGCCCACCGACTGGATGACGCTCCGCGCCTCCACGGGCAAGGGCTACCGCACGCCGCACGCCTTGGCCGAGAACCACTACCTGCTCACCTCGGGCCGCCAGCTCGTCGACAGCGTCACAAGGCAGGAGGAGGCCTGGAACAGCGGTCTCAGCCTGGCATTCTACATCCCTGCCGGCGACCGCACCGTGACCCTCAACGCCGAATACTACTACACCGACTTCATCAACCAGGCCGTGGTCGACTACGACAGCGACCCCACGCGTATCGTCATCGCCGACCTCGACGGCCGCTCCTTCTCGCACACCGCCCAGGTCGACGCCACCTACGACATCACCGAAGACCTCAACATCCTCGCCGCCTTCCGCTACAACTACGTGCGCTGCACCTACGACGGACAGCTGCTCGAGAAACCGCTGCAGAGCCGCTACAAAGGCCTCGTTACCCTCAGCTGGAAGCCCATGCTGGCCTTGTGGCAGATAGACCTCACCCTGCAGCTCAACGGCGGCGGCCGCATACCCGCCTACCTCGAAGCCGACGGCACGCTGGTCAGCGGCGAAGAGTTCCCCGCCTACCCGCAGCTCAACCTGCAGGTGACGCGCGAGTTCCGCCATTTCTCGCTGTATGTCGGTGGCGAGAACCTGACCAACTACCGCCAGCCCAACCCCGTGGTCAATGCCGCCAACCCTTGGTCCGCCACCTTCGACCCCACCCTCGTCTGGGGCCCCGTGCACGGCATCATGGCCTACGCCGGCATACGCATGAATTTCTGGAAAATGTAAATAAACGGCGAATTATGGGGAGTGCAAGGAGTTCAGGGAGTTCAAGACGATAGTGGAGGGAATTCGAGCAATTCGCCCCAAATTGACCTGCGCCAGCATTTCGCATAATTCGTTATATTCGCCGCTAAAATAATTCGAGTAATCCGCCAACAATCAACCTGCGTAGCATTCGTATAATTCGTAAAATTCGCCGTTTAGAATAATTCGAGTAATCCGCCAACAATCAACCTGCGTAGCATTCGTATAATTCGTTAAATTCGCCGTTTAGAATAATTCGAGTAATCCGCCAACAATCAACCCGCGTAGCATTTCGCATAATTCGTTAAATTCGCCGTTAACAATAAATCGTCAATTTCGCCGTTAAAAAAATTGCAAACATAAAACCCACATTTAACTATGAAACAATTCCTTTTAGTCATCCTCTCTGCCCTGATGCTCATGGGCGCAGCTAAAGACCTCCGCGTGTTGGTGATGACCCCCACGCCGCAGATGCACTGCGAGAACTGCGAGAACAAAATCAAGAAGAACCTCCGCTTCGAGAAAGGCGTGGTGAAGATAGAGACCAGCGTCCCTGAGCAGACCGTCGCCGTCACCTACGACGCCTCGAAGACCGACGTCAAGAAGCTGCAAGCCGCCATGAAGCAGATAGGCTACGACACCAAGGTAGTCAGCGACAAGCCGCAGGCCAAGCCTGCCAAGGAAAAGAATAAGAAGTAGCAAAAAAACTTTGCCAACTGAATTTTATTGTGTATTTTTGTAGATGCCATTGCGGGGCAACGTGCCATGCAACGGAGTGATATATTGTTGATTAAAATAGATTGACAAAAAATAGATAACAATGAAAAAGATTCTTATCGTCGGTGCCGGCGGCCAGATTGGCAGTGAGCTGACACGTAATTTGAGAGACATCTATGGCGACACTAACGTGGTGTGCAGCGACCTGCGTCCGCTGAAGGGCGACCCCTACGAGCGTGGCCCCGTGGAGCGCATCGACAGCACACAGATAATGCAGATAGCCACTGCCGTGAAACAGTACAACATCGACACCATCTACAACCTGGCGGCCATCCTCAGCGCCACCGCCGAGCTCAACCCCATGCTGGGTTGGAACGTCGGTATCGGTAGCTTGGTGAACTGCCTCGAGGTGGCACGCCTCTTCGGCTGCGCCGTCTTCACTCCGAGCAGCATCGGTGCCTTCGGCCCCTCGACGCCGCATGTCAACACCCCGCAGGACACCATCCAGCGTCCCAACACCATCTACGGTGTCACCAAGGTCACCGGCGAGCTGCTGAGCGACTACTACTTCACCCGCTTCGGTGTCGACACCCGCTCGGTCCGCTTCCCCGGCCTCATCAGCTACCAGACCCTCCCCGGCGGCGGCACCACCGACTACGCCGTCGAGATCTACTACGCCGCCGTCAAGGGCGAGAAGTTCGTCTGCCCCCTGAAGAAAGGTACCCTCATGGACATGATGTACATGCCCGACGCCCAGAAGGCCATGATCGACATTATGGAGGCCGACCCCAGCAAGCTCGTCCACCGCAACAGCTTCAACGTTACCGCCATGAGCTTCGGTCCTGAGACCATCTACGAGGTCATCAAGAAACGCTACCCCAACTTCGAGATGGTCTACGAGCCCGAGCCCATCAAGCAGGCCATCGCCGACAGCTGGCCCGACAACATGGACGACAGCTGCGCCCGCAACGAGTGGGGTTGGAACCCGCAGTACGACCTCGAGCGCATGACCGACGACATGATTCTCAACCTCAAGAAAAAGTTGCTGTAATAATAGCAGCTTGAGACGGAGATAAGACAATGACATTTAAGATAATTAAGTGGACGTGTCTTATCTCCTTTTTTTTCCATCTCAAACCGACAAAACGCCAATGGGTAGAATAATACACAATATAGTTGTTTCAAAAACGATCTTAATAACGGTTCTATGCCTAAGAGGGAATGCTGTTTATTCTCAAGTTGAATGTATAAATAATCCCTTAGAGCAAAGGATAGAGATACTGTTTCATCTACCTGAGTATAGAGTGACAGATACAGTATTACCAATACAATTCGGTTCAACAGAAACATTTTGTCGTATAAGTCTTAGCAGCAATATATATGGAATTGTCGACAGCATTGGGTTCCCAGAGCTCCCCCAAGTCACAATAAGCATTAATTTACCCAATAATGCAAATAGTATTTCATATACTATAACGTCTTCTAAAACAGAGTATTTCCCTTTAATGAACAGGGTGGTTCCTCACCAAATAGATATCCCCACGGATGGATTCGATTCCTCCCAACCCTTTTCCCAAAATTACGATTTCTATAATGGGAAAAACTCTTTTTTGAATTGTTTAGTTACAATTAAAGACAGTTTTTATATTCGAGAAAAGAAGGGAATCGACGTATCATTTACTCCTTTTGATTACAATCCATACACAAGACAGCTAGTTGTCACTACCGATGCTATAGTAAATATTACATATTCATTATTCCCACAAAAAGGAGTATCCTCTTATACACAAGCTGATATATGGGAAAATTTTTATGAACATTTTTTTCAAAACTACACGATATCCCCCTACAAGAGTGGCTCAAGTGGTAGATATCTAATGCTTGTCCCTAGACAATACGATGAGAAAATACAACCATTTGTTATATACAAACAGACTCTTGGATACGAAGTCGATAAATGTATTATAGAGCCGTACGAAGCAACTTCATCCAATGTGATGCAAATTATTCAGAACAAGTATGACAATAATGAGACTCGTCCTGACTTTATTCTAATTATTGGAGATTATGAGGATATTCCTTCATATGGCGGGGACCGCTCCGCTGAGGATGAAGACGACCCAATAACAGATGTTCCATATGCCTTCTTGCAGGGAGATGATTTAATGGTAGATGCTTTTATCGGTAGGTGGCCAATTCACAATGACACAGAACTTCAGACCATTATTAACAAAACAATATTTTCTGAGATAAACCTGCATTTATGGGAGAAAAAAGCGGTTCTTATTGCTGGGGATGATGATAACTATTTTATGCGGATGGCTTTTCAAAATACTCTTGATGACCTTGCGTCTTCTCCATTCCCCGATAATGGCTATTTTTGTCAGCGCCTGAACCAACCAACAGAAAACGATGCCCTGACTGCACTGAATGGCAACCCCGTATTATTTATTTATTCTGGTCATGGAAGTTTTTTCTCAATAGGACCTGTAAAAAGTCCCAATTTCAACATTAATAATTCTTTCATACAGAATAGTTACCATGAATTATACCCCATGCTGTTCGTATTTGCGTGTAAAACGGGTAACTTCGCAGCATATAATAACTATTCTATTGCTGAGCACTGGATTTGCAATAAAAACGGTGCGGCCACCTACTTTGGATCCTCAGTTTCAACAATAACAAATAGTGACAATATCATTGAACGCAAATTACTAGGAGAGGCTTTTTTCGAAGAAAAATATATTGGTGCCGTCATAGCTAGTGGTATGCAGAAATACAGAACCTATTTCTGGACTACAACAGAACACAAAAAAAGATTTACAAAATCTTATAATCTAATGGGAGACCCCTCCTTACATGTGAATGGATGGGGATGTTCTCATGATTATTGGGTTAATGGTATTAATTTAGTATATGGAGACATACAGAATTATCGTGCAGAAAACACTATGATTTTTTATGGAACAAATCAAATTAGGACTGGTGCTAATCTTGCACTTACTGCAGGACAAGAGATTGTTTTTCAAGATGGATTCCATGCATTCTCTGGTGCAGAATTAACTGCGTCAATAGAACCCTGTGAACCATCGCCTTCATCAAAGCATTCAAATATTGTCAATCTACCAGATGCAAAAAATAGTAAATTTGATGCACTTCTTGAAAGGAGTATGCCCATTATTAGAGTATTTCCAAATCCAACACAAAAAGAAATACATGTGGAATATGTACTGGGCCAAACAAAAATTGTTTCTTTTGAAATATTTGATATTTATGGTAAGGTAGTCCAATGCATACCTGCCAAGCAAAAACAAGCGGGAATCAACACGGAAATAATTGAAATTAGCAGCTTACCATCGGGATGCTACTTTATTTGCTGTGTTGAAGGTGGCAGCAAGTATATAAAATGCTTCATTAAAAACTAAAGCGCATGAGAAGAGGTATTGTTATTTCGAATCTGGTTGTGTTTTTTATAACCGTAATGTTATCTTCGTGCGGGAAGAATTGTCCGGGTTTCCCCGACATGTTTATGGAATTTATTCCATATCAGAACGACGAAACACTATGGTTTGTAAATGAAAACGAAGATACTGTATGCTGGAAGTGTATGTATAAATGGAAGCAGCACTCTGAATATCTTGAATGGAACTGTAAGTGTTTATGTGCGCCACGTTACGCCGACATAATCTTTAATACAGATTGCAATGAAGAAATCAAACTATCAATAAGTATAGAACGTTATGATTCTTGGTATGATCCTGGTAAAACGAATCTCTTGGAGAGTGCAATTTGGGTAAATTGGACTGGTTATGATGACCCATCAAACGTATTATATTGCCAAACATCACCCACATTTAGTTGTATGGACGATGTCGTGCAAATTACCCATCCGGTTGACACCCTTCTTTTCGCCTCGTTAGATGCTACCATCATAGATTCGGTATGTGTTGTATTGGGGCGTGGTGTTGTTTCATTTAAAAGAATTGCTGATGGGAGCAAATTCCAGATAGAATAATCAAATCACTTCGGCGTCGACACCCGCTCGGTCCGCTTCCCGGGCCTCATCAGCTACCAGACCCTCCCCGGCGGCACCACGGACTACGCCGTAGAGATCTACTACGCTGCCGTCAAGGGCGAGAAGTCCGTCTGCCCGCTGAAGAAAGGCACCCTCATGGACATGATGTACATGCCTGACGCCCAGAAGGCCATGATAGACATCATGGAGGCCGACCCCAGCAAGCTGGTGCACCGCAACAGCTTTAACGTCACCGCCATGAGCTTCGGTTCCGAGACCATCTACGAGGTCATCAAGAAGCGCTACCCCAACTTTGAAATGGTCTACGAGCCCGAGCCCATCAAGCAGGCCATCGCCGACAGCTGGCCCGACAATATGGACGACAGCTGCGCCCGCAACGAGTGGGGCTGGAACCCGCAGTACGACCTCGAGAAGATGACCGACGACATGATCCTCAACCTCAAGAAGAAACTGCTGTAATTCTTTTAGTAGTTAAGTAGACAGAAGTTAAGTAGTTAAGACAATAGTACCCGCATCGTTTGGTGCGGGTACTGTTTTTTATGTTGTTGTGAGTGGTCAGAAGCGTAGCGAGAGGCCTAGGCCGGGAGCCACGGTGCCCTGTGCGGTGGGCATGAGGGTGAAGCCGCCCGAGATTTCCATACCGAGGCTGCCGTTCTTGGCATTGTAGCCCTCGGCGATGCGGCTTATCTTGCCTGCGGCGACGCCCCGGGTGATATAG
Source organism: uncultured Bacteroidales bacterium (assembly GCA_900316515.1). Taxonomy (GTDB): domain Bacteria; phylum Bacteroidota; class Bacteroidia; order Bacteroidales; family P3; genus Colimorpha. The sequence continues at coordinate 14,851 of ONDE01000002.1, read as the reverse complement.
TCGACGGGTATCATGATGTTGCCGCCCACGAACCACACAATGCCCATAATACGCAAGGCAAGGCCGTTGTTGCTGCCGTTCTCGAGAAGCACACCGAGATAGTATAGTGGCAGGCCACAGAAGAAGAATGTGTAGGACCAGGCAAGACCGTTGCTCGTAGACTTATAGCTGTCGCGGGCTTTGACATAGTCGTTGTAGGCGTCCATGCCGAGCATCTGCTGCAGTTCGAATTCGGAGAAGGTACGGTTGGTGGCGGCATCGACAATCTCGCCGCGGCTGCGTTCCAGCGTCACCCCGGAGGGTATGTCTACAGTAACCTGTTGCTGCTGCTTGGCAGGCTCGGGAGTGTTGTTGAACACATCCTTCTGGCCGTTCTCGTACTTGACCATGAAGATTTCGGACACCGCCTTGGTGTAGGTGGGACCGTCGGGGTTGGAGGCCAGCTTGTACTCTATCTCCGTGGGAGTTACCTTGGTTACCTTGCCGTTGATCTCGTCACCGTTCTTGAGGGTGATGACATCCTGTGCCACCGCGACGGCAGCAAATGCCAACAACACTGTCAGGAGGAATATTCTTTTGCCCATACTGATTGGTTTTTAATGGTTTATATTACTTTGATAGAATTCTATACAAGTGCAAAGATATGTTTTATTTCTTTATCTGGCAATTTTTTTTGCCCTTTGGCGTTATTTTTGCTGTATTAATGTAAATAATAAATAATCACCCAATATGACAGAATTTGAGAAATATGCCACCAAGCACCGTGGCATCAGCAGCACCACCTACGCCAAGTATACCTCGGCCATCAACAACTCGCTGACCCCGTATATCGTCGAGGAGCGTCAGCTGAACGTGGCCCAGATGGACGTCTTCAGCCGTCTGATGATGGACCGCATCATCTTCCTCGGCACCGCCATCGACGACTACACCGCCAACGTCATCCAGGCACAGCTGCTCTTCCTCGAGAGCGTCGACGCCACCAAGGACATACAGATCTACCTCAACTCGCCGGGAGGCTCGGTGTATGCAGGTCTCGGCATCTACGACACCATGCAGTATATTCAGCCCAAGGTGAGCACCATCTGCACAGGCCTGGCCGCCTCGATGGCCAGCGTGCTGCTCTGCGCCGGCGAGAAAGGCCGCCGCTGCGCCCTGCCGCATGCCCGCGTGATGATACACCAGCCCATGGGCGGCGCCGACGGTCAAGCCACCGACATGGAGATCACCGTGCGCGAAATACTGAAGCTCAAGAAGGAGCTCTACGAGATTATCGCCAAGCACAGCGGCCAGCCCTTCGAGCAGGTGGAGAAAGACAGCGACCGCGACCACTGGTTCACCGCCGAGGAAGCCCTGAAATACGGCATGATCGACGAAGTGCTTACTAAAAAGTAATTGTAAGGAAGTTAAGAGAAGTTAAGAGGAGATAAGGGAAGTTAAGGGACAATACCTTTTGTAGACACCATGCATTTGTCTTTTGCTATGGCTGCCGAGCTTGATGAGGCAACTTCTAGCGAAGCGATAACTTCCTTTAACTTCTCTAACTCCCCAAATTATACAATATGATTATCAAACTCAAAAACACCTCCCATCACCCGCTGCCGAAGTATGAAACGGCGCAGTCGGCGGGGATGGATCTCAGGGCCTACCTGCCGGAAGGACCGGTGACGCTGAGGCCCATGGAACGCGGCTTGGTGAAGACGGGTCTCTTCATGGAGTTGCCGGCGGGCTACGAGGCGCAGGTGCGGCCGCGTAGCGGATTGGCGCTGAAGAAGGGCATCACGGTGCTCAACTCGCCCGGCACCATCGACGCCGACTACCGCGGCGAGATATGCGTCATCCTCATCAACCTCAGCCAGGAGGACTTCGTCATCAACGACGGCGAGCGCATCGCCCAGATGGTCATCGCCCGCCACGAGCAGGCCGAAATCATCCAGGTGGAGGAGCTGACCGACACCGAGCGCGGCACCGGCGGCTTCGGCCACACCGGGAAAAGTTGAAAATTGAAAGTTGAAAATTGAAATTTCCCTGGCTGCATAGTATTATGATGCTTGTTGCGTTGCTGTCGCAACTGCTTGTCTCCTGCCATGCGCAGACAACGGCTGCAGGCGAGACGCCTGCGTACCAAGGCCTGCGTACTGGCGCCGAGGTGCTGATGGCATACGAAGAAATCGTCGATGGCGAGACGGCCGTGGCCGTCGTTGGCAACCAGACCTCCATGGTTGGAAACACTCACCTCGTCGATACCTTGTTGTCCAAGGGTGTGAATGTCATCAAGATTTTCTGCCCTGAGCATGGCTTCCGTGGCACCGCGGCGGCAGGGGCTCATGTTGACAACAGCATCGATCCTAAGACCGGCCGCCCCATCATCTCGCTCTACGGCAAGAACAAGAAACCCACGCCCGAACAATTGAAGGATGTGGATTGTGTGGTCTTCGACCTGCAGGATGTCGGCTGTCGCTTCTACACCTATATCAGCACGCTGCACTATGTGATGGAGGCCTGCGCCGAGAACAATATTCCTCTCTTCGTTCTCGACCGACCCAATCCCAACGGCCACTATGTCGACGGCCCCGTGCTCGACACCGCCCACTACCGCTCGTTCGTAGGCATGCACCCAGTGCCTGTGGTCTATGGAATGACGATAGGGGAGTATGCTCAGATGATCAACGGCGAGGGCTGGCTGAAGGGAGGCATTAAGTGCGACCTTACGGTGATACCCCTTCAGGGCTATACCCACAACACATACTATGTGCTGCCCGTGCCGCCGTCACCAAACCTGCGCACTGCCCATGCTGTGGCCCTCTATCCGAGCCTCTGCCTCTTCGAGGGCACCAACTACGGCGTGGGGCGCGGTACCGACTATCCCTTCGAGTGGGTCACCTACAATAGCGATACCCTCGACCTGCGGCAGGAACCAGCTCCAGCAGCCTTCAGCCTCAAATACCTGATGGAGATGTACCGCCGTCACGCTGGGAACGCGGACGTCCCCGTCCGCAACAGCAAGTCTTTCTTTCAGAAGTCTAATTTCTTCGAGAAGCTGGCCGGCAACGGCGACCTCCGCAAGCAGATAGAGGCAGGCATGAGCGAAACGGAGATACGCGCCACTTGGCAACCTGCCCTCGACCAATTCAAAGAAATACGCAAGAAATACCTGATATATGAAGACTAACGGCAAGAACATCTGCAAAGAGTTGAAGGCCATCCGCCGCCGCGTGGCCGACGAGAACCAGATACCGCTGGAGCAGCATGAATGCACCTACGACGGCCCGTGCGACGGCACCTGTCCGCGCTGCGAGGCCGAGGTGAAGTACCTAGAGCAGGAGCTGCACCGCCGCATGACCTTCGGCAAAGCCGCCGCTGTGGCCGGCGTAGCCATGTCGTTGGCAGCTTTCACCAGTTGTACTGAAGGGAAAATTGTGGAAGGCGAGATAGAATTACCAGAAGACACTACACATGTCGATACCACTAGCGGAGCTACACACGACACAAACCAATCAACAGTACAATACCAATGAAGAAAGTAATCGTTATGATGGCAGCGGCCGCCATGCTGTTCGGCGCCTGCTGCACGAAACAGTGCGACACTCCCAGCATTTCGGGAGTGGTGATGGAGAATATCCTCGCCCGCAAGAGCGTGCGCTCCTACAACGGCGACAGCATCCCCGCCGATGTGATGGAGAACTTGCTGCGTGCCGCTATGGCCGCCCCCAGCGGCCGCGACCTGCGCCCCTGGCAGATTGTGGTGATGACCGACAAGAGTCAGTATGAGACCGTGTTCGAGGGCAACTTCAACATGCAGAAGTTCATGGAGAGCGGTGCCGTGATCATCCTCTGTGCCGACACCGTCTTCACCGCCCCTACGCGCGAAGACCCCGACGGCCCGGCTGTGACGCAGGTGAACCACCTGTGGCGCGACGACATGGGCGCCGTCACCGAGAACCTGCTGCTGGCTGTGGAAGCCTACGGTCTCGGTGCCTGCTGGACGGCTTGCTATCCCTATCCCGACCGCATGGACCCCATTAAAAAAGCCCTGCAGCTGCCCCCGACGGTGGTGCCCTACGCTGTGGTGCCCATCGGATACCACGACGGTACGACCCAGCCGAAGGACAAATGGGACCCCGAACGTGTGCATTACAACCGCTGGTAAAAAGCAAGTCGCCCCAACCGAAGGTTGGGGCGACTTGTTTATCTACCATATCTCGAGCACCTGCCCGTCGTAGGCGGTGTTGTAGGCGTATAGTGGACAAGAGGTCGAGGCGCCTTCGAGGGGGTTGCCGTAGGTCAGCTCGAAGCGCGAGCCGCAGTCGGGACAGGTGAGCATGATGGCGTAGCGGTCGTCGTCGGGCAGCATGCGCGTGTCGTGGTCCTTGGGACAGGCGCATTCGAAGGCTGCATATTGTCCCAGTGCTACGCAGTGCACCAGTATGCCGCGGTAGCCGCGGTTGATGACCAGTGTGGCGCCGGGGTTGTTGTAGAGGTTGTTGAATTCAGGCATCAGCAGGTTGATGCTGCCGCCCTCGCCGAAGGGGGTGTCGCAACGGTCGCCCTTGCACCCCGCGAGGAGCAGCACAGCAGCTACAAGCACTATATGACCCGATAATTTCACTTTTTACTTTTCACTTTTCATTTCCCTGCTGGGTAGTCCCCATAGATGGTCTTCATGGTCACCGTGGCGACGATGCGGAGGCTTTCGGCACTGACGTTGTCGAGGTTGTCGGTGGTGGTGTGCCAGTGGGGGAAGAAGCTGGTGGTGGGGCTGTTCTGCACGATGTCGACCATGGGGATGCCGGCGATCTGGTTCACGTAGAGGTGGTCGTCGAGGATGGGGTCGGTGTTCTGGCTGACGAAGATGTTGCCGTAGCCGAGGGCCGCTGCGGTGTTCCACAGCTTGTCGGTGAGGCCTGGGGCGTAGTGGCGGCTCACCTGCTCTTTGGTGAAGCGGGGCTCGGCGGTGCCCACCATGTCGAACAGCACGCCGTAGACGGCGGTGTAGTAGGGGAGGTGGCGGTTCTGTGCCCAGTGCTGCGAGCCCTTGCACCAGGTGTTGTCCTCGTAGGTGTCGGCCCATTCGGGCTGTCCCTGGTCTTCGACGTCGAAGAGGATGAAGTCGATGCCCACCGATGGCGGCATCTGGCTCATGCTGCGGGCCATCTCGAGGAGCACGGCGGCTCCCGAGGCGCCGTCGTTGGCACCGGGCACGGGGCGGCGGTGGTTGGCGTCGTCGGGGTCGTGGTCGGCCCAGAGGCGGCTGTCCCAGTGGGCGGCCAGCAGCACGCGCTTCTGCGCCGTGGGATTCAGCGAACCTACGATGTTGCGTCCAGGCACTGTGGTGCCATCCCAGAGCGTGGCTTTGAAGGGCTGCACGATGACGGTGTCGCACCAGCGGCCCAATTGCTGTTCGAGCCAATGGGCGCACTGTTCCCAGCCTTTGCTGCCAGGGGTGCGGTTGCCGAAGGCGAGCTGGGCCTCGACAAAATGGTAGGCGCTGTCGGCGCTGAACGTCGGGATGGCTACCTGCGTGTAGTCGATGCCTGTGGCTGCGGGTTGCTGCGGTTTATGTTTGCAGCCTGCCAGCACCAGCAGGCAGGCTGCAATAATTGCCAGTCTTTTCAACTTTCAACTTTCAATTTTCAACCTTACTTCAGTCTTTCTGCGTATTCGCAGGTGCGGGTGTCGACCTTGATGCGCTCGCCTTCCTTGATGAAGAGGGGCACGCGGACCTGGACGCCGGGTTCGACGGTGGCGTCCTTCATGGCGTTGGTGGCGGTGTTGCCGGCGAAACCGGGCTCGGTGTAGGTGACAACGGTCTCGATGAATGGAGGCAGCTCGCAGGTCAGCGGGGTCTCGGTGTCGGCCTCGACGGTGATCTCAACATACTGGCCGTCCTTGAGGAACTGCGGGGCGTTGATGATCTGCTCGGGGATGTAGATCTGCTCGTAGGTCTCGGTGTGCATGAAGACATGCATGTCGCCCTCCTTGTAGAGGTAGGTGTAGGGACGACGCTCGACGCGCACGATGTCGATCTTGGCACCGCTGGGGAAGGTGTTCTCGAGCATGCGGCCGGTCTTCACGTTGCGCATCTTGGTGCGCACGAAGGCGGCGCCCTTGCCGGGTTTCACGTGGAGGAACTCAACGATGGTGTAGATGTCGTTGTTGAAATTGATGCAAAGTCCGTTCTTGATGTCGGTGGTTGTTGCCATAAATGATTGTTGTTTTATTTGTTATTATTCTTTTTCTTTTCTTCGGCGTAGAGCTGGGTGAGGCGGCGGAGGTCGTCTTTGAGCTGGTCGATTTCGTCTTCGGCCGAGCGGAAGCGGTGGCGCTCCATCATCATGCGCATCAGTATGGCCAAGGCCACGAGTATCATTGTCAGCGACAGACGGAGTTCGCTGGTCTTGAGCAGGAAGTAGGCTGCCGTAGCTCCCAGTATCAGCACGTAGGATGCTATTTCATAAACCTTTATAGCTGTCTTGTGGCTCATTTTTATAAATGATTTGAAGTGCAAAAATACATACTTTTTTGAAAATGGAGGAGAAAAATTTTGTCGCGAGGTTGCGAATGTGTGTTTTCGTGGCACAATAATTCGCCGTCGCTGCCGTTATTAGGAGTGATGAAAAGACGCAGATTCATAGTGGCTGTGGTGCTGTTGCTGCTGGCGGGGATGGCTTGTGGAGCCTGCTCGTCGGGCGACCACATGTACAAGCACCGCCGGAGTCACTGCGACTGTCCGACTTTCTGAGGCTGCGCTTATGACCACCGAGGAACGCTACCGCGCCATACTTAGGAATCATTTGCCGCTAGAAGCGGTGGATTGGACCTATGCCTACCTCGACCGCTACAAGGTGCATTTCCACATCACCCGCGGTCGGCGCAGCAAGCTGGGTGACTACCGCTGGCCGCAGAGTGGTCATGAATTCCATGAGATTTCCGTAAACGGCGACCTTAACAAATACTTCTTCCTGTGGGTGTTCCTGCACGAGGCGGCGCATCTAGAGACACACCTCAAGTACAGCAATGTTGCGGCCCACGGCCACGAGTGGCAGGGCGAGTATGCGCGGCTGCTGGCCGAGCATGCCGTGTGGTTCCCGCCCGAGGTGCGGCCGCTGGTGGCGCGCTATGCCTCGCGTGTGCCGCTGTACCGTCCGCTGCTGCGGCAGATAGAGGAGTTGCTGCATCGCTACGACAAAGACTATTTCGAGGGTTGTGTTACGCACTTGGACGACCTGCCTGCCGGCAGTCGTTTCCGCCTGAAGAACAATCCTGAATTACTGTTCGAAAGCCTCGAACACCGCCGCACCCGCTGGCTCTGCCGCGAGGTCGACACCGGCCGCCAGTACACCGTCGCCGGCCGCGCCGAGGTGCTGCCGGAGTGACCCCAAACAGCATTGTATTCAAAAAAAATTTGTCAATTCAATTTTTTGTATTACTTTTGCAATTGAAAGTATTTAGATGTAATACAGCGATGAATACAGCAATTGAAAGAAAACCAGCATCTTTCCGTTTCAGAACCGATCTTCTGGATAGATTGAAAAAGAATGCCGTTCGTCAAAACAGAACCCTCAACAACTATGTGGAGAGTATCTTGCTCGATATTGTTTACAACGAGCCCAACGACACAACTCGTGCCGCCATCGAAGAGGCGATGTCTGGCCGCAACCGCAACAAGGTATATGCAAGTGCCGATGATATGATGAATGACATTCTCAGCGACGAAAGATGAAGCTGTTACAGCCCACTACCCAGTACAAGAAAGACCTGAAGCGGTACAAACATCAGACCAAACTGCTTTCGGAGCTGAAGGTATTGCTTGACCTGCTGGTAAACGAGAAGCCGATCCCTGATGAATACTTCCCGCATTCACTTGTCGGCAAATACAAAGGCTGTCTTGAATGCCACATCGAAAGTGATTTCTTGTTGATATGGATAGATGACAAGCGGGATATCATAGAACTGGTGCGATTGGGCACGCACTCGGAACTCTTCGGGAAATAGCACAAGGCGGCTTCGACCGGATGGCACTAAGTGGGCCCATCTTCCCCTAAAAATATTTTTTTGCCATTCCAAAAACATTCGTATCTTTGCATTCCGAGAATAAAAAAGAAGAATAAAAGAGAATAAAAGGAAGAAGAAGACTATTTGCTTATTAGTATATTGCAGCTATGAAAGGCGACTATAATGCGACAAAATCACACCATATCGTCAGGAAGAAACGCCATGTCAAAAAGTGGTATTTTAAGTGTGTGTTTTGATACCTTTTCTTCAAAAAATGAATATAGAGTAACCTTTATAAACAACTATAATAAAAGTTGTTCCATTGATTTTCGATGCTGTTCTTTCCCGTTGAAAACGATGGGGTAAAACCGCATCATTTTCATGCGGTTTATCCCTTCGGTTTTATGTGATGGGCAGTTCAACTGATTGTTGTTTTCATTTGTTTATTATGGGGGGGGATTCTATTAGAATAGTTCGACACTCAGCCTTATCGGTGACCAGAATAATATATTGATTCGTGATAAGTCCCATCATGAAAGAAATGATTCTCTGTAAAACAATTTTGAAAAGACGTCTTTGTGCTCTTTGACCCATAAATTTCAAGAACGATTTCAGCATTCTCTACAATCATATCAATTTCAGGGAGGAAATTCACAAACCTATAATTCAGTCCCGTTGTCATTTCTCCTTCCAAATCATAGAAATACACTTGCCCCCAAAATCTATATGTTGAATCTGGCAAAATAATAAACGTTGTATCTCCATCTTGAAAATTCGAAACATTTTTTTTCTTTGTGTGCGCATCCCCATATTCAAGATACATATTAGCGGTATTTGTATGTATCAATACAGTATCTTTCCCATTGTTTTTTATAGAGAAAAGCATGTCGAATCGAGGCCCATATGCAAAATCTTCTATCCACACATCATTTTGACATATCCATAGAACATCGCCGATCTTCAAGGTGTCAATAGAGAAACATAATTGGGAATGAGCCTTCCCTGAAAATGCGAAAAGAATCGCTATTAATACATATTTAAAATCTCTCTTCATAATTTTTAACTCCTTTTTTAAAACTATTTCTGCACCCACTCCAAGAACCATGCTCTCGTTGAGCCTTTATTGCACTATATTCAATATCCCGTTTGCCCTCTTTTGAATTATTCATCTTCAACCATTTTCCATAACCCATTTTCAGGGCTCTCTGCATGTGGTCTCTCTCATGAACAAAGCTATTCACAATTTCATCTGCATTATCACACAGAGCGTCACCTTTGCTATTGGGGGTACTATTATTAACAAGTGGAATATACAAATGTGTCACGATAGCTATGTCTTTTTTTAAATCACCATCTTTACATCCAACTTTGGTAATCATCATGGGATTTTTTGAAGTTATTTCGTCAGGAGGAGCTGCCTCAACCCCTTTCCCCGTTAGGTTGTAGTGCTGATATACTCCCAATTGCGCCTCTTCAGACATATCTTCTGAAGCTTTAGAAAAGGACGTGGACATTTCGTTGGCCAAGTCATGATCTACCTTCCCATTTTCATCTTTATCCAAAATACTCCATGAGTATTCAGAGATTATACGAACATAATTGGTCTTTGCATTATCTGACCCAAGATATTTCCCATCCCTTGTAAAATAATCGTCTATTTCCATTCCATCCGGATCCACCAGTTTCACTGGATTCCACGCGCAATACGCATAGGGACTTAAAGATGGGTATTTATCGGACATCGGGTCCACGGAGAGCCACATAGTCATCAGCTCGTGGTCCATATATCGGGCGCCGAAGTAACCGTATCCCGTTTCCTCATCCCGTTCTTTGCCGGTGAAAGTGAAGCGTTCGCTGTAGGTTGAGCCCGCAGGACGTTGATTGACGAATGGCTCGCCGTAGGGTAGGTACTGCAAGTGCTGAATCGGAATGCCGATGCTGTCAGTAATCCAGCTGGCAGAACCCAAGTGCTTGCTTCGCACACTTTGCTTCATCTCGGCATAACTCAAGCAAGTTTGGCTCTGCGCTCGACTTCCGCAAAGGTCGGAATGATAGAATGTGTGTACCCTTGCCATAAAAGTGGTTAGTAAAGAAAACCGAAGGCCCACAAGGGGATTTTACATAGTTTAGCCTCACGACCGGACGGAAGCAACATCCCGGCAATGCCGGTTGCGCTGTCAATATCGTCTGCCACCACATAGGCACGCTCTTCATTTTTTACCTGTCCGAAACCTTTGTCACGTCCTCCCACCTCCATCACCATTTCGCCATCCACTCGGAAGTCGCCGGTTTTCAACCCGCCGTACTCTACCCGATGCCCCGTCGATGCCAGCTGGTTGCAAAAGAATGTTTCGCGCACGGTGCCAATTTCTGGTTCTCGGTCAGAAATAGTGTAAAGCAGGTTGCTGTTGTCAAGCAGAATCTTGTCAGGCTTTTGCAAGTCGCCCACGCTGTCGATGTTAGTGAAAAGACGCCTTATAAGCGCGGCTTCCTCCAGGTAATAGAGGTATTTCAACGAGGTTGTACGCTGGATACCGATATTTTTCGACAGTTTGGCAATGTCAACCTCATAAGGCACCATTTGCGACAACACCTTTAGTAGCGCTTTTATCTTGCGGACATTGCCCACCTCCAAGCCGCGAAATTGAGTCAGCTCGCTGTCGATAATATAGTTCACGACCGATTCGAGGCGACTTTGGTAGGCATTCCTGCTCTCAAAATAGAAGGGGTAGTAGCCATACTTCAAGTAGCGTTTGAAATGCTCCAGTGGATGACAGCGTTTCTTTACCTCGTTGCAGTAGGCATTGGGCGCTTCAAGCAGTTCCTCTAGCGAGATGGGCTCGATTTCTATTCCGCAATCCATATATAGGAATTCACGCATGGAGAGGCCTGGCATCACATATTCCACCTTGCGACGAGAGAGGTCTGTTTGACCGTCATTAATCTGCAACAATGACGATCCACTTAACACCAAATGCAAATCTTTGTGCAAATCATATATTTCTTTCACCTCTCGGCTCCAATTCTCATATTTATGCACTTCGTCAATGAAAAGATGGCGTCCACCAATACGGTAGAAACGTTCGGCGGTGTCCAGCAAGGTGTGGTTGGCAAAATAGGATGAGTCGGCTGAACAATAGAGCACGTGTCGGTCGTCGGGCGAGAAATGCATCTTGATATACTGCTGCATAAGCGTGGATTTTCCCACACCCTTGGGACCCTTGATGATGACCAGCTGCAATGACCAGTCGATTTGCTCCGAGAAACGTCGCACATAATTCATCGGCGTGGTGGACAGATACTCGTCGTGACGCTCAAAAAGCTTATCCATAACGATTTGTGTATTATTGTGCCAGTATTTTTGTTTGCAAATATACGTGTTTTTTGTAAAATGCACAGAAATAAGCAAAATGTTTTTTGCTAAAAACACAATTGCGCCAAAAGTGTATTTTGCAAAATACACACCAGGCTGTCTCCGTAAGCCTCGAGGTGATTGCACATAAGGCGGTAGGAGTCCTTGGTCTTGTCCTTGATGTTGGCCGAGGCAGCGAAGTTTCTGGCGTACTGCAGGAGGCACACGGTGGGCTTCTCCTCGGCCTGCCAGTTGCCGAGGTTGGCGGTATAATGGTAGCGTGTGGCGGACGTGGAATCGCCGGAAGACAGGGTGATGCAGAGCTCTCCTTGGGGCGTATACTGGATGGCGGCTACCGAAAAACGGAAATCAGATTCAATCCGAACATTCATGATTGCAGGGGGTTTATGTGTAACATTTTGGAAAAAGAAGATGCAAAGGTACATTTTTTGTGCATAATACAAGGAAAAGTTGTATTTTTGCACCGTGAAACAAACACCTATATCCACCCCTAAGAACTGGCCTCCCACATGGTTTGGAGAGGGTGTTTTTTCGAACACTTTTCTTCAAAAAACGCCATCTGTTGGTTTCCGATTTACCTCAATGGACCAAGGTCTTTCCCACTATTATCACCCATTCACTTTCACCGGCAAAGAACGCGACGAGGAAACAGGATATGGCTACTTCGGCGCAAGGTACATGGACCACGAGCTGATGACAATGTGGCTCAGCGTCGACCCGATGGCTGATAAATACCCAAACATTAGCCCTTATGCTTATTGTGCTTGGAACCCTGTGAAACTGGTGGATCCTGATGGAAGAGACGTTGTTTTGTCGGAGTCTGCTCAGAAAATCCACGAAAAGTATTATAGAAAACAAGGCTACGAAAAGTATACAGAGTTGTATGATAAATTAAACGACGATCACAGCATCCAGATCAATGTCAAAGAGTGCAATGACAATGCCTATGCCAAAAGCATCGGAGCAAATGGAGTAGTTGACTATTCGGCAATCCAACAAGACAAATTTTCGAATGGCTGTTTTGATATTGAATGGGGCGATCCAAATGATATGCACGGTGGAACAAATGAACATGTTTTCCTTGAGGAGTTTTTTCATGCAGGTCAAATGAAAGATGCAAATTATGATTTATCAGCAACTTATTCGATAAATAAAGAGTATGATGCAAAATTATTTGCTGTCCGGATGTCAACAGAATCATATGATATGACATTTGACGATACAAAAAACTGGTTCTTTGGCATACCGACAGAGATGCATATCATCAACACATATGAGCCTAGTACTGCTAAAGACTACCTACAATTCGGAATAAATGTGACGGTCAGAGACCGTTTTAACGGCGTATATAACGGATATAAAATAGGAGGACATTATAATGAATTCCCAAGGAATTAGTTTCTTTTGTGTGTTCATTTCACTTGTACTATCTTCCGCAAAGCTATATGCACAAGACACAATAGTTCTCGAAACCATTGAGTGTGCGGTGGTTAAATTTCATTTGAACGACGATTGCCCATGTTCATTTTTTACTTTAGAGGCGCGAAATGGACAAACAGAAAATGAACATTTTATATTAGTAAGTATTGATTCTGTCATCTTAATCCATGTTGCCGATAATTTTATTGGGAAGGATTATTTGATTAACGATATTCGATATCTTTTTTTATCCGATACTATAGAGTTGCTTGGAGATACAACATACATTGCGAGCGTTGGACTACAATATGATATGAATTATGTTGTATTAGTTGAGTTATATGACGAAAATGATGTTTATTTAGAAATTCCAAATGGACGTTTGGGGGACTTTGCTCGCAGGCCAGGACCTGAACAATCACAGGCAGGCTTTGATAATTGGGGTCGAATTAAAAATAGTATTAACGAATGCAATACCAAATACGGATTTAAAATGAACAGTTATTACAATTCTTCAGAGTAGATTGTTCTTAACAAGAACCTACCCACAGCATAAATTCGCTTTCTTGCTGTGGAATACAACTAAAAAGAGATTATTAATTGAACCTACAAACACATAAAACCGAAGGGGTAGACCGCACGAAAAAGGTGCGGTTTTACCCTTTCGGTTTTATGTACTATCGCGGTCAATCAATAGCTGCTTCTTGTAACCGGGACTGGAGTCAGCTGCTCCATGCTTCGTTATTACTATAGGGTTTCCCCTTTACGCCACTTCCTCGCCCTCTCAAGTTACAGGGAATTTATTACAAATCAAATACACTATTTGTTATCTAGCGTTTGTGGAACAGTAAATATATATTCTTTTGCATAAATATATTCATCTAACTTGTCCAAAGGTAGATATTTTTTAACGATGTCTTGATTTAGGAGATGGATGTTTTCTTTTAATAATCCATCTTCCGTGGATAATATTGTAAATGAGCCAAGAGGTGGAATTTTTTTTATAAAGTCACATCCTATTGTTGGAATAAACCGCTCCATATTATTAATATTCCCATCAAAACATTTGAATGCAATTCCCAATTCACATGCTGGTCTTCTTAAAAAAAGAAAAAAACTACTTATATCACCTTCTTCTACGGTCAAATCCTCTGTTCTTATGGCGCGATAGTCTATCCATAAAAAAAATGTATCAGCAGTATTGTTATAGACAGTGTACTCTATTAAGTAGATAGGATTTTCTGCAGAAAGATAAGCTAGGGTATCCTTTTTTATTAAACATTGAGCTTCAATCATGCCACAGAACGAAAGAAAACAAAGAAAGCTCATGATTTTTTTCACCGTATCCATTATTTCCATATATTTCTGACTTCATTTTGAGAGTTAGCTATTCTGTTTCTTAAAATCATATTAGTCTCCAAATTCCCTGGAGAGTGAGTGGAAAGAGAAACATCTCCCGTAGTAACATACAAGAAAGCATGTCCATATAACTCATGTGATAGATTTTCCGCTCGACCTTTGGGGGATAATCTATTGTTTATAAAAACACGGACATTGTCATTTGTTGAACGATTGTCGGCTGATGCTTCTGGCATTTCAGTAACACCCAAATTGCCCGTTTCTCCCGTCGATAAAGAATAAGGTCCGTCAAGAGGAAGTTCTGGTAAATTTGACTTGAATGAGGCATCTATTTCTGGATTCGAATAAGTTGAAGCCATATCAGTTATCTTTAATTTACCATTTTTATCAAGATAGTCATATTGACTTGCTAGTGAAACCTCTATTGTGCAATCGGACTTTACCATCTCTAACAAATCATTATAATTCTGACTATTACTTGAATATGATTCCATTAAACCCTTGTCAATTCTACCATCATTATTTAGCTTGACGTATTCTCTTGCCTCATCTGGCAGGGTTCCAAGAATCATCTGGTATGCTTCCCCACTAGTAGGCCATACATCCCGTCCATCCGGGTCAACCAACTTCACGGGATTCCACGCGCAGTAAGCATACGGACTAATGCCCGGGTATTTATCTGCCATCGGGTCGACGGAGAGCCACATG